>NZ_JADEYQ010000012.1 GCF_022627575.1 Sphingobacterium rhinopitheci
TCAAAATCAAATTTATAGATATTAAGCCATTTTAATATTTAATAAATATTCTACTAAAGTAAATAGGTATAAAGATGAATCACGATCTACACATATTTTATACGTATAAACATACTATAATTTGTAATTTAGCCATCATGCTTATTGTATGATATTAGAATTTCTAATGCATATTATTTCAATACTATTTAACGGAAATATGAACACTTTAACCTATAGAAACGCAACGCTCTCGGACTTAAACATAATTGTCGACATATATAATTCAACGATAGCATCACGTATGGTAACGGCAGATACAACGCCCATTACTGTAGATGATAGAAAAAAATGGTTTGAAGATCACAATAGTTCGACTCGTCCACTATGGATGATTGAAGATAAAAATAATGCCATTGTAGGTTGGGTTAGTTTTCAATCTTTCTACGGCCGTCCAGCCTATAATAGCACTGCCGAAGTAAGTATCTATTTGGATGAAAATCAAAGAGGAAAAGGTTATGGAAAGCAAGTGCTTGCGTATTGTATTGCTCAAGCTCCTAATTATGGAATAAAAACTATATTAGGTTTTATTTTTACACATAACGAACCTAGTTTAAGATTGTTTAGAAACTTGGGTTTTGAAGATTGGGCGATGCTGCCGAATATAGCAGTCTTAGATGAGGTAGAGCGGAGTTTGTGTATCTTAGGGAAGCGGATAACGGAATAATTACTTTTTCATCAAGCAGTATAAGGCAGTCTATACGCTTTTATAACTCAGATCCACAAACAAAATAGAAATCCTGCTGTTTAAACAATTATAGCTCTATTAATGCAATTGTTTAATTAGCATACAATTATGAAAGAATTCTTATTCATATTGGTCGGTGGTGGACTCGGCAGTATATTAAGGTATTTTATTGGAGAACTCATCCCTTATTATTATAAGGGAAAATTTCCTTTGGGTACATTTACCGCAGATGTACTAGGCTGCTTAGCGATTGGGATATTTAGCGCCTTAATGCAACCAACTGGGCTCTATGACGCATTTTTTGTTACGGGTTTTTGCGGTGGCTTCACTACATTTTCGAGTTTCTCAAAAGAATCATTTCTATTTTTCCATACCAAAGAGAATACCCTAGCATTAGTGTATGCAATATCTACCCCTATCTTCGGTTTAATAGCTGTATTGATAGGATATACCCTTGCGGGAGGCAACTTAGCCATATTATAATACAATAAAAGTACTATGAACAGAATTGTTTTTGTATTCCTTGGTGGCGGTATAGGAAGTATTTGTCGGCACTTTATCAGTTTAGCTTTTACGAACTTAAGTTATATAAAATTTCCAATAGCTACATTTATAACCAATGTAGTCGGTTGTTTCATTATTGGACTTTTAGTAGGAAAACTAAATTTATCTAACAAACTGAATCTACTTTTGGTAACAGGATTTTGCGGTGGTTTTACCACATTTTCTACTTTCTCCAAAGAGTCACTTACATTAATAGTACATAATGAAGTATTCCTTGCACTTTTTTATATGGCAACGAGTGTAGCAATAGGTATATTGTTAGTCCGTGCTGGATATGCTATTACATCCAAAAAACAGCAAAGCATACAAAAATAGATACTGACAAAAAACAACATAAAGAGGTTGTATTTATCTAACAAATGTTGTAAAATTTCAATATAAGAACCTATTCTTGCTATACCTATTACCACTTCTAGGTTAGCGCTTACTTGACGGAGCTATTCGTCCATAGAAGAGATACTCAATAGACCTTCTATACAAATCAATAGCCATTTGTCCAGAAAAATTAAAGCATACATGCTCTACTTCTAACTACTACCACGTGTACATAATTGTGTCCATCTGCCCCTCACTCCTAATTACTTCAATAAACCTATAAATTATCAGCAACAAATAAATTGTCAGCACCATCTTTCATAGGGATATATAATCTTACCCATTTTTTTCCCTGTATCATTTCCCAACTGTGGCCCTCTCCGGTCAGATCCTCTGCCAATAGTATGATACCTGGTTTTATAACAAATGTAGTTCCATCACTAACTTTAAATTTCAACTTCCCTTTTAGGGTTACTACATATTGCCTGCGAGGAGCTACATGTCGACCCATCTGCCATTTCTCAATCTGCGAACTCAACCAAAAGGTTTTTATTTCAGCATGTGCATAGGTAGGTAACTTACCTAACTCAAATGCACTTGTGCCATCAGGATTGCTGAAAATTCGAACAGCAGGGATATAGCTCAACTCTTGTTCTATTGTCATACAAGTAGGATTTTCTTTAGTCATAGATAATTGTTCGTTCTCTAAAATACAATATTTGAATAACAATTTCTACGTGAATTTTACTTTCTATAATAGTAATATATTACCTAATAATATAGGAGTAATAATAACATAGCCGAATAATCTGATTATTCGGCTATGTTAAGTTTATTCAAAGCTAAAATAAGTATATTACTTATTAGGTTTAATATAGCAATGCCCTAACAAATATACCAACATTGTTCTTAAAAAGCTTTTCTGGTCCATACCAGTCTAAATGAGCTCCAGGACCAAATGTAAACTCCTTATAATTTATACCCGCTCTCAATATTACATAGCTTCTATTATGATCCCCCGAATTTGGTACAAAGCTATACAGTGTCTGAATACGACTATAGAGATTCAATGACTTATTTATCTTTGGAGTATATTCCAAAACAGTTACTAATTCAGAATCATAAT
Source organism: Sphingobacterium rhinopitheci (assembly GCF_022627575.1). GTDB lineage: Bacteria > Bacteroidota > Bacteroidia > Sphingobacteriales > Sphingobacteriaceae > Sphingobacterium > Sphingobacterium rhinopitheci. The sequence continues at coordinate 2,733 of NZ_JADEYQ010000012.1, forward strand.
TTTTGGTAAATTCAACTTTAGGATTCAATAGAAAGAAGATATCTCTATGTGTAATGGCATAAAAAAGTGCTGTGGCGGGTCTAAAATTGCCCCCTGATGTATATTGCATCCCTCCCAAAATATCAAAACCTTTGAATAAACGATAGGTAAGATGTGCCTGAGTCATTAATTCAGGTGTATCTTCCCTTTTCCATGGTGATGTCCCTTCAGTGACGCTAAAAAATCCTAACTTAGGAATACTTAAGAATTTTTTGTTTACCACTAATTGATACATGGTATATCTACTACCGGTAATGACATCTACAATTACAGGATTCACATCAGGCTTAGTTGAGGTAATTGTACTATTTTCAACTTGTGCTTGCAGTGATGTAGTAAAGAAAAAGGCTGATACAGCAACGGAAATAAGAATTTTACGCATAATTTATATTGGTTAGTTAAAAAAATAAATTGAACTATTATTAGTCTTTATTTAAAAATCAACACCTTTAGCCGGACTACAGTAAATTATAATGAGACCGCAAGAACACGGATAACTCAAGAAAATTGACAGCATGAAGAATTAAAAATTACCACTAAGCTCTTTAAAGAGCTTAGCATAAACGTTAGATTAATAATTTATCTTGTAGCTAGTGTGCTTTAAAATTTTACATCAAGTGAACCAAATAGAAAGACCATTAAAAAGTCGATAAAAGGATAATTCAGAAATAGAGATCACAACGTCAATCTATAAAGCATAGCGCTTTACATAACCTACATCTCACTATCTATTACCAACTTAAATCAAAAACAGCTTCAAAAGTCTATTAGAATAATAGACAGTAACAACCGAATTTTAGGTCTATAAATTTTTTATAAAACAAAAAGAATTGGTTTACTAATTGTCTATTATGGTTAGCTAATATTTGCATTTAATTATAGACGTAAATAGCAATAAAAGGTTTAACTTTAAAAGAAATTTATTTTCTTTTAAAGAATATGCAAGTGAAAAATCACTTTCCATAATACCAAAAAACTGATATTATTATAAGGAGAATGGCGTCTTAAATAATGTTTGAGATAAAAAAAATCCCCTAAATGGGTAATATAGTTCCTCTAAACTCGTTAGTTTTTAATGTTAAGAAAGCTTTAAAGTATTTAAAAGTGGTAATAACCTATCATGCATTTATTATGATACCATAACGTAAAAAGAATACATGGAAAATTAATAGTGAAGAATAAATTGAACCACTTTGTTGTCCAAAATATTCAATTATGGTGGAAAGATGTATTGTTTTGTATTCAGGACAACATTTATACATTTAACATCCTAAGGGTATGAACAACAAAATCTGTTTTAATTTGTAAATAACGCCACAATTCTATAATTTGGCACTATGTCAGAACAAGATCGCAACCCCTATCTATTATTCACACAAGATATCTTAGATAACTGGAAAGCTCAGGAAGTACTTTATCTAAAAGTGGAGGAATTGTCTATTATCAACGGTATCACGTTATTTGAGCTTATACCCGACTCTGTTTTATTAGATGTAGATCACGAAACGATGTATAGCATTGACTCCGAAGATATTGAAGATATGTTACTACCAAGTAAAAGCACTAGATTCTTGGTACACGAAGTATATCTTGCCGAGGAAGATGAATAAGGATGAGCAAAGGAATAATACATCTATGTATTATTCCTACAACGACCTCTAGGTTGATCGCCTCCTTCAAAAAACAAGTCTGAATGTAATAGAATTGCAGCATCCGCAGAATCTTTGACTTTCAAATTACTACGCAATAGCATATCAGCTTCAAAATCTGTTAATATATCTTCACGTATGCCCGCTTTAGAGATCAATGGAAATTGATACTTCGTATAAATAGCCCGTGCTAAAGCCAATGCATCAAGAATAGCCTGATTGGCTCCTTGTCCTTTGAATGGGCTCATCGGATGCGCTGCATCACCTATTAAAGTAATAGGTTTATTCCTTTCAGCCAACTCAGTTGTCAATAGATCACGGTCATAGACAGGGTAGCCAGAGATATGATGTAATTCTGTAGCTTCTATTATTTGGGGTATAGGTTCATGCCATTTCATCCTACGAATAGCTTCTTCTTTTAATGCTAATGCACCCGCAGTACGCAGCGCTTGTGCTTCGACTTCAGCCATAGGAAAACTTAGCTGCCACATAACCGAATCTGCGGTATAGGGCATTACATAAATACGTTCCTTACCATTAGCTGTTTGAAAAATTGTAGCGCCATCTAATAAAGGAGAATCTTTGATCGTTATATTCTCTAAAGGGCAAATTCCTAAAATCACTACACAATTGAGGTAGCGCAAGGGTTTTATCTCTTCACCTATTAATAATCGGCGTACGGCACTACGAATACCATCAGCTCCTACTAAAAGCTCTGTTTTACATGATTTTGTGATATCACCGACCTTAAATGATAATTCTACGCTATTATCATCATTCGTTTTATAGTCCAGCAATTGGTGTCCCCAATTTATTTTATTCGAATCAACCAATAGATTAATCATCTGTTCACGTAGTGCCTGTCGTGCGATATGTATATTAGATCGCTTAGGTACTTTATTTATATTATCAGCACACCATTTTCGGGTGCCCCACTCGCCTATTACATCACCAGCATCTGTAAACGCGACATGTCTAGTTGAAACTACACCCTGATCTAAGTGCTGTATACCTAAGCCCTTTATAGCTCTATTTGCTTGTTGCAGAGTAAGCCCATATCCTTGAGAACGTGCTTCAAAATTATCATCGCGCTCATACAACGTAAAAGGAATCCCTCTATGTTGACAAGCTACAGCTAATGCAACACCACTTATCCCTGCACCAATAATAGCGACATGTGGAAAGCGTTTATCATCCGCTTCAAGAGACTTTTCAGCCTTAACGATTCCTGCACCATCACAGGTACTACAAAAATATAAGTGACCTTGTGGACGTATGGGAGCCTCTATAATATTGCCTTCAGCAGTTTCAAATACGGCCAAATCGGACGCATATTTAGCACGTACTTTTTTACTAAGCTTACGTCTCTTGGTTCCCCTCCCTAAGCAATTATCACAAACAACCCAATTATTTTTACCCATCTACATGACAATAAGTTAATTTATTAATAGCAAGAAACATACAGTGCATTACTTAAACAATAGTATCATATAAATATCATTGCTCCCGACTACCTACTAACAAGCGCAAAATTAAGTTTAAATATTTATTTACCAAGACCATATTACCTTTACCTTATAGTAGTTTATACAATGACAAGTAATACAACGGTAATGTAAAAACTATCAGCGTATAAAATATATTTATTGCACTAAAAATGGCTCTTATTTTGCGGGTTCAACAATAGTCCCTAATGGAAAAAGTTTTCTAAATACAAAACCTACTAATGGACCAGCTACCAATACTTGTAATGGGTAAGCCATAATAAAGTTTCTAGCGATAGTAATCAATAATTCGGAGAACCAATTTTCATTGATTTCATTAAATAATAAAGAACCAACAATTGACATTATAACAACCATCTGTATTACAAAACATAACGAACTTACTAAAATCTTTTTTGGAAGTGGGTCTTGCTTCTTCACGAACTTACCTATCAATGCAAAAGCTAATTTACTGACTAAAAACCACTCTACAATAAATGCTATAGTAGCAGAAATTGGGAATATCAACCATGCTTTTTTTAGACTTTCTATATTTAAACCTTGATGTATAACGATATTATAAGTCGTCATAACACCGGCCATCACGAAGACCATTAAAATAGTATAAATTAAACTTTCTTTCTTGTTTACGGGCATTAAACTCATTATTATTATTTAGATATTAAATTAATTGCAGTTTGCTTTAGTAATGCTAAAGCATGAAAAAAATCTTCTTTTTCCACTGTAGAAAGGATCGATATTTTTTCGCTGAAGTGATTTTCCATACTTTCTTCAATTATTGCAGTAATAGCTGCACCTTTATCTGTCAGACATAGATATACCAACCGCTTATCTTCTGTCGAACGCATACGCTTCAGAAGATCGAGCTCTTCTAATTTATCGACAGTCTGCGAAAAAGGGCCCTTTTCCAAGCCAATAGCGCGTGCAATAGTCACCATAGGTAGTTGAGCTGAATTTTTGACGGTCATCAAAATTCTTTCTTGCGTCAGATTTAAATCTGCTAATTCTTTTGGAAAAGTATAATCTTTAAAAAGAATGTGCTTTAGCAGATCTATGCTATTTAACTCGATAGCTATTTTTTTATGTTCCAATATAATAGTTATTATTATAACGGTTACAAATATAACTATAAAATCGCATGTAAACAAGTTGTTTAAACAACTTATGGATAAACCCAATAAATAAAAATGAAGGAATTAAACCATAAATTAAGGACAACTTTTTAACCATAAAAAAACCTCCACTAACTAATTGTTAATGGAGGTTTTTTGCTATTAAGAATAATCTAATTTTACCAGATTATGATTCTTTTTGCTTTAGGAACATATAATTTATCACCTTCTTTGGTACCAAAAGCTTCATGAAAAGCATCTAAATTAATAATAGGACCAAACGCTCTGTATTGTGCTGGTGAATGTGGATCAGTTTTCACTTGGTTTACCACAAATTCATCTGTTGTTTTAGTACGCCAGATTGTTGCCCATGACAAGAAGAAACGTTGCTCAGGCGTGAAACCATCAATAATACCTGGATTACCTTTATCATTTAAGTACATTTTCAACGCATCAAATGCTACTGAAGAGCCTCCTAAGTCACCAATATTCTCACCTAAAGTAAAGCGACCATTTACACGTACGCCTGGTACAGGTTCATAGGATTCAAATTGCGCTACCAAAGCATCTGCAGCTTGCTCAAATTTTGTTTTATCTTCTTCTTTCCACCAGTTATTTAAATTACCATCGCCATCATATTGCGAACCTGAATCATCAAAACCATGTGACAATTCATGACCAATAACAGCACCTATACCGCCGAAATTTACTGCAGCATCAGCTCTATAATCATAAAATGGAGCTTGAAGAATCGCGGCAGGAAAAACGATTTCATTGTACAATGGGCTATAATAAGCATTGACTGTTTGTGGCGTCATTCCCCATTCTGATTTATCTACAGCTTTCCCTTGTTTAGCTAAATTTCTTTCAAAAGACCACTTACTGATATTTCTGATATTATCATACAATGAAGTGCCCACTTCTAATTCAGAATAATCTTTCCATTGGTCAGGGTATCCAATTTTCACTTTAAACTTAGATAATTTCTCTAAAGCTTTAACTTTAGTTTCTGGAGACATCCATTCCAAATTCTCTATGTGTTGCGCAAAAGATTTGCGTAAGTAACCTACTAACTCTTCACAGGTAGCTTTTGCCTCTGCAGGGAAATTTTCTTTTACATACAATTTACCTAACAGCTCTCCTGCATTAGCATTTACAAACTCCAAACCACGTTTGTCCAAAGAGCGCTGTTCTTTTTGACCTTTTAGTTTACGTCCATAAAAATCAAAAGATAATTCATCCAACTCTTGTGTTAAATATGAAGTAGCATTGTTCATCAATTGAAACTTTAAATATTCTTTGATTACAGGAATATTCTTTTGGTTGATGATTTTATCTAAATTTTGGTAATATTTTAACTCACCAATGATGACAGTATCAGCCGTAAAGCCAACACCTTTCAAAAATGCAGCTACGTCTACATTTTTCACCATCTTGTTCAAATCACTAACGGCAACAGGGTTATAACGCTTCTGCGCATCACGTGACTCTTCAACAGTTTTCAAATAAGAAGCAATTTCTTTTTCAAAGGCTACAACTTTAGGGCCTTTTAAATCCTTTGTTGTAGGATCTACTTTACCATATAATGTAGAGATATATTGTGCATAATCACCCAAAGTAGCTGTGTTTTTTTCATCTACTTTTTGATAATAAGAGCGACCTAAACCCAAACTTCCACCACCTAAGTACACCGCATTGATATCTGAATTCTTCATATGGGCACTTACATATCCTCCATAGAAAGGATTTGCACCTTCGGCTCCATATTTAGCGAAATACGCTTCTAAGTCTTTAACCGTTTTTATTTTATCAATTTGATTTAAACGATTTTCAATAGGTGCAATACCAACTTTATTACGTGTTTCAAAATCAACATAAGACTTATATAAGTCAGCTATTTTTTGGCCATCAGAGCCCTTTTCAAAAGTTGAATTTAGCGATGCTTTAAGAATATTTAATGCTGCAATATCAGTATTCTCTCTCAGCTCATCGAAAGAACCCCATCGTGCCCTATCCGAAGGGATTTCAATTGTTTTCATCCAATTACCATTCACAAAATTATAAAAGTCATCTTGAGGACGAACAGAAACATCCATAAATGATGGATTAATAGCTTTATAATCTTGTGCAAATAATACACCTGAACTAGCTAGTAATGCTGTCAATAGAAATATTTTTTTCATATTTACCATGTTTTAATGGAACAAACTTAATAAATCATTAGTAAATGATAGGTAACGATTTTATATATGTACATCTATATGCATAAATACCACTTCGAAATACGTTTAAATAAGACACATACACCTATCTATATAGAAAGCAGGAATTCTGATACTTATGTTCTTTCAGTTCCGATGGATTTGAGAGAAGATGAGCTTAAACAATACCTAAAAAGTAATGGTAAAAAATTAATTACAGTATTTGAAAAAAAACGAATCAGCAATCAGGCCTTAAGTATTGAATTATATAACAAAAAGCATATTTTTGTCTGGAAACCAAACAGTTCCATCAGTTATCGCTACGAAGGAAAAATTCACAGCTCAATTTTACCAAAATCAACATTAAGCATAAAAAAAATCTGTAAAGATATTCTTTATTACGATATAAAAACACTTATTGGCATATGGGAAGAAAGATTGACTTGTATAATTACTGATATTAATTTAAAAAACTTTAAAACCAATAAATTTAAAATTTGTACCAGAAGTAATACCCTAAGTTTTTCGTTTCAATTGATGGACAGCCCCTACTATTATGTTGAATTCATCGTAGCTAAAGCAGTATTTCAATACTTAAACATAGAGGAAACCAAGCAACATTTGTTGATGGAAGAATTTGTTAAAGACTACAAACAAAGTAATAAAATATATGACTATGAAAGAAGTAAATCAATTTAATTTTTCTATTGAAAATATCAGTAAAGCACAATTGCTAGAGAATCCGCAAATAATAGCCGATGATCTTAATAAGATGCCCAAAAATACATTCAAGGATTACCTTTTAGATCGTATTACTAACAAAGATGGGGCACCAACATTTAGTAATTTGAAAACAACAAACTTTCATATTGATGGTGAAAATGATAAAGGGAAATTTAGGATAACATTTGAAATTGACCGTACTTATTGTTGCTCTGATACACAATCATCGAATGTAGATTATGCTGATTTTGATTTTGAGCTGATAAATAATAAACTAAATGCAACAACAAATTATTTCGTTTGGGATATTGATAATTAGACACACAATTAAGCCGTAACACTACAGGCTAAAAATTCCATCTGTCGTGCTAATACTGTACATGTATTGATGTTGCAAGCCGTTGGTAAACCATTACTGAATGGTGCGCTAGTTCAAAAGTAGGCACAACAAATTTAGAACAGACAATTGACTATTAATTAGATAGTACATCTTGTATATTTGTATGTTTTCTGAACATAGCTGCCGCAAAGGGGCACAACGGAATTATTTTCACCTGCTCTTTACGTGCCATTTCTACGACTTTATCTAACAAAAGCATACCAATTCCTTTACCTTTTTGGTCCACGCCTACTTGGGTATGATCTATTATTATCTTGTCATCACCGAGCTTAGAATAGGTCATTTCTCCTATTTTTATATTGTTTTCCTTAGCAACAAATGCTCCTTTACTTCCGAATATTTGATGTGAAATAACCATTCCTTAAAATAATAGGTAAATATTACGCCAAATTTACAAAAAAAAGCATTGAGTTGAAATTATAATAAATGTAATACCAGTAGTTATCTGTAGATTTGCTGTCTATTTAATATGAAAATATGAAATCATTTTGGGGGCTATTTGTAATAATGTCATTGTCTACTAGCATCTATGCGCAGCAGATAGAACATGATGTAAAGACAGATTCTATATTTAAAAGGATAAAAAAAGATAGTTTAAAAAGCAATAATATAGAATTATATGATATTGTTGATGGTTTTAAAGATATCAATCCCTTCAAAAAAAATAGAAAAGATTCTATACAAAAAAAAAGATCGGCAATTTCCTATTTACCAAATGTGAATTACAATCCTAGTATTGGTTTTCAGATCGGTGTAAAGGCTGTAGGAGGTTTATATTTTGGTGACAAGAAGAATACCAGTATGTCCGTATTTGCGACGGCAGCTAACTACACTACAAAAGGAATTATGGTTGGTTATTTATTTCATGACACCTACACAAGTGAAAATAAATGGAATTTTAAAGGTAGTTTATTGGCCGCCAAATTAGTAGGCTTAGATTATGGTATGGGAATAGGCCATCGCATAGAAACGACTAATCCTGATGATGAGGTAATGAATAATCCGGATAGAGAACGTTATATAAATGAGTACACATTATATGGATTTAATGAACGTGTTTATAAAAAAGTAGCTCCAGGAATGTTTCTAGGAGCAGGCTTTTATTTCGACTTAAAGAGAAATATAAGAACATTAACAGCTATCGATAATCCCCCAAATCAAATCTATAGCAATGATCATGGTTTTGATGCTTCTAGGAATAACAGCAATGGATTGATGTTTAACATTCAATACATGACCAGAGACAATCCCAATAGCGCATATAAAGGTATATATACAGATGTTGTACTTCGTGCAAACCAGTCCTGGATGGGTAGTTCTCAAGATGCTTTGCAGTTGTTGACAGATTATCGCCAATATTTTCCATTGTCTACCGTTCGCCCGAATCATGTGCTAGCCTTTTGGTATTATGGATCATACAATCTTAGCGGTAATATCCCTTACTTAGACTTACCAGGTACTGGAAAAGATCCGTATTCACGTAGTGGTAGAGGTTATACAAATGGTTATTTTAAAGGTAAATCATACGCATATGCCGAGTTGGAATATCGATTCCCAATTCTGCGGAATCAATTTTTAAGCGGTGTTGTATTTGGAAATATACAGACAGTAAATGATAATTTGGGGACCAAATTATTCAAGTATTGGCAGCCTGCAGGTGGTGCCGGACTTCGGGTATTATTCAATAAATTAACAAGAACCAACTTATGTATTGATTATGCATTTGGAAAGTTTGGTCAGAAAGGTTTATTTTTGGGTCTGAATGAAGCATTTTAGATTCATACAGCCTAAATTATATAATGAAAAATAATATAACCACCTTATTATTAGCTATTCCTTTTGTATCTTTCGGACAAGCATCTAAAGATAGCGTAGTCGCTTTACAACCCGTCGAGCTCAAAGTTCATTTTGCGAAGCAATCCTTATTATCTGTTTCCTCTTCATTGCATACACTTAATGAAGCATCCCTACAACAGCAGCAACCGTCGACGCTATTGAGTGCGATGAATACAATAGCTGGCGTTCGGATGGAAGAACGTTCACCTGGCTCCTACCGCCTAGCTATGAGAGGTAGCTTGATCCGTTCACCCTTTGGTATTCGTAATACGAAAATATATATTGATGAATTTCCATTGACAGATGCCGCAGGCAATACCTACCTCAATTTAATAGATCCTTCTTTTATCCATCAAGTAGATATAATAAAGGGGCCAGATGGCTCACTTTATGGTGCTAATTCAGGTGGTATCATCAAAATGCAGCCCAAGGGATTTGGAGTAGTGGAAGATAAGATAGAGCTAAATCTATTGGGTGGATCTTATGGATTATTTGCGCAGCAGCTGGGGATTCAACGTAAAGTAAATGAAAAGTATCAATTTTCATTTAATCAATCCTTCACCCGTTCGGATGGATATCGTGAAAATTCGGGGCTGAACAAAAAAGCTTTTCAAACGGCGCATCTATGGAATTATAATCCTACAAGCCAGGTTCGTCTGTATGCCATGTATACCGATTTAGCATATCAAACTCCGGGAGGCTTGACACAGCAGCAATATGATGATAACCCACGACAAGCTAGACCTGCCGCAGGCCCAAACCCAAGTGCGGTAGCACAAAAAGCGGCGATCTATAACAAGACGTTTTTCGGAGCATTAGCACATACGAAAAAACTAAGTGAGCATCTTACTCATGATATTTCGATTTATGGCTCAACCACAAATTTTAAGAATCCCTTTATTACCAATTACGAAGTACGCAAGGAATCAAACCTAGGGCTACGCACATTTTTGTCGTGGAACAAAGAAATCGCAGGTAGAAATCTACAAATGCAAATAGGTGCTGAAGGTACATTGGGATGGAACAAAATCCATAATTATGACAATGATAAGGGTAAACCTACGCAATTGCAGGCTGAAGATGATTTGGATAATCAAACATTAACTGCATTTTATAGGGCCCAATTTGAAATTCTAAAGAATTGGAATATTGAAGGTTCTGTTGGCTTAAATCTAAATAAAATAGATTTTGAAAAATACTTCCCTACGCAAGAAAAAGGTACTATAAAATTCGATTCAGAATGGATGCCTCGTATAGCAACCAACTATGAATGGCGCAATATGGCTTGGCGTATTTCCTATGCCAAAGGCTATTCTACACCTACGTTGTCAGAGGTGCGCTCTTCGGATAATATAATAAATACTGCATTGCAGGCAGAAAAAGGCAATAACTATGAAGTAGGTTATAAAGTTAAGACAAACAATCAACACTTAATTTTTGATATTGCAGCATACTCCTATCAGATGAAAAACGGAATTCTTAGGCAGGTTAATGATGCTGGTCAAGAGTACTATTCTAATGTTGGAGAAATGAACCAGAAAGGATTAGAAAGTACATTATGGTTATATATTCCGATCCATTCATCCTATATAAAATCGGTCAATTATCAAGGTGCAGTAGCTTACAACCATTATAGATTTGGTCACTATGACGTAAACAACGAAGACCTTGAAGGGAAAAAAATTACGGCTGTGCCAAATTGGGTGTTGAGTAATTCGATTCGTATAGCACTGCCTGAATCATTACATTTAAATTTATATCACAACTATACATCTTCATCGCCATTAAATGATGCCAATACAGTATTTGCTAAAAAATATAATCTTGTACAAGCAAAAATGACATGGGATACAAAGCTGTGTACAACAGTAGGCTTACAGTTGTATTTCGGTGTTGATAATCTCCTAAATGAAAAATATAGCTTGGGTAATGATATCAATGCTTTTGGAGGGCGATATTTCAATGCCGCACCTACACGAAATTACTATGCTGGGGTCAAATTTTCTATTTAGAAGCTAATAACTCCACAATATTTTCAACTGGTCGACCTATTGTAGCTCGACCATTTTTTATGACTATAGGTCGTTCTATCAATATTGGATATTCAACCATAATAGTTAACCATTCGTCATCGGTATAATCTTTGTCTAAAAATCGTTCTATAAAAATAGGCTCACTTTTACGTATCAATGCTAAAGGTGTTATATTCAACAAGCTAATTATTTGCTTCAATTCGTCTACTGTAAATGACTGAATAAGATACTCTTGAACAACATATTTTTGCTTACTAGATTCTAGTACCGCTAACGCAGCACGACTTTTACTACACTGCGGATTATGATATATGGTAATCATGGCGCTAAGATATATCTTTTAAACAATTTAAAGGAAACTAACCCGAAAGACATTATTATTTTTTAGGTATTCTAGCTTCTGAACCATCACGCCAAGCGCTATAATGAAACGATAAAAGCTCAATATCAGCACCATGAAAAACATCCAATATTTGTTTATTCAACTCTGAATAGATAATAGCTTGTAAATTCGGTTTCTTTGTATAGGCATTAATTTGATAGGTCACATAAAACTCATTCAGTGTCAATTGAAAAACAAAAGGCTCTGGTGTTTTTTCAATGTATTCCACATTTAGGGCTGCCTGCTTTGCTAGTTCATGTACTTTTTGCCATGGTGTGTCATAACTAATCGTAATCTCAGCATGAACAATAAGCCCATTACCGAGATCATCCATGCTATAATTTGTGGTATGACTATTCATCACTTGCGAGTTAGGTACAGAAATCACCTCATTTTTAATAGTTCTTATTCGTGTTACCAAAAGATTTTTCTCGATCACATCACCCACTACATCACCTATTTTGATTCGATCTCCGATGGAAAAAGAGCGCATATAAGTCAATACCAATCCGGCAACGATATTGCTTATTGCTCCAGTGGATCCAAAAGTAAATATAACCCCTATAAATACAGAAACACCTTTGAATATCGGAGATTCAGAACCCGGCAGATACGGGAATATAACTATTAGCATAAAGGCTAAAAGTAAGACCTTTAAGATATGATAAGTAGGCATGGCCCACTCCTTATAAAAGCCATTAATTGCTAATTCACCCTTATGAATTTCATTGGCAAAATAATTCAATAACCGTAGCGTGTATTTAAATATAACGATGATGATTACGATCGTGATCATATTAGGAACACTAGCTACTATTGCTGCCCCTATTTTTTTCAAAGGTTTAATAAAGTAATCTATCAATATGGGTGCATAACCTTCCGTTGCAGGAAAAAGATTAAATAATAAAGGCAATGCAAGATATACTACAATTAGTATCGTTAGCCATTTTATAAAATCTGCTATAGCCCAAAGAAATCTTATTATTTGCTTGCCGGATATGAGTTCATAATTTTTAATATAAATTCCATTAAACTTTCTCGTTCTATCCTTTAGGATTTTAAATTTCAGTGAGGTGAACAACCTATTAAGGCCGATGATTAGTAATACTAATACGAATACAATTAAAAAAGCTAATGAGAAATCAATTAATAATTCTTTAAGGCTATTATCCTTTCTATATTGGGTTATACTATCCTTGATGGTGGTTAAATATTGTTGTGCCAATTCATCTTTATCCATATTCATCCAGATGGCATCATTATCATTAATGGTCATTACCATTAAGTCATTCCATCTAATAATTTTACCCGATTCATCTTCAGTCAATATCAACGAATCAGGATTAAATTTCAAATCAGCCGTAAGAATTAATATCCGCTCATTAATTACTTTTGCACGATCAGAAGCAGAAAAGCTTCCAATATTGGTATAAATAGAAAACAAAGTGCTGTCAAAAGGATTGACAGGCACGCCCTTATTAAGGAGTTTGAGGGAATCTACCTTTTGTATTCTACGTTCCCTGAGAATAGAATCTTTATTCTTTAATAACTCTATTTCCTTATAAAGTTCTTTATATTCTTTGGTACTTTTAACATCTTCATTTACAAATCTATTCTCAAGTTCCACCCGTTTTATAGAATCTTTTCTTTGTAGCTCTACTAACTTTAGTAATTCATTAGACTGATTTGTGAGTCTATCCGTACTATCCGAGGCTAACTCTTGCGAAAAGCCAACTAAAAAGGAAGCTAAAAAAACGAAAACAACGGTTATCCTTATAGAGATGTATTTAATCATATGTTTAGTAATAGTACTTCAAGTTAATATTATTTTTAACAATAAATATTAAAACTAAATATTTATTGTTAAAATTATCTACAAAAAACATAGACTTATGTTTTAACAAGGAGAAAATTAAGTCCTAATGAAAAACGAAATAGCCTAGATTAAAGAGTAATGGGTCCTCAACAAGAGCTTACATGCACATTTCATAATGCTACAAAGGGCTAATAATCCATAATTATATCATTGATAAATAATCAAATAACTTCAAGTCTTTGTGCATCAATACATCCCCCAGTAATGATGCACTATAAAACTTTTATAACTAACTGTATTTATAATACTTTTCTATGTTGATTTTTAAAATTTATTAAATCCAGATAGGTATATAATGGACATGCTCCATCTTTGGAAGCGACAAAAGCAGATAACAGCGTGGCAAATTCCAGCGCAAATTCTATCGCTTCATCATTCAGTTTATGGGCCAAGAAACCCGCTAAGAAAGCATCACCAGCACCCACAGTATCTTGTACATCAATTGCATATGCACTAACAATAAAATGCTCACCATTAGAATAATACAAGGATCCATTTGCACCTTTTGTTAATATAATTTCTTTGATTTTGGGATAAGCATTTAGGATCGCCGTCAAACAGTTAGATTCTGTAAGATCCAAAGCGCCCAGCCATTTACCCAATAGCAGAAGTTCATCATCATTAATTTTGAGGCAATCCACGTAGCTCAGAAATTCTTTTAAAATATCTACATCATAAAATGGTGCGCGTAAATTAACATCCATAACTACATAATTACTATAATTCAAATAAGATCTTAGGGTCTGCATTGAAATAGGATTACGTAGCACCAAACTACCGAATATAAAAGCATCACTATTGCTAATTTCGGCAGCAACAGTATTATCAAAAGGTATATAATCCCAAGCTACATTTTCTACGATTGTATAAGTAGGCTTACCAGCGTCATCCAGTTCAACATCTACTCTAGATGTTGGATACTCGGAGCTAACAGCACAAAATACAGGATCTATTTCTAAGTCTTTAATCGCTTGTAATAAATCATTACCTAAGACGTCATTGCCTACTTGTGATATTATCTTACTATTGACACCTTGTTTATTCAAGTGATAACAAACATTAAGAGGAGCACCACCAACACGAGCACCTTGCGGAAGAAGATCCCATAGAACTTCGCCATAACATACTACATTTTTATTCATAATAAGGATTATTTATGGGTTATAAAGTTTTATAATAAGTGAAAAAGTCCCCCTTTTGAAAACTTATTATAGCGTTCTTGTATAATTGATAAAATTTAGGCACTTCCTTTAAATTACCAAAAACAGGCTTGTATCCAATAAAATGATCGATAGAAAAAGATTCATCCGCAAACATATCTATCCAGATAGATTTTAATTGATCCTGAACATTGGCCATATTATTTTTATGTTTTTCCTTATTGAGGTACGCCCACCAAGCGGCAACGATTATTGCGGAATATTCTAAGGCTGGTTCCTTCCTCTTTAGTTGCTTTAGTATAATAGGCAGAACAAATTTAGGAAATTTGTCCGATGAACCAGAGATAATACGAGCAGTACTATCGTTTATCATAGCGTTAGAAAATCGTGTTTTTACTTGTTCAAAATAAGTTTCATAATCTACATTAGGTAAATATGCTAGTTGGGGGATAACTTCTAATTTTACAAATCGATTAAATAGCGATACAATAACGGGGTCATTTACTGCAGTATGTATAGTTTCATAACCGTAATAATCCCCTAAAAGGCCTACTAGAGTATGTCCGGCATTGAGTATTCCGAGTTTCATGGCTTCATATGCTGATACATCAGCGACAAACTCTACGCCTATTTTTTGAAGAGCAGGAAAATTTGGATCGCCAACGTGTTTCTCTATAATCCATTGAAAATAATCCTCAGCAACAACTAAACAGTTGTCATTCAGCCCATATTGTTGATAAAATAATTCCCTATCTATGGCATTAGGTACTGGTGTTATACGATCTACCATACTGTTGGGAAATTCTATATTTTGATTTGCCCAATCTTTAAGTTCAGGATCATATTCCTGTAGAAAACTTAACACTGCTAACTTAAGAATATTACCATTTCCTAAAATATTATCACAAGATAACAATATAATTGCTGGGCCATTCTGATCGCACCTACGCCGCAATCCTTTAGCTAAAAAACCGAATACCGTTTGCGGGTTCTCTTTGTGTCGAAGATCCTGTTGAATACGATCATCGTGAATCTTAAATTCCTGTTTTTCAAAATCAACCATATACCCACCTTCAGTAATAGTAAAGCTAATTACTTTAGTTTGTTGATCTGCTATTCTATCAATGATAGCTTCAGCATCCTCTTCAGCATGAAGCATTTCAGCTATAGCATCAATAACGCGTACTTCTTCCGATTGATCTGCTGCTACCGTTCGTAAACAATATATCCCTTGTTGCTGGCGAAAATTGTGCACCAATGATTTGTCATTAGGCATCAAACCAACACCTGTTATTTTCCAATTGGCACTATTGACAGGATCAATTTCCAATAATCTGCTGATCGCATACGCTTGATGTGAACGATGAAAACCACCAATACCAATATGCACAATTTGAGATTTAGAATGTCTGAAATTTGGAATGATGACCTCTTTGGGAAGCAGATAACAATTATCTTTTGAAAGTATATCCATCTTTAATTATATTGATCTTTTTTGGAATAAAACGGCTAATATGATAATAATCCCTTTGATAAGTTGTTGCAGATAAGCAGTTACATCAAGTAAATTCATTATGTTGCCGATCATACCTAATATAAATACCCCTAATAAAGTAAAAAATACTGATCCACGCCCACCAGCGAGAGAAGTACCTCCAATAACTACCGCTGCAATGGCATCCAACTCCATACCAATTCCAATATTAGGAGATCCTACGCCTGTTCTTCCCACTACCATTAAGGCGGCTAGTGCTGTCAAAAAACCCGAAATAATATATACTAAGCATTTTGTACGCTCCACCGAAATCCCCGATAATCGTACCGCTTCTTCATTAGAACCTATAGCGATAATATGTCTACCGACCACATGGTACTTCAGTAAAACAAAAACAGCAATAAACAACCCAAAGAATAGCAGTGCAGACACAGGAATTCCAAATATACTCCCCGTTCCCAAATACATAATAGCAGCGGAATGTTCACCTACAGAGATAGGAGCTCCTTTTGAAGCTAAAAATCCTGCTCCACGTACGATCGTCATTAAGGCTAATGTCGCAATAAATGGTGCCATTCGTTGATAAGCAACAAGGTAGCCTGAAATAGCGCCAATACCAATCCCTAAAAGCAATACTATAGCAATGGCGGCAGCAAAATATACTTCATAAGACAATATAGCAAAAGCAACACCTATAAACGCTAATATTGAACCTACAGAAAGATCGATTCCACCTGTCAATATTACCAAAAACATACCAATCGATACTAATCCTATTGGAGCTACTTGACGCAATAAATTTTGTAAATTATTGCCTGACAAAAAAGAATCAGAAACTAAGCTAGAGCCAATCAGCAGCAGTAAAAATATAATTAGTGTGTTATTTTTTAATAATTTTTCTTTCATTACAATTCTATTAATTAGCTCCTAAAGCCATTCTTAAAATAATTTCTTCCGAAAAATCGGATTTTTGAAGTTCTCCAATTAATTGTCCCTTACGGACAATAACAATACGATCTGACAATCCCATTAATTCATCCATATCCGAGGAAACCATCAATATATAAACTCCTTGATCAGCTAACTCCTGGATAATCGTATATATCTCTGCTCTGGCACCTACATCAACACCACGTGTAGGTTCATCTACAAGCAAAACTTGAGGAGCAACATTAAGCCACTTGGCCAAAATTACTTTTTGTTGATTCCCTCCCGACAATGATGCTAACGGATCATCCATAGACCCTATTTTAATCTGTAATTTTTGAATAAGTTGTAGAACAATTTCTTTTTCTTTACGGAGATTGATAAATCCCCAACGGTTTGAAATCTTCCCCAAATTAGTTAGGCTTATATTTTCTTTTATAGACATTGGCAAAATCCCACCTAATCGCTTTCTATCCTCAGGTACCATCCCCCAGCCGCCTTCTATCATACCTTTTGGATGACGTAAGACCATTTTTTTATTATCTATAATTATTTCTGCCCTATTATTATAATTACCAAAAAGACTATCCAATATTTCGGTACGCCCTGCCCCAACCAAGCCACCAATACCTAGAATCTCCCCTTTATTCAATATTAAGGATATTGGTTCTACTGACATAACTGTTTGTAGGTTATTAATTTGAATCTGTTTTCCATCCAAGGCAGTATACCGTTTTTGGGGATACATTTGAGAAATAGAACGGCCTATCATCAAAGTAACCAAATCATCTTTGGATATATCTTTGGTAAATACGGTTTCTACAGAACGACCGTCTTTCAAAACAGTAATTCTGTCCGTTAACTCCAATAGCTCATCCAAGTGATGAGATATATAAATGATAGCTACCCCTCTGTCCCTCAAACTTCTTAATAAAACAAAAAGTTTGGCTAACTCAGCAGTTCCCAAAACTGCTGAAGGTTCATCAAGGATTAATAACTTAACATCTGACGATAAAGCTTTAGCAATTTCCACGATTTGCTGTTCCGCAATACTTAGCTTAGCCACCTTTTGACGTACATTAATTTGAAAACCCAGGGAATGTAACAATACTTCAGCGGATTTATTAATGTGGTTCCAGTTCAACCATTTCATAGAAGAACCTTTACCGAGATATATATTCTCGGCCACAGAAAGATCTTCCACCAAAGAAAACTCTTGATATATAATACTTATTCCTAAAGATTTAGATATGGAGGGTGAAGTTTTTAGTAGCGGTTTATTTTCGAATATTATTTCACCTTCATCAGCTAAATGCGCACCAGAAATTACTTTCATCAAAGTAGATTTACCCGCTCCATTCTCTCCCAACAAAGCATGGATCTCACCAGAAGTAACCTCCAGATTTACATCTTCTAAAGCTTTTACTCCAGCAAAATATTTTTTGATATGACGAAGCTTTAGCATAGGCATATATATAATATAGTAATAGGACAACCAGCATCCAGCACGGATGTATAGGAATCAAATAATACAGGTATTGTACTACTTTTGAACGATCGGTTCATATATTTTTATAATTGGTCTAACTCAAATATATGAAAAATGTTTAACCGTTTAAACCACTTCAACAAATTTAAAAATTCCCTGCCTAAACTATTAATAAGAATAATTTAAGAGCGTAGATTTTTGAATCACCAATTGGGTACTAAATTTATTCTTATTTTTAACATAATTGGGATTCAAAATTTGTGTTACAGCTTCTTTACTCATTTCTGCTATTGGTTGCTTAACATATGTCAATGGCGTTTTAAAAACAGTATATGCATCCGCTTGATCAAAACAAACTACACCAACTTGATCTGGTACCTCAATATTATGTTTAGATAATACGGCTAAGCCTGCCATAGCAATTCTATTGGTTAAAAAGTATAAAACATCTACTTTGTCCTGTTCAATGGCATGCATAATGATTTGTTCTATACTATCTATCAATCTCTTTTCTGGAATTTCGTACAGAAAAAATTCGCTATTATAGCGTTTATTTACAGATTCTACAAATCCTAGATTACGGTCATTCAGATGCTTTAAACTGGATTGAAGGGTAATAGCAGCAGGTCTTTTAAACCCTGATTCAAAAAGATGTGTGACAACCTCTGCTGAAGCAGCATAATTATCAATATTTATGAACTTATGAGGATCAATAGAGGTAAACTCCCTATCCATAATAACGTAAGGGATTCCTGAACGTTCGACAATATCTAGATATACATCAGCTTCTGCGGGTACCGCTAAAATTAATCCGTCTAACTGCTTAGCAACGAAAACCTCAACAATGGACTTAAATCGCATTGCATCCTCATAAGCGCTAGCAAATATGACGTTATAACCTTGATTATGCGCTTCCATTTCAATGTATTGAGCCAGTTCTGAAGAAAAAATATTAGAAATATCAGCTACAATCAATCCCAAAGTATACGTTTTATTGGTTTTTAAACTTTGAGCAATTTGATTAGGTGTATAATTATACTTTATAGCCAATGTACGTATGCGATCAGCAGTGTGTATATTAATTCTATTTATGAATTTGCCGTTAAGTACATATGAAACCAAGGCAACAGAAACCCCCAGTTCCTGTGCTATATTTTTCATAGATACTTTTTTGTTGTACATTTTAATTTAGCGTTATTAAATTGATAATTAAGACCTAATTAACGAAATTATATCTATAAAACAATAAGTATTTCTACCTAAAGAATATATTAATGAGATTCATAGACCCAACAATAGATAATATTTATACAAATAGTTTGATTAATTAAGTTCATATTCTTAGCATGCATAGTAAACCTTTACAAGAGCAATACGTACGGTTAAAAACGAATAATAAATAGCCTCCTACTAATTGAAAGATTGTGATGACAATGCAGCATTAAAAATATGTAATTCAAATAGCGAAAAACAAACCTTTATTAATTATGTTATAATTATTGTAAAACACATTCGATTATGAACAAACATATCTTAGTAGTTATTTTTCTATCGATTACTACAACAGTTTTCGGTCAAGAATTTAGCAGTTCTACTACACAAACATTTACCCAATCGGGTATAGGTATAGGATCAGCAATAGCCATTGTAGCTTCATGGGACAGGAATAAATCCATTCTTTGGGCAATATTGCACGGTATATTTGGGTGGTTTTATGTTATTTATTTTGCATTAACAAGATAATAATATAAGGAATTAGATCAAAATAAGGCATTTTGGGTATATATATTCTTATCTAATTAGATTCTGAATGCTCTCTTATGCCTTAGCTCTATTTTATTTTAGTTACATTTGCGTTTTAAAATACATATAAAAGTCATCCAGTGTCATTAGAGAAATTGAAACTTAGCAAGCGTCTTCATTCAAATATGAATGAATTAGGATATTTTACAGCAAAAGAAATACAAAATAAAGCACTTTCACGTATCGTCGGCGGTCATAACCTTATTGGAATTGCCCCTGAAGGTGCCGGCAAAACTACTACTTACGTACTAGGTGTATTAATGCGTCTAAAATATACAGAAGATGAAGCTCCAAAAGTTTTAGTGCTAGCACCTAATGAAGAACGTATTAATGAAATAGTAGATCGCTTTTATACCATCAGTGGCAATAAAGACCTATATATAATGGGCCTTAAAGCAAGTGGAAGTATGGAAGAAGAGATCGAAGCATTGGTCCGTGGTGTCGATATCGTTGTAGCAACACCAAATCGTGCCCGTGCCGTATATTTAAAGCTTGGCCTTAACTTGAATCGTATTCAGACATTTATTATTGATGATGCTGAAGAGATCATTAAACAGGGTATGCAAACAACCGTTAGAGAGTTGGCACAAAGCTGTGGGAAAGTTCAATACTTAGCTTTTAGCACAGTGGAGCATGAAAAATTACATTTAATGATTGATCCATTCATGCCAATGGCTACCGTTATAGAAGTAGAAGAATTAGGTGAAACAGTACTTGATACACATGACTTAATGTTATACCAAGTTCCTAATTTTACAACGAAGATCAATTTATTGAATCTACTACTGCGTGATGATGAAGTATTTGACAAGGTAGTGGTATTTGTTAATAGTAGATTGACAGCGCAGAAATTAAGTGAAAGCTTACATGCTAAAAAAGGTGAAGTAACCTTATTAAATCCATTCTTCCATGATGAAGAAGGCATAACTGACATCAACATATTCAAGAAAATGCCAGCGTGCCGTGTATTAATAGTAGCACACGAAGGATCCGATGATGTAGATACTAGCGGTATTCCTTTTATTTTCCATTTTGAAATTCCGGAAAATAAGGATCGTTTTATACAATACAATTTAGCGTCATCAAATGATGATGATGTTATCTCGATAACTTTTGCAACCGATATCGAACTTCCCGAAGTAAAAAAAATTGAGCAATCGTTAGGTAAGAAGATTCCAACAATTCCATTGCCCGAAGATTTGATAATCTTTCAAGCTTCAACGTCAGCAAAGGATAAGAATAAAGAAGACGATACAAGAGGTGGTGCTTTTCACAAGAAGAAAGAAAGTAATAGCAAAACATACAATTATGGCGGTGGCACAAAGGCTAAAATGACCATGAAGAAAAAGAAAGGTTAATATTTAATCCTGTAGGAAATAGTATTCTGCAACTGATTATATTTTATCCTAAATAACAAAAGCCGTAGTGATACGGCTTTTGTTATTTAGGATAATTACTTTTATTATTATTTACCCATGCGAGTAAGGATAGCTTCCATCTCTGTCATTACTTCATTGATCTTAGCTATTGTCAAATCAAAAGGCTCTGAAGTATTCATATCAACGCCTGCGTCTACAAGAAGTTCTACAGGGTATTTTGTACTACCTGAAGCTAAAAAATCTAAATATCTCTTACGATCAAGATCAGTTCCTTTTAATACTTTTTCTGACAAAGCAGTAGATGCTGTGAAGGAAGTAGCATATTGGTAAACATAGAAGTTATAATAGAAATGCGGTATATATGACCATTCTGATTTTACATTATCATCTACGATACACACATTCTTGTCATGTCCATAATATTTACGGGTCAGTGCTAAGTACATTTTGTCAAAATCCTCGCCTGTCAAAGCTTCTCCTTTGCTCACTTTATCATGAATCATAGCTTCAAATTCTGCGAACTGCGTCTGACGAAACAAGGTACCCTTCGCTCCTTCCAAATAGTTACCTAATATTGCTAATTTGGTCTTGTCATCTTTGATTTGTTGCAACATATAATCGTTTAACAATTCCTCATTCAATGTGGAAGCTACCTCCGCTACAAAGATGGAGTAATTAGCATTTGCAAAATGTTGCTTTTTATTGGTTAAGTACGAATGCATAGTATGTCCCAATTCATGGGTCAATGTAGACATGTCATTGTACTTTCCATTATAATTCATCAATATATACGGATGCACATCATAGGCAGAACCATTAGAATAAGCGCCCGATCTTTTTCCTTCATTGGGATACATATCAATCCATCGTTCCTCAAAAGCTTTTTTAGAAACATTTACATAATCAGGGCCTAAAGGCTTCAATGATTTTAAAATATTATCTACAGACTCATCAACGGTATAGGCTAAATCTACTTTTTCGACCAATGGAGCATACAGATCGTAATAATGCAAGGTATCTACCCCCATCATACGCTTACGCAAATTAAGATAACGGTGAAAAGTTTCCAGGTTGCCATTAACATTTTTAATCAAATTATGGAAAACTTCAGTAGGGATATTACCTGCATCTAATGCACGCTCTAACGTACTATTATAATTACGTGCTTTTGTCGTAAACAATGCCGCATTGATATTACCATACAATTGCGTACCAAAAGTACGTTGGAACTTATTCAACTGATTAAAATAAGCTTCAAATACTTTACTACGTATTTCTCTATCTTCACTTGCTCTATACAGCGCAAAATTTGCAGCATTTAAAGTTACCGGCTGACCATTTATATCAATAACAGCATGTGGAAATTCAGCGTTAGAAAAAGTACTAAAAATAGTAGCTGCATTTCCGGACATCAATGAGGAATAAGCCAACACTTTTTCTACCTCTTCCGAACCAGTATGTGCACGCTTACGCAATAAATCACTGAGGTAAAATTTGTAGGTGGCCAACGCTTTCTCTTCTGCTATAAAAGTATCTATTTGTTCTTCTTGCAGCAGCAATAATTCAGGCTCAATATAAGACGTTAACGCACCATAAGCTGAAAATAGCTGTTGCAACTCTTGTTTCATTCCTGCGTATTTTGTGACACGTGTATCTTGATCTGACTTCATCGAAGCATAAGATGATAAACGTACCATATCTTTCACAATCTTGTTGTTAAGTTCCAAAGCCTCCAATAGCATAGAGGACGATTGTGTCAACTTACCTTTATATGCTGCAATTTGCTGCATATCCACTTGAAGCCTATCTTTCTCTTGCTTCCACGAAGCATCTGAACTGTATAGGTCAGTCAAATTCCATTTATACTTTTCGGGAAGTTCCTCACGCACCTTCATCTGACTTACTGCTACTGTAGTAGAAAATAACATCATAGCGGTCATCCATTGTTTTTTATTAAACATATATTATATCTATAAATAGTTCCACAAAATACTAAAAAGATTTAATGATTTTAAATAATGACATACAAGTACTGAAAACAAGACAATACGATACTTGTTTAACAAATTACAAATAGCTAATACTCCTAAAAAAATCAATAAAATATGACGGAGAACCAATAATAACTATTACCATATCGCACTAACAACTAAGTAAAATACATAAACAAAAAAATATAAGGTAATTATTTTTATGTAAATAGGAATATATCTATGGAATGAAAACAAATTGACACATATTATTGTTTCCCAATAGAAGATATCACATATTAAAAAACAAACACTATAAATATAAAACCAACGTGATAAAATCTATAATCGATATATTAGATAATTGGGAAATTGATTTCAAAGCCTTTTTAGCAAAGCTAGTCTTAGGGCTATCTATATTACTTATATTTTATATAATAGGTAAATTAACGAAACATCTAGCCTATAAAATAAATTCTAAAGTGCTGTCCAAGCACAAAGATCTTCAAAGTATCCTATCAGGGATCATATACTATTTTTTCCTGTTAATTGGTTATTATCTATTCCTTCAGGTAATAGGCTTAGAGCAGTATTTTGTGAAATTGCTTGCTGGCGCAGGTATTGTCGGAATTATAGCTGGGTTTGCACTGAAAGATATTGCCTCCAATGCATTTTCAGGGTTACTGCTATTCTTTGAGAAGCCTTATGTTGTAAATGACTGGATACAAATAGATGGTCATTTTGGTAAGGTATTAAAAGTCGGCCTTTTGACCACATGGATGACCAATAAGTCAGGACAAATCGTCTATATCTCGAATCAATTGATATATAGCGGTGTCTTTATAAATTATACAACATTAAACAAGCGTGTTATTCGTTTTCAAGCTGATATCGAATCTTACTTTGATATTGATGAATTACGTAAACTATTCAATAATAGTTTAAAAAACGTTAAGAACTTTGTCGCTAGTGAAGAGATAATATTCCTTGTAAAATCTATTGGCGTCGATGGTAACTTCACTTTAGATATATCCTTTTGGGTAACATTTTCGAATGAAAAAGAATTTATTAATAGCGTGAGTGATGTCATGATATTAGTCAAAAAGATTAGTGTGGACAACAAGTTCAATATTATTAATACTGTTTGGATATCTGATGAAGATAATAACTCTTCTGCTGGTATGTATGGTAATGTTTAACATTAATTATCCTCGTTAGCGCTCAAATAAGCTATTTACTAAAATTAGAATAGGCTTTAACTGTAGCCTAACTTTTGTGCTTAATGCAGTAAGAGATTTAATGTAAAAAAAAAGCTTCTCGAATGAGAAGCTTTCATTTGTGCACTCCAAGGGAGTCGAACCCCTAACCTTCTGATCCGTAGTCAGACGCTCTATCCAATTGAGCTAGGAATGCTTTTACCGTAACTTGGAGCGTTATTCTCTTCCGTTTTGGTGATGCAAATATACCAATAATAATTAAAAATATAAACTTAAAACAGAGATAAACTTCTTCTACATTCGTTATCAGAAAGTTAAATTTCAAATTAATGCTTCAACATTTATCTTTATGGTAATTATTATGATATTGTGTATCTACATTGTACGGTAGGCTTCCCTAATCAAAGGTTGATCCACCATATAAATACGGATTAATAAAGTATAGCTTGATTAAAGGATATGCACGACTTAATCCATTTAATGCTTTATGGGTATGATTATTATTTTAATCAATTTAGCACGCCTATGCTAAAACTCTTACGGATTTATAGATTAAAATAAAAATACCTTTTAAATAGATCAATTTAAAAGGCTAAATATCAATCCAAATATATTCGAGGATAAAACACTTAATTGTGTTAATATTATGTGACAAAATAGCATCTCCAAACCGTCTTTGAAGATGCTAATGTTTTATGAACAGTATATTTAAACTAGATAGAATAAGTCTAATTTTCAGTCCCAAAACGAACCTTTTAGGAGATTATATTTATAGTCAACTTAAAGTAGCTTAATTATATAAACATATCATATATTTCCAATTTGAATATGCAGCGTGAATCATAAGTTCAAAGCGGCCACTTGTCTTGTAAGAATTACCTGCATATAATAATTAACCAATATAATAGCTCCGACAACCCAACAAAAAAATGATGCAACATACCTTATGACTATAAAAAGAAGATATGCCTTAATATTAAGAAATACTTTTGCTTATAGCCTCTTATGTGAAAACATCCACTCATATATTTCATCCTGATGAAATAAACGCTCAACACTACCATGTGTCCCTCCCGGTATAATAGTCAATGTAGCATCTGCATCAGGATTACAAGATTTAATAGCATTATAGATTTTTTTTGATTCTGATGCAGGAACTGCTCTATCCATATTACCATGTTGAATCCAAAGAGGAACTTTTGTCAAGTTGCAAGCATACGAAAGAGAACCTCCCCCACAGATAGCTACCGCTGCTGAAATACGTTCAGGATATTTTCCAGCTACATCCATAGTACCATATGCCCCCATACTCATACCACAAATATAAACACGCGAAGGATCACCATTATATTCTTGCAATACATAATCAAGTACTTCCATCACATTATCCGGATTCCATCCATTATTTGTTTGTGGTGCCACGACAATTCCAGGTATTTCTTTACCTCGTTTAGCAGCATACAAAACGCCATAACGTTTTACACGTTCCAAATTTTTACCCGAGAGGCTCTTGCCATGTAAAAATATAACAATAGGTTGCTTATCTCCTGATTCCGAATAATCCGAGGGTAATTTAACTAAAAAATTATATTTAGTTTTATTCATCACAGGTATGAGTTCACCAAAAACAGGTAAAAATGTAATAACAAAACAAAACGTAAGTAAGTAAATCCTATTCATAATATTTCCAATGCCGAAAATTGATTAGTCAAATGTAGTAAAATAAATACAAAAATTTACATGACTTTAGTATGACAATTGGTAGTTTTTTTGTATACTTGATTATACAAATTATCTAAAGAGCATGTTAAAATTAAACAAAGTAATAATAATAGGTACTATAGCTTCTTTGGTGGTTGCTATTAGTGCTTTTACACAACCAGAAATACCTCCTGCCAAAGAAAAACCTACAAATTTAAAAGTTCTTCCCAAAAACATTTCTGATGAAGAATTGACGAAAGTAATGCGTGGTTTTAATGCAGCTTTAGGGGTTAAATGTGGTCATTGCCATGCGGCAAAACCTAATGGTGAAAAAGGAATGGATTTCGCTAGCGATACTAATCCAAACAAGGATGTCGCACGTGCTATGTTGAAGATGACCAACAAAATCAATAAGAAATATTTTAACGAAAAACATGAAGGCATTATTCAAAATATAACTTGCGAAACATGTCACAATGGTAAAGCTATACCTAAAACCGTAGCTTTAAAATAAAGACTATTATACATAAAGCATATGAAAAACGTTATCCCAATATATAGAGGATAACGTTTTTTCTGTACTCCTATTTATTATTTATGTAAAAACGGTCACCGATAACTGCCTATACCAATCTTATATTATCATGCTTAGATTTATTTTTATCTCCATTAACGTTTAAAGATATAGAATAATCCATTTTCTTTTTTAAACGTTGTTTTGCTTTTTTTATACCTTCCAAAGAGATACAAAGTAATTCGCTCATAGTACTATTATTTAAATCCAATTTTTGAAGAGCAATTATTTTGAGATCATTATCAGTCAATTTTTGATATTTTTCTTTCATACCACTCAAATAATTGGGATAAACCTTATCAAATACTCCTTTAAATTTTAACCATCTTTCATCCGTCATAATATGCGACTCTAGCATAGAATTAAGCTGTTCAATAATGGCTTGAGTTCCCTCAGGATTTTGCTTCGAGACAGTAACTATATTACTTCGCAATTCATTGATAATAATATCATTATTCTTTATAGTGGCAGTAAAATCTTCTAAAGAATCTTTAAGTATTAACAATTCTTGATCTACGAGTTGTTTTTCATATTTCAACCTCAGTTGTTCCTTTTCCAAGAGGGTATTTTTAATTTTTATTCTAGTTTTAGATCTATTAATTAGTAAAAAAATTATAAAAAATATTAGAATAGCGAATACCGCGATATATATTACCATTCGTATTGTTTGCTCTCGCTTTATTTCTACTTCTTGGATATTACGATTGTATTTTTCTCTTTCACTATTCCAGATGATTTTCTGCATCTCCTTGATATCAGTTCTAGCTTCTAATGAATCCCTTAATACCAAGTAAAGATTTAGTTGTTTCAACTCTTCATCTTTATTATTTAACCCCTTTGCAATTTTTGTTAATGCATATGCGGCATCCATTTCATATTGTAAATAATAGGGTTTTTTTTCCATTAACTCTTTGCTCTTTTGGATATGCTTCAAAGCTAAATCATACTTTTTCAGCTCTATATAATAGTTTGCCAAAACCAAATTTGCGCGCATCGCATCATGATTTTCTGCATAACGAAGAGAAAGAGAAATATTTTTTTCGATAAGGTTAATAGCTTTGTTTTTATCCCCATTTTCCCATTCATATTGGGCCAAATTACCAGAAATAATACCTATCCAAACTGAATCTTTAGCCAATACAGCTTCTTTCATTGCTAGGTTAAAGTATTCAATCATTTGAGCTGTATTTTTTATATCAATATTATATAATGCTATAGCATTAATAAGATTGATGCGTTCTCTAGAAGCTCTTATTGAATAAGGTAATACTTCCTGAAGGTATTCCAATGCTGTGGACTGGTCACCTATATAATTAAAGAAATTAGATGCAAATTGGTAATGCTTTATGGGTAAAGGTATTTTTTGTAAATCAACTTTATCCTTTAAATCATTGGCCTTTAAATAATAAGGGAAAGCTTCAATTACTTTACGATACACAAAATTATAATATCCTTGTCTTATAAGTCCTATCATTTCCAATTCAGGATAGCGATGGTCTTTAATTAATTCATATGCTAACTTATAGTAGTAGTCTGATGAAGGATTTGTGTTGTCAATAGCGATAGAGAATCCATCAGCCATCTCCATATAATAAGCCCATTCCAATGGTATATTACGCTCCCTTTTAGCATACTCAAATAAGGGAGCTAGCTGTTGTTTTAAACGAACAGTATCTTGTCCAAATGATTCAGACAATAATAACGCGATTTCTATCTGCTGTAATGGATCTTTAGTTTTAATTATTTCATCTACAGTATTTGCTGCAAGCTGATTAACAAAAATGACTAATGATAGGAAAGTGCTAATAATAATTTGAACTATATATTTTTTCATGCTAAGTATTGCAGTCGGGCTATAATCATATTTGAATTATAAATATATTTGTTTAGATTAATTATTCCCTAACTATGATCAGTTTGTTTCGTTATTTTAACAAAGATAAAAAATAATATATCAGGACAAAGGATGATTAAAAGAGGAATTAAATTTATCTAATTAAACCATTATAAATCTCCATAATTCAATTATTTAAAAGAGAAATATATACTATTTAGGAGTATGACTCAAATTATTTATCTAGTTATTATTTCAGTTACCAATGAAGTAGGAATTAAGAATACTACAACAGCAGGTAAATAATAAAACCGCACTTTGTCCATAAGTTACTTCTGCCAAAAGGCGCCGCAAAAAGGCAGCTGCTGTTAAGTTCATATTAGCTCGCATCGATAAAACTATTTTTGACATATTTTTTATATTTTAAATATAATCTATAGCTATCTTATTAAACAAAATAAAATGCATTGTGTTTCAAGTATGCAATGAATAACTAATGCTAAACGTATTAAAAAAAACATCTTGCTAATACATATTTTAAAAATTAATTTTAAAATATAAAATACCCATAAGATTATAGTTTAGAAATTAGCCAATCAACAAAATGCTCAGAAAAATACTATCACTAATTGTCCTCATAAGTACTGTACAAGCACATGCTCAAACAAAAAGACCCAATATCGTATTCATACTAGCGGATGACTTGGGCTATGCCGATATCGGCGCTTATGGGCAGCAGAAAATCAAAACACCACATCTCAATAATTTAGCCCATAAAGGGATCAAGTTTACACAATTTTATACCGGTACCTCCGTATGCGCACCATCACGCTCTTCACTATTGACAGGGCAACATACAGGGCACACTTATATACGTGGTAATAAAGAGATACAACCAGAAGGTCAAGAGCCATTAGCAGATTCTGTAATTACTATTGCTATGCAACTTCAAGATGCGGGATATGTTACTGGGGCATTTGGCAAATGGGGATTAGGGATGGTCGGAACTTCAGGTGATCCTAATAAAAAAGGTTTTGATGAGTTCTTTGGTTACAATTGTCAACGTCAGGCACATACCTACTACCCAGATCATCTTTGGAACAATCAAGAGAAAATTAATCTTAAGGGAAAAAATATATATGCAGCAGAATTGATTCACGAAAAAACATTAGCCTTTATTGATGATAATAAAGACAAATCATTTTTTCTATTTGTACCTACAGTATTGCCACATGCCGAATTAGCAGCGCCAAAAGATAGTCTCTATCGTATGTACGAAAATCAATTTGAAGAAACACCTTATAAAAGTACGCATTATGCCAATGTAGATAAGCCACGCGCAATGTACGCCGCTATGGTGACACGCTTAGATCTGCACGTCGGTCAAATCGTCCAAAAACTAGAAGAATTGGGTATTGCAGACAATACAATTATTATGTTTGCGAGTGACAATGGCGCACATCAAGAAGGCGGTGCCGATCCGCATTTTTTTAAGAGCTCGGGGGAGCTAAAAGGTATAAAACGTTCATTATATGAAGGCGGAATCCGCACGCCATTTATCGCATTTTGGCCTACTAAAATCAAAGAAAACCAAGTCACCGATAGTCAAGCGGCATTTTGGGATATCATGCCTACTTTGTTGTCATTAACAGAAACTAAAAATACTGCGTATACAGATGGTATTTCCATCGTTCCTACATTATTAACAAAAGGAAAACAGCAAAAGAGAGATTACCTGTATTGGGAATTCCACGAGGAAGGAGGCCGACAAGCGGTAAGACAAGGTGATTGGAAACTGATTGTACAAAAAGTTAAAGAGCCTACCCAAACGTATATGGAACTTTACAACCTCAAAGAAGATCCTTCAGAGAGTGAGAACTGTGCACCACAAAATCCAAAGAAAGTAGAACAATTACTCCAGCTAATTAAAGAGGCACACAAAGAAAGTGCACTATTTCCGTTGACATCCTAATACCAAAATCGAACTATATAAGTATAGTTCGATTTTTAAATCTTATTTTTGCAATTATATTTACAAATATATACTTTGATAGACGCTACGCATTTACTTATATTCCACTCCTATTTTAGGTGGCTTGTATTACTGATAATGTTGGTTCAAATACTGTGGATATATATAAATTATAAGAGAAATATAATATTCTCAGCCAAAGACTTTAAGATCCTCCTACTCTATACACTCGTATTTGATATTCAGTTAATCATAGGATGGTCCTTGTATTTCAACAGTATGTTGGTCGAAGGATTTTGGGCAGATATTGCCAAGGGTATAAAAAATAGACAGCTACGCTTTTTCGGTTTAGAGCATATGAGCATGATGAATCTTGCCATCATACTCATCAATATAAGTACCATACGTAGTTATTTTAGGATAAATACCACCTATGGATTTAAAAAATTATGGAATATATATATTTGGATATACCTGATTATTCTTTCTTCCATCCCTTGGTCATTTTCGCCATTGACGAGTAGACCCAATTTTAGATAGGTTAAGAAACCGATATTACCTTTTGGGTTTTCCCATTAAAATGTATTTCATCACCTTTGGATTTACCTATCAATTCTTGCCCTATAGGTGACAACGGAGATATTACATATATATTTTGTGATTGAATCTTTAGTAGGCCAATACTGATACTGATAAAATACAGACCTGCATCTGTACGTACTACAGATCCCAAACCAATACGTTCATTAGATTTTAGCGGATCTATTTTTTGCAGCACATCCCTATCTGTATTAGCGATAGCCAATTGCTTTTGGTAACGCGTTATATCTTGCTGCACCAT
Organism: Sphingobacterium rhinopitheci; assembly: GCF_022627575.1. Classification (GTDB taxonomy): domain Bacteria; phylum Bacteroidota; class Bacteroidia; order Sphingobacteriales; family Sphingobacteriaceae; genus Sphingobacterium; species Sphingobacterium rhinopitheci. The sequence goes on from NZ_JADEYQ010000012.1 coordinate 34,851, forward strand.
CTCTCTACTTGTCTCATACTTATCTCCTGCGCTACTCTTAGTATCATCAGCCAAAGCTTGGTCAGCATCTTTAATGGCAAATTCAACTTCATTGATACGCCGTGTAACAGAAGCCAAACATGAATCGATAATTTCTTCTTTTGTCAACATAATAAAACTATAAAAACAAAGCGTCCACCCGAGAGTAGACGCTTTAATATTATTTAAACCATTGTAAATTAATGACCTAACGATTCTTTAAAATTTTTCTTAGCTGTATTTTCAACATCCTTTGCCGCATCTTTTATAGCTTCACCCGTTTTATCGGCTGCTTTTTTAATATCAGCACCAGCTTTATCTGTTGTATTTTCAATAGCATTGCCTGTTGCTTTAGCCGCATCTTTAGTAGCTTCAACTGCATCTTTCACACCTGATTCTACTTTATCTCCAGCTTTTTTGACAGCTTCTTTAGCTTTCTCTAATGCCGTTTCAGATTCTTCAACAGCCTTACGTGCAGATTCTTCCGCTTTTTTATCACCTTTGGCAACAGCGTCAGCTAAGTCAGCCTTCGCCTTATCATAGTTGCTTTGAGCCGTAGCAATAGCCTCATCAGTAGCTTGACTAGTTTGTTCAATAGAAGAATCAATTGTCTCACCTACTGTTACTTCACCATCATTATTTTTATCTTCTGAAGGCGTGCTATTACATGATGCTAAAACTAAAACCGAAGCTAGCGTAGCGAATAATACATTTCTTTTCATAGTGCTAAAGTTATATTTAAAATTAATATTGTTTGTATAAACAAATTTAATGCCAAGCAATCAACTAAGACTTAGGATAAATAGTTCCTTTAGCCGCTTCTAAGGTGTTTTTTAACAAACCTACAATAGTCATCAAACCTACACCACCTGGTACCGGAGTAATCCAAGAAGCTTTTTTAGAAACTTCCTCAAAATCTACATCACCATATAACTTAAATCCAGATTTAGTCTCTGACGAATTTTCTCTATTGATACCTACATCAATCACAATAGCTCCATCTTTAACCATATCCGCTGTAACGAAATTTTTCTTACCAATAGCAGCAACAACAAGATCAGCACGTAACACCTCTGTTTTTAAATCTTTGGTACGGCTATGCGTCAATGTTACAGTACAGTTACCAGGGTTGCTATTGCGAGCAAGCAATATACTCATTGGAGAACCTACGATATTACTACGTCCTACTACTACAGCATGCATACCTGCAGTGTCGATACCATAATGATCTAACATCAACATGATACCATAAGGTGTTGCAGGAATAAAACAAGGCAGATTGCGTTGCATACGACCAAGATTTATAGGATGGAAACCATCTACATCTTTACGCACATCGATAGCCTCAGTAACACGCTCTGGATCAATATGCTTAGGTAACGGTAACTGAACAATTAAACCATCAATACTATCGTCTTTATTGATCTCTTGAATCTTAGCAATTAGTTCTTCTTCTGTGACTGTATCATCATAACGAATGTTTGTAGACTCAAAGCCTACCAACTCACAATTACGCATTTTACTAGCTACATAAGTTTCGCTACCCCCATCGTTACCGACCAAAATAGCCACTAAATGAGGTTTACGACCTGCAGAAGCAGTGAATGCTGCTGCTTCGATCTTTATATCCTCTTTTATCTTTGCTGATACTTCTTTACCGTCTAAAAGTTTCATTACTTTATATATATAGGTTTATTTAAATATTAGTCTAATTTTAATACAGCCATAAACGCCGATTGCGGTATCTCTACATTACCTACTTGACGCATACGTTTTTTACCTTTCTTCTGTTTCTCTAATAACTTACGCTTACGCGAAATATCACCACCATAACATTTTGCTGTTACATCCTTACGTAATGCAGAGATGGTTTCACGCGCAATAATCTTGGCGCCAATAGATGCTTGGATACGGATTTCGAATTGTTGACGTGGTAATAATTCCTTCAACTTTTCACATATCTTTTTACCAAAATCATATGCATTACTGCGGTGAATCAATGATGATAATGCATCCACAGGCTCATCATTCAAACGAATATCTAACCTTACCAAATCCGATTGGCGGTAGCCAATTTGATGGTAATCAAAAGAAGCATAACCTTTAGAAATAGTTTTTAATTTGTCGTAAAAATCAAATACAATCTCACCCATTGGCATTTCAAATACCAATTCAACACGATCTGACGTTAAATAAGATTGATTGATAATAACCCCTCTTTTTTGGATACATAAAGACATTACTGGACCTACGAACTCCGCTTTAGTGATAATGTTTGCCTTAATATAAGGCTCTTCAATAGCGCTTAATTTGGAAGGATCTGGTAAGTCAGAAGGATTATGAACCGTCACTTCTTCGTTGTCCTTAGACAAAAATGCTAAATAAGATACATTGGGTACCGTCGTAATCACCGTCATATTGAACTCACGCTCTAGACGCTCTTGGATAATCTCCATGTGTAGCATACCTAAGAAACCACAACGGAAACCAAAACCTAATGCTGCTGATGACTCAGGCTCAAATACTAAGGAAGCGTCATTCAATTGTAGACGATGCATCGATTCACGTAACTCTTCGTAATCCTCTGTATCTACAGGATATATACCCGCAAATACCATTGGTTTTACCTCTTCAAAACCTTGAATTGCAGATTCACATGGACGGTCTTTTTGGGTGATGGTATCTCCTACTTTTACTTCACGTGCTTCTTTGACACCTGAAATAATATAGCCTACGTCTCCCGTTTTAATAACTTGTTTAGGTAGTTGATTCAACTTCAATGTACCAACTTCATCCGCATAATATTCTTTACCCGTTGCGACAAACTTAACTCTATCACCTTTACGAATTTCGCCGTTCACCACTTTAAAGTAAGCCATGATACCGCGGAAAGAATTATAAACAGAGTCAAAAATTAATGCTTGCAATGGTGCCTCAGGATCTCCAACTGGAGCAGGTACACGCTCTACAATAGCACGTAAAATATCTGGAATACCCAATCCTGTTTTACCAGACGCTGGAATAATGTCTTCACGTTTGCCACCGATTAAATCTACAATTTGATCTTTCACTTCTTCTGGCATAGCACCCGGTAAGTCCATCTTATTTAAGATAGGGATAATCTCCAAATCATGCTCCATCGCTAAGTATAAATTGGAAATGGTCTGTGCTTGGATACCTTGAGAAGCATCAACAATCAATAATGCACCCTCGCAAGCAGCGATAGATCGAGAAACTTCATACGAAAAATCGACGTGCCCAGGGGTATCAATAAGGTTAAATATATAGTGTTGACCATCTTGAATATAATCCATTTGGATAGCATGACTTTTGATAGTGATACCTCGTTCACGCTCCAAGTCCATATTATCCAACAACTGCGCTTGCGCTTCACGTTGTGTGATGGTATTGGTGTATTCTAATAATCTATCCGCCAGGGTACTTTTACCATGGTCAATGTGTGCGATAATACAAAAATTACGTATATGCTTCATACAGGTTTTATGCCTTCAATTTAAACGGCAAATATACTGTATTTTAATGAAGAATTCGCTAGTTATTATTATATAGTAGGGCCAAAAATACACCGAAGCACCAGCAAATTTGATAGATTTACCCTAGATCTGATGAATAAAGGATAACATCAGGCACAAAAAAAAGCTGGCTTTACAAGAAAGCCAGCTTTTCAATTGTAATAAATACAATATATTATAATTTGCTATTTGCGTCGATAGCATTTAATTCTTCAAATGCTTGCGTCAAACGAGCAACGAAAGCTTCCTCACCTTTACGTAACCAAACGCGTGGATCGTAGTATTTTTTGTTAGGAGAATCTTCGCCTTCTGGATTACCAATTTGAGATTGCAAGTAATCGTGATTTTTAGCTTCATAAGCACGAACACCATCCCACATAGCCCATTGCATATCTGTATCGATATTCATTTTGATAGCACCATATGAAATTGCTTCAGCAATCTCTTCAGGTGATGAGCCCGAACCACCGTGGAAAACGAAGTTAACAGGTTTTTCTGCTGTCAAGTTGAATTTCTCGCGGATATATTCTTGCGAGTTATGTAAGATTACAGGTTGCAATTTTACGTTACCTGGTTTGTATACACCGTGCACATTACCAAATGCTGCAGCTACCGTAAATTTGTCTGATACTTTAGACAATTCTTCAAAAGCATAAGCTACTTCTTCTGGTTGAGTATATAATTTAGAGCTATCAACATCAGAGTTGTCCACACCATCTTCTTCACCACCCGTAACACCTAATTCGATTTCAACTGTCATACCTAGAGGCTTCATGCGTGCTAAATATTTAGCAGAGATTTCGATATTTTCTTCCAAAGGCTCTTCTGATAAATCTAACATATGGGAAGAGAACAATGGCTTGCCATGTTGTGCAAAGAATTTTTCACCAGCATCTAAAAGACCATCAATCCAAGGTAATAACTTTTTAGCGGCGTGATCTGTATGTAAAATAACAGCAACACCATAGTGCTCAGCTAATAAATGTACGTGTTGCGCTGCAGAAACTGCACCTAATACACATGCTTTTAAATTATCGTTATTTAATGTTTTACCTGCATAAAACTGTGCACCACCATTTGATAATTGGATGATCACAGGAGAGTTAGCAGCTTTAGCAGTTTCTAATACAGCATTAATTGAGTTTGTACCAATAACGTTTACAGCTGGAAGGGCAAATTTATGTTTCTTTGCTACTTCAAATAACTCTTGAACTTGATCGCCAGTTAATACACCTTTAAAATCTTTTAGGCTCATGATTATATTCTTTTTAAAATTTTGTTTTATAAGCCTAAAGATAGCATTATTTTTAAATAAAACAAAAAGTATAGTGTATTTTGTACACTATATAAATAATAGAGTATCTTCATCCATTTACAAAGAACTTTATTATTTTTATAAGAAATATACAGGATTATGTTAGAAGTATACGGCATTAAAAATTGCAACACAGTAAAAAAAGCCTTAGATTGGTTGACTACAAATGGAATAGCTTACAATTTTCATGATTATAAAAAAGAACCTGTAACACTAGCTAAATTACAGGAGTGGCAAACATTGACGCCTTGGGAATCTTTAGTAAACAAGAAAGGCACTACCTGGAAAAAACTAAGCCCTGAAGAACAAGCTGCTGTCATCGACGCGAATTCTGCAAATGTTGTTTTATTAAAAAACAACAGCATGATTAAAAGACCTATAATCGAATTGGGCGATACTATTATAATAGGTTTTGACGAAAATATCTACATTGAAAAAATAAATAAAAGCTAATGAATAAGATCTTTAGAAGTATTTTACTAGCGAGTTTAACCATGCTTTCCCTGCATAGTATGGCGCAACAAAAGAGTGAATACAATTACTTGGAAGCATTTGGTCCTAATTTTTACAGCTATAATGGTAACGAATACCGTTCAGCAAGCGGTAAACCAGGCCCTGCCTATTGGCAAAATGCAGCGAGCTATACTATCAAAGCTAAATTGGATGACAAACTAGACCGCATCACGGGTACAGTACAAATGGTATACACCAATAATAGCCCTGAAGATCTTGACTTTATATGGTTACAACTGGATCAAAACCTATTCAACAAAGACTCTAGAGGTCAAGCGACCATCCCATTGACAGACAGTAGATATGGAAGCTCCTCACCTACTTTTGAAGGAGGATACAAATTAACAAATGTAAAAGTTAACAATACGGAAAATACAAACGCTATTATTACGGATACACGGATGCGTATCGACCTCGACAATCCGATCAAGGCCAAAGGTGGACAGGTAACAATAGCTTTAGATTTTGAATTTGCAATACCCGAATATGGCGCAGACCGTACAGGGATATTGACCAGAGCGGATGGCAAAATATACGCTGTCGCACAATGGTATCCTCGTGTAGCAGTATTTGATGATGTATTAGGATGGAATACCCAGCCATATACAGGGCCTGGCGAATTTTATTGTGAATTTGGAGATTATAATGTAGAGATCACAGCTCCAGCAAATCATATTGTTGTCTTTGGTGGTGAACTATTGAACCCCGAAGAAGTGTGGACTAGCACACAGCTTGAACGTTATAATAGAGCAAAACAATCTAACGAAACAGTCATAATACGTTCCGAAAAAGAAGTTACGCAAAAATCATCACGCCCAAATAAAAAAGAACTTACTTGGAAGTATAAACTGAATAATGCGCGCGATGTAGCTTGGGCTTCCTCCTCTGCTTTTATCATCGATGCCGCTAAAATAACCCTTCCTTCGGGTAGAACATCGCTTGCGATGTCGGCATATTCCAAAGAAAGCAATGGTGGGAATGCTTGGGAAAGATCAACAGAATATACGAAAGCATCTATTGAACATTACTCTAAAAAATGGTTTGAATACCCATACCCAGTGGCTGTAAATGTAGCTTCTAATGTAGGTGGAATGGAATACCCTGCTATTTCGTTCTGTGGCCACAATGCTAAAGCAGCAAATCTTTGGGGCGTAACGGACCACGAATTTGGTCACAATTGGTTCCCTATGATCGTAGGTAGCAATGAACGACTACATGGCTGGATGGATGAGGGATTCAATACCTTTATCAACGATATATCTACGCAAGCCTTTAATAAAGGCGAGTATAGTATGAAGTATGGCAATAAAAATAGCCTTACCCAAGCATTATTCAACCCAGCACTTGAACCCGTGATGAGTAGCCCACAGAATATGAAAGAGAGGAACATCGGCTATTTGGTATATTATAAGCCTGCCTATGCGCTCCAATTATTGCGTGAGGAGATCATTGGCAAAGAAAGATTTGACAAAGCTTTCCGTCAATATATTGTGAATTGGGCATACAAGCACCCTACCCCAAATGATTTCTTCCGTACCATAGAAAATGAAACTGGCGAAAATTTAAACTGGTTTTGGCGTGGAATGTTCCAACACAATTGGCAGATGGATCAAGAATTGTCAGAAGTAAGGTACATAGAATTGGATCCTAAAAAAGGAGTGCTAATTACCGTTCAGAATCTAGGTAAGCTACCGATGCCAATTGTAGTTGAATTGACTTCAGTGACCGGTAAGAAAACAACCGTAAAACTCCCTGTAGAAATATGGGAACGAAACAAATCATGGACTTTTAAGGTTAATACCACAGAAGAATTGACGGAGGTAAAATTAGACCCAAAAAACATATATCCAGACAACAACCCTGAAAATAATATTTGGAAATCAAAATAGCATGAAAAAACACCTTAAATACACGTTCCTAGTAGTACTATTACTTTGCAGTACCCAATGGGCACAAGCGCAAGTAATAAAAGGCTACGTATATGAGCTGATCAGTAGTGATCCTATATGGAACGCTACCATTAAAAATAGCCGTACCAACGAGACTGTCAATACAGCCAAAAATGGGGCTTTCAATATCCCTGGAAAAATAAACGATTATTTGATTATCTCCTCGGCAGGATATGTAACAGATACTATCTTCTATTACGAAGATGCTGTCCGCCGTATCTACCTTAATAGAGATGCTAAAATGTTAACAATAGATGAGGTAATAATAAAGCGTCTTACTGATAGCCGATTGGCATATGAAATTGCAAAAGCTAAAAATGAAGGTAAAGCTGTTGATGCTTCGCAATATCAAGGCGGATTACGTATATCACCTTCACGCTTATTCAGCAAAAAAGCAAAAGAAGCACGCGCTAACTTGGCTTTACTAGAAGCTGAGCAACAAATGCGTAATGTGGACCGTGTCTTCACAACACAACTCATTGCTTCATTGACCCCATTGGATCAGGATGAAATCGCTCTTTTTAGAGACCGCTTCAGACCTTCCCTAGATTTTATTCAAACAGCATCACCTGAAGCTTTAAAAGCATATATCTCGGATTCATACCAAAAATTCAAAAAATAAATTAAGGTATAATTCAATGCTTATTGAATTTATAAGAGCTTTGGACAAACGGGTCCAAAGCTTTTTTTTATACTATTAATACATACAATTGCCAATAAAAATGCTATTTTCTATATATAGCATAGTATAGAAATAGGACTTTAGAAACACTCATGCTTATGTAAAAAAGTAGCAATAATTTTTTGAATACAAATCTTTATTGTAATATTGCAATATTAAATACAACAATATGGGAGCTACTAAAACAGAACATTTTACCGACAAACAAAACCAAATAGCGACAATTGCTAAAGCTTTGGGCCATCCCGCTAGAATTGCCATTATTGAGTATCTGATGAAAGTGAATGCATGTATTTGTGGAGATATTGTAAATGAACTTCCCCTAGCCCAACCCACCGTTTCGCAACACCTCAAAGAATTGAAAAACGCCGGTATAATAAAAGGAAATATTGAGGGTAATGCCATTTGTTACTGTATAGATGAAAAAACAATTGAGATTTTAAATACTTATTTCTTCCATATCGTACAATCGGTATCAAAAAATAAATGCTGTTAAGCATTTTTTCCACCCCAACTATATCGCAATATTGCATTATAACTATAATTAAATATAAAATGAAACTATCCGAAGTAAAACAAATTTTACCAACATTAGAGAATGTTGAATTTCAATTAGAGAATGGCACATTTGTACCAGAGCACTTCCACGTAACAGAAGTAGGCGTCATCCACAAAAAATTTATCGATTGCGGTGGAGTGATACGTTCCGAAAATGTAGTGAACTTCCAATTGTGGAATGCTGACGACTATGAGCACCGCTTGAAGCCCAACAAATTGCTGCATATCATCCAACTTTCGGAAGAGCAATTAGCTATTGGAGATTTTGAAATTGAAGTAGAGTATCAACAGGATACAATAGGGAAATATAGCTTGGAGTTCAATGGTAAATCATTTGTTTTGAAAAATAAAACTACGGCCTGTCTAGCTGAAGATGCCTGTGGAATCCCCTCTCAAAAGCCAAAAATAAAACTATCTACGCTAAATACCTGTTCTCCTAATTCAGGATGTTGCTAAATTAATATGCACCCAAAATTAAAATTTATAGATCGATACCTTACGCTATGGATATTTATAGCGATGGCATTAGGTATTTTTTTGGGAAATTGTTTCCCTCAGCTTTCGACGATCAACGATTCCCTAACTATAGGCTCTACAAATATACTGTTGGCGGTAGGCTTGCTATTAATGATGTATCCACCACTCGCCAAAGTGGATTATTCACTACTGCCTATCGCATGGAAAGATAAAAAGGTTCTTTCCGTTTCATTGGTCCTCAATTGGGTTGTAGGTCCTGTTTTAATGTTCCTTTTGGCAGTTATTTTCCTTAGAGACAGCCCTGATTATATGATAGGCCTGATTTTAATTGGATTGGCACGATGCATTGCGATGGTACTTGTATGGAATGATTTAGGAAAAGGGAATCGAGAATATGGCGCTTTATTAGTTGCGTTAAATAGTATTTTTCAACTTCTATTTTATAGCTTATTTGTATGGTTATTTATCAATGTATTACCTCGTCAATTAGGAATTGGCAGCTTTGATATTAGCGTCTCCATGCTGGATATTGCACATAGTGTTTTACTTTATCTAGGGCTTCCATTTTTTGCCGGTTTTATCTCACGCTACATTTTAGTGAAGCGAAAGGGCAAAGATTGGTATCAACATCATTTTATACCCACCATATCGCCTATCACATTATACGCATTGTTGTTCACCATCGTACTGATGTTTAGCTTGAAAGGTGACAAAATAATTGAGTTACCCTTGGATGTTCTTAAAGTAGCTATTCCCTTGATTATTTATTTCGTACTCATGTTTTTTGTCAGCTTCTTTGTAAACAGGTCACTACACATCCCTTATGACAAGAATGCTGCTATTTCATTCACTGCAACAGGCAACAATTTTGAACTAGCCATAGCAGTTGCAATAGCTGTATTTGGTATACATTCGCCACAAGCATTTGTTGGCGTTATAGGTCCATTAATAGAAGTTCCCGTATTGATTTTACTGGTAAAAGTAAGCTTATATCTAAAGCAAAAATTCTATAAATAATGAAAAAGAATATTCTAGTACTGTGTACAGGCAATAGCTGTCGTAGCCAGATGGCAGAAGGTTATTTGCGACAGCTCACCGATGCTAACACCATCTCCATATATAGTGCAGGCATCGAAAAACATGGTGTCAACCCAAAAGCAATTGCCATAATGCAGGAAGATGGGGTCGACATATCAAAACACAGCTCTAATACTATCGATGAATACCTTACAATAGACTTTGATATCATAATCACCGTCTGTGACCAAGCTAAAGAACAGTGTCCATTTTTTGCTAGTAAAGCACAAAAATACCATTACAATTTTCCTGACCCCGCAAAAGCGATAGGCACAGCGGCACAGATAGATGAGCAATTTAGAACTACAAGACAGTTGATCAAAGATTATTGCACTGTATTTGTTAGTGAAAACTTATTAAATAATAAATAGCGCTTAGAATAAGTGTAAATATACTTTCTCCAGTATTGGCCCCAAAAGCTTCAATTTACATCGCTCTTATTTTTTAATAATGATCCAAAAATGTAAGTTTATATTCTTAAAAACTAAAGAATATAAACTTACAACTCCTATGGAAATAATACCTTTAAAAGTACCTGCTTCGTTTCCTCAAGATAATCCTAAACTGAACAATGCTATCCATCAATTTGACAACCTTCTTACACTACTGAAGCAGCGCGAGCTATCAAATAAAGTGACAACTACAATAAATAACGATATACAAGCGCTAAACTCCTCAACATTAACAGGGAAAGCCCTTGTCCAATTGATAAGAAAGGTACAGACGCGCATAATAAGAACCCTAGAAAAAGAAATGAAAATAGTTCCTATCAATTATTATAGAAATCTATGGTTAGCATTGGGTTTATCTGCATTTGGATTACCTATCGGTGTAGCAATAGGTCTTAGTCTAGGAAAAATAGGCCTATTGGGGGTGGGCTTACCTTTTGGAATAGGCATAGGATTATTATTAGGCGCTGGATTGGATAAAAAAGCGAAAGATGAAGGACGACAATTGAACATTGAAATAAAATAATGACAGGTACTTACATAGCTATTCTTAGAGGAATAAACGTTGCTGGACAGAAAGCCATAAAAATGGTCGCTTTGAAATCCATGTTTGAAGGTATTCATTGTAATAATGTTAAGACCTATATTCAAAGTGGAAATGTTATTTTCTCCGCAGCAACAAGAGATATTAAGGAGCAGGAATACAGCATCTCTTCAGCAATAGAGGATGCATTTGGTTTCCCTGTCCCCGTGATTGTGCTAACGATAAATACCATGGAAATGATAACTGCGAACAACCCTTTTGCAGATGATGACAGTAAAGACCCTTCTTTTGTGCACATTACATTTCTTGCCAATAAACCGGAAGATCATCTGAAGGAGAAGTTAATGGACAAGATACAAGACAATGAAGCGTGCGTAATCACTGATGAAGTAGTTTACCTTTATTGCCCACATGGCTACGGAAAAACTAAACTAAATAACACTTATATCGAAAATAATCTAAAAGTATCTGCAACAACGCGTAATTGGAAAACGTGCATGGAGCTATTGAAAATAGCTTTAAGCACCTAAAAATTCCTTTACTGTACTAGTAATAGTTTTGGGTTAGCTCAACCAGATACTGAAATGAACATTTGTCGTGGAGGACTTATGCTACATTTCAATGTGTACATAATTTGCATTTATCCTATTTCTTTTACCTTCAGTCAATAACAAAAGATATTTTCCGGCCACTATCTTATCGCTAGAGAGATGCGCTACTAATAATTTTTCATTATTATCCTCCATGACCCGATATCCTTTAGGGAAGTATGTATTAGAATATGGATAGTCAATGGAAATAGTGTACATTACATAGTGCATATCATTCGCTGAAGCATCAAATTGATTGTTTTGTAAAACATTCCGCACATATTTAATAAGCTGAATTTTAAAAGCTCCATACCTATTTTAGCAGGAATAGTAGCGTTAGATTTTGTATACGAGTAAATCAGTATTAACAGAATAATGGCTATCTTATTTTTTTCTCCCGAAAACACAAGTAACCAACTAATAATAAGAAATATATAACTAACCTAAAACATAACATTTGTTCATTTGTTGATAGCAAGGATACATATCCCTATAAAGCTATAATATGAATAAACTATTTATTGGGCTCAGCCTATTGGCAGCGCTATCATCCTGCAATCACACGGTCGTAGATGATGATGATATCATCTCTACACATGTACTTACCAAAGAAGAACAAGCAAAATTGACCCCTGATGAGGTGATCGAAGATCTAAAAAAGGGAAACTTAGATTTTGTGGAGGATAAGTTGACAATTAGAAATAGTACCGAAAGAGTACGTAATGCTTCCTTGGGGCAATACCCCGAAGCTGTGGTACTTTCTTGCTTGGACTCACGTGTACCTGTAGAGGATGTTTTTCACAAAGCCATCGGCGAAATATTTGTCGCACGCGTAGCGGGTAACATTGTAAATGATGATATCATCGGTAGCTTGGAGTATGCATGTAAAGTGTCAGGATCCAAAGTAATCGTCGTCTTGGGGCATGAATACTGTGGCGCTATCAAATCGAGTATTGATCGTGTCAAATTGGGATTTGTCACCTCCGTATTAGAAAAAATCGAACCTGCTATCGCCGTCGCAGAGCAAAACTACAAAGGCGACTATACATCCAAAAACCCTACTTTTGTAGATGAAGTGTGCAAATACAACGTTATAAATTCTATAAATAGAATCCGTAATACCAGTACAATACTGAATGAAATGGAAGAAAAAAATGAAATTAAAATTATAGGTGGAATTTATGATATGAAAACAGGTAAAGTTGAATTCATTTAAAAAGAAAACTGTATCTTTGCACCATGATTAATGTATCCAATCTATCCCTTCGTTTTGGCAAACGTGTGCTATTCGAAGATGTAAATTTAAAATTCACTCCAGGTAACTGTTACGGTATTATTGGTGCCAATGGCGCAGGAAAATCTACATTCTTGAAAATCATTTCTGGAGAGATTGATCCGAGTACTGGTTCGGTAGCATTCACACCAGGTGAACGCATGTCAGTATTAAACCAAAATCACTATGCATTTGATGATTTTTCTGTTCTTGAAACAGTAATGATGGGTAATGCAGAGCTTTATAAAGTGATGAAGGAAAAAGACGCTATCTACATGAAAGAAGACTTTACGGATGCAGACGGCGAGCGTGCTGGGGAGCTGGAGAGTATCTTTGCAGAGATGGATGGTTGGAATGCGGAGAGCAATGCTGCTACATTATTGAGCAACTTAGGGATCAAAGAAGAGCAACACTATAAATTGGTGCAAGAATTAGACGGTAACGAAAAAGTACGTGTATTATTAGCTCAAGCCTTATTTGGTAAACCTGATATTTTGATTCTCGATGAGCCGACGAATGATTTGGATATCAATACAATTGCATGGTTAGAAGATTTTTTAGCGAGTTATGAAGCTATTGTATTAGTCGTATCTCACGATCGTCACTTCTTGGATGCTGTTTGTACGCACATCGTAGATATTGATTTTAGTAAGATGACGATTTATTCTGGTAACTATTCGTTCTGGTATGAGTCTTCACAACTAGCCTTGAAACAACGTTCGGATCAAAACAAAAAAATGGAAGACAAAGTGAAGGAGTTACAAGAATTTATTCGTCGTTTCTCTGCCAATGCTTCCAAATCAAAACAAGCAACATCACGTAAGAAAGCTTTAGATAAAATCAATATTGATGATATCAAGCCTTCGAACCGTAAATACCCTGCGATCATGTTCAATACTATGGACCGTGAACCAGGTGATCAGATATTAAATGTTGAAGGATTAAGTAAAACTGTCAATGGAGAGGTGTTTTTTAAAGACATCACTTTCATGATCAATAAAGGAGATAAAATAGCTGTTCTAAGTGAAAATAACTTAGTAACGACAGCATTTTACGAAATCTTGTCCGGTCGTGACAAAGACTATACTGGAAATATCAAATGGGGTATCACTATCACACCTACAGATATGCCAATGGATAACTCTTCGTACTTTGATGGCAACAATGAGAATCTAGTAGATTGGTTGCGTAACTATACCACAAAACCAGATTCAGACGAGCAATTTATCCGTGGTTTCTTAGGAAAGATGTTATTCTCTGGTGAAGAGGTTATGAAAAAAGTATCCGTATTGTCAGGGGGCGAAAAGATGCGTTGTATGTTCTCAAAAATGATGTTACAAGGTGCTAACTTCTTAATTTTTGATGAGCCGACGAACCACTTGGATTTGGAATCTATTACGGCATTGAATAATGGTATGAGTGATTTCAAGGGATCGATGTTGTTTACATCTCGTGACCACGAATTGACAGAAACTGTAGCAAATCGTATCATTGAATTGACACCAAACGGTATCATCGACAAATTAATGACTTATGATGAATACATCAATTCGGACGTCGTAAAAGCACAACGTGAAGAGATGTATAAAGTTAAATAATATACAATTTATTATAAAGTACAAAAGCACCTTTTGAAAAGGTGCTTTTTTTATGGGATACCCTATCAATAGGCTCTAATATTTCCCTATTTTTGTATCAAACGAAATACTATGGCACATCAAGCACCAGAATCCAAAAACACACCTACAGAGGCATTCCAACGATTACTAACCGTAATGAATACGCTGCGTTTGGAATGCCCTTGGGACCGCAAACAAACAATGCAAACACTACGTCATCTGACGATCGAAGAGATGTACGAACTTGCAGATGCGATCTTAGAGAATGATTTGGACGAAGTCAAGAATGAATTAGGCGACTTATTAATGCATCTTGTATTTTATGCAAAAATCGCCGAGGAAGAAAAAGCTTTCGATATAACAGATGCTTTGAATGCCGTATGTGATAAGTTGATCGTACGCCATCCACATATATACGGAGATATAAATGTAAAAGATGACGAAGAGGTAAAATCCAATTGGGAGCAAATAAAACTCAGTCAAGGCAACAAGTCAGTATTAGAAGGTGTACCTTCCTCCCTACCAGCATTGGTAAAAGCATATCGTATACAAGACAAAGTCCGTGGTGTAGGTTTTGATTGGGAAGACAAGAAGGAAGTATGGGCAAAGGTAGAAGAAGAATTAGCCGAATTTAAGGATGAATTTAATATCGAAGATGACAAATCCATAGACATGGATAAAGCAGAAGGAGAATTTGGTGATCTATTATTTTCTCTGATCAACTATGCTAGACATATCGGTATCAATCCTGAAAATGCCTTAGAAAAAACCAATAAGAAATTTATTAGAAGATTTACCCATTTAGAAAAAAGAGCTGCTGAGAACAATCAGAAGTTATCAGATATGAATCTCGCAGAAATGGATGTATATTGGAATGAGGCCAAATCCAAAGGTTTATAAGATTATAAGTACAGCTATCAGAATATGGACACATATCTGATAGCTGTACAACTAATGTACCGATGACTTTGAAAATAAATTGATGATAACCACCCCAACTATTATAAAACCAATACCTATAATAGCGGGCAGATCCAATTTTTGCTGATAAGCAAAATAGCCTACCAAAGAAATCAATACAATACCTACAGCCGACCATATAGCATAAGCAATTCCTATGGGAATACCCTTAAGCGCAAAAGTCAACAAATAAAATGAGGAAGCCATTGCCAGCACAAATATTATGCTTGGTCCTATCTTTGTAAATTGTTCCGTTTTTTTAAGAAAAGATGTCGCTATAGTCTCACATAGAATAGCTGCTGCCAAAAATAGATAATTCTTCATATCGCCTATTAAAAAGTAAATATAATATAGGACTTCTCTAGTATATTATATATATCCCCTATTATCTATTCCGCCTAGGCCAGACTACTTAACATAACATTTATTATTTTGACATCACAAAGTGTAATTCTTACCTCGTATGGTATTCCTCATCGGTAACAGGGCGCAACCATACCGCTCCACCTATATCGGTATTTGTACCTATGGCGATATGCGTCATAGTATCAGTAGCCGTCGCACCATGCCAATGTTCGATATCGGCAGGGCATTTTACAACTTGACCTTTATGTATTATTTCTATGGGTTTACCTTTTTCTTGATATAAGCCTTTGCCTGCAGTAACAAGCAGTATTTGTCCTCCTTTGTGGTAGTGCCAATTGGTACGTGCAGCAGGTTCAAATGTAACAGACCCTATATTTACATTGTGCGCTGTATCCGTCTCTACCAAATAATTTAACCATACCGTTCCGGTAAAATTAGCATTGTTTACTTGACTACCTTTCGCAAAAGGATTTGTACTACTAGATTCCATATTTTCATTTTTCACTTGACTACATGAGGTCACAAAAACACCCCCAAGCAGCAATACAAAATATAACTTAACACTCATATTTGTTATTATTTATAGTATAATATATCAACTATTACTTTATCAACCGTGTAGCGATACTCTTGGCGAATACACTCTTTTATCAGCATTGCAAATTCTTGCAAATACGATGGGCTACAGCCCAAATTAATACATATCGCAAGATGAGATCTTAACATAGGCTCTACACCTCCTATGCTAGAAAGTACAGATATCGTGATCAGCTCACGCTCCAAATATGTCAATACATCACGCTCAAAAAGATCAGCAAAAAGATGCTCTTTTAGAAATACCTCTATAGGTGGAGCAAAAGCGGCATAGCCCGTCTTGGTTTCACTTTCTTTGACTCCTGTCAATACTTCTAAGGTCGCTTTTCCTCTTTCGTATTTGCTTCTATCGTCAACGACGCTTGAAGCATCACGCCCTACTATATCGACAATACCTTTAGCTTGTCGCTCCTCGACAACGGCGAGCAAAGTTTGTAAGCCACGTATGCTCCTGGGAAATCCAGCATAGGCATACATATGTATCAGCGCTTCTTGAATCGTTTTTATAGGCAAGCCTATCGACAAACCGTCATTTAGAGCAATACTAAGATTGTCTAGATCACCAGCAGCAGCAAATGCTGCAATACGAACTAAGCTCTTATGCTCCTTCGTAAGCGCTGTGTACAATGGTTTTTCTTGGGCATACATAGGCGTGTTAAGGACATAAACACCTAATAGAAGTAGTGTACATAAAATATTCTTCAGCATAGCAATTAGACTTTATGGAGATAGGAGTTTTGTAAATGATAAGGACAATAGTTTCCATTGATTGTCGACATCGACATACACTTCGGTCACCATAAACGGATTTGTTACTTCTTGACCAGCAACCACGGCTAATAAGTCAATTTTGTTGAGCAATACGGCGGTGTTATCTACTATTTGCAATGAAACATCGTGTATATCTGCTTTTTTGTACCATATACCACCGCTTTTGATAACAGCTAATTCCTTTTCTTTACCCCAAGCGCCTCCCATATGTACAAAAACAGAATTAGCATGAAATAAGGAGTCTAAAGGCAGGATATTCTTGTCCGCCATCCATTGCCATTTGGAGCGTGACAAAGCTATAATTTCCTTTTCTTGATTATTTACCTGTCCTACAACTGTCGACAATGCACTGCATGCGAACAATAGCACAAGAATATTTTTCCTATGTTTACCCATATCTGATTACTTAATATTCAATTGATAGAAATCTACTAATTTATCGATAGCCTCTCTTACATATTCTTGCCTCCAATAGGTATCTATATGAGAGGCTCCGTCCAGTATAAATAATTCCTTAGACCGTGCATTTACAGCATTAGGGAATACCTCCTCTGTCATATATTTCGTATCTGCTCTACTTCCCGCAATCATCAATAAGGGCTGGTTGATGAGCTCCATATTGGTATTGGCATCAAAAGTCATTAGATCCACAAGACTACTTGCGGTATACCTAAAAGTGGAATTTGGATGTGCATAGTTCCGGTAGTAATACGTATAGCCCTCACGGTAAAGATCGGTCGGTATTTTAGCGATCTCTTCATCTGTAGGATCCGCAGTCCCCATATATTGTATTACGCCCTCTTTAACCTCTTTGGCCTTAGCTTCCGAAGCCATGGCCAGTCGCGTTTGAATAGTGGCAGTATCAGCATCTAAGAATCCATTGCGACGCACACGTCCAGAATTAAACATACTAAGGGTAGCTATTGCTTTGAATCTTTTGTCACCTTGTGCTACTTTCAAGGCATAACCACCGCCTCCACAAATCCCTAAAAGAGCGATCCGCTCTGCATCGACTCCGGGATACAGCATTATAAAATCTGCCATCCCTTGAATATCAGCAATACGATTTGCGGGTTTATCGACATTACGTGGTTGTCCAGCTGAAGCTCCTTGATATGATGCATCGGCCACAATAGTTATATAACCGTTATTTGCTAAGTCCTGCGCATACAACCCTGATACTTGCTCTTTGACACCACCATTAGGATGCGCAATTACAATAGCGGGATATTTTTTAGTGCCATCATAAGCAGCTGGCGTATATACATTTGCCGATATGTCTAAACCGTTTACTTTATACTTAACAGGTTGGATATTTACTTTGCCTGCTTCATTTTTCACTAAAGCATGATCATATACCAAGCCAAAGGGATTCTCATTATTCAACTGTCCTTTACTGATTTGGCCCATACTCAAAAGTACAGCTACTAACATATATTTTACTTTAAGCATTACCTATTATTTAACTATAAACAAACTACTTATCTAAACCTTTACTTCTTAACCATTTTGAAAGCACATCCGCAACCTCTAAATTATTGAGGTCTGAAAATGGGAAATGAGTATTTCCATAAACACCTATTTCGGGTAGATGAACCACCGTAGCATCTCCTCCATATCGATTCACCGTACTCGCCCACTTGCGTGCCATCTCCAATCCAGATCGCCAATGATCTTTATTCCATGTTGATGTAGGCGAATCCGCTATGTTGTCGCCATAATAGATGACAATAGGAATCTTGGTGAGCTTCATAAAATCAGCTAAAGGTATAGCCTCCCCCTTTAGTGGTCCAAACAAACCAGTAGATGCTATGGGAGCAGGAACCTCCCCCTCGGGAAACAAAAAACTGCTATATGGTTCATATGCTGCAATAGCCTTTACCATATCATTTTTAATAGCTGTCCTCCATCCTGGGCCACCAGCCTGTGAATGTGTTATCAAAATACCATTCCCGATAGTATCAAAAAGGTCAGAAATAGCATCAGCTATTATAGCAGCATCAAAAGGCCCTGTATTTGGCGTCATTTGCCTATAAAATTGAATTAATGATTTTTGATCTCTAGGAAATTGGACCTTATCAAAATAGGAAGGATAATTACCTATTCTAAATTGTGTAAACCAAAATTGCTCATCTGCTGCAGCGACGATATTAGCAGATACTGTACTGCGACCAGCCTCCCCACGTCGTGGCTGATCCAATAGATAGACGGGAAAGCCTCTACGTAAGAATATATTTTGAAATCCTTCTCTTCCATCAGGAGTCGATTCCCATGTTTTCTTGGATTGACCTGCACCATGTAAAAATACTAAAGGATATTTTTTCCTTTTTACGGGTACCTGATAAAATACATAGGCATGGTCACCATGTAAGGTTTGTCCATCTGGATTCAGTGGTTTTTGAAGATCAAAATCTCCAGCATGGGTTATCATAGTACCACCAATAGCGAAACTCCCCTGATCGGCCAATACCAAAGGTTTGTTACGCTGTTGCGCTTCCAGGTGTAGGTTGTTTGTGATCATCATCAATAATACGATAAAGCAAATAATTCTTTTATTTCTCATACAGGAACCAAAGGTTTAAATAATCTATAATTTAAAAGCTACTAAAGCTTAAATCAAATATCTCCATATTTAAGGGAAATAATGTATATATATCACGGATATTACTACCATTATTACTTATATTATTATTTAGCTTAGAATTAAGCTTTCAAAAAACTATTTTTGATTAGATATAAACGACAAAAATGGACCAAACATATTTCTTTGATACAATAGCGGAATACAACAGCTTCAATAATCACGAAACAGAGCACCCACTCGTTTCGGTCATAGACTTTTCAAAGGCCCAAAAAAGAACCGGCTCGAGGATGACGTTTGGCTTATATTGTATTTTCCTTAAAGACGTACACTGTGGTGATCTCAAATATGGCTGCAATTATTATGACTATGACAAAGGTACCCTTGTATTTATATCTCCAGGACAAGTCATCGATGTAGAAAATAAAATAGATCTATATCAACCTATGGGCCACGGCATTGTATTTCACCCCGATCTATTGATCGGTACCTCCTTGGCAAAAACATTCAAAGATTATAGCTTCTTTAGCTATAATACCAATGAGGCACTGCATCTATCAGACAAAGAAAGAACACTGGTCTTAGATATTTTTACCAAGATCAAACTAGAGCTACAGCATGGTATCGACAAACATAGCAAGAAACTAATAGCCTCCAATGTGGAGTTATTTCTGAACTATTGTGAACGTTTCTATGACAGGCAATTTATAACACGTGCAACAGCCAATGAAGGGATATTAGCACGTTTTGAAGAACTCTTAAACACGTACTTTACATCGGACAAACCTAGCGAACTAGGCTTGCCTACAGTGAACTATTTTGCTACTGAGCTGCACCTTTCGGCCAACTATTTTGGAGATCTTATCAAAAAAGAAACCGGAAAAACTGCTCTTGAGTATATACAGAACAAAATAATTGATATCGCAAAAGATAATATGTCCAATAAGCAAAAGAGTATTAATGAAATAGCTTTTGAATTGGGTTTCAAATACCCTCAACACTTTAGCAGACTATTCAAAAATCGTGTAGGAAAAACAGCTAAAGAATTTAAGAATAATATATAAATGCATACTTATCCCTACACATTAAGCTTAACAGTAGTTGAGAGCTAGGCTCAAAACAAACTACAAATAGCAGTATTATTTGATTACAAGCAATAATTTTCATAAGTTTAAAACATGAAAACCTTAACCAACTTGTTACTGAACCTATCCCTTGGAATAGTAAGTTATCCTGCATACACCCAGAGCAGTGGTCATATCCGCTTACAGGCAGAAAACTATTATAATCCATTAACTTCTAAACAGGTATCAGCATCAGAATTAGCTAATAAATTAGGCGTTGTCATTACCGGTAACGATAACGACAAGCACAGCGTACACTATACGTTTACAGTCCCAGACTCCGGCTTATATACTATTGCATCTTTTGCTCTGACCGATGAATATGGTACTAAGCTCATGCAAGCTGCTAAAACAAAATTTGAATCCCTATTTATGGAGTTGCAGCTCAATGAAGGTAAAAAAACAAAACGGGTAGTTGCAGTTCCATGGAATATACCACAGCAAGAATTAGGGAAATTTAAGCTACAAAAAGAGAATACCCTTAAAATATGGCTTCCTAAAGGTGTAATCCTCGATTATATAGATATCGCACCATACCGTGCTCCAGCAATACCTAAAATCGCAGCAAATTACAAACCAGCCCATACTCCAGAGGGACATCCCCGCTTGTGGGTCAATAAAAATAGTATTGCTGCCGTACGCAACAACCTAGAAATAAATGAAAACAAAGTACGTTGGGATAGTGTCAAGAAGCTAGCCTTATCCCAGGCTTCATTGGTAGGTACTGAAGAAATTTCTTTCGATGAAAATTTAGAGAAAATAATTGAAGCAAAAGCCTTCTATTACCTCATGACAAAAGATGAAAAAATAGGCCTAGAAGCAGTACAATTGACTAAATCATATGTCAGCCGCGTCTCCTTTGGCAATCTGCTTGATATAACCAGAGAGATAGGACGTACGATACATATTACTGCAGAGGTATATGACTGGTGTTACGATTTAATGAATAAAGAAGATTTAGCTTTTCTCCGTAATAACCTTATGCGCCTAGCAATGGATATGGAAATCGGCTGGCCTCCATTCTTACAACCCATCGTAAATGGCCATGGTGCCGAAGCACAAATAAAAAGGGACCTCCTATCTATGGCAATTGCCATTTATGACGAAGACCCTATTCCCTATCAATATTGCGCTTATACGGTATTGGAAGAATTGGTACCTATGCGGAAATTTGAATACCAATCACCAAAACACAATCAAGGCATAAACTATGGTGCATACCGCATCAATTGGGACTTTCATGCGGCATGGCTTTATAAGAGGATGATAGGTAAGGAAATATTTGATCCTAATATTAAAAACACAGGAGACTATTGGCTATATTTCAGATTACCAGATGGGCAGATGCTGCGCGATGGTGACCATTCACTGCGTAGTACGCCAGGCACTTACGATTATTGGCAGATCAACCCTACTTCATTCTTTATGAATTATTCGTATAGCGATAATCCATATTTGAAGCATAGTTTTGAAAAAATGAACAGCACATCTGTCAATCCAGTTCTATTTTTGCTATTAAATGATCCTCAATTAAAAGCTCAGCCTCTCCCCGACAGCTATCCGCTAAGTAAGGACTTTGGGCCTATATTGGGAGGAATGGTCAATAGAACAGGTTGGGAAGACAATATAAAGAGCAACAATGTTGTCGCTGAAATAAAAGGTGGTGGCTATTACTTCAGTAATCACCAACACAATGATCCTGGCGCTATACAGATCTATCATCGTGGTTTTCAAGTAGCTGATCTCGGTCAATACAAATTCTATGGAACGCCATATGATCTTAATTTTAATAAAAGATCCGTTTCACACAGTATGATGCTAGCGATAGATTCAACAGAAAAGATTGGCGCTATACCTTCGAATGATGGAGGTACGAGGATGTTCAGAAAAATCCCAAATAGTCCTCAAGAATTAATCGACAATGTAGGACATCATAATGGTACTGTCCTCTCGGCTGCTACAGGTGATAGATTCAACTATTTTGCGGTAGATTTAAAATCAGCATATAGTGCTAAAATTGAAAATTATCAGCGCAATTACGTATTTATTAACACCAATAGAGAAGATGTCCCTGCCTTGATCATCCTACTAGACCAAATGGAAACAAGTAGACCAGATATCAAAAAATATTGGCAAGTAAATACCCTAAACAGGCCACAACTAGAGGGCAACAATCGAATTAGACTGAACAGCAGTAGAGATAGCCTATATGCGAATACCTATATAGAATTTCTATACCCAAACGCAGATGCCTTAACGACTAAAATATTAGCTCAGGAGGATGCTCATAATGTATTTGGTTATCAAGTTAGCCCTCCAGTATTGGGACAGATAGAATCAGATGGTCATCGCGTATTGGTAAGTCCGATTAAAGAAGAAGTAAAAAATCAGTTTCTATCTGTTTTTCAAATGGCAGATGCTAATCACAAACCGCTAGCGGTAAAGTATCACAAAGAAAACAGCTATGATTATATCGCAATAGATAAGTTTTTAGTATTGATGCATCAAGGATATGATTTAAATAAAAATCCTTTGAATATATCGATTGACCATAAAGATTGCCAAGATGTATATATAACAGGTCTTCATAAAGGAATGTGGCAACTGGCAACTAAAAAAGGTAAAGTCATAGAAACTATCGAAGTAAAAGCTGGTAATAATACCGCAACACTACAATTGTCTAAAGGGAAATATTTACTCACACTAATTAACTAAAATATGTACAACCTATAACCTGATAATTGTAATCAAAAGCCCATTCGTCTTGAATGGGCTTACTTATTTGGTATATACAGTAATTGATAAGTATTGATTCTTCTTTTATAGTATAGCATCAAAGCGCGATGAATAGCTGTAGCTGAAAATAGTATCTAAACAAAATCATTAAACTAAAAATAGCATCTCCCATTCCAAGGGAGATGCTATTAAAACAACATGTATTAATGACTATTAGTCAATTACAGGAACCAACTGAACAGCATTAAACACCGTATGGCTATCATTTTCTATGGTTAATTTACCCTTACCTTTAGTTCGTAAGTCTACCTCACCCACCAAGAACCAATCGTTTAGATGATCCATAAAATCTACATTTACTTTCTTACCATTCAGCGTTAATGTATAAAATGGATCTTTATAAATTTCTGAAACTACAGGCACGAAATAATAAACCTTGTATTTAGCTGGCTTTACATGATCGATATCTACAGTTAATTTTTTAGGTTTAGTGGAAACAGCCAACTCATTGGAAAAGTATATCTTATGATTTTTCTTTGTCCATTCACCTGTATTTATAGTCTTTAATGATTTTGTATCTATGATGATATCTTTAAAGCCATTTTGAATATAAGGATCCTCCTCTAATGATGCATTGATCAAGCTATAATCTACATCATGTAGACCTTTGTTCTCCTCCAAACTAATGACCGAAGCCAAACCTGCTACTTGTCCCAAAAGCATGAATACAGGCTCCATACGAATAGAACCATACGCTATATGAGAAGCAGACATGCACACGGGTACAATTAGATTACTAACTTCATGACGTTTAGGTAACAAGGAACGGTAAGAAATAGGATATGGTGAAAATCCTCCAATTTCTACATTACCTTCATTTTTAACCATTCCATCTACAATTAGCCTTTGTGTATTATGACTATCCATAGTATATGCAGCATAGGCGACACCATCATTAACCACCTCTTTACCTAAGCAGTTATGCTCAGTCATTACATAATCACCGATCATTCGTCTAGCTTCTCTCACATACAATTGAGGGGTAAAATTATGATTATCAATAAATTCATCCTTTGGGTATCCCCATTTCTTTACATATTCCTGCAATTGCTTCGGTACACGCGAATCTGTAGCATAGAAATATAACATACCCTGGGTATAGGCCAGATGATCATTAAAAATTTTCTTTCTCTCCTCCGGCGAAGCTTCCGGATAGCTATGATTTGCACCGATAAAGTCCGTAGAGAATGCCCCTCTATTATTTACATCAGTTTTTCTATTGGGCATTTTACTCCAAATAAAATAATCGTTGATCTCGCGCAAATTTGGTTGTGCTGCAAATAAACGAACCAACAACTCATATTTGGTAGAATCATAACCTACAGGTCGTGAAAAAGGAATTTGATTCTCCACACTATCTGTTAAGGTCAATCTAAAGTTATACGCTTGCATAGACTTATCTGCAGCACCATTGGGCTGCAATACTGCATTTTGAACCCCAAATACCAAACCACTTGAAGGATCATTGGCAACCTTGTACGGGCTTACATGGTCTGGAAACTGGTGGTATCCAGAAGACTCTGCTCTATACTTAGGCATGTATACACCATTGTAAGATTCCTTATATTTTTCATTCCCCTCACGCCCTACAACATAAGATACATTGGCGGCAGCCATCAAATCGCCTTCATATGATGCATCAACAAATCTTTTGGCAGCTATCGTATTGGCTTTACCTTTATCATTATTCTTAATGACTAAAGACTTAATTTCGTTATTCTCTTTATTGACATGGTCAATAGTATAATTTGTTACATAATCGATATTTGCATCTTTGATATAATGTTTGAATACATTAAGAGCTTCTTTGGGCTCAAATTGCCATGACTCTAATGAACCATATACATTACCTAGGCGACGATAAAAATCGCGTGAAATGCCCTTGATAACATGCTTATTACCAATATCTGTTTGGCCAAGACCACCCGATGATAAACCACCAATATGTTCTGTATTGGCAATCAACAAGACACTTTTGCCCTGTTTAGCAATAGTATATGCCGCCACGACACCGGCAGATGTGGCACCATATATACATACATCATATACAGGCTTTATAAACTTTGCTTCCGCAATATCTACAGGCTTGCTTGCTTTGATCTGTTTGCTATGGCTATTATAATCTACATTCTTTTTCTTTTTGCTATTTGCCGAATGTACTGCAGCAGTAGTAGCTACCGAGATAGTCTTGCTATTGGAATTGGGATCTTTTACCAAAATGATCTCCATATTTTCAAAGCCTGTAATCCGTATATCTTGCTTCTGATATCCAGGAGCTTCAGCCACTAAAGATTCAAATTCTGTCGGCAATTTAATTCTAAACTCTCCACGATCATTTGTGTAAACAAATAGGTCCGATCCCTTTACATTGATTGCAATTCCCTTTAATACGTTACCGTGTTTATCTTTAACACTCCCCTTCACCTCTCGTACTTGAAACATAAAGTTTGAGGATGTAGGTAAAGCAAAGGCTGAAGATGTACTTCCTAAAGAAGTAGATAAAAAAGTAACAACAGTAAATAATTTAATAACTCTTAGCATGAAAATAAATTAGGTTTAAAAAGTATACGTTGAATAATCAGTAAAAAAATAATCTATAGCATTTGTCGGCTACTACAACCACATCATCAATTTGTGATGGGGCTAATTCCATTTAACCATCCAATATAGCATCAACGATATTAGCGACCTCTACTGTTTAATAACTAACCATAGTGGAAATTAGAGTTTCTCCTTTATTAATCTCTAAAACACATGAGCCGTTCAAATCTGTCGTTGTGCCTTTCAAGCTTTGCTCTTTCATTTTTACAGAAACTTCCACAAGTGGTTTCCCTTTTCAATAGTTACAATACCATTTGAGGTGATTTTTTTCTGTATAATTAGGTATGAGTTGGCAAATGATTGAATTGGAATACTAGCTCCCAAAGCTAGCTAGACAGCACGTAGCTGTTAATTATATTTTTTTGGTTTAACTTTAATACATATAATATTTAGAATTCGTTTGTTATTAATAATGTGATGCAATAATTATTCATTATTAATGGTAGTTTTATCGTCCAAAAATCAAATTCGTTCACGTTACTGAAATGCTTACAATAATTTAACATCGTATTACATCTCTTCGAGTAATAATCCATTAATAACTGCTCTACCCTCTATAGCTCCCTTAACCAATTTGAAGCCTAAATCAATATTTCCTTCATCATTTGGTTTAATGTCTTCAAACACTAATTCATTGAATCTATTGTATGATGGATTTATTGACTTTAGCTGTTTTTTAGCGCCTAGGACTTCTATTTGTATTGGTGCAATTTCTTCTTGTAAAGTAGCGATGACCGTAATTTTATATTTATTTTTCGTATTCAAATTACGAAGGCCCAAGAAAGGCTGATTTTGATTTCTTTCATTAATTACCGCATTAAAATAGCTACTAGAAACCTGTGCGGGCACAGCAGATTTAAAGGATATCCTTTTCGATCCGTTGGCATTTCGAGAATCAAAGTTTTGCAATACAACAATATTTACTGCTGTAGGATTATTATTTTCATCCAATACCCCAAAACGTCCAGATCCTTTCTTTTCAAATAATAAAGAAGTCCATGAAGGAATCATCAAATCAGTACCAAAATTAATTTTGATCTTCTTAAAGGGAATATAAGCTACTTTTTGATTAGAATATTTTGTTACAGCACTTACGCTATATGGATTCTGTACCGCTAAATAAGCAGATTCTTTCGCTATATCTAAATCTACATCACTCAAAAAATTGGGACTATATTTAAGTTCTTTGATGCCCCCAAATATAGTTTCAAACCAAGTAGAAGCTGCCGTAAACCTACCGTAGGCAAGATCCAAATGGTATCCTTCCCTAGTATAGTTGTCACCTATATATGTGGTTCTACCATTTTGAATAGCTGTTCCTGTAGGAATTACTTTATATACTGGAATTAAATCAGGCACCTTTTTACTTACGTTAACAATCTGCTCATACATCAGATTTTGATCCCTATTGTAGTTTTCAAAATTCTTGGTAACGGCATTTTGTGCATAAGCCCAAGTTTGATGATATAAGTATTTTACGGTTGAAACAGGATAATTATCGTATACATAATTAAACAACTGCGGCAGAGATGCTTCTACTGTAGCCCAATCCCCAGATGTAGCACTTGCTTGTTGAAATACGATATAATCCCAATTTTCATCTTTTAGGGCTTCTAAAATACTGGTCTTGTCGGTATTAGATTTTATACCATCTATTGTAGTTTTCCGATAGCTATATATCTTTATATTCCCTAGTGCATTTTTGAGGTGAAAATCTAGAGGAGCACCACCTCTAAATAAATTACCTATCACCAAAGGCTTTCCGACAGATCTCGCCATATCATATAAATAGGATTCAACACCATCATCCGAAAAACTATTACCTATTACTAATACTTTTGTGACCCCATCGTTCAATGGATCTAAGGCTTTATACTTTGTATTAGCAATAGTGAAATCCCCGGCAGAAGACACAATATAAAAATCTTCTTTATTTACAATAGGTTTTAACCATTCTTTATCCTTCTTATTTAATCCTTGATAAGCTTCTTTCTGAATTTCTAAGCTATCACCAATAAAAACTACAGCATCTTTATGCTGTGAAAAGACCGTATTGGAAAGAAATAACAAGGCACAAGAAAAAATACTAGCGTAATAACATTTCATTGATTGTAGATAATATAATTTAATAATCAAAACACCGCATACAAAGGCCTCTTTTCAATCCGTTAACGTAACCGATAATGCGGAAAGTTTTATGTTTTAAAACATAAGCTACCTCAAATAAGCATAGCTAACTTAAACAATAAAGACCTTTTATGGTATTTCAATAGGTTTATAGCAACAATTATAAAGAATAAAACAACAACTAACAAATGTTTAGCTTTAAAATACAAATAATTCTTATTTGCATAAACTATAGGTTACTCGGAAAGTAGGTTTACCTCTCCTATTCTATTCTAACATTATAAGGCTGAGCCCTACTTAACATAATGTTTTTTATAGTGACAAAAAAAAGACTCCCTATAGAAGTCTTCATATTTTTAAATGTCTTGTGCAATAGCGTAGCCTGCTGCCCATGCCCATTGAAAATTATATCCTCCTAGCCAACCCGTAATATCCACAGCCTCACCACCAAAATATAAACCTGTATTTTTTTTAGACTCCAATGTTTTGGGGTTTAACTCCTCCGTTGAAATTCCACCACGCATGACTTCTGCTTTATCATATCCTTTGTCACCAGCAGGCTTTACTTTAAATTTGTGTATTGTTTCTACAACCAACTTGACATCAGCTTTACTAATAGAAGCAATTTTTATATCTATTGGCAAGAATTTACTAAAAGCTTCTACCATCTTCTTCGTAAAATAATCATTCAAAACCTGTCCAATAGTACGCTTACCGCCCGCATTTCGCTCCTCCTTAATCAAGTGATCCAAGTTAAATTTCGGTAACAGATCAATGGTGAAAGTTTCACCTGCTTTCCAATAAGAAGATATCTGTAATATAGCAGGACCACTTAAGCCCCAATGTGTAAATAAAATATTCTCCTCAAAAGAGATTTTATCATTAAAAACACGTGCAAAAATAGAGTTGCCAGATAAGGAAGCATACCAATCCGCATCTTTACCTGTAATAGTGAGTGGTACCAAAGCAGGTGCTGTAGGGATTACTGCCATATCAAATTGCCGTGCGATACGCAAAGCAAAATCCGATGCCCCTAATTTAGCAACAGGCAAACCGCCAGAAGCAAGGACTACTTTTGCCGTGGTCAAGTGTTGAATTTTACCATTGCGTTCTATTGCAATTATATAATTGCCATTCGCATCTTTATCTATAGATTTTACTAATGTATTAAG
This sequence comes from Sphingobacterium rhinopitheci, assembly GCF_022627575.1. Lineage (GTDB taxonomy): Bacteria > Bacteroidota > Bacteroidia > Sphingobacteriales > Sphingobacteriaceae > Sphingobacterium > Sphingobacterium rhinopitheci. The sequence goes on from NZ_JADEYQ010000012.1 coordinate 64,540, forward strand.
CCAAATATCTTGTTTAGTATCAAATAAAATCTGTGTAAATGTAGCGACGATATCCTTGGCTTTATTGGTCGAAGGAAACAGTTGGCCCAAGGTTTTCTCTTGCGGTTTAATCCCGCCAAAAGAGTCAAAAAAATCAATAGTATCCTCTACCGACCATTGTGAAAATACAGCATTCAGAAATTTCGGATTTTGAGAAACAAAATTAGCGGTTGAAGTATTGGCATTTGTATAATTACAACGTCCACCACCAGAAATTAATATTTTGCCTCCGGGCTTATCATTTCGTTCAAGAACCAGTGTTTTTTTACCCAAAAGACCGGCTTGTGCAGCACACATCAATCCACAAGCTCCTGCCCCTATTATTATTGCGTCGTAATTCACTACTATCGTTATTAAAAATTCAAAGATATCTGAAATAGATTGGTTCACAAATAGTATATCTGTATTTCTGACATTTAAATAGATATCATACAAATAACCAATGTATTAAATAAAACGGAATTTATTAAAGCAGACATATGGGTTATAAAAAAGAGCCTAGTTGTTCGCTATAACTAGGCTCTAAACTCAAAATTGAAAATCATCACCATATACCCGCGTATATAGCTTACTTAAATACCTATTATTTAACACACAATAAACGTGTTAAAAGTAGGTTAATCATTCGTAGAAACAGTCAATTTAACTTCTATGTTACCACGAGTAGCATTTGAATAAGGACATACAGCGTGTGCTTTTTCGATCAACTCTTGTGCTTCGGCTTCGCTAACTCCTGGGATATTAGCATGTAATTCTGCTGCAAGCCCAAATCCACCTTTATCATTTTGCCCGATAGATACATGAGCAGTTACACTCGTAGTTCCAGTCTTCATTTTGGCCTGTTTGATTACCAAATTCAGGGCACTATCAAAACAAGCAGCATAGCCCCCTGCAAATAGCATCTCTGGATTCAAGTAATCATCGTTAGCACCACCCAAACCTTTAGGCATTTTAACTTCAATATCTAGGATTCCATTTTCCGAAGTAACCTTACCGTTTCTTCCTCCTGTAGCCGTTGCGGCTGTAGTATACAATGCTTTCATATATTTATTGAATTAAAGATTTTATGTATTGTTTGAATTAAAAATTCTTGTTCTTGTTTTGATAAATCTATTTTTTCCATCAATTGGCTTGGAATACAAGAAGCCTTTTCTTGCAACGCTATCCCCTTCTCCGTCAACGCTATTTGAACCACACGTTCATCATCAACGCTACGTTTTCTGACCACTATATCTTTGTTCTCTAATCTTTTTAATAATGGCGTCAATGTACCACTATCTAATTTTAACAGCGCACCAATTTCACTGACATTTAATCGCTTGTGCTCCCATAGGACCATCAACACCAAATACTGAGGATAGGTAATATCCAAATCCATTAATAAAGGTCTATACATATTTATAATTTCCTTCGATAGACTATAAATCGGGAAACATAACTGATTAGACAACTTTAATGATTCATTCATTGCTTCAATTTTATGAATACAAATCTAGCTATTATTTTATATTGCGCACAATTTAATTACTTACAATCTATAATAAAAACAATTAGATGACGTATAGATAACAAATGAGCTATCTATATAGTTTTAAAAGATTCATCAAATGCTATAACTAACTATAATAGTCCAGCATCAAACTAAGATTTCAATGCATACAACCAGGCTATTGATCAACAATAAAAAAGGTAATCTGGGATTTAAAATAATACACAAGTAGACAAAATTTAACTTACTTGTACATAGAGAAGGTATAGGAAAAGGAACCTATTCCAAGTAATAATTAATGGGTATAACCACTTGGAATAGGGACTAAAATTTAGGACAGCAATTGTCCTTCTGTTACAACTGTTCTTTGCTCTTTCCAAGATTGATCACCCAATTCTAATATACGGATAACATCTCGCGCTTGCTCAGGCTTGATAAACAATTCTTCTGTACCATTAAGTGTCGCCACTATATTCTTATAGAAATCTTGGCCCGTACCGACTTCAGATGTAACGTACTCATGGACGTCTTGCCCATCTATAAGCAATGACAATGACCCCTGTATATCTGCCGGCTCCACACCCCAATTGGGATCTTCCTCCGGTCGGACACCCGCGCGCAAAAGATTCTCTTGAACATCAACACCTTTCTTTACAAAGGAGCCATTCATACCATATATAGCAAAACGTGGCGTTGCCTCTTTGGCTAACATCTGCCCTTTCAATGTCACCTTCAATCGAGGATAAGAAAGAATATATTCAAAATCATCAATTGCTTTAGCACCATCACGTTGTACACGCAGATCAGCAAATACAGCATCTGGATGACCAAATAACTGTAGTGCTTGGTCTATCAAATGTGCTCCCAAATCATAATGGATACCTGATCCTGGCAAATTCTCTTCGCGCCAAGCACCAACACGCAAGAAATTACGGAAACGATCAAATCGTGCCTCATAGCTTACTACACGTCCTAATCTTCCCTCCTCCAACAAACGCTTGACGGTTTTATAATCCGAATGAAAACGCGCATTGTGATGTACAGATAATAGTAAATCTTTCTCTTTGGCTAACGCTATCAGCGCATCGGCTTCAGCAGAAGTATTGGTAAATGGCTTCTCTACTATCACATGCTTGCCAGCTTCTAATGCTTGCTTTGTTAGGCTATAATGTACATCATTGGAGGTCGCTACAACAACGATATCCACCTCAGGATCATTGATGATATCATCCGCGGACAAAACACCTATGGCATCTGGATAACGTGCAGCCAGCATCGTTTTTTGCTCCTCTTTACGTGCTGTAACTTTATATAATTGCAAATCGGGATTGCTCGCAATAAATGGGGCATGAAAAACATGACCTCCAATAGAGAATCCGATTAGCCCTACTTTGTATTTTCTTTTCATATTTTATAAAGATATCATTTATAATAAACTATTGATAATTGACATAAATAAAATATTTTTCATTCGTAAAATATAATATTTACATTAGTGTATACAAACCAAAATTATAACCTAACATTATGAATATCAACACAGAAAGAGATCTAACTCTTGATGTTGCTAAGGGGATAAGTATTATACTTATGACAATAGGACATCTGGAATTAATGAAAAATTATCCTTTGATACTATCAATTAATAGAGAGTATTTTTATTTTTTCAAAATGCCGTTATTTATATTTATAACCGGCTTACTTTTTACAAAAAATTCTACTTTAAATAATTTTATAATCAACAAGTTTGATAGTTTAATAAAACCAATAATAACGCTATTTATCTTAGTTTTCTGCTGCAACTTCTTCACACTAATACAATACGATTCCTTAACTATTAAAGAGGCCTTTATCCAAAGTCGGCGTTTCATACTATATGAAAGTATGTTTCCATTATGGTTTCCTTTTATACTATTCATGTCTTTAATATTATTTAAAAGTCTACACACCATCAATGAGAAATATGCTAAAATTTACTTTTTTTCTCTAGCCTTATTATTGCTGTTTTTACTGTCTATAATTAATAGAGCAAATATCGAAATATATATATTTAAATTTCATGCTATACTATATTTCTTTTTGATCCTGCTGATAGGCTATATTACAAAGAAGGAAAACTACACTCCCATTATTTTCAGCAAGTACATCCTTCTATTATCACTTATTGTATTTGGTATTTCAATATTTTTTAAGCGTATATTACTGGTAGAGCTCGATCTTTTTGAAAATAAATTTGGATCATTTATTCCAACTTTTATTATTATGATTTCAGGAATCATAATAATACTAAATATGGCTAAACTAATCTCTAAAAATAAAATACTTGCCATCCTATTTGTGTACTGTTCCTATAGTAGTTTTTTTATTTTAGCATTTCACATACTAATAGGAAATTACCTACTATATCCAATCGCTATAAAATATTTTGGAGTCAACCTATATGTAGATATAGCGATTTTTATATTGACTTTAGTTATTTGTTGCTTACTGTATAAATTAACATTTAAAATAAAAAAAGTTGCATATTTTATTCTACCAATGAAAAGCCTAAAAAACAAAACTAAAATTGATACTGTAGTATCTTTAGAAGCAACCAATACAGCTATTCACACTCCAGATACAATCCATTTAAAAAACTAAAGTACACTACATAAGTGTCAAATAAAGAAGGGTCATATGATTTAACTCATATGACCCTTGCGTATACGTATTTTGTATGCAATTACATTCTTTCGGGCACCTGTATACCTAGCAAACGCATAGATTCAGCGATTACCCTAGATGCTGCTAATGACAAGTGTAAACGGAATGTTTTTACATCCTCATCTTCAGCTTTCAAAATTGTTTCCTCATGATAAAATTTATTGTACAATTTGGCGATTTCATATACATAGTTTGCCAATTGTGCGGGGCTAAAGTCCTTCGCTGATGCCTCTATTACATTAGGAAACTCTCCAAGACTTTGGATCAAGTCACGTTCATATGATGATATTGTAGCAGGAATAGCAATAGCCTTTGTACCATCAAATTCTATTTTACGCAATACCGATTTGATACGTGCATAGGTATATTGAATAAATGGTCCTGTATGTCCCTGAAAGTCTACCGACTCATTAGGGTCAAATAATAGACGTTTCTTAGGGTCTACTTTCAATAAGAAATATTTCAAAGCACCCATACCGATAGCATTGTATAATGCTTTTTTCTCGTCTGCATCAAAACCCTCTGTCTTACCCAATTCTTCGGTACGCGCAGCAGCTGTTTCAACCATCTCGGCCATCAAGTCATCCGCATCGACAACAGTACCTTCACGTGACTTCATTTTGCCGGAAGGAAGATCCACCATACCATACGACAAGTGGAACATACCACTAGCCCATGATTTGCCCAATTTCTTAAGAATAGCGAATAATACTTTGAAGTGATAATCTTGCTCGTTACCTACGACATAGATAGACTCGTCCATTCCAAACTCATCGTACTTCAACTGTGCTGTGCCTAGATCTTGTGTAATATATACAGAAGTACCATCACCACGCAATACCAATTTCTGATCTAATCCTTCATCTGTCAAATCTATCCATACCGAATTATCTTCTTTTTTGAAGAAAACACCAGCATTCAAACCTTCTTGAATGATATCCTTACCCAATAAGTAGGTATTAGACTCGTAGTAGTACTTGTCAAAGTCAACACCCAATTGTTTGTACGTTTTTGCAAAACCATCATACACCCAACCGTTCATTGTCTTCCATAGTGAAATCACAGCATCATCACCTGCCTCCCATTGGCGCAACATCTCTTGTGTTTCTTTCATCAATGGTGCATTTTTCTTCGCGTCATCTTCGGATTGACCTTCTGCTTTTAGGGCTTCGATTTCCTTTTTGTATTCTTTGTCAAAGACAACGTAATACTTACCTACCAAATGGTCCCCTTTCAGGCCCGACGATTCGGGCGTTTCACCATCACCAAATTTTTGCCAAGCCAGCATAGATTTACAGATATGTATACCACGATCATTTACCAAGTTAGCTTTGATAATATCATAACCGTAAGCTTTCAAAATCTCCGCTACTGAATAGCCTAATAGATTGTTACGAATATGTCCCAAGTGCAATGGTTTATTGGTATTGGGTGAAGAATACTCAACCATCAATTTCTTGCCATTTTTAGGGAACTGTCCATATCCATCCTGGATAATTGTCTCATTCAATAAAGTAATCCAATACGAATCTGACAACGAAATATTCAAAAATCCTTTAATAACATTGAAAGCAGACATTTCTGCAACATGCTGTTGAAGATATTCTCCTATTTCTGTTCCTGTCACTTCAGGGGATTTTTTTGAAAATCGCGTTACCGGAAAAGTAACGATTGTAATTTGTCCCTCAAACTCCTTACGAGTCTCTTGTAAAGAGATTTGTCCTACTGGAATATCAGCTCCGTAAAGTACTTTTACGGCTGCTACCGTTTGTTCAACGAGCGTTTGTTGTATCGAATTAGCCATGTAAATATTATGTAATATTTATATCTCCCTGAAAATGAATAACAAAAATAACACCATAAGTGTTTAGGTATTCATTCTGAAAGCATATCTTTGCCAAAAATAATAAAAAATGCAGAGCTATCAGGAATTTCTTGACTTAAGTGTTGGTTTTCCACAAGACGGATTCGAAATCATCGATGACGAATTGTACTTCCACGACCTGAATTTGATGGAAATGATAGAGACGTATGGCACGCCATTGCGTTTTACCTACCTTCCCATTGTCAGTAAAAAAATACAACAAGCGAAAATCTTGTTCCAAACCGCTATATTAAAACATAATTATAGAGGATCGTATAAATATTGTTATTGTACTAAATCATCGCACTTCAAACACATCGTTGAAGAAGCTTTGAAAAATGACATCCACTTAGAGACATCATCCGCATTTGATATGCCGATGATCGATTCATTGGAAAGACAAGGTACGGTAACAAAAGATATCACTGTGATATGTAATGGTTTCAAGACCTACCAATACAAGCAGTATATCATCGATATGATCCATGATGGTTATAAAAATATAATCCCGGTATTAGACAACAAAGAAGAGTTCAATCTATATGATGATGAGATTGAATTGGAAGAGCCTTGTGCTTTAGGTATACGCCTTGCTTCGGAAGAGCAGCCAGACTCTCAATTCTATACATCACGTTTAGGGATTCGTCAAGAAGATGTTATCGATTTCTACAATCACAAGATTGCAGATAATCCAAACTTTAAAGTTAAACTATTACATTTCTTTATCAATTCAGGAATTTCGGATACGCCGTACTACTGGAATGAATTGGAAAAATATGTTACACTTTATTGTAAATTCAAAAAAATAAACCCCGATTTAGACACCTTAGATATCGGCGGTGGTATGCCATTTAAGGATTCATTGGTTCATGATTTTGATTATGAATATATGGTCAATGAAATTGTAAATCGCATCAAACAAATCTGTGCGCACCACGAGGTATTAGAACCAGATATCATCACTGAATTTGGTAAATATACCGTAGCTGAGGCTTCAGGTATCTTGTACAAAGTATTGGGACGTAAGCAACAAAATGACCGTGAGAAATGGTTTATGATTGATGGTTCATTTATCACTAATTTACCTGATGTATGGGCATTGAATCAAAAATACATCCTTCTACCGATCAACAATTGGGATTCAGAGTATGAGCGTGTCAACCTAGGTGGTATCACATGTGATGGTCAAGATTATTACAATCAAGAAGCACATATGAACTCGGTATTTATGCCTAAAACACGTAAAGTACAGTATTTGGGATTCTTCCATACCGGAGCATACCAAGATGTATTGTCAGGATATGGTGGTATTCACCACTGTCTACTGCCTTCACCAAAACACGTACTCGTACGTCGCAATAGAGATGAAACATTCAATTACGAGGTATTTGGGGAGGAGCAAAACTCCAAACAAGTAATGAAACTTTTGGGTTACCAATAATACCAAAAATATTAAACCAAAAAAGGAGCTTGAGAAAGCTCCTTTTTTGGTTTAATACATCCATTCCCTTTCCCTTCCCTATCGAAATATATTAGCGGCTATTATCCCCATATTAGCGTGTATTTAACGTCCATTTAAGGACAAAAACATTCCAAATACATGCTTTTATCTTTATAAATAAAAATTCATCGTTATTTATATACCTCATTAAAAAGAGGTGAAGTAGCTAAACTACCATGATCTAAAAATGAAACCAAATAATATTGGTACAAATATTGTAATATAGTAAAAATATTTAACCCTCAATTATAATATTATTTATGAGAACAAAATTTATTTACCTCACATTAGCAGGAATTGCAATATGCGGCACTGCATCTGCTCAAGTAGATGGACAGACAGCTACTCATGGTATTGACGTAACAATCCCCTTGGTTTCTATAATAGATATTGAAGCGACGTCTGGAGCAAATATATCCTTTTCTTTCACCGCTCCAAACGAAGCTGGAGAAGCAATTGTAGCACCAACAGCGAACAATTCTTTATGGCTAAATTATAGCACAATAGTTGCCGAGAATAAAACAAAACAAATATCAGTGAAATTAAGTAATTTAATCGATGGTGCTACTATAGGATTAGTCGCCGGACCTGATGCTGGTGAAGGGGGAGGTATTGTAGGAGGACCAACTACTATTGCTGATGGGTTAACTACAGCCGACAAACCCCTAATTACTGCCATAGGCAGTGCGTACACGGGCACAGGAACCGAAAAGGGGCACCAATTAACCTATACATTGACCCCTACTAATAGTTCATATGGTGCAATTATTGGTGCTGCTGCTAAATCAACGACGGTAACCTATACAATTTCTGACGAACTATAAATTTATTAGAATTTGCATATAAATATGCCTCATGACTGTACAAAAGTATTTGTATGCAAATTCTATTAAAAAAAAAGTTAATATAACCAACCTAATTATCTATGATCAAAAATATAATTCTATTATTACTAATAATAGGCAATTTTTATAATACAAAAGCCAATATTATAATTGTAAATGGTTTAACCCATCAATTTAAAACTGAAAAAGGACAAATTTATACTGGTAAAATTGAAGTACAAAATATTGGTAAAACCACAAAAAGCATAAAGCTCTATTTACAAGACATGAGTTATAATTCAGAAGGTGAAATATATTACACAGCGCCTGGCTCCAATAAATTAACGAATACAGATTGGTTAAAATTTAACACAAATCATATAGAACTACAACCAGGTCAAAAATCAGAATTCAGTTTCGAATTTACAGTACCTAATCATATCACAGATAAAGGTACCTATTGGAGTACATGTATGATCGAGCCCGTAGAAGAGATTCCACCGAATAACTCGACCAATGGTTTACAGATCAATTCTGTCGTAAGATATGCTATTCAGCTAATAACAGATTACTCCACGCAATCATTAAGCCCGGTAATAAAGTTTAAAACTATTAATGTAGATAATTCTAATCCTCAAAAATACCTAAAAATAGCCCTTGCTAATGATGGCAAAATATTTTGTAGAGCGAATATTTCTATCGATATATTTGATAAAAAAGATGGTATAAAAATGGAAGGAAATTTCATGAGTCAAACATTAGGCTTGCTACCAAATACATCCAAAACATTTCCAATAGACATATCAGGATTAAAAAGTGGCACGTATAAATTGGTAGCATTTGCGAAAGATGAGCTAGATAATATTTTCGCTATAGAATTTGAGCTAGATGTATAAAAATGAGGATTTGGGGGGCAATAATTTACATTTTGATATTACCATTCTCCATTAAGGCTAATGAAATAAATATAACTATCGTACCACAAAAATACACATACGAACCTGGAACGAATACTACTATTCCGATTATCTTAATCAATAAAGAAAACCATAAAGTAACATATGAACTAACAACATATAGCCAATCCAATAAAATATTGTTACTAAATGCAAAGAAAATAATAGAAATTCAGCCACAACAAAAAGAAAATATACTGCTCCCAATTAGTATAACAAAAGATTGTAATTATGGAGAACATATAATAACCTTGAAAATAGTAGACAATAAATCCACTAGCTATCAACTATTTGACCTTAAAATCAACGTTACAAAAAACGAACAATTCACACTAAACACCTTAAATAGTGTTGATTATGTAAAAGCTGGAGATACAATTAATTCTGACTTCACCATTAAAAACACTGGAAACACTAAACAAACTATTATTGTAAAAAGTAATCATGGGACAATTTTAGGTAACAATACAGTAAATTTAAAACCTCAAGAAGAAAAGATAGTTAGGGTGTACAAAATTACAAATCCTAAGGAAGCAAAAGAAAATAATCAGCTCTTAGATGTAACCATCAATGGCCGAAATACTGAAAATAAATTATCTGCATTTACGAATACTAAAATAATCCCCATCAATCCACAAACAATGGATGCTTACAAGAGATTACCTATCCAACTATCCCTCAATTATATTAATATGAGACAGCAAAACAAAAGCCAGCATGGATTTCAAGGAGAATTATATCTGAATACTAGTTTAAATAAAAGAAATAATGATCTTTTGGAGATGAAAATTATAAGCAAAAACCCTATTGAACAATATTATTATACGAAATACGATGAATACTATGCTACATATAGCAATAAAGATATCTACATTCATATTGGTGACAAAGTATATAGCTCTTCTTATTTGACCGAATATGCACGATATGGCAAAGGTGTAGAAGTACAATACAAAATAGGTAAATTTGGATTAAGTGGTTTTTACAATAAGCCAAGATTCTTTAAAAATATCGAAGATGAGTTCAATATAAAAAGTAATTATGCCATCAACAAATCGAACACTCTATCAATAGGATACTTACAAAAAAGACAAACAAAAAACAGCAGTACTCACTTACCTTACGTGATATACACAACAAATATAATCAAACACACAGCTATAGAATTTGAATATGCGTATTCAAAACATAGTAAATTAGATGGTTCTGCATATAGGATTGACTTAAATACAAAACTCAAGAAATTTAATGGTAGAATAAACTACTCTTATAGTTCTCCAAATTTTAGAGGATACTTTGCTAATACAACGAATATAAATAGTGCTTTAAACTATACCATATCATCGAAAATAAATGCTTTTCTAACTCACTCTCAAAATGAGAAAAATAGACAAAGAGATACGCTATTTTTTGAAGCTCCTCTATTTAAACAGACACAATTTGGAATAGATTACAATTATGCTAAAAAGGGAAAAATAACTTTATTTAATGGCTATATGAAAAATGAAGATAGATTGACAAAAAGCCTATTCAAGTATGAAGAATTATTTACAAAAATAAATATAAATCAGCAATTAGGGCCAATTCAACTTGATATCAACAATCATTTTGGGTATACAAAAAATAATCTAAGTAATAAAAAAGGCAAATCATCAATACAACAGGTAAGCTTAAGCATTTATAAATACAATGCAAATTTGATGATCTACGGAAGTATGTACAACACCTCTCGATATGATTATAGCAATCAAAAGAACTTTTATTATGGAGGACGGTTAAATAAAATCTTTTCAAAGAGCACTATGGCTAATATTTTTTATCAAAGTAATTATATTCCTGAAGAATACTATGCTGATAGAAATCAATTTGAAGGATCTGTAATACAGAATATAGGCAACAATCACGCGCTTGAATTATCGGGAAGATACTTAATACAAAGAGGGGAAATCGGCGACAAAGATCTTATTGTGTCTTTAAAGTACAAAGCATTATTGAACGTACCTATAAAAAAAATAATCACTTACACTTCTCTAACTGGTCATATAAGTGACAACAGCAAAGGCCTCAAAGGTATACGTGTTCAATTAGGTAATAATTATGCCATCACGGATAAAGACGGCAATTATACCTTTAAAAATATAGTACCCGGTGATTATTATCTAGACATAGACAGAAGTACATTATCCATAGATGCTATCAGTAGAATTTCCTTACCCAAGGCTATAACCATTGTAGGCGAAAATCTGAATCAACAGAACTTTGAAATTACAAAAGCAGCTGTTATAAAGGGCAATATAAAATATAATGACTATTTAAATCCAAATTCTTTATCTACGGATTTAGAAACAATACTTTCTACCAATATCATTATTGAAGCTACAGATGGTAATAAGACGTTAAGGAGAATAGCACGAATTAACACTTCATTTGACTTCACTTACCTGCAGCCAGGATCATGGAAGATTAAAATTTATGCGAACTCTTTAAATAAAAACTTAAAAATTGCTACGGACACCTTTGAATTTATGTTAGTCCCTAGTGAACTAAAACAAATTCAAATAGAAATAAAAGCTAATCAAAAGGAAATATTTTATCAACAAGAGCCTATTAATGTTGGATATATCGGTGCTAAATAGACTAAAATAGTTATGAAATCTATTTTAATATTAAATCTATTATTATTTTATGTGTTCCATATCTATGGACAATCAACTGCTACAAGTACAGTTAATCTCACGTTGACCACAGTGATGCTTATGGACATAGAGCCTTCAACTCCACTAATTTTTGATTTCACCGCCCCTACTGAAGCAGGAGAGCCTATAATTGGTCCGGCAGCTAATCTTACAAAATGGATAAACTACACTTCAGCAATAACTGAGAATGGCTTAAGTAGGAAAATAACCGCATCATTAAGTGAGATAATACCAGGGGTAAGTATTAAAATAGTAGCACTTCCTACCTCTGGATCTGGCCAGGGAATTCTAGGGATACCAAATCCAGAAATTACATTAAATACACTTTCTCAAAATTTATTAAATGGGATAAAAGGAGCCTTCACTGGTAATGGGATAAATAATGGCCACAATCTACGTATCACATTAATAACAAATGACTACAGTGCTTTGAAAACATTAAGTAATAAAACGGTAATGATTACTTACACTATCTTAAGCGAATGAAAACAAACAAATCAATACACACCCTGAATATAGAACAAGCCTTTATGCGTATAATATTTATACTATTCGTTTTAACACTAGCATCAATAAGCTGTACTGCTCAAATATTGTTTCGTACTGTTACCACCTCTACCCCGACATGGAATATCACTCCAACAGCTATCACCGAAGCAGGGAATGATTATTCCAGTGAATATAGTAGTGCCGAAAATCAAATCCTACTAAATGCCTATGTCCCACTAATAGGATTAACAGGACTAGGGAATGGAAAAATATCTGTTCATCAAGAAAACAGTACATGGAACAATCTATTAACACTTAGCATAAAAAGAACAGGACCTGGAACTTTAGAAGGAATATGTGTCAATTGCAAATTATACGGCAGTCTAAATGAAATTACGCTAACGAATATACCCCAAGAAATTTTTAACATTGAAGCTGTACTTAGTATAGCCAGCTATACTAACATACCATTGCAATTAAAGCTCAGAGGTGTGTCTGTCGTATTACCCGTTAAAAACTATGCTACAAAAGTTATTTTCACCATTACTGCGATTTAATATGAAAATAAATCCCCTGCTATGGATTATTGTACATATATACATAATCTAAACCGATCGCTTGCTCATTCACGGTACGTATTAATTTGCGGCTACCAGATATTTCAAAAGTTGCTCCTATCCTATTTTGATCTTTCTCTAAACCGGTTCTATTGACACTAATATGATGTGAATTTAAAAAATCTTGAAAGTCTTTCAAACGATCAACATTACTATCTATAAATGTCACATGTACAGTTCGTGACAAGTATAAATCAGCCATCATAGTTTCTATTTTTTGAAAAACCGATAGGACGATCACCATAATAACGGCCAAGCTTAGGCCAAAAATATGCTCCCCAAAGCCCACTATCATACCTATAGCTGCCGTAGACCAGATCACTGCCGCTGTAGTCAGCCCCTGCACTGTGAAGCGTCCCTGGAATATTACGCCAGCTCCTAAGAAACCTATACCTGTCACAATATTCGCAGCGATGCGATCGTCTGAGAGATCCCCCATACGAGATGCCAGCGTAAATATCGTTGCCCCTAGCGATATCAATATAACAGTCCTAAAGCCAGCGGATTTATTCTTGTATTCCCTTTCGACACCTATTATTGCTCCACATAAAACAGAAACTAGAATGGCATGAAACATCTCATTATTTAATAAAAAATCCATCATATGTTATAAAATAATCGCTATATAATCATTATATACTTCTTAAATTAGCCAAAAATAAAAATTAAATAACACATTATAGAGATGTAAAAGTTTAAATTACTTTTAGGTGTATTTTTTACACTAAAGTACCTTGAAAATTAAATATATAAACATATATTAGTGTTGATTTTTAACCAAGATCACAGCCAAAAGATATTTTATGTTAGATTTAAATCAACCTCATTTAAGGACAAATTTACTAAATGGGGAAAAAGTTTTAGTTTCTCCGCATCGCAACAACAGGCCATGGCAAGGTCAGGTTGAAGATATTTCAACTGAACAACGCCCTGCATATGATGATGCCTGTTATTTATGCCCTACCAATACACGCGCAGATGGTTCCACGAATCCAGACTACAAAGATAGCTTCGTATTTGTTAATGATTTCTCTGCTTTATTGTCCGATACACCTTCTGGTGAATATAATGAAGAAAATCTATTGAAAGCAGAATCCGAAAAAGGCTTATGTAAAGTGATCGCTTTTAGTCCACGACATGATCTTACTTTACCAGAAATGACGGAGGATGAGATAAAAAAAGTGGTCGATGTCTGGCAATCGGAGTTTATAGAATTATCAAAAATAGAATGGATAAAATACATCCAAATATTTGAAAATAAAGGATCCATAATGGGCTGTAGTAATCCCCATCCACATGGACAAATATGGGCGCAACACACGCTGCCTACAGAAATCGAAAAAGAAACCACACAATTCAAAAAACATTATACTACAAGGGGTACTTCTTTATTAAGTGATTATTGGCAACTAGAGGAAAAACAGCAAAAGCGTGTAATTATTAATAATGATCATTTTATAGTGGTGGTTCCCTTTTGGGCTTCATGGCCATATGAAACACTATTAATAAGTAAAGCTCAGCACCAAAATATCGCTCAGTTTTCGGAAGAAGAGAAAATAGATTTAGCCAAAACTATTAAAGAATTAACCACCAAATATGACAATATATTCAACACATCATTCCCCTATTCTGCAGGTATGCATCAAGCGCCTGTAAATAATGGAGACTATGAAGAATGGCATTGGCATATGCATTTTTATCCACCCCTATTACGTTCTGCTTCCGTAAAAAAATTTATGGTTGGCTATGAAATGTTAGCAACACCACAACGAGATATTACGCCTGAATTTGCGGCAGATGTAATCAAAAGACAATCAAACATACATTATAAAACAACGAAATAATGATTACAAAAGAATCCATAAACGCTTCTTTTAAAGATATATTCCATCAAGATGCTCAGGTAACTGTAAAATCTCCTGGGAGGATTAATATTATAGGTGAACATACCGATTATAACAATGGTTTTGTACTTCCTGCTGCAATCGACAAGTACATATATGTGGCCCTCAACGAAAGAAATGATGATCAACTACATCTTTTTTCAGCTGATTATAAAGAACATTATCAAACTGTTCTAAACACGATAGACAGCAATGCTCCTGATTGGGCTAAGTATATAATTGGTGTTGCTCAATTGATCCACAAAACAACAGATAAAGTAAAAGGATTTAATTTATATCTTGAAGGCGATGTACCTTTAGGAGCAGGCCTATCCTCTTCGGCAGCGCTATCATGCGCTACAGGATTTGGAATTAATGAATTATTCGGCTGTGAATTATCACGTATAGCTATAGCACAAATAGGTCAACAAACAGAGCATGAATATATCGGTCTAAAATGTGGTATCATGGACCAATTCGCTTCAGTTTTAGGCAAAGAAAATCACGCTATCAAACTGGACTGCAAATTATTAACTTTTGAATATGTATCTTTAGATTGGTCTGAATATGAGATTATCCTATTAAACACGAATGTAAAGCACAATTTGGCTTCTACAGCTTACAACGATAGAAGGAATTCGTGCGAACAAGGTGTAAAATGGGTAAAAGAGCAATATCCTGCAGTAGAATCATTAAGAGATATTACATTAGCACAATTAGATGCTATCGTAAAGCCCAAAGATGAAGATGTATATACCAAGTGTAGATTTATTGTCCAAGAGAACCAACGCCTGCATGATGCTGTTGAAGCATTCAAAAATAAGGATATGGTTGAATTAGGGCAGTTATTATTTAAGGCACATTGGGCATTGAGTAAAGAATATGAGGTTAGTTGTCCCGAATTAGATTTTTTAGTTTCACAGGCCGAAAACAATGAATTTGTAGTTGGCGCCCGCATGATGGGTGGTGGATTTGGTGGCTGTACGATCAACCTAATCAAAAAAGGAAATACCGAATCATTCATTAATACTTTATCTCCAGCCTACAAAGAGAAATTCAATTTAGAACTAACACCCATAAAAGTAAAAATATCAAACGGAACCTCAATGTTATTATAAAATAAAAAACAATCAATTATGAACCTAACACGATTATTAACTCTGTTTTTATTTACATCATCGGCATATTCATGTACGGGTAGTAAAAAGTCAAATACTGATGCTACAAACCATATTGCTACAGTTGATAGTATTAGTTTTAAGAGCACAATAAATGACCAAGAAGCTAATTTATATACCCTAAAGAACAACAACGGTTTCACGGTTTATTTAACAAACTTCGGGGCACGTATTGTCGGTATTATAGCCCCTGATAAAGAAGGAAAGCTTATTGATGTAGCATTAGGGTTTAAAACTGCTGCCGAATACAATAATCCCAAGGAACCGTATTTTGGGGCTATAGTCGGTCCCGTAGCCAATCGAATCGCCAATGGTAAATTCGAGATAGCAGATAATATCTATAATTTACCTATAAATAACGGCCCTAATACACTACATGGTGGTAAAAATGGGCTTCACTTTGTCGTTTGGAATACCGAAGTATTCAAAGATTCCATTCGATTTAGCTATTTACATCCCGATCTTCAAGATGGATTTCCAGGAAATAAACAAATCGATGTCACCTACGCGATCAATAACCAAAATGAGTTGACCGTTACTTATCGAGCAATTACAGATAAAGAAACCTACTTAAACCTTAGTAATCATACGTATTTCAATATGAATGGTGAGGGCTCAGGCACTATATTAGACCATCAACTTCAAATATTTGCCGATGCGACCACACCTGTAGATAGCACGTTAATACCGACAGGTGAAATAACAAATGTAGCAGGTACGCCATTTGATTTCACTTCATTAAAAGCCATCGGCAAAGATATAGATATTGAAAATCAACAACTGACCTACGGAAAAGGTTATGATCACAACTATGTATTAAACGAAACTAAGGGTAAAGAAATGAACCACGCGGCAAAAATTATCGGTGATAAAACAGGCATTACTATGGATATTTATACTACAGAGCCAGGTCTACAATTCTACAGTGGTAATTTTATGGCTGAAAATGTAATCTTAAAAAATGGGGTAAAAGATTCCTTTAGAACAGGTTTGTGCTTAGAACCACAAAATTTCCCTGACGCTCCAAATCAGCCAACTTTCCCTAATAGTAAATTAAAACCAGATCAAATTTACAATTCAAAAACTATATACTCATTTTCAATAAATTAATATGAAACTTCAAGATTATATTGTATTCTTCGTATACTTCATCATCGTATCTGGATACGGATTATATATTTATTACAAAAAAAAATCAGCTGTTCAAGACTCTAAAGATTATTTTTTAGCTGAAGGATCACTTACCTGGTGGGCAATCGGTGCTTCCCTGATCGCATCTAACATTTCGGCAGAACAATTTATTGGGATGAGTGGATCAGGTTTCAAAATGGGCTTAGCAATTGCTGCTTATGAATGGATGGCAGCAGTTACTCTAATTATTGTAGCTATATTCTTTATGCCTGTTTATCTAAAAAATAAGATTTTCACGATGCCACAATTTTTACATCAGCGTTATAATGGCACTGTAGCTATGATCATGGCTGTTTTCTGGTTGATGCTTTATATCGTGGTAAATTTAATGTCGATCCTATATTTAGGCGCTGTCGCTATTGGAGGTATTTCCGGGATTGACATAGGCACTTGTATTATTCTATTATCGATATTCGCTATTTTCATTACTTTGGGTGGTATGAAGGTAATTGGTTACACAGATGTAATACAGGTATTGGTGCTAGTTATTGGTGGTTTTGTAGCCGTATATATAGCTTTGGATATTATTTCTGAAGGTAAAGGTATATTCACTGGTTTTTCTAACCTTCACAAAGGTGCTTCCGAGCACTTTGATATGATTTTCAGTCCTGAGAATGAGAATTATATGGACCTTCCTGGATTAAGTGTTGTCGTAGGTGGTATGTGGATCGCAAACCTAAGCTACTGGGGCTGTAATCAGTATATTACCCAGCGCGCATTAGGTGCTTCCTTGCCAACAGCACGTAATGGATTATTATTCGCTGCATTTTTAAAAATGTTAATGCCTCTTATCGTCGTTATACCAGGTATTGCTGTTTATTATATGATCAAAAATGATATTTCAGCTATAAGCCCCGACTTACTATTGACCAGCAGTGGAGTTCAAGACCCTAATAAAGCATACCCCGCATTATTAACCTTATTGCCGACGGGATTAAAAGGTCTTTCCTTTGCAGCGCTAACCGCCGCAATTGTAGCATCATTAGCAGGTAAAGCGAATAGTATAGCAACTATATTCACATTAGATATTTACAAAAAAGCTTTTAACAAAGATGCTAGTGAAACAAAATTAGTTAACGTAGGTAAAATAGCAGTAGTAGTATCATTATTATTAGGTACGATGCTAGCCTTAGTCGTTGGCGATGCTTTAATGGGTGAAGGGAAACAAGGGTTCCAATACATTCAAGAATATACAGGATTCGTATCTCCAGGTATTTTTGCTATGTTCATATTAGGATTCTTCTGGAAAAAGACAACCTCGAATGCGGCACTTTTTGCAACTATTGGTGGATTTATATTCTCTGTTTTATTAAAATTTTCAGGAATATTAGTAAATTTAGAGTTTTTATCAGCGATAAATTTTGCTGTTCCTAATGCAATGGGTGTTTACGAAATACCATTTATGGATAGAATGAGCATTGTCTTCTTATTATGTATTGTTGGTATGGTTATCATCAGTCTTTATGATAATAAAAGAGGTATAGTTCCTAATGGATTAGAAATAGACGCTAAAATGTTCAGAATGTCACCGACATTTATAGTAATATCATTGCTATTAATAGGTGCAACAGCGGCATTATATATAGTATTTTGGTAAAAAAGTAACATATTATTAACCTAAATTATGATTAAACAAACATTGTTAGCTAGTTACTTATTAGTAGCTAGCTTATCTGCTGCACATGCACAAGATTGGAAAATTGCAGGAGACAAAATTCAAACTTCATGGTCTAAAAAAGTAGACCCAAAATCGCCACATCCAGAATATCCCAGACCTATTTTAAAAAGAGAGGGCAATTGGAAAAATTTAAATGGCTTATGGCAATATGCTTTAACACCAAAAGATCAAAGTAGTATTCCTTCCAATTGGGAAGGTCAGATATTAGTCCCCTTTGCCATAGAATCTGCTCTTTCGGGCGTTGGGAAAAGTGTAAGCCAAGATCAAGCACTTTGGTACCATAATACAATTGAAATACCTAAAAATTTCAACAAGAATCAAGTGTTATTACACTTTGGTGCTGTAGATTGGCAATGCGAAGTATACGTCAATAATATTCCTGTTGGAAGTCATGAAGGAGGTTTTGATTCTTTCAGTTTAGATATTACTAAAGCTTTAAAGAAAGGTCAAAAGCAGGAAATAACAATCCGTGTATGGGATCCCACTGACTTAGGACCTCAACCGCGAGGTAAACAGATCAACAACCCACACGGTATTTGGTATACTCCAGTGACAGGGATTTGGCAAACTGTATGGTTAGAATCTGTTCCGCTGACACATATTGTCTCTACAAAACAAACTCCAGATATAGATAAATCAGTATTAAATATTGATGCTAATATCGCAAACAGTTTACCAGGTGACCAGCTCATTATTGAGGCTTTTGATAAAGGTAATAGTATTGGCGAATGGAAAAAAGATGTCAATCAGCCGATCGAATTGAACATCAATAATCCTAAACTATGGAGTCCATCATCTCCACATTTGTATGATTTAAAAATCAAATTGGTACGCAAAGGTAAAACTATAGATGAGGTAGATTCGTATTTCGCTATGCGAAAAATCAGCTCTAAAACCATTAATGGGATAAAGCGCTTACTTCTAAATAATGACTTTGTATTCCAATATGGACCACTAGATCAAGGATGGTGGCCAGATGGATTACATACTGCTCCGACGGATGAAGCACTAAAATTTGATATCCTAAAGACAAAAGAAATGGGCTTTAATATGATTAGAAAACATATTAAAGTAGAGCCTGCGCGATGGTACAGACATTGCGATAGTATTGGTATTTTAGTATGGCAAGATATGCCAAGTGGTGATTTGGAGGGTAATATATGGGATATGCAACCTGGAAAAATACGTAACGGCAAACATGATAAAATAAGAACAGCCGCTTCAGAAGCTATCTATCGCAAAGAATGGAAAGCAATAATGGAGCAACTGCACAACTACCCTTCTATCGTGATGTGGGTACCATTCAATGAGGCTTGGGGTCAATTTAAATCCAAAGAAATAGTCGATTGGACAATCAACAATGATCCTTCACGCTTAGTAAATGGTGCTAGTGGTGGTAACTTCAATGCGCCAGGACATATCTTAGATATTCACAATTATCCAGATGCTGCAATGCCAGATCCAAATATATATGGTAAAGACTACATTCTAGCACTTGGTGAATTTGGAGGATTAGGTTTACCTATTGAAAACCATACTTGGCAAGTAAAAGACAATTGGGGATATCAATCATTCAAAAATAAAGAAGAGCTCAAAAAAAGATACGAGGAGTTGATAAATGATTTGAGTGCACTTATTCCAAAAGGCTTGTCTGCTGCTGTATATACACAAACAACAGATGTAGAGATTGAAACTAATGGATTAATGACGTACGACAGAGAAGTCATCAAAATCCCTGTTGAAGATTTATTTAAAATGCATCAAAAACTCTATAAGAAGTAGTAATTATTATCTAATTAAAAGAGCATCAACACAATTGATGCTCTTTTTTGTTTATAGTATATATATTAATTAATTATAAGCTGTAGCCAATTCTCATTTGCTACCGTTATAATTATAAATTTAGTCTTATGAAAACAATGAATAAACTATTCTCCGCCCTCTTTGTACTTGTTACTTTGATTAGTACTAGTTGTTTGAAAAACAATGATCCAGGCCCCTATGTGCCAAAGGCCGCATTGAAAATCGTCAATGCTTATACTAATGCTGATGCATTAGTATTCACCGTCGACAACAATTATATCACCCCTCCTAATGTACCCATCCGATATAATGAATACACTTCTAACGTAGCTTTAATATTCCCTGGAAATAAGAATTTTAAAGCATACAGTGTAGATAATAAACTAGTGTCAGATACCACTATTACATTGAGAGATAGTACGTATTATACATCTTTTGTTTTTGGTAATGGCGAGAAAGCAAAAAACATCATCACAACAGATGTTTCCTTAGGAAATATCAATACAAATGTGGCTTTACGATTCTTACACTTGGCTAGTAATTTAGGAAATGTTAATGTCTATCTAGACAATACTACGAGTACACCTATTTATCCTAATGTAGCTCCCGAAGTATTAAGTGCTAATAATACAGCAGCAAATACTGCATTTAAAGCACAAACTTCAGGAAAGCGAAAAGTAATTATTACGGATATGAATAATACTCCTATTATCGAAAGAGAACATGATTTTATCCAATCTCGTTATTATAGTATAATAATATCTGGCGATAACAATTCGACTTCAAAACCGATATATTTAGGCATTATACAACAATAGTATTTGGTTATTAATACTGGTTAAAAAGAAAATGGTTAATAATAAAATAGTTAAATAGCCTGAAAATCAAGGTGACAATTAACAAAAAAAGAGGCTATCTCTAGAAAGATAAGTCTCTTTTTTTTGCTGATATATTCTTCTTAGAATAGAACAAAAACTAAGACTCTTTGATTAATGCTCTGTCAAGATGTACATATCCTCCATCTACATGCAACAATTGTCCTGTTGTATGACTAGATTTATCAGAAAGCAAAAATACAGCAGTATTGGCTATTTCTTCAGCTGTAGTCATTCTATTACCTAGCGGAATTCTATTGGTAATTTTTAGTAATGTTTCTTCGGGATTATCTAACGTTCGAATCCAAGTATCATATTGTGGAGTCGAAGCCTCTGCTACAACAATTGCATTCACACGGATACCAAATGGCAATAATTCTACGGCCCATTCCCTTGTCAAGGCATTACGCCCACCATTAGAGGCTGCATAAGCAGAGGTATTGCCCTGTCCTGTTTCTGCGGTTTTTGAGCTAATATTTACGATACTTCCTTTAGAATCTTTGAGCGCATTTAATGCATGATGTGCCATCAGGTAGTAATGAATAAGATTTTTGTGGAGAGATCCTACAAAAGCTTCATAACTTCCCGAAGCAAGGCCAACGCCATCATTTTGTCCTGCATTATTTACAAGCCCATCTATCTTATTATATTTTGCTAACACCGCTTTAACAGCTTTTTCACAATCCTGAGGAGATGCTAATTCAGCTTCAACAGAAAAAACATCAGCCCCCAATTTCTTCACCTCTTGTTCTACCTGTAGATTATCTTTTTGTGTCCTTCCAATGATTACTGGAATTGCGCCTTCATTCGCCAAAGCAATAACAATAGCTCTGCCGATCCCCTTAGCACCACCAGTAACTATTACAACTTTATTTTTTAAATTCAAATTCATGATTGATTATTTAAGACCATAAAATTTAGTTGCGACACCACCCCAAAATCCTTCAGCTTCCTCAGCTGTAAAACTATCTAATTTCTGCTCGACAATTTGAATACTTTCTTCATAAGTAGCTGCCAATTCACAAACAGGCCAATCAGAGCCAAAACATACTCTATCTTTACCAAAAGATAAAATTACATGATCAATATATTGGCTAAAATGATCTAATTTCCAGGTTTTCCATTCTGCTTCAGTTGCTAATCCTGAGATCTTACAATATACATTAGGATATTTACTTAATTGTTCAATAAATAATGCCCAATCATCAAATTCCTTGGTCTTTATAGCAGGTTTGGCAATATGATCAAGCATAAATTTCTGTTGCGGATTATTTAGTACACATAATAGGGTACTCGCATAATGCCGAGGTCTAATCAACAAATCAAAGGTATAATTATACTTAGTCAAGGCTGCCAAACCACGTTGAAAATCTTCTCTTATCAAAAAATCCCCTTCCGGCTCTGCTTCAATTATATGTCTAAAGCCTTTTATTATTGGGAATTTAGAAAAATGCTCCAAATGTTCTTCTATGCGCTCTGCGCGCAGATCTACCCAACCAACAACACCTTTGATTAATTTAAAATATTCAGAAAGCTCTACTAAAAAAGCTGTTTCACGATGTGACTGATCTGCTTGTACAGCAATCGCTCCATCAAAACCATTTCTTTTTAATGTTTCGGATATGTCATTGGGGAGAAAGTTACGCTTGAGAACTACCATATCATCAGTAATCCAAGCATCTTTCACTTCATTATAAAGCCAAAAATGTTGGTGAGCATCAATACGCATATTATTATTTCTTAAAAGCTATCACTTCTTGTCGCTGCTGTCCTAAATAATCAGCCCCTAACTCAATGATATCTCCTTCTTTCAAATATATAGGTGGGTTAAAACCTAGACCTACACCTGCAGGTGTTCCCGTAGAGATAACATCACCAGGCAATAAAGTCATAAATTGAGATACGTAAGATACAATATAAGGGACATTAAAAATCAAATTGCTGGTATTACCATCTTGATAAATTTTACCATTTACCTTCAACCAAAGACGCACATTATTTATATCAGGTATTTCATCTACTGTAGTCAATACAGGCCCCATTGGCGCAAATGTATCACATCCTTTGCCCTTGTCCCAAGTACCACCTCTTTCAATTTGAAATTCACGCTCTGACACATCGTTATGCAACACATATCCACCTACATAATCTAATGCTTCACTTTCTGTTACATAAGATGCCTTCTTCGCTATTACAATTCCAAATTCTACTTCCCAATCTGTTTTTAGGGAATTTTTAGGGATCATCACATTATCATTAGGACCAACTAAAGCAGTCGTAGATTTCATAAATATGATTGGTTCTGACGGAATCGCTGCTCCAGTTTCTTCGGCATGATCTTTATAATTCAAACCTATACACACAATTTTCGAGGGCCTTGCAAAAGGAACTCCTAATCGTGTCCCTGGAGGTACAGTTGTTAAAGATTCAAAATTAGCATTTATATATTTGCGTAAACGGGAAATACCATTACTTTCAAAGAAAGACTCATTATAATCTTCACCAAAGTCAGAAACGTCATAGTTTTCATCTGCTATTTGTACACCAATTTTTTCTTTTCCTGGTTCTCCAAATCTTATTAATTTCATTTTGTTAATTGTTTAGGTATAATTTTACTATGGTTAATTGTTAAGTTTTATAAAACCCCCATCTATAGGGTAGTCATTACCAGTTATAAATGCGGCATCATCCGAACATAAAAACAAAGCTAATTTAGCAATTTCATTTGGTTTTGCCATACGACCGATGGGTTGAGATAGAGCTAATTTGTCAAATATCTCTTCTTCTTTACCAGGGTAGTTTTTAGCAATAAATCCATCCACAAATGGCGTATGAACTCGTGCTGGAGAAATAGAATTACAACGGATATTAT
The DNA here is from genome assembly GCF_022627575.1 of Sphingobacterium rhinopitheci. Lineage (GTDB taxonomy): Bacteria > Bacteroidota > Bacteroidia > Sphingobacteriales > Sphingobacteriaceae > Sphingobacterium > Sphingobacterium rhinopitheci. The sequence goes on from NZ_JADEYQ010000012.1 coordinate 89,198, forward strand.
CATTGATGTAATCGCGAGCGATAGATAACGTCATTGCATAAATCGCTCCTTTACTCATCGAATAAGCAAAACGGTCACTAATTCCTACAATTGCGGCTATAGAAGCAAGGTTTAATATAACCCCACCTTTATTGACTTTCATCTGGGGGATCACAGCATAAAGCGCATTGTATGCCCCTTTTACATTAACATCAAACACCCGAGAGAAATCATCTTCCTTACAATTCTCAATATTACCTACGTGGGCGATTCCTGCATTATTAACAAGAATATCTACTTTACCAATCGCTTGCACCGCAGTTAATACTTCCTGGTGGTCAGCAATATTTAGTATGCTTATATATGCCTTACCACCCAGAGATACTATTTCATGAAGGACCTCTTCAGCACCTGTTTTATTCAAATCTAATATATGTATTGTGGCCCCCTCACTTGCAAATAATAGACTTATAGCTTTGCCAATACCAGAACCACCTCCAGTCACAATTGCTATTTTTCCTTTTAATTTTGACATTATTAATTTCCATTAATTATTAAAACATAAGCCACATTATCCGTTATTTTAGGTAATGTAACTTTCAATTTATTGTCTTTCAATTGGTAATTGACTTTACTATTCTTGTCAAAAGTTGTAATTGACTTTATTGGTCTTGTAAAATTTTCAATTTCTAATACCTCAGCTTCTGTATTCATAACATGAAGAAATATTTGGTTACCTTTTTGGGTAAAAGCATATTCCTCAGTAGGATCAATAAAACCACCTTCTGTACCATAGATAGCATCACCATATACAGCCAGCCAATCACCTATTTCTCTCAATCTAGATTGTTGATAATCCTGAATTTGACCATTCGGCATTGGACCAACATTGAGCAATAAGTTTGAACCATGACCTGCAGCCTTGATTAAGTACCCCAATACCTCTTTCATAGTTTTACGCTTTCTATCTTTGATATCAAATCCCCAAGAACCTGCAATTGTACCGCACACTTCTTTCGGTAAGGAACCAATATGTTCAGAACTAGTGCCAAATCCGGTCTTATTCTGCCCAGGTAAATCACGCTCAAACATTTGAAAATCTTCACCAGGAATCGGAGATATATGATGATTGTTACCAATAAGGCATTGCGGTTGGAGCGCATGAATTAATCCATACAATTCATCATATTTCCAGTCTACATCTGGTTTATCCCAATGCCCGTCAAACCAAATACCATCGATCTGACCATATTGTGTAAGTAACTCCGTCAATTGGGCTTTCATAAATTTAATATAGCTCTCCCAATTACCTTGTGTTGAATCTCTTTCTAAAACCCCTCTCCCAGTTTTACCGGCTGGCAAATAGTCATTTCTTTTCCAATCCAATAGCGAATAATAAAACATTACCTTAAGCCCTTCTGCACGACAAGCATCCACGAATTCTTTTATGATATCCCTTTTGAAAGGAGTAGCATCTACAATATTGTAATTAGACTGCTTAGTGTGCCACATCGAGAAACCATCATGATGACGTGACGTAAAGGTTACATATTTAGCACCACTATCTTTATAAAGCTTGGCCCATTGCTTGGCATCAAAATCTATAGGGTTAAAAAAATTAGGTAATAATGCGTATTCACTTAATCCAAAATTTTGATTATTCATCACCCATTCACCATCACCAAGAATACTGTATACTCCCCAATGAATAAACACGCCAAATCTTGCCTCTTCAAACCATTGACGATTATCCAAATTTGCTTTTGATGGGATATAATTTTGTTGTGCATTGACCTGTATAATCTGCAGCAATAACAAAATTGTAACTAATAACTTTCTCATTCTTTTCATTTTATAAGGAAACACCTCTTCGCCACGGAATAAAATCATCTTGCCCCAATTGGACGGCCTTAACTATTGATTCCCCACTAGCTACCTGTATTACATATTCTAGTATTCGATGTGCTGCTTCTTCAATGGTTTCTTCTCCGTCTATAATCGTCCCACAATTGATATCTATTATATCCGACATCTTGTTATATATCTTTGTATTAGTTGATATCTTAATAACAGGTGCAATAGGATTGCCCGTTGGTGTACCTAGGCCCGTTGTGAATAATACAATATTTGCACCCGCCCCTACTTCTGCAGTTGTACTTTCGACGTCATTACCAGGTGTACATAATAAATTTAAGCCCGGTCCATTGGCCAATTCCGGGTAATCTACCACTGCAACCACCGGAGAGGTTCCTCCTTTTTTTGCTGCTCCAGCAGATTTTATAGCATCCGTTATTAAGCCATCGCGGATATTACCAGGAGAAGGATTCATATAAAATCCCGAACCATCAGCCTCTGCTTTAGCATTATATACCTTCATGAGATGCATAAATTTTTCAGCGGTCGATTCATCAATGCAGCGATCACTTAACTCTTGTTCTACGCCACACAACTCGGGAAATTCGGCTAATATAACGGATCCCCCTAATGCCACAAGCATATCCGACAAATAACCTAATGCAGGGTTAGCTGAAATCCCAGAAAACCCATCCGAACCGCCACATTCCAAACCAATGCAAAGCTTATTCAATGGTGCCGCTTGACGCTTTTGTTGGTTTGCTATTGCCATACCTGCAAAAGTGGATTTAATCGCTTTTTGCATTAATTCTTGCTCCGTCCCTTCGACTTGCTGTTCAAATATGTACAAAGGTTTATCAAAATTTGGGTCACGCTTAGCAATTTCACTTTTTAGAATTGAAGCTTGTGCATGTTGGCACCCTAAACTTAAAACTGTAGCTCCTGCGACATTGGGATGTGTAATATAGCCTGCCAATAAACCACAAAGAGCATCAGAATCCAATCGCGTACCACCACAACCCATCTCATGATTCAAAAATTTTATACCATCAACATTCTTGAAGATTCTGTTTTGTTTATTTTCTACTTTTATGGAAGATAGATCTAACCCAAGTAATTCTTCTACAGCTGCTCCAGATTTATATTTCTGAATAAGCTTATCTACATCTTCAGTATAGTCTTTGGAAATTACAGCATATCCCAATTTTTCCTCTAATGCTGATTTTAAGGTAGCCACATTTCTATTTTCACAAAACACCAAAGGAATGACTAACCAATAGTTCGCCGTACCTACAGCACCATTACTACGGTGAAATCCATTAAATGTTTTCTCTAACCAAGATGAAACATCAGGCCTATCCCAGGACAATTTGCGCGATGATAGCTTGAAATCATCAGCAGCATGACGTAGATTATCTACATCGATCAATTCACCAGCCTTCAAGTCATAGTTTACCTTACCCACCAATACACCATACATATATACCTCTTGATCTTTAGTGATAGCATCTATTGTAAACTTGTGTTTGGCAGCAACAGATTGCAATAAGGTGATAGACTTGCCGTTAAAATTTAGTTTGGTCCCCGTTGCTAAATCTTGTAATGCCACTAAAACATTATCTTTAGGGTGTATTTGTAAAAACAATAAACGCTCTCTGCTCATACTATAATTCAAATATTTGTTTCATTAAAACCCATTTAGCCCCATTCTCGGATCCAGGGATAGCTTGCTGATATTTCCACATCAATTGTTCCCATATCTGTACCTTTTCATTTGCGGCATCCATCAAAGATTTCCGTTCAAATGTAAAGCTGTCATCTACATCCATAATCATAAACAACCTATTTTCAAACCTATATATATCCATACGAACAACACCCGCATTGACAATAGATTCTTTTATTTCAGGGCTTACGTTTCGATGATATTCCTCATATTCTTGAATAAGTTCTTTATTATTAACCAAATCCAATGCTAATGTATATCTCTTCATTTATTTTATACTTATTACTTGGTGATACTTTTGTTGTTTATGGCAAATAAAAAAACAATAACAAAACAGAGCAATACCACATAATAAGACATGTGAATATTACCGGATATATCTGTTATTTGACTTGCTAGCGGAGGGATAATCGCTCCACCAACTATGGACATTATAATTAAACTTGAAGCTGATTTGGTGTCTGCACCAGTATTTTCAATCCCCATTGCGAAAATCGTAGGAAACATTATAGACATAAAAAATGTAATAGCTATCAATGCATATAGCGTTATCATTCCTGCACCATAGATAACCACAAAACACAGTAAACAGGATATCAAACTATATACTGCTAAAAGTTTGTACGGCGCGATGTAACGCATAAAAAAAGTCCCTATAAAACGACCTATCATAAATAATAAACCTGCTAAACCTGCATAATATTTAGCCTCTTGGCCGCTCATTTTCAGGGCATCTTCGGTAAAAACTAATAAAAAACTCAACACATAAATCTGTGCGCCCACATAAAAAAATTGAGTTATAACAGCCCAACTAACATTTTTATGTTTTAGCGAACCAAAGAAACCTTTAGAAGATTCTCCTTCGTTGACTTCTTTTATGTCAGGAAGTTTGGTGAAAAAAAATAATATTGCGACCACTAATATGATTAGCCCCAACACTAAATAGGGACCTTTCACCAAAGCTGTTTCCGCCTGAATATAAGCTTGTTTGGCTGTTTCAGAAAGTGAAGCCAGCTCCTCTGGCGATTTGGGCTCTTCAGCTAGAATAAATATACCGCCGACAATTGGTGCTATAGATGCTGCTAAGCCATTAAAGGATTGTGCAAAATTCAGACGTTGTGTTGCTTTTGCAGGATCCCCAAGAACTGTAATATATGGATTAGCTGCAGCTTCTAAAATAGTTAAGCCACAGGATAATATAAAAAGTGCTGCAAGGAAAAATGGATAACTCACACTATTGGCTGCAGGAATAAAAAGGAAACAGCCTAAAGCAAATAAGCTTAATCCCGTAAGAATACCTGCTTTATAGCCATATTTTTTCATAATTAATCCTGCGGGAATAGCTAATAAAAAATAAGCTGCAAAAACTGCGGAATCAACCAATGAAGCTTGGAAGTGTGTTAAGCTAAATGCTGATCTAAGATGCTTGATTAATATAGGATCAAGATTATGTATGAACCCCCAAAAGAAAAACAAGGAGGTAATCAAAATAATTGCAAACGTATAATTCTTCTTTTCTGTCATTCTATAATGGTATATATTGAAAATACTAATTAAAACATAATTATTTATAATAAACTAAACGTTATTACCTATAAAATAAACTATATTATCCTTTTAAGGATAAAACATGTATTTTAGGAATAAATAAGCTTCAGCCAATGAGACCTAAACAATTAATTAACAACAAAGAATATCACAATAGCTTCACGATTCGACATGATATATATCCTCAACATCATAATAGTTGGCATTATCATGAGCAACTGGAGTTGGTATGGATTGCTAAAGGTGCAGGTTCTTTATATTTGGGTGATGCAATAAAAGACTTCTCCGAAGATACTTGTGTACTTATTGGTGCTAACATCCCTCATTTCTGGCTTTTCCATACTAATAATACTGAAGAAAATTCGCCAAACATAGATTGTGTAGTCATTCATTTTAATAATGACTTTGCGGGAAAGGATTTATTTAATATTCCAGAATTACATGAATTGAAAATATTGTTGCAAAAAGCCGAAAAAGGACTCATAAGCCATAAAGCAAAATCAATAGCAACTTTGTTTGAACAAGCTTTAACACATGACGGTATTTCAAAATTTATTTCGTTGATCGAAATATTAAAAAATTTTTCATCCCTGAATCTCGATAGTATTGTAAGTAACAATTATTCCACATTAAATAGTTCGAATGATGAACAACGTATGCGCAATGTTATGGGTTTTATTCGCGATAACTACAAACTAAAAATCGAGCTTCAAATGCTAGCGAATGAAGCCAAAATGACCAAAAATTCATTTTGTCGCTATTTTAAACAGAAAACAGGAAAGTCCCCCACCTCCTTTATTAATGAATTAAAAGTAGCTCATGCTTGTAGGTGCTTAAAAAATACAGATATGTCCTTGAAAGAAATCTGTTTCGAAAGCGGCTTTAATAATTTTGTTAGTTTTCATAAGGTATTCAAAAGCCTAATTAATATGACACCTATCCATTTTAAAACTAAATACACCGCTTACTAACAGTTAATTATAAAACAACCTCTTGCTCAGATCCAAGTACTATTAAGAAAAACACTTACAGATTTAATTACTTAATTGTGCTGTTTTTCATTTTATAAAGAGCACTTATTGATCAGCGTAAACGGTCGAATAAGAAAAGTTTAAAAAAAACATAATAAAGAAAGTATTGATACTTTTAATTAAAAAAAATAACTAAAAATAATAATTAATCGGTTTATAAGCGTTATATTAGTAAGAATGTACTCCGAACTTACTCAATATTAACATGAAAATTATTATTATTTCAACATACATTCCTCAGAAATGTGGTATAGCAACATATTCAAATGACTTATACAAATCTTTAATAAAAACTACTACTAATCATACTATAAACATAATAGCAGTTACCGAAAATGGCTCATATAAATATCCTTCGGAGGTAGTTGCTACCATAAATAAAGAATCCAAAGAAAATTATATTTATCAAGCTAACTTTATTAACAATAACTATGATATATGTATCCTTCAACATGAGTTTGGAATTTTTGGAGGCCTATCTGGAGAACATATCATAGAATTAACAAGCAGACTATGCATTCCTCTACTCACCAACTTCCATACTACACTCGATAATCCCACAAAAAAACAATCTTATATTATAGATGCATTACACAAGGCAAGCGATACAATCACAGTAATGACTGAATCTGCAATAAAACTGATGAAAAAGCAATTTAATATCAAAGATGAAAAAATGAAACTCATTCACCACGGTGTCCCTATATTTGATATAGATCAAAAGAAAGCAAAAACAAAGTTAAATTTACCTACCTCCAAAATATTAATACTAAGCTTTGGATTCCTTAGTAAAGGGAAAGGATTTGAAACTGCAATAGATGCCATAGCCAAAATAAGTGATTTGAATTTTCTCTACATAATATTAGGCAGCACACATCCTAATATTATAAAAAAAGATGGGGAAGAATACAGAGAATTTCTACATCAAAGAATATCAAATTTGCGTGTAGATAATAAAATTCTGATGATAAATAAATTTGCAGATAACAAAGAGCTAAAGCTTTATCTAGCCGCCTGCGATATATATATCACCCCATATCCAAATAAAAATCAAACAAGTAGTGGTACACTTTCATTCGCTGTGGGTGCAGGTGCCGCTGTTATATCTACCCCCTATCATTATGCGAAAGATTTATTAAATCACAATAGAGGCTTACTGTTCAATTTCAATGACCCTACACAATTGGCTTTTTTAATAGATACCTTGATCAATAACCCAGTAGTACTTCAAAAATATAGAACCAATGCTAAGACATATGGCAAGACTATACAATGGCCTATCATCGCAAAACAATTATTAATTATTTTACAAAAAACTATTAAGAATAATAAAACATGTCTGAAATAACATATACTGCCATCCCTTTTAAACTTCATTTAGACCACATTATAAGATTAACGAACCAAGTAGGCATATTGCAACATGCCAGATTTTCCTTTCCAAATTATCATCATGGCTATTGTTTAGATGATAATGCTAGGGCATTACAATTAACTGCAATAGCAAGAGCAATATATAATACAAGTGAATATGATCATTTGATTGACACCTATTTATCATATATTATGTATATTCAGAATAATGATGGTACATTCAAAAATTTCCTATCTTATGAGAATGAATTTCTGGATGAAATAGGAAGTGATGATTCTTTCGGTAGAACTATCATGGCACTAGGAATCACCATGGAAATGGATCAAAGAGTTCATATTAGTCGAATTATAACCGATATAATAGATAAATCATATGATAGACTGACCCAAACGTTATCAATAAGAACAGCAGCCTATATCATATGTGGTTTACATGCTCTTCATTATTCCAGAAAATACAGTAAAGATATACGTTTAAAAATAAAAACTTTAGCCGATTTTATAATCAGTCAATATGAACGCAATGCCACCAACGAATGGCATTGGTTTGAAGAATATATAACCTATGACAATGCCCTTATTCCCTATGCCCTGTTTCTTTCTAATGAGATTATAAAAGATCACCGATATGAAGAAGTTGGTATATTAGCTACCATTTTCTTAGATTCAATTCTTTTCAAGGGAGAATATTTAGCTCTAATTGGTAACAATGGCTGGTATTCAAAAAATCAACCTATTAGTACTATTGGTCAACAACCCATTGAGATACCTTCCATGATCCTTTTATATAAAAAGATCAATCTACGGTACCCACAAATAAAGCTTAAAGGCACGAGTCAGAAATGCTATGAATGGTTATTTGGGAAAAACAACATCAAACAATCCTTATATGATAAAGAAACAAAAGGCTGCTCTGATGGAATAGAAAAAAATACTATAAACTACAATCAAGGAGCAGAAAGTACCATAAGTTTATGGCAGGCCTATTTATTCTTTAATCACTAGATTTTATTTTTTAATAGTTCGTCTAATAAATCATTGATAGGAATCGTAGCATATGTGGAAGAGTGATCAGACATTGCATAAGGGATTATTAAACAGTCATTATGTACCATCTGACCACAAGAATACACAACATTAGGAACATATCCTTCTCTTTCTTCATCATCAGGATATAATATAGGCTCTTTCAAAGAACCTATAATTTTTGTAGGCTCCTTCAAATCAAGTAAAATAGCACTAATTGTATACTGACGCATTGGTCCAACACTATGCGTCAGTACGATCCAACCTTTGGACGTTTCTATCGGAGAACCGCAATTCCCCAATTGTATAAACTCCCAAGCATAACGAGGTTCATTAAGTAATATCACTTCCTCTTGCCAATTGCCGATATCGTCTGAGAAAGATATATAATTATTCTCCCCATCTACGCGACAGAGCATCGCATATCTGCCATTAATTTTTTTAGGAAATAATGCAGCGCCTTTATTTGCAATTTTACCATTTATAGGCTGAATCTTAAAAGTAATAAAATCCTTAGTTGATAATAGTTTTGGCATAATACTTATGCCATCAAATGCCGTATATGTGGCATAATATATACTCCTACCATTGCCATAATCAAATTTAAGAAATCGTGCATCCTCAATACCATTTTTCTCAGTATCAGAAATAGGAAAAATAACACGTTCAGAAATTGATGTATCTAATGAATATTTAATCTGATAATGAGATGATCCTAACCATAAAATATGATTTAAAAACTGGTTATATTTATAATTGTCGCCATAGACTGATTTCAATTCATAAATAAACCTTCTTAATTCTTCATAAATAAAAGTATCTGGAAATTTATCGTAGATAATCTTTAAGAAATCCTCATCGACAGTTTCATGCATAGAAATTTTTTCAAAAAAATCAATTTTAGCATAGATATGATTTTTAAAATGTTTAGGTTTTTCTAACAAATTACCTACTTCATCAATATGTAGGTCCAAATGCTCATCAATAATACCGGACCTAAATACAATTGAAGAAACATGCCCCTCTCCTGTAGCCCTAAAGCTCAAGATAACACGCTTTTCGCCGTTATTTAATTGGGACTGATCGGGAGAAACAACAATAGAAGGATTAAAAAAAGCGGCAGCTTCCACAGAATATTCCATAGTGAAATAAGCACCTATAAGTAGCTTTTCTTTGAAAGAATAGGAATATTCAGCAATCTCCGTACTAAAAACAGCTGCAATAGTCCTTTTAAAATTTGCCTCCCATATCTCTACTACACTACGATGTCTATTAGAAAAATTACGTAATAATTGATTTAAGGTATTGTCTTTTTCAGCACTGCTCAAAGCGAGTACTCTACTTATAATATTTTCTTTACGATCATCACTAACGTTAAAATATCTTGCTAAAACTCGCTTTGAATCAGGTCGAAAATAAATGTTTTTGCGAGTTATCTTTAAATTCATATCTGTCTTTAAGCTAATAACGCTGTAGATAGTTTTTTATTTTGCTACAACTATATTTAAGTAAAAAAATATCATTAAAAGAAAATTAATTTACAATAAACTATTGATCTTATTACATTACCATCTTATG
>NZ_JADEYQ010000013.1 GCF_022627575.1 Sphingobacterium rhinopitheci
ATAAATGTTTTAAAATTAGCACTTAAAATCACATTTAAAGTATTTAAATCCGTTGGACCTACAATTTTCCCAATTATTCCTAAAAGTTTTAAATTTTGAGTGTTTGAAATGTAATCAAGTAAAATTTCAAATTGTTTTATTGTAAACCCATGTTTATTTAATAATAAAATCACATCTTTAACAGGTATATTTGAATAGCTAGAATCTTGTAACTGTATTTCTAGAGTATTTTCATGAGAAGATTTATCCCCATCGATTGATATTTCATTAGAAAAGTTCTCATCTCGATTTATTTCGATAATTTCAGCTTTATCTTCTAAAACAAATTGAATATTTATATCTCTATAAGAAATATTAGCATGTTCAAATTGTTCCTGATGTTTGGACCAATAGAAGATATTCCCAACTTTATGTTTTCCTAACCTACCTGCACGACCAATTAAGTTTTTGTATTTCACTAAATTTTTATCTCCTAAAATATTTCTAGAACTATATATATAAATGTTTTTTGTAGGCGTATTCACACCTTCAATAATTGAGTTAGTAGCTAAAACATTCTTTAATTGATTTGATTTAAACAAATCAATTACTTTTTTTTGAACAAATTTTGGCATTGGTCCATAATGTATTCCTATTCCAGATTTTAAGGCTTGTATAGGTAACCAATCAGGATGAAAATCTTCTTCAACCCTATGAATCCAACTATCTTTTAATTCTATTGAGTTATTAAGTATTTTAAAGTGCTTCAAATAGTTTTTTTCTAATTCTGACGGTGAATTATAATAAACAAGATTTATACTTTCATTATTTGAAATTTCTTGCTTAATTAATTTATTCAAGTCATTTATGCCATTAAAATTTTTAGCCACCGGAGCATAGTCAGATTGTAATATTGAGAAATCATAATTTTCTAATCCTAAAATAGAGTTAACTAATGGCATCAGTAAAATCAGCTTATCAGATTTTTCTAATGTGTCAACAAAAGAACGATTCAGTATAACTTCTCTACTTCCTTTAATCGGATCTGTCAGTTTATAAGCTTCATCTATAACGAATAAATTAATTTTATCATCATAAAGGTTTTTAATATTATAATACTTTTCTTGAGTACCAATAAATATACTTTTTCCAATTATAGAATCTGAATTTTTAATAGAGTCAAAAACCACATATCCTTTACTAGTAAAAATAGTTTTAAAATCATCTAATAATTCATCCGCTAATGAATTCGTAGGAACGATAAAAACTACTTTATTTGGCTCGTAATTATATATAAATTCTTTGATAAGCATTGTCTTACCAAAACTAGTTGGGGCAGAAACAATGCATCGTTTATTTTCAGTTATTCCGTGAAAAATTCTAATTTGTTCAGATGTAAAAGATATTTTTGAATTATGCTTCAATTGATTTTTTTCTTGAATAAATTCTAATTGCTTAGAAAAAAAAGAATCATCAATTTTTTCCTCATAATAAGGTGATAAATCGAAAAGAAATAAATCTTCCAATTCTACATTTTCTTTTGATTTGTCTAGTTGTTTTATAATCTCTTCCCGATTATTTTGATTAATCAATCTTTCATTCGAATTTATCATACTCCTTTCTCATTAATTATTAAATCCAATGCAGTTCTCTGTGCTTTAAATATGAGCTCTTCTTTTGACTCAATGGGTAAATGATATAAATTAATTCTATAATGATTTGGAAGGCTTTTTATATTTATTAAATTCACCAAATTATATGATCTAGTATAGTTAGTAGAAATTGGATCTTGTGTATGTAAAACGAAACCAGAAACTGTTAAAGGAATCTTTTTAATTTCTTCTTCTGTTAGTATTGTAATATCACCATTTATTCCTTTTATCGTAATATTATCAGCACCATTAATTCTAGATATGTAATCATCTAATTTACTTATGAATGATTTATCATTTACTATTTTATACGCTCCACCGTACAAATCACTATAAAATTTAGCTTCACCAAGAACTAAATTATTCTTAGAAAACATACATACATCTGCTCCATTACCTGTTATTTTAATATTATCACCTATTCTTAAAACAGAAGTAACTAAATCATTATCTATAAAATCAATATTTAAACGCGCTAATAATGCCTCTGCAAAAAAAGTATAATATGCTGCAAGTTTTGAATTACTCTTTATATCCGCATATATATCATCATCACATACTTTTTCTTCTCTATTTCTAAATGAGCTACTAATAAATCTTTGTAATTGTTTGATTCTATCCTTTCTTGATAAAGGATTATTCAACTGAAATAAATAATTTAACTTATTTGCGTCATATATAATTTCAAGAATATATTTATCTAAATCTACAAATGATAAACTATGCTCAAAAATACTGAATTCATATTTAGCACATTTACTTTTGGTTTTACTTGATATAGTTAATGACATTTATAATAATATATTCTTTGTTTTTTATTAATTTAGTTTACCCCTACAACGTTGCCAAACGGCTTAACAACAACGATTGAAGTGGAGTAAGTGAATTGGTTCAAATTAATACCCTTTCAAAAACACCGACCACTCTAAAATTCATTAATTGATCATCTCTGAGTACTATGGCTTCGTAATCAAGTGAAGAAAGTGGTTTGAGAACAATCTCTTCATGCTTCCACCCATCCTCATCAATACTTTTTTTACTAGCGTATTCCTTAATTGTAAAATTCCCTCCCAGTTCATTGTCGTATATTTCATTTCCCTCAACCAAAGTAATAAGTCCATTTCGGCTACCTCCTGTATATTTACGAAATAAACATATAGCTCCATTAGGAATAATCTTGTTCATAGACTCTCCTACTACTTTACATGCGAAATAATCACTAGGATTAAACAATTCAGGCATATCAATATATTGGACACCGTCTACAGATTGAAAATCTGAAAAACTACCTGCTGCAGCAGATATATTATAATATGGGATCGTACTTTTAGAAGGATGAGATAATAATTCTATGCTATTCTTAGCCGGTATATTCTCCGCATAAATAGGCATAAATTGTGAAAAATACTTTCTTAGATTGCTATTGCATACATAAACGTATGTACCTTCAATACCACGTAAAAATATAGTTTTATAAATATTAAGTATAAAGTCTAACAATACTTTCTCATCCTTAATAGAATTCTTACCATTTTTATCTTTGTAGGCATCTTTATATACAACAAATTCTTTTTTTTCAAAATCATAATCCAATTCAGGACCTATGATTATTCCAGTATAATTTAAATCATAGCCTTGTGTAGTATGGATACAACCTACTTCATTGGTAGCATTAGGAGAGTTTACCCAATCTACAGCAATACTATTCCACTTCAATTTTGTATCGCCAATTACAATGTCATAGGCTTCTGGGTTTTTATTAGATATCCATTCCCAGGCAAAACCAGCTACCATTCTTGAAAGGCCTAAGATTTGGTCTTTTTTCTTAATTTGACTGACTATTTCATCAAGATTATCAAACAATCGGAAGTCGTAGTTTCCTACATTTGTATTATCTTGAATTTTAATATTGTTAAAGATGTTATGTACTAACTTAACATATTGATTACCTCCCTTTACACGAAATTGTGTGACTAACTTTTCAATACGTGTGGTTGATAGTTGTTTCAATTGCTCAAAACTTTCTTTTGTCGCATCTGAAGGTTTTATAGATTGAAATTGGTCATAAAAAATAATTGATTTTTCACTCTGTAATTGAACCCAATCTAATTCAGAACAGGTCATTTTATCAAGACCCAAGGCTATACTATTTTTATCAAATATCCCAAAATAAGACCCAAGATTTACACGACGGCGAAGACGATGACCTTCATCGACTATTACTAAATCATATTTTTGTTTAACAATTTCCGATGGACCGATGACCATTTTACTTGATAAACCCTTTATATTCTTAAAAACATTAGCAATTGTCTGTCTAAAAGAAGCCATAGGAATAACCAAAGCCATATTCAGATCGCCATATTTCGCTTTTACTTCTCTTAACAGAAAGAATAATTCTTCATCCTCCTCGTCAAAGTCCGCATAATTGAAATCACTAAGATTTGTTTTTAATAGCTTAAATAGAAAGATCGCTAAAATTGATTTCCCAGTTCCAGCTCCACCTTGTATTAAACTCACTGCAGCAGAATCATCTAAGAGACAATGTAAAATAGTTTTCAAACTAGTTATTTGCTCTTTAGAGAGAGATTTGTAGGGCGAATATTTAAATAAATCCGAATTGTCAATATGATCTAAGGAATGTCGAGCAATCCCCAACTTTCGTAAATCAGTCCATATATCTTTAAATAATTCCCAATAAACTTCCTTTTGCTGATAAAACCGATGATTAGAGATTCCTAAATTCCCATTTTGCAACGAATATTTACCGTCTGCAGCTATATACCGAATCAAGTTAGACTCCAAATCCAACGCTGCCGATTTATTAAACAATTCACTTAGAATAAGACTTACACTATTTAGATTTTGTTTTTTTGCTGTTTTACTATGTGCTTTTAATCGATTTACTACATCTGTAGTTTCACCGACATAAGCATCACGTATTAATTGGTTTTTAGTATTTTTTTCTTCCAAAAAATAGACTAAAGGCCAATTTAAATAATCTAGATGATTAGTACTTAAATTAGACTCAATATCTTGATCAAAAGAATATTGATGTATACTGAAGCTCATGAATAGGTATTTAGGCTTGGTAGAATAAATTATAATTCGTTGTATTTTTTTGCAGATCCTTTTGCTTTATCTACAGGATATTTTTGATTATTGATTTCTATTTTTTGATCTATTATTTCTTCAATATTTAATTGGTGTTTTTCTGCTAACAATAGCGCATACATCAAAACATCTGCTAACTCTTCCTTTAACTTTTCTTTATTAACATCTTCATTATCTTTCCACAAGAATAACTCTAGCAACTCAGAAGTTTCAATATTTAATGCAATGGCTAAGTCCTTCGAATTATGAAATTGCTTCCAATCCCGATCATCACGAAAAGCTATAATTTTAGATATTAAATCAGTAAAATTCATAAATTTAGAATACTATATTGAATTTTTAAATATACTTAGAAAAGCTTTAATAAACTAAGGGAAACCGTATAAAAGGGTTTTTCTATTGTAGATTAATGATTTAGTATTTGCTTTAACTTATTTTCAAAGATTTGAAGATATTGCTCTTTATATTCTTCAGTCAAGAAGCTTCTATTGATAAAATCTGGAACCTTAACCCATTGCTTTGAAAAGTCTTTATAAATATTTTCCCGAACCAAATTGGACAGGCCCAAACTCATAGCGAATTGATCAAAATCTGATCTTTTGACTTTACGTTTTAGACCACCTAAGGTCAACGCTAAATCTTCCTTATCTTTTGGATAGATTAAGTTTACATTCAATAAATCATAGGCAGGAGATAATAAAATTCCTCTGTCTGTATGCATCAAAGAAAAGTTCTTCAAATGCATATCGTTGTTTCCTGTCAGAAAACTAAATAAGACCAATCTAAAATATTTAATGATATCCAAACCAGAGTTAGTAGCATATTGCTTTATAATCTTACCTACACGCTCATAAGAACCATTGTATTTTTGTTCTGTAAGAAGCTCTGAAAGTTGACATAAATCTTCAACGTGTATTTTTTGACCTTTTACACGGTCAAATCTTTTTGTGATATAAGCCAAATTCCCTTCAGAGGTACGAATTAATGCATGATTGGCTGTCTCAATTTTAAACAACTTAGCTAAGTGCATTGTCAAATCTTCCACCTCAGGCATAAAAGCATAATCTAAAGATTGAGGCTTTAAAATATAATCACCCCAAAGACCTACTAGGGTTAATCTTTTATTACCTTTATCACCGTTCAAACTAAGCGATATTTTAGGTTGAACTCCTGTCAAAGCCAACCTTTCATTTACCGTAATTTGAGCTAACTTATTTAGCTTCTCTTGATCCAATTCAAGCGTGGGAACAATGGTTGTACCGAAAAACTTTTTTGAACAATTAGGATGATAATTACCTTCCTCGACATGCTTATAACAAAATAAACAATTAGGCATTGTCTTCCGCCTCCATCGGATAGACAGATACTGCCCCAATCGTATCTCTGCATAAGTTAATCAACAACTCAAAACGATCTCTAGGGTTTAACTTCCAATGTTTTTCACCAATTTCTAAAAGCCATCCTTCAGGGATAAGACCGTCAAAAAAAGGAAATAAGACTTTACTATGATAAGTTTGTGTTGATAATGGAATAGTTAAGCTAATGGGTTTAGGGTCTGTAGAATTAAGGTATTTCTTATCGTAACGATATGTAAATCCACCATCGCCTTCTGCTAAATATCCAGCCAGCACATCTTGATAATATATTTTTGCTTGACGTGCCATTAGTCTCTACTTTTATCTATTACACCAACCTCTTTACCAAATAAAGCTAACACATCGTTCACTTTATCCAAACGAAGCGTTTTCTTTCCTTGCTCCAAATCACGTACAAAGCGTAAACCAACCCCAGCATTTAATGCTAAATCCTCTTGCGTGAGCTTAAGTTCTTTCCTCTTTTGCTTAACAAACTGTCGTAACGAATCCATAATTATACCTTTTCTGATATAAATATAAGTAAAATTTAATAATTATACTACTTCGGGTATAAAAATTAGGTAAAACACAACATTATACCTTTTAGGGTATAATAAAGCAATTTTACTAAGAATCTATCCCGATTAGATATAGATAAGTTAGGCTTTGAAAAAAAGAATAGCATAAGGAATGCAGCCTTGAATTTTGTCAAACTTTGTTTCAAGACAAAGTTTCTCGCCCACACCGGCGATAGAGGTGATAACTAATGATTCAACCAAAATCAATTGTCAACCTTCAGGATCATCATACTGCAAATAGACCGCAAATTACATTTAGCAGCATCCAAAAAAGGACGGCATAGCATTTCGACTGCGTGATTCTTTAGCATCAAAGACGTAAAAAACAAAATTCAATTTTGAACGTAGAGCGTTTAATTTTGTTTAGGCTTTAAAAAAAAGAATAGCATAAGGAATGCAGCCTTGAATTTTGTCAAACTTTGTTTCAAGACAAAGTTTGTCGCCCACACCGGCAATGGAAGTAAAAACTGATCATTCAACCAAAATCAATAGCCAACCTTCAGGATCATCAGACTGCAAATAGACCGCAAATTACATTTAGCAGCATCCAAAAAAGGACGGCATAGCATTTCGACTGCGTGATTCTTTAGCATCAAAGACGTAAAAAACAAAATTCTGTTTGAACGTAGAGCGTTTAATTTTGTTTAGGCTTTGAAAAAAAGAATAGCATAAGGAATGCAGCCTTGAATTTTGTCAAACTTTGTTTCAAGACAAAGTTTGTCGCCCACACCGGCAATGGAGGTGATAACTGATCATTCAACCAAAATCAATAGCCATCGTTGAAGAACATTTTAGCAGCATCCAAAAAAGGACGGCATCGCATTTCGACTGCGTGATTCTTGAGCATCAAAGACGTAAAAAACAAAATTCTATTTGAACGTAGAGAGTTTAATTTTGTTTAGGCTTTGAAAAAAAGAATAGCATAAGGAATGCAGCCTTGAATTTTGTCAAACTTTGTTTCAAGACAAAGTTTGTCGCCCACACCGGCGATAGAGGTGATAACTGATCATTCAACCAAAATCAATTGTCAACCTTCAGTATCATCATACTGCAAATAGATCGTAAATTACATTTAGCAGCATCCAAAAAAGGACGGCATAGCATTTCGACTGTGTGATTCTTGAGCATCAAAGACGTAAAGAACAAAATTCTGTTTGAACGTAGAGCGTTTAATTTTGTTTAGGCTTTGAAAAAAGAATAGCATAAGGAATGCAGCCTTGAATTTTGTCAATTAATCAAAAAAGTTTCATCCTTCAATTCTTTGCTCTTTTAAAAGTTATTTTCCTTAGCATAGCATCTCAAACTTCCTTTGGTATTGAAATATGTGAAAGAAATATACCGTTTTTTGGTACTGAGATCCATTTAAAGAAGAATTGTGGGTAAATATATGTTATTACCCACAATTCAAATTAATCATTGACTTATAGAAATTTTAAATAACCTTATTAAAAATTCCCTCTGCTTCTTTATCATCAAATTCTTTGATTTGTTTCAACAGAGCCTTTTTCATTTTTTTGACAACCCCTTTGTATTTCGGATCATCATATACATTCTTTAATTCTTGCGGGTCATTTTGCAAATCAAAAAGTTCCCATGATTCTACTCGCTTATAAAAACGAATCAACTTATAGCGTCCTTCCTTGACTCCAAAATGTGGAGAAACAGCATGTTCACCATTCTCAAAATAATGATAGAATATTTGTTTTCTATGTTCCTTTTTAGCTAATTTTAAAACAGAAACAAAAGATTTACCTTGCATATCGTGAGGTTTTTTAACACCAGTCAATTCTAATAATGTAGGTGCAACGTCAGCATTTACGATATTTGCATCCGTGTGTACTCCATTTTTAATTAGCGCTGGATATTTCATAATGAATGGTGTGCGAAATGATTCTTGATACATGAATCTTTTGTCAAACCAACCATGTTCACCCATGTAAAAACCTTGGTCCGAAAGATAAATAACGATCGTGTTTTGTTCTAAATTATTTGCCTTCAAGTAATCCAATACGCGTCCAATATTACGATCCATGGATTGCGCCGTATTCAAATAATCTATCATGTATCTTCTAAACTTCCATTCAGCCAAAGCCTTACCTGATAACTTATCTGCATGCAATTTTTCGTAAACCGGCTGATAATATGCTGCGTATTGCTTCTTTTGGTCCTCATTCATACGCTTGAAATTACCGTCGGCCATCATCTTTTCCCACGATTCAAACATTTTCAAATCGTAGCCCATACGCATATCTTTATCAATCGACATTTCTTGACCAGCAGCAGCTTTTCGGGAGGAATAATCATCATAAAAAGTTTCTGGCAAAGGGAATTCATCGTTATCATAAGTACCAAAATCCTTAGGGTCCGGCATCCACGTACGATGTGTAGCCTTATGACCAATGACTAGACAAAAAGGAATGTTTGTGTCAATAGAATCGAGCCAATTAATAGCCTTGTCAGTCACAATATCCGACACATAACCTTCGACACGTTCCGTTCCTTTCTTTGAAATGAAGTCAGGATTGAAATAATGTCCTTGATCATTCAGAATATCATAATAAT
Source organism: Sphingobacterium rhinopitheci (assembly GCF_022627575.1). GTDB lineage: Bacteria > Bacteroidota > Bacteroidia > Sphingobacteriales > Sphingobacteriaceae > Sphingobacterium > Sphingobacterium rhinopitheci. The sequence goes on from NZ_JADEYQ010000013.1 coordinate 9,241, forward strand.
TGAAACCTTGCAGTTTATGACCTAAATGTATTTTACCAATCCACGCTGTTTTGTAGCCCACATTCTGCAAATCTTTCACGAATAGATTCTGTGAAAAATCAAAATGAGAAGTTTCATTATCCTTAAATCCATTTTTGTGACTGTATTTGCCCGTAAGCAAGGTTGCTCGACTTGGCCCACAAATAGAATTATTCACATATGCATTATTAAAAACTAGCCCTTCTTTCGCTATACGATCGATGTGGGGGGTACGCCCAATTTTGGATCCATAAGCTCCAATAGTTTGGTACGAATGGTCATCTGAAATAATAATAACAACATTTGGTTTGGATTGCTGTGCATGGGAAATAATTACATTTCCCATTACTACAGCAAACAATATAAGCCTTTTAATCATGATTATTTTGCTTGACTTATCTTTATAATTTTAGATTCGTTATTCGTAGCCTTTATTTCTATAGTCACTTCGCGAGCGTTTGCTCCTGTGTTTGGAGAAATCGTAATTTGCTGTGAAACTTTAGCCGAACCGTACATTCTATTAATGGTCAGCCAAGATACATTTTCAGATTTTACAATCCACCAACCATTGGTTGTACCATCGATTGTGAGATTATATGAACCTCCTGAAGCTAGTACACTTACTGGAATATCATGAGTCACTTCAAATGGGCCAGCTTGTGGTGCTACAGGCAGATCTTTACTACAAGAACTTAGTAACAACAGCAAACTAAAAATAGCTGAATGAATTTTTAAATATTTATTTGTTATAATTTTCATCGTATTCATAATTACCAATTAGGGTTTTGTTGCCATTTACCATCAGTTAACTCAATCATGCGTTGTTGGATAGGCAATAAATAATCTCTGTTAACTTTAAATCCAAATCCATTTGGAAGAACTGCTTTGTACGGATCGATGTACCTTAGAGCAGCACCTGCGCTACCTGTTAAGTAAAAATTTACAGACTTACCTGCAGGGGCAGTATCATAATATAGTAATGAACTATTATAAAATCCTGTTAGAGAATTTTCGGTATCCAGATTAGATCCTACGAATAAAGCACCTAGTGGTCTTCTACCAACAATTAGTTTATCTGCTGCTGCCCATCTGAAAATATCGGCTAACCGTGTACCTTCTGCCACCATTTCCACACGACGCTCTCGACGTACAGCTTGGATTACTTTTCCTAAATCATTAAATGCGTAATCTGAATTTGCATTAAATTCACGATCAAAGTTCACTTCAGGCATTCCCACACGCTGTCTTAGTGGACGCAATGCTTCAATCACTAGTTGTGAATCTTCACCCAACTCAGCAACTGCTTCTGCATAGTTTAATAAAACTTCAGCATATCGGAAATAAATTACAGGCGCAGCACTCATTCCATCATCCAAAGTTGCCGCCATATTATCGTATTCTATATACTTATACATCGGATATCCCGTTGTATTTCTGTTCATTCCACTTTGATTAATAGGAGGAAATGCTGCAACTGTACCTCCCGGTCGAATAGGCTCTCCCGGAACACCTACAGTCTGTGATAAGCGAGGGTCGCGTATCGTAGGAAGCAGTTCTTCACCATAAGTAGCTTGATGTGAAGATCTCTCTGTGCCAACAAATGGTCTTCCGTCGCGTGTCAAATAATCATCTACTAAACTCAGCGTAACTCCAATATCACCACCACCAGTAGATAAATATTTAGAAACACCATGGCCAATATTTTCAGCAGGGTTATATTTACGCCACATTAAGACCTCTCTATTGGCACTCAAATCAGCGGTATTAAATAAATCTCTGTAATCTGTCAATTCCGATCCTGTAGTAGAGATAGACCAACGATTACTGTTAATTACTACCTGTGCTGCCTCTTTCGCAGCAGTCAAATATTCTTTGATCTTAGCATCTGTAACTGTACTTGTTTCGAAACCTGTATTCTTAGCTTTATGATACTTCTGCCAAGTTCCTTCATATAACGCAACTCTTGAAATCATAGCGTGTGCCACATCTTTATGAATACGCATAGAACTACTATTAGCTTTAGTACCAAGTAATGTAGTCGCCTTTTGTAAATCATTTAGCACTGAATCTATGATAACAACCCTACTATCACGTGCTAATAAAGTTGACTCATCATCAGAGCTCAATAAAGAATTAACCCAACTTACGTCTCCATATTTCTTGACTAATTCGAAGTAAAACCAAGCACGAAAGAAATATGCCTCACCAATATACTGGTCGATATCACTTTGATTTCCTTTTACACCAGAGGCCTTATTTAAGAAAAAGTTTAGTCCACGAATATCTTTATATTCATTTAATGCCTGTGCATTTGATATAGTCAACTGACCATTTAATCTTGGATTAACTGTCGTAAAAATCATATTGTCCGTACGAGCATCATCGTAAGCAATACCCTCTCCTCCAGTAAACGCTGGATGATTTGGTAGCTTCTCATAAAATTGATTAATGTACAATCGTAGCTCGTTCGCCGTGGCTAAACTACCTGTAGTCGAAAGTTGATCTATAGGTAAACGATCCAAAAAATTATCATTACACCCTGTTGTCATAAACAAGAATGAAAAAGCATATATATAGTTTTTTATTTTCATTTGAATACAATTAGAAAGTAAGATTAACACCAAAAGAATAAACCTTGCTTAATGGATACATTTTACCCGTTCCAGAACCGCCAGCCAGAGTTTCTGGATCAAACATTTTCACCAATTTGGTGAATGTCAATAGATTTTCTCCACTGCCAAAAACTGATAATCTATTGATTCCAATTCGCTTACTAACCTCATTCGGTACACTATATTGTATAGTCAAATTCTTTAAGCGTATGAATGAAGCATTTTGCACGTATCTACTTGATGGCGATTGCGTTTTGTTCGTATACGAACTAATAGCACCTACTGGAGAAGCATACGGATTAGGGTAATACGCGTCTGGATTTTCAGGCGTATAATAATCTAAGTGTTGCTGGAATACGGTAACTTGAGCGAGTGAGCCTGATCCCCAAAAATAGGCGTCTAATGCTGCAGGCAAATAATTTTGCTTTCCAACACCTTGCCATAGCATATTCATAGACCAATCTTTCCAAGTCAATCCTCCGGAAATACTAAAATTATAACGTGGACTACTGTTACCTATGATGCCGTAATCACCCATATCGCCTAATCGATTAGCACCAATATCTATCTTTCCATCACCATTGATATCCTCATATTTGACATCTCCTACAAGCCAATCTCTTGCCGAAAGATAGCCACGATTTAATTGATTGTATGCATTTGCTTCTTCAACAGTTTTTAACAAGCCATGTGAGGTATACCCCCATATTTCACCAACTTGCTTACCCTCATACCAAGCTCCTCCCGGATTGAAATTTGTTGGATTTTGATATTTAGTAACAATAGATTTGTAATCTGTAAGCATCATACCTACATCATAGCTCCAATCGTCATTGATTTTATCTCTCCATTTCAAAGAAATTTCCCATCCTCGAGTCTGCAAATCTGCATTGTTCGTTTGCGGCGCGGTAGCACCGAACATATCCGCTACATCACGCGATGGACCCAACATATCTCTGGTATTTCTTTGATACCACTCCAACGTACCCTGTAACCGTTGATTTAATATTGTAAAGTCAGTTCCTATATTTATACTTTGCACTTTTTCCCACGTAATTAATGGATTAAATGCCGCTGGAGCCTGAATGTAGCTTTCACGGTCATTACCAAAATAATAGCGTCCGCCCGTTCCTGGACCAGGAATAATAATATTCATACTTTCTAAGTAAGCATACATGTTTGCTCCTGCTTGATTACCAAGATTCCCGTAAGAACCTCTAATTTTTAGTTGATCAATCCAAGACACATTATCTTTGATGAACCCCTCTTCGCTAATATTATACCCGACAGAAACCGAGGGGAAGAATCCCCATCTTTGCGATGCTGCAAATCGAGAAGAACCATCGTAACGTCCGTTCACTTCCAAAAGGTATTTATTCGCGTAATTATAATTTACACGAGCAAAAAAACCACGTGTAGCCCAGTGATTACGAGCTTCACTCGAGGATTTGGTACCCGTTGCCAAATCTGTACCTGGTCTATCAAAACTAATTAATTCTGTTGCCGATGAAGTCAACTCTTTGTACTGCATGTACTCTTGTTGAAATCCTGCTGTAAGGTCAATTTGATGTTTATCAAATTGCATTTTATAATTCGTGTAAATATTTGGCGTGATATAATTTTGCTCCGACATTGTACGTGAGAAACTGCCCGTAAGTGGGATATTATATTCCGATCTATTTACAGATATAGGCATTCCATCAATACCATAGATTGTACCTGGCAGTTTTAAAGTGCTTCCATCATAATTGGTTCTTCTAAAATTCAAATCAGCAAACACTTTCCAATTTTTCAATGGAGAAATCTCCAAACCACCTAATAATACCAAAGTCCCGTTATTTGTCTTGCCTTCAGATCCGGATTGTAGGTAAGGAATCATTGATTGCTCATTCCAATTACCATAAAAATCATATGGCGACACATTCGGACGCATACGGGCTAGATTATGAAAGAAACTATCTTCATAGCCTGCCAATGGCGTTTTATTAGCGTTCTGTGTATACTTAACATTTGATTTCACTTTAATAAAATCTGTTAATTGTGAATTTACTGACACATTGAAATTATATCGGTTATAATTTATGTCCGCATAACGCAGTGATCCCCCCTCATCATACAAACCTCCTGAAATAAAAAATTGTGTACCTTCACTTCCTCCACTAAGGTTTATATTATAATTCTGACGCATTGCATAAGGCTTGTAATGTAAATCAAACCAATTTGTATTCGCTACACCATTCGCCGAATTCTCCCAACTTCCATAGCTATTGTTCGATACTTCTGGAAATATAGAAACCGATGTAGGATCGTTTATATATTGTTGTAATAATGCAATTTTTTCTTCTGAATATTGTCTAGTCCCCAATGCGTTAAAAGTCGCAGCATTAAAATAATTGGCAAAATCTACCGAGTTTACCATGTCCGGCAATCTAATTGGAGAAGTAAATCCGGTATTACTTGTGAAGTTTATCTGCTTTCTACCTGCCTTACCTGATTTTGTAGTAACTAAGATTACACCATATGCGGCACGAGAACCATAGATAGCACCTGCAGAAGCATCTTTAAGTACAGAAATATTCTCTATGTCACTGGGATTTACATCAGCTAATGACATTTCCAATCCATCTACGAGCACATAAGGCTGATCTGATCCGCTAAGGTTACCTGCACCTCTCACATTAAGTTTAAAAGATTGTCCCGGTTTAGTAGCTCCATTGACACTCACGTTTAGTCCTGGTATAGCGCCTTGTAAACTTTGAGTAGCATTTACTACCGGTCTATTTTCCAATTCACTCCCCGAAATTGTACTAACAGATCCAGTTAAGTTAACTCTCTTTTGAGTACCATAACCTACTACCACGACTTCATCCAATTGAGCCAAGTCCTCTTCTAACACAATTTGCATCACCCCCTGTTGGGCAGGCACTTGTTTGGAAAGAAAACCAACAGAAGAAAAATGTAAAACAACATTAGAACCTGTAACTTCTAGAGAAAATTTTCCTTCAGCATCTGTTATGGTCGATTTTGAACTATTAACTTGCTTTACAGATACATTGGACAACGGTTTTTTATTAATATCTGTTACTAAACCAGAAACTGTAGATTGCTGAAGCGACTTTTTGGATTTAATCACGACACGCTGGTTACTAATAAATTCCGCTTGAAGAGCATTCTTTGCTAAAATCGGTAAAAGAAATTCTTTCCAATTTTTTTTCTCTACAGAAATATTTTCAATAGAGACATTTTTAACTGCATCATCGTTGTAAATAAATGCAACCTCAGTCTGCTCCTCGATTGCTAAAAGAATATACTTAAGTTTTGCCTCCTTATAATTGATTGTTACATAATCCTGCGCCAAAGATTCGCTTGCAAAAACATGCGCTGCAAAGGTAGGTGTAAAAAAAAATAATAACTTAAGGATTATCAAGCACTTAAAGTAATAAGCAATTGGCACATGTGTATAAGCATGTGAGTTTTTTTTCATAATTTTGAATTTTAATTTAATCATTAGAGTATCCCACTTTCCTAGGGCTTGATACTCTTGGTTAGTACGTTTTTGGGTAGTGGCTACATGGTAGACCTACCCTCTTTTTTATTATCTACTTTCTCATTTAATAAATATATATTGTATCATTTTTTATTTGGTAATTAATCTTCAGACTAGTTTTTCTTAAAATATCAAGGACTTGCGTGCACTCCTTTTCTTCGAAAGTTCCCGAAAAGGATAAGTCTCTTAATTGATCATTTTCAATGATGATCTCTTTATCATACCAACGTCCAAGTTTAAAAGCAATCTCAGATAGGGTTAAATTATTAAAGACCAACTTGTTGTCTACCCAAAGCATATCCGAAACTTTAGCAGCTTTTACATCAGCTTTAGTATAACTTATTGCTTCTTTCTGGAGCAAATTTTTCAGATTTAGATTTATTGAGTTTTTTTCGATTTTAGCTTTTGAGATTTTCACTTGATCCCCTGGGTTCATAATAATCTCCTTAGTATGATTACCACCTTCAATTTTGAGCGAGACTTTACCTTCTATAAGTGAAGTCGTGGTAGCTTGACTTTCCGGATATGAATTCAAATTAAAAATAGTTCCAAGCACCTTCACCTCAGTATCTTTGGTTTGGATATAAAGTGGTAGTTCAGGGTTTTTCGCGACTGAAAAATAACCTTCTCCTTTTAGCTCCATTCTGCGATGCTTTTCACCGTATCCCTTTAGTACTTTGAGCTCACTTTCATTGTTCAACCATACTTCTGTTCCATCCTTCAAGGTTAGAAATTTGCGCTCACCACGGTTAGTAGTGATATATTGCCAATTTTCATCGGATGATGGAGTATTAACTTCGAAAAAATAAATACTCGAAAGCAAAGTAATAATTACAGAAGCGGCTATTGCAATGATTTTATAAACATGCTTAATACGGTTGATTTTTGGTTGAATGGTAGATATTGGATCTTTTTGAATTAAGTCATTAGGTCTTGTCTTTTCGTAGACTATTTCAGCTTCCAGTAAGTCTGTTTTATTAATGCTGGATGTCAAATATTTGATAAAATTTAATCTTTCCACATCACCTTCAGCAAGTTGCATCAGCTCATCACGTTCTTCTGCCGTGCTATCGCCTTGCATCAATTTATTTATTAAAAAAAGGTAATGTTCTTCGGTATTTGACATAATTATTTGTGCGTTCTTCTATTATAGACACATCAAATAATTAAATTCCCCATAGTAGGTATTAATTTTTATAACTTTAAAAAACTGAAAAGTTTTTTGACGGCATTTTGGATATGTCGATCTACAGTTTTTGGCGAAATATTCATGCATTCTGCCACTTGTTTATAGGTCATTTTCTCTTCTTTGACTAGAAGAAAAGCTTGTTTCGTTTTTTCAGGTAGATCTGAAATGGCTTTTTCTATTTTGGCAACAGCTTGCGCTCCGATGAGTAATTTCTCGGGATTTAAAGAGTCATCAGCATGCTCCGGTACATCATCATGGTTCACAAATTTAGGTTGTCGAACGCGCATCATGTTCAAACACTTATTTTTGATACTCTTAAATATATACTGTTCTATATTGCCTATCCGCAATAAATCTTCTCCAAGATGCCACATCTTCCACATCACCTCAGAAGTAACATCTTCGGCTAAATATTTGTCTTTAAGAAAACTAAATGCATATTTTTCAAACACTTTATAATTGGTGATAAAGTAAGATTTAAATACATACTCATCTCGCTCTACAGCAATTTTCAATTTATTTTCGGTAGATAAGCTGGTCAAAATCATAATTAGTATAAAGTATGGCAATATACAAATCTCATGTCCTACATATCAAATATTTATAATAAAATTTTAATGACAATGCTAAATGAAAAGAACACAGTTATAAAAAACCTTTTTTATCCTTAAAATACGTTTATCGAGCGATGTTAAACGGATAACTCCTAGTAACTTAAATTATAGATCCTCTGAAAACCTATCAAATAGACGATCCAAATGAGTAGTTATAAGATCTTATTTTGAAAACCAAATTTTTGCATCTACAAATTATTATCCTGTCTATGAACGTCCGAACTAATCAGTCCGCATAGTCCATCATATAGATAAAAACCTTCCCAGAAAGCTATTGTAAACATAAGGTCAATTGAATGCTATCCATTCACCAATGAGAGCATGTGCTCATATTTTTCTTGAGAGTTTTTCATAAAAATAAAGCTCCTATCTATAGTAAACTAGTTCATTATTGAGATCTATTTTTAACCATTTAAAATCAATATCAAAACAAGTAAAACTAGAACTTTCATCCTGATCTATATAGGATATATAAATTCCAGTTCATGTTGTATAAATAGATAACGTTAAAAATCTTATTATTTTCAATAACTATTAACCAAGACATCTATACAGAGAAATTTACTGGTTTTTCGGTATTATCGATGATTGAAGTCAAATTTACCTTGGTGTTTAAATATAATATAAATAAGTAGAATTATTGCCACAAACGATATAAAATAACTTGGCTAGGTGTTTATTTTGCTTTAATTTTAAAATTAATGAATTTTATTTAATATTTGTTAAAATTATTATGCCATTTAAGAAACTCACCTTTCTGTTTTGTATGACCTTTCTACTCTATTCTTATAATAAAACAAAAGTGGAAACTTTAGAACAAGGACGTGGAGCATTTACTTCAAATATCGATTTAGATCAATATTTGAAATCATATGATAACATTATTATAGAACTAAAAGAAGTTCAAACTGCAATTATTTCATTAAAAAGTAATGGCAATTCAACTACTTTAGGATTTAAGCCATCCAAAAGTCCGAAAGTAATTTCAGGGAGAATAGTTGGAGCTGGAAAGGTTAAAGGTAAGTGGAGAACAGGTATAAATGAAAAAAATAAATCATAATGAAAAAAGTTATATATTCTTTACCATTGTTGGCTATAAGTATAAATTCTTATTCGCAAACTCAACTTATTCATCCTCAAAATAGAGTTAATTTAAATGTATTCATAACTGGTTTAAACTATTCAAGAGAATTTCCAATCAGTACTAATTCATCTTTGGAAGGCTCACTAGGTATTGGTACACTTTATTATGTAAATAAATTTGACGTGCAATTCAATACTAATGTATCTCTAGATTATAAATATTACTATAATATATATAAGAGAAGCAAAAATGAGAGAAATATATCAGGAAATAGTGCTTCTTTTGTAGGGGCAACAGGGTTCTCACATTTATTCCCCCTAAATAAAATATCTAGATTTGATAATAAAAAATTTCAAGTAGGAGGCGCTATTTTTTGGGGAATAAGGCAACAAATAAAAAATACGGGTATTCAATTGAATTTTTTAGCAGGACCTTCTATTTCGGGAAAAGAGTTTTCAGATAAGCCAATATCATTATATGTTAGAACAGGCGTATCGTATGTCTTTTAATATGTAATATCTATAGCGTTCTAAACCCTCCTTATTTTCTATTTACACCGTTTTTTGGACACTGCCTTTTAAGAGCGAATAAACCATTCAAATCAGGACAGTTACCGCTCTAGCTAATTCCTTACCATATATTTATAGCCTTCTATCTGCAAAAGGCTAATAAAAGATAGTACTATTTGGTTTTCGGTGTATTTGATTGGTTATTATCTTGATCAACCGCCCACTGTCGCGGATTATTTTTGATATATGTACTGATGTTAATATATGCTCTTTCATCTCTTATGATATGCTCATAGTAGTTTCTCTGCCATATCTTGATTGGGGCGGTTGGGGCGAAAGTAAGGGTGAATTGCAATTCGCCCCAACCACCCTTACTTTCGCCCTTACTCAGCATATCTTTTATTCTTTTTATAGTAGCTATTTTATATCCTCTTACTATAGCTCCTATTGTTTGACTAGGTGAAGTAAATTTCCCAATCTTATTACTTGAATCTTTTGGATATCGTATTTCTATAATACCATGCACATGGTTAGGCATGATTACATATTCGTGTAATACAACATTATCTCTTATCTCCTCCGTATGTAGCCATTCTTGTGATGCTATTTGTCCGACAGTATTTAACTGCATCACTCCATCTATTACGGATCCAAATAAATGCGCTCTATCTTGACAACAAATTGTAACAAAATACAATCCTGCTTGGCCATAATCATAACCTGCTAGCCTTATAGACCTCCGATAATGCTTATGAGGATTGAATTTGTTCATAACATACTTTTTTGAAATAATCAAATAATAAAAACTAAGTATTCTGCCGATGATGAGCGGATTAAGGACTTTATATTGTTTTCTTAAATTTTAATGATACATTTTATAAAGACTATTAATTTGTTTTTGAAGCCATACTGGAACGTATTTAATTGCTTATGCACCACTTGGGTATCGAGCTAAAGTACAGAGGGCCTTAATTTTTCTAAAAAAACTTCGGTTACTTTGTTTTGGCCCATTGCTTTAAAAGCTTGAGCTATAAGATACAACAAATCATCTTTTATTACAAAACATCGGGGTAGGTTTTTTTGAACAATATGCTACGCTTACCTATTTTAATTACTCGTTGAGATCCTGGTGGTAAGATAATCTTCACATTCAACAGATCATACGCTGCAGATAGCACCCAGCCCAAATGATGCTCCTTGACCATGGAGAAGTTTTTAAGGTGCATATCAATATTGCCGATATTAGAATTATATGCATAAACTTATAAAAACTTAAAAAACAAACTATACTATACGTAAAACATATAATTAAGCATTCTTTAATTTCTGAAACATGTCAAATTTCTTTACATTTTAACTAATAATTTAATAAACAAAAATGCGCTTGTTATCTTTGAGTTAAGATATGACCTACAACAACAGTCCATTAAGCATTTACCGTTGTATTGTATTAGGCAGCTTGGAGAATGGAGGAATCCCGACGAGCAGCAAGGGAATATCTATAAACAGAAAACTATTTAGTTAATTTGTAGTTACATAGATGATGGAAAGCTACTTAATGGAATTGCTACGTGATATACCTAATGAAGTGGGTGTATATTTTATTTATGACAGTAGTGACCGATTAATATATATCGGAAAGAGTATCCACCTAAAAAAGCGATTAATACAACATTTCAGAAGTACCGATTATAGGGAGTTAAAAATTCAAAGGGAAGCATCCCGTATAGCATATGAATTAATGGGGGATGAAACAATAGCCCTACTTCACGAATCAGATTTAATAAAACTGCACCTACCGAAATATAATCGCGCAGGGCGTAAGACTAAGTATACGTATGGTTTGTATACACAAGTCAATGAAGATGGATATAAACAATTACTAGTTGAAAAAATAGAGCCTTCAAAAGATGAAATAATGTCCTTCATATCATATGCTGAGGGCAAAGAGCGTCTTTTTGCCATAACAGAAAGATACAAACTATGTCAAAAAATAAACCTATTGTACAAATCCAAAGGTCCTTGTTTCCAATATCAGTTGAAAGGGTGCAATGGTGGCTGTATCCGTCAGGAAGAAGTAGAAATCTACAATAGTCGTGTCAACAGTTTTATTGAAGCTTCAGAATTACCTTTGGGTGAGGTATTCATACAAGTGAAGGGACGTCATGATAGCGAAAAGGGAATTATCTATATAAAAGATGGCACCTACAAAGGATTTGGTTATTGTAAAATAAATACGAGAAGTAAAAACACCTTTTTGAAGGCAATAAACCTCAAAAATGACAACCGTGATACCCGAAGGATTATAAAAAGACACCTATTAACTAAAAATATTACTTAACAAATCAGGTTATTCGGGCACTAAATTCTGCCTTAGCACGATCCCTTTGTTGAATATACCGTATATAAAACGTACTTCCACAAGGAACCTAGCATGCTGCGTAACTTAGATCCCTATTAAATTTGAGTCAAGATCATTAGCATAACGTGAAGCCATGATACGATGATAACCTATAAAAATAATCTGTGATGTTTGGGGTATCTGATATTACATATATCCATACCTAGGAAGGTTTATTATACCTAAATCACTTTCTAGACATATACGACAGTAATTGTATAGGTTGGAGCACTAGTGATGAGAGGGAAACGGAAGAAACTTCATTGACAGCAAGTGAAATGGTAACAAAGCACCCTAAACTATCTTAATAAATTTGGTTAACCAAATTTCCGACTTAAATTGCAAATTCATTCAATTAGTGAACACTTTATTAGCACTAAAAATTGAGGTTATGATAACCCACTGTAGACTTAAGTTTACAAACAAAAAAATGTCTTTACAATAGACCAATAACAGGAATATGAATTTAATATATTCGCAAACATTTTATTTAGACACACTATGAAAACTTATGAAGACTATATAGAACAATCAAATTGTATTGGATTGGGACAGCTTTTTATTTATAATGAATTAACAAATTCAAGTAACAAAGTCGAAAAATTAAAAGAATTAGATGGTTATATTTTTACATTTCTTGCTGACGTTGATTACCATACCCTATTAAATGAAAATTTCAGTGATTTCTCTACCTACTTTGAAATAGAATTAATTGACAAAGATGTAATTAAAGCAGATACTAAGAGATTATATAATATATATAAGCTGAATTCCAAATAAATGTTTCCTAAAAAAGTGTTTTAAAAAAACAAAAATTACATTAACTATTAAAGTTAGGACTTCAAAATTGTCAGCCATTTCCACCTCTTTAACTTTTCATAAGGCTAATAAGGCAACTGTTAATACCCATATGATCAACAATTCATATAAATTTTAAATGTTAATTATAGTATTGTTAACTGCAAAGCTGTATATCATACTTTTTCATGATAAGCTAAAAATACATCGCCAATTAATTGCTCTTCATCCATATCTCTGAGGGCATCATCGATCACAAGGATATCAAATTCTTGCTGAGGAATAATATAATTAATATCAATAGCTATCAAATAATCAAAAATATCATTTACACGTTCGGGAAACCAAACCACAGTTTCCCCTATTAAATTATTGTTAGAGGTAAGAACGTTGAATCCTTTGGATTTTAATATCTTTAAATTAGAATGTGTTAATTTTTCAAACTTCATAGTTTATATTATGTGTTATAATGTTTATATACCACCATTCAATCTGCTAAATTCAAAGGTTAATATGGAGGTAGAATAAAGAGTTTATATTCACTGTATTTCCCCCTACTCACCAATATTTCTTGTTATATTAAATAACGATAATGAATCAATTGTTTCATCAAGAAGAAAAATAATTTTCAATTGACAGAAAGTATCCGCCCTATAAACCATATGTTTGAATATTCCGTAATTTGTTAATAGATCTGTGGATATAGATTCTTTATTTTTGTAGTTTATGGAAATGATATTTCACTATGCTAGGTTCATGCCACTGAAATGGATATTCCTCCTATTTCTGGCAGATAGCAAAAAATAAATACATCATTGAGGCACACTATGCAGCCTCATGGTTTCCCTGCGAAGGTGTAGTTTTTACGTCGAAAGACAATGGAACGAACGGCATTATGGACATGATTATCACCAATAAGCAGATAATGAATTCCATCTAGGATATACAAAGACGATTGCTTTTTCAATCAGATACTTAGCTCAGCATTTTTTAAAATGGCACCTCTGATTAAAAAGTACTAAGTATTATAAAATTAGAGGTGCAAAAATAAATATATCCTCTTTTCAAAATAGTTAATAAGCTTAACAGAAGCTATGCTGGGGATACCAGATTTGTTTTTAGTTTCTTATACATAGTTTTCAAAGAAGGAGATAACAAAATTAACAACAATAAGCAAATAGAAATGATTGACATTAATTCGTAGTAGTCCATAGCATAACGAATAAAAGATTCATTGCGTACACGCTGGGCAATAAGTTTTAGTGAGGCAGCATGTTCTTTATATGTCAATCCATTCTCAGCGACCTCTGATGTTGCCTTATTCAAATATTGTAATAAGATTGGATTATTCTTCCCAAGATTATCACTAAATGCAACTTGATGTTGAGATGTTTCAAACAATTTAAAAAAATTCTGAAGGCCAATACTAGAAATATAACCTAAATATCGAACAGCTAAACAAACCGCAGCAGCTGAGGCTCCAAACTTGGTTTTGACACTAGATATAACAAATAATATCGTAGGTACCATAATTAAACCTACTCCTATCCCATGAATTATTAATGGTACGTAGAAATAATAGTCATTACCATCACTTTCAAAAGAGAAAAACATAATCTGATGAAACAATAGCAAACTACAATAACCAAAAGACCATAACCACTTGACAGAACGCTGTGCTGAAATCCAATAAAAAGAAATAGTGACACCAAGGACGATTCCTAGTATATTAAACCATTGAATATAAGACAGATTTAAAGGGTCTAAATTTAGAACCTGTGAAAAATATTGATTTGCAATAGTTAAGGAGAAACGCTCAATATACATCATATACAATACCATCATTCCTAAAAGCATATTTCTACTTTTAAAGATATCTAAATGTAAATAAACACGTTTTAAACCAAATTGTCTGATTACAAAAACTATAGTTACAGCTATTGCTAGTAGCAATGCATAGAGCATCTTATTATCATAAAACCAATATACCTCTTGACCATATATCATCATATAGCCCACAGAAATCATGAGTAAACTATATAATATAAAGCTAGCCCAATCCAAAGAAAACAAGGGATATGGCCTTTTGTGCCTATTAGGTTTCATCGTTAGTAAAACCATCAACAATCCCGGAACAAATGATATGGCGGCATAAAAATAAATCTCATCAAAATTGAAAGAGTCAATAAAATCCGCAGTTACAAATGTGTTGAATGGTGAGCTACATAATAGCAGACAGAAAAAAATAGAATAGCTTAATTCCTTAGCTCTTTCACTCTTCAGCCTTGAGAATATCATGGATATAGAAAGGTTTACTGCCGAGGCAAATATCATTCCCTGAAAAAAACGAAGGAAAAATATCCATTCTACACTTTTAACAGAATACATAAGTATACAATTGACAATCTGTACAATATTGAAAATTATGTAATACTGCTTTGCCGAAAAAAACTCAAAGAATCTACGTTCAAGAATATAGAAACCTACAAATCCGGCATAAAACAATGCTATTAACAATTGTACATCAGATGGCTGACAGCCATAATATCCAGCTGTTACATTGATATTGGCACCGGGCAAAAAGAACAATACCATACTCGGCATTAATCCACTAAAAAGGATTATCTTAATAAGCCATTCGGGTACCCATTCTTTGAATATGTCTTTCACCTTACTTATTTATTAGGAACAGAAACATTGACATTCATACCTGAGCGTAATTTATCTTCTTCTTGTCCTTTATTGAGCTCAATACGAACGGGTACACGTTGTACTATTTTGACAAAGTTACCAGTTGAATTATCTGGAGGTAATAAAGAGAACGAAGATCCTGTAGCCGGCGAAATTGAGATAATCTTGCCCGAGAATACCTGATCTGGATAAGCATCAGCCATCACTTCAACCTTGTCACCAACAGCGAGATTTTTCAGCTGTGTTTCTTTAAAATTAGCTGTTACCCATTTTGGTGTTTCTTTATTTACAATAAATCCCAAAACTTCACCAGCAGTTATCATTTGGCCTTTTTCAATGGTACGCTTGCCCATGATACCATCATATGGCGCACGGATGACGGTATAGCCGACATCAAGATCTTTGCGCCCTGCAGCTGCGGCATACCTACTTTTTTCGGCTCCTATTACCCCTTTTTTCACCTCTACATCAGCTACACGCTCATGTGAGGCCTCCAATTGATGATTCAGCGCTTGCAATTCACTTTTATAAATATCAAGCTTAGCTTCTACGTCTTCGAGTTGTTGGGCAGTTGCAGATTTCTCTTCATACAAATATTTATATCTATTATATTCTAATTGTTGCTTATTTAATTTGGCTTCAGCAGCAATAATAGATTTTTTTAGCGACTCGTGTTCTTGTTGTAATATTTGCTTTTGAGAAGATAAAACATGAATCTCAGCTTCCTCACGTTTGATGGAAGCAGTTACTTGATCAGCTTCAAACTTATATTCTTTATTGTCGATTACTAACAATGTATCCCCACGCTTAACTTCCTGATTATCTACATAATTAACAGATACAACATACCCACCAATACGCCCTATCACGGGATTTATATACTGAGTCACCTGAGCATCATTCGTATAGGTATACATCACTCTTTGCCACAGCATTTTTCCTCCCCAGAACAATAAAACTAATAAAATAATACCTGCTAATATATTGGTGATAAGTGTCAGTTTTTGGTCTGTTAAAAATTTTTCAGATTTAGGTTTCATTTAAATAGTACCTTTTATAAATTCAATAAAATAATAATGTTTTTGAATCGCTACGGTAGCAGATTCTAACTCAAACAATGTTTGTAAATATTGCATATCTGCATCTAATAGGTCCGTAACTAAAGCAGCAGATTTGAAATAGCGGTTTTTGATAATCCTCGCATTTTCTTTGGCTAAATCTACATTCTTAAGGCATACTTCCTTTTGTTCAATAGCTAACTTGTAATCAAGATGTGCTTTCAAGAGTTTGTTCTCAATTATTTCTTCTTCATGATGATGATTTACTTTCTCTTTATCGTATGATACGCGACTAGCACGAACCACATTCTTATTGTTATAAATTGCAGATATAGGGATAGAAGCTTTCAAACCTATTATTCCAAGACTGTACCAGCTATCGTTGTAAGGATATAAGAAAATTTGGGGGTTTGCGAAGGTGTAGGTTCCCGTAAAGCCAACAGTTGGGAGGTAGTTAGATTCGGCTTGTTTTATGGCAATTTTTTTTAAATTAACTTCGTGTTCGGATCTTTGCAAGATAAAAGCAGATTTTTTCGCTTCCGCAAACATCTCACCAAAATCGAGCAGCGTTTTATCAAAAACATGTTTCGATGGTACGATTATTTCTTCGATACCAGTGATCAGTTGAAGCTCTTTATTTGTTGCTTGGATATCATTTTTGATTTTTATCAGGAGCATTTCACGTTTTGATAATTCTAATTCAATACGCAAAACATCACTATGCAAGACCGCACCTGCTTTATATAGGTTCTTTACTTCCTTCAGTTGTTCCTTTTGGTCCGCAATATCATTCATTATTAAATCCTTATTGCTGTAACACAATTGAAGGTCTAAAAATAAATTACATACATCCATTTTTATTTTACCCGATGCTGCTAACCAATCAATATTAGCGATTTCTTTGACTAATTTTTGTGATTTAATACTCATTAAATCACGATGACCGTTATAAAGATTTAAATAGAAATCAGCCCCTGTATCGTAAAGGTAATGGATAACATCATGTTGAGCAGGTTTATTAAAAATACCGTTTTCATATATAGGCATATTCGTGGCGTAACTGGCAGATCCTCTTAAAGAAATTTTAGGTAATAAATCAGATCTTTTTTGTTGCACAAGAATCTCTTGTTCTTTGAGTTCTAGACGAGCTCTTTCAATATATTTACTGTTTAACAATGCTTTTTGAAGAACATCATCCATAGAAACTCTTAGAGAATCTACTGCAAAAGCTGAGGCCGAGATACACATACTTATCCCAAAGGCGATACATCTTTTCCCTATGTAGGGTGTATTAAAGTTCACTACTGTTTATTTAAATTATGCGTGCAAACTTAGACACTAAAAAGACTAAAAACTTTACTTGAATTGACATAAATTATGTAATTTCTGCCAAAACACGACATTACTGCCATTTTAACTTTCTTTAACATAATTTAACTCCACAAGCATATTGAATAAGTTACTTCATTTACACTAAATGGAATTAAAATAAAATACCAGCAGACTTAATCTAAAAGAAGCAAATTATCATTAACAAATTAAATTTTATTCACAAAGAATTAATTAATATTAAATATGATATGAGCATTAAATTTCCAATATCGAATTAAAATCTATTCGATTGGCTATAAAACTATCCATATAAACACAGGAAATTTTTAAATAGTTTACACATTATTCGACTAATTACATCTAGGGAAACTTCAGCAACCAATAACCAATCAAGCAGGATACAATCATGTTTTGAGCCTATATTTTCATGCTAATGCGAGATGAGTTCAAAATATTTCCCTATTTTTGGGAATATGGAACAAAAAAATAATCCTTTACACGGAAAAAGATTAGATACAATACTCGAGGAGCTTCTTGCCTATTATGAGGGATGGGAAGGATTGGGTCAAGAAATAAACATTCGTTGTTTCAATGTAAATCCATCAATTAAATCCTCATTAGCATTTTTACGTAAAACACCTTGGGCACGCAAAGAAGTTGAGTTATTGTATTTAGCAGTTTTTGATCGTTTATAATAATAATTATTAAAAATAAATCAATCGAATTTGTAGGTTGGTTTGTCCATCTACAGTTTCAAATTGGTTAAAGGCTATTATATTTTCTTTTGGACTAAATACAGGTGCACCAATAATGTGTGAATCTTCCAAAGAATAGTTAGTCAGCTTTATCGTTTTTTCCTTTTGAAGGTCATATAAATACACATTGTTGTTCGCCACAAATGTTATTTTCTCTCCACTAGGATCTATATTGATAGGCGAGTTTATAGAGAATTTATAATCAGTGATGTATTTATAATCCCCCGTAGCAACGGCACACTGCACAATTTGATTGTTATTATCCTCATCTTTAGCAAGTGCATATATATATTTACCATCAGCACTCGAGCGAAGCCAGTGCCTGATATCAGAAAGCCCTTTATTAGTATAAGATAAGCGTTTTTGAACTATACCTTTGGGTACTTGGGGCAATGTACCATTCTTACCTACCGCATTTTCATCAGACAAAATAAGATTAGCATCAATATCTACGGTATATATTTCGGTAATAATATCTCCATTTTTATTTCGTGTATGTCCCTGAAAGGCTATTTTTGACGTGTTAATACCTATCCAACATTCGTCAAAAGCTTTGGATATTTCATCAGAGCCCCAGCTGGGCTGTCTTTGTAGTGTAGTTAGTAAAGCAGCGTACTTCTGTCCGTCATAATTTCCTTGTGCATGTGGTACATGGACAGCACGATCTGTAGTTATCATCACGCCAACATGACGGAGATCAGCATCTACAAACTCATCATTATAAGTAAAGCTCAACATTGTGCCATCGGGACTCCAACAGTGCGAATGCGTACCACCGCGTAGGGAACCAGCAGTATACGGAGGGATTACATCTCTAGCATCCAAAGTGACACCTAAATATGGATTAGTGATGTCCACAGCCATCGCAAACCTACGAGAAATAGCATAAGGTTTATCTTTATTAGCATCCAATAGGCCATGTATAAATACAACGACGTTTTCGATAGGGCTAAATGAAACTGCCCCCGCTCCTGGTCCATATATAGTTTGATTGGGTGTTTTATAAATAATTAACTCTTCACCTGTCAATATGTTTACAATCCCAATTGTCGATGTTTCACCTATTTTAGTATCATCATTGCGCCCATCAAATACGATCCATTGACCATCTGCTGAAAACACGGAATTGTGATGAAGCATATGCCCCATTTGTGCGTGTGTAAGCTGTTTGATAAAAAACTCTTTATTCATAATATTCTCTTTGCCGCGGCAAGATAAGCAAATAAATAGGCCAAGGTTTAAATAAATAAACCATGGCCTAAAACAATATATCTTTCTCGAAGTACTAATTATTTAAACCTTTATCTTTCAAAAATTCTATTAACTGAACTGCAAGATCCGTTTGTACTACATTCACATTGGGATAGGTTCGAAAAAAGCTTTGAAAACCATTTTGCCCTTCTTTTTCTAAGTCATCATATTTTCCTAAAGTATTCATCCATATTCGTTTTTTGTTCCTAATGAGCATTTGCATTAATTGATCGTCGTAACAGTTTTCATCGATATGAATGATATTTATAAAATCATATTTTGTTACATTCTGAATTTCACTAAATGATCGAACACGTGGCATCACACTCACATGAGGGAACATTTTGTGCATAGGCTCAATTTCATTATTATCATAAGAAAAAACAATAATTTGATCTTCAATCTTATACTGCTTTATTAAATGAGCAATTTTTGTGTAAGATGCTAAGCTGTCCATTTTAACATCAAGATCTACATAAATGCGCTTACCCTTGATTAGTTTAAATACCTCTTCTAAAGTAGGAACACGCTCAGTGGTTACTTCCCCCTTATGACTAAGATTAAATCCACGGATTTGCGCTAAAGTAAGATCTTTAACAGGTCCTTTTCCAGTTGTAGTACGATCGATATTTTTATCATGCATGATAACCAAATGTCCATCCTTAGTTTCCCTAACGTCTATTTCAATAATTGCAATATTGTGCTTAATGCAGGACTCTATAGTTGCTATCGAATTTTCGGGCCATTGATCAAGACCCGTTAAAGCGCGATGAGCAACGACCCAAATATTATCTTCAGGCATAATTGGTATTGTCTCCGAATTCGGTTTAGGAATAAAAGAGGCAAAAAACAGCAACACAATGGCACACATAGCGTAGATTTTCATAATTCTCGTATTTACCACGGTTTATTTGTTCCCTGTAACAACCATGGCTTCGACCATTGGCTATTTCTACCACGTACATTAGAATACGGAGTTTCTTGAAGGTTAGCAATAGCCTCATTGGCATTATCCTCATTGGCCAATAGCTCATTATTACCATATATAAACCGTACTGGAACGACAGGTTCTGCAGAGGAAGGGCCGGCTACGATCGCAGGATATCCTGTCCTACGAAAATCCATCCATGCTTCCACAGAACAATTCCAGCTAGCGATCCATTTTTGTTCGATAATACGTTGCAATGAGCCATTATATTTTACATTAGAATCAACTATAAATGTACTGTATGCACTCTCTTTGCCCCATGCCTGCAGTGATAGTTTTACTCCATCATTATAAAATGTTTCGGCATTGCCTCCTATCCATCCCCTTTGCGCAGCTTCAGCTAATATAAATAAGGTCTCTGCCGCTGTTGCAAGTCTACGTTTCAAATACTCACCAGTATTAGCTTTATACATCGATGTCAATTGAGAGACGTGTTGATTTTCGACGACTTGACCAGGAGTAGGATTATTATTATAACTATCAGGTGCTATTTCCCCTACTGGAATACCAACATAAAGTCCAGTGTCCAATTTGCTACCATATAGCGTTGGATTGTAACGTCTTGTAAATTTTGCTCCAGTCGATATTTCTGCTAAGTACTGTACATCAGTCAAGGATACATAGCTTTGTGGTACGCCATCTTTACGGACAAAAGGCTCTACAGCTACTGTTAAAGTATAATCCTCGACCCATTGGCAATGTACAGGAGCCACCCAAACTGTAAGACGAGGGTCATTAGATGACAATAATTTATCAATAAATGGCTTCGCAATTTTCCGACGTCTAAATCCACTACCTTCGGAATCAAATTGCGCTGCAAGATACCAAGAGTCAGCACTGGTATTTCCTAAATATTGTACGCTAGCTTCATTAGCAATACTTTCTATATAAATACCTTCGGCATATACCTCTTGTATATAAGACTTTGCTAGATCAGGCAATTTCTCAGACAGACGCATAGCATACCTTAGTATCAGCGAATTAGCCAATCGATGCCATTTATTAATATTCCCTTGATACACTAAATCATTATTAGCTATAATTCCTGTATTGGTATTATTCTTGAATATAACAGCAGCCTTCTTCAAGTCTTCCAAAATACCCTTATAGATTACCTCCTGCCCATCGTATTTAGGTTTTATGATATCTTTGGTAGCGCTCAAAGCTTCTATATATGGTGCATCACCCCATAAATCGGTCACATTGCCAAATGAAAATGCACGTAATACATAACCTATCCCTTCATGCATTGGAAAACCTCCCGCCTGAGCAGTACTCAGCATTAATTCATTATCTCTAAGTGTACTATACCAATTTCCCCAATCCCTATTAGCCCATACATAATGGTTATATGCAGTAAACCAACCATCCTCTTGCATATGCTGTACAACACCGCTTGTTACGGAATTGTCCAATTCGGCATAATACCCTGATATTTTAGACAATAACCCAGGTAACATAATATTCACATTGGCATTGCTCGGATCAACACCATTCGGATTGACATTCAAATCCGTCAATTGCTTTCCACATCCTCCTAATAGAATTAAAGAAATAGCAACTGCAATACTTTTATTTATCATATTTTTCATCACTAATAATTTCTTAAAATGTAAAATCTAATTTAAAACCAAAAGGTAGCGTCCAAGGCATAACGTTTTGCATTTCTATCCCTTGTTTAAAGCCTCTATTCACATCTGCTTGATAAGCTCTTTCGGGATCTATCCCAATATTAGCTTTTGTCCACAAGATTATATTTCGTGTAAAGACGGAAACTCTAAGATTGCTAATGTGTTTAATATTTTTGATATCGTAGCCTAAAGTTAACTCCCTAAGTTTGACGAAGTCAGAATCAAAAGTTACCTCTTGATTATAATTCCACGCGAAAGAATCATATGCAGGAAGAAGCATCGTTCCAGTACCGCCTAAATTCTCCTTGTAACCGATTAGCTTACCATCGGCATCATATTGAGCGATAACACCAGGGATAAATACACCATCATAACCTTCCACATTGCCCTCTTTGAGGTAAAAACCACCTGTTTCTTGTGTCAAACCACCTACCTTAGGGAAATTTCCATTGTGTGGAATTATATATTGGCTAGGGTCAGATTTTAATAATTGCACGAGCTCATCAGGCGACATATTTCCTCCGGGAATCATTTTATCTAACTGAATTTGGGATTTCCAATCCGAACCAGCATAACGATACGTATAAGACAAGAATTGACCACCATATCTCCAATCCAAGCTAAATCCTAAATGGAAATTTTTATAACTGAAGCTTTGTTGCATACCAGCTAAGAACTTAGGATTCGAATTACCTACTTTAATTCTGTTTTCTACAGCGTTATCTTGAATCCACTCCCCATCTTTACTTAAAATAGGCCAATTATAATAAGGAGAGTTCTCATCCTTTACTCTTGCATATCCACGGCTATACAGATTACCTACCTCTTCACCTACCCATGTCATCGCACCAGAGCTATTATCCGTCCAGTACTCGTAGTAGTCAATACCAGGTGCAAGTTCGAGGATACGTGTTTTTGTATTAGAGAAGTTTATATTGACATCCCATACGAGACCATTTGATTTACGGATTGGTGTTCCTCCAATGGCAAATTCCCATCCCTTACTTTGTAATTTACCCGCGTTAATTAATTTTGAAGAGTATCCAGAAGAATGCGGTGTGGTAACTGGAAGGATTTGATTTTTGTTTACGACATCATAATAAGTACCTTCAAAACGCAATCTATTATTATACAAATTAAAATCTACTCCGAATTCGGATGATGTTGCTATTTCAGGTTTTAGATTTGAGGACAACAACGTTTCTGGCAATTGCATATATATCAAATCACCCCATCTTCCGGTCGATAATATAGGATTTATCTGATACGGATTTGTATCATTACCAACTTGCGCAACACCAGCTCTCAATTTCAATAAAGAGATGTATGAAGGTAATTTTAGGGTTTCATTTGCTACCCAACTGAAAGATGCTGAAGGATAGAAGTAAGATCTATTTTCAATAGGTAATGTACTAGACCAATCATTACGTGCTGTTAAGTCGAGGAATATCTGGTTCTTGTACCCCAAATTAGCTAGTGCATATATACTATATATCGCTTTTTGGTACTCGCCATTACCCACATCTAATCCTGCTGAAGGAATATTAGAAAGTCGGTATACCCCCGGAACAGTCAGCCCAGCATTGCGTCGTGAGCCCGCATAAAAATCTGTATTGTATTGGTACATATAATTACCACCAGCAGACACCGAATAGTTGAAGTCCGGAATTTTATCAAGACTATTATAGGTAAACAAAAAATCTATATTATCTTCTCTATTTTGCAAATCTTGAAGGTGATATCCACCTTTTAAATCTCTACTATAACTATAGGGGATCTTTGTTTCTCTTTTTTCTACAGAATTTGTTTCCGCTGCTCTTAGGAAAGCAGTAAAATGTTCATTGATCTCCCAATCCAGCTTAATATTACCAAAAATTCGATCCCTATTAAAGGCGTTCGTTAATTCATAAGCTAAGAAATAAGGATTGTCTTTACCTGTTGCAACTTGTAATTGTTGTAAATTTTCTTGTCCTGGAACCCAATAATTCTGTAAATCCAATACATTGACATTGGAATAGTTATAAACCGCTTGCAATGGATTAGAAGCTCTATTACCTGTTGCCGGCATATCGTTAGATTTGGAACGTACATAATTTATATTGGTAGATATTTTTAAATTATCAAGCAAAGAATAATTTACATTTACAGCAAGACCATTACGATATAAATTACTATTAGGAATCATCCCTTTATGATTCATGTTGTTAACCGAAAAACGGTATAGCATTTTTGAACCAGCCCCCGTTACAGAAACATTATTAGAAGATGTAATCCCTGTACCAAGGAAATTTTTCATGTTATCCTTATAGGATTTCAACTCTGTAGGTATTTTGTTACCATTAGCATCCAAAGGGCTATTCCACTGTACTGCGAGATTGCCTTTATCTAATTCTGGCCCTGCCCAATAAGCCGAATTTTCGGCCAATATTCCACCTGGGCGAGTACCATTTGCAAACTTGTAGTGAAAGTTCAAGAAGCGAACAGGCTTTTCAAATACATTGTTTGTAGAAAAATTAACCGTTGTTTTTTGACCATATTTACCGGATTTGGTCGTAATAAGTACAACACCGTTACCTGCTCTAGAACCATATAACGCTGCCGCGCTTGGTCCCTTGAGAATCGAAATACTCTCCACATCATCAGGATTAATATCGGAAATAGGATTGCCATAGTCCACCTCATTTCTATCACTACCAAAGTTGCTTACATTTCTCAAGCCACTCACAATAGGCACACCATCTACTACATATAAGGGCTGATTGTCCGAACTTAAAGAAGTAGCCCCTCTGATAACCATACTTATGGAAGACCCCACACCTCCTGTTTGATTGAGTGTCACACCGGGTACTTTTCCAGCTATCCCACCCAATAGATTTTCTTGAACTACATTATTCAAACTCTCGCCATCTACTTTACCAACAGAATAACCCAAGGATCGTTCTGCACGTTTAATACCTAATGCTGTGACCACAACAGGTTCGATACTTTCTGCACTAGGTTTCATAAGGATATCAAAAACCTTCTGGCCCCCAATATTTACATTTTCTGTTTCATAACCTACATAGGAAACAGCGATAGATACATCAGCAGGAGAAATATTCAAGGTGAATATACCTCCTGTACTCGTCATCGCAGTACGTGCAGATTCGTTAGTCGTGATACTGACACCTACTAAAGGAGTGCCGTCTACGGAAGATTTTACAACCCCGCTAATTTGGATATCCTGTTGTTGAGATTTAGCGGAACCGTATCCCATAACTAGAATTAACAAAGCCAAGATATAATTCCAGCTTCGAAAAGGAATAATGAGTGTTTTCATAATTGGTTTCAATAAATTAATAATGAAGTAAATTTATTTTTACTATTCGTTGAGTTTTACTCTTTTAAACATAATATTCGATCTCTTCCAAGTATACGTAAGTGCAATCTCATCCCCACAAGACACTATAGCAGGATAAGAAAACTCATCCCCTTTGACACCATTCTCGACATCCAATATATCTTTCCATGTATTGCCATCATCCTCTGATATTGCCAATTTGAGAACTGCTCGAGAACCCCAATTTTTGGAATCCGTATTATATAGCAATGCTAACTTACCATCATGCAATTTAACTAAGTCTATCCCGCTATTGGGATTAGGTAATCCCGTCTTATATGCCTTACCCCAAGTCTTTCCATAGTCTTTGGAGTCACTCCGGTATATTGCGCCAGCGCTGGTTCGTAATAACATATGTACATTGCCATTGTTCGATTCCCACAATGTAGGTTGAATCATACCTTCTCCTTTGACCTCAGTCGTGTCAAAAGCGATAAATTCACTTTTGTTCCAGCTATTACCTTTATCCGTGCTTACATCCACAAAAGAGCGCCATAATCCGGACTCATCCGAAGAGCCAGCCAGCCAATCACCATTGGATAATACAATTGGCTTATTGCGGACAGGTCCACGTCCACCACGATCTCCAGCGACTAATTCTTGTGGCTTGGACCATGTTTGACCATTATCTGTAGACGAGATGTACCATGTTTCCCATATGGCTATCTCAGCACCAACCTTAAAGAAAAGTATGATTTCACCATTCTCTTTTTTAAATAGCACGGGATTCCAATGTGGTTGCTCACGGATTTTGGCTACTTCAACAGGGAAGCTCCATGTTGCGCCATCACCTTTAGTCATCCAGATACCGACATCATCATCCTTTTCTTTGGTACCACCAAACCAGGCGACTAAGTAATTGCCACTATCTAAGCATACTAAAGTAGAAGCATGTGCTTGTTTGAAAGGTCTATCCTCAGGCAATACAAAGGAAGAAGTCACTATATTTTCTTTTTTACGGGTTGCTGTGCATGCGTTTACAATATACAGCAAACACAGCAATACGAGGGTTACATTTAGGGTTCTCATAGTTTTTGATTAAGGTATCAAATTGGTTACAATGAAATATATGAATCAAATTTAATATATGACATTGATGTATTTTTCTAACAAATTATCATCTTTATTCAAGATGTTTACACGAGATGATAAATAATTATGATTAATCTATTAGCTCTAGATAACGACCCAACCAATAAGGCAAGAGCCAAATATCGCCAGCACTATTTTCGGCAGTTCCGGAGTTACCACCATCCAGTTGGAAGCGATTGCCATTATGCCTAGATATTTTCAATTCGTCTGGAGGTAATACATCTTTAGTATATTGATTTCTAAAATTTTGAGGCATATTAACTATATCTTTACGTTCACTATTTTTTATATTCCAATGGATTAAATCCAAGGGATATTTTTGTAAATACCATACCGCATCATCGACACCAGGATCCTCAACCCCTACTATTCCAGTCATTAAATTCCATAACGCATCTTTTTCAGGAAGCTCCGCTTTCCAATGGTCGATGATTGCTTCTTTATATTTCTCTTTTAGGTCCTCGTTCAATGCATAACGATACAATCCCCAATAGCCCAAGAAGTACATCTCATCATCTGAATGATTCCAGCTACTAGACAACAATTGACTTAAATCATCCTGCGTACCGTCGGATTTACCGATCTCTTCCATCGGAATCATTAGGTTGTCCAAATAACCATGCTTATTTATCAGCTCCAAAGCTTTGTTTTTAAACTTTTCTTTTTTAGTAAAATGATAAGCCGTCTGTAGCATGGCTATTATATTAGAAGAATTCAATTTCCTATCGCCTACATTTTTAGCAAAACCATTTACATATGCTGGATTCCATTTGCCCCACAAGGTAGGTTTACCGTCATAATCGACCAAGTACATATCGTTGTCTATAATATGCGTCATCATGGAGTCAATAAGTGAAATAGCTTGCTTCTTCACCGCCTTATCATCCATTAATTCAGCGACTACGCCATAAGCGAATATATGCCCAATGGCTTCATCACTACTTGTTGTAGCTTTCCAGTCCCAGTCTTTGGAGGATGATTTTTGCCAAAATTCAGGATCGCTCAAATGCTCTTTATTACCGGTACGCTCAAAGGAACGAGCCGCAAATCCTTTAACAGGATTAATGGTAAATAAGCGATTCATAGCATCCAATGATTCCTTCGTATTTTGTAAGGCTTCAGGATCTTTGGTGACAGCATATCTATAGGCTTGAGCAGCTAGATACATCGAAGTCCACAAGCCATCATTGTCAGAATCCCCTAGATATCCCGTATAGATATTACCATCTTTCATCCCTGATATGGTCGAGTTGAATCCATTACGGATATGGCGATGACGCACTTGTTTTTCAAAATATGTTGCTTTGTCTGCTAATGTCATCTCCTTGGATACAATATCAGAAAGTCCTTCTTTGGTCAGAATAAGTACATTATCATTGATCCCAGGTTTAATGTTTACTACATGGTCATCATTAAGCCAGCGCTTGCTCGCATAATATTTGATGCCGTCTTTCTGGTTGATACGAAAGGCACCATGCGCCGTACCTACCCACAAGTTACCATGTATACTTCTGACGACATTCAAATCAAGAGAAGGTAATTTGTCCTCTTTACGAATCAATTTAAAAGAAGGCTCAAAAAACAATAAACCATCGCTCTGATGTGCGACTACAAAACCTTTGTCATGCGCCGTCATGGATACTAATCCCTGTCCTTTATAGATGGAGGAAAGTTTACCATTACTTAACATAACTTGGTCAATACCCTTATCTGTAAGGATATAAAAAAATACATCATTAGGATCTGCTATGACTTCGATAATTTTGGACTTATCCAAAGAAGTCTCCCACACAGCCTTAGCATTTTTAATATATTGGATTTTATCGCCATTATAAACGAGGTAGTCGCTTTTAGATAAGGGCACAAAACCTGTTGGATTTAGGATATCATGTGGTATATAAAGATCCCCTGCCCAGGCATTGCTAAGGATAACATCCTTAGCAAGGTAAACAAATTGACCATCTACTTGAACGATATCCACAATATGCTTATTCTTCATAAAACGATATAAATTGTCCTCCACTACCTGCCCCGGCAATAACAAATCTCCAAAAGTAATTTTCTTAATACCTCCATTACTGATCAACTGGATATTGTTATTACGATCATACTCCACATCAACACAAGGGAATGAAGATTGATACTTGATGGCATATTCTTGAGCATAAGGCTTGTCTTTGTGCTTCACTTGCGCCAATAGACATCCTGTCAACGTCATTAACGTTGATAATACAAATAGCTTTTTCATAATTTCTTATTTTATGGAATTAGGATTTATAATTACGTGTTCAATAGTTTTGAGATCACCTTTTTTGTGGTGCGAATAAGTAAGATGTACCATCCCATCAGCAGCTTTTATTAATGATGGGTATGAAAACCTTCCTTCTTTATTTTTGTCTTCAACGATAGGGCCTAAATTCTCCCAATTTGCACCCTCATCTTTAGATAGATACAATGAAAGCTTGGATCTCCCTTCTACCATATCATTCAATACCAATAACCACTTGTTGTTTGCTACTTTAACAACCTCCACACTTGCTGTACTAGGTATATTCACTTCCTTATTTGCCGACCAACTAATTCCTTTATCTTTGGAAATACTCGTCTGTAGCAAGGCAGGATCATCACCAGTATCACGCATATAAGCGATTATATCACCTGAAGCGTTCTCTATTAATGTAGGTTGAATATTTCCTCTTCCTACAATCGGCAAGCTCGCATTCCAAGTAGCCCCATCATTATCGGAGTAAGCGATCATAGAGAAATTCAAACCATCCGAATATAAGGGTAACAATATTCGTCCTGAATGAAGTGTTAAAGGCTTTATTCGCGTCATCCAACCAAAAGAACGTTTGGTCAAATCCTCGGAAGCATTAATAATCATCTGATCGTATCGTGGCGCATATTCAGCCCATCCTTGCCGGCTTTCCGGAAGATCCTTAAATCTAGCTTTTACTTCGGTAACAAAATTACTGTCAGGTTTTAAGAATATATTATCTTGCCAAGACCATTGCACCTGATTATTAGCGTAATCCGTACTCGTTTTGAAACGTAAGATCGATTGTTCCCAACGATTAGCATGCACCGCAATCCATAGCAAAAACAACTTCCCTTTATTCATAAACAACACCGGGTTACAATCCGGTAATCCCTCTGTGTCTGCAAGGACGTAAGGAATTCCCCAAGTATTGGTTTTGGAGGAATATTTGGCCCCCATTATCTTGACATCATCCGCTGTACGCTCACCAGTTCCTTCAAACCAAGCGGCTAAGAAATCACCTCCCGGCAATTCAACTATAGAACTACCGTGTACATGTAATTCCTGTAGCGGAAAAATAAAACTTCTATTTACAACCTCAAAACGCTGGTTTTGACAAATAGCTAACAATGCATTTGTTAGCATAATAAAGGTTAAAAGTATTCGCTTCATATTTTTAGTTTTTATTGATTTTAAATTGATCTATAACCAGCCCTAGACTGTCCACGCTACATAATTCCAAGGAGCTATCGCTTATCTTTACGTGCTGATACAGGTATCCCTTCTGAACAATATATGCCTCATCATCCCCTTCAATATCTTCGCCCTTTCTTTTTGTAGCTACAGACATGATATATCGCGGTAAAGAAGGATTGGTTGTCTTATGGTAATAATGAAAATGTCCATTGCAGATTAAATCAACATCATATTTGACAAATAGAGGCTGCCAATATTGGATGATATCCGCATAACTACTTTCAAATGTATGCGGTGCAAAATGGAAAAATACGATTTTGAATCTCTTGGTGCTCGAAGACAATACATCTCTGATCCATGCCTCTTGCTCCTTGGCCGAAAAAGTAACAGCATCAACCATTAGAAATAAGGTATTGCCATAATCAAAAGTATAACTTAATCCTTTGGGCAACTGTGAAGGGCCATTAGCAGGAAATTTGAGGTATGATAAATACATCCACGGGAACAATGCTTCTTGACTATCATGGTTGCCAGGAACGGACATAAATGGTTTTTCGTCCGTGATGCTTTTCGTGGCATTCCATAATATATCCCAATGATCTCTATACAATCCGGTATTCACCAAATCACCTGCTTGCAAATAAAAATTAGCATTAGGAAACATCTTCTTCCATCGTGGAATAAAAAGACCCAAACTCGGATCATTGTGCATATCACCAAACCATCCAAACTCAAAATCGTTGGATTTAGGGGCTGTTGTAAAAGAATAAACTTTGCTTTTAATAGCGTTAGAAATAAACTGATAATTATACTTTGTATTGGGCTCTAAGCCAGTCAAAGAAACACTTAATCTATTAACAATATGATCATTAACTAACATAACATCATGTATCTCTTGAACTTCAACCATTGCCTGCAAAGTATCCAACGTACCTTCGCGCCAATAGATAAAAGAAGAACTAGCTAAATCATTGCGCGTACGCCAGCTTATATGTTGACTTGTCTGCGGGTCATCTATCCAAGACAACAATAGCTGATCAGGCACACTTGATGAAGGATAATCAGTCTGCCTAAAGGCCTTGATTAAATGTGCTTCACGAGATCGTCCGCGGTAAGTCGGTAATATATAGGCCCCTTCTAAAGCAGGCGTAAATTGATTGACCGTCAGCTCATCCCAATCTTTATAAATTACACTCCCTACATAAAGAGGCTCGACGACTTGGTCCAATGGCCATATAGGTTTAATAGCTAGTTCAATAGATTTATTTGTCGCTTTAATAGCCACAAAATACACATATCTATGTCTATCAAAACCATTGATCCCCAAATTTACTTTGCCTTTTTTAAATCGCTTTCGCCATACTTCATACGTGACATTTTCATTGCTAATAAGCTCCTTGGTCTGCTGAAAAGAATCCTTTAACAACCAAAAAGGCACTTCTTTTTGTTGAATGTCACGGCACACAAAAACATCTACCTCCGTATTTACATCAAATGTCCAATACTCATGTGCCAAAATATGCAAGCTTGAAGCATCCAAATAAGCAAGAATATCATGCTGATTAATATTTTGGAAGCGATCTGCTATACCTTTAGCATAGATATCACGCACAATATTCGCCATTGTCTTAGGGATAGGATTAATAGGTTCCTGAAAGGAATACAATAGCACTATTGTAAGTGAAGTAATTAGGCTAATAATAGGTTTATAGATTATTTTGCACAACATAATGGACTATTCTATAATCGTATTTATACCATTTGATTTACTGATAACAAATTTATCCGCCAATTCACCAGAAGATTTATAAGCAGAAAAAGTAAGTTCGTTATCTGTTATTTCTACAGCATGAAAAAGCTGTGTAAAGCTGTACGATTTATCCATCCAATCAGCCCTAAGAACTTCACTCAATTTGGGTCCAGAAACTGTTACGACGTAGGTGGCATTAGATATTTTGTTGTCCTCCATAGGTATTTTATCCTTGCCCCTAGCATAAGTATGGTCATGACCTTGCAATACAAGATCCACATTATACCTATCTATCAATGGCTTGATAAGCTCCCGCAATTCTTTATTGTCTCTATTTTTTTTGGTTGAATAAATCGGATGATGCATCACAAGAATAGTCCACTTTTGGGTGTTAGCGCTTAAAATTGCTTGCAACCATTTTAATTGGTTTTGTTTGATAGATTCATACTCTTCCAACAGTTCCGTATTAACAATCACAAACTTAACATCATTAATATCAATATAATAAGAAGTTTCTTTTAAACCATCTATTCCATTCAAAGGAAGATTAAATTGTTTATTCCAATAAGCTGAAATACCATAATTGCCCGCATCATCATCCCCGTGATCATGATTACCTGCGGCTGCGAGGATAGGTATGCTTTGATGCATATTCGCTGTTGCGGTAAACCAATCTTCCCATTCATCCAAATTGTTTCCTCTATTGACGATATCACCGGCATACAATACGACCTGCGCATCCGGCATAGTCTTTACAGCCTGCCTAGCTACCCTTGACCAAAGGCTTTTTATATTGGTTTGAACATCGCCAAAGTAAAGGAATTTAAATGTTGGGGATTTGGAATTTATGGTTTTAAAATTAATCCATTCACTCCATTTATCGCCTTCCCCTACACGATATACATACATCACGCCTTCTGCTAAGCCATCTAGTGTAAAGGAATGATAATAATGAGATTTCCCTTTATAGTGCAAAGGCTCCGATAAAGCGATAAATTCCTTACAATCGTGCCCAATATTAGCGGATGAATTCTCTGTAGCCAACTGTATTTTACTTGTTGGTTGGGTTTCATCGGTACGCCAATTGACCGCAACCGTAGATGTCAAATCCTCCGTTACATTCAAAATAATATGATCTGGATAACCTTTGGTATCGACAGTCACTTGGCATTTTCCATTATATGGGTGCCAAATAAGTAGCCATATGATGGACGTAATCAACAAGCTGTAATTTTTCATAATAAGTCGGGTTAATAATTAGAGAATAAAAAGATGTAGATCTATTAAACTTTAATATAAATTTTGCGTTTATCCAACATATAACCTATCAGCCACATGATAACCAGAAATACTAAAGCAAAAAACAAAGAACCTACTTCAGGCGGACCAGGCAATAAAGAGCATATATTTTGATAAAAAGCCTCCCAAACATTGAGCTCCCCTTTTGGAGTATTGACTATTACAATTTCCAATAAACTGGGGATCATACTACTTAGGATATATATAAATAGTGGATTTTTGCCAAAAACAACAAAAAAACTCGTTAGGCTATTTCTAACATTTTGGACTTCTACATACCATATGACAGTGCCTAATGTCAATACTGCTAATCCCGTTGTATACAACACATAAGAACTCGTCCATATCTTTTTATTAATAGGGAATCCCAAAGACCATATCCAACCAAGTACCAAAATAAGAAAGCCTGAAACCATCATCGCCGAAAGCATTCTAAAATACTTGTCCTCCGTAAAAGGTACTTTAGAAAATAGCCAATCTACTTTAGCATTTTGCTTAATAAACAAACCTACCAGGTATCCAAATACTGCCTGAACGATTGATGGCACGGTACTCATCAACCCTTCAGGATCAAAAGCAATACCTTCACCCCTATACAAATGTGCTTCACCAACAAGTTGAATATCAACAGCAGTACCGAAATAGCCTCCCAAGGAATAAGGATCGGCTCCACCGTAACCATAGCAAAGGCCCCAATAACCGACGAGTAGAATTGTCGCGATCACCATGATAGCTTTGGGCTTGAAGTAATAGGCGATTATACTAGCAAAGAAATAGGCCAATGCTATACGCTGTAAAACACCAAATATCCGTATGCCATAAGCTGAGTCCGCAGTGTCTACCCACTCCCTAAAAACCAAGGCCCCATTTTGCCATGCAAAAAATGGCCACCAATTCAAGAATAAGCCGATTAAAAATATTAAAATCGTTCGTTTACCTATTTTCTTCCAAAAAATAGCATCGCCCGCTTCCTTCAACCCTGGCAATACAAATGCGATAGCATTACCTACAGCAAAAAGAAAAAATGGAAATACCAAATCTGTAGGAGAACATCCATGCCACTGGGCATGTAATAAGGGCGAGAAGACATGGTCCCAAGTTCCTGGATTGTTAACCAAGATCATGAGTGCTACAGTTGCTCCTCTAAATACATCTAGCGAGAAATAGCGTGGTTTAGTTGCCATAATTAGTTTTTATTGGTTGTTAACTATTATTGATGCGAGCGGCAGTATAATAGAATTATAGGATTAAATATATTAATTAAACAAGTAATATCATGCTATCATTGACAAAGAAGTATCAATGCCTAATTGATTACATACAGCCTCAAAATCAAGGTATAAATTGTCAAGATCCTGTTTCACCTTTTCGTCAAGGACATAATTTCTGTTTCGACAATAAACACCAAGCTTCAATTTTCGCTTGCCAAGAATATATTTGGCTGAAGTAGGATATGAATCATGCATTACATCCATATTTCGTTGAAAAAAATGTTGCACCTTTTGAACCTTGTTGATTTGCTCCTCTTTATTATAATTATTGCATAACCATACCACTAACTCCGGGAAATAATTACCTTGAATACAAGATAAGCCGGCAGAACCTGTCAACAATGAATCTACAGCATGTACCATATAAGCATCATAAAGGCCAAAATCTTCACTCGATCGTGTCGCTAGCAATTTTGCGCCGACATGGTTTATATCCAAAGAAGTGTCTTTATGGTATTTTATGCGACCATACTGTACCAATTGACCTAGGAATGAAGGATCTATAATCCTTTTATACGGTAATGGGCACTCATAGAATCCTAGTGGTATATCATCTGTTAAGGTAAGCAATTGATGTACATTAGCTTGAAAAACCTCTTCCGTATCTGTCTCTTTGGCTAACAAACTGGTAATTACAATGACACTTTCTACCCCGGTATTGTATATTTCTTTTACAAAAGAGGCTTGATTGGCAATGGTATCTTCAAAAGTGCCTGTCGCCACTACCGGCACACGCCCATCCACTGTCTTCACAATAAATGACACCGATTGTATCATTTCTTCTTGCGTCAAATGATACATTTCACTAGAAAGACAATTTGCAAACAAACCAGCCGCACCATGTGCTAAATAAAACTCAATCAACTGACTTAAAGCCATATAGTCAATTTTTCCATCCTCGAAAAAAGGCATGAGCATTACAGGAATAAATTTTTTATTCTTATTCATAGTATTTGATAGAAGTGT
Organism: Sphingobacterium rhinopitheci; assembly: GCF_022627575.1. Lineage (GTDB taxonomy): Bacteria > Bacteroidota > Bacteroidia > Sphingobacteriales > Sphingobacteriaceae > Sphingobacterium > Sphingobacterium rhinopitheci. Next base: position 44,930 of record NZ_JADEYQ010000013.1, read on the forward strand.
TATAGTATATATCGAACGGTAACCGTCCTTAAGTCATTTTTTTAGTGTTGTAAAGTTTTATGTCTAATCTTTTGACTAATGGTACCTACCAAAAAGATAACCAAAGTACCTACTACAATGATCATATTAGCATGTAGAGGATTCTGTAAATAGGCATATTCAGGAGGAATTAGATAAGAGAAAGTCATCCAAAGAATCACACAAATACCTACAATTGTACCTATCAGCGCATCACTATTATTGGTTTTCTTGGATATAAGGCCTAATAAAAACAACCCTAACATCCCGCCAGCAAAGATTCCTGACAATGTCCACCAGGCGTCCAAAATAGAACCTACACCAATCATAGCTACTCCGGCAAACATCCCTATAGCACCAAATATGCCTGTCATCCATAATAAGATTCGTAGATTTTGCTTGTCATTAGCATCAGGTTTGATATACCGTTTATAGATATCTTCGGTAAAAACAGTTGCTGAGGCATTCATCCCCGAGCTAATGGTACTCATCGCTGCCGCCAGTATCGCAGATACTATGAGACCTACTACGCCTACAGGAAGGTGAGTAACCATATAATGAGGAAGTACCTTATCACCATAATCCGCTGGTGCCAATATATTGCTATCCATAAGTTTTTCCTGAGCCACCTGCTCTTTGACAGTGGATATTAATTGAGGATTGACATCATAATAAGCATATAAGCAAGCGCCAATAATAAAAAAAAGTAGTGAAATAGGAATATACAACTTTACGCACATCCACACAGATTTTGAAGCTTCTACTTGATTTGGTGCTGTATGGTACCGTTGGACATAATTTTGATCCATCCCAAAATTAGTAAGGTTTATAAATACACCATATAAAAATATTACCCAAAAAGTAGTAGTACTAAAGTCCGTGAGGGCAAAAGAGCCTAAGCTAAATTTATCATCACGCATCCCAATATCCACAACAGTACCAACGCCTCCAGGTATTTTGAATAATAAGGATCCTATAATGATAATAGCACCGATGGTGAGCAAAATCCCCTGAACGACTTCTGTCCATATCACGGCCTCCATACCCCCTAGTACAGTATATATAATAATACATATCCCCACCACAATCATTATTAAAGCCATATCCAAACCTATCAAAGCTTGTAATGCGAGCGATATTCCAAAAAAGATAGAGCCCATTCGCGCTATTTGTGTCAATAAGAAACAAATAACAGCATAACTGCGTGCCCAACTACCAAATCGCTTTTCCAAATTGGTATAGGCAGATACTTCAGTATTGCTACGATAAAAAGGAACAAAATACTTGGCCGCAAACCACGCTGCAATAGGCATAGACAAGCTAAAAACAAAAGCATTCCAATTGGCACCAAAAGCTTTTCCCGGTACGCCCAAAAAAGTATTTGAGCTCAAAAATGTCGCATAAAGAGAAATCCCAACAGCCCAAGCGGGAATTTTCCCTGCGGCTGTGGTAAATTCATCTGCCGTAGTATTTTTCTTTGAAAAGTAAATCCCTGCTACTATCATGGCCAAAAGATAAATGACAATAACAGCTAGATCAACAATAGGTAGGTTGCTCATATATTTGTTTAATTAGGTTAAGGTTAGCGTAAGTTGATTATACGTATGATAAAGTTGATCATAAATATTCTTATTATCAATATTGGGGGTATAGGTTTTAAGAATTCGTGCCGACAACACCTGTTTAGCATCTGCTATCGTGGCATATACCCCTGCTGCTACAGCCGCAAAAATAGCGGAGCCTAAAGCACATGTTTGATTTGAATCTACGACGTCAATATCACATCCTAATACGTCTGCTAGTACTTGCACTACATAGGGTGATTTGTTTGGAATTCCACCCGTGGCTATAACAGATTTTATCGGTATGCCACAGCTAATAAACCGATCTATGATTGCCTTTGAACCAAATGCTGTTGCCTCTACTAAGGCTTTGAATACATGCCCAGCATTAGTAGCTAAATTAAACCCTGTAGCACTAGCAAGGAGGTTAAAATCAGCATCAGGTGTACGTCTACCATTAAAAAAATCGGTAAACACTAAGGTACTTTCTGCGACCTTTATTTGCTGTGCCTCTTTAGTCATATAATCAAAAAAATCTGCTTCCAATTTATGCTGCTGTTCAATGGTCAAGGAATCTTCCAAGATGGAATAAATAGGCTTTAATAGAAAATTTTTATACCAATTATAGATATCCCCAAATGCAGATTGGCCTGCTTCAAAACCTATCATCCCAGGATCTATAGAACCATCCACCTGCCCGCATATACCCGGTACAATTGGTGGATTATCCTCCTTCGGGATCACCAACATATCACAGGTCGATGTTCCTATTACTTTTACAAAAGAGTAAGGATGGGACCCCGCTCCTACGGCACCATGGTGCGCATCGATAGCACCAATAGTAACAATTGTAGAAGGGTCAAAACCATATTTCTCTACAAAATAACTTGATATATTACCACATACCTCATCCGATGTATAGGTTTCCGTATAAAAACGATTTACAAAATGATAAAATGTTGGATCTAATGCACACAAGAATTCCGCTGAAGGTAATCCGCCATAGCTTTCATTCCACATCGCTTTGTGCCCTGCTGCACAGCGATTACGCTTTATCTTAGAAGCTTTGGATATACCCGCCAAATAACTAGGAATCCAATCCGACTGCTCTACCCATGTAAAAGTATGCTTCCTTACATTTTCGTCTTCCCTATTGACATGTAACATCTTGGACCAAAACCATTCCGAGGAATATATACCTCCGCTATATAAGGTATAATCTATAGGCCATATTTTGGCAAGGCTATTAATCTCCATTGCTTCTTTCTTGGCAGTATGATCTTTCCAAAGCACAAACATCGCATTAGGGTTATCCGCAAAGGAGGTACTCAATGCCAATGGGCGAGCATTACTATCTACAGCTACGGGAGTAGATCCTGTCGTATTGGTACCTATAGCAACAACCTTCTTAATAGTAGTAGGTTCCAATCCGACAAATAGATTGGTAAATATATCATCTATGGCCTCCATATAATCCAAAGGATGCTGACGATATTGCTCCTTTTCAGGTATACAATACAGCCCTTGAGACCATCGCTTATACACACAGACTGCTGTAGCTAGTACTTCAGTAGTCTGTGGATTGATCAGTAATCCTCGTGCTGAATCAGTACCAAAATCCATTCCTATGACTAATTTATCCTGCATAATAGATAGATGTTTATTATATACCACACAAATTGACCTTAATCCCTAAAGCATCCAATGTACTCGCTTTGATCAATGCTGCACGCTGTACCTCAAAATCATCTGCTACGTAGACCACCTGAATATGGTTAGCCTTGTGCTTCGCCATCATCTGATCTCGCGATACACCATCTAGTACAGCATGCATAATAGGCCATTGACCATCTGTCAAGTCCCATCTTCGCTGTGTCTCTTCCTTAGGTAGCTCCACCACACGGGCAGTCCCTATATCACAGCACAATTGATTGTCTTCAATATATATACGGCTCCACACCAATCTTCCAGGCCTACTAATGCCACGCAAAGTACCACCTCCTTTCTTGAAGAACATGGAGGGCTGTCTCAAACTGTCGGCACCTTGATAGCCGTCTATAAAATGTGAAGCGGGTGCAGCACCAGATATTAAAAATACCCAGACGAATTCGTCCTTTCCAGCTATACGATAATTTTCGCCATAGCGCAGATCATGCAATGTGTTATCGCCATTCATTCCTAGAGAATTCCATAAATGATAGGTTATATAACCATCTATTCCTGCGCACTCATCCACTTCATTAAAATGAGGCAAGGCATTACCAGCGTACAACTCATCGCCTTTATCATTATAAACAGGCGGACGCTCTGTATTATTTAGCAAACCCTCCACCAAATCACTCGCTGCTGTCAAATCTTTTAACCCTTGTTGATATTGAATACCTATTGTATCACAGCCAAATTCATCGGCTAACCTTAGCGCAGCGATATACATTTTGCATTGTTCGATCGTTTGTTCTTTGGTAAGTTGGCTTACCGGGTCGGTGCCCCAATCAAATTTCATGCCTTTTTGGAGCATCCATTGCAAGACTACATCGGCTTCTTCCACATCAATGGTCAACATCTTGGCGTACAATGTGGATTGGCTCAATCGTTCTTTATAGATACCTAATTTATGTATTAAAGCATCAGGTACGATGGCGTTAAACATCCCCATACAGCCTTCATCAAAAACCCCCATAATTACCTTCTCATCGCGTATTGTTTGTGCGAATTGCTGCGCTAACAACTTGTCCTGTGCATCCACTTCGGAGGCTTCAAAATCTCTTACATGAGAATAATCATGGGTAATAGATCCTGTAGAAAGCCACTCCTTAAGTTTGTCCTTAAAGAAATCATCTTGAAAATCATGACTCCACAAGAAGCTATAATGAACACCAGCCTTGGTCAATGAGCCTACTAGATTGAGGGCGCCCACTAATCCAGGATAAGTACCATCCCAGTTAGCGACAATAAGTATAGGAGCTTGATGTGTTATTAATCCTGCTAATACATGATGGCTGTATTGCCATACACTTTCGGCAACTATTAGTGGTTTAGATTTATCAATTTTACGAAATACCTTAATACCGATATGTTGATAATCAATAAAGCCATGTCCTTTATCAGGATCATATTCATGTGCTCTTTTTGCGTGCCAACCAAGTTTATACAAAGCTTCGTTAATCATGCCTTCTAATTTTTGTTGCATTGGCCAACAATTAATATTTGCAGCAGGCCTCAAATCACCACTACTGACGATATAAACTTCTTTTGAATCTATTGGTTTCATGTTATAGTAATTGGTTATCTATTACAAATATCATGATATAGGGGCATCATATACTTTGAAAAATTATCATATTATTCTAACATAATATCATGATTCATATAATTTATGTATAAACTTTATTAAATTAGTTGTAAACTAATGCACCAATTATGCAACCTAAATACCATCAAGTTCCCAAACCAATAAATAACACTTTTAGTATTCGTCATGATATCGTGCCAACCTTTGGAACAATATGGCATTATCATCCGGAGATAGAGTTGCATTATATGATCAAAGGAAATGGGATCCGTTTTATAGGCGAGAATATAAATAACTTTGAACAAGATGAGTTGATATTATTGGGTTCTAATATCCCACATACATGGAAATGTAATATTCAAAATAAGGGCGATGATTATGTAGAAGCGATGGTTATGCACCTACATCCGGAATCATTAGGCACAGCATTCTTGGCATTACCAGAGGCGAAAAAAATACAAAAGATATTCTCCCTGGCGAATCAAGGATTACTGTACTTTGGGGAGACCAAAAGCAAAGCAGTACGGATATTGCATAAGCTAAAGAATGCAACCGATTTGAATAGAATTATCCTATTACTAAAGCTCCTAAATTTACTCTCCACATCAACAGAATATGAAATTATATCTTCGCAGTATGATTCCAGCAAGTTGAACAAAGCAGATGAAAAAAGACTTAATAAAATCCTTAATTACACCTTCAGCAATTTTAAAGACAAGATCTATATCGAAGATGTAGCCGAGCTAAGCAACCTTAGCGTAACATCCTTTTGCCGGTATTTCAAAACAGCAACAAAAAAGTCATACTTTGACTTCCTAACCGATATTAGAATTAATTATGCTTGTAGATTGCTCGTTAATACCGAGCAACCGGTAAAATCTATAGCGGAAGAAAGTGGTTTTGAAAATACTTCCAATTTTTATAGACATTTCAAAAGATTCAAAAATGAAACCCCAAATGACTATAAAAAAAACTACCTCTCTAAGGAGGTATAATTAATCGTATTCAGAAATTATACGATAAAAAAAGAGGAACATCACTGCTCCTCTTTTTTATGGTATAATTATTAATATTCTTAGTGTTTGATATCTGACTCATCGATAAAGTCAGCATTTGGAACATAGTCCGCCATCATCTCTTTGGCATAGTTAGTAGGCTCACCTTTTTGGAAACGTTTTTGCAAACTATCCATTATAGCATACACTACAGGAACGACAACTAATGTCAAGAACATCGACGATAATAGACCACCAATAATAACGATTGCCAAACCTCTATTCATATCAGCACCATCACCCGTCGCAATAGCAATAGGAATCATACCAAATACCATCGCAATAGTCGTCATCAAGATAGGACGAAGACGAGCGTGATTGGCAGCAACTAGAGCATCATGTGTTGAGAAACCATCTTCCTTGCGGTGATTGGCAAAATCTACAAGCATAATCGCATTCTTCGCGACTAGACCGATCAACATGATGATACCCAAAATTGTAAAGATATTCAAGGACTGATTTGTCAATGCCAAAGCTAACAATGCACCGATAAATGATAATGGAATAGAGAATAATACGACAAATGGTGTCGCAAAACTATCATATAAAGCTACCATTACTAAGTAAACTAATAGTAATGATGCTACTAATGCCACACCTAAAGTACCAAAACCTTCGGATTGGTTCTCCATATTACCACCCCATACATATGTAACACCAGGCTTGCGCTCCAACTCTGCGAATTTAGCCTCCCACTCAGCAGCAACAGTACCTGTTGCACGACCGATTACACCACCTTGTACAGATACGGAAGGTGATTTATCACGACGCTCCAATAATGAAGGTCCTGAACTATAGGCAACATCAGCAAATTGATCTAGCGTGATATTCTGTCCTTGACTATTGATAAATTTCAATTTCTGAACATCTTCTAAACTAGCTCTACCTTTGTCATCAAATTTGATATTGATATCATATTCACTATCTCCAGCACGGAATTTGTTATCTGTATTACCCGAAAATGCCGTTTGCATCGTAGCACCTACAGTGGCAACATTTAATCCCAATGAAGTCATCTTCTCACGATCTACCTGAACATTGATCTCTGGGTTACCCGACTCAGACGTCAATTTAACATCCTTCGAACCAGGTACATCACGTAACAATTGTGCCGCTTTCTCCGCAAATTCTTGCGCGTCCTCAACAGATGAGCCTATCACCGTCAATTTCAAAGGTGCTTGCTCCGCTCCCATGATACCTACTGGAACAGTCTTAATCTTAGAACCAACCAATAAAGGAAGTAGCTCATTTCTCAACTGTACAGAATATACTTTAGAATCTACATTACGTTTAGCTTCATCAGTCAACACCACGTGTATTTCTGATTTATATTTAGACCCTGTAGCCGCACTCATACCACCATCAGATGATTGACCTACTGTAGTGATAATTTTCTCTATCTCTGGTTTATTCGCTAAAAATTCTTCTGCTTTACGAGTCAATAGGTTTGTTTTCTCTAAAGAAGCATCCTTTTCTAACTCAAATTGCAAATAAAACTCACCTCTATCTGATGAAGGGAAAAAGTCAGAACCAATATATCCCAAAGGTAGTAATGCGACAGAGCCAAAGAATAAAAGAACCGAAATAAGTAAAGTAATTACTTTGTTAAGACGACTTTTTAGAGACCATTTAAGAATTTCAGATACCTTATGTGTGAAACTATCTAAGCCTGACTCAAATCCATTGATAATTTTTCCAAAGAAAGAGTGCTTGTTAATGTGCTCTAATTTACCAAAACGGGAATATAACCACGGCACAATAGTAAATGACACCAATAGTGAAAGTAACGTAGCTATAATTACCGTTACACAAAACTGTGCTAAGATATTAGCCACCAAACCTGTTGACATCGCAATAGGTAAGAATACAACTACGATAACTAAAGTAATCGCTGTAACGGTAAAACCAATCTCAGAAGCACCATCATATGCTGCTCTTACTTTGTTTTTACCCATCTCCATATGACGGTGAATATTCTCAATTACTACGATAGCATCATCCACCAGAATACCTACCACTAAGGATAGTCCTAATAAAGACATCAAGTTTAAGGTATACCCTAATAAATATAAACCTATAAAAGTAGCTACTAATGATAATGGAATAGCCACCATAGTGATCGCTGCATTTCGTAATGAATGTAAGAAAAACAACATGATAAAACCTACCAATACGATAGCGATTACTAAATCATGAATCACATTGTCTGCAGCAGTTAACGTAAAGTCTGAAGAGTCATTGGCTACTTCGATTTTAATATTGTCCTTTGCATAATCCTTTTCTACACCAGCGATTATTTTACCTTCTTTATCTTTCTTCGCAATAGTTTCTTTTACTAATCTCGAAACCTCCACAGCATTGGCATCGGATTGTTTAAACACTTGCATTATAATCGTGTTTTTCTGTCCTACACGAGCTATCTTTTCTACCTCAGTGATACCATCTTGAATATCTGCAACATCTCTCAAATAGATCGTAGATCCAGAAGGAGACGTGATAGGAAGATTACGTAACTCGTCGATAGTACGTACTTTCCCTGCCAAACGAATGGTAGTTCTGGTATCTTGAGAAGCAACATTACCTGTAGGGAAATCTAAGTTTGAGGCAGCAATAACTTGTTGTACTTGCGCTAAGGATAAGCCATAACCCTGAATTTTATCTGGGTCAATTTTAACTTGTATCTCACGCTCCTCACCACCAATCAAATCTACTTTAGCAACACCATTGATACGCGAGAAAACAGGCTGAATCTTTGTGTCTAACAAATCATATAACTCTTTCTCGGTAAGCGTAGAAGTTACCGCCAAACTCATGATAGCGACATCATCTAACGAGAATTTTGTTAATGATGGTGTTTTTGCATCATCTGGTAGATCATTGATAATAGCATTGATCTTACGTTGTGCATCCGTTAATAAGAAATTGACATCAGCACCATTATTCAATGTAATCATTACTACAGAAGCATTTTCCATAGATGTAGATTCAATTTTCTTCACCATCTCTAAGGAGGCAACAGCATCCTCAATCTTTTTAGTAACGGTATTTTCAACCTCTGTTGGTGAGGCACCAGGATATACAGTCTGTACTGTAATAACGTTTACCTCAAACTTTGGAATCAACTCATATCCCATCTGAGAGTATGAGAAAATACCCCCTAATGTCAAGATGATAAATAATACCAAAATGATACTAGGACGTTTTATTGATATTTCTGAAATTTTCATAAGTATTCTTTAGCTGCAAGATTTATTTTATAACCTCGATTGCAGTTTGATCCAATAAATTAATTTGTCCTGAAACAATCACTTGATCATTAGCGTTTAAACCACTAATAATCTCTATATTATTACCAAAATTACGACCAGAAACAACTTTTGTTTCTACGGCTTTACCATTTTTAGAAACATAAATCTTATTGTCAGAAACCGAACCAACAAATGCCGAACGTGGTACTATTAATACACTTTCTGCTGCTGCATTACCACCAAATATAGCAGTACCATACATACCAGCTCTTAACTCATTAGATGGATTAGGCACTTCGATTTCTACAGGAAAATTTAAACTACCATCAGCTTTAGGTGCGATAAAGGTAATTTTTCCTGTAAACGATTTATTAGGATATACACTTGCTGCAACTTGAACTGATTGCCCCAAACGTAGACCTACTACATTTTTCTCATCTACACTCACGCGCAATTTTAATGAAGAAACATTAACAATATCAAATGCTGCAGTTCCAGCATTCACATAAGTACCTGGTTCAATTTTACGTGCATTTACAATGCCTGAAACAGATGTTTTGATAGTAGCATCACTTGCGGAAAGCTTAGATGATTTCAAATTATTTTTAGCTGTTTCGAACTGCAATTTTGCTTGATCATACTGTTGCAATGTAACACCACCTGTACTGTAAGCACTCTCAAAACGTTGCAAATTTTGTAGTGCATTATCATAATTAGCCTGTGCATTAGCAACGTTAACATTCAATTTATCTACCTCTACTGTAGCTAACACTTGCCCCGCAGTAACATAAGAACCTTCTTGAACATTGACACGAACTACTCTACCCGCTGTCTCCGCACCTACTACAACTTCTTGCTTAGGCAAAAATGTACCATTAGCAACGTACTGCATATCCATCACTTCCATGCGTACAGTATCAATACGTACAGCTACAAAGGGATTTGTTTTTGCTGCTTCAGCTGTTACAGCTTCATTTTTAGCTTTATTATTTTCTAATACTTTCCAGATACCAAAACCAGCAGCTGCAATAATAATTACCGTTATTATACCACGTTTCATTTCTATTTAGATTATTTTTCGTTTACTAATGTTTTTAATTCTCCCTTAGCTTTTATCAACTGAACTTCGGCAACTTTATAATTCAATAAAGCCGTCGTAAGATTGTTTTGCGCCTCCGCATAAGCATTCTCAGCATCAAGTAATTCTGTCAATGTTGCTAAACCATTTCTATAGTTATTTTCGGTATCGGCCAATACATCTTTTGCTAAGGTCACATTAGCACGATTTGTATTGATAGTCAATAACGAATTCTTAATTTGTGTTTTAGCATTATTATTAGCTAAAGACAATCCTAACTTAGTATCTTCCAAGTCTACTTTTGCTTGTCTGATTTGTATATCAGCCATATTTATACGCGCTTTAGTAGTACCACCTGCAAAAATCGGGATAGACAAATTCAAACCTATACCAGACGTTTGAGGCCATGAAAACCTATTGGTAAACGGTGAACTATCACCAAATCCACTCCATCCAAAATCAGCTGCCAACGATAATTTAGGGTATAAATCCGCAATCTTTGATTTCTTATTAAGATTTAATAAATGTAATTGTTTCTCTGCTAACAAGATTTCTGTACGTTGATCAATACTTATAGCTTCCGTATTTAGTGACGCATTCACTTCAAATGTTTCTTCTGGCATAATGATTTTTTCATCTATCGGCATACCAATTGTAAATTTAAGCGCATTCTCACTTAACTCTAACGCATTAACGACTACTTGACGAGAAGATTGTAAATTATTGACAGCGACAGTTGTACGATCTAAATCTATTTTGCGTCCTAGTCCAGCATCAACTAATCCTTTAATAACATCACGCGTTTTTGTTGTGCTATTTAAGTTATTATCAATAGTTTGCAATTGCATTTTTGCTTGAAAAACATCATAATACGCATTGGCTACTCTTTCGATAACTTGCTCTTCTGTTAAATCTTTATTTATGGCGTAAAATTCTTCCGTTGTTTTAGCAGCTTTTAATCCCGTAAATATGGTCTGATTAAAAATCTGCTGATTTAAAGAAAATAAACCTGATCCAACCCATGGTCTACCCATTTTGGCAGTTACAGTTTGACCACCAATATCAAATGCGCTTTCTGGAATAATCACATTTTTACGGATTGAACCATTAGCGGTAATCTGCGGCAAAGCAGTTCCTCTGACCTCAGCAATTTGGTACTGTGCATTTTCCACTTCAAGGACAGCTTTCTTAGCTTCAGCCTTATTCTGTAAAGCATACTTTAAAGCCTGCTGTAGCGTTAAGACTTCTTGCGCATTGGCAAAGGTCATTCCAAAACATCCAGCTAGAAAAATAGCTATTATTTTATTCCTTTTCATTATATTAATTAGTGACTATTTTATCTTCAAATATTAATTTAGCAATTCGTTTTTGACTCGCCAATATCATTTCTACATTCTCTTTATTGGGTATACCTGATATAATATCATGTACATTGTACATAATACCAATGGCCTTATTAACCTCGTAAAATGCCTGTGCCACTTCATCAAGGTCATCAATCTTGACATCCCCACATTCAACTGCCATACTAAAAAACGATTTCAATTTTTGAACCTCTTCATTACGTAACTGTAAAAATAGATCTTGAATTTCTACCCCTTTTATCCATTCCAAATTTTCATTGATATGTAACATATAGTATTTGGACAAAAAATTTGATCTCAATTCTAACATACCAAATAACGTACCTAAAAAATCGTGGTTGTAGTTAACAATAAAGTCTTGCTCCTGTTTATTTAGATCATTAGCCACATGTCGGATCACATCACTAATAAGGGCACTCTTATCTTGATAATAATAATAAAGATTTGCCTTAGTAATACGCAAATCGTCCGCGATCTCATTCATCGTAGTTTTTGAAAAACCATAATGGCAAAATCTTTTGAGTGCTACCTCAATTATTCCTTCTTTACGTTTATCCATATTACCTTTTTAATTTCTGACTTTTAACAAAAGTTGTTCAAAAATACAAAAGGTAAACTATAGAATGTATATATCTTTATAGAAAAAAAAATATTTGACAAAAAAATAACAATAAAAACAAAGTAGTTCGGAAATTAAAATTTAGGGGAATAGCTTTTGAAACTTTTTCTTATCCAATTTGTATAACCTTGCTGCACGATATGACACCCCAGTTTGAAATTCTTCTAACTCTTTCAAGTAGCCTAGATTAAGGATTTTTTTCCTAAAATTACGCTTATCCAAAGGCTCAAGTAATATCGCTTCATAGATTTGCTGCAATTGGGTCAACGTAAATTTTTCAGGTAATAATTCAAATGGAGACATTGAAAAATTTATGTTCTTCTTGAGGTTAATCAAACTTAAGTTTAATATCTGCTTATGGTCAAATGCTAATTCGGGCAAACTATTTACATCAAACCATTTTGCTTGACGCATATAGTTTGTAACAGGTTTAATTTTATTTTTGACATCGTCATACCTGACTAATGCAATATAAGCAACTGTTAATATACGTCCCTCGGGATGCCTTTTAATCCCGGCAAAAGCAGCTAATTGTTCTAAATAAATATCTTTTAATCCTGTACTTTCATAGGCGATTCTTTTCACAGCATCTTCCATCTCTTCACCTTTATCCACAAAATAGCCTGGTAGAGCCCACCAATCTTTGTATGGATATTCGTTTCTTTCGGTTAATAAAATTTTCAAAATTCCCTCATGGAAAGTTAGAATAACGCAGTCTACGGTAAAAAATGAAAGCACTTCTTTAGTTTTTAGATATATCGAATACTAAACAATTATCCGAATTTATAAAAAAGAAACAAAAAAATTGCAATAAAAATTTAATAGTGTAAAAAATACACATTATATTCGTGTTGCCTAAAAACTATACTGATTTGAAAAAGATAACAAAAATTGGTGTTTTTACTTCTGGAGGAGATGCTCCGGGTATGAATGCTGCAATCCGAGCTGTCGTACGTACAGCCAAATATAATGACTTAGACGTGACGGGTATATACAGAGGCTATGAAGGCATGATAGAGGGTGATTTTGTAGAGATGAACCGTCGCTCTGTAAGTTCTATTATCCAAAAAGGAGGTACTATACTAAAATCGGCACGTTGCTTAGAATTCAGAACCCCTGAAGGACGTGCTAAAGCATTTGAAAATTTAAAAGCCCAAGGTATTGATGCCTTAGTAGCTATCGGTGGAGATGGTACATTTACAGGAGCTGAGATATTATCCAAAGAATATGATATTCCTGTAATGTGTATACCAGGTACTATCGATAATGATTTATATGGTTCTGATTATACATTAGGCTATGATACGGCCAATAACACTGTAATAGAAGCTATCGACAAAATCAGAGATACTGCATCCTCACACAACCGTGTTTTCTTTATCGAAGTAATGGGACGTGACTCGGGCTGCATCGCACTTAATGCTGGTGTTGCTGGAGGTGCAGAAGCGATATTATTGCCAGAAGTAGAAACTGGAATAGATCAATTATTAGAAGAAATTGGCTTTGCTGAAGAGCGCAAAAAAACATCCATGATAGTTATTATTGCCGAAGGCGATAAAAATGGGGGTGCATACAATATTTCAAAACAGGTTAAAGAAAAATTTCCACACCTTGACGTAAAAGTTAGTATCTTAGGGCATTTACAACGTGGTGGTTCTCCAAGTAGCTTTGACCGTGTATTAGCGACTAGAATGGGATATACAGCAGTAAATGAACTATTAAAAGGTAATTCTAGAGCAACCGTAGGTCTGCGCGGCAATCAAATGATTACTACTCCATTGGAAGAAGCATTGAGCAAAAAAGAGTTCAAATTGGATGAGGAGTTATTGGAAATCGCTAACGTAATGAACAAATAAAGATATATGATTTTAGTAATTTTCACCGGGTCGAGATACGCAGATTGGCGCATAGCCGATAAAGGAAAAGTGTTGCATGGATTTCGCACGCCTGGTATCAATTCTTATATTCAAGATGAAAATTTTATAAATCAGCTATTAAATAAAAATACGAATCTATTATATAACGCAGAAAAAGTAAGGAAAATATTCTTTTTTGGCGCTGGCGCATCTTCTAAAGAAAGACAAGATAAAATAGTACGTGTATTTTCATCCTTTTTTAAGAATGCGAAAACGAAAGTTTATCATGACTTGCAAGCCTCTGCTATATCTACATTAGGGGACGAAAAAGGAATTGTTGGCATCATTGGATCAGGTTCAAATGCGGCATATTTCAATGGCAAAAAAACATTAGACAACAACTTTGGTTTGGGCTATATATTAGCGGATGAAGGCTCAACAAATTGGATGGGACAGCATCTACTAAGGGATTTTTTAACCGATACTTTGCCTCACGGGATTAGAGAAAAATTGGTAGATAAACACGGTTTAGACCGTAAAAGTATTTTAGATAAAATCTACAATAGTCCCAACCCTAATATCTTTTTGACTTCATTTTCTGACTTTATATATGAAAATCGTACTGACGCATATATCAGTACCCTCATAAAAAAAGGACTAGAAACGTATGTCAAAGAATACCTATTACCTTTAATTGACATGTATCCTGATGCTCCAATAGGAATGACAGGATCAGTGGCTTTTAACTATAAAGAATGGTTATTAGATTTAGCTAAAGAATATCATTTGAATATTCAAGTTATTATCAAGGAGCCTATTCAAAACTTAATTAAATATTACATCAATAAAAATTAAAAAATGAAAATTGGAATTAACGGATTTGGCCGTATTGGCCGTTTAGCTTTTAGAGCTGCTGTAAATAGAAAAGATATCGAAATCGTTGGTATCAACGATTTAGTAGATGTAGATTACATGGCTTACATGTTAAAGTATGATTCAACACACGGTAGATTTGATGGTACTGTAGAAGTGGTTGATGGCAATTTAGTAGTTAATGGTAAATCTATCCGTGTTACTGCAGAAAAAGATCCAGCGGACTTAAAATGGAACGAAGTTAATGCTGAAGTAATTATCGAATCTACAGGCTTTTTCTTGACACAAGAAACTGCTCAAAAACACATCGATGCTGGTGCTAAGAAAGTAATTATGTCAGCTCCTGCAAAAGATGATACACCTACATTCGTAATGGGTGTAAACCATAAAGAATTAAAAGCAGATCAAAACATCGTTTCTAATGCTTCATGTACTACAAACTGTTTAGCTCCTATTGCAAAAGTATTAAACGATAACTTTGGTATCGTAGAAGGCTTAATGACGACAGTTCACGCTGTTACAGCAACACAAAAAACAGTAGATAGCCCTTCAGCGAAAGACTGGAGAGGTGGCCGTGGTGCATACCAAAATATCATCCCTTCATCTACAGGTGCAGCTAAAGCAGTAGGTTTAGTTTTACCTGAATTGAAAGGTAAATTGACAGGTATGTCTTTCCGTGTACCTACAGCTGACGTTTCTGTTGTTGATTTAACAGTACGTTTGAACAAAGGTGCTTCTTACGAGGATGTTAAGAAAGCAATGAAAGATGCTTCTGAAGGCGAATTAAAAGGTATTTTAGGGTATACTGAAGATGAAGTTGTGTCAACTGACTTCTTAGGTGATTCTCGTACTTCCATCTTTGATGCTAAAGCTGGTATCTCTTTGAATGATAACTTCGTGAAAGTTGTATCTTGGTATGACAATGAGTGGGGTTACTCAAACAAAATCATTGACTTAGCGCAAGAAGTAGGTAAATTCATTTAATATTACCTATTATTATAGTAAACAGAAAGACTAACTGAAGAGTTAGTCTTTCTTGTTTTAAAGTATTCCTTCATCTCTAAAGCTATAATAACCATTGTCTGTAAATATGATATGGTCATTGATCCTTATATCCATTATTTTACCTGCTTCAATTATTTTACTGGTTAATATATTATCTGCATGGCTTGCTGACAATGTTCCCGAAGGATGATTGTGAACTAGGATCATAGAAGATGCTTTACAATGCAGTGCATACCGAAAAATAATCCTAATATCTACTGGCGTAAAATCATTACCTCCTCTCCCTATTAGCTGTTCATCTAATAATTTGCACGCTGTATTAAGGTATAAAACCCAAAATTCTTCATGAGGTAAATCTTGAAGATGTGTACCAAAATATTCAAACACTTTTTTACTACTATTAAGTATGGCTACATCGGCTTGTTTCTCCTCTTTACGCCTTCGTCCTAACTCCAAAGCGGCTATAATAGAAATAGCCTTGGCCTCACCTATACCCTTAAAATTACATAACTCTGCCACTTCCTTTTTTGCCAAATTACCCAAATTATTACCTACATCATTGAGTATTCGTCGACAAAGCGACACAGCAGTCTCATCCATAGAACCTGAACCTATTATGATCGCTAAAAGCTCCGCATTGGTCAATGCCCTCCTTCCAAGATCTAATAACTTTTCCCGAGGCCGATCAGACTCTGCCCATTCACGTATCACTAATTTACTCATTATTAATAGCTTATTAAAGTTATTTCCTTTAAATTAAGAAAAGCATTTGTATTAACAAACTTTAACTATGATTGGGTATATGTATTTCATTACTTTATTGCTTAAAAAAGATTATCTTTGTTTCTTGTAAAAAAAAATATTTGGCAATGAGTAAAGCAATTATTAAGACAGAAAAAGGCGACATGACTGTACAATTTTATACAGCAGACGCTCCAAATACAGTAGCAAATTTCATTAAATTAGCTAAAGAAGGTTATTATGACGGTCTTACTTTCCATCGTGTACTTCCTGATTTCGTGATCCAAGGTGGATGCCCTAACACAAGAGAAGGCGCTTCTGGAATGCCTGGTACAGGTGGTCCTGGTTACAAGATTGATTGTGAGTTAACAGGTGAAAATCAATACCATGATCGTGGCGTATTATCAATGGCTCATGCAGGTCGTAACACCGGTGGTTCTCAGTTTTTTGTTTGCCACAGTCGTAACAATACTGCCCACTTAGACCGTAATCATACTTGCTTTGGTAAAGTGATTGAAAATGTAGATTTAGTAGATGATATTCGTCAAGGAGATCGTATTTTAACAATTGAAGTAATAGAAGATTAATCCCTAAATTAAAAAAATGAATTTAAGAGCTTTAGTATCGGTAACTGGTAAACCAGGATTATTTAAACTAATTGGTCAAAATAAAGGTGGATTTATTTTAGAGACGTTAGATGCTGCTAAAATAAAATCAGTTGTTAATATTAACAATACAAAAATGGCTACACTAGAAGATATTACTATCTATGGTGAAGAAGAAGAAATTCGCTTAATTGATATCTTGGACAAGATTAAAGCAGAAAATATTACTCCACCTGAATCAAAAGCAAGTGGGGAAGAATTAAGAAATTTCTTCCGTGAAGTAGCTCCTGGACATGATGAATCTAGAGTATATTCTTCTGATATCAAAAAGATTATTACTTGGTACAATATTATTAAAGAGTTCCCATTATTTGATGAGGAAGCTCCTGCACCATTGACACAATAATCAGCTTCAAATTATTAAATAGTAAAGGCTTAGAATAATTTCTAAGCCTTTACTATTTAATACTATACTTTACGAAAATGTGTTGCAAGTATGATTAACTACACAGCACATTAAATATAACATATTAGTATAACCAACTACTTATATACTATTTATATTTTTTTTCGATTGTCATTCGAATTCGTATCGATCAATTTGTTGTAGGGGTCTACGCCTACTTCATATGGTTTTTGATCCACTACAATTGATATTTTATTATTTATTTTATCAATTTTATACTTCTTTAGAAACACTTCATTATCCATCGCATACAAGTCTTCACCTTTTGGATCTCCAAAAACGGCTATTTCGATATAATCAGCCAATGGCAGCGATTGGATCTTTTTGTCCCCCTCACCATAACTTAATGCCGTACCTTTAATATCTTCAAATAGTCGCACTCCATTATCTGCAGCACGATATTTGGAAATATTAAAGGTTATGTCTACTTGATATTTGCCATTAGGCAATTTTTTTGAAGTAACAGATTGTACGCTATTATCATATAGCGTGATCGTTTCAAACATATCTTTGACCAAATACTGTAAACTATCTGGGACATGTGTTTTTAATAGATCGACAAATTCTATTGCTGTTGTATAAGGTGCCTCTTGAAAAGCTACACGTTTTATATATTCTTTTAAGAAATTATTAAAATTCTTTTCTCCCATATACTCACTCATAGCATACATCACTAAAGATCCTTTTTGGTAATGAATATACTGTTGATTTTCATTATACATCAATGGATTTTCCTTAATTCTTTCTCGGCCACGCCCTTCCAAATATTCATCTAAAGCTATTTTCAAGAATTTGCGCATTTGCCCTTTTCCATATGTATGTTCCAATACCTTGAGGGAACTATATTCAGCCAAGGACTCCGAAAGCATTGTTGCTCCTTTTACGTTAGCACCGATTACCTGATGTGCCCACCATTGATGTGCTAGTTCATGTGCGGTCACACTGTACGGATAATCTACCGCATTGGGATTTTCTTCATCTACTTTTGCTATAAAACCAAAGCCCTCAGAAAAAGGAATAGTATTGGCGAATGCCTGCGCAAAAGTACCATGTGTCAACGGAAATTCAATTATACGTATTTGATTGAATTGATATGGGCTAAATTCTCTTTCGTAATACCCGAGCGCATCCTTCAATCCTTTGGTCATACGATCTAAATTGAAGATATGATCTTTATGGTAATATATTTCCAGATTGATATCATTGTGTTTTTCTTTTTTAACCGCATACCTACCCGAAATGAAAGCATAGAAATTGAGCATCTTTTGATCCATTCTGTAGTGAAAATAACGACGACCATTTTCCTGCCATTCCTTGATTAAGTAACCTGGAGCTATAGCCGTTTGGCTCTCATCAGTACTAACGACAGTTTCAAATTGGATCCAGTCCGCATCACTAGAGATATACGTATTTTGTAATGCTTTGACATCCCTTGGGTCGGACATCCTATCCCTATTAGGGAGGTTATATTTCTTACGGACGGTATTATCTACAAGCTCAGCAGACTCTAGGTAACCAATGGCAGGGAAAATTGTATTATTGATAAACGTACCATTGTGTAATACAGGAGAATTGTCTTTAAAAAATGTATTTTCTTTATTTTGCAAATAGCTTACCATCAGCAAAGAGTCTCCAGGCATAAGCCTTTTGCCTAGGCTATATATCCTCACTTCCAACAACGAATCTGTTACTATCTCTTTGGCATCATTTCCTATTTCTATTTTTTGTAGATTATCACTATGATTTACAAAAATCGTATCTATCGGAGTAGTACCTTTATTTTTCAATATATAAGTTACCTTGGCTTTATAATCACGACTATCTGGAAAGATATCCATGTCCACTTTAGTATCTATTATACGAGGCTGCTTAATTATGCTATAGCGTTTATATTTTTTTTCATAATCTACATTTTGCTGCTCTCTATCCTTGGCAGAAATGTATTTTTCAAGGACATTATTTTGGTAATATATAGTATAACCTAAACTTACGAAAGCCATTATAGCTAAAATTAGAGGAATGTAAAGCGATGGCTTAAACCGTTTTTTTGCTACTAGAAAACGTTCTTTTACAGAAGAAACAATTCCTCTTTTATAAAAAATGATAGTTATAATCGTTAAAATAAAAGCAAAAAACAACCAATACAATCTATAAGTAAAGTATTCGTTTAAGTTGCCAAAACCATTCATATCTGAATAGCTAAACCCCACATCCCTATTAAATATAAATATCGACTGCTCTATTCCAATCTTTGGTAGCAAAGGGAACAATATCGTTGACAGTAAACATACCATAAATCCAGCCATATAGTTCTTAAGGAAAGATTGTATACACATAGCGAATGGTATCAATACCAAATAGCTAAGCAATTGGAGGCCTAATAGCTGCTTCAGATATAATCCTAACTCAAAATTGTAGTACCCATTATAGCTTTGATAGATAACACCTGACAATACTCCTACTAGCGATATCGTAATAACCATCTTTACTAAGGCTATATATTTAGAAAAATATAATACCCAGTTTGGCGTTGCGGTAGCGTCTACAAGTAAGTTCATACGATCCGTTTGTGCTCGATTTAACAATATTCCAGAAAATAGAAAGATAAGTACAAGAATAAAAAATGAATATACATTGTCGATTACATCCAGCATCTTCCAGGTCACAGGATAAGTCTCCGTACCATAAATCTCTCCAGTGACTGCCGATACGGCTAATGCCATCAAGACAGTAAGTGCCATGATGATAATAAATGTCCAATTGCGGATAATAAATCTAAAGTCAAAATTAGATAAGTTCCATACTAATTTCAACCTAGACAAGAAAGTATAGTTAAAATGTACTTCAGGAAGATTTATACGGATGATGCTACCAAAATTATCCTTGATAACACGAGTACCTTTTGAAGCCTTCTTGAAGGTAAAGGCAGCTTGTGTAAACGAAAAAGAATAGCTTACTGCAGCAAATATAAGAACAGCCACTGCGAGCCAAATAATCCTATTGTAAATAAAAACACCTTCAAAAGGCAAGTCATTATTGTTCTTCTCCGCTATCGTCCAATACTTGGTTAAATATGAAATACTGGAGTCCCCAAAAGGGTCCCATAATGCTATAGTATATAGATTTTCTGCATTAGTAGAAAAGACCTGTATGACGCTTTGAAATACAAATAAAAGCAAGACAAACACAAAGCCCACATAGATATTTCGTGTAAATGTTACCAAACCAAAAACAATAGACCCAAAAAGTAAAATATTGGGAATCACTGAAATAACCAATACCTGAAGATAAGCCCATGCTCTATTGGGTCCCAATAGATCTTCACGAACACCGGGCAAAAATTGAGCTATAATAAAACCTAATATCGTCGTACATACAACTAATAATGTAATGCTGACGGAGCTTAAAAATTTCGCAAGGATATAATTACCTTTTGTCAGTGGATAAGAGAACAATACATTATGCATATTGGTATTATAATCCCTATATACAGATGCGCCTATGATCGTCGGGATCAAGAAATACACAAAACTGGTAAAACTATTTATCAAGTTATAAATACTCAGTGCAGAGTTTACCTTCAATGGGCTTGATATCGTAGCTGTCGCTTGCGAAAAAACACCTAATACCGAAGCCGTGACAAAGACTGATAGCGCAAAAAAAATGAAACAATAGATATAAAAGGCAGGCGTATTCAACCAGCGTTTAATTTCGAACTTAAAAATAGTACTAAACATTGGCAACATCCTTTTTCAATGATACAAAGTATAAATCCTCTAATTGTGGTTTAGCCGGTTCAAAACCTTCACCAGGGTTATCATCGCTATATACACGTACATTGAGCGAATTGTCGGGATTATAATTAGAGAAAATAACATTATGCGTGGCATTCATAGCTTCATAGCTGTCCCTATCGATCACCGTTTTCCAAATCTTCCCTTCCAACTTCTGTTCTCCAGACTCTGCTGTCCCTCGGTACAATACTTTGCCCCCATTGACGATAGCCAATTCATGACACAGCTCCCGTACATCATCGACTATATGTGTAGAGAAAATAACCGTATTAGAAGTACCTATTTCACGCAATACATTAAGAAAACGGTGTCTTTCTGCTGGATCTAATCCTGCTGTCGGTTCATCGACAATAATCAATTTAGGCTTATTAAGTAATAGCTGTGCAATACCAAAACGCTGTTTCATACCACCAGAATAACCACTTACATTTTTACGACGTACTTCATACAAATTTGTTATACGAAGTACCTCTTCCACTATTTTTTTACGTGCACTTGAAGAATCAATCCCCTTCAGCTGCGCAAAATATGATAATAACTCCTCTGCCGACATATTGGGGTATACCCCAAAATCTTGTGGCAAATAACCTAATATTTTTCTAAACTCTAGTTGATTTTCAAATACATTTACCCCATCAAACTCGATAGTACCCGCATCGGCAGACTGTAAAGTAGCGATAGTACGCATAAGAGAAGATTTACCAGCACCATTTGGGCCTAATAAACCAAACATGCCTACGCCAATTTCTAAGTTTATGCAATCCAATGCACGTACGCCATTATGATAAGTTTTTGTTAACTCTTGAATTTTCAAACTCATGTTTATATGCTATTAAGATTAATTTAATTTCGTTAAACTATTAGTAGAAAAATAATAACATATGTTACAGAAAAAAATAACAAAAAAATAAGAGGCAATAATTTGTTATTTATTGCCCCTTAATAATAAGAAGTTAAAAACTAAAATAATGGACAAACATATGCCATTGTCATCGTAACGAAAGGAAGGATCTAACACCTTAGCAGAGATGTTTCCTTGCACTCAACATGACAAACATTTACCATTGTCATCCTGATCGCGGGAAGGATCTAACACCTTGGCAGAGAGGCATTTCCTTACACTTCAACATGACAAAACTAATGACAAACATATAACATTGTCATCCTGACGAAAGGAAGGATCTAACACCTTGGCAGAGATGTTTCCTTGCACTTCAACATAACAAACATATGCTAGTTTCATCCTAACGACAGGAAGGATCCAACACCTTGGCAGAGATGTTTCACTATGTTCAACATGACAGCCTAAACTCCAAAAACCATACTTGTCATCCTGATCGAAGGAAGGATCTAAACACAGGTTTCATACTTTTTAGATGTTTCAGTATGTTCAACATGACAGCCTAAACTCCAAAAACCATACTTGTCATCCTGATCGAAGGAAGGATCTAAACACAGGTTTCATACTTTTTAGATGTTTCACTATGTTCAACATGACAGCCTAAACTCCAAAAACCATACTTGTCATCCTGATCGAAGGAAGGATCTAACACCCTAGCAAAGATGTTTCCTTGCACTCAACATGACAAACATACGCTACTGTCATCCTGACGAAAGGAAGGATCTAACACCTTGGCAGAGATGTTTCCTTGCACTTCAACATAACAAACCTAATGCCAAACATATGCTAGTTTCATCCTGATGAAAAGAAGGATCTAACACCTTGGCAGAGATGTTTCCTTGCACTCAACATGACATACCTAATGACAAACATATAACATTGTCATCCTGATGAAAAGAAGGATCTAACACAATACTGGAGATGTTTCACTATGTTCAACATGACAGCCTAAACTCCAAAAACCATACTTGTCATCCTGATCGAAGGAAGGATCTAAACACAGGTTTCATACTTTTTAGATGTTTCACTATGTTCAACATGACAGCCTAAACTCCAAAAACCATACTTGTCATCCTGATGAAAAGAAGGATCTAACACAATACTGGAGATGTTTCCTTGCACTCAACATCACAAACATATGCTACTGTCATCCTGATGAAAAGAAGGATCTAACACCTTAGCAGAGAGATGTTTACTTGCACTTCAACATAACATACCTACGCCATTGTCATCCTGATGAAAAGAAGGATCTAACACAATACTGGAGATGTTTCACGGTATTCAACATGACAGCCTAAACTCCAAAAACCATACTTGTCATCCTGATCGAAGGAAGGATCTAAACACAATACTAGAGATGTTTCCTTGCACTTCAACATAACATACCTAATGACAAACATATAACATTGTCATACTGATGAAAAGAAGGATCTAACACAATACTAGAGATGTTTCCTTGCACTTCAACATAACATACCTACGCCATTGTCATTCGGACAAAAGGAAGGATCTAACACAATACTGGAGATGTTTCCTTGCACTCAACATGACAAACCCATTTGATGAAAAGAAGGTTCTAACACCTTAGCAGAGAGATATTTCCTTGCACTCAACATGACAAACATATGCTACTGTCATCCGGACAAAAGGAAGGATCTAACACCCTAGCAGAGATGTTTCCTTGCACTTCAACATAACATACCTACGCTACTGTCATCCTGACGAAAGGAAGGATCTAACACCTTAGCAGAGATGTTTCCTTGCACTCATCCTAACAAACTAATGACAAAAAAATAAGGGTCAATAATTGTTATTTATTGACCCTTATCGATAAGTTGTAAAAAACTAAAATAATTGAGATAGCGGATGTATATGTTCATTTGTTAAACGAACTTCTCCTTCTATGAGTGCGTATTCATGTTCGACATTTCTACCTTTTACTGTAATAGACTTCACCTTTTTGAGAGTTGGCCAATACATTAAATATCTATTTACGGCGACATCATAATTGTAATACAATTCAAAGAAATTTACCGACGAATCAAGCATAGTACGATTAGAATTGACATCAGAAGTGCTTAATATAACATATCCATTATCTATTTTCTTCTCGAAGCTATAAAACATTTTATCGGGCAGACTCACGTATAAATCTGTTCCACCTTTGATAGCAATCTCCCAATTCGGCACCTCTACTTCCTGCTCTATTTCTTTCTCTACCATATCAAAATTATCATCATAATCGTAGCTGATAATAGTATCGCGTTGGATAACATCCTCCTTCTTCCAAAGAATATCTGCATAGCCTGCCGAACAATGGTTGAGAATATTCTTTATCACAGGATAACTATCCACAAAAGAACTGTACTTGTTCCTAATAGATGATATATCCGCATTGATAAATGCGTTCAATACTGCGTCAGGATTCATTTTGAGCACCTTATTGTGGTCATTAGCTTGTACCAACTCGCTGTATATTTTTGCTTTGGCATGAATCATACCATTTTCAAAATCTAATACGTAGGTATCTTTCGTTGCTACATTAGCATATACAATATCACCTTTCAAATCCAAAGAATTAATAGCATCTAAAGTTGCCACTGGTTTCATGATTTCAGCTCTATCTTTCCACATTTCTTTCAGCTGCACGACATTCTCCGAAGAGGAATAATTGAGCTGTATTAAGATATGATTGCCATCACCTATAAAATGTATCTTGCCATCTTTAGAGCTCCCCGACCATTGATTGCCATTCCGTTCATAAGCACTAGAATCTAGGCCCAAACTATTAGAAATCGCCTCCATTAATATTTTGTCATCTTTTACTTTCTGGTAAGAATACAATGTTTCACACCTTTCATCAATAGAAAACAAATACATCGAAGACGGGACATATAATGCGGCAGACCAATCGGATTCAAACATACGACTTGAAGATTCTCTATTGCTATAATAGGTTGAATTACCAATAACATTGCTAACAATATCAACCATTAAATCATCAACAGAGATCTTCAAAACAGATGTACTTTGGCCACTTACCCATTGTTTTTTTGCTGTATTTTTTCTAATAATTTGAAATACAACAAAAAACAATGCAATACCGATTACTACCGCTATCCCTGCATACAATGCTTTCCTATGCTTAAGCATACTTTAATCTGCTATGTTTTGTTTTCGGCTAATAACATCAAACAAGTATTGCAATGCATTAGCTTTAGACTTTGGAAAATCTATTTTTGCCTCAGACTTAAATGCATTACCGACAATACCTGGGCTAATAATAGAAAAATCACCATACTGATTTAACTCTCCTACAAATCCCTTTAAAGAATCACTAAGAGGAATATCCAATTCCTTTAATAAAACAGGAATACGCTTGGTATTAACGACCAATGCAGCTACATTATTCTTAGCAAGAGCAACATATTTCGGCACGCCTTTAGTATTTACCTTATTGCTGGCTATATCTTGCATTTTCATTAAGTCATCACTTACAAATACAATCCCGTCTTTGATCTGTAAATAAATCTGTATACCCGAGCTATTCACTTCAACAACCCTATATAAGCCTGAATATACTTCTTCTAGGTACTCACGGTTTAATCCTACTTGAATCATACGATCAAATATACGCGTGTCGTCTGAAGAAAACATCCACATAAATTGAGGAATAGTTTCCATTTTAGTTTTCACTACCTCTGTGTAATTATAATCCTCATCGTATTCATAATCAGTATATTCAACCTCACTTTTTGTTAGACCATTTAATACAAGAAGATTGTCTCCTTTATATACTTTACCGATTGCTTTTTCGTCCAATAGAACCTCAAAAATAGAAGCTCCTAGATCCACAAAATCATTGTAATAAGGGAAGATCGTACTATAATTACGTGAAATCATGGACGGAAGAGCCTTTAAATATGCTTCCGTATTCGCATTTACCGAAAAGAAAGCAACAACATCTTTATCTAAGAAATTGTAAAACTTCGGATTGACACCTTTACGGTATATTTCTTTATATTGCTTAACCAATTTTTTATCGAAGCCCAATGTAGAGCTTAATTTCATACTATTCCCTATTACATCTATTTGTGCATCCAAGCTTTCCATTCCATAATAAGGGGCATTCGTATATTCTTGATTGACATCACCCATCATAGACTGATAATAACCAAGATTTCCCCAAATAGGATTATCGGTATATAAAGCACCAAATAAAACACCTAAGCTATCAATATGCAGATTAATCAAGGTATTACTGGAGATTGGTTTTATTTTTTTGGTAGAATAGCTACCTAGATTTCCAGATATAAGGTGACTAAATTCAGTATTGAGCCATCCGCCAATTATAACATTCTTTAACGAATCATTATGTCTATTTATACTATCATATTGTAAATAATAATCATCAGCATATTCATCTTGAGCCAATACAGAATCAACAATATCGTATTCATCTTGATCAATTTCATCAGCCATTTCAACTTCGTTAAGTTCATCCTCAGAAATTACAACTTCTGATATATCAGCAACTGATGTAGAGTCTACCACAAATTCTCCCCACTCATCAAATTCCACAGAAACAGTATCTGCTTCAGCTTCTGCCCAATCACTATAATCATAATTAGACAATAAACCATAACGTTCTTTGACCTCTTCTTTGTCAAAATAACTGCCCATCGATAGTCCCGTTAAGAAATATATGGTATTATCATCCCAACTCATACGAAGCGTTCTGTCTTCAGAGTAGATTGTTGGTAGATTATCGACAATTTCTATCTTTGAATCTTTTGTAACTATAGCCTCAAACTGTTTTCTATTGGCCATTGGAAATAATCCACCTACATATTGAATGCTGTCGGTCCCATTGCCATAGACATAGGCTTTATTATTCAAATCAATACCTAGATCATCGATTGAATGATCACTATTATTATCTAATATTTTATCAAAAAATCCAATTTTTGACAAGGTAGAATTTAGCTCATTAGCATTTAAATGCGTTAAGAAAGCTTTATTATTAAAGGTTACAACGAACTTGGCATTGGCAGGTACTTTACGGATAAGATCTTGCGCATTGGATGTACTAACACCTAAGGTCAGACCTAAAGAAAGAAGTAGGAATTTGATTTTCATGTATAGAGTATAGATTTAATTTAAAGTAATAGTATTTGATAAATTAGCTTTACCATTGACAATATCAAGTACATTCGCTTTCAACATTACCGCCTTTTTATTTGAAGACACTTTGGCCAAAGAATTTTTTTGTGTAGCAACAGTATGCTCAAAACGGTATATATACGTAAAATACGCGTTCTGCAGAGATTTTTGGTTTTCAGGCTTCAATTTATTAAGTTCCTTTTGTCCTGCACTATTGTATTTATAAGTTCGACTTAAGGTTTTTGATTTAGCATCATACGAATAAATTGAGTAGTCTGAGAGCGAAGTTTTAAATTGAGCTGAAAGAGTTTTTACAAAAGTATTTAACGCATTTATATTTCTGAAATCACAAGAAACAACAGCTATATAATTTGTAAAATCCAAGGAAGAATGAACATTAGAAATACCATTAGTTTTTTTGAGCGTAGTGGTTATCTTACTGATTTCACTTCGAATATCTCGCTCTGAAGGGATTTTCAAACCATCAACTTTATCCAACTTCATTAAGGAAGATACTTTGGTCCTACTTTTACTAAGGTTTACCGTTACTTTAATTGCACCAGAGCCATTAGATTTTAAATCTATCTCTTCTACGATATCAAAACAACTTGTCATCAAACCTGTACTACAGGTTAAAAAAAAATAAAACAGAATTTTTTTAAGCATTTAAATATTATTAATAACAACACTATAATTGTTGTTATTCTTAGTGGCAATGCTACAAAAAAAGCACCAACTTTAATCAAACAAGACATTAATTTTTCAACAGATTAATAATACACCAACAAAAACACTCGTAATGATATAATTTATAAGTCTTTAAGAAATTGAAAAATTTACATTTTGTTAATTTGTTAGTCCATTCTTTCTTCTTAGCTTCGCATAATAATTCAAAAGTATGCGTTTCAATCGAACATTAATATTACTCTATGCGGCTACAAGTCTCCTCATAGGATGTAAAACCCAAAAAATACAGTACTTACCACAGGTAAGTTATAATACTAATATTGTAATTGATAACAGTATCACTCCAGATAGTACTATTATAGCCTATTATGCCCCTTACAAGGTAAAGCTGGAGAAAGAAATGAATAGACAGATAGGCTATTCTGACTATTATTTGAGTAAAGTTAGATCTCAGCCCGAATTTTTAGTAGGTAATTTTTTTGCAGATGCCTTATTAACTATAGGAAAACAAATAGATCCTGAAACACAACTATCCTTAGCTACCAAAGATGGAATTCGTACTGAAGTAAAACAGGGTCCTATTACCGTAGGTTCTATGTTTGAATTGATGCCTTTCGAAAATACTATTACGGTATTGGAGTTAAAAGGAACAGATGTTTTAGAATTATGCGAATTTATCGCTAAAGCTGGTGGTCAACCAATTGCCGGATTTACGATGCAGATTGAACATGATAAACCAGTAAATATTAACATCAATGGGCAGCCATTAGATACAAATAAAACATACAAACTCGTTACCTATGATTATCTAGCTAACGGTGGCGATTATATCAAAGGGATTACAAATCCTATAAGCCGTATAAATACGCCAAATACGGTACGCGAGGAGCTTATCAGATATGTAGAGGAATTAACAAGCAAAGGCAAACACGTAAATACGCAATTAGATGGAAGAATTACAATACTTAAATAGAAAGAAATTTATCAAAAGTCTTGCAGCCTTAGGTGTAATTATAGCCTCATTTGGATTACCTACAGCATTTGCGCAAGATGCAAGTAAAGAAGTTAAATTAACCATATTACATACTAATGATGTACATAGCCGTGTAGAACCATTTCCTATGGATGGCTCACGTCTACAAGGTTTAGGTGGTACCGCACGAAGAAGCTCTTTATTATCAAAAATCCGTAATGAGGAGAAAAATGTATTGCTATTGGATGCAGGAGATATATTTCAAGGAACACCATATTTCAATCTTTTTGATGGTGAGGTAGAACTTGAGATAATGTCAAAACTAGGCTATGATGCTGGTACTTTTGGTAATCATGAATTTGACAATGGTGTTGCCGGAATATTGAAGCATTTTGATAAAGCCAAATTTCCTTTCGTTACTTCCAATTATGACTTCAGTAAAACAGAATTGGCAGGTAAAACAAAAGAATATATAGTTATTGAAAAAGATGGTGTACGGATTGGTATTTTTGGATTGGGTGTAGATGTCGAAGGATTAGTAGATCCAAAGAACCACAAAGATGTGATTTATTTGGATCCTGTAGAAGTTTCAAACCGTATCGTGCCTATATTAAAAAACCAAGAGAAATGTGATCTTGTGATTTGTTTGTCACATCTAGGGTATTCCTACAAAGAGGATAAAATATCAGACTTGACATTAGTTCCAAAAACTAGAGATATTGATTTGATAATTGGTGGACATACACACACGTTATTGGATAAACCGACAGAAGTCCTTAATGCGGACGGAAAAGTGACATTAGTAAATCAAGTAGGTAATGGCGGTGTTAGATTGGGTCGTATAGATTATATATTCAACCCGATTACAAAAGATAAAAAATACACGTCCAAAAACATCGATATCGCTAACTAGTCCCCTAGTTAGTGGTATTCAACTATCTGAAGTGCAAAGATT
This sequence comes from Sphingobacterium rhinopitheci, assembly GCF_022627575.1. Classification (GTDB taxonomy): domain Bacteria; phylum Bacteroidota; class Bacteroidia; order Sphingobacteriales; family Sphingobacteriaceae; genus Sphingobacterium; species Sphingobacterium rhinopitheci. The sequence continues at coordinate 75,185 of NZ_JADEYQ010000013.1, forward strand.
TTTCAAATTATACATTGACTCCTATAAAGGCTTATCACCTGCAGCTTGGTTATTAGCGTTAGTAATGTTAATAAACCGGATGGGCTCTATGGTGATTCCTTTCTTGGGGATCTATATGTCGTCAGAACTCCACTTCTCCAAAACACAAATAGGATTAGTTTTAGGATGCTTTGGCGTGGGTTCCGTATGTGGATCATGGCTTGGCGGATGGCTGACCGATAAATTTGGAAATTTCAAGGTGCAGACCTGTAGCTTGATTGCTGTAATACCCTTATTTTTAGTATTACCGTTATTTCGTTCTTTTGAAGGATTAGCGGGGATGATATTTATATTGTCATTGGTAGCGGACACCTTTAGACCGGCCAACTCCGTTTCTGTGGCACGCTATGCAAAGCCTGAAAATATAACTCGAGCGTATTCTTTAAATAGAATGGCTGTGAATTTAGGCTTTTCTATCGGTCCTGCTTTAGGTGGTTTCTTGGCGAAGTTTTCATACGATTGGATTTTTTACGGCAATGCTATTGCCGCAGGTATGGCAGCTATAGTATTTTTTTATTTCTTTAGAAATAAAAAAACAACAGCACGTCAGCATACAAGTTTCAGTACAGGGGCTGAAGATAGTCCGATCGTTGTAAAAAGTAAAAATGCCTATTCTGATGGCTTATTTATCGTGTTCAATCTGTTGTGCTGCCTATTCTCGATGGCTTTCTTTCAACTATTGAGTACCATGCCCCTATTTTATAAAGAGGTATATCAGTTTCAATCTGACGATATAGGTTTAATTCTCGGATTTAGTGGCTTTGTAATTGTTGTCTTTGAAATGATATTGGTTCATTTGATAGAGCATCGTTATACGGTCAGACAGATTATGTTTTGGGGGACAATGGTTACCGCACTTTCTTTTTATATGCTCAATATAGATTTGGGAATAATATGGCTTTATATGGCTATGTTTATTCTTTCGACGGGCGAAATGTTAACATTACCATTCACCGCGACAATAGCAATTAATAGAGCAGGATTAACAAATCAAGGCGCCTATATGGGGTTCAATTCTCTCTCCTTTGCTGCTGCAAATATATTTTCTCCTTACCTAGGAACATATATAGCCGAACATTATGGTTATAATGCATTGTGGCTGACAACAGGAACAACACTTGTGCTGACGAGTATTGGTTTTTCGTGGATAATAAAGAAGATGGGTAGTTAATTGTATCAACAATTAACATAACTATTATTCTACTAGAACTAGTAGAATAATATAAAATAAGAAGTATAAACTATACTTGATTTTCAACCCCAGAAAAAGATATACTAACAAATATTATTGTTGGTATAAAACTTTGATGGCAATACTAAAGCAATATTCGACCAAACTTACCCTACATTTCGCTCATAAGGAACACGTGTTTGAATAGATCTTCCCAAGGTGATTTCATCGACATACTCTAATTCTCCACCAAAAGCAATACCTCTAGCGATAGTACTTATTTGTACTTGAAAATCCTTGAGCTTGCGATAAAGATAGAATATGGTAGTATCTCCTTCCATCGTAGCTGATAAAGCAAGAATAATTTCTTTTACTTCGCCTTTACGGATGCGCTCCAATAAGCCTTCAATTTTCAGATCAGATGGCCCTACCCCATCCATTGGTGATATCAAACCACCAAGCACATGATATACGCCTTGATACTGATTGGTATTTTCGATAGCCATTATATCCCGTGTATCCTCCACGACACAGATCGTTGATTTGTCACGTTTTGTCGAAAGACATATTTCACAAACAGCGTCATCAGAGATATTATAACATTCTTTACAATATTGAATTTTTTCTTTTAATGTATTTATGGCTTGTGTAAATCGTGCAACTTCGGAATCGGGCTGCTTCAACAGGTGCAAAACCAAACGCAAGGCCGTCTTATTACCAATTCCTGGCAAACGACCAAACTCATCTACAGCATTTTCTAATAATTTGGATGAAAAATTCATAGCACAAATGTACATAATTGCACTATGTTAACGTATTAAGGGATATCAAAATAATGTAAGAAAATACATTCAAATATTACTTTAGGTACATTTTCAGTAGATTGCACCAATGAAAAGGACGATAACTATAGAATATTGCCCCAAATGTGGCTGGCTGTTACGAGCAGCATATATGGCGCAAGAATTGCTTATGACATTTACGGATGATGTATATGGCGTTACTTTAGTACCTAGCGAGGTAAGTGGACGTTATCAAATTGCTGTAGATAGAAAAGTGATATTTGACAGAAAGCTCGTTGGGAGATTTCCCGAAATAACAGAACTCAAACAATTAATACGTGATGAAGTGGCTCCAGAAAAATCATTAGGCCATTCTGACAAGAAAAAGATTTAATTTTTATATATTGTGATTTTTAAGTTATAGTAAAAAATATGACAGGTGAAAACAGAATCAGAAATTCATTTGCCAATAAAACTTGGCAAGAAATAAAAGTAAAAGACTCGTGGCAGATTTTTAAAATCATGTCTGAGTTTGTAGATGGCTTCGAAAAATTGGCTAAGATTGGCCCTTGTGTTTCCATATTTGGATCTGCTCGTACTCCCGATGCACACAAATACTACCAGATGACCGTAGAGATAGCGCGTTTGCTGGCAGAAAAGGGATATGGTGTTATTTCGGGTGGTGGCCCTGGAATCATGGAAGCAGCCAACAAAGGTGCCTATAATGCGGGTGGTAAGTCCGTAGGATTAAATATAGAATTGCCTTTTGAGCAATTTCACAACAAATACATCGACAGAGATAAAATATTAGAATTCAACTATTTCTTTGTGCGCAAAGTTATGTTTATGAAATATTCGCAAGGTTATATTGTGATGCCTGGCGGATTCGGTACGATGGATGAGTTGTTTGAAGCTATTACGCTAATCCAAACAGGTAAAATAGCAAGGTTCCCTATTGTATTGGTAGGCTCCGATTATTGGGGAGGCTTGTTGGAATGGGTTGAGAAAACAATGCTTACCAATGCCTACATAGCATCAGAAGATTTGAAACTCTTCCGTCTTGTAGATACTGCCGAAGAAGCAGTAGAGCATATCTTTAGGTTCTATGACAAATATTTGTTGAAACCCAACTTCTAAAAAAATACAAACGCATAAAAAATCCCTTCGGAATTTCCGAAGGGATTTGTCGTTTAATAGCTGAAAGTCATTAGAAAGCGTAACGCAAACCAATCATAGCAGACCAAGTAGTAGATGAAGTACTCATTGGACGATAAGGCTTAGTAACTAAATCATTTCCATCACGCAACATTTGAAATGTCGGATCAGGACTTGCAGAACCAGAGCGTCCTAAGATAGCACGTCCATTATTAAATAATACATCACGAATACCCCATTCAGAATTAAATATATTACCAACATTCACTAAATCTAAGGTAAACTGTAATTTATCCCCATCCATTGCTATATTCTTGAATAAATTCTGAGTCCAACGAATGTCGAAACGATTCAACCATGGCAACAAAAATTCATTGCGCGGCAAAATTTGTCCTCTATATTTTTCCAATCCATTTTCATTGATAAATTTGTCAAAAGCTTTGATTTGATCATCAACTGTAAAAAGTGTATTGGTACCACTAGTAATTGGTGCCCATTTCAAATCTGCGGAATTTTCAGGTATGAATACTAGATCATTAGTAATACCATCATTATTTAAATCAATTGTGTGGTAATAAGAAAATCTTCCTTGACTAGAGCCATTATAATAGATACCTATAGAGGTATTACCAATATTATAAGTAACATTTGCAACTAAACGGTGAGGAACTGCAAAGTCAGAAATGCTTAAGAAATCTTGATTTGGTGTATTAATTACTGGAGAACCTCCCCAAGCAGATGAAGCACTAGAACCTGCATTTGCCGACACTTCCTTAGCTTCAGAATAGGTGTAGAATATTGATCCTGAAAGACCTTTCCAATTCGAAACGTTAGCTCCAAAAGTAGCTGAAAACGCATGACCTTTAGCAATAGCATTTGATAATACAGTCGCATTATTAGCCCCAATATTAGGATTGTATTGATACGATGCTGGGTTAGGATAATAATCACGATCTACACCAGCATAAGTCATTTTGGACGTACTAGGTTTTCTATTAGCACCATATTGGAATACACCATTAATATCTTTTGTATATAAAATATCTGAGGTAAGTGTCACTGGTGTGTTAGGAATTTTATAATCAACACCAAAACTAGATCTCCATACCGAAGGCATTTTGAAATCATCATCAACTAAAGCAAATGATGAAGGAGCACCGGCAGATGGTGAAGTTATGAATGGAGTGACTTGTTGCCCTTGAGTGTTAGTATAATATACTGGATTATTTACATAATGGTAAATATCATTTGGCTGGAAAGTGATTTGACCAATCCATGGAGCCACATCATCATAACTACCTGGTTCTATAGTGTTTTGTAATACTCCAGCATTAGTAGGCATATTGGTCAACCAAACAAAAGGAACACGTCCTGTAAATACACCAGTACCTCCACGTAATGTCAAAGATCTATCTCCATAAACATCATAGTTAAATCCTACTCTAGGAGATAGCATAATACGTGATTTGGGCCATGAACCTGACGAATAATGAGTCGGATCACCATTAACATTTAGAAATTCTAAATTATCAATTGAAGTGTTTGCAGTTAGCTTATTCATATAAATAGGCAACTCTGCTCTAAGACCAAATGTTAGATTAAAACGATCAGTCACTGTAAATCGATCTTGCGCATATAAAGATGCTAAACCAAAATTTACTCGCGCATAAGTGTCTTGTCCCTCGTAAGGATAAGTTAATCCAAACATAGTTGGCGCAACTTCATTTGCAGTACCTGTTTTTAAGAAGTCTTCAACAGAAGCATATCTGTAATATCCTGTACCCATACGTGTATATGAGTTACCAAATTTTTGAACTTCAAAAGCAGCCCCTGCAGTAATGGTATGCTTTCCGCCAATATAAGTTAAGTTATTAGTAAAAGAAAAGTTGTTGTTAACTACCTCATTTAAGTAAGAAAAAAGCTCTGTACCAAAACTAATGTAATTACCGCCACCATCCCAAATATCTACAAATGGAAATAACTGATCATTAGGAGTTTTTCTAGTATCTTGAATTTTGGAATAAGTAAATAAAAATTTATTAGAAAGTTGAGAATTAAAAGATGAATTTAACTCTGCAGTTAATGAACTAACTACATTTTTGATAGAGTAATTTGCACTCTCAAAAGCCATAGAATTCTCACTCACCCTATTCCAAGAAGAACGTGGATTTGGTCCAGATGTACCATTTGCAACCTGCATAGATTCGCCACTTAGCACATTATATCGGAAGGCTGCTTTATGCTTATCACTGATATTCCAATCTATACGTGCTAAGAATTTATTTCCAAATTGATTCGCTTCATTTGCATATCCTTGATATCTACCTGGATCATAACCCCATTGGTTAATTAAGTGATTTTGAACAGCTACTAAATCAGACTCTTTCACTCGGGTTATATTATCTGCAACCTCAGCAACACCATTTTGAGAAGCTGTCCATAAATTTGCTCCTGAAGCATTTGCACCTGTAGATTTTTCTTTCTCCGCACTAACAAAGAAAAATAACTTATCTTTAATGATTGGTCCTCCAAGAGTTAAACCATAACTTTTTTTAGTACCATCTGTAAAGGCAATATTTTCTTTATTAATTTTCCATCCATTTAAATTTTCATTATTAAAATAGCTATAAGCAGATCCATGAAAGCTATTTGTACCTGATTTAGTTACAGCATTTATGCCTGCTCCCGTAAAACCAGACTGCGTAACATCAAATGGTGCAATATTAACAGAAATTTCCTCAATAGCATCAAGGGATATAGGTTGTGAATTCCCCCCTGGTAATGGGTTAGTGTTCAATCCAAATCCGTTATTAAAATTTGCTCCATCAATTTGAAGGTTATTATAACGTGCATCCCTACCGGCAAAAGAGTTTCCGTTAGCCTGTGGAGTAAGCTTCGTGAAATCTGTAATACTACGGTTTATTTGTGGAAGTTCCTGAATCTGCTTCAAATCTACATTTGTAGAAACACCACTCCTATTAGCATTACTTTTTCTATTACCTGTCACCGCTACTTCATCAATAGCAGTAGCACTTTCGCCAAATATAGGATTTAACACGAATGGCTGCCCTAATTGTAGGTAAACGTCATCATAAACTAAAGGATTTTGACCGACATAGGTTACCTCAACACGATATGGCCCCCCAACACGCATGTTCGCTAAATTAAAACGACCCGCTGCATTCGCTGAACCGGAGTAAGAAGTTCCTGAGGGCAAGTGGGTCGCTTTAATAGTGGCACCTGAGGTTTTATTACCAGAGCTCTCGCTCACCACCCCAGACATACTACTCGTCGTTACCTGTGCATGTATTGTGCCGTAGCTAGACAAAATCAATGCGAAAAAAAGTAGAGATTTTTTCATATTTAATTAGATAGTTTTAATTATAGTGCAAAAATAAAAAGAGATTTAACATTTTTTCACATTTAACACAAACTTAATATCCACATCCTATAATGGTTATATTCATATATGTATAGATATAATGGCCTGAATTAATTATTTAATAACTAATCATACACTATTATTAATAATTCGAATGTTAAAAAACAAATTTATTCACTATAAAGAGAATACACATTAATTACTAAGAAGTTAAGTACGTGATATTTGTTTGTAATATTAATGTCATAAAATTTTATTACAGTTTTAAAAACTCGAGCGTTAGAAAGAATTATTCCACTAAAAAATAAGTAATCATGCAAACTTAAATAAATAACTGACAGATAATGATAAGGTTGTGAGATATTGTAATTAATACATTTTCAAATAATTATTAGAATAAAATTAAAAAGTTATCTTTGCAACCAATTGAAAATTTAAACTCAAAATGCAGAAAAAATCTACCCTTGTGTATGCCACCTTGGCATTCATGATCGCTAGTAACACCGCTCTCGCTCAACAGGTGATTACTGGAAAAGTAACGGATGGGAATCAACCTATTGCGGGTGCTACTGTACTAATCCCAGGAACCAAAGTAGGTACTTCTACAGATGCTAATGGTAACTTTAGCATTACAGCTCCTCAAAACAATGGCCAGATCCAAATCAAATTTGTAGGCCATGCGACTCAAGTTGTTAAGTTCAACAACGAATCACCAATTGGAACTATCATCTTAACACCAACAGAAGGACAATCAATTGACGAAATCATTATTGTAGGTAAGTCTATTATTGATATCGCTGAAGGTCGTAAAACACCAATTGCTGTTTCTACGATTACACAACAAGAGATTGAAGAAAAAGTAGGTGGTCAAGATATTACCTCTACTTTGGTAAATACACCTTCTGTGTATGTAACAAGTCAAGCCAAAGGTTTCGGGGAGTCGTCGATGAGTACACGTGGTTTTGACCAGTCAAACACTGCTTTCTTATTAAATGGTCAACCGATCAATGGTATGGATAATGGTCGTGTATATTGGTCTAACTGGAGTGGATTGACTGACATTGCATCTTTAATACAAATTCAACGTGGTTTGGGTTCATCCAAACTAGCAATTTCTTCTGTAGGTGGTACAACAAATTTTGTTACTAAATCAGCTGACATGAAGGAAGGTGGTTTTGTTAAACTTTCTGTAGGTAATGATATGTTGCGCAAATCAACTATTGCCTATAATACAGGTTTAATGAAAAATGGATTTGCAGTTTCTGCTATGCTAACTGACTGGAGTGGCGACGGATACATGGACAAAACAGCTGGTGCTGGGCAAAATTATTTCTTATCAGTAGGTTACAAAGTTAATGAGAAGCACAATCTAAACTTAATGGTTACAGGTGCGCCTCAATGGCATCAACAAGGATATACAGGTAAATTGCAGACTTATTTAGATAATGGTAGAAGATATAATGATAACATTGAGACAGTCAATGGAGTTAGTACCAACTACCGTAAAAACTTTTACCATAAGCCAGTAGCTAACTTCAACTGGGACTGGAAAATTGATGAAAAATCGAATTTAGGGACCGTTGTATATGCTTCTATCGCTAGTGGTGGTGGTCAATCAAAACGTACTGATGCGTCAAAGGAAAAAGTTCCTTACTTAGCAGCAGATATGAACAATCACCAATGGTATGGTATCGTATCTAACTATAACCGTAAATTAAATGATAACTTATCATTCAACGTAGGTTTTGATTTACGTGATTACAAAGGTGAGCATTATAGAGAAGTAACTGATCTTTTGGGGGCAAAAAGCATTACACATGAACAAAAAATGTTAATCCCTCAATCTAGAACTTACTATACAACATCAAATACATACTCTACAAATCCTTGGAAAACTTTTGGGGATCAACCAAAATCTAAGGAAGACCGTTTAGCTTGGGATTATGAACAAGTTGTACGCTACGGCGGTTTATTTGGTCAAATAGAATATGCTAAAAATGGTTTCACAGCTTTCTTCCAAGGGTCTGTATCACAGCAACAAAATGTACGTATTGATTATTACCAATATGATGCAGCAAATGAAAGATCTAAGAACGTAAATAACTTTGGTTATAACGTAAAGGGTGGTCTTAGTTATAGTTTAGGTGGACATACTTTATTTGGTAATGCTGGTTATTATTCTCGTCAACCATACCAGAATAATATCTTTATGAACTACGCTAATGATGTCAACCCATATGCAGACAACGAAGAGATCTTAGGTTTAGAATTGGGGTATAAATATGCTAACCAATATGTAAACGTTAATGTTAATGCGTACCGTACTACATGGGCAAACCGTGTAACAGGTAGTTCAGCTCCTGCAACAGCAGAGCAGATTGCTAAATACCCAGATTTATTAAACGCTGGAGAATTAGTTTACCAAACAAACTATGGTGTAAAACAAGATCACCAAGGTGTAGAATTAGATGTAGCTGTTCGTCCAATTACAAATTTAACAATCAAAGGTTTTGCTTCTATAGGGGATTGGATCTATAAAGGTAATGCTATTTCAATCGCACGTAACGAAAACCGTCAAACACTAGGCGATCCTACGACTAGAGACTTGACAGGTGTAAAAGTTGGTGATGCTGCACAAACATCATTTGGTGCTGGTGCTAGATATTCTATAATAAAAAATCTATCAGTAGATGCTGATTACAGATATTATGATAGATTATATGGCGCTTTACCATCTAATGGAGTTCAAACATTAAGATTACCATCATATGATTTAGTAGATGCTGGTATTTCATACAAAGTACAAGTAAGTAATAAAAATGCTATCAGTTTCCGTTTCAACGTAAACAACTTATTCAATGAGTTCTATATTTCTGAAGCTACTTCTTATAGAGAAGCTACAGCTAATAGCACAAATTGGAATGGCATAAACACCGATAATTATGTTTTAATTGGTTGGGGACGTACTTGGAATGGTTCTGTGAAATTTACTTTCTAAGAACTTACTATATAGAGTATTCAATTGAAATAAAATGGCTGTCTCACAAAGACAGCCATTTTTATTTTATACCTGAAATTTGTCAATTATTTTTACAATTTCACTTTTCAACAATACACCGCTTTGTCGCCATACTTGTAAGCCATCTTTATAGAGAATCATCGTTGGAACTCCTTGCACCGAAAAATTACGTGCTAATGCTTGATTCTTATCGACATCGATTTTTATAATAGATAGTTTATCGCCATAATGCTCTTTCACTTCGTGAAGGATAGGTGCTAATGTTTGACATGGCCCACACCATTCAGCAGAGAAATCTACCAATACTACACTATTTTTCTGTAATAACTCCTTAAAACTAGCCATAATTCTCTTTTTTATGTAATAATATTTTTTAACTATTCCTATTAATTATACGGAACACAAAGCGCCTCTAAATCCGCAATACTATGCTGATAAAGATTGAGATCTACATACCCTTTTATGCCTTTTACAGATCCTTTTTCAGAAAACTGCCAAAAGTCCCAATGCTCTTTTGGATCTTCCGTCCAAAAATTATAATTCGCTATCCACAATGGGTAATCACTAAATTCTTTTTCCAAAAAATCTGTATAATATTTATCTCCAGAATAAAGGATAGGCTTCACCTTATAATGCCTTTCTATTAACGTGAGCCAGCGCTTAAGCCCAATTTTAAGGTTTTCCATAGATTGGTTGCGGGGATGCTCTTCGATATCTAATACGGGAGGTAAATCACCTGGATTAAGCTTTACCACACGAATAAAATTATTTGCTTGTTTAGTAGAATTTTCATTTGGTCTGAAATAATGGTAGGCTCCTCTCAATTTATTGATCTCCTTTACTCCTTCCCAATTTTCCTTAAATCTTTTATCTACATTCTGCTCTCCCATTGTAGCGCGTACAAACACAAAATCTATTACAAAGCGTTCGTTGATCGTGTGAACGTTCTGCCAAATAATTTTATCTTGGTATTGGCTGACATCAATTCCAAAAACTTTATCATCATGTTCAGTCATCAAGAAGACATTGCGCGCATCATGCTTAGTACGTCCCTTTTCTTTATCTGTTGATATATCAGTACTAAACAATGCCTTATTATAATAGAAAATAGCTGTTCGATAATGCCAAAAAGAGTAAATTAATACACATATTAATGGTGTCAGTATACTCCATAATAGATAACGCTTGCGTTCCTGAGCTGCTACGTCTATTTTTTGTTTGCTCGTTTTCGTAGTTTTTGGCATATTGCATCGAAAATAAAATTTTTATACTAGGGAAACAACATTATTTATGAAAGTTTACAATCCTAAGGATTGGGTTAATAGCCTAAAGTACCTTTATCGCTCAGATCAATTGAAGCGCGTCGTGCCATTGGTGATACTGGTAGCCTTCTTTACTTGGATCATTGCCTTTATAGAATTAGAATATCTACAGCTTTCAAACAAATCATCGCTAAGTAATTTTACTGTTGTGCATAGCTTATTAGGCTTTGTACTATCACTAATATTAGTTTTTAGAACGAATACAGCTTACGACAGATGGTGGGAAGGACGAAAACAATGGGGCACCTTGACAAATGTCAGTAGAACATTGAGCTACAAAGTAAATGCAATGTTAGATACAGAGGATAAGATCAATCGAAGCTTTTATCGTAAAGCTATTCCACTATTTGCCGAAACATTGTACAACCATCTACGATCGGATTATACTAAATTTATGCTCGATGAAGAAAGGCATCCTGAACTTTCGTCATTGGACGATAAAAAACATGGCCCTAACCAAGTAACTGCACTAATCTATAAAAAGACTATTAACCTGTATAATGAAGGGATAATTTCTGGTGATGAGCTACGTATATTAAACGATGAAATTACAGCGATGACTAATGTCTGTGGAGCATGTGAACGCATCAAAAATACCCCCATCCCTATCGCCTACAGTTCATTTATCAAAATATTCATTATTCTATATTCAGCAACTCTACCTATAGGTTATGTCTTTTCTATGGGATATTTAGTTGTGTTAGCTGTACCTTTTATCTTTTACGTATTGATCACAATAGAATTAATTGGTGAATCTATTGAAGAGCCTTTTGGTAAAGATACAGACGATCTTCCTATTGATAAAATTGCTTCTAACATTAAAAAACATTGTTTTGAAGTACTTAACGCTTAATAAACACATAGGCAAATAAAACAATTGTATTCATTATCAAGCACTAACCAAATAGTAAGTAAATATATTTTGAAGAGCTTGCCAAAATTTCTACTTTTGTGACGGAGAGCTGGCAGAGTGGTCGAATGCGGCAGTCTTGAAAACTGTTAACTGTCACAGGTTCGGGGGTTCGAATCCCTCGCTCTCCGCTAAAAAAGCTTAATCGAAAGATTAAGCTTTTTTGTTTTATATGCATTTCCTGCCTATCTATCACTGTTATTTTCCTAGAAATCACGATAAGATTCGAGCCAGAAGGGTTGGGCGGGTTCGATTCAGGAAGGTTTACGGATGTGTTTGGGGTATGTGTGGCTAAACCAATCCCTCGCTCTCCGCTAAAAAAGCTTAATCGAAAGATTAAGCTTTTTTGTTTTATATGCATTTCCTGCCTATCTATCACTGTTATTTTCATAGAAATCACAATAAGATTCGAGCCAGAAAGGTGAGCCGGGTTCAATTCAGGAAGGTTTACGGATGTGTTTGGGGTATGTGTGGCTAAACCAATCCCTCGCTCTCCACTAAAAAAGCTTAATCGAAAGATTAAGCTTTTTTGTTTTAATACCTTTTCCTGCATATCTAGCACTATACTTTTTCATAGAAATCACAAAAAGATTCGAGCCAGAAAGGTGAGCAGGGTTCGATTCAGGAAGGTTTAGGAAGGTTTAGTGATGTGTTTGGGGTATGTGTGGCTAAACCAATCCCTCGCTCTCCGCTAAAAAAGCTTAATCGAAAGATTAAGCTTTTTTGCTTTAATACCTTTTTCTGCATATCTAACACTATACTTTTTCATAGAAATCACAATAAGATTCGAGCCAGAAAGGTGAGCAGGGTTCGATTCAGGAAGGTTTAGGAAGGTTTAGGGATGTGTTTGGGGTGTGTGTGGCTAAACCAATCCCTCGCTCTCGGCTAAAAAAGCTTAATCGAAAGATTAAGCTTTTTTGCTTTAATACCTTTTTCTGCATATCTAGCACTGTACTTTTTCATAGAAATCACAATAAGATTCGAGCCAGAAAGGTGAGCCGGGTTCGATTCAGGAAGGTTTAGGAAGGTTTAGGGATGTGTTTGGGGTATGTGTGGCTAAACCAATCCCTCGCTCTCGGCATCAATTGAATCATTAAATTTTAAAACCCGATAAATAGCACTATTTATCGGGTTTTTTGCGTTTAGACCTAATACTTTAAAAACATACTTCTATATTCTCTGAGGAGCCATCAAGGGGCCACGATAACGGGACCAAATTTTGGCCCCTCCAAATCAAGAAATACATAGCTAAAAATTAATCAATGTGAAAATCTAAAAATTAGACATCTTGATTACTCTATTAACAATTGATAACTTATATAATATCAAATCACCACAGCTACGTAGAATTTTTTGACCACACGAATTTATTTAAGACCCAATAAACAAGGGGATTTTTCTATTTATTTGAATTTTACGACATCAGGGAAAAGGAAAGAATTATTTTCAAATGTATACACCTCCATAAAAAAATGGGATGATCAACTATTAAAAGTTAAAAAATCAGTGAGGATACGTGAACAAAAAATAGCCTCTTGGCTATCATCACGATGAAAGCCACGAAATAATGATCACTTTGTCAATTACCAAATCTAAAACTACAAGCGATGATTTATTCAAAAGGGCAACAGTAATACCACGGGAAATTGTACCTAACATTCAAGGTTACAAAAAAAAGATAAAAGTACTTAAAGGGCGAGAATACATGCTGGGAACATTCAACCGCTATATCACCAAGCTATCCCACCTATGGAAATTACTTCGTTAATTTACAATATTGAAGATATAGATATACCAAAATAGATATTGCTTTATTAAACAACTTGGACTTCTGCTTAAGCTCAGTTTGCATTTGTGCTAATAATTCGACAATCAAATACATTAAGAACTTAGTGGAAATTATAAACGGTTTGTGCTATTGACGGCAACTATTGGATACAGCATACAAGATCTTAAAAACTGCTTATATAGTACTACCAATTAAATTGACATAATAAAATTATTATTTAGCTATTATGCAGTGTACATACAATTTGTAATACTAAATTAGTGAGCAAAAAAATAGTGGATAACTGTACAGTTATCCACTACATAATGTATATTTCTTTATAAAAGAATTATCAAAGTTATGCTACGCGTACATTAACTGCGTTAATACCTTTTTTACCATTTTCTAAATCGAATGTAACGTTATCATTTTCACGTATATCATGGATTAAACCTGAATTGTGTACGAAAACATCTTGACCACCATCTGTTGGTGTAATAAAACCGAAACCTTTAGTTGAGTTAAAGAATTTTACTGTTCCTTCTTGCATTGTGTATTGTATTAATTTATAAAATATTTATTTTTATGGCATATGCCGATTACTAAGCTTGTTATTACAGCCTAATATTTACTCTTATTTGTTTGCAAGAAAAGATGTTCGTATTTTTTAGGGCTTCTAGGCTTAAAATGGTACTATACCGATATAATGATAACAAAAAGTAACAGCTAATATCTTTGTTTGAAATAATAATAATATCTATTCTAACAAGTATTACTGACTACAGAACAAATGTAGTTCATTTAATTGATATATAAAAATTTATTTTAAATAAAATTTAT
>NZ_JADEYQ010000014.1 GCF_022627575.1 Sphingobacterium rhinopitheci
AACTTATGAAACGAAAAATAAAATACATTAAACCTACTGTTAGCATACTTTTTATTGAGATGGAAAATTCAATAAGTGCTGGCTCCAATACCACGAGACCAAATAATATCGTAGAAGAGTGGGATGAGACTGAAGATGAATCGCGAGATATACCTTGGTAATACCAAAATAACTTCATTAAAACACATTACTAATGAAAAAATTACTTATTCTATTTATACTTTTGAGTATAATCCTAACAGCATGTAGCAAAAAAGAAGTTAATAATGGCAAGTCGGTTGCCTTAAAATTAAACTTAAGAGGCTCTACTTTTGAAGAGCAAAATATTAACTCAAAAAAAACAGCTAATATTAGCGCTGTTGGAGGAGCAGATTATAGCCCCAATAAAAGTTCCATGTCCATAAACAATGAATACTATATGGACATTGAATTACAAGAAGATAATACAGATAAATTAACAAATAATAGTATTATTAGAAAAGATGGGAACTTTGCCGTCTTAGTAAACAGACCAGTTCCCAATGAGGTACGCTATAAAATGACTGTATTCAATGCCGATGGAACGTATAATACAGAGAGAAATTATATCGTAGGATCTGAAGGAACGACAGCGGAAATACTTTTAGACCGTGGCAATCGGTACACATTTATTGTCTATTCAGTAGGTAGCGAAACAGTACTCCCAGATATTACATTTGCTAACCCTGCAAACAGAACCCTAGAAACAGCGACCGTTGCAGTAACTAATGTCGCCACTTCTAATATAGATTTAATGTATTATAAATGGGATTCACCGATAATTGATGTGCCACAATACGAAATTAATGCAACTTTAAAGCATGTATTTAGCCGATTGACGGTATCAATTGATGCTACAGCAACAGGGTATACCCTCGAAAGACCTTCAAGTAGTTTTAGCCAAAACTACAATAATGCCGTACTTAAACTGTCTGATGCTTCAATACTATCACGTACAACCGCAGTTACGCCAAATATAAATTACCCCTCCACGAATCAATCAACACTAGTAAGCTCTCCATTTATCATAAATGCAGCAAACAATACAAACAGTACTTTAACTATTTCAAGCCTGAAGATAGGAGAAATAAGCAATAGTAACCCTATTGTAGTTAGCGGATTGCGCGTAGTACCTGGTACCAGTTATACATTGAAATTGACGGTTGTACCAGAAGATGCTATACTAAATAACAATACGGTAAGAATTGGAGGTCAAGTTTGGCGTAGGCTTAATGTCGGAGCAACCTCAGCAACACCCGAAAACTATGGTCAAGCTACATTTGGAGCGTATTATCAGCATGGATTTGGTTCAAGTGTGCGTAGTCCAACGGGGGGAGCGGGGCAAAGAGAATTTGATCCCAACGGTAGAACCGCTCCCATCAACTGGAATGGCAACACGTCAACTAATGCGGCAACGAGAGAGGCTAACCCTAGTAGAGGAACTAACGACCCCTGTCCTGTTGGATTTAGAGTACCCACGCTTAATGAATATAATATACTATTGGCCAACACCGTCGTATTTGACCGTAGTTTTACAGCAAACAGCTATAATACAGGTATACGCTTAGTAAGTAAACGGAACACTGCCGTCAGAATATTATTCCCTGCTGGAGGACTTTTTAATGCTGCAGGAGGTACAGCTCCACCATATGCCTTAACGAGCAGACAACTACTTGGAGCACAAGTTATGATTTGGTCCTCTTATATAAATACGAATAATAGAAGTGCAAACTATTTTGCAACTAACACATCACACCGAATGGTTGAAAACGAAGACAATAGATCTTGGGTTGTACGTGCGCTTCAAGTCCGTTGTATACAAGGAAATTAGACGATCCTTTTAATATATGGTACTCTAACTAAGTAAAATAAGTACTCTTTATTTTACCTAGGTATAATTACGCTAAAAATTAAGTAAAATATCTGCCAAAAAAACTTAATAGCAAAACGTATTTATGCCGTATCTCGTGTTCTAACCTTAGTAAACACTATAAACATAATAAATTATTATTAATTAATAATTAAAAACAGCTAATCTATAGTAAAAAAAACACATTCATAATTATTCAATTTATAGTGAATATTATAACTTATGAAACGAAAAATAAAATACATTAAACCTACTGTTAGCATACTTTTTATTGAGATGGAAAATTCAATAAGTGCTGGCTCCAATACCACGAGACCAAATAATATCGTAGAAGAGTGGGATGAGACTGAAGATGAATCGCGAGATATACCTTGGTAATACCAAAATAACTTCATTAAAACACATTACTAATGAAAAAATTACTTATTCTATTTATACTTTTGAGTATAATCCTAACAGCATGTAGCAAAAAAGAAGTTAATAATGGCAAGTCGGTTGCCTTAAAATTAAACTTAAGAGGCTCTACTTTTGAAGAGCAAAATATTAACTCAAAAAAAACAGCTAATATTAGCGCTGTTGGAGGAGCAGATTATAGCCCCAATAAAAGTTCCATGTCCATAAACAATGAATACTATATGGACATTGAATTACAAGAAGATAATACAGATAAATTAACAAATAATAGTATTATTAGAAAAGATGGGAACTTTGCCGTCTTAGTAAACAGACCAGTTCCCAATGAGGTACGCTATAAAATGACTGTATTCAATGCCGATGGAACGTATAATACAGAGAGAAATTATATCGTAGGATCTGAAGGAACGACAGCGGAAATACTTTTAGACCGTGGCAATCGGTACACATTTATTGTCTATTCAGTAGGTAGCGAAACAGTACTCCCAGATATTACATTTGCTAACCCTGCAAACAGAACCCTAGAAACAGCGACCGTTGCAGTAACTAATGTCGCCACTTCTAATATAGATTTAATGTATTATAAATGGGATTCACCGATAATTGATGTGCCACAATACGAAATTAATGCAACTTTAAAGCATGTATTTAGCCGATTGACGGTATCAATTGATGCTACAGCAACAGGGTATACCCTCGAAAGACCTTCAAGTAGTTTTAGCCAAAACTACAATAATGCCGTACTTAAACTGTCTGATGCTTCAATACTATCACGTACAACCGCAGTTACGCCAAATATAAATTACCCCTCCACGAATCAATCAACACTAGTAAGCTCTCCATTTATCATAAATGCAGCAAACAATACAAACAGTACTTTAACTATTTCAACCCTGAAGATAGGAGAAATAAGCAATAGTAACCCTATTGTAGTTAGCGGATTGCGCGTAGTACCTGGTA
The DNA here is from genome assembly GCF_022627575.1 of Sphingobacterium rhinopitheci. GTDB lineage: Bacteria > Bacteroidota > Bacteroidia > Sphingobacteriales > Sphingobacteriaceae > Sphingobacterium > Sphingobacterium rhinopitheci. Next base: position 3,263 of record NZ_JADEYQ010000014.1, read on the forward strand.
CCAGTTATACATTGAAATTGACGGTTGTACCAGAAGATGCTATACTAAATGCCAATGCCGTACGTATCGGCGGGCAGGTATGGCAGAGACTCAACATTGGCGCTAATTCTGCGACACCCGAAAACTATGGTCAATCCACTTTTGGCGGGTATTATCAGTATGGATATAATCAGTATATCTATACAGGAACAATGACTGCTGGCCAAAGAGCATTTAATGGCACTGGTAGAACTGGAGTTGCCTTTTGGAATGGCAACCCTGCAGCTATAGAGATAAGAGATTTAGCACCACTTAGAGGAACTGATGATCCCTGCCCTACCGGTTTTAGAATACCTTCAGAGAGTGAACTTCAAAGGCTATTAGATAATACGAATATTCAGAACAGTACTTTTGCCGACAATAGTTACAATACAGGCATTCGGTTAGTGAGTAAAAGAAATTCTAGCGTACGTATTATGTTTCCAGCACAAGGAAGAATATCTGTGACAGGCAATAGCACTCCTTATTCTAACGCTGGGATCGCAAATAGAGGAACAGCTGCCAGCGTAAGCACCTCTTACGCTTCAAATAATGTACGTTCATTTTACACGGCTACTGCTAGTTCGAGTGCAATGAGTAGGACTACAGCTAATCGATCATCATATGTAGGTGCTAGACCTGTCCGTTGTATTCAAGGAAATTAGACATTCCCTTTGATCTATGGTACTATAACTAGGTAAAATAAAGACATACTCTTTATTTTACCTAGTTATAATAACGCTAAAAAGTAAGTAAAATATCTACCAAAAAAACTTAATAGCAAAACGTATTTATACCGTATCTCGTGTTCTAATCTTAGTAAATACTATAAGCACAATAAATTGTTATTAATTAATTAATAACGACTAACCTATAGTAAAAAGATACATTCGTAATTATTCAATTTATAGTGAATATTATAACTTATGAAAAGAAAATATATTAAACCTACTATTAACATACTTTTTATTGAGATGGAAAATTCAATTAGTGCTGGCTCCAATACCACGAGACCAAATAATATCGTAGAACAGTGGGATGAGACTGAAGATGAATTGCAAGATATACCTTGGTAAAATTACGCTTTCGAGCATTAGCCCTAACCTATTTAATATTAAATAATTATATTATTATCAAGCAATTGCAAATATTCAACCCTACGAATAGCTGTTTTTTTTATTCAATAAACTTGATTTTCAATTTCGTAACTACAGTAAATCTATCACCTATTTTTGCTAATACACCTTTGGAACCATCTACGAGCTCAAAGGAAGCATGATGTGCTGATAAATCATTAACAAATTCACAGAAACTAGCTAAATAAGTCTCATAAAAAGTAATAGCATTAGTTTTAGCTGCCTCATTAGTATCGTCAATAGTAAAGTAGTAGTTATTATTCTTTTCTGTTATAATATAAGGTGTATATTGGTTTTTTGCTTTGCTTAATGTTAAAAAAAATAAATTCCCATCATGCATACAAGTAGCAAAGTTACTAACTATACAAGGCCTATTATCTAAATTATTATCTGACGCACCAGTAGAAACTGATGCACAATTTACAGTTGGATCAAGAGCAGCTTTAATCGATTTAGTTTCATAATCATTGATAACTAAATCAAATTTATTTTCTCTATTAGGATATACTTCTTCACAATTATTAGATGAAGAGGCTAACTTTGGTTCATTTATTGCCATTTGATCGTTAATACTGTCCTCCTCTACCTCAGTCCGCAGCTCTGCAAATATCAATTCTTCTGGATTAGGTCTATTTTTATAAAAAATCCTATAAATAACAAATCCTATAATAAGTAATAACAAAGAAAAAAGAAACCCTAATTTAGAATACCAATAAATTGGCACCTCTTGTCTGTTTTGTTGAACACTAATCTTTAAACCAACGTTATCGCTGAAATCTTCTTTTACTATATTAATGTTATTTGCAGAAGACGAATTACTTTCTGTATTTACTTTTGAAATACTATCATTGACGGCAATAATTGCATCGTTAGCATTGACTAAATTGATAACTAAACAATAAAAAAATAATAAATAAAATTTAATTTTCATAAGTTAAAAATGGGCTGAATAATTCATTTAACATCCATTTAAGGACTTTTTAGGATTAGGTAATCTATTATACTACTTTTAAATACTAAAAATTTTAGCGCTACATATGTGGATTAGGAGCTGACTATTATAAAAAGACTCTTTATATATTCTTTAGGTAGAAAAGCACTTATTAGCACTTTTGGACTAATCACTATACTACTCAAAAATACATTAGCAAGAGGAATATCCCTTACGGTTTCCCGTAAATATTGATTTTTCATCTATATAAAAGCAAGCTTTATTGCAAATAAGAGTTAATATAGCAATGTAGATCATTAGAATAACTTCACTTAAAAATCAAAATAAAATAATAAGGCCAATTCTATAGATTAAATTGACCCTATTTAGTATTAATAATGGTTATAGCTTACTTTTTGAATTTAAAACATAATATGTATCTCTCCTATCCGCATTAAATCCATCAAACATGATGCATAAATAAAAGAGTACCTATATTTAATGAAACAAATACACTTAATCTTGCTATTAATTAGCCGTACCTGTTCTAGACACACTTGTCCAATTATTTACAGTTACATTACCTACCACCAAACCTGTTTTATTTACCGTAATTGTATAAGTATATTCTTTACCCGGCTCAAACCTTTCATTTGCAGGACTATTAAACACGTATGTATTGCCCCCAACTTGAAACTTAAAACTAAATGACCCAGCTTGAGTATATTCATTAGGAATTGCAATAGCCTCATATGCTACCCCTGGCGTGCGCGTATAGGGCAAAAATGGTATTTGTAAATGTGGGGAAGAAACTAAACCTGTTATTAAATCAAAATTACACCTTGTATGCAGGCCATTAATTTCTACTAACATATTTCCCCAAGAAGCTTCCGTTGAACTTAATCCCTCTCCGGCTATTGGACGTATAATAATCTTACTCAATACATGTTCAAATGTTAAGGGTACATTCGTAGCTCCAGTTTTGTTATACCCCGCACCAGCATTAGTTGACTTGGCATATAACACATCTAATCTAGAAATATTAGACTGGTCATTAAAACTCAAAACAACTGGTAATCCCAATTGGTACGTTGGATTATAAGGGTAATACGCTATGAAATCAACTTTTGTATTAGAGACAGGAAAATAAATCTCATTGCCCAATGAAGGTATAAATTGATTTCCTGAAAATGTATATTGACGATTTATAGTATTTTCTGTGACATTATTACTGCCATTATCTACCATAAATACACCTATATTATCATTAGTATTCCATGGGCTAGTAGTCAGAGGACCAGCAACCGCTTGTAGGTTAGTGATTTTTCCTGTAAAACTGATTGAATCATTTGTATCCACCACCGTCTCTTTGGCACAAGACGCTAATAACATTAAGCATATTGTAATTGCTCCAACAAATTGTCTTTTCATCGTAATTTATTTAAAATAATAATATATGTATATATGAATTTCGGCGTATCGATATGTCCTAATGATTTCGTTTAGACATATCCATTATCTTCCATAATTCTGTAATCTATCCGTGTATTTGCACATTAAAAACGTGCTTCTACCCCATTTATTAATTCGTATATTTCCTTATCTCCATGAAGTTGTCCCTCACAACATCAAAATTTACTTTTACACCTCAGCAGTAAAAAGACGCATATAAAACTACTATACTTGGATTTTACCAAGCTATGCCATTCTGACTTATTTGCTTCCAGTCGGTAATACTCCCTGTAAAACCAGCTTGCGTTGGCGTCTCAATATTTCCTGTAAATCCTAATGGTAGATATTTATTTACATTAAAATCTATCAAACTTGAACTAATATCTGTATCTATATGTAAATCTTTCGGTACTGCATTATCAAAGATAATTTCTCCAACAATAGTTTGCCGATTTCCAACTATTCCTAACAAACGTACAACTGCTAACCAAGTACCATCTGCTTGTTTTACAAAAGGAAGAGCAATTTCCCTAGCATTGCCTGTTGCTGTATTTGTCATTAAATCCCATGACCCCGCAACACCTGTTAATTTGGTCTGAATTTCTTTTATATTTTCTTTGGAGCCACCTTCAGCATGTAAGCGAATACGCAATTCACGGATTTGTTGCTTCATAGGAACTATTATAGTGTCTACCACATTATCATTGTAGGTAACATTCGTTACAGCGGAAAAAAACCATCCCGGCATCGAATTTACTAGACCATTCGATTGTGTTACTGTTGCTATATTATTATTAACAGAAAGATGGGATGCATCATTGTAAACTACCACTTTATAATCACCAGGTAATAAATCAGGTAATGGGTTACTTGCACCTGAAAATTTTAGCTTCTCCTGCCCAATTTCAACGGTATAACTACTAGGCACAGTTACATCAGCATCCAATTTTTCCCATTGCGTCACTATATTTAATTGGGCGCGATCAACTAATTCTATATCAAAGCATGAATACATTAATCCCAATAAAAAAAGGGCTATAAAAGACTTACTTAAAGTGCTAAATGATTGAATTATGTTTTTATATGCAGTCATAATTAATTTACTTTTCTTGATAAACGAATAGATAATGCTGTAGGGCCCCAATAGTTCAGATCTTCTTTTGATCGATTTTTATAATACACGTTGTTACTATAAGTATAACTAAAGCGATCCGTAAGTTTCAAGTAGCCAAAGCTAATACCAAGATCAATTAATAATTTTTTACCTGCATAATATTGCTTACCTATTGTTATTCCTCCTCCTTTATACTTGCTCAATTGTCTCGAAAGGATAGATTGTCCCATAGAATACTGTAATCCTAAGTAGGTGCTTTTGTCCGCATTGATATAAGTACGTACTTGAGGAGAGATATTCCAATTCCTCCAATAATATGGTAAGCCATTCTTAGTATACTTCCAATGTGAGAATGCTCCATCTAACATAACCTCCAATCTGTCGCTGGGCTTATAAGAAATACCTAAACTAGGTACACCTAACAACCATGTCGAAATATTAGTTTGAATACTAATACTTCCTGCAGAAAAATGATTTGCTTGTAATAGACTATCATCTTGACCACGACTTGTCAATATGCATAACAGCATTAAAAAAGTAACTTTTATTTTTAGCATTACTTATACTTGTATTTTTATTAGGTAGAAAGATCAAAAGTAGCTTCTTTTTAGTATTCAAGCCATATTTTAGGGTGGACAAATGGTGGACACATGCAATTAGAAGGCCTCAGCAGTGCGACATATGGATACAACAATCAGAATTACGAAACCATAAATAATACTTTAGCTATAGTTTATTTATAAAAAAATGAAAACCTAAAGAAATAAATTGATTACATCCTGAAACATATTAAAGAGATGAGTTTGTAGAATTACAAATATTGCTCATGCAATCATATAGCATCTAATCGATTTTATTACTAAAAAAAATGATGAAAAATAAAACGGTAATAATGGGCGTTATAGCGACATTAATAGAAACCTAGTGATACAAATCCAAACAAAGATGTAGCACGTGCGATGATGAAAATGACAAATAAAATCAACAAAAAATACTTTTACGAAAAACATAACGGTGTTATTCATAATATTTCTTATAATATCTGTCATAATGGTAAAGACACACCCAAAACTATCGCTCTGAAGTAAAATACACTAGCATATAAGATACAAAAACGTCACCTACAATATTTAGGTGACATTTTTATGCTGAAGGAAAATCAGCGAAAAGCAGAAACTCATTACCTACTTTAAAACTACCTGAGGTAAGAATCGCTAAAGTATCTGAAAGATACTACATTATACACTAAACAAAGTCCGCTATGAGTACACATGATCTAATTTACCAAAAATAGAAAATAGAAATACTGCATGCATGACAAAAGAAGTCAGCTTTAACACTTCCACTACATAAGTTTAAAAAATAGTATAGCAATGAAAGCAAAGGAATTGACATAAATAACTTAAACAAAAAAATAATATAGTTTTTAAGATCCAAGGGTAATTAAATGCTAATAAATGAGTTACGCGCTTGATGCATATTTTTATCTTAATAACCTGAATTTTCCTCAGCATAGAAGAGGTAAACTGTCTAAAAATTCTGTATTTTTAAACCATATCAAAATACAGTTCTGCAAAGATGAAAATACTCCATACCGCTGACTGGCACTTAGGCAAACGTCTTGATTACATATCAAGATTGGAAGAGCAAAAGGAAGTTTTAGAAGAAATATGCCAAATTGCAGATCAGCAGCAAGTTGACCTTGTGCTGGTAGCAGGCGATTTATTTGACGCATTCAATCCTCCTGTCGAAGCGACAGAATTATTATATCAAACACTAAAAAGACTTACTAATAATGGTAAGCGCCCCGTTATTGCAATAGCTGGCAATCACGATTCACCCGATCGTATTGATTCACCCGACCCATTGGCTCGCGCATGTGGTATATTATTTATTGGCTACCCTCATGCTGTGGTTAAACCATTCATCATGGATCAAAATTACAGGATCAGCAAGTCGGACAAAGGATTTGTAGAGATACAAATGAATCACACCCCTTATCCAGTACGTATCCTTACGACAGCATATGCCAATGAATTGCGATTGAAGCAATTTTTGGGTATTGAGAATAAAGCTGAATTGTTAAACGAAGTACTCAAAGAGAATTGGGCTAAGTTGGCCGACACATATTGTGACAACAATGGCGTCAATATATTGACAGCACATCTCTATATGTTGGAGCGTGAGGGGGAGATATTGGAAGAACCCGAAGGTGAAAAACCAATAAAAATTGGCAATGCAGATATCATTTATTCCGACGCTATCCCAGCACAGATACAATATACGGCACTCGGTCATTTGCATCGTTATCAATTTATAAAGGGCCATCAAAATCCTGTATTATACTCAAGCTCACCGCTATGCTATTCATTCGCAGAAGCTGGGCAATCAAAAAAAGTCGTTATCATAGAAGTAGAGCCCAATAAAGCAGCACAAGTGACTGCAATTCCATTGACCAAAGGAAAGCAATTACATCGCAAGCGCTTCACAGATATCGATACTGCCGTTCAATGGTTACGCAATAATCCAAATACACTAGTAGAATTGACGATAGTGACAGATACATTTTTGACTTCGCAGGAGCTCAAAAGCCTGCATGAGGCACACGATGGCATCATACATATCATACCTATCGTGACGAAGCAAGAACAATCTACAGCAGAAAAAGCCATCGTCAAATTGGATCAAGATATTAATAGTTTATTTAAAGACTTCTTTAAGTCTAAACATGGCCAAGAACCCAATGAAGAGATATATGCTTTATTTAGGGAGGTGTTGGCACAACAAAAAGAAACGGAGGATTAAGCGATGTTACCCTTATATTTAAGCATAGAAGGATTATATTCATATCAAGAAAAGCAGGAGATCGATTTTACTAAACTGACCGAAGCAGGTCTATTTGGGATCTTCGGCAATGTAGGTTCAGGGAAATCTTCTATTTTGGAGGCTATCAGCTATGCTTTATATGGCGAAACCGAACGTCTCAATAAGCAGGAGAAACGTGCCTATAACATGTTAAACCTAAAATCAGATCAAGCAGTAATAGATTTTCAGTTTTTAAATTTTGAAAACAGGAAATTTAGATTTATAGTACAATGGAAACGTCGCAAGCGCTTTGAAGATACCACCACAATAGATCGACTTGCTTATGAATGGATAAATGACACATGGATTCCTATGGAATCTGCTGATGGTGCTTTGGTAACAAACCTTTCCTACCCCAATTTTAGACGAACCATTATCATTCCTCAAGGACAATTTAAGGAATTTTTGGAGCTAAAAGGTAAAGAACGATCAGATATGATGAAAGAGATATTTTTCTTAAATCAGTATGATTTAGGCCCTAAAGTGGGCTATCTGCAAGCCGAAAACAACAAGAAGGTAGAAAATCTGAAGGGAGCACTAACGGGATTTGAAGAGGTTTCGGAGGAAACAAAAGAATTAAAGATTAAAGAGCTTGAAGAAGCAAGAATAGATTTGGCAAACATCAAGTTAGCCTATGAGCAATGGTCAGAGACATTTAAAAAGCTAGCTATTGCGAAAGAGAATCGCCAAGACCTATACATTAGGCAACAAGAGTGGAATACACTTAACGCTAAACAATCTCAAATCAAACAATATGAAAATGATGTAAACGAATATGAGTCTGTGTCATTGCACTTTCGTGAACACATCAACAACTTGCATCACATCACTTCCATAAAGAGGCAATTATTAGTAAAAATAGAACGACTACAAGATAACAAGGAGCTGTTGCGTACAAAGATTGACAGCACACAGCAGCAAATATCCAATATACAGAATGATTACAACAATTTGGATAATTACAAAAGACAGCTCAATGAGTACCAATTGTTGGTTTCCAATGTTGATCTAATTCACAATAAAGATGAGGTGCTCACACGTATTGATAAGGGTACACCTATCGTAATAGAGACCAAAGCCAAAGAGCAACAATTATTGATTCAACTATCAGAAGAAGAAAGCAGTCTAGAGCAGCTAAAGAAAAAGCGCATTAACACATCTGAGCTGTTGGCTATTGAATCCTGGTACCAAACATTAGATGAGATCCTCCGTCAAGAAGATACACTTTTGAAGCGATTGGTAAATCACAAACAAGATATAGCACAACTTGAAGAAACTTTTGCTGCTAACAACTTGGAACTAGGTACTTGGCAAGATAGTCTACAAATGCAGTGGAATAGCCTTCAGGAGGAGCAAAAATCTATACAAGATAGGGAGACAGCGCTGCGCCTGAAACAAGAGCTTTCTCATTATATTCTGAATCTTAACGATGGCGAACCATGTCCTTTGTGTGGTTCTGCAGAACACCCCAGCATCATGCATGCCGCGGACGTGACAGACGAGCTAGAAGAACTTAAAGCTATCAAAAAAACATGGGCAGATAAAGAGCAGCAATATCGTCGCCTGCAAAATGAGCTTACTACAGCTGCACAATACCTAGTAGATAAGCAAGAGCAAGAAAAAACTTTACTCAGCGAACAAGCTCAAGTATCTTCAAATTTGGCTAATCATCACCAACAATTCCATTGGCCGGAATTTGATAAAACTGATAGGAATCTTTTCGAGAAACAGAAATCAGCTATTAAACAATTAGAAGAGCTGATAGAAGTAAAAGAGCTTACTATTAAAAACTTGAGAATAGAAATTCAGGCTACAAAAGAGAAAGTAAATAAATATGAGAAATCATTAGAAGACTTCAAAAATCAAGTGTTAATACTTGATGCTAAGATTACGCAAAACCTCGGCCAGATAACCGTGTTGAAACATCTTAGCTCTGCGCAGCTGACAAAGATGGAGCTAATCATACAGTTCAATCAATTGGAAGAGAAGATAAAATCTGTAGATCAGCAGTATAAAGAATGGACCACTATAATCCAAGAAGACAAAGGGCTTTTTGCGACCGTAGTAGGACAATTGAGCGAATCACAAGAGCAGTATAAAGCGTATAATGCACAATTACAACTGTTGCAATCGACTATCAATAGCTTATTAAATAAGTTCAATTTTGCGGACATCACACAGGTAAAAGCAATATTGGGTAAATCAATAGATACATCATCACTACGACAAACCATCCAGCAGTTTTACTTGCGTATAAATAGCATTGCAGAGCGCATCTATGAGCTTCAAGAAATCACAAAAGAGGACAACTATTCAGAAGAATTATTTGTACACACAAATGAGCAGATGCAATGGTATAAGGCTGAATTAGAAAAACAAATCAGTAAAACTGGGGCTATAGAAAAAGAACTTCAAAATCTTATTGTTGAGCTTGACAAAAAATCCAATTTACTTCAAGAATACAGCCAGCTTAATGCGCGCAAAGATAATTTGAAGATATTAGACAATATGTTTAAGGGCAATGGTTTTGTAAATTACGTATCTAGCATACACTTAGAACGCTTATGCGAAATTGCAAATAACCGCTTCCATCGATTGACAAAAAATCAATTGTCATTGTGTGTAAATGAAGCGAATGAATTTGAAGTTAAAGATTACCTAAACAATGGTTACCAACGCTCTGTCAAGACATTATCAGGTGGACAAAGTTTTCAAGCCTCCTTATGCCTGGCATTAGCATTAGCTGAAAATATACAAGCCTTGAATAAAGCTGATCGCAATTTCTTCTTTATAGACGAAGGCTTTGGTACACAGGACAATGAAAGTATAAATACCGTATTCGATACCTTGCAATACCTTCATCAAGAAAATCGTGTCGTGGGAATCATCTCGCACGTCGAAGAATTGAAAGAGCGAATGCCACGCTCAGTGACCGTTACCAAAGACTTGGAAAAAGGCAGTCAAGTTAATTATAATTAAGGTGCTGAACAGCAGCAAAGGAAATAGCAAAACATATTTCCTTTGCTGTTAATATATAAAGATTATAAAAGACGATTTGGTTATTTAATTATTCAGATATACAGCATAGGGCTATTTATCTATTTTGACCATTTATTGAGGGTATTTATGACTATCGGAAATGCAGGATAGGTCATGTCATGACCATAACCAGCCAATTCATAAAGCTCGACATCCTGATGTCCATTAAGTTGCAACATACGCATCAGATAGGCGTTCTCTTCGTATCTACCCATTAATTCCAATTCACGATCACCGGTTATTAACAAGATTTTTGGTGCATCCTTACGTACCCAAAATAATGGCGCTAGCTCATTGATAGTAGGCTGTAATCCAGCAATACCTACTTCACTACGTGCAGTATAATGGGTGATAGCCTGTCCGCTTAGAGCCGCTATTCCCATCAAATCATTGGCTTTTACATTTCTTTTATCTAAATAAGAGGCATTTAAACCTACCATCAGTGCCAAATAAGCTCCTGCCGAATGCCCTCCGATGATAATTTTATGCTTGCTGCCACCGTATTTTTCTACATGATCAAAAGCCCACTTTACAGCATCTGCAGCATCGTCTATTATTTCAGCCACCTTAACATTCGGTGACAACCTGTATCCTACTCCTATTACAGCGATTCCTTTATCCAATAGATATTGTGGCAACTCCTTATCACCCCCTGTCAAGCCACCACCATGAAACCATACGAGCGTTACAAAATCCTTTTTCCCTTGGGGAAAACAAAAATCGAGCTTATTTTTTTCTTTGCTATAGGCATCTTCGCGCGTGGTATATGGTACATCATTTATGGTACGATATACTGTATTTTGTCCAAAGGACGAATATTGAATAAAAAGTAAAACCAATGCTATAAATATTCTCATAATACTATTGATTGTAGGAGATGTAAAAAGGTAAAATTGGCACAATGACAGCAACGCTAGATAGCAATGACAATCAACAACAAGTATACAAATATTCTGTATTTCTAAGAATATATTTTACTAAAAACAATTTCAACTAGCTGCACACAATACGTATAAACACTTTCTGCTAAGGACAAAAATTGGCATGTAACAATCTAAAAAATAAGCATCCTACACAACAGCTAAAGACCGCTATATCATGATTACAAAAAATAGACCTACCCCTATTTAAAAAGCATCTTGAGTATACGTAAGCCAAATTTGTTATTGGGATATCTAAAAGGGATATCGAAGTAATTTGTTTGCTTTAGTACAGATTTATAATGCGTAAAAGTATCAAAGCTAGCTTTCCCGTGATATGCTCCCATCCCACTACTCCCCTTGCCACCAAAGGGCAAATAAGGCGTTGCGATATGATAAATAACATCATTGATGCAGCCACCACCAAACTCCACTTGATGGATCACTTTGTTTACCGCTTTATTATCTGTCGAAAAGAGGTATAATGCTAAAGGATGTGGCTTACTTTGAACGGTATGTATTACCTCCTCTAGAGACGAATAACTAAGTATAGGCAATATTGGGCCAAATATCTCCTCCTGCATCACCTTGTCATGCCATGTTATATTTGTCAATAGCGTGGGTTGTATCTTCAAGGTCGTAGCATCATAGCGACCACCTTCTATAATATCACCATCCTGCAGAAAATCTAGGAGACGTTCAAAATGACGCTTAGCAACTATACGTACATAGTCTTCATTGGCAAGGGCATTGTCACTATACAAGGTATGAATAGCTTCTTTTAGATAACTTATAAAAGTATCATGCACTGTCTGCTGCACATATATATAATCAGGAGCTATACACGTTTGGCCAGCATTCAAAAATTTGCCCCAAGCAATGCGCTTTGCTGCCAGTCGTAAGTCCGCATCATGATGTACTATACATGGGCTCTTACCCCCCAACTCTAATGTTAAAGGAGTCAAATGCTTCGCTGCAGCTTCCATCACTACTTTGCCAACACCTACACTACCGGTAAAAAATATATAATCAAAGGGCAGTGTTAATAAAGACGTGCTCGTCTCCACAGCACCTTCGACCACTGCTACATATTCTTCATCATATATAGATGATATAAGAGACGCAATAACTGCAGACGTATTGGGCGTAAGCTCCGATGGCTTAATAACAGCACAGTTGCCTGCAGCTATAGCCCCTATTAGCGGCGATATAGCCAACTGAAAAGGATAATTCCATGGCGCTACAATCAAGACAACACCATAAGGCTCCGGATACTGCAAGCCCTTAGTCCCAAAATGAGTAAGTGCTGTTGTGACTTTTCGTGGTCTAGCCCATTTCTGTAGCCGCTTGGTAACATATGATATTTCTTCCAGCAAAATCCCTATCTCCGTAGAGAAAGTATCAAACTCCGATTTATTAAGATCCTTGCGTAAGGCATCAACTATTTGCGGTTCCTTATCAAGGATAGCAGACTTCAAAGCTTTCAATGCACGAAGGCGAAAATCTGTCGATTTGGTCGCTTGAGAATTGAAATACTGTTTTTGATTGTCAAATATAAGCTTGTTATCTATCATATATGCATATTCGCGTTAGCACTAAGATACCTATTTTAACAAGAAAAGCCTAATAGCTATATCCGCTATCAGGCTTAATCACATTAAACAAAACTAAATTATCAATCTATTGCACCATCCTGTTCTACGGCATCAGCAACGATATCTATTGTAGGCTTAGAATAACCTCGAAGTGGATTTTTGTAAAATAGCAAGAGTATAAAAACGAATATGCCGGCAATGACGATGTAGCCATAAATCTCTTTAAAAGATAGGTAAGTCTACTGTTATTTTACTCTTTGTATTAGATCTTCATTTCCTAATTCCTTTTCTTTTAGTTTCTTTATGCTACTCCTACCAAAGGAGTAAGATAGGCTAAATGATACACGACAGTTCAGTTTACACTCTCTACAAAAAAAACATATTCATTAAGGGTGGTATTTACTTTCTAATACTTTCTCAACCAATATCGGAATTTTCCAGTTTTAACTAGGTAAATCAGTTGAATAATATTTATTAAGGTAATGATTCCGTAAATAACATGTAATAATATCATAATAAAATTATTAATTAAGACATTTGCTGTGCTTCCCAGATAATAAAGCCTGGTCTCATGAAAATTCTAAAACCAAAATTAAACGGGCCCCAAGAACCGCCTTCAATTTTATTTAAATCATCATTGCTTAATTCTACGACTTGAATTTTTTCTAAATTTTTCATATTTTTTATTTATAAATAGTTATACCTACTCTATTTTTAGCCTTTTCGGAATCCTGCTATACTATATTTAATAGTATAACACTAAGATATTTTAGATCAATGCACAAAAAAAGCATTTATGTAATTGTTTGAATAAAAGTTAATTCCAGCATTTATGTCTTTTAATTCCTGTTCACTTATTTTTTCAATTTTAACATCAATTTTGATTGAATATCTACTTTCGTAATAATATGTATTTCTAGCTCTATTAAATTTTATTGGAGCACCTTGATCCTTCATATATTCAATTATACGTGCCAATCTAGAGATGGAAATATTTAAACGTTTTGCGAGTTCGCTCTGATTTCCTGTTTTAGATTGACTGATTAGCTTATTAATAAGGTTTATTCTATCTATATATAAGTACAATTTCATAGCGCAAATTTTTAAATGGTTGCAATTAGTTAATGTATCCTGTAATAAAGTATTTATGTGTCAATAGACTAAATAATGTATTGTATTTAGCTCGAATCATTTCGGCTTCTGTCTTGATCAGATTGTTTTTAATGTTATTGACATCGTATATAGATACTTTCCCTGCAATAAAACTCAGATTTGAATATTCTAAAGATTCTTTTGTAGCTAAGAAAGCTTCTTTTGATATTTCATATTGTTTAATATTTTCTTGATAATCTATAACAACCTTTTGAAGCATTTGTATTTGTTGATTTTCTTCATATTGAGTCAATAAATCTATCTCGTTTTTGCGTAAGGAGTTTTGTTGTAGTAACCTTTTTGATTTTCCTTTATTGAATATTGGTATAGTAACAGCTACAGCTACTTGTTGAGCAAAGTTGTCTTTTGTTTGCGTGAATAGAGGGCTTGTATTATTAGCTTTAAAAGCATTAAAGTATGTTGTTCCTAGACTTGCTGATCCTTTTATCAAGGGATAATTTCCTGATTTTATAATTTTATCTTCTATATCTAATTCAAGCAGTTGGCTCTTGTATTTTAGAAATATTGGATTTTTAGCAAGAGCAGATTGCACCTCGTAATCTTTATGAATTTCTATTTTTTTATTAAATACATCTTTTCCCAATTGTGGATCATATATGTTTAATTGATTGTAATCAGGGTAATTCATCTGTTGAGCTAATGCCATTTTTTTTAACTGCAGCTCTTTATGGTATTGTTGGTATTGTTGTTTTTCTCTAGCTAATGTTGCTTTAACTTCAGAAACCACTGCAGGAGCAGTAGCACCTACTTTAGCACTTTTTTCTGTTTTATCTAATAATTGAATTGAAAAATATATTGCAGAGTCTTGTGAATTGACTAAGGATTGAGCCAATAATACTTCTAAATATCCTTGTAATACCTTTAATGTTAAATCTCTTATTAATATATCTTTTTCTATACGCTCTTGATCCGCCTGTATGGTTGCTTTTTTAGCTTGATTTCTAAAGTAGTTATATTGGTATAGTACTATTTCGGAATTGATCCCTAGGTTACTATTAAAGTTATCATTACGTTGAATAGTTCCAAAAACATCTTGTGAATGTCCAAAAGTACTATATCCATTTAGATAACCTCCTACAGAAGGTAATCGCTCTCGTAATGCCATATCATGGTCAAGGTTTTTTATAGCGATTAAAATATCTTGACGTTTTAGAGGAATATTATGCTGTACAGCATAATATTCCTCTAAAGACCATCTTTTTTGTACAAAAACATCTAATTTTAGCAAAGAGAATAGTATGATAAATAAGAAATACTTCATTAGTTTAATACAATAGACTGTTTCTTCCACATTTCTTTATACACAGATTCGATGGATAGTAAATAATTATGTGTTCCTTGTTCTACAATTTGACCATCTTTCATAACAATAATATGATCTGAACTAGAAATAGTGCTAAGTCGATGTGCAATAACAAGTAATGTTTTTCCCGTTGCTCGTAATTTGTCAAAAGCTCGTTGTGTTACTAATTCTGTTTCAGAATCAAGAGCGGATGTAGCTTCGTCTAAGATTAATATATCTGGATTTCTATATAATGCTCTAGCGATAGCAATTCGTTGCCTTTGTCCGCCTGAAAGCATTGTTCCATTTTCACCTATGTATGTCTCTAATCCCGATGGTAGCTTTTCAATAAAATTCACCATATCAAGTTCTTTGATAATATCTATGACCTGTTGAAAGTTAGGTGTTTGATCTCCTATTGCTATATTTTCAATGATATTACTGGAGAAAAGTTCTATTTGTTGAGGAACAACAGCAATTCGTTCTCGAAGTGAATGATTAGAAATATATTTAATATCATAATTTCCAATAGAAATTTTTCCCGATTGAACAGGGTATAGGCTTTGCAGTAATAAACCTAATGTTGTTTTACCGCTTCCACTTTCGCCAACGATTGCTGTCATCTTACCTTTTTCGAATCGGCAGCTAAAATTAGCGAAAACCTTCACTCTAGATCCATAGGAAAAATGGATATTTTCAAAAGTAATATCGCCTATTTGATCACTAATAATATCTGTTTTTTCTTTATTTTCCTCTCGCTCTAAATCCATTATTTCAAACAAACGATCTGCTGCGATTAAAGCATTTTGTAATGTTTTGTTCATACCTATTAATTGACTAATAGGTCCTGTTAGATAACCGATTAAAGCATAAAATGATAATAGTTCTCCAGGTGTAATTGTTCTATCAATTACGTAATAAGACCCTGTCCAAAGTAAAATAATAGTAAATAGTCGCGAAAGAAACTCACTAGATGTTCCTGAAAATAGGCTATTTAATACGGATTTATATATGCTTTTTAATAACTGACTAAATTTTTGATCCGTTCCACTATTAAAATAAGTTTCAATACCAAATTGTTTAATGGTTTTAACCGAGTTGAGAGATTCTACTAAATGAGATTCAAGATCAGCTCCTTCTTCCATTAGTTTACGTTCTACTTTTTTATTCAGTTTATTGGATAACCAATACACAAAAACATAAAAAGGAATAACCAAAAGCATAATTAATGCGAGCTTCCAGTAGTAAGAAAACATCAAAGCAAAAGAAAAAAGGACGATTAAAATATTTACTACCGCTTGAATAGCAACATCATTGATAAAAGCCCTAATCTTAACAGCATCATTAACCCTAGAAATGATTTCCCCTACTTTCATCGTGTCGAAAAAACGTTGAGGTAGGCTCAATAGATGTTTGTAATAGCCTAATATTAAGTATTTGTCTATACGCTGACCAGTTTGTAATACCATAACGCTTTTTATCGTACCTATTAGTAATTGCACGAATAAAATGACTATCATAATAACAGATAATAGATTTAGTAAACGTACATTGCCATCTACAAGGACATAATCGGTTATTTTTTGTATATATATAGATGTAGACAAACCAAGTAAAGTATATACAGCTGCACCAACAAGAGCTTGTATAATGATAGATTTGTGTGGTTTTATTAGATTCCAAAACCTTTTGAATGAGCTTGTTTTTTCATTTCGTTGTGTAAAATATTCATTAGGTTCTAATAAAATTAAAACCCCAGACCAGATCTTTTGAAACTCTTCTATAGTATACTTTAGTAGTTTTCCTAGACCAGGATCCATTACTGTGATTTGATCTTTATAAACCCGATATATTACAACATAATGATGAAGATGTCCATCCATAACAACGTGTGCTATTGCTGGTAAAGGGATGTTTGGTAACGCATCAATTCCTCCTTTTACACCTTTGGCAGTGAAGCCTAATTCTTGTAACCCTTGAATCATACCGAGTACGTTTGTTCCTCGTGTATCGGTGTGACAATACTGTCTTATTTTAGCTATTGGAAGATCTAACCCATAATAACTCGAAATCGAAGCAAGACACGCAGCTCCACAGTCACGAATATCATGTTGTTTGATAAGTACTGGTGATTTTTTCATTTAAAATAGGTTAAGGTTTTTACAGACTTAAGTTAGGGTTAAAAATTTCATCTGCTCGGTCGAATAATAATTGCCAAAGTGTACGATCTACCAAATAAAAACGAGCAGTAAATGTATTTCCTTTGCCTACAAAAACTTTATCACCATTTGGTAGGCTTAAGAAATTTGCTGTTATATTGCAACGAATTTTAAAGTAAGTTCCTGTTTGTTGATTAGAAATCAAGTTGTAGTCAATATCTTGTACTGTTCCATTTAAGAATCCCCATTGATTATAGTTATAGGTGTCTATTTGAAAGCGTACATTTTGATTTTTCCTAATATAACCAATTGCGTTTGGCGGGATCATACATTCTGCAATCAAGTTTTCCTCTGGCGATATATCTAATATTTCCTGCCCTTGAATAACTTGGCTTCCTTGCTGAACACCTGTAAAGTTAGTTACAGTACCACTTTGAGGTGCTTTTATGACATAGTTTTCATTATCTATATGCAAAGACTGTAGATCAGATTCAATAGATTTATGTTTCTGTTGTAGTTCTATTAGTTTAGAACTCCATTGCGCGACTTGTTGCTTTTCAATAGATGATATTTGATTCTGTAATTGTTCATAAGTGTATTTACCTTTATCAAATTCTGCTTGTGATATTATTCCTTGTTTAACTAATATTTTGTTTCTCTCTAAATCAAGCTTTGCTAATGTCGCTTGTGACTTAACCTCAGATATGCGCTGTTGCATGGAGGCAAGTTCTAGTTTATATAAAACACTCTTTATATTTATATACTTCCTAGCTAAGAGGGATTTTAGGTCTGAAATATGTTGATTATACTCAGCTTCCATATTTTGATTAAGTTCTAATTTATTTTGTAAATCATTGGAAAAGATCACCAAAAGAGTATCACCTTTCTGTACCTTCTGATTATTTCGATTAATTTTACTTTCTATCACACGACCACTTACAAGTGAAATAAGTTTACTATTTTCTTTTTGAGGTCTAATAACTCCTGGAGCAGATACAGATATAGGAATCTTAATAAAGGGCAAGGAAATTATAGTAATTATAATTACAGCGATCAATATTAAATATATAATGTTTGTTTTTTTCATGAAACGAAGTGTGATACGACTATTATACGAAAAATTATTTCGCTATTATATTTGTTTTTTTTTAAAAGAAAAATGTAGAGGATTATCTAATGCTGTTTATGTGCATTTGAGGTTTATTATGAAGTATACTCTAAATCTAATATAATAAACGAATAATTAATCAATACCTCACCGTTAAAACGTATTATTTATAACTGCTTTATTTTTATAACGATTTACATATATACACAGTATGAAATTTTTAAACCTTATTTCGATTATTAGTATGCGTAGAGTTGCTTAGTTTTCACTATTTTATAATTTACTGAAGGTTTCTTTGGGACAAAAATGTAGGCTGCTAATTCAGCCTAGAAATTGACAAAATTACGTTAAAGCCATCTATGGTCAAGCTTTTATGGCGACATAAAGCAGGTTATACTATACCTAGAATTTCACAACCTATTGTATCCTAAAGATTACCTTATAAATTCATTAATTATACGTACCTTTGCGCCTATGAAAAAAATAGCAGATTACAGAACGTTATTAAATGTAGATAGAACAGCTGATTTAAGTGCTTTAAAAGCTTGTTACCGTCAAATTATGAAAGAATGTCATCCTGACAAATTTGTAAATGACGATGAAGGACTTAAAGCAGCAGAAGAAAAAAGCGTTAAAATGATCGAAGCTTACCATTTCTTGGTTAGTATCTGTCCCGAAACTTTAGAAAAACAATTGCCAATATACAAAAATACAATTGAAACGTCTGCTATTAATGATTTCGATTGGAAAGGTAGTATTTTGACAATTACATTCCTTGATGGAAGCCAATATGAATACTTTGCAGTACCACGCAATGAGTATGTGAAATTTGTAAATGCAGATTCACCTATGCGTTTTGCAAAAAGACATATCTTTCCTAAATATACCTACAGAAACGTATTAAAAACTACTGCTGCAGTAGAATTATAATATTCGCTTAAGTACATAAAAAAGGCAAGACATATTATATGGTCTTGCCTTTTTTTTATGGATTATAATTATGTGTGTAGGCTATGATGACGCATTACCCATAACATTATATATATGCCTATTTCTTTATGTCGACTACTTCAACATTTTTATCTGTAGATCTTTGTATTCCACCTTCATTGGAGGACCGACATGCACTTGCAATCCGATCAAACCTTTGTCAGTTCTATTTTTCGTGTCATCATCAATTGTTTCACTCATCAATACCCCATTTATATAATGCGAAAGTTTATTTCCATCCGCAATAATTTCAATCTCATTCCAATCATTAAATAGAATTAAATCCTTCAAAGAATCAGCTTTACCTAGGGTATCAATTACTTTCAAATTAGTCCAAGCATTATTCTTAGATTCACCCATTACGCCGTCATTATCATCAGCAATTTGGGTACGTTGACCTCGATAAGCGAGTGTAGTTCTTTTACGTTCTTCGTAATTTTGGCCTGTATAATTATTACGCCCATCAATATCAGCTTGATATCCTTTTAATGCATAAGGCACTTCGGTCACACGCTCACTTCGGTAATTGACACCACTATTGCCGGATTCGGATATCTTGAACTTACCTTTCAGCACAAAATCAGCCGGTTCGCCACCTTCCCATATTAGAAAAGTATTATTCTTTAAGGGTTCACTACCTTCAATAATCTCACCGATTAAAATGCCATTTTCCATTTTCCAAATTGTAGAATCACCATTCCATCCTTTTAAGGAATTTTGATCAAGCATCTGTACAAATTCAACATTGTCAGGTACCTCTTCTGTAGCGCTATTATTTTTATCAGCAGCAGTACCATTACAAGCCTGAGAAGCAAATAACACAGCAATACACAAACTACTATAAGTTAGTTTTTTTACTATTTTCATAATCGATTAATATATATATTATTTATCTATCCATTCGACATCAGTTTCCTCCCAGCGTCTATTTTTCGCAGATGAGATCACCGCATCACAAACTTTTTGCGTCTCTAGGGCATCCCTAAATGTAGGGTGACAAGGTTGATTCTTTTCTAAGCTGACTAAGAAATCTGCCACCTGATGAATAAAAGAATGCTCATAGCCAACAGATAAACCTGGAACCCACCACTTATTCATATAAGGTTGGTCCCCATCAGTCACATGAATAGAACGCCATCCCTTAACGATGGAATCGTCCGCATTATCAAAAAACTCCAAACGATTCAAGTCGTGCAAATCCCAGCGCAATGAGCCATGCTCACCATTGATTTCAAAAGTGAATAAAGCTTTATGGCCTCGTGCATATCTAGTAGATTCGAATAATCCTAAAGATCCATTATCAAAGTGGCAATGAAATAAACAAGCGTCATCAATTTTTACATCTTCTAATTGGCCCGTCTCTTCATGCATACGTTGCTTTACAAATATTTCGGTCATCGCAGAAACATCCTTAATGCCACCATTCAACCACATTGCTAAATCTATACAATGAGCGAGCAGATCTCCTGTTACCCCCGAACCAGCAGCTTCAGCATCCATGCGCCAAAATGCACGTCCCCCTTGCGGTAAATTTTCATTGATGGTCCAATCTTGAAGAAAATTTGTTCTATAATGAAATATCTTACCCAGCTTGCCAGAGTCAACAATTTGCTTGGCTAATGTGACAGCGGGCAGTCTACGATAATTGTACCACACCGTATTTCTAACCTTATTTTCTTCCACGGCTAGAACCATTTGCATTCCTTCTTCTAGCGTTCTAGACAAAGGTTTTTCACACAGAATCATCTTTCCTGCTTTAGCCGCAGCGATAGCAATTTCAAAGTGCATATTATTAGGCGTACAAATATCGATAGCATCGATATCATCTCTTTGGATCAGCTTGCGCCAGTCTGTTTCATACGATTCATAACCCCATTGCTCAGCAAAGGCTTTCACTTTATCTTCACTACGTGAACACACCGCTTTTAATATAGGTTTATATTCGAGATCAGGAAAAAAATTTGGTACTCTAGCATAACCATTGGAGTGAGTTCTCCCCATAAACCCACAACCAATCAACCCTATTCTTAATTCTTTTTTAAGCATAATTATAACGATTTAATGTTTAGACCAACCATGTTGATCACGTACTTTAATTAAGGTTTCTAAAATAGAATCCCAAGTTTCTTGCTTATGCATCACCTCGTTGGGAAACATACAACCATCCCAGCATATATGATCAAATGCTTTAGTTAATTGCCCATTATCATCTCTCAACCAATAGCCTGCATCATTGATAATATCCAACTTACCATTAGGATCAGTTGGTAAGCAGTGACGTCCCGTTTTATCGTGTGAGCCCGATCCAAATACTGTTCCATCATTTTGAGCGACATGAAAATCAATGGTCCAAGGGCGCAATTGTGCCGTCAGAAACTTCAAACCACGTTCTAATTCTTCGCGATCATCCCATTGAAAATCTTCTTTCAATATTCTATCTTCAGGACTATTATAACCTAGTAAATACAAAAATGTATGCGACATATCCGCTTGAAACCCGATATTATCGCGATCTACTAACTCCAATGTATCGAGCATTTTGCGCCAGCTCTGCATTCCACCCCAGCAAATTTCACCTTCAGCAGCTAATCGTTCACCAAAGCCTGCAGCTACATCACATGCTCTACGAAAGGTATCCGCTATCAGCTTGGTATTTTCTAATGGATTGGTAGCCCAATCCTCCACGCTAGATGCCGAATCTATACGTATCACATTATTGGTTCTGATGCCTTGTTTACGGAGCTTATATCCCATCTCTGCAGCTTTAGCTACCACATCGACAAAGCGATCACGATCTGCCTGAGAGCCCATTGCAGCGCCACCATCGGGAGGCCAAATAGGTGCTACCAAAGTACCAATATCCAATCCGTAGCCCCCGATTTTATCCACTACCCAACTGATATGGTCGTCCGAAGTATCTAATTTTACATGAGGATCAAATAACCCAAGATCAACACCGTCGAATTTAACCCCATTGACATTTGCCGCGGCTGTTTTTGTTAATAGTTCATCTAATGATATAATAGGTTCATGATCCCCTTTTCCTACGATACCGGGCCATGTTGCATTGTGTAATTTTGGAAAATTGTTGCTCATAATAATAATATTTAGCGGTTAACTATTTAGTTTTAAATCTGGGTTATTAGGGCCAAAATGCTTAAGCATTACGATAGGATCAGCTTTAGAATGATTCTCTATCCAAACGCCATTTTTAGCAGCCTCCTCAGAAACAAAATACTCATCGTAAGTCAATTGTCCATAGCGTATCAATGATGGTGTCTCCAATGGCCATTCATTGAGTTTACCATGACCTTGCATCATAATCAAGCCATATGCTGCAGCATCTTTTATCAATACCTTTTGCCCCGGAAATACAGTGAGCTCTTTCGCTGAAAAATCAGCTGACTTATAACAAATCCATTTTTCATTATAACCTTCCCTTTCCATTTCAGCTTCCTCTTTGACAGGAACAGGAGGCATAAAGCGATTTTGCATCATATTTGGATCTACGTTAAGATCCCAATCAATGATATCCATCAAAGCATCAAAATCACCCTTTTTATCCTCAGGAACCCCTTTCCACAATAATTCCTCATCGATGATTGCTTCATTGACTAAAGATTGATACATCGCAAATACATCAGAAGCTTTTTGAGGCTCGTAAGTACACAAACTACCAGGAGCATGTAGCAATCCCGGAGGAACATCCCAGCCCGTACCTGGTTCTAAACGGTAAGCTTGAGAATAATTTGTAATTTTATTATCACCTTTAGTAAAATTTTGCAGGCAATTTTTAATGGTTTCTTTCGATGTACCCGGCGCGATACCGATAAAGGTATATGGAAAATCACCGCCATGATTATTTAGCTGTGGTGGAAAATAATAAGCTTCAGGTTTACCTACTTGTCCTATAAGAGCTGCTTTTTCATCATTGTGATGAATATGATGCGGTAAAGGCCCCATATTATCAAAAAACTTAGAATACATAGGCCAAGCTTTATATTCATCCCACAGTTTATCACCTATTAATCTACCTTTTAATTCATTGACACAGTCAGCAAGAAGAATTTGCTCTACCTTTCCATCCTCTTCATATACCACAAAACTTAAGCCTTCATGCTCGCCTGTCAAAGGGCCATTCTTTGCTGCTGTAGTTGATGAAAACCAACGTTCATCAATACCTCCACGCTCGCCACCCAAAATATAATAATCATCAGGATGTAGTTTAATACGACGTCCAGGCACACAAAATGACCTTGGCACCCAATTTGGAGCCAACCTCAATACACCATTTCCTTGTTTAAAAGCTTTTTCAATATTTCCCATTGAATTTATATTTGATTTATTATTTGGTTATTTTTTCAATACTATTTGAAAGGTCAATACGTAACTCATATTTCTTACGTTCATAGGGTTTCAGTATGATAAGATCATTTGTCTCCCGCACCTTACGTTGTCCTATTGGCGGATTAGTACCCGGCTCTAAACCAGTCACATATTCACCAACACCCCAATGTTGCCAATTGGTAAGCCACGGTAATTGGCGTTTATCAAAAGTTAGCGCTAATGCGATACCCAGATTTTTATTCTGAATACCGCAGAGACTAACATAATCTGTATCATAGGCAATATCTATAAAAGCAGCCTCCTCACCTGCACCATTATGCGCAGCTAAGGGCGATTGACAAATTTTAAACGAATTACCTTCTTTAAATATTTTGTTATTTTCACCTTTTTCTCGTGCTGACCAATCCCCTTCCCACAGCAATTCAGTGCCCTTATCAATCAATGGATAACCGAAATTGAAATGATACAAAAGCATATGTGGTGCATCTATATTACCCACATTGACCACCTCATCTGTCAAATACAATGTAGGCTCACCTAAAATACAGCGAATAGTACGCCTCAGTTCAAGGTTTACACCTAACGGATGCCCTTGCTTTATGATCCCCGAAATAAACATCTCCCTATCACCTGTCATTAAATCCGGTTGTTTGATCTGGATAATTTCGGCAGCACAGTTGCTAATCTGATCATGCAATCCTCGCGTACCATATGCATCCTCTTCAGGTCCACCAACGTGTGTTAATCCACAGGTAACTAATAGGCCACCACCAAATGTGTGTAGCCAATTAGTTCCTTGATTTGCTAAGGGTTGAGGTGCTGTCACGCCCAATCGACTAATCCAACTCAAATTATACTGATTATAAGCCGCATCTGAAATATCCATCGCTCTATCCAACAAGACTTTGAATCGAAAGCCAGCTCCGGTATTGACCCAAGCTATTCGCGAGCCTCTACCCAAGCCATTGTCCAAAATAGATGTTTCTATGCCACCTACTTGAGCCGTATTGGAGACCTTGGTTAGCCAGTCTTTATTCAAGTAATCCACGATCAGATATATTATTTTTTGTTATAAATCTCGTTGTTTTCATTACCACCAGACATGAGGTATGCCATGATATCACGCACTTCCTCTGGGCTCATCGTATTTAGTGTGCCTGGAGGCATGATCGATACCTCGGAACGTTTGATATCTTTAACATCCTTCTTAGGAACATTTTTCGTCAATTGAGGTGCATAAGGATTCTGCGAAATAATATAATTGTTATCATCCTCACTCATCAAACGTCCTAATACCGATGAGCCGTCTTTCATATTGAAAACTTTAGATTCATATTGATCGGATATTACTTTACTAGGCTTTATAATAGATTCCAACATGTCACGTTTCGAAAAACGCGTACCTAATTGTGTTAAGTCAGGCCCAACAGAACCACCCTCACCTTTCATGGCATGACAAGAGGCACATTTTACCGCAATAAACAATTCTTTACCCCGTTTAAAGCTTCTCGGTTCAGTACCCTGATCTAATATTTTTAACGCCGTATCCACTTCCCAATTTCTACCAGGACCTTTTGGATATACGACATTTTCTGCTAATCGAGTTCCATTTTGATTTAGTAGAGAATCACCAGATATTTTACCATAATATGCTTGTTTGTCTTGAGGTACATTTTTCAACGCTAATTTTCGAGCATTATCAATGAATCCTATATAGCTGTTTCCACCTTTATAACCAAATGCATTATTAAACCATTTAAAATATTCTTCTTGTAATTCAGGTGTCCATCCTTCCTTCGCTTCGCTCAAATTTGTAGCGAAGAAAATCTGTTGTGCAGGAGGCATATTGGCTAACATATCCGCTATATCCAAACCATACTGCGGATTACGTAATATCAGATCTGAAGAACTCATAAAAACAGTTTCATCTTTGTCATCTTCTGCCACCTTTAATAAGGCCAATGTCTTTGGAACGACAGACTCACTACCCAACGCTATTAACAACTTAGACAATTGTCTATTGAGGAAATTACTATTAGCAGGATACAAAGGTTCTAGCCTTTTCACCAATGCTTCACGAACTTCACCTTCAGGTTTTCCCATTCTAGCAATTACAACTTCGTATACTCGCGTCAAATTACCTAACATCGTAGGGTTGAGTTGATCAATAGGAATAGTTGCTAGCTTGGCTAATATCTTAGGCTCTAAAGAAGGATCGCCCACATGTGCTAATGCAAGCATTGCTTCGGTGATACGTAATACATTCGTTTCTTTAAAGGCCAAATTTATCCATGAATCAATAGGCTGGTGCTCTAAAGCTACACGCGCTGCAAAACGAATATGACGATCATTATACCCTAAATAAGGCCATATTTTATCGGCTACATCTTCAGGTGCTGATGTACTATGATATTTTTCAATTTCACGACGCAATTTCACGCCTTCAGGTACTTCCCGTTTAGCCATTTGAACTTTCATATTATCATGATCTTCATGATAAATACGGTAAAGATCAGATTCCAACCTCCGACCACCTGTCAAAAAGTAAAGCGCCCCATCAGGACCTATTAACCCATCCGTCAATGCTAAGGGGGATCCTGACACAAACTCTTCTGCTGTAGCTTTGTAAGTAGCTCCATCAGGTACTAATTGTACAGCATAGATAATTCCAAAGCTCCAATCAAAGGCAAATAAGCTATTTCTGTATTTCTCTGGAAATTTGGCATTATGTGCATTGATTAAATTTGTTGGCGACCCTTGCCCCACATTTAATGCAGCAGGTAGGTTATCTATATAATTAGCATCCCATTTAGCCGTTCCTTTTCTCCAACCAAACTCACCACCACTTGGTACGTGCAGTATTCTTGTAGGACGATACCATGGCATTCCAAAATCCCATTCCATATCTGAATCATAAGCAAATAATTCACCATCATTATTAAATGCTATGTCAAACCCGTTACGAAATCCTGAAGCGATCAGTTCCCATGAAGTACCATCTGCATCAGTTTTAGCAACCCAACCACCATGATTGTGGGAATCAGAATCATGCCCATGTGTATCCAAAATATAAGGGAATAGATTGTCTATACTAGTCGCAGGAGTAGTACGATAAGCATCCATTTGTGGTACTTTGGTAAAATTACCCGCAACAACATAAATCGAAGAATCAGGACCTAATATAACAGAATGTGGCCCATGTTCACCATCACCTTCCAAGGCTAGCATTTGTGATATTTTATCAAATTGATCATCACCATTTGTATCTTGCAAGCGGTACAAACCTGAACTTTTAGCAAACTTTTCATTACCTCTATGATTTACCATCACGTACAAACTGTTATTAGCCCACAACAATCCCTGCGCAAAACCCATCCCTACTTTATTGGTACTCGTATCAGATGGATCTCTACCTTCAATCGGAAAATCTAACGCTTCAATCTTAGCTTTCACCGTAGAATCAGCACCTATAGGCGGCAATTCTATCCTAAAAAGGCCACCGAATTGATCAGAGGTAATCATACGACCTTTGTCATCAAAGGCCATTGATACCCAGGACCCATTACCACTGTCTGAGGGACTATATATATGCTCAATAGCAAATCCCTCGGGTAAGGTTATTTTCTCTGTTTTTGGATTTGTACTTTTATCCTTTTCTTTCTTGGTACTGCAGGCTGCTACCGTTACTAAAAGTAGCATTACAGAAAAACATAATTGTACGCTCTTGATTTTCATCATTTTGGTTGATTATAGTTTATAATATATTAGTATCCTAAATTTTGTTCAATACCATTAACTTGAATTTCTCTACTCGGAATAGGGTACAATAACATAAAATCTTGCACTTGATAAGAAGCATTACTCAGACGTGACAAACGAGCTTTCTCTTCTACACCATGATCATTCATGATTTGGACTGCCTTATCTGTACGCAGCAACTGGTACCATCTATGGTTTTCAAAAGCTACCTCAACGCGTTGCTCCTTTGCAATAGCTTCGCGAAGATCTTCTTTTGAAAGGCCTGATATAGGCGCTAATCCGGCACGATTTCTAACCTTATTCAAATGTAAATACGGGTCGCCAGTACCAGCTTCATTTTGCGCTTCCGCCAACAATAATAATACATGACCATACCTATAAACAGGCCAATTCTCATTAGAACGACCATCCTCTGGATAGGGTGCATGATAAAATTTCTTTATAAAAGGCATCTTCCCTCCGAAAGCTACAGCCTCTTGAAAGGAGGCATTAGAAGCGTCATCAAATAATTGAATAGATTCATTTTTACGTAAGTCCCCCACCTCATAAGCATTATATATACTAGGTGTTGGAATATTGCCCCCGCCAAGATTACCTGTAAAGCCTAATAATTGAACTTTAGCATTTCTTGGGCCGAACATATAAATAAAATTACTGTTCTCTCCTTCTATTGACTGATCGTATTGTACCTCAAAAACAGATTCGGCATTGTTCTTCGAATTTGGGTTAAAACAATCACCATAATTATCCATCAAAGAGTACCCTAGTAGAGTAACTTGCTCTAAGGTTGTAACGGCTTCAGCATATTGTTTTCTTGTTAAATAAACATCCCCCAACATAGTCAATGCAGCACCTTTGGTAACACGCCCCTTATTAGAACTATCATATGAATTAGGTAGTACTTGAGAGGCATCTTTCAAATCTTGTACTATAACAGCATAAACCTCTTCTAAAGTTGCTTTTTTACCATCTGTAAAAGCTTCTTGTGGTGTTGTGACTTCCACAGTATGCAGCGGAATCTCCCCAAATAAACGTACTAAATGAAAGTGAGAAAAAGCGCGTAAAAATTTTACTTCACCTATATATCTTTGCTTTAAATTGTCATCTGCAAAAGTAACATCGTCAATGCGAGACAATAACACATTAGCCTGGGAAACAATACCATATAAATTTGCCCATGCTGTGTTAATATAATTATTAGAAGCAGTGATCAAAAACTCATCAATTTCTTCACGTTGCTGAGTACCGCGATCTGATTCGTCATATTGATAATTTGTATTATCTGCGCGCATCTCTGTCAAGGCCCAAAAGTCTGATGTATATATACCTTGTAAACGGGCATAAACGCCATTCACGGCACGTAAAACCTGACCTTCATTTGAATAATAATTATCACCACTTGAAAAAGTATACGGTGTCACCTCTAATAAATGGTTACAGGAAGAAAAACCTAGCAATCCTAAACCCAATATTATATTTTTAATTTTCATAATCTAATGCTAAAAATTGAAATTCAACCCTAATGTATAAATCCTTGGTACCGGATAAGAGCCATAATCAATACCCATCGCTAATGGACTAGTATCAGCTCTGTTAAGATTAGTTCCCTCAGGATTGCCATCATATCCTGTAAATAGGAATGGATTTTGCAGATTTGCATAAATGCGTAGATTATTAATTACTTTACCCACAGGCTTAGGTAATGTATAGCCTAAACTGATATTACGAATCCATAAATAATCGGTTTTTTGAATAAACAGCGAGTGTGTATCACGATACATTACGCGACCACGACCAGTACCATTGGTAGTAGGTACCAAACCCGATCCTGGATTACTTTCCGAGCGCCAACGGTCTGCGACCTCTTTCCTTACATTAAATACACCGTCAATATTATCCGTATAGAAACGCCTAGCCTGTAACATTTCTTGTCCCATAGCACCCACCATCATGAAACGGAAATCAAAGCTTTTATAATTGAAACTATTGGTCATACCCCAAGTAAAATCAGGATAAGGATTACCAATTACATCAAAATCGTCATTCGGAGTAATCTCACCATCACCATCCACATCCTTCATACGTAGGTTACCTGGTATTGCTCCGGGGAAACTTGGATATCTATCCAAATCGGCCTGATTTTGATAGATCCCTTCCACGACATATCCGATAATCATACCAACGGGTTGACCGATACGGGTTATATTTGTGAAGTTCCCTTCAGAACTTTGTCCAGAATAAATAGGATCTGTACTTCTACCTAAAGTAATTACTTTATTGCGGTTAAATGATATATTGAAATCTGTATTCCAGCTAAAGTTATCTCTTTTGATATTTAGTGAATTCACTGAGAACTCAAAACCTTTATTCTCTACATTACCTCTATTTTCAGTAACATTACCAAAACCTGATGATTGAGGTACTGGCGTATTTAATAATAAATCTAGGGTATTACGTTTGTAATAGTTCATTGTAAATGATAAGCGATTATTAAATACGGCTAAATCTACCCCAATATTTAACTCCTTCATGCGCTCCCATCCCAATATTCTATTACCTAGATTATTCATTGTTCTACCGGGTGCTAAACTGCCTCCAAAAATATAGTTACTTGTACCGATACTACTTAACGAAGCATAATTAGAAATATTAAAGTTTCCACTACGTCCGTAAGATGCCCTAAGTTTTAATTCATCTAACCATGGTGTATCTTTTAAGAAATTCTCCTCCGACAAACGCCAACCTACAGCTACAGAAGGAAAGGATCCCCAGACATTGTCTTTACCAAAGCGAGAAGAGCCATCTGAGCGGAATGATCCTGTGACTATATATTTATCTTTATAAGAATAATTTAAACGTGCTAAATAGGAAATTAAGGCCCAATCCTCTATCCCGGTATTTCCCGTAATACGCGCGGCTGCATTCAATGTTTGAATATCATCATCTGGAAATTGTGAGCCATTAAAATTGGCTCCTTTATTCTTTTGTACCTGTACCGAATACCCTGCTAAAGCATTAAAAGAATGATCATCATTTAATACGACATCATAAGACAATGTATTCTCATTCGCCCAATTTAAATACTGCTGTCTGTAATAACCACCGCTAGGAATAGATGCTCCGGGAGCATTTTGGTTAGGGATAGTGGAAGGACGAAATGTTTCTCTACTTTCATCAAAATAATCGGCATTGAAGGTAGTCTTAAATTTCAGATTTTTTAAAATGCTGTATTCTAAATAAGTACTAAATAGCATTTTCATACCACTACTTTTATCCACCCTTTCGTTGAAATACATTACAGGATTTGGGTTACCAAAAGAACCTGGAGACTGAATATAAGGGACATAGCTACCATCATCATTATATATTTTCCCAACAGGAGTTGTGATTTGGAAAAATTCATCACGCCCCTGCCCATTAACGCCACCTCTTAAATAAGATAATGTAGGTGCTAAGTTGACGCCTACTTTAAGTTTATTAAAAATCGTACCATCGACATTTGCACGTACAGAAAAACGGTCTAAACCGGTATTTATAACTGTACCTTCTTGATTGAGATAACCTAATGAAACATATGAACGCATACTCTCACTACCACCACTTAAGTTTAAATTGACATCTGTCATGGGTGCCACACGTAATACTGCATCATACCAATCTACTCCTTCGCCTAGTGCTGCTGGATTTCTGTACTCTTCGGGAATATCATTAATAGTTGGTTCTCTTCCTTCTTCATAACGAATTTTGTCCTCAATAGCCTCTTTACGGAATTGCGCAAATTCTTGTGCATTCATTAAATTAGGTCTACCTTTTTTTGGAATTTGCTGTAATCCTGTACTCGCAGCAACATTAATTTTCATTGCTCCAATAGCACCTTTTTTTGTGTTGATCAAAATAACACCATTAGAACCTCTGGAGCCATAAATTGCAGTTGCTGACGCATCTTTCAAGACAGTCATTGATTCTATATCCGCAGGATTAATTGTCGCTAATGGATTATTACGCTCACTGGAAGAAGACGGAATAGGGAAACCATCAATAACATACAAAGGCTGGCTACCAGCACCAATAGCTCCGATACCACGTACTTGAATCTTTGGTCCGCCACCTGGAGTACCATTAGATGCGCTTACCTGTACACCCGCAATCTGTCCTGTCAAAGCTTGGTCTGGACTTGCAATAGCTTGTCCTTTGACATTATTCATGGACACGGTTGCTATGGAGCCCGTAACATCTTTTTTCTGTTGACTACCGTACCCCACAACAACGACTTCATCAATATCTTGTTGAGAAGATTCTAAAACAACATTACTTGCTCCTGATGAATTGACGGTAATTTCTTGTTCCTTAAACCCTATATTTTTAAAAACTAAGGTACTTCCCTTATCTACTTCAATTTCATAACGTCCATTAACATCCGTTGAAGTAGCAGCTGTTTTTCCTTTAACTTGGACAGAAACACCCATTAATGGTGTATTATTAGCATCTTTCACAATACCATATACATTGATCTTTTGTTGCGCTAATAAGTGGTTATTAGAAATCACTGCTATTGATTTATTTAATTTATTATTTTTGCCCTCAGTAATTATATTACCAAAAGAAAAGTGACTCATTAACACTGCGGGAACAATAAATCCGAAACTTAATAAGTACTGTTTTGTAAATAAGCCCTTTGTAAACATCCTCGATTGGCTATGAAATTGCTCTCGAGCAGAATAACTAAAGTTTTTAGCTTTGTTTAATTGATTTGTTTGCATAATTTAGCAAAAGTTTAATGGTTGAACATATAGGAGACGTGAACCTCTTATTTATTATGTTTTACTGTTAAAATATTACCGATAGTGGACTAACACTATCGGTAAACTTTTTTAAGTATTTATTGACGATTGATTAATTGTACCTAACGACCTTTAACCTCCTTTTTTAACTAATACCATAAATGTATCTTCCATTATTACCATATATTGATACAAGGGAATCTTTTTGCTTATAATTGGAAACGATTTTGAATCGTTGATATTCGAATATAGTAAACCATAAAAAAATAGGCATCCTGCACTATCCTGAAAAAACAAGCCCTTAGCCAATAATAAGCATAGCAATAAAAATCACAAAAACCTTAAATACAGCACCATAAGTGTAATTACATTGACTAAAAAAACACTTTATTACACTAAAAAAAGAAATTTTTATCTGACATAATTCCTATTATTTATCATTTTATGAATTCAGAATAAGGAAAATATTTAGGTAAATGTAGTAAGTACAGGTATTTAGTAAGATAATTCAAGCAATAGATAGGTTTCTTTTGGATAAACATGAAAATTACATAATATTTAAATAACCAAAGCAAGAAATCATTATTTTAAATAGTTAATAATATTATTTCTCTACATAATATTATGAGGAGAGCCAAGCAATTTAGTATAATGCCATTTACTTATTGGCAAGTTATTTGCTTCTGCAATACAAATACCTATTATACCTTATAAACCATGCAGGAAAAGAAAAGAAAATTTATCGATGAACTCTTATATAAAATTAGTGATGACCATTTTTATAATGCCGTAAAAATAACACTTTGTGCAGTTTTATCCTTTCTAATATTTTATGACAGAGATGGCGTAGCTGTAGCCTTTGGGTTGACGCTAGGAGCAACACTTTGCTCACCTATTGATAGTAGCAATAGCCTCAAAGAAAAAATAATAGGCGTTGGCCTTGCTGCAATTTTGGTACCTACATTTTCTATAGCACTAACGCTACTTTATTCTTACACTTTTATATTTTACGTGGTATTTGCAATTTTTGTTTTTTTTAGTGCCCTTATATCCTTATATGGGCAACGTGCTAACCAGATGTCATTTACGTTATTATTAGGTATCTGTTTATCATTTATACATATTACAAATACATCAGATGCACTCTCCAATGGTTTGTATATGTTTTGTGGCGGTATGATGTATTTAACAATTTCTATTATTTTTTACCTTATCAGACCTTCAAAATATATTAGTATAAAACTAGCTGTTTGTATCAATAATGTCGCTTCCTATCTGCAGTTACGTTCACAATATTGGGGAGATAACCCCGATATTGATACTATTAAAGAAAAACAATTAGCATTACAGGTTGTTATAAATGACTCATTTAATCAAATCAACCAATACCTTGACTACAACAATTTTAGATTAGTAAACTCAAAAAATAACAGGAAAATAATATTAGCTACTTCCTTTTTAAATGAAATAATGGAATTCGCAATATCAACAACATTCCATAATAAGGAAACAATAGAAGAACTCGATAAGCAAACAAACATAAAGAAATCAATAGCAGAAATAACACAAAATTTTGCTACCAATCTTAAAGATCTTTCCGATAGTATAAGACTTCGTTCTACCTATCAACCGACCAATATATTGACAGATAAATTGGCAGATATTCAAGATGAACTTAAAAATATAAACGATATATCCATAGAAAACAAATTCTATATAGACAATATATATGATTATTTAAGTAAACAAATCAAAAAAATAAAAGCCCTAGAACGCGTGTGTACAGAGAAGATAGATACCTCTGATATTACACTAAATTATGAAGATGCAGCTAAATACTTTACTCCAAATCAATATCGATTTAAAACACTCATCGAAAACTTCAATTTCAAATCTATCTATTTCAGATACGCTATGCGTACAACCATAGCTTTGTTGATAGGATTGACTTTTGGAGATTTCATAGCACTCCAGAAAGAATATTGGGTATTACTAACAATTATCGTCATCATACGCCCAGGATATGGGCTTACAAAGAGTAGAATGCACAGTCGTGTATTAGGTACTGTTATTGGCGGATTATTAGGTATAGTAATCTTATACTTCATTAAAGATACCCTTATACTCGGTATATTAACAGCGTCAGCTATGCTTTTTAGTTACTGGTTTTCGAGTAAAGACTACAGAATTGGGGTTACATTCACAACCTTATTCATTATTCTAATCTATGGCATACTTAAAACAGGAGCAGATATCAGCGTACTGTATAGAATCGTAGATACATTGACAGGCGCTACCATTGCCTTCGTAGCAACGACATTCTTATGGCCTTCTTGGGAGACAGATTCTGTAAAGAAAAATTTAATAGCTTCTATCAATAGTACGATTGAATATATCAATCAGTTTAAAATTATATATATCCAAAAGCTTAGAGAAAATTTTGAAGTAGAAACTACACGCAAGAATGCTTTTATAGCAATAGGAAACTTAATGGAATCCTACCAACGCTTAATTCAGGAACCTAAAAATAAGCAACAAAATAGAGCCGAGTTATATAAAATAGCTATTTTAAATCAAACATTAGTGGGCGCTGTAGCGAGTTTAGGAAGCTTTATAAGATCGCATCAAGAAAATGAGAATTTTCAATCTTATGATACTATTGTAAATACAGTGATCTATAATTTAGATGTTAGTTTGAGTTATTTTGGCGATAAATCTACACATGTTGACAAAAATGATATCTGTCCAGAAACAGTAATTTCAACTTTACAAATAGAACAATCGAAAAAAATAAATCTACTGGATTCCTCCTCAAATGAGGAAAGAAGAAAGCTTGAGGAATCCCAATTGATGCTGAAGCAACTGAGCTGGATTGCTAACTTATCCGAGCAAATTGAAACCACAGCAAAAAATATTAAATAAGTTCAAAAAGTAGCATAGCAAAATATATTTATACTATCTAATCACGTATAAACAAAGAAGATAAATCAACTATCATCTTAAAGTTCTATTAAAAATTTGTAAGCATAGATACAACCATTTAAATGGAAAACGAGAAAATACAAATAATAAAATTCCATTTCCGAAGGGTGAAATAGTTATGAAACCGGATAATCATATCGTGAATTAAGTGAAAGTAAATCTATGGCAAGTCTTAATTTGAAAAAAGGCTCAGATTATAAATAATCTAAGCCTAATCTTTTTGAATTACAAACTTTAAAACATAATATTTATTACATCACATTGATTGTCGTATTTTGCTTATGTGTCTTTCCAAACATATCCGTCGCTTCTACTTCTATATTATGTACACCTTGAGAAAGGTTATTAGGGAATTTAATTTCCCAAATATGGGATGATTTAACTGGATTAGAAGGACGTCTACCATCCATAAATTCTATGGCATTATCAAATTTTAAAACCTCATATTGATACGCTAAATCTACTATTTCGACGTGCTTCATATCATTCCATTTGCCGCCATCGATGCGAAATTTAACTTTATCATTTGCGGTACCCATAAAAAAATTAGCATAAAGCTTATACCTGCCTAGATGTTTTTTGCTCACAGCCTTTGGCGCTATAATATTAATTTGATAATCTTGGTTTTCACCAGCTACTTTATAGTCAAAAGAATATTGGTTCCCTTTTACATTTAAAATTGCATAACCCTTTGGTGTACCATCTCGCATCATAGATTGAGGCACTCCTTGATTATTGTCCAATCCTGAATACCAATCACCTGACGTAGTACCTACATTATACTCGTGATGTGGTTTCTCCTGACGCCACCCTTCACTTTTATCATAAAACAATTGTTGCTGATAGTGTGTGTGTGCAGACATAGAAACCGTATGATTAAATTCTGCTAATAGATCAAATAGACGTTGTCTATCTTCATTACGAAATACATCAGAATTATTATGCTTTAAAGGGATATGAAAGCAAAGAACTATTAATTTATCTTTTGGAACAAATTTTAAATCATTTTCAATAAAATCTAATTGATCCTTACGAAATCCACCCAAATAACCTTTTCCAGTTCTAGGGTTAGGATAAATAATGTTGTCTAATACAATAAAGTGGGCATCACCATAATTAAAGGAATAATTATTGGGACCAAAATTTTTCTCAAAACTTTCGTCAGATAATGAATCTGATAATACATCATAATTCATATCATGATTCCCCATTACATTGTACCAAGGCTTCCCTATTTGCTTAATTACATCTTTATATGGCGCATGTAGATCCAAATTGTCACCTACTAAGTCACCCAGTGAAATACCAAATGCAATACTATCACCATTGTTTAAATCATTAATTATTCCTTTTTTAAAGAATGCCAACTCTTCAAGATTATAAACTTGTGGATCTCCGAATACTAACGCTTGAAATTGCTTACTTTCATCCTGTCTGTACATCGGAAAATCTAACCGTGCCGGTAATTTACCGGTAGGCAAAGAAACAGAATACTTCAATACGGGTGATCCATTCGGTTTGTATATATAATAATATTGAGGAAGGTTATTTTCATTTAATGGAAATGAATAATCCGATGGCTTTATAACAAAAATTATGTTATCACTACCTACGGGAAGGCGGTATTCCCCTTTTTCATTTGTTTGTACAACATCCTTACCATTACTCACAGAAACAGATTTTAAACCTACCTCAGATTTATCTTTTTTTCCATTTTTGTTAGTATCATGAAAAACAACACCTTTAGCGAATTCTTGTGCTTGAGCTATACCTATAGAAAGTAAGCCAATTGTAAATAAAAATTTTAATTTCATAGTAAATCGTTTATGGGTAATAATGACAAAACCCATGATAATTAGATTAATAATGTTGATAAAAAAAATAGAACTTATTATTGAATCTGAAATATACGAATTTTTATTAAATACTTATATTCAAATAGTTATAATAATACAAACAGTATATTATTTTTTGAATGCCATAATAGTTCTTTGCTCAAAGATAAATTTGAACAAAGAACTAAATGTAACTTAAATATTAAGATATTGTAAAGTAAATAGAGCTATTTACTTTTTATTTTTTCAATTTGTGCTAACACAAATTTTAATTGTTCTTCTTGTGATAACTCAGAATTATCTAAAACAATAGCATCATCAGCTTGACGTAATGGACTCTCTTCGCGTGTAGAATCGATATGATCACGATGCGATAGATTCTGTTGAATTTCCTCCATTGTCACTTCCTCACCTTTAGCAGTAAGCTCTGCAAATCTTCTTTCGGCA
This sequence comes from Sphingobacterium rhinopitheci, assembly GCF_022627575.1. Classification (GTDB taxonomy): domain Bacteria; phylum Bacteroidota; class Bacteroidia; order Sphingobacteriales; family Sphingobacteriaceae; genus Sphingobacterium; species Sphingobacterium rhinopitheci. The sequence goes on from NZ_JADEYQ010000014.1 coordinate 41,196, forward strand.
CGCACACTAGGACTTGCTGTCATAAATATTTTCAGATCTGCATCAGGAAATACTGTAGTACCAATATCTCGACCGTCCATCACTATATTGCGGTGGCTTCCTAGACGTTGTTGCTGTGCTACCATAGCTTGACGTACTTCTTTTATCGTACTCACTTCACTGACATTAGAAGATACTTCCATTTGACGTATCTCATCAGACACATCCTCATTATTCAATAATATCTGCGTATGTGTAGTACTAGGAATTAAATCGATATGAATCTCCGCCAAAGCATTCAAAATATCAAATTTATTCTTAAGATCTATTCTATTGCGTAAAAAATAAAGCGTAACCGCTCTATACATCGCTCCTGAATCAACAAAAACAAAATTTAATTCCTTAGCTAAGGCTTTTGCTACGGTACTTTTCCCACAAGAAGAAAAGCCATCAATAGCGACAATAAAATTATTTCTTGCCATTAATTGTATCCTCCTATCATCACACCAGCTTTATTGACTAATGGAATTTTAGAGAGGTTTTCATCCACGATGCTCTCCGGTAAGAAAATATATTTTTTGTCAAAAATCGTATTATCTATATAATAACTTAACCAATATTCATTGGTTAACCCAAAAACCTGTGGGTCAATAAGTTCAATCTTGACAGATGAATTCGCATTCACATCGCCTATAAAATGTCTTAAAGTACTTGTTTTAACTTCACGATCATTTATCATACCATATCCTTTGGAAGTAACCAGTACATTCTTGAGGTCGATATTTTTTTCATTTATTAAATAAACAGACCAATTTTTTGTTTCCGGTGTTTCACTTTCCAACACTACTGCTATAGAAACATTTTCAACAATATTAAGAGGTAAATCCTTCTTCATCTTTCCTATTTCTTTTTAGTCGCTGTCTTCTTTGTTGTTGTCTTTTTTGTTGTAGTAGCCTTCGCTTTTGTTGTTTTTGTAGCAGCAGTTTTACCTCCTTTAGTAGCTTTTGGTGCTTTTGGATCAGCTGCAGCCCATTGTAGTACCTCTTCATACGTGATGGCACTAACATCAGTTCCTTTGGGGATTTTTAAATTCTGTTTACCAAAACGTACAAATGGTCCCCATCTACCGTTTTCAATTTTTGCATCTGGATTTTCATCAAATACACGAATTACTTTATCGATATCTTTTTGGCGTTTTTCTTTAATGATTTCAATAGCTTGTTCTTCTAATACATCCAAAGGATCTAAGCCCTTAGGTAAAGAATAAAAAGCAGAATTATGACGTATATAAGGTCCAAATCGCCCGATAGCCACGGTCATATCATTATCTTCAAAAACACCTACTTTTTTCGGAAGATTGAATAAATCCATTGCCTCTTCAAAAGTAATCGTTTCAATCATCTGCCCTTTACGAAGAGAAGCAAAACGTGGTTTTTCCTCATCATCTGCGCTCCCGATCTGTACCAACGGTCCAAAACGTCCTACGCGTACACTTACCGGTTTACCCGATTCAGGATCTACACCAAGCTCACGCTCATGAGTTGCTCTATCTGCATTTTCCAATGTGTCTTGAACTTCCTCATGAAAAGGTCGGTAAAAATTCTCCAGCATGACAGACCATTCTTTATTGCCTTGGGCAATTTCGTCAAACTCTTTTTCTACTTTAGCCGTAAAATTAAAATCAACGATATCTTTAAAATGCTCAACTAGAAAGTCATTTACGAGAACACCAATATCTGTAGGGAACATTTTAGAACGTTCCACACCTGTCATTTCTGTTTTTACGAGTTCTGTTACTTCCGAATTGGCTAATGTAAGTACATTAAAGTTACGCGGTTTACCATCACGATCTTCTTTAACTACATAACCACGATTTTGAATAGTAGAAATAGTAGGTGCATATGTAGATGGTCTACCAATTCCTAATTCTTCTAATTTTTTAACAAGTGAAGCTTCGGTATATCTTGCTGGGGGTCTCGAGAAACGCTCGGTAGCAGTAAGATCTTTCAAAAACAAATCTTGCCCTTTCTCTAATGGAGGCAATAAAGAATTGTCCGCATCATCATCTATACCACTATCCAAATCATCATCAGTAGATTCCATATATACTTTTAAGAAACCATCAAATTTCATGATTTCTCCCGATGCCGTCATAAGCTCAGAACGCGTAGAAACCGATACTTTAGCGATAGTTTTCTCAAATTCTGCTTCACTCATTTGTGAAGCGATCGCACGCTTCCAAATCAATTCGTAAAGACGTTTTTCAGAGGGATCACCAACTAAGGTATGCTCCGAAAAATACGTCGGACGAATAGCCTCATGCGCTTCTTGAGCACCTGCTGCTTTCGTTTTATATTTTCTCATCTTATGGTATTTTTCACCATAAGCATTCGTAATTTCTTCTTGTGCAGCTTGGATTGCAGTATCAGACAAATTAACGGAATCCGTACGCATATAAGTAATACGTCCAGCTTCATATAAGCGCTGTGCCACCTGCATTGTGCGTGCTACCGAAAAACCCAACTTTCTACTTGCTTCTTGTTGCAATGTAGATGTTGTAAATGGTGCTGAAGGAGATCGTTTAGCTGGTTTTTTTTCTAAACTAGTAATAGAAAAAGATGCATCAATACAATCCTGTAAGAATTTCTTTGCCTCATCTTTAGATTCAAAACGTTGCGGTAGTTCAGCCTTAAAAGATTCTTTACCTTTACCCGTTTGAAATACAGCAACAATCTTATAAGCTGCATCAGCATTAAATTTATTCACTTCACGCTCACGATCCACAATAAGACGAACAGCAACAGATTGAACACGTCCAGCAGAAAGTGATGGCTTTACTTTTCGCCACAATACGGGAGAAAGTTCAAAACCTACCAAACGATCCAATACACGACGTGCTTGTTGAGCGTGCACCAAATTATAATCTATCTTACGCGGACTTTCAATAGCTTTTAAAATAGCTGGCTTCGTAATCTCGTGAAAAACAATACGTTTGGTAGCATCTTCCTTCAGGCCTAATGTTTCGAATAAATGCCAAGAAATAGCTTCCCCCTCACGGTCCTCGTCGGACGCTAACCACACTGTTTCAGCAGCTTTAGCTAACTTCTTTAACTCACTGACTACAGCCTTTTTATCTGAGGGAACTTCATACTTTTGTTGAAATTTATTGGCTGTATCAATAGCATCATCACCCTTGACCAAATCTCGAATATGACCATAACTGGACTTCACCAGAAAATCTTTCCCTAGATACCCCTCTATCGTTTTTGCCTTCGCAGGCGACTCCACTATTAATAAATTTTTAGCCATTTACGTGTTAAGATTTCTGCAAATATTAATAATTCAAAATGGAATGACAATAAATAATGTCATTTATCTCATAAAAAACTATAACTTAATTAAAAATAATACATCTAATAAGTAAAAACAGGCAAATATAACTGACGCAATACCATTGGTCGTCATAAACGCTCTGTCTACTTTAGACAAATCTGTCGGTGATACTATTCGGTGCTGATATATTAACAAACCACCGTAAATCAGTACACCAATATAATAAAATAGCCCTGCATTCATGTAAAATACTGGCAATAAAACAAATACAAAGGACATCACATGCAATACTGTAGATATTATTAAGGCTTTTGCACCACCTAAATTGGCAGGAATAGAATTCAAACCGTTAGCACGATCAAATTCCTCATCTTGCAAAGCATAAATAATATCAAAGCCAGCAACCCAAGTCAATACTGCCAATCCATAGAATACAGAGACAATACTAAATGTCCCAGTCACTGCCAAATAAGCGCCTACAGGAGCTAATCCTAATCCCAAACCCAATACTAAATGACAAAGTGGAGAAATTCGCTTCATGTAAGAATAAAATAAAACCACAAATAAAGCAACTGGAGATAGTATTAAGCACATTGGATTAATGAAGTAAGTAGCCACTACAAATACAAAACAGTTAATAATAGTAAAGATCAACGCTTGACGTGGACTAATTTTTCCTGCGGGAATATCACGAACTGCTGTCCGTGGATTCAGCGCATCAATATCCCTATCCAAGTATCTATTAAATGCCATTGCTGCATTACGTGCTGTAACCATACAAACAAGCATCAAAAGAAATAATTTCCATTCAAAATGATAATCTGTAATCGTTAATGCTAAAAAAAATCCTATTATAGCAAAAGGTAACGCAAATATGCTGTGTGCAAAAAGCACCAATGACATGTATTTTTTCATTATATATAATCCGAAGCTGAAGGTTTTTCGAACCTCTCGTTTATCTCATCGATTTTAACTAATATCTCCTCCACACCTAAACGTGTTTCCGAAGATGTGATTATACGCGCGGGCACTTCTTCAAACCAATTTAATAAAGCACGTTTAAATTTAGCGACATTTTGATCAGACTTCACGCCAGATTGCTTATCAGCTTTGGTAAATACAAGCATAAAAGGCAAGCCATGCTCCCCTAACCAACAACAAAATTCCAAATCTATTTTCTGTGGTTCCAAACGACTATCCACTAAAACAAAAATACATTGAAGATTTTCTCTATCTGTAAGGTAACGGCGAATAAATTTTCCCCATTCGGCACGATTTTTCTTTGACGTCTGTGCATAGCCATATCCTGGCAAATCCACCAAATACCACGTATCATTAATAATAAAATGATTTATTAATTGTGTTTTCCCTGGTTTTTGCGAAGTTTTAGCTAACCCTTTACGATTAGTCAAAGCATTGATTAAAGAAGACTTACCTACGTTAGATCTTCCAATAAAAGCATATTCTGGCAAATTTGGGTCTGGCAATTTGTCGACCTGAGTATTGCTACATACAAATTCTGCGGTTTTTACAAGCATAGACAAAGGTAGAATTATTTTTTTTAGAATAACGTATCATGGCAATCTTATCCCGTAAAGCTCCATTGTTTTTAGTATTTTAGGGTCTTCAATTTTATCTCGCATGCTAGAAATTAAAAATATAGTTAAACAATACGCCTTACATCGCGCCTTAGATGATGTGTCATTACTTATCCCCGAAGGTAAAATATTTGGACTATTAGGGCCCAATGGCGCTGGCAAAACTTCACTTATACGTATTATCAATCAAATCACAGCACCAGATTCTGGCGTCATTTATTTCAATAATGAAATTTTAACTCCTCAACACATAGAACAAATTGGTTATTTGCCCGAGGAACGTGGTCTTTATAAAAAAATGAAAGTTGGCGAACAAATGATATACTTAGCCCAATTAAAAGGATTAAGTAAACAAGAATCTAAAAAACGATTGAGCTATTGGTTTGAAAAACTAGATATAACAAATTGGTGGGACAAAAAAGTTGAAGATTTAAGCAAGGGCATGCAACAGAAAGTACAATTTGTAGCTACCGTTCTTCATGACCCCAAGCTTATTATTCTAGACGAGCCATTTTCCGGATTTGACCCTGTCAATGCCCAAATCATCCAAGATGAAATTCTTGAACTTAATAAAAATGGGGCTACTATTATATATTCAACCCATCGCATGGAAACTGTGGAAGAATTGTGTGATAATATAGCTTTAATTAATAAGTCCAAAAAAATATTAGACGGTTCGGTCAAAGACATTAAAAAGCAATATACGACACATACGTATACCGTGGATTACAAAACCTACTCCAGTATAGCGGACAATAATTTATTTCATATTCTAGACAACAAACAAGGTGTAGATGCAGAGTCTCAATTAAAAATCAAACTTAACGATGGAGTTACCCTAAACCAAGCGATTAGTTATATGCTAGATAAACTAGATATATTACAAATTCAAGAAATAATCCCTTCAATACATGATATTTTTATCGAAAAAGTCACTACTAATCTAAGCGAACATGAATAAAATATTACTTATCATACAACGTGAATATCTAACTCGAGTTCGCAAAAGATCCTTTTTATTAACTACATTTCTAGTACCTCTATTCTTCATAGGATTGTACGTAGGTATCATATATCTAACTAAAAAAAGCTTTGATGATACACATGGTTTGGTATATATCATCGATGATGAAGGATCTGTTGCTACACAATTAAAATCGAATAAAAATATCACCTATATACAAGAAAATAAAGACTTACAAACACAACTAGCACGGTTGGATAGTGAGGACAAAAACACAAGTATCCTATTGATACCGAAAAATTTCTATGATACAAAAAAAGCAGAATTCCTGTCTTCCGGCAAATTGAATATCTCTACCCAAAAAGAAATTCAAAATGACCTTTCAGACATCTTAAGAAATCATCAATTGGAAGCTTTAGGAATAAATATTAGTCATATTGATGCTATAAATTCGGAAGTTGCTATTTCAGCAAAGGAAATTGGTATCGATGGCGATACAAAAGAGAGTAATACCGAGGTGGCTATGCTTATCGCTATCGCATTATCCGTGCTAATCTACCTATCTTTATTCTTGTATGGTTCACAAGTAATGCGTGGCATAGTAGAAGAGAAAAGCTCACGCATAATAGAAGTTATAATCTCTTCTGTAAAACCTTTTCAATTGATGATGGGTAAAATAATAGGTATAGGTTTAGTGGGATTAACACAATTTTTCTTGTGGTTTTTACTCACTTTAGTCCTCGCAGGAGTAGCCTCCACATTTTTGGTTAGTAAAGATGAATTAAGCAATCAACTATTAAATGGTTCTGCTCAAAATACAGTATTAACCGACGCGGCTTCCGCCGACTCTACCATGGAATTACCACAATCTGAGATTCTTAATATTTTACAAACCGTAAATATTACTGAAATTATAGTTTGCTTTTTTATATTTTTCTTAGGAGGTTATTTGATTTATAGTGCTCTATTTGCAGCTGTTGGCTCTGCTATTGATAGCGAAACTGAAGCTTCCCAATTTACCATGCCTATCACTATGCCATTACTATTGACATACGCACTTTCCTTTGGCGTGCTTATCAACGACCCACATGGTGCTGTGGCGACCTGGCTAAGTTTTATCCCATTGACCTCACCTATCGCCATGCTTGTCCGGATACCATTTGGAGTGCCGACCTGGCAGATTGTAGTGTCAGCTAGTTTACTAGTTGTTGGTTTTATTTTAACAACATGGGTAGCGGCACGTATATATAGAGTTGGCATACTCATGTATGGCAAGAAAGCCACCTTGAAAGAGCTGATTAAATGGTTTAATTATAAAAGTTAATGTATATTTGACTTCCTTATTAATATAGATGCTTACAAAATAATAACAATGACAAAACTTATCAATTTAAAATCCTTTAAAGAATTTTTTGCTTCGAGTACGGGGGGAGGTATTTTATTATTCATATGTGTAATATTAGCTTTAATAATAGCAAACTCTCCTTTAGGGCCCTCTCTTCTATCATTTTTAGATAGTAAAGTTGGCTTTGAAAATAACAATATACACCTTAATTATTCCATTAAACAATGGATAGATGATGGTCTAATGGCTATCTTTTTCCTTCTTGTAGGATTAGAAATAAAAAGAGAGCTCGTAGAAGGTGAATTAGCTTCTCCCAAAAAAGCAGCCTTACCGATTTTTGCTGCAGTTGGTGGCGCAATTGTTCCTGCTTTAATCTACGTCATATTCAACCACAATCAAGATACTCACCACGGCTGGGGTATTCCAATGGCTACAGACATCGCTTTTGCCTTGGCGGTTATATCTATGCTAGGCTCTAAAGTTCCTGCTAGTCTAAAAATATTTCTGGCAGCATTAGCTATTGTAGATGATTTGCTCGCTATATTAGTAATAGCCATATTTTATTCCGGAGAACTACAATATACTTATCTATTGTATGCTTTTGGTTTATTTCTACTACAAATCGCTTTTAATAGATTAGGCTTCAAAAACCTACTATATTACCTTATTCCAGGAATATTTATGTGGTACTTTATTCACCATTCGGGTATCCACGCAACGATAGCGGGTGTATTAACAGCCATGACGTTACCGACTACTGTGGATGACAAAGAGTCACCATTAGAAAAATTAGAACATTTATTAGTAAAGCCCGTAAACTTTATCATCATTCCGATATTTGCTTTCGTCAATACCGCTATCATCTTGCATAGTGAGATGATCGGAGGATTAACGTCATCAATGGGACTAGGAATTATTCTAGGTCTTGTTGTAGGAAAATCGTTAGGTATTCTATTTACGTGTTGGGTATGTGTTAAAAGTAAAATTGCCAACTTACCAGAAGGCGCTAGTTGGAAACACATGCTGGGTGTAGGTATGTTAGGTGGAATCGGATTTACCATGTCGATATTTGTCGCTATGCTTTCCTTTAGTGATCCATTACATATTGAAGAGGCTAAATTATCAGTTCTAGTGGCTTCTTTATTAGCAGGATTATTGGGGTATTTATATTTATCAGCATTAAGTAAAAAGCAAGATAAATTACAATAATAAAATTAGTTATCACCACAGAAAAAGGAATAGATATGAATAGAATCTATTCCTTTTTTTGTTAAATAAATGTTAAATCATCCAAAAACAAATACTGAACATTGTATTAGACCGTTATAGTACTATAATTTCATAATTTAGGTTAATAATTGGTTTAGTAAAACTCCTGAGATCCCCAAACTCAGGAGTTTATTATTTTTAACAATAAAACATGTATCCAACACTATAAACCAGCATTACAATTATAAAAAAATTGATACATATACCTTTTTTTATAATGTTTTACCGTAACTTAACATATACTTAAACTACATCTCCTATTTTTACTCAAATTTGAAAATTACTCATGAATAAAAAAACTTTTCTATCCTTATCATTGGCGGTACTATTTGCACTGCCATCATTCGCCCAACAACCTAAATACATATTTTATTTTATTGGTGATGGTATGGGATTAAATCATGTAAACCTATCTGAAGTATATCAATCAGATCTTAAAAATGAAATTGGAAATACAGCATTAATATTTTCACAATTCCCCTTTGCGACATTTGCTACTTCGCACTCTCAATCCAACGGCGTTACGGATTCAGCTGCTGGCGGAAGTGCCCTTGCAGTAGGTAAAAAAACTAAAAATGGTGTCATCAGTATGGATAGCACTGGTACAATCCCTTACAAAAGTATTGCTTATGCAGCGAAAGAAAAAGGAATGAAAGTCGGTGTTACTACCTCAGTAAGTATCGACCACGCTACTCCTGCTTCCTTCTATTCAAACCAATCTAATCGTAATAAATATTACGAAATAGCGAATGACATCACTAAATCAAACTTTGATTTCTTTGGGGGCTCAGGATTTATAAATCCTACTAAAACCTATGACAAAAAGGATGCGCCAGCTATTGAAGGTGTATTAACAAATGCAGGGTATACCATCGTAAAAGGACGTAAAGGCTACAATAATGAAAAAGATAAAAACAAAAAAATAATTCTTATTAATGATGATGTTACGAATTCAGGCTCCTTAAAATATGCTATTGACCAAGAGCCTAATGACATGAATCTTGCTGACATCACCCAATCTGCTATTGAATCATTAAGCAGCTCTAAAGCAGGTTTTTTCTTAATGGTGGAAGGCGGTAAAATAGACTGGTCATCCCATGCAAATGATGCTGCCACAACAGTAAAAGAAGTATTAGATTTCAATAAATCGGTGCAGCTAGCGTACGATTTCTATAAAAAACACCCTAAAGAAACACTAATCGTAGTAACAGCAGACCACGAAACGGGCGGTTTGATATTAGGCAATGGTAGCTCAACCTTAAAAACACGTAACCTAAGTAGTCAAAAATCATCACAAGAAATCCTATCCAAAAAAATAGGCAAATTGAGAACAGATAAACCAAATGCTTCTTGGGACGATGTAAAAGGACTATTGGCTGAAAATCTGGGTCTTTGGACGGCAATAAAAATTAATGAAAAAGAGGAATCTTTATTAAAAGATGCGTACAAAAAAAGCTTTATAGATCATCAAAATGAAACGAGTAAAAGCTTATATGCCAATGATGATAAAATAGCTTCCTTGGCTGTCGGTATTTTGAATAAGCTATCGAGTGTATCGTGGGCTTCAGGAAGCCATTCGGCAGCCTATATCCCCGTTTATGCTATCGGAGCTGGCGCTGAGTCATTTAACCACAAAATGGACAATACAGATATTCCTAAAAAAATAGCTGAAGCTGCAGGATTAAATTTATAAAACATCAAAATTAAGAGGTGTAAAAAAAGGGAAAACGACAACGTTTTCCCTTTTTCTGTAAAGCTATTAACCTAAAAACTAAATTTATCTAGCATTCCTAACAATCCCGTTAGGCCACCTGTATGTACAAATAGAATTTTACTATCTATTTCAAAATGATCCTTAGCAATTAAATCATGCAAAGCAAATAGCGCTTTTCCCGTATAAGTAGGTTCTATCATTACTCCTGTCTGTGCAACAAATTCTTTAACAAACTGGATGAGCTCAGGTTTCGTTTTGGCGTAGCCACCAAAGTGGTAATCTGTATGTAATATTGTTTTATCTAAAGATGCCCCCAATGCTTTCATTTCATCATATATAAAGGTACCTCCTTTCAAAACAGGAACCACATGTAAGTTCGTATTTAAGCCAATTTTGTCAATGCCAATGGCTAAGCCTGCAGCCGTCGCGCCCGTTCCTGCGGCACAAAATATAGCTTCATACTCATTAGTTAGCTCTTCGATTAACTCAGCGCATCCACGGGTAGCTTCGATTCCGGATCCCCCTTCATCTATAAAATAATAATCTTCATTACTTTCAAGGCTTTCAAACAAGGCCTTTTTATCACGATAACTATCTCGATCAACAAATTGAATAATCATTCCAAACATTTGACACATGGTAAGTACAGGGTTGACAACTTCTTCGCCACGAACAAATGCTTTGGTTTTATAGCCGTATATAGCTCCTGTACAAGCGGTAGCCAATAAATGATTAGACCAAGCGCCACCAAAAGTTAACAATTTCTTTTTACCTTGATTTTCGGCTTCAACAAGGTTATATTTCAATTTTCGCCATTTATTACCCGATATAAACGGGTGAATCATATCATCTCTTTTAATATGAACAGTTACTTGCTTTTGAGAATATAACGGATGATTTAAGACGAGTTCAGGGCTGTTAATTTGCATTTAATACCTTATAAATAGTTATCTGAAAGATATATTTCATTCTATTCCTTCAAAGTTAACAGTTTTTACATGAATTCCCTTATTTTTGTAATATGCATCAAGATATAGATTTACAAGAACAAGAAGAGAAAGAATTATTTGAGCACCTACGCATAGAGGTTGAAAAAGGCCTTACGATGATTCGTTTGGATAAATTCTTAATGAATAGAGTAGAGAATACATCGCGTAATCGTATTCAAAATGCTATCGATGCAGGTAACGTTCGTGTTAACGACAATATAGTTAAGGCAAGCTATAAAGTAAAGCCTTTGGATGTCGTTACGATTGTGTTACCTGACCCTCCTAGAGATACTGAAGTCTACCCTGAAGATATACCATTAGATATTATTTATGAAGATGATGATTTACTTATCGTCAACAAAATGCCAGGAATGGTTGTTCACCCAGGGTTTAATAATTTTACGGGAACATTAGTCAATGCTTTGACTTTTCACCTTAATCAATTACCTACCTTACCTGGTAATACAGGAAGACCGGGATTAGTTCACCGTATCGACAAAGATACTTCAGGCCTATTAGTTATTGCCAAAAGTGAATGGGCAATGACATTCCTAGCAAAGCAATTCTTTGAACACAGCATCACCCGTAAATACGTAGCGCTAGTATGGGGAGATTTGCAAGAAGATGGTACAGTCACAGGCTTTATCGGACGTGACCCTAAAGATAGACGTGTGATGAGTATGCACGAAGACGATACCAAAGGAAAATGGTCCGTTACACATTACAAAGTATTGGAACGTTTGGGATTTGTAACTTTGATAGAGTGTGAATTGGAGACTGGAAGAACACATCAGATTCGTACGCATATGAAATCTATTGGCCATCCTTTATTTAACGATGCCTCCTATGGTGGTGACAGAATTGTCAAAGGAACGGTATTCAGTAAGTATAAACAATTTGTAGACAATTGCTTTCAGTTATTACCTAGACAAGCGCTACATGCCAAAAACTTAGGCTTCATCCATCCTATTTCTAAAGAAAGAGTAGAATTTGAAATGCCTTTACCAAAAGATTTTACGTTAGCACTAGATAAATGGCGTGCCTATGTAGCCGAAAAATTAGTCAATCCTTAATTTATTTATGCCGGTTCATTATATTAATCACAACGGTACGCTAGTACCTCAAGAAACAAATATTATAACAGCAGACAGTCGTGCATTTCGTTATGGGGACGGTTTGTTTGAAACGATGTTGTATCAAAATGGCGAGATACGTTTCCTTCCTTTTCATGTCGAGCGGTTGCAATCGAGTATGGAAAGGTTACATTTTGATAATCCGCAAAAATTTGATGAATATTTCATTAAAATAGCAACAGACGAATTAATCCGCAAAAATAACATGATCGGTCAACGTGTTCGCGTACGTCTTATTGTCTATAGAGATGGTGGGGGTTTATATGCTCCTATTTCTAACAAAGCAGGTTTCATAATACAAGTGGATCGAATTATCACCTCTCTTAAGGACAAGAAAATAGGGTTAATCGTTGGATTATATGAAGAGTACAAAAAATCATATAGTGACCTTTCAGATATAAAATCAAACAATGCATTGATCTATGTGATGGCAGGACTGTACAAGCAAAAGTTTGATTTTGATGACGTACTAATCATCAATCAAGAAGGCTACCTTTGTGAAGGATTAAGTTCTAATGTTTTCGTTTATTATGAGAAAACACTATATACTCCCGCACTAAATCAAGGATGTATCAATGGCGTAATGCGTCGTGTAGTGATGGATATCGCTGAAGCCGAAGGCATCCCTGTTGTCGAAGCACAAATAAACCCAGCGATCATGAAAAAAGCAGATGAAATATTCTGTACTAATGCTATACAAGGTATTCAATGGGTAATGGGTTACAAACAAAAGCGGTACTTCAATAAAATATCACGCGTACTGCAAGAAAGACTTAAAACATGGTCTTATGAAGAAGAAGAAGACTAACTGATCGTTAAATAATAAAGACAAATGCCGACTATAAATCACACTATATAGTCGGCATTTTTTAGTAATAACTTCAATCATCCGTCAAGATATTACTCATTTTCCAAAAATATGCTGTAGCGATTATAATCATTTCTTCGTATTATTGTTATACAATACCAATAACACCACTACTATTATCGCTATGAAAAGAACCTGTTTGACTTTCCTTGCTATTCCGATATTAATAGCAATATCATCTAATTCGCAAGCTCAAATTTTAAAAAATATAGGCAAAAAAATAGAACAAAAAGCCGAAACAATTCTAGATAAAACCGTTGAAACCACAACAAGCTCTACAACACAAAAACAACGCAGCACACCTACTTCCACCAGCAATAGTTCTCAAAGAAGTCCTTTCAAAGAACTGAACAAGATGGAATATGATTATACACGTGGTAGCGAAACTATCTTTATTGATGACTTCGCTCAGGATAATACAGGTGAAATGGCCAAAAGATGGACAAGTAATGGCAGAGGTGCTGTAAATACGGTTGATATTGCCGATGGCCATTGGTTAGAGCTATTTAATGCAAACACCTATAAGATAAAGGAATTGGTACGCATACCTGAGAATTTCACCTTAGAATTTGACCTATTGAGTACCTCAGATACGAAGCATGAATTTGAAGTTAATTTTGGTTTTGATTATGAAAAAGGTGTTTCCAAACATCATTACTTAGCTTATCAAAATCCAATTAATATAAAAGCTTCCTACCGATTTAACGTATTCGAATTTGCGAGTAAAGAGGTGCAGCCCGCGAAACGGAGTGAAGTAAAGGCTAATATGTCCTATTTTGTGAATGATATAATGAAAGTAAAGATTATGGTGACTGGAGAAAAGATGTGCACCTATATCAATGATTATAAAATATTAGATACCGAAATGGTTGACCCCATGACGAAGAAATATTTTTATGTAGCTGTTAATTCCGATGATACTACGGCCAAATTTTATATTAGCAATCTAAGAATTGATAAAATATTGTAGCCACACCTAACTACGATTACTACTTTCTATATTGAGTATTAATGCTACCAATAGATTTAAATCAATAAGATTACGTATTTTTCAAGAATATAATTATGTCCAAAGTACTATTGTTCGTGTTTCTAGTACTGATGAAAATAAGTGTAGCCTCAGCTTCGCTTGTTATAACAAATGATTCTATATCGGAGCTATATTTTGGGGCTTACACGTACAAAGATGGAAATCTATATGTAGCTGATTATATTGACCAAGTCGTGTACGAAGACAATTCCTACAAAACTAAAAGAATAGATTCTATTTTTGAGATGCCTACCGCTATGGCTACATCATTCATAGCGGCAGTTTTACAATCTAAGATATTATCTATACAACCCAATACCAACTATTGTATAGATTGCAGGCCATTTGAGATCAGTTACCGCACAAAAAATGGAAGCAGTAAAAAAATAAAAACTATCCTCTTGACTACCGATACTGCCCAACGAGAACTGATAGATGCTTTCTATGCACGCTGGAATCCAGTGGTACCTCATGACCTCCATAAGGTATTTATGAAAAATCTTCCTGATGGAGAATATTGTTACAATAACAACTTCTATTGGAAACAAAATAATATGATAAAAGACCTAAGCTATCATCCAATGATACTATTAAAAGATAAGCGTATCACCCCTAGACAATATCATGCGCTGGCACTTGATAAGGATACATTTGAGGTTACGACATTACACCCTGCTGCAGCAACGGCCATATATGGTACAAATGCAAGGTATGGGGCGATCATAATTAGGCAGAAATAATCAATTCATGCCACTCAACTTCCTATTTCAGTCATATTTAAAGTCGATGTAGTTATTTAATTTTCATTTTCTTATCTTTAAGCGAAATTAGAGAATCAGGCATTTCCGATGTCATTCTTTAAATTTCTAGTAAAAAAAATTAATATAATTTCAATAGAAACTATGTCATCTAAAATCATTTACACTAAAACGGACGAAGCGCCATTATTGGCGACTTATTCGTTTTTACCAATTGTACAAGCTTTCGCGAAGACAGCGGATATCGATGTAGAATTAAGAGATATTTCATTAGCAGGACGTATCCTTGCTAATTTCAACGAATATTTGACGCCTGAGCAACAGACGGCGGATGCTTTAGCTGAATTAGGTCAATTAGCAACTACTCCAGATGCTAACATCATCAAATTACCAAACATTTCGGCTTCTATCCCTCAATTGAAAGGAGCAATTGCTGAATTACAAAAAGCAGGTTACGCAGTTCCTACTTATCCAGATCCTGCAACAACTCCTGAAGAAGAGAAAATAAAAGCTACATATGCTAAAATTTTAGGCTCTGCAGTAAACCCAGTATTACGTGAAGGTAACTCTGATCGTCGTGCGCCAAAAGCGGTTAAAAACTACGCTAAAGCTAACCCTCACCGTATGGGCGCTTGGGCTGCAGACAGCAAAACTAAAGTAGCTTCCATGACTGAAGGTGATTTCTACGCTACAGAGCAATCAGTAACTATAGAGAACGACTCTCAATATAAAATCAATTTCGTTGCTGAAGATGGTTCTGTAAAAGAATTGAAAGGCTTAGCTGCTTTAAAAGCAGGTGAAGTAATCGATTCTTCGGTATTAAACGTAGCTAAATTAAAAGAATTTGTTGCTGCTACTATCGCTGAAGCTAAGGCTGAAGGTATTTTATTGTCTGCTCACTTAAAAGCTACGATGATGAAAGTATCTGACCCTATCATCTTCGGTGCTATCGTAGAAGTATATTTCAAAGATGTATTTGCAAAATACGGCGAATTATTCGATTCTTTAGATATCAACAAAAACAACGGCTTAGGTGAGATATTCGCTAAAATAGCGGGTAACGAAAAAGAAGCTGAAGTTAAAGCTGCAATTGAGGCTGCTATCGCTAATGGTCCTGATTTAGCAATGGTTAACTCAGACAAAGGTATCACTAACTTACACGTACCTTCAGACGTCATCGTAGATGCTTCTATGCCTGCTATGATTCGTATTGGCGGAAAGATGTGGGACAAAACAGGTGCTGAGCGTGATACTATCGCTATGATCCCTGACCGTTCTTACGCTGGTGTATATGAAGCTGTAATCGAAGACTGTAAAGAAAATGGTGCTTTGGATCCACAAACGATGGGTTCTGTTCCAAACGTAGGTTTGATGGCACAAAAAGCAGAGGAATACGGTTCTCACGACAAAACATTCCAAGCTACCGCAAAAGGTAGTATTCAAGTAGTAGATGCTAATGGTACAATATTGATGGATCAAGCTGTTGAAGCTGGTGATATCTTCCGTATGTGTCAAACAAAAGATGCGCCTATCCAAGACTGGGTTAAGTTGGCTGTAAACCGCGCTCGTTTGTCTGCTACACCTGCAGTATTCTGGTTGGATGAAGCTCGTGCTCACGATAGAGAGATCATCAAGAAAGTAGAGAAATATTTAGCTGACTACGATACGAATGGTTTAGATATCTTCGTGATGTCACCAATCGAAGCTACAAAATTCTCTTTAGACCGTATCCGTGAAGGTGAAGATACAATCTCTGTTACAGGTAACGTATTGCGTGACTACTTAACAGATTTGTTCCCTATCTTAGAAGTAGGTACTTCAGCGAAAATGTTATCTATCGTTCCATTAATGAACGGTGGTGGCTTGTTCGAAACAGGTGCTGGTGGTTCTGCTCCTAAGCACGTAGAGCAATTCTTAGAAGAAGGTTACTTACGTTGGGATTCATTAGGTGAGTTCTTGGCTTTACAAGCTTCTTTCGAGCACTTAGCACAAACACAAAATAACGCTAAAGCACAAGTATTGGCGGATGCATTGGATGAGGCTAACGCTTTATTCTTAGCAAATGATAAGTCTCCAGCACGTAAAGTAGGTCAAATTGACAACCGCGGTTCTCACTTCTACTTAACATTATACTGGGCACAAGAGTTGGCTAAACAAACGAAAGATGCTGAATTAGCTGCTGCTTTTGCTACTCTAGCAGAAACATTAACGGCTAACGAAGCTAAGATCAACGAAGAATTGATCGCTGCACAAGGTGCTGCTCAAAATATTGGTGGATACTACTTCCCTAATGATGAGTTAGCAACTCAAGCATTACGTCCTTCGGCGACATTAAATAGCGCTATTGCTGCTTTATAGTAATAAGCCTTTCTATTATATTAAAGGGACTTTTCAGGTATATGAGAAGTCCCTTTTTTTTATGCTTATATTTTATTCAAACTAGTACTTTCGCGAGATAAAATAATGCACAAAATTGAAATCTTTAAATATAAATATGATGACAAAGAGCCTATAAATATTTAAGCATTAATTAAATAATCGTTTAAAATCTACGTATTTTTGTAGTAAATAAAAGCATTATGATCATCATCGACTCTCCATCAAATAACGCGTACTTCAATATTGCTACGGAAGAATTTTTATTGACTAAATTTCCCCAAGAAGATATATTGTTATTCTATGTGAATGCTCCTTCTATTATCATCGGTAAATTCCAAAATACCTTAGCAGAAATCAATTTAGACTATGTCAATACTAAAGGTATTAAAGTAGTACGCAGAATGTCTGGCGGTGGTGCCGTATACCATGACCTAGGCAATTTGAATTTCTCTTTTCATACTTTACTTGGCGACAAAGATTTCACAGACTTTGCTACATTTACAGAACCTGTTGTTAGTTTGCTAAATAAGCTCGATGTCCCCGCCAAGCTGGAAGGAAGAAATGACCTATTGGTAGAAGGTAAAAAATTCAGTGGAAATGCTAAATTAGTAAAGTCCGGCAAGATGATTCAGCATGGTACTATCTTAATCAATTCTGAAATGGAAATATTAGCCGATGCTTTGAAGGTTAATCCTTTAAAATTTATCGATAAAGCTGTAAAATCCAATAGATCACGTGTCACGAAATTAATAAACTATTTACCTAAAAATACCACTACCGATACATTTAAGAAGTTATTTATAGCGGAAATAAAAACCCAAAATGATGAGGCTAAAGTGTATAATTTGAGTGATCAAGATATCGCCGAAATCAACAAATTGGTGGAAGAGAAATACGAAACCTGGGATTGGAATTTTGGCTTCTCACCGGCATACAACTTCAAAAAAGCAAATAAAGTACCTGCAGGATTTATTGAAATCCATCTCGATGTACATAAAGGTCATATAGCACATATCAAAATCTTCGGCGACTTCTTCGCCTCCAAACCTATTGAAGAATTGGAGCAAAAACTGATCGGTGCCAAACACGAAGAGAACGCGATACGTACCATTTTACAAGACAACAATATCACGGACTATTTTGGTAAAGTATCCTTGGAAGAGATTTTAGCTATTTTCAAATAATAGATATTAGTATTAACTTAGGTGTTAGTCCTCATTTAACATTATAATACAATGTCTAACACCCTCTTAACCCAAATAGAACAAAACCACCTGTTGGAGGTTTTAAAGAATAGATTTGATCAGCATATGCATCGTCATCCTTCAGTGGATTGGTCTGTCGTCTCTTCTATCCTATTAGCATCAGCACAAAAGATATTGTCCATCTACAAAATGGAAAATACGGGCGGAGAACCAGATGTTATTATCCTCGACCACGACCATTTAGCGTATTGTGACTGTAGTAGAGAGTCCCCAATAGGAAGACGTTCGCTATGCTATGATAAAGCGGCTTGGGATAGCCGTAAAGAAAATAAACCTATTGGCAATGTCGTAGATATGACTAAAGAAATGGGTATAGAACTGCTAAATGAAGAAATATACCGTAAACTACAAAGCATAGAAGAGTTTGACCTCAAAACATCTTCTTGGCTGCTGACGCCCGAGGCTATACGTGCAAAAAAAGGAGCTATATTTGGCGACCGTCGCTATGATCATATTTTTGTTTATCACAATGGAGCGGAATCCTATTATGCAGCGCGTGGATTTAGGGGAATTGTAAGGCTTTAACTATGCGGTTATAGCTTGTTAAGAATATGCATTTTCTTGAAATATCTTTCTATCGTATCAGCTTTTTAAGGCTATACAATAGAATATATGAGCTTTTAAGTAGCGTCAAAATCTATAGGCGATTATAAATCTAACAGCATGCCCTATTATAATCAATATAATCAATGAATGTCTATAGAATTTCTGTTAAGAAAAAATAGTGCTAAACTTTTACGTCAAGCACTATTTTATAGTTAACTAACTATCAACCAATTATTAAATTTTTGAAGCTAAGTAACGCTCCGCTTCCAATGCGGCCATACAGCCTGTACCTGCTGCCGTAATCGCTTGGCGGTATATATTATCTTGTACATCACCACATGCAAATACACCTGGTATATTCGTTGCAGTAGCATTAGGTTTAGTAATCAAATAACCTGTTTCATCCATATCCAATATCCCATTGAATAATTCCGTATTAGGCTTATGACCAATTGCAACAAAGAAACCTGTTACATCCAATACTTTGGATTCATTAGTTTCATTATTTTTAACCTTCACTCCAGTCACTACTTGGCCATCACCCACAATCTCTTCGGTCTCTGAGTTGTAATGTACTTCAATATTTGGGGTATTTAATACGCGGTGAACCATTGCTTTTGAGGCTCTAAATTCATCACGACGTACCAACATATGTACCTTATTACATAATTTAGCTAAGTAAGTAGCTTCTTCAGCTGCTGTATCTCCAGCACCGACGATAGCGACATCTTGGCCTTTGAAAAAGAAACCGTCACATACCGCACATGCCGAAACACCAAAACCATTATATTTCTCCTCAGAAGGTAATCCTAACCATTTGGCAGTTGCACCAGTGGCAATAATTACCGTATCTGCAGTAACTGTTTTATTACCATCAATTTCTACGGTATGAATACCACCATCTGTAGAGAAGTCTACTTTTGTAGCATATCCAAAACGTACTTGCGTACCGAATCTCTCCGCTTGTACACGCAGATCTTCCATCATCACAGGTCCTGTAATCCCTTGAGGATATCCGGGGAAGTTATCAACCTCCGTTGTTTGCGTCAACTGACCACCAGGAACAATTCCTGTATACACAACAGGTTTCATATCAGCACGAGCGGCATATATCGCTGCAGTATATCCTGCAGGACCAGAACCAATAATTAAACAGTGTATGTGTTCTATTTCTTGTTGCATATTTATTTAGCCTTTTATATTGAGTTATTATTTTCCAAATTTACCTTTCAAATCCGCAAGCATATCCGTTGTAATAGGTTTTGCGGGTTCCTTCTTAACTGTAGTATTAGCTTTGCTAGTTGCTGGTACTGCTTGAGGAGCGGTTGCTTTCTGTGCTTTACGCTCTTCCTTATATTTATTCCACAAATTTTCTAGCACCTTCTTTGTATATAAAGGGAAATCACCATTTTGCATCCAAGCATAATAAGAAGGCTCGATATCAAAGACTTCTGTTACTTTCTTTCCTTTATGCTTGCCAAAGTTTATAAGTACATTTCCATCCTCATCATATACCAATCGACCTGCAAAATCTACAGGCTTACTAAGGTTAGTAAAATTATGCAATGCTGTAACATCATTTACCACTGGATAAGAAACATCTCCATGTTTACTCTCGAAAGCTACATTTTCATATTTCGACAATTGTGCTTTCAATACTTCATAGGTAGCTCTAACATCAGCTTCAGCAGTATGTGCATTATCAAGATTTTCATTACAATAGAATCTGTAAGCAGCCTTTAATGTACGTTGCTCCATTTGATGGAATATATTTTGTACATCCACAAATGAACGCCCTTCCAATGAAAAATCCACGCCAGCGGCAAGAAACTCTTCCATCAACATTGGGATGTCAAATTTATTAGAATTATATCCTGCTAAATCAGCATCACCAATAAAAGCAGCTATTTCAGGTGCCAATTCTTTAAAGATAGGTAAGTCTTTAACATCATCATCGTAGATGCCGTGAAACATCGATGAAGCCAAAGGTATGGGCATACCTGGATTAACGCGTTTCTGATAAACCTGCTCTTCTCCATTAGGCATTACTTTTAAAATTGCAATCTCTACAATTTTATCTGCCGCTATATTTACACCTGTCGTCTCTAAATCGAAAAAAGCGAGTGGTCTAATCAATTTTAATTCCATGCCATAAAGATACTCGTTAATGTGAACATTCGAAAATACTGAGTGTAATTCCTTACATGTAGATTATAATTTACAGGCATTACTTCATTATTAAGAAAGTACTTATTACATTTGTGCCCATGACTAAATGGCTATTATATCTTATGATACCTATCATGTTACTGCAAAGTAACATGACCATCGTCATTGCTACCTCTTTCTACTACAATCAAAACTATATCGAGAAATACCTTTGTATCCAACGTGATATGGTAAACAACACGTGTCATGGACAATGTTATTTGATGAAAAAGATAAAGGACAAACAGGAAAATGAACAAAAGAATTTCAAAATTTATCTTTACGAGGCAAATTTTGTAGCTGTCAATAGCATGGAGATTCCTGCTATTGCGACTTTCTATTATGATAAAGCAGCATATCCATTATATCGATCGGATATGACACCCACAGATTATAATCAAGCAGTTTTCAGACCGCCCCTTGTAGGTTGATTCACCAAAAATCAAGAAAACAACCATTGCACTACTTTGTAAAGTAGTGTCAATATTCTATTTGCTTATAATTTAAAATTACAAATGAAAAAAATTATTTTCATAGCGGCTGCTTTTGCAACGTTATTGGCGTCCTGTAGCAAAGAAACTACTTTCGATACAGCCACTACGGGTAAAGTTAAAATCAAGTTTGACCATATTGCACACGGTAAAAACCTAGTATTAGATACCGAATTGTACACCAACAATTCAAATGAAACATACAGCATATCTATGCTTAAGTATTATATCAGTAATATAAAACTAACAAAGACCAATGGTGACATATATGAAGTACCCCAAAATGATAGCTACTTTTTGGTTGACGAATCCAAGATTGAATCTTTACAACCTACCTTTGATGCGCCAGAAGGGGAATACATCGCATTAGAGTTTAATCTAGGGATCGATAGCAATACCAATGTACAACCATTGGAAGGCCGCCTTGGCGTATTAGATATTGCCAACAACGATATGTACTGGTCTTGGAATAGTGGTTATATTTTCTTTAAGATGGAAGGTTCATCCGAAGCATCTAGCAGTCAAGATAAAAAATTCAGATATCATATCGGCTTATTTGGCGGCATGAATAGCCCTACGGTAAATAATAACAAAATTATCAAACTAGACCTCAATGCAGCAGGTACGGCAAAGGTACAGCAAAATCTAAGTGCCGATATCCATTTAATTACAGATGTAGGGACTTTATTCAATGGTACTACCAAGATTAGCCTTGCTGCAAACCCTACGGTGATGGTAACAGGTCCAAACCAAGAAATTGCAAACAACTATGCAACTATGTTTACACATGATCATACGCACAATTATCAAAAATTGGATGAATGAAAATAAGTAAATGGAATGTATTAGCGACTATTATTTTTTTAATAGTCGCTTGTAATAAAGCGGACAATTTGGAAGATATAGACTATGAAATGACCTTCATAAAACCGGCACATTTTCCTGAACCCATCTATAAATTAGCATACAACAGTATTTCAAAAGCGCAGTTTGATTTGGGGCGTAAATTATTTTATGACCCTATATTATCACGCAATAATACAATCTCTTGTGGAAGCTGTCATATCAGTCAGAATGCATTTACACATCACGGACATGATCTGAGCCACGGTATAGATGATCAATTGGGTACACGCAATACGATGCCCATTATGAATTTAGCTTGGGGAAATAGCTTTTTCTGGGATGGTGGAGTTCTACACTTAGACCTCACACCTGCTGCTCCTATTGAAAATCCTGTAGAGATGGACGAAAAACTCAGCAACGTCATTGCGAAGCTCAACGCCAACAAAGATTATCCTGCTTTATTTAAAAAAGCATATGGCTCTAGTGTAGTTACTAGCATCACTTTATTAAAATCATTAGGACAGTTTATGGCTATGTTGGTATCCGCAAATTCAAAATACGATCAAGTCATAGCAGGTAAGGCCACCTTTACAACACAAGAATTAACTGGATATAACATATTTAAAACGCAATGTAATACCTGTCATAAGGAGCCCCTATTTACCGATTATAGTTATAGAAATAATGGACAAGCACTCAATGTATTCAACGATTATGGAAGGTATGATATCACAAATCTAGAAGAAGACAAATTGAAATTTAAGGTTCCGAGCTTACGTAATCTAAAATATACAGCACCATATATGCATGACGGTAAATTCTATACGCTAGAATCTGTGATCAATCATTATAGGTTCCAAATAAGAGATACCCAAAACCTAGACCCTATTCTGAAAGAAAAGGGAAGAATTGATTTGTCTGAAGAAGATGTTGCATCATTGACAGCCTTTCTAAATACACTAAACGATGAATCATTTGTAAATGATAAACATTTCCAAGAACAATAAAATGAAGAAAATAATATTATCTACAGTTATAATGCTACTAAGCACAACAATCGCTTTTTCCTGTGATATATGTGGCGGTGGAGCAGGGTCTTATTATGTCGGGCTACTCCCTCAATTTAACAAAAAATTAATCGGTCTCCGCTATCAGTACAATCAGCTATATACCAATCTTGATGTACAAGGAAACAAGACGCCATTGAGTAACAAGGAAAAATACCAAACTATAGATCTTTGGGGGGCTTGGAATATAGGCACCAAATGGCGTGTCATGGCAGTTGTTCCTTATAGTTTTATCGAAAAATATACTCTTGGAACTGATCAAACCAGCAAAAAACAAGGTATAAGTGATATTACTTTAACAGGATACTACAACCTATTTCAATCTTCTCAAAATAATGTAAACCAATCTATATGGGTCGGTGCAGGGGTAAAATTACCATCAGGAGAATACAACAATCCTGAGATGGTAAATAATACATCCAACATTTTCCAACTTGGAACAGGAAGTACCGATTTCATGACACAGGTTATATATGATATCAACATCGATGCTTGGGGCATGAATACAACAGTAAACTATAAAATAAATACTAATAATAAGGATGACTATAAATACGGGAACAAACTAACGGCAAATATGGCTATTTACCGCAAATTTGATATCGGTACCAAAGGGAGAATCATGCCTAATATAGGTCTTCTGTATGAGCATCAACAGCAGAATACAACTATTGGATACCGTGTTGATCAAACTGGAGGAAATATAGTACAAGGGAGTTATGGTATTGAAGCTTCATTTAATAAAATCGCAATAGGTATAAATATGCAACATCCTATAGCACAAAATATAGCTTCAAATCGCGTTGAATTGAATAGTAAAGTCATGACGCATATCTCCTACGCCTTTTAATAATACTAATGTTTACATTATCCATCTGACGTAGCTATACGTAATGATAAGGTTAAATTAAATCAGTGCAAATCAGCTCCACATGATTTACCTGATAACTAATATAACAACCGCGGCAATTTAATAAAAGATTGGCCGAGGTTGTTATATTGATAATTTAGCTCATTTATTCTTCATAGTACTTAATAATTAATTATATTTATCTGTGTCGTTAACGTAAACTTGTGCCATTATGAAAACGACGATTATACATGACTATATGAATTTGAGCGGTAGAATTCTTTTCTTAAGGATATTGATAAGATACCTTTCAAGGAATTCACAAATAATATGAATAACTCCCCCAATACATATTGGTAAAGGAAATAAATAGAAGACTACATTAATTCTGTCAAATAAATAAAAAAGCTATTGAATGCCATTTAGCATATAAATAGCATTATATTTTTATTAGATTTAATCAATAATTGGATTTAATAAAATAATCGCTGTAATAATATAGCATTACGGCCAACAAGTCCAAAAATATTAGCTATAGCAAAGTCAATCAAAATATAATGAGTGAAAAAAAATTCAATATTGCCATCTTAATAGACGGTGATAATGCCCAGCCAAAATTATTGAAGGAAACAATTGAAGAAGTTTCAAAATATGGTAAAGCTACCATCCGTAGAATTTATGGCGATTGGACTTCTCAAGCTATGAATTCGTGGAAAAATCTAATCAACCAACATTCTATAAATCCCATTCAAAAATTTTCCTATACATCGGGTAAAAATTCAACCGACGGAGCCCTCATTATAGATGCTATGGACATCCTACACGGTAAAAATGTCGAAGGATTCTGTATTGTTTCTAGTGATAGTGATTATACTGGATTAGCCAAACGTATTCGTGAAGAAGGACTATTTGTAATGGGGATTGGTGAAAAAAAAACACCCGAATCATTTGTGCAATCTTGCGATATATTTACCTATACTGAGAATATTACACCAAAAGTAACAGAAATAAAAGAAGCAGAGCAAAAGGCAAGTAATAAGCCTAAAGCGACACAAAATAAAGTAGAAAAGAACGTTAAAAAAGTCACCCCAAAAAAGAATAGCTTATTAAACAATAAAGATAGTGATACCATATCAAGGGCATTTGATATCTCTATGGATGAAAATGAAATCGCCTATATTTCTACAGTAGGTGCGAATATTAGAAAGATAGACCCGAGCTTTGACACCCGAACGTACAGTATCCCTTCCTTATCTAAACTATTTGAAAAATTAGAGGAATACGACGTTATTAGGAACGAAGTGGGCGCTCTAAATCACCCTTTGGTAAAAAGAAAATAATTTACATTACATCCTTAAAACGAAATAGATAGCTCAATTACACTAGAGCTATCTATTTATTTATTACCTTTAAAAACACGGGGCCTAAAATTTTAAATTAGGAAATAAGACATTCCGACTCACCCCCTATCATTTTATAGGCTAAATCAGTAAAAAACTTATGCTTCAACTGATGATTCTATCTTTGCATTTCTGGTATCGTAATATTTTTCTGTTATTAGTGCTAATGCACCATCACTTGTAATATTCGCTGCCGTTCCAAAGCTATCTTGCAAGGCGAAGATAGAAAGTAATAAAGCAATTCCTGCTTCGTCAAAACCCAATACAGAAGTAATTAAACCTAATGAAGCTATCACCGTTCCCCCTGGTACACCTGGCGCCGATACGGCAAATATTGCCAATAAAAATAAGAATAAAACCATAGTTCCAAGATCTGGAATAAAACCGTATAAAACTTGCGATACACTCATTGTAAAAAATACAATGGTGATCACCGAACCGCACAAGTGAATACTCGCAAAAAAAGGAATACTAAAATTACTTAACTCAGGCTTGAGCATATTGCTTTTTCGTACGCCCTCTATTGCTACTCCCAAAGAAGCCATGGAGGACATCGTTCCCATTGCTGTAAAATAAGCAGGAATATAATTCTTTATCAATGGCCAAGGATTTCTTTTGCTGACAATAGCTGCAATCGTATATAAAATTACCAGCCAAACAATATGCGCTATAATAACAATAAGTACAACCTTCAGAAATATGGGTAAGTGTTTCTGAATAGATCCTTCATAACTCAAAACTGTGAAATTAAGTGCTACAAATAAGGGAATAACTGGGATTAAAATCTTTTTAATAAGGACAGTGACCACATTTTTAAATTCATCTAATGCATGCTCCAATTTGTGAGATTTCGACCATAATATACCTAAGCCGAGCAGAAATGCTAAAAATAAGGCTGTCATCACTGAAAAAACCGCTGGAATATCTAGTTTAAAAATCTGTACAGGTAGCTCTTTCAAATTTTCTATCTCATTGGATATACTTAAACGAGGAATAATTTGATATCCCAAAAATAAAGAGAAAAATTCCGCCGCTAAGCTTGCAAAATATGCTAATAACAAAGAAAAACTGAAAACCTTAGAAGAGTTTTCAGACAATTTGGTGATTGATGCAGCCACAAAACCGACAACAATCAACGGAATAAGAAAATAAATAACTTGTCCTACAATATGTTTTAGTGAAATAACAATCTGAATGCCATCCTCTTTCAAATGACTACCAATTGCAAGCCCCAGTAGAATACCTACTAGAAGGCGGAAAATCATATTATTCAATATTTTTTTTAACATAATATATCTTTTTTACCAGCCTTTAATCGCGCCGTCTTTAAATGCTTTTTCTGCAGCCTTTGCTACAGCTTCCGATTGATAAGCTTTTACAAAATTTTTTACATTTTGAGCCTCTTTATTGTCTTCACGTGAAGCAATAACATTCATATATGGAGAATCTGAGTCCTCTCTAAAAAGACCTTGCTCTTCAAAGGTCAATCCACCCTGTGCAGCAAAATTATTGTTGATAATAGCGATTACCACTTGTTTATCATCCAAAACACCAACCAACTGCGGGGCTTCCAATTCAAATATTTTCAAAGCCCTAGGATTCTCTGCTATATCCGTTACTTTGGGTAACAAACCAGTTCCATCTTTCAATTTTAAAAGACCATTTTTCTGTAATAATAGCAATGCACGTCCTCCATTTGTAGGATCATTGGGAATAGCGATCGTACTACCATTTTCGAGCTGCGCAATATCTTTAATTTTTTTGGAGTATGCGACAATCGGGTATACAAATGTTTTACCAACGACCGCCAATTTATAGCCCCTTTGCTTGGATTGTTCCTCAAGATAAGGCACATGCTGAAAAGCATTGGCATCGATTTCACCATTATTGAGTGCTTCATTGGGGATAACATAATCGTTAAAAGCCACCAATTCTACCTCCAGGTTATATTTTTCTTTAGCTTCCTTCTTTGCTGCTTCCGCAATATCCTGCTCCAACCCTGCTGCAATACCCACCTTGATATAATTAGGGTCACTTTTCTTAGCATTTCCACATGCGTTAAGCAGAATAATAGCTGCAAAAACTGAACTTAGTAATTTTATTTTTCTCATGATGTTATGAATTATCTGTGATTAAAGAATTTTGAAAACCTATCTCCAACGAATTGGATGCCAAATACTAAGGCAATCAATAACACGAGTACTATATTCATAATCATAAGATTATAACCAACATACCCATATTGATAACCTATCTGCCCTAATCCACCAGCCCCTACGGCCCCACCCATGGCCGAATAACCGACTAATGTGATGAGTGTGATTGTAGCATTATTTATTAGCGACGGTAACGCTTCAGGAAGCAATACCTTACAAATTATTTGCATTGGACTAGCGCCTAGCGCACGCGCTGTTTCAATCAATCCACTAGGCACTTCCAACAAACTATTTTCTACCAGGCGTGCGATAAAAGGTGCTGCACCTATGCTCAAAGGTACAAGTGCCGCATATACCCCAATAGAAGTCCCTATTAAAGCTCTCGTAAAAGGGATCAACCAAACGATAAGAATGATAAATGGAATAGAACGAAATATATTAACGATAAGGGATAAAATTCGGTTGTATAAAGCATTTTCCAATAATTGATTTTCTCGTGTTAAGAATAAAACAATTCCGACAGGTAAACCAATTATAAAGCCAAAAAGACCAGAGGCCAAAGTCATGAAAATAGTTTCTAAAAGTCCATTCCACAATAGAGTGATGGTCGTATCGTTAAGCATATCCTTTTACTGTATTTTGAATGTTTATGATATTTAAGTACGCGAGAACAGTAGCGTTCTCTTCAGCTGTACCTTGTAAATGAAGGAGCAATTTCCCAAAATTTGCGGTATCAACATATTCTATATCAGCTGTCAACACCTTGTATGGTGTTCCTAATTTGGTGGAAATAGTAGATAATAAACTATCAAGAGCCATCTCTCCCTTCATTTCTACCTCAATGAGTGGAAATAATCCCTCTCCAGGATCCTGCTGTAGAATATGGCTCAAAGACTGTGGAATACGCATCTTGCGCGTAGTTGTAAACTGCTTGATTATAGGATGTACTTTGTCCGAGATAATATCTTTTAAAGTTCCTTTGGCAATTAGTTTACCTTTATCGATCACAGCAACATGATTACAAATAGCTTTAATAACATCCATTTCATGCGTTATCAATAGAATAGTGATGCCTAGTCGTGTATTTATATCCTGTAGGAGCTCCAAAATAGATTGTGTTGTTGCTGGATCTAACGCACTAGTGGCCTCGTCGCACAACAACAAATAAGGATCATTGGCCAATGCACGCGCAATCGCCACACGTTGCTTTTGCCCTCCAGATAAGTTTTTGGGATAATCTAGTGCTTTTTCCGCTAAACCAACGATCTTCAATAACTCATTCACTTTACGAGCTATTTCCTGTTTTCCGACATGATCCAACTCCAAAGGTAAAGCTACATTATCAAATACTGTCCTCGAAGATAGAAGGTTGAAATGCTGAAAAATCATTCCTATCTTCTTACGCTCTTGCGCTAACTCTTTACTACCTAATCTTGTAAGATCTTTACCATTTAGGATAACTTGACCCGTATCTGGTTTTTCCAATAGATTAACCGTACGTATTAATGTACTCTTCCCCGCCCCCGAAAAACCTATGACACCGACGATATCGCCGCGTTCTATTTCCAAACTAACATCATCAAGAGCCTTGAGGCTATTGTTTTTCAGACGAAAGGTCTTAGATATGTTTTTAAGTGTTATCATATATTAATTGCTACTATTAAATAAGGGAAATACATACGTAAATTGATAAAACTACAACTATCTCGTTACGCCTATAGCCTAACCTAGTTGCCTATTCTTAACCATCGAAGAAGTAAAATGTAGTAATTTATCGTATCTCAATTATTTAATTTATCGCAAATGTAACACTTATTCGCTAATCTCTACAGAACTAGTAGTCTTTTGTTTCAAATTATTTATCCTTTTATAATAACTAATTTGAATCATTATAGATTTAACACATAAAAACGAGGGTTATAAAGAATATAATTATTCCCGTATTGGAGCTATATTTATTCTATTTATATCAAATAGAAAGCCACAATTTAAAGATAATCAGATATTTACACCCTCTTAAACACTATTCCTTTTAAAGATAGCTATTGACTTCTAGTTTTTTTATCCTATTTGTAGTATTATTCCGACGATCTTACTATTTTAGGGATATGATAAACTTAAATGAATACTTTGATGGAGCCGTTAAATCCTTGGCTTATGAAAATGGGGGTAAATCTACTGTAGGGGTTATAGAAACCGGTGAATACGAATTTGGAACAGGTACTCCAGAGATAATGGTTATTATAGAAGGTGAGTTATCCGCCTTACTACCTGGCAATGAGGATTGGTTACATTTTAAAGCGGGCGAAAAATTTGAAATAGGTGCCAATCAATCATTCAAAATAAAAGCTAACAGAGCAACCTCTTATTTGTGTAAATACAAATAGTATGGCGTCCAAAAAATTGAAATTTTAGTTTAGACTATAGTATTTAGCGTGTTTTATTAGAACAATAATATTTTATAATAAAATATCTTTGTAGACTTTCCTTTTATTCTAACAAACTGTATGTCTTAGTTTTACATGTAATTCGACGTCTATGACGAATCTGAATTGAGCGGGTCAATGTGTGCTAAAATGCTATAGAGTACTTTTATTTAATAGAAAAGGCAAATAAATTTTGGAAATAAGGTCTGAATTTCTACTTTTGTGGCGGAGAGCTGGCAGAGTGGTCGAATGCGGCAGTCTTGAAAACTGTTAACTGTCACAGGTTCGGGGGTTCGAATCCCTCGCTCTCCGCCAAAAAAAGCTTAATCGCAAGATTAAGCTTTTTTGTTTTATATGCATTTCCTGCCTATTTAGCACTATACTTTTTTATAGAAATCACAATAAGATTCGAGCCAGAAGGGTTGGGTGGGTTCGATTCATGAAGGTTTAGGGATGTGCTGGGGGTTTGTGTGGCTAAACCAATCCCTCGCTCTCCGCTAAAAAAGCTTAATCGCAAGATTAAGCTTTTTTGTTTTATATGCATTTCCTGCCTATTTAGCACTATACTTTTTTCTAGAAATCACAATAAGATTCGAGCCAGAAGGGTTGGGTGGGTTCGATTCATGAAGGTTTAGGGATGTGCTGGGGTTTGTGTGGCTAAACCAATCCCTCGCTCTCCATATAAACTGAATCAGTACGTTGTAAAACTCTATAAATAGCACTAATTATAGGCTTAATTGAGTTTAAAATTTTTCAGAATCATACCCCAATTATGTTTGGACATTATTCACTTATTATAGATTCTATTAAAAGTCATTTATATTGATTGAAAGACCACTTTTACAGCACAAAAAAGAGTTAAGCTATTAGATAACTTAACTCTTTTTGTACTATAGAAACGCTAACAAGTTTATACAGACCTCGTTTATTATCTGTTGATTACTTCTAGCGCAATTTTATCGATTCTATTGCCGTCCATATCGATTACTTCTAACCGAAAGCCTTTATAGATTACAAATTCTCCTTCACTAGGAATATGATCTAAAAGTAAAAATACTAATCCTCCAAGAGTGGTCACATTACTAAGCTCCTCTTCATCTTCTTCGGTTAATCCTATTTCAAATTTATCGAAGAAATCATCCAGTTGATATCTACCTTCAAGAATAAATGAACCATCTTCACGTTGGCGGAAAGTTTTAGATTTTGAGGAACTTTCACTTTCTTCAAAACCACCAATAAGAGCTGATATAATCTCTTTAGCTGTTATTATACCTTGTGGACTACCATACTCATCTACGACGACAGCTTGTAGATGCTTACTATTTCTTAATATTTCTAATACGGTATATGCATTACTATTTTCGTTGACGAATGGGATAGGTTGAATCAATGATAACAAATCAAATCCTTTATTGTCAATCATATTTTTCAACAATGTCTTTGCACTTATTATACCTTTTATTTGGTCAAAATTTCCATCACAAACAGGGTATTCGTTATGATTATATTTACTAATATTTGCAATAATCTCTTCAGGAGAATCTTGTAAGTCTAAATAAAAAATATTAGAACGATGAACCATTAAATTAATAGCACGCTTATCACCAACCTCAAGTAAGCGATCTACCATATCATGTTCAAACCCTTCTATCACACCACTATCTACACCTTCATCTACTAATGCTTTTATCTCTTCTTCGGTGACGGTATTCTTAGATGCTTTGATATTTAAAAGCTTCACTATAAAATCCGTTGAGCTGGAAAGAATCCATACAAAAGGCTTTACAAGAGTGCTAATGAAGCTCATAGGAATAGCTATGAGTGATGCATATCTTTCAGGAATCGCCATACCTATCCTTTTAGGTACTAGTTCCCCTATAACCAAGGACAAAAATGTGATAATCAATACTACTAACCCTGTAGATATAAAGTTGCTATAGGGCGCTATAACAGGGAAATTTTTCAAGAATTCTTGCAAATAAAGTGAAATATTTCCTCCCGAGAAATAACCAGTCATAATACCTATTAGCGTAATACCAATCTGTACAGTAGAAAGAAATTGATTCGGACTTTCTTTGAGCTTTAGCGCTTGTTTTGCACCTTTGTTCTTAGGTGCTTCCGCCTGCAATCTTCCTTTGCGACTAGAAACTATAGCTATTTCGGATGCGGAAAGTATTCCATTGAGAACTATTAATGTCAATATGACAATTATCTCAGTAATCATAAATTTTAAATGTATATTTCACGAATATAGCAAATCACTTTGTTAAAATATACTTTATTTAGGATATTCTCTATTTAATTACCCATATAACTGTGCAAACGTTTGATGTGAAAATAATTTTTAAATAATCTTAATTATTGCGGATATTGCGATAGTTATAGAAGTCAATTACATAATTAAATATAAATCTAATTCATGTCATCCTTAGTTTTTGAAGAGGTAAAGCGAGTAGCGGATATTTTTAATATCAATGGGAATATAGTAGATATCAGTAGATTTGGGTCAGGCCACATTAACGATACATTTAAGTTGGTTTTGGATGATGAAGCAAAAGGTTCATATTTGTTACAGAAGATAAATCACAATATATTTCCTAATGTTGAAGGATTAATGAACAATATTGATTTGGTAACTACTCACCTAAAGTCAATTTTTGTACAAGAAGGTTTGGATGCTAATAAGCACACCTTAACAATTATTCCAACAAAATCCGGTGCATTATATAGCACGGATGAAAAAGGTAATTATTGGCGTGTTTTCACCTTATTAGAAGGCACTAAAAGCTATGATATTGTAGAGACACCAAAGCAGTCTTATTCTGGCGGTCAAGCTTTTGGTAAATTTCAAAAGCAATTAGCGAGTTTAGATGCTAATAAGCTAGTTGAAATATTACCAAATTTTCATAATATAGATTTTAGATTAAGCAATCTTAAAAAAGCTATAGCAGAAAATAAAGCAAATAGAATCGCTGAAGTTCAAGATATAATAGACTTTATCGTTGAGCGTGAAGAACGTATGCGCAGGATTATTAAAATGGCGCAACGCAACGAGCTTCCTTTGCGCATCACACATAATGACACGAAGTTTAACAATGTATTGTTGGACCATGAAGACAATGTGCAATGTGTGATAGATTTGGACACAGTGATGCCAGGCTTCATTGCATATGATTTTGGCGACGCTATCCGTACAATCATAAATGCTGCTGCAGAAGATGAAAAAGATTTAGATAAAGTAGTGTTAAATACACCTTTGTTTAAAGCATATGCGGAAGGTTATTTAAGTGAAGCCAAAGATTTCTTAACAGAAAAAGAAATTGAATCATTGTGGTGTGGCGTCTTATTATTGCCTTATATGCAGGCTGTTCGTTTTCTAACAGATTATATTGATGGTGATTTGTATTACAAAATACACTATCCTGATCATAATCTAGTGAGAACAAAGACACAGATCAAATTAGTGCAGGAACTAGAGTATGCGGAAGAAGAGTTATTATCAATATTAGACAATGCTTTAGTTGCTTAAAATTAAATACTAATGGCCAAAACACTAGTAATACAAAAGGTAGCTAATCAAGATTTATCTCTTGAATATGATGTATTGAAAAATACATTCAAGGATGTCGATGTCAACAACATCGATCAATGTCCTTGGGAAGATAAATTTCCATATGCGCCAAATGCAACTTTCAAAATAGTTCATTCTGATACGTATATCGGGATAAATTATGTTATCGCAGAAGAATTTGTAAAAGCACAGGCTATTCGTTCTAATGAAAATGTATGGGAAGATAGTTGTGTTGAATTCTTTGTCTCCTTTGACAATAAGAAGACGTATTACAATTTTGAATTTAATGTATTAGGTACAGGTTTGATTGGCTATGGATCATCGGTGAAGTCCGAAAGAAATAGATTGTCAGCAGAAAAAATTGATACTATTGATACTATTACACAAGTAGTAAAGCGTGATGGCACAAAAGAATGGGAAATCTATTTAATTATTCCAAAAGGCTTATTTTCTGTTAATGATTTCACTGGGAAAGTATTTCATGGCAATTTTTATAAATGTGGTGACGGCTTGCCTAATCCTCATTTTATAGCATGGAATAACATAGATCACCCTTCACCTAACTTTCACTTACCTCAATTTTTTGGCGAATTGGTTTTTGAATAATTTGAGTTTATATCCTTATATATACAAATGGGCTTTCTAAAAAAGTCCAAAAACAAGAACCCCCGTCATCAAAAAAATGACGGGGATTTTTCTGCTTCCTTACCGTTATGATTATGTATTGTAAGGATAAATTGGAACATACTTAGATTTTGAAGGATAAAGATTAGTAAGCATACAATTTCAGCACGCTGTATACGAAAAAAGTATTATCCTCTAACACGACCAAATAAACTTCTGAAGGCTGTTATTTTTTATGAAAGATCCTCATCGACGTGATGTAGCATTATAGGATCATTTACTAAAATAGACATTGCTAGGCGCTAAATGAAGATGACTCCAGCGGTTTCTACTTGATTATGCCGGATGCCCATCTCCACAACATTTGCGCATGATACGTCCTTCAATGCTAAAATAAAAGCATTCAGAAGTCAGTTTAGAGGGGTAGCTGATATCAATTTTTTCCTTTTCAGATTAACTAAATTATTTGCCTAGTCCACAGATTTTGAATATGATCCATATGATCCAACTTTTGTGCATGATCCCATGATCCCCTATTTCGTTAAAACAAAAAAAGCTTCTCGTATGAGAAGCTTTAACTTGTGCACTCCAAGGGAGTCGAACCCCTAACCTTCTGATCCGTAGTCAGACGCTCTATCCAATTGAGCTAGGAATGCATTTACCGTTACTTTCAGAGCTACTGCTCTTCCGTTTTGGTGATGCAAATATGAGAACATTTTTGATTAATTGCAAGTTATTTTAGCTATTTTGCAACAAATAAAATAACAATTAAGCTATACTATTGATTATTATAGCATTATATTTTCATGTTTTATGACAAAAAAAATAATTAAGATTAGTAAAATAAAGATAGACGATATCAGTATATCTTATTACATCAAGAAGGCGACGGAAAAAGAAGAAAAAGTAATCATTTTTATTCATGGCTTTCCATTTAATAAGAATACATGGCGTCCACAAGTAGATTCTGTTGAAGATAACATCACTGCTATCGCTATTGATGTACGTGGACACGGCCTATCTGCTGCTGGTCATGGTTATTTCAGTATCGACGTATTTGCGCAAGATCTTCATAAATTTATTGAAAAGCTAGACTTAAACAATGTAGTTCTGTGTGGCGTATCTATGGGAGGATATATTTCCCTTCGTTACTACGAGCTATTTCCGCAGCGTATTGTAGGTTTGATATTATCAGATACCCATCATCTCGCTGACGACAATAAAGGGAAGCAAAAGAGATTTGATAGCATACAAGCTTTATTGACCCATGGAAAGCGTGCATTTGCCTTTGGTTTTATTGAAAATGTATTGTCATCAAAAACTATTAGTAAAAACCATAAAGTGGTAGAATTGATAAAAAGTAGTATCAGACGCAATTCGATCAATGCAATATGTGCAACGCAGCTCGCTCTAGCTTCACGCACAGATAGTACTGCTTTACTAGCACAAATAGAAGTACCCACATTACTCATCAGGGGCGAAGAAGATAAGATTACTTCTAAAGAAGTAATGCTAGAATTAAATGCTGGAATCAAGGGATCGCGATACGTAGAAATTCCTAATGCTGGTCACCTACCTAATTTAGAAAATGTACTCGCCTTCAACAAAGAGATGAATGCTTTTTTGGAAGATAAATAAATAAAAAAAGACAGCTAGAGCTATAATAGCTATAGCATGTCTTTCCTAACTAAACACAGATTCTATACTAACTCTTCAATTGTCAATGCACCGACAGTCAAATTATTTCTTGGGTCAATAATAATTGCTCGTGCATTTTGTGAGAAGTCTTTATTTAAATCAAAAACAATCTCTTCAGCAGCCTTGATCGTGATGCGCCCTATATCATTAAGACGGATCTCTTCATCATAAATACGCTCTTGCGTATTTACATCAAATTTATAGTGCACTTCAGGGATTTTTATCTTCGTTGTTTTGGTTTGATTCTGCAATAAATACACTTGATTAGTATCTAAAGGCTTGTTTTCAAACCAAGATACATTAGCCTCAAATGTACGCTCCGCAGAAGCAGGCTTAACAGCACTAACGATAAAGTCACCTCTAGAAATATCTACATCATCTGTCAAATGTACAATTACCGATTGTCCATCTTCAGCATGGGACAAATGCTTTTGATCTAGTTCTATCGCCTTCACAGTACTTTTTACGCCCGAAGGAAGCACCAATATCTCCTCACCTACTTTCAAACCATTGCCTATCACTCGACCAGCATAACCTCTATAATCAGGTAGATCGTCCGATTGAGGCCTCACAACCCATTGTACAGGAAAACGCCAGGTATCGGTATTATCTACTTCAAACTCTACTTGCTCCAAATATTCCAACAATGTAGGTCCATCGTACCAAGAGATACGTTCAGAAGGATTGACGATATTATCACCTTTTAAAGCCGAAACAGGTAAAAAGTCAATATTATTTAATTTTAAATTAGCAGCAAGCTTTAAATAATCTGTTTTTATATTTTCATATACAGCTAGATCATAATCCACCATATCCATTTTATTAACACAAACTAAAACCTTTTTTAAGGATAGTAATTTAGCAATAAAAGAATGTCTTTTCGTTTGTTCAATCACTCCCTTGCGGGCATCAATAAGAATAATAATCAAATCAGAGTTGGAAGCTCCGGTGATCATATTACGCGTATATTGAATATGCCCTGGTGCATCAGCGATAATAAACTTACGTTTTTCGGTTTGGAAATATTTGTAAGCTACATCTATGGTAATACCTTGCTCACGCTCAGCTTTTAAACCGTCTGTAAGGATGGCTAGATCTACTGTGCCATCATCATTTTTACGGTTTGCTTTTTGGATAGCCTCTAGTTGGTCATCCAAAATAGAATTTGTATCATATAATAAACGTCCGATCAAGGTACTTTTACCATCATCTACCGAACCCGCCGTTATAAATTTAAGTATGTTCATTGTTTTGAGATTTGCGAAATGAGCGACAACAAATAGGTAATACATACCTCCTTCTTATCAGCTACACTCTATGACTAAAAATAACCCTGCTTCTTACGTTCCTCCATTGCTGCTTCAGATACTTTATCATCCATACGCGCACCACGTTCACTCACCGTCGAAGCTTTTATCTCCGCAATAATATCATCCAATTCTGTAGCTACAGAACCTACAGCTGCAGTACAGGTCATATCACCTACTGTCCTAAAACGAACAGACTTATGCTCTACGACATCATCTTTATCAATATTGAGGCAAGGGGCAGCAGCCATCCACTGATTATTGCGCCACACCACATCTCTTTGATGACTAAAATAGATAGATGGCAATGCGATATTTTCACGCTTTATATAATTCCAAACGTCTAATTCTGTCCAGTTTGAAATAGGAAAAACACGTACATTTTCACCTTTATTTATTTTGCCATTAAAAATATTCCACAGCTCTGGACGCTGACGTTTAGGGTCCCATTGACCAAATTCATCACGCACAGAGAAGATGCGTTCTTTTGCTCTTGCTTTTTCCTCATCACGACGAGCACCACCTATACAAGCGTCAAAGCCATTCTTTTCTATGGTATCTAATAACGTAACCGTTTGCAAGGCATTGCGACTGGCATTTTTACCTTTTTGCTCTACTACTTTACCTTGGTCTATACTATCTTGAACCAAGCCTACGATCAGTTTCTCACCCGTTTGTTGGACCAACCAATCACGGTATGCTATTGTTTCGGGAAAATTGTGTCCCGTATCAATATGCACTAAAGGAAAAGGAAATTTACCCGGTCTAAAGGCTTTCATAGCCAAATGAACTAAAGTAATACTATCTTTTCCCCCAGAAAAAAGTAATGCTGGATTTTCGAATTGGCCAGCCACTTCACGCAATATATATATGGCTTCTGCTTCTAAATGATCTAAATAATCCATTTCCCTATCTAAATATTATAATTATCAAAGCCTTAGCCAAAGCTAAGATTAATGTTAAACTTTATTTTACAGCATGTAAACCACACTCTTTCTTACTTTTATCTTCCCACCACCAACGACCGGCACGAAAATAATCACCTGGCTGTATGGCACGAGTACAAGGTTGACAACCTATACTAGGGAATCCTTTATCATGCAATGGATTGTATGGCACATTATATTCTTTCAAAAACTGCTCTACATCAGCTAATGACCACTGAAATAAAGGGTGTATTTTAACGATTTTATTCAGGTCATCCCATTCTATAAAATCCATATCTTCTCTATTGGCAGATTGATCAGCACGAATGCCCGTGATCCATACATCATAACCTTTTATGGCTCTTTTCAAAGGCTCGATCTTACGAACAAAACAGCACTCTTTGCGATTTTCTACAGATTCATAAAAACTTGAAGGCCCTTTTTCTGTTACTAAAGCCTGTACATCCTCCGCTAGCGGGAAATAAGCTTTTATAGGTAATTTATAACGTTCTAAAGTACGATTCCATACATAGTATGTTTCCGGGAACAAACGCCCTGTTTCTAAGGTAAAAACAGATACATCAGAATTAATGGTTCCCAATAGATGTGTTATCACCTGATCCTCAATCCCAAAGGAAGTAGAGAAAACAGCCTTTTGACCATATTCACTACTTATATATTGAATAATCTGTTGCGCATCAAATCCTTGCAAATCTTTTTTTAAACGCTCTATCATATTTTTTTATTCGTAATCAACTCTTCTGTATGCGCATTCAATACGCGTATTTTTTCTTGAAAGTCCCCCTTTAGCTGATCCCTCATCTGCTGCATAAGCTCCAAGGTGTCATCAATTTCCTCTGGCAACAAATCGTTTAAGAATTCTTTCAATCGCTTTGCCATTGTTGGCGACTTACCATTGGTAGAAATACCTATCTTTAAATTTCCTTTTTGAACAACCGATCCCAAGTAGAAGTCGCACAATGCGGGTTTATCAGCTACATTTAGCAATATATTCCGCTGTCTGCTGAGCATCCTGATCCTATCATTCAAAGCTGCATTGTTGGTCGCCAATATAACAAGCTCCTTCCCTTCTAAATCGCTTTCGACAAAAGAACGATGATGCAATTCTATTTGTGGCTTTTCAGAAACAAAAGAAATTACATCCTCACTGATCTCTTCGGCTACAACACATACTTTAGCTTGGGGAGAATTGCGATAAACAGCTTCCAATTTTTCCAATCCAACGGGGCCAGCACCTACCAATAAGGTATGTATCTGGTCCATTTTGACATATATAGGAAATAAAGTATTCATCTAGTTTGCTAATGACTTTATCTCTTGACGTATATTTTCAAAATCTAAATGCTTGGCTACCACTTCACCTAAAACAATAATAGCAGGCACACCAACTAGATTCTTTTGTACTTCATGCAAGATGGTATCTATAGTACCTAATGCGATACGCTCATTCACGAGAGATCCATTTTGTATCAAAGCGATAGGTAAATTACCACGACCATATTCTTGGTATAAGGCAACAATCTGCTGTAGCTTTGAATAACCCATCAATACCACTACCGTAGCATTAGTCTTTACCGCTGTGTACAAATCATCT
The DNA here is from genome assembly GCF_022627575.1 of Sphingobacterium rhinopitheci. Taxonomy (GTDB): domain Bacteria; phylum Bacteroidota; class Bacteroidia; order Sphingobacteriales; family Sphingobacteriaceae; genus Sphingobacterium; species Sphingobacterium rhinopitheci. The sequence continues at coordinate 81,551 of NZ_JADEYQ010000014.1, forward strand.
GACAAGCGGCCATCAGAAGTAGAGCCTGTGATCACCCAAAAGCTTTCTGAAATCCCTCTATAAGTCAAAGGTATCTGCTGTAGTCCTGTCAAGCCTACCGATGAAGATATCCCCGGAATAACAGCTGTAGGAATATCAAATTGACGAACATGATCCAACTCCTCACCTCCACGACCAAAAACAAAAGGATCCCCACCTTTCAGACGTACTACATGCCCATGTGTCAAGGCATAGTCTACCAACAATTGGTTGATTTGATCTTGACTGGTAGATAATTGCTCTGCACGTTTACCTACATATATTTTGGTACATGTTGCTTTGGCATAATTCAAGATCTCTTCATTTACCAAAGCATCATATAATATTACATCTGCATCCTTAATCGCTTTAATACCTTTTAGTGTAATCAGGTCAGGATCACCAGGTCCAGCACCTACTAATGTAACAAATGGTTCAATTTTCTTCATTTCTCCCTCCGATATTAAAACTTAAACTGCACGTAACTCTTCACGGCGCTGTGCAGCATCGATATAAAATGCTGTAGATTGCGTCAGGTATGCTTCAGCAAATTCACGCGAAGGTTCGTATTTATTTATTTGTAATACACGCTCCGCAAAGGTAGTTGGGAACGTAAAAATACCTTCAGCAACATAACGTGCATCAAATTCATTGATTACAGCAGTTTGTGTACTCACATTGACACCTTTATCTAATAACAGCGCTTTTGCTGTCCATACAAATGCGGAGTACGCATGATAGATCGCATCTGCATATTGCTCTTTTGCGAGCGCTTCTTTTGCCCATTCTACTTTTTCTTCAGCTTCGAACAATAAGGTAGCTACTAAATCTATAACAACACCAGCACATTCACCTACACCGATAGCCGTAGCAAAAGTCTCCTGATGTCCCCAATCGATAAATTCATCAGCCGTCAACGTAGTTAAGTCCGCTAAAGGCTTATATAAGCGGTAGAAATAATCTTTCCCTTGTCTTTCGTAGTAGTCATGAAATTTTTCCCCTGGCAAACGATTGGTTTTAAAATCTACCAATGTTAAATCAACAACATGCGTAACACGTTTTGTAGGAACTTTTATAACTCGCTCAGCAACACGACCTTTACCATCACCAAGTGTACCACCACCTAACATCACCTGCGCAGCGGGCACTACTTTACCTTCTGCTTTGACAGAAGAGCCGTGAAAACCGATATGTGCCAATCCATGTTGACCACAAGAGTTCATACAACCTGATATTTTTATCTTTAAATCCTGCTCGAAGATAAAATCTTCATGAAATTCGTGGATATAATTCTCTAATACACGAGCCATTTCCGTAGAATTGGAAATACCCAAGTTACAGGTATCCGTACCAGGACAAGTGGTGATATCTGATGTACTATCAAACCCTGGTCTAGCATAGCCTAATGCTGTCAACACATTAAATATATGTGGCAATGATTCTTCACGAACGTATTTGAACAATAGATTTTGATTTTGCGTAATACGTATATCATCGGCGATATGTTCACGAATACCGGCTACTAATCTACGAGCTTTGTCTGTAGGAATATCCCCAGTCAACACCTTCACAAATACCCCAAAAAAACCTGTTTGCTTTTGCTCAAACACATTAGTTTGTTTCCATACATCAAATGCAGCGATATCCACCGGTGTTACTGCGCTAACTACTGCTGTTGGAGCATCTGGTTGCGCAACGGCATCACGATCAACCCATACAACATGGTTTTTAATAGCTTTTTTCTCTTGTTCAATAAGGCTTAATACCTCTTCTAAGCCTAGCTTTTGAACTAAATACTTAAAACGTGCTTTATTACGATTATTACGCTCGCCATGACGATCGAATACACGCAATGTAGCTTCCATATAAGGAATAATTTCTTCTTCTGGAAGGAAGTCAAATATTTCATTGGCCAAAATCGGCTGAGCCCCGAGGCCACCACCTAATAATACTTTAAAGCCTCTTTTCTCCACGCCATCTACAAGTTTTACCTTAGGGATAAAACCAAAATCATGAATATAGGAGAATGCGGTATCTCTATCTGAAGAAGAAAAAGAAATCTTTATTTTACGTCCCATCTCTGCACAAATAGGATTGCGCAAGAAATATTCAAAGGTCTTGTGTGCATAAGGAGACACATCAAATGGCTCATCCTTATCAATACCTGCCGTCGCCGATGCCGTCACATTACGAACAGTATTACCACAAGCTTCACGCAGTGTGATATCATCTTCTGCCAATTTGGCCCACAACTCAGGTGTTTTATCCAAACTAACGTAATGAATCTGTATATCCTGACGAGTTGTTAGGTGCAAGTTTTTACTCGCATACTCATCTGATATATCTGCTATTTTTAGCAACTGCTTAAAAGTAACTTTTCCAAATGGCAGCTTAATACGTATCATCTGTACACCTGGTTGACGTTGCCCATATATACCGCGTGCCAGACGGAGCGATCTAAACTTTTCATCAGGAATATTTCCTTCTTGAAAAGATTTTATCTTTCTCTCTAGCTCAATAATTTCTTGTTCTACAACGGGATTTTCTAATTCAGTACGAAAACTCTGCATTTCTTCCTTTAAGGTTTATTACTAATATTCTACTTATCTCTCTAAATTATTCTGAAAAGTTCAATAACTAATACAAAACGATACAAATGTATAAAATAAAACCTAATAAAAACTATATAATCTACCAAATTACTATATATTTGTGCATATTTCTAAAAACACTAAGAATAGACTTATTAATGACTTGGAAGAAAACGCTTGTTATAAGCTTATTAATAACAAATTTATTTAATAGCTGCGCACCAAAAGTAAAAGAAGGTTACGATAAAGAGAACGGATATATTGGCAATATATCGATATCAGGAGCTTTTGCACTCTATCCGATAGTGGTATTATGGGCCGAAGATTTTAAAAAGGAAAATCCTAATGTGCGCTTTAACATCTCAGCTGGAGGAGCAGGCAAAGGCATAACCGATGTACTGATGAATATGGTAGATATAGGTCTCGTCTCTCGAGATCTACACCCCAAAGAAATAGAAAAAGGAGCATTTCCTATCTATGTCGCCAAAGATGCTGTACTGGGTACATTTAATGCCACGAATCCTAATTTTGACCTTATACAAGAAAGAGGATTAACGCAAAAAGAATTAGCTGCCCTATTTGTTGAGAAGAAATACAAAACATGGAAAGATATAGACCCTAGATTTACAGCCGACCCAATCAGTGTATATGTACGTTCGGATGCTGCAGGCGCTGCAGAGACATGGGCCAAATATTTTGACCAAAGACAAGAAGACCTCAAAGGAGTGGGAATATTTGGAGACCCTGGCTTAGCACAAGCAATCAAAGACAACAGATACGCTATTGGCTTTAATAACATAAACTACGTATACGACCTCAAAACACTAAAAACTACAGATAAACTCGCTGTCATCCCTATTGACATCAATGAGAATGGGAAGATAGATGATGAGGAAAAATTTTATGCTACGCTAAATGATTTAACAGATGCGGTGGCTACAGATAAATACCCCTCTCCACCAGCTCGAGAATTGATGTTTGTCATCAAAAAAGGTAACAATAGTAAACTATTAAACGAATTTATACGCTTTGTGTTAGCAAAAGAACAACAAGGCTATTTATTAGAGAATGGATATGTCCCTTTGAATACGGAACAACAAACGCAAGAATTAGAAAAGGTTAAAAACTAAAACAATGAATATTAGATTAATTAAAGATTTATTATTTAAAAGAATATCCGCATCACTATTATTGATATCAGTATGTGTCGTCCTTTTGATTATAATAGGACTAAGTGCTAAATCAATTCCACTTTTAGAGAATCAAAATCTGTGGGAAATACTAACACAAAGCATATGGTCGCCATTGAAAGGAAATTTTGGTTTCCTTCCCTTTATAATGGGGACAATATGGGTGACATTAATCTCCTTAATTATCGCTGTTCCCCTGTGTATTCTTTCATCCGTTTATCTCGTTGAATATGCAACAGACAGATTACGCAATTCCGTATTACCACTGATGAATGTTTTAGCGGCCATCCCACCAGTACTTTATGGTGTTTGGGGGGTATTATTTGTGGTACCAATGGTAGGGCAATGGATAGCACCGATTTTTGGGGTCAATGCTTCCGGATATTCGGTTTTATCAGGAGGTATCGTATTAGCGGTGATGATATTTCCGATCATGGTTTCTATCATTGTAGAAGTATTGAAAACAATCCCTCAAGAATTAAAAGCTGCATCCTTATCCTTGGGAGCAACAAAATGGGAAACAATAAAAAAAGTTATCTTAAAAAAAGCAAAACCAGGAATTATCGCAGCTGTTGTATTAGCAATATCACGTGCATTTGGAGAAACTATCGCCGTACTGATGGTTTGTGGAAATATCCCCAGAGTACCCCAATCAATTTTTGATGCAGGTTACCCAATCCCTGCACTAATAGCCAACAATTTTGGTGAAATGATGTCTATACCACTTTATGATTCAGCCCTGATGTTTGCGGCACTATTGCTATTTGTAATCATCTTTGGATTCAATTTAATTTCCAGAATTATACTAAACAGATTGGAGGAAGAAGCATAATGTCTAGCATTAAATCACGATTACGACAGGAGAAAATCGCTAAAATACTAATGCAACTATCAGGTATTAGTATTACTGGATCATTGTTCCTTATAATAGGTATCATCCTATACAAAGGACTACCCTATCTCTCTTGGGAGATGGTCAGTCAGACGCCACAGGGAGGCTTTTATATTGGTAAATCAGGTGGAATATTAAACGCTATATTAGGATCGCTTTATCTAGCAACAGCAGCGACCATACTAGCGACTATAATAGGTATACCTATATCTATATATTTAAATCTATATATCAAATCTGGATCATTAATCGCAAAAGCATCCAAACTACTATTTGATGTATTATATGGTATCCCCTCTATCGTATATGGTGCTATAGCCTTTAGCATGATGGTTTGGCTGGGCATAAGAGCATCCTTACTTGGAGGGATCATTACGATTACTTTGTTGACTATCCCTATCGTTGTACGTACAATTGATGAATTGGTAAAAACGATACCTATAGATTTAAAAAACGTAACTAAGGCCTTAGGAGCCACACGATGGGAAATAGCGCAAGTATTATTGAAGTACATCAAACCTGGAGTATTTACAGCGATCTTGCTCGCATTTGGTAGAGCCATAGGTGATGTAGCAGGCGTATTACTAACGACAGGATTTAGCGATAATTTGCCAAAATACCTTGATGAGCCTGCCGCGACTTTGCCTTTGGCCATATTTTTCCAATTGAGTAGCCCTATCCCTGAAGTTCAAGGTCGCGCCTATGCGTCGGCTTTAGTTTTAACATTCATAATTTTAATTATAGTTATATGTACGCACATCCTAGCATCGAAACAAAAGAAACACAAGATATAGCATCATCTTCTACACCACATATTCAGATCAAGGACCTGAATGTTCATATCGATGGAAAACATATATTAAAGAATATAAATTTATCTATCCCAAACAATTCTATTACGTCAATAATAGGCCCGTCTGGCTGTGGTAAAACTACTTTATTAAAAACACTCAACCGTCTGATGGATGACAGTAAAGGTGTAGAGATAAACGGCTCTGTACTGGTGAATGGAGAGGATATATATGCCAAGGATGCTGAAGTAACACATATACGCAAGAAAATGGGACTATTGTCCCAGCGACCATTCCCACTACCAATGTCTATCTACGACAATATAGCATATGGCCCACGTATCCACGGTCAACGCAATAAAAAGGTATTGACAGAGATTGTCGAAAAACAATTGAAAAATGTGGGTCTTTGGGAAGAGGTAAAAGATCGTTTAGATAGTTCAGCTACAAGTTTATCCATTGGGCAACAGCAGCGACTGTGCCTCGCACGAGGACTGGCTGTACAGCCCGAAATTATCTTAGGCGACGAGAGCACATCAGCATTAGACCCAATATCTACACAAACAATAGAAAATCTATTGGTAGAACTAAAAAAAGATTATACGATAGTACTCGTAACCCATATTTTGCGTCAAGCAAGACGGGTTTCGGATTACATCATATTTGTATACAACGGCGAGATAGTAGAGTTTGGAAAAACGGAGGATGTACTATTAAATCCTAAAAATGAGATCACACAACAGTATGTAAAAGGGTTTATCAGCTAATATAAATTAAAGCCTCTATTCTAGATAAGTGATTGAGGCTTTATTTATTTCAAGGAATTAATTCTTCATCACCTACAGCATTAACATTTAAAAGGCTATCGTATATCCCTTCAATATTCTTACATAGATGAAGTAATTTTTGAATATTAACATCTGTACTGTCTTCAAATTGATCTATATCAAAAGTGTAATAATCTCCTTCTTCAAAAACATCTAACACTTCTTTCATTTCCCCATTTGCTGCAATATTAACAATTTGCGTGAAAACTTGATTTCTCACGTTCTCTAATAATTGTAGTGATTCTATAACACTATTTCTATATAGCATGGTTTTCATAATTTAATTTACGTTTAACACAACAAATACATTGCCAAGTGTATTTGATAATCAATAGATAATCAAGCTATTACCTTGTCAATTGAGGTAATTTTACCACTACTAAAGTTACTAAAATTAACTAAAGATCGCATTATTGTTAT
>NZ_JADEYQ010000015.1 GCF_022627575.1 Sphingobacterium rhinopitheci
TTCCGAACAGAGAAGTTAAGCCCGCCCGAGCCGATGGTATTGCCGTAACAGGTGGGAGAGTAGGTCGGTGCCTTTTTTTAAACAGAAGCCTTAGAGAAATCTAAGGCTTTTTGCGTTTATAGACTTTGTTCAACATGACAGTCTATATTTATGTTGTCATCCTGACGACAGGAAGGATCTAAAAAGATGTTGATATTTAGATGTTTCACTACGTTCAACATGACATCTATACTTATGTTGTCATCCAAACGATAGGAAGAATCTCAAAAGAGGTGGATGTTTAGCTGTTTCACTACGTTCAACATGACATCTATACTAATGTTGTCATCCTGATCGCAGGAAGGATCTCAAAAGTTGTTGTTTTTAGATGTTTCACTACGTTCAACATGACAGTCTATACAAATATCCTCACTTGTCATCCTGATCGCAGGAAGGATCTAAACAAAGGTTTCATGCTGTTTAGATGTTTCACTACGTTCAACATGACAGTCTAAACACAAAAAAAACTTATTTGTTATCCTGACATTAGGAAGGATCTAAACAAAGGTTTCATGCTGTTTAGATGTTTCACTACGTTCAACATGACAGTCTAAACACAAAAAAAACTTATTTGTTATCCTGACATTAGGAAGGATCTAAACAAAGGTTTCATGCTGTTTAGATGTTTCACTACGTTCAACATGACAGTCTAAACACAAAAAAAACTTATTTGTTATCCTGACATTAGGAAGGATCTAAACAAAGGTTTCATGCTATTTAGCTGTTTCACTTTGTTCAACATGACATCTATACTTATGTTGTTCCATCTCTAACTAATCCTAACCATTTACCCCTTACTATTTCCCTAACTAAAACCCTAACCGTCATTTTTATTTCTACTGTTGAAATAGTGCTAACACTATACATATATTATACTCTTTGATAGTAAATATCTTGTAATATTAATTTGTGGTAATTAATTAAATACTATATTTGATTTGCAAATAAGTGAATACATATTATGCATTTGACCAAGACCTTAGAAGATTATTATAATTATTTCATTTATCGGTAACGTTTTCTAATTTGTTATAAGCAACTAAATATCGTATACATATGCTTTACGATTACTACTCTTAATAACCATTCTAATACTATGTCTATTAAGAGAGTAGTACTGGCGAATTAGTATGTTTAACGGCGCTAAAGGTTTTTTGTTGAAGATAATATGATCAAAGAAGTAATAATGGATGATAATTGTGGACAACAACAAGTTAATGTTGGATGCTTTGAAAAGATATAATTAGTACCGAAGAAAGCATTCAAAATAAGTATTTAGTATATATTTTTTATTGTGCCCGGTATGCGTATTGATATGTCTGTTAGGGAGGCTATATGTCGAAATGTAAAGGTGGATTTTCCTGCTATAATTCTTCAGTAGTATCCAAAGGTAAAATCGTATAGTAGTAGTTTAATTCAAAATTAAATATCATAATTAATGAAATTGATTACCAGAAAGGACTTTTTAATGTCGAGTAGCTTAGCTTTAGGATGGCTTGCTTCACATAAAGTCCAGGCTTTAGATAAGTCAAGTATACATCGTAAGCGTATCGGTATAATAGGTCTCGATACATCTCATTCGTTGGCATTTGCGAAAAGTATATTTGAAGATCCTAATCGCTATCTCAATTATCGAGTTGTCGCAGCATATCCTTATGGTACTAGAACCATTCCCTCTGCTACGGAGCGTATACCAAAGTATATAGAGGAAATTAAAAAGCTCGATGTCAAGATAATGCCCTCCATTAAAGAACTGCTAAAGGAAGTAGACTATGTATTATTAGAAACAAATGATGGCCGTCTACATTTGGAACAAGCTAAGGAAGTATTCAAAGCAGGTAAACCATTATTTATAGATAAACCATTAGCAGCTTCCTATGATGATGCTGTAGAAATATTTAAGCTTTCTGCCAAGTATAATGTGCCTTTTTTCTCTTCCTCTAGTTTACGGTATATAGATGGTATGCAAGAGGTATTGAGTGGTAAATATGGTCAAGTAATTGGTGCAGATGTTTATTCTCCTGCTGTATTAGATCCTTCACATCCTGATTTTTTTTGGTATGGAATACATGCTGTCGAAATGTTATTTACTGCAATGGGATTAGGATGTATATCTGTGAGTAGGACTTATGCTCCTAATTCTGATATGTTAGTCGGAGTCTGGCCCGATGGGCGAATAGGTACAGTAAGGGGAAAGCGAAGTGGTAAAAGTGATTTTGGAGGTACAGTTCATTGTGAATTAGCCACTATTAAGTTAGGCGAATTCAAAGGATATGATCCTTTACTACTAGAAATAGTGAAATTTTTTGATACTGGAGTAGTTCCTTTTGATGGTAAGGAAACATTAGAAATATGTGCTTTTATAGATGCTGCAGATAAGAGTAAATTAGCTAATGGTGCAGCAATAAAATTGGAAACCAATACATAATTTAAATTATGAACAGTAGAAGAGATTTTATAAAAAAGTCATTAGTCACATCAGCAGTAGTAAGTATTGGAGGGATACTCCCTTCTTTTAGTGCCAAGAGCTATAAGAATATAATCGGTGCTAATGAGCGATTACGAGTTTCTATGATGGGCGTAAATTCTAGAGGAAAGGCTCTAGCCGAAAATTTTGCTTCTCAGCCCAATAGTGAGGTTGTACATATTTGTGATGTAGATAGTAGAGCTATTATTAAATGTCAATCGGCTGTTTCTAAATTCCAAAATTCTCCAACTAAAGCAATTGAAGATTTTAGAATATCTTTAGAAGATAAAGATGTAGATATTTTAGTTGTCGCCGCACCAGATCATTGGCATGCACCTGCTGCATTATTGGCTTCTCAAGCGGGTAAGCATGTTTATTTAGAAAAACCCTGTAGCCATAATCCTTGTGAAGGTGAGTTATTGGTTGCTGCCGTGAATAAATATAATAATGTAATTCAAATGGGCAATCAACGCCGCTCTTGGCCTAATATATTAAAAGCCATTGCTTTTATTCATAGTGGTGGTATAGGTGAAGTATCTTTTGCAAAGACTTGGTATACCAACAATCGTGCTTCTATAGGGGTGGGTAAAAAATCTCCTATCCCAGATTGGTTAAATTATGAATTGTGGCAAGGTCCTGCACCTAGGCGTGATTATAAGGATAATATATTACACTATAATTGGCATTGGTTCTGGCATTGGGGCACTGGGGAATCCTTAAATAATGGTACACATATGGTTGATTTAGCACGTTGGGGATTAGGGGTTGATTATCCTTCAAAAGTAAGCTCTAATGGTGGGCGTTATGCATATCAAGATGATTGGGAGACACCAGATACTCAGGTGATCAATATAGAATTTGCTAATGATAAGTTGATTACTTGGGAAGGCCGTAGCTGTAATGCTATGCCTATTGAAGGTAGTAGTGTTGGTGTGCTTTTTTATGGTTCCAAGGGTGCTTTACAAATAGATGGGAGTAACTCTTATAAAGTGTTTGATATAACAGGCAAATTAACAGAGCATGTAAAAGATGATCGTGCTGTGGATACTAAAAGCTTGATGAGTCCATCTCAAAAGCTTGATGCTATTCATATTCAAAATTTCTTTTCGGCAATAAAAACAGGAGAAAATCTAAATTCTGATATTATCAATGGTCATAAGAGTACATTATTGATGCAATTAGGTAATATAGCACAAAGGACAGGTCATGATCTAAGGATTGATCCTACGTCAGGGCGAATCATCAATGACAATAAAGTAATGTCAAATTTTTGGTCCCGCGAATATGAAAAGGGATGGGATCCTAAGGTTTAACAGCTTATCTACGGTATAGCTAGATCTGTAAATAGTCATAGTATGCGTAAGACTTATTTTTCAATAGCCATACTAGCTGTATAGTTGTTTGTTTTGGGATTTGTAAGTTGAGTTAATTCAAAATTGATTCCATATTTTAAAACAACCTGCGAATTATCCAATTATCAATAGTATCGCGTAGCTTTTGCATTTTATATTTCTCTCCTTAGGTATCATCTTTACGAAAGGTGATATAACTTTATGGAGGCACATATGTGCTATATCTATTTGGTTTGTTATCCTATTTAGGTTGTGAAATCATTACTATGGATCGGAATATGGCCTTTAGCATGGCGTGATTTCGGAAGATTCACGAGACGTGGAGGAGCCTTATTAATCTTGGGATTGTGGGGAAATGCTATTATGCAGATGATATATGGATACATTGCTGAGTTATTCAATCTTAGATTAGCCTATTGAATTTTTAATCCATGTTATATTTATCTGATATTTTATGCTGTATAGGGCGTACAATTTGTCAATGAAAGTAAGTTAAATGAAATACTCTATTTATGGGTTTTTATAACTGCTGGTGAAATAAAGTTTTATGTCGAAATATAAAAGAAAATTTAATACAAGACTATTGGTGATAGACCCACAGCATTTTCATGCTGCATTAATACTAAAGGCGAATATTCCTTCACTTAGTAATGAAATTAAATTATTTGCACCTGATAAATTAGCTGCTGCCGATTATATATCTTTAGTTAGAGAATATAATTCGTGTAATGGTAGCGCAACTAATTGGCATATAATCCCTTACTATGGTGTTGATTTTTTAGAAAAGGCTGTACTCGATAAAAGTGCTGATATAGTTGTTTTAGCAGGTGATAATAGCCGAAAGATCACCTATATGGTAGAATCCATCAAATATAATAAGGCTGTATTTGCTGATAAGCCATTAGTAATAAATGAGAAGGGATATGCCCAATTACAAAAACTATTGAACCGTAATGGTCGCCATACTCCTATAGTATATGATATCATGACCGAGCGGTTTGATATTAAGAATATTTTGGTAAAACTTATCTTGTCAAATAAAACATTGACCGGAGGATTTGAACCCAATGCTGCTTTTCCTCTTATAGAATTTCATAGCAAGCATCATTTTAGTAAAGTAGTTGCTGGCCATCAACTTATTAGGCCAGCTATGTTTTTTGATATAAATAAACAAGGTGAAGGGATTGTAGATGTAACGACACATTATATTGATTTGGTCCAATGGATGTTAGCAGATAGTACTGTTATTGATATCCAAAGAGATTTGAAACTATTGAAATCGCAAAGATGGTCTACTTCAATATCTATGGCAGATTATGAAAAAATAACATCATTAAAAGAATATGCTCCGACATCAAATCATATCCTTGATGCGGATAATAATCTACGGGTATTTAGTAATGGTATGATTCATTATTCTCTTTTTGGAGTTCCTATTTCGGTGTGTGTACAATGGGATGTAAATTCTAATGATGGTGAAGGCGATCAATTGCGCGCTTTATTTAAAACAAAGAAATGTACCATAACAATCGAACCGGACAGTAATGGTGTTAGTAGTATTTTTGTGAAACCAAAGGATACATGTAAAGTCTTTGAAGAGGAGCTACAGCGTACATTGACGTCTAATGGGTACGCTAAAGTTACCGTTCAATACGTAGACAATTCCTACAAATTGATTATTCCTTATGCTATGTATTTGAGCCATGAAGATCATTTTTCAAAAGCATTACAGCAATTTCTTGACTATAAGGAACATGGTGCACTTCCAGAATGGGAGAAATCTTTTCTTTTAGCGAAGTATTATTTGACTACGCAAGCATTAAAAATAGCAGAAACTAAAACGTAATTTTTTCGTTAATCATATAAAATAGTCCTTATTTTTTGTGTTTTGTATTCTAAAAAGTGGATATTTATGTTTTGATATCTAACGCTATATAAGTTACAGATCGAATACCAATTATAGTAAACAAGTGCTTACTTAATAGCATACTAAATTATGAATATGGACTATGATGTGATTGTTGTCGGCTCCGGTATTACTGGAGGATGGGCTGCTAAAGAATTTGCCGAAAAAGGATTGAAAACATTGGTTTTGGAAAGAGGAAGGATGGTCAAGCATATTCAAGACTATCCAACAGCTAATTTGGACCCTTGGCAATTTGAACATTATGGTGCTAAAACGCAACAAGATATTAAGGAGTATCCTATCACCTCGGTACATTATGCTTTTGGTGAACCAACAAAACATTTTTACCTCAAAAGTGAAGAACAAGAGTATATACAAGAGAAACCCTTCAAGTGGATTAGAGGTTATCAGGTAGGAGGTAAATCATTACTTTGGGCACGTCAAACTCAAAGGTGGTCGACCTATGATTTTGAAGCTCCACAGAAATATAATTACAGTATAGACTGGCCTATACGGTACGCTGAATTGGCGCCTTGGTATTCTAAAGTGGAAAAATTTATAGGAATTTCAGGAACTAGAGACGGTATTGATGCCATGCCTGATTCTGAAGTTGTCGGCGCATTTGAAATGAATAAAGTGGAGAAAGCTATTGTTAGTTCCATTCATGAAAATTTTCCGGATCGTCATGCTGTTATTGGACGCTGTGCTAATCTAGCAGATGTCAAAGAGGAGCAATTGGCGCAGGGGCGTACCAAATGTATGGCTAGAGGAAAATGTGAAAGAGGATGTCCTTTTGGGGGCTATTTTAGCTCCAATTCGTCTACATTGCCTCATGCCGAAAAAACAGGCAATCTTACGTTGAAGACGGATGTTATTGTAGAATCTATTATTTATGATGAGGCCACAGGCAAGGCTTCTGGTGTTCAAATAATAGATGCTCATACTGGTGCTAAAGAGATTATTAATGCTAGAATAATATTTTTGAATGCTTCAACATTAAATTCCAATCTTATACTATTAAATTCAAAATCAAAGCGATTCCCTAATGGTTTGGGAAATGATAATGGCTTACTAGGTCGATATATTATATTTCATAATTACAGAGGGCGTATTACGGCAGATTATCCTGGCTACGAAGATTCGTATTACTATGGAAAAAGGCCGACACAAGTTTTTATGCCTGCTTTTAAGAATATAAAAACTACAGCAGAAAATTTTAAAGGTTCATATTTAATCGCTTTTTCCGCTTCGCGGGAAGGTTGGGGGCGTTCGGTAAATGGAGCTCAGGTAGGCCCTGAATTTAAAGATAAGCTAACGGAACCCGGCAAATGGAAGATTCATATGATGATGCAAGGAGAGGTATTACCGATCTATGAAAATCATGTCCGCTTAAGTGAGGAATTGGATAAATATGGATTACCTAAGTTGATAACGAGCGTTTCCTATACTCAAAATGATGTGGATATGATGAATGATTTTTTTGAAGAAGGGGAGCAAATGTTATTGAAGTGTGGCGCCACAAATATTGTCAAAACAGATCATCATATTGCTTTTGACAGGCAGCCAGGTTTAGAGGTTCATGAAATGGGCGGCGTACGTATGGGGAATGATCCTAAAGACTCTCTATTAAATAAATATAATCAAATGCATTTATGTCCTAATGTATTTGTAACGGATGGTGCTGCTATGATATCAACGTCTAATCAGAATCCTTCCTTGACATTTATGGCTTTTACAGCACGTGCTGCAGATTATGCCTATCAGCAGTTTAAAGAAGGAAAAATCTAATGCAAAAGATATATTGATTATAAAAATGTACTAAAAAATAAAGCGGTGAATATTCACCGCTTTATTTTTATCTTAAGTCCACTATTTCATAGCCTGGATATTTTTCCTTATTGAAGGAGAAAATTGAAGGAGGCAGATTCTTCCCTAGATATAATGACTGTATAGTATAGGTATAACGATTATTAGATTTATCAAAGATGGTAACATCATGAATATGATTATTACTATTGATACGTAATTTTATTTTATAATAATTCGTTTTGGTGTCAATAGGTGATAATTCTACAACTTTTAAGATTTCTGTTTTTCCATTTTTGGTAATCTTTTCATCCTCCATCAATAGGTATTTATATCCCGATTGATAGAATGTAAAAAGGTTATTAGGACCTATCGAGCTGTTATCATTTTCAGCATCCGTAATTTGTACTTCTTTGATATCTTTAGAAATATTCCATACTGATTTACCATTTGAAATGAATTCTTGATCCTTCAAAATTATAGCATACTCCTTCTTAGGCTTATTAAAGAACATTTCTCCCGCATCGCTATAATTTTTCTTGTTAGCGTCTTGGACAGATAAAGTAAAGTCCGATTGAATAGTTTTATAACTATTATATTTTTTGGATACTTCTGTTAATAATTTTTTAGCAGCAGGGTCATTTTGGCCATATGCAAATGCGGTGCTCGCTATTACAATAATACTTAATAACAATTTTTTCATTTTTATTATTTCTTTAATGTATCTAAAAATTGTTCTAAAGAGTATTCATCAGGGTATAAAACTTCTCTTGCTTTAGATCCTTCAAATGGTCCTACAATACCGGCAGCTTCCAATTGATCGATGATACGTCCTGCTCTATTATAGCCTAATTTCAACTTACGCTGAATTAAAGA
Source organism: Sphingobacterium rhinopitheci (assembly GCF_022627575.1). Classification (GTDB taxonomy): domain Bacteria; phylum Bacteroidota; class Bacteroidia; order Sphingobacteriales; family Sphingobacteriaceae; genus Sphingobacterium; species Sphingobacterium rhinopitheci. The sequence goes on from NZ_JADEYQ010000015.1 coordinate 8,447, forward strand.
GGTAGAGCCTTGTTGATGCATAACGATTAAACGCGCCGCTTCTTCAAAAAGTTGATCTCTGTCTGAGAAATCAAAATCTGTAGAACCTGAGCCATCACCAGATTCGTCTACATACTCAGGGAGCATGAATGCCGATGGATATCCGCGCTGCCCGCCGATAAAGTCTGAAATTCCTTCTACTTCAGGAGTATCGACAAAGGCACATTGAATACGAATCAAATCTGAGCCTGTAGATAAAAGCATATCTCCACGACCTATCAACTGGTCTGCACCACCGGAGTCTAGGATTGTGCGTGAGTCTACTTTTGATAATACTCTGAATGCTAGACGTGCAGGAAAGTTCGCTTTGATCGTACCCGTGATAATATTTACTGACGGTCGTTGTGTAGCTATTACTAAGTGAATACCAACAGCACGGGCCAATTGTGCTAATCGGGCAATAGGTGTTTCAACTTCTTTACCAGCAGTCATCATTAAATCTGCAAATTCATCAACTATAAGAACTATAAATGGTAAGAATCGATGACCCTCCTCAGGGTTTAATCTTCTATTGACAAATTTTGCATTATATTCCTTTAAATTCCTTACCTGTCCATTTTTTAATAGATCATAACGCTGATCCATCTCAATACACAAGGAGTTTAAGGTGTTTATCACTTTCTTTGTATCAGTGATAATAGCATCTTCCTCGCCTGGTAATTTTGCTAAGAAGTGTCTTTCTATTTTTTTGAATAATGATAATTCTACTTTCTTTGGATCGACAAGAACAAATTTTAGCTCGGCTGGATGTTTCTTATACAGTAATGACGTAAGAATAGCATTGATACCAACAGATTTACCTTGTCCTGTCGCACCGGCAACTAGTAAGTGAGGCATTTTTGCCAAATCGGCAATAAATACTTCATTGGAAATAGTTTTTCCTAATGCAATAGGAAGATCCATATCTGTCTTTTGAAACTTCTCTGTAGCTAATACGGAGCGCATTGATACCATTTCTGGATTACTATTAGGTACCTCAATACCAATCGTTCCCTTGCCCGGCATTGGTGCTATGATACGTATTCCTAATGCCGCTAAACTCAATGCAATATCATCCTCTAAATTTTTAATCTTCGAGATTCGAACACCTGGCTTAGGTATTATTTCATATAATGTTACTGTGGGACCAATCGTTGCTTTGATATGTTCGATCTCTATACTATAATGTCTAAGCGTATCTACAATTTTATTCTTGTTTGCTTCGAGTTCTTGTTGATTGATAGTGATTTTACCTGAGCCATATTCTTTAAGTAAATCTAAGGTTGGATGCTGATAGCCCGATAAGTCGAGCTTCGGATCATATTCACCAAATTGAGCTACGAGGTCATTTGCTGTTATTTGCTTCTCTTCTTTGACTTCTTCCACCGCCAAGGATAATGAAGTGTCTTCAACAGGCTCTTCTATCTCTAAAGGCGTATTGACCGTTAACTCTATAGCATTATCCTTTATTTCTTCGACGGGCTCCTCTATAAAAGTTGGTTTTGTTTCGAAAGTAACACTATTTATAGCTTCATCCTCTTCCAAAATTTCCTCTTCCTGCGGCAGGTTTTCCTCCTGCAAATGTGCATATCTTTCATTTAGCGTAAGAGGATTGTTTACTTGATTTTTTAGGGTATTGGAAACTTCGATAACCATTTCATTACCAAAATCATCTTCTTCTGGCTGTTCTTTGATTGTATTTATTGGGGCTGAAGGAGCGACGTCACTCTTGAATACATAATCTTCCTCTTCACTTTTTGTTTTGTTTGAGCTTGATGACAAAAATGAAAATTTGAGATCTAGATTATAAACTAAAACCAATAACGCCAAGTAAGAAAATATAATTAGACCTCCTACACCGTATTTACCGATTTGAGCATTTAATAGTTGGTTTGTCCAATATCCAAATTTACCCTCTAGTATTCGAGGCGTGTCTGCGATAAAATCTTGAATGAATCCAAATGTAATTGATAGGAATATAATACCTGTTAAAGTATATAAAAGGGTTTTCCAAATGGGAAGAATTGATTTCTTATACAGTAATTTATAACCAACAGTAAACATTAATAGAATGAATAGGAAGGAAGAGACACCAAACCATTCAAATATAAATTGATTGGCTAATAATGCGCCTAGTTTACCCAATTTGTTCTCCACAATTGGTAAATTACCTAATTGTTCTTCTAATTCTTCAGCCGTACTAAACAAAGTACTCCATCCTCCATTTGTAGAATTTATATAACTTTGGTCCTCTTTCCATGTGAATAGGTATGAAATAAAAGCTACGGCAAATAGAAATGAACTTATTATTAAAAATAAGCCTAAAATTTTAAGCGCTTTTTTTTGACCTTCTGAAAAATCTATGCTATCAAAAGATTTTATGAGTGGAGACGATTTCTTAGGTATTGCTTTAATAGTCGTTTTAGAGTCTTTTGGACGACTATTTTGACTATTATTTTTAAATGAATTTCCTTTGTATGCCATGAAAAATGTTTACTATTCCTTATTACAAACTTATTAAAAAAAGATCAAAATTTATTGCGTTATTACTTAAATAAGCAATGTTGTAGCATAAAGCTTTTTTTTATCGTTATACCTAATATGTGGCAGTTTTAATAATGATATGAATGTTTTTTAAGAATATATTAATAGTTTTTTGTGTAGTAATATTATCGATTCTCGGTTGTAATAAGGATGAAGATAGTGTTGTAAACTTGAATAGTTCGATTGCTAAGCTATCTTCTGTTGCTGTTTTCAATGCTATTCCTAATTCCACAGGTCTGACCTTATATATTGGACAAGGGACTACCCAACAAATGGTAATCTCTGATAGTGATAAATTGATTTTTGGAAGTTATGTAACTTACAAAAATTGGTATGCTGGTTCCTTCGATATAATGGTTCAAAATCAAATTGACAAAAGTAGAGAGCAAGTTAACTATAAATTATTATTGAATGCCGGTAAGTTTTATAGCCTTTTTTTATATCAGAAAAATGTACAGTTACAGTATCTTTTGACTGATGACAACATAATTAATCCTAAAGATGATTATGTGAAAATTAGAATTGCTCATTTGTGTGAAGATATTGCTAATATGAGTATAATGGATGGTACGGGAAGTTCATTATTGTTTCAAAATATAAAATTTGAAACTATTACTAATTTTATCGAAATCGATTTGAACAAATTAAAGGATCTAACAATTCAAATTGATGACCATAAAATTAATTTTAAAGATATGGCTATTTTTGTGAATAAAGGTATATATACGATTATGCTCCTACAGCCTCTTGACGATAGTAATGATGGAAAAATAACGGACTATATTAGTGTTATTAAACAATAGAAATTAGTGATAAAAAAAGCCGTTAATTAAATTAACAGCTTTTATCGATGACGACTATTTTGTCGATTTTGTAATGTATGCCGTAGCATATCATTAAAATCTTCAACAACCTGAAAAAATTGAGAAGCGCGAGATTGTCCTATGACTTTTGCAAACTCATTACGATATTGCTTTTTAATTTCTACCTCTTTCGCATCAAACGAAATAACATCTTGCCTTTGACGTTTTTTTTCCGCTTTTAATTGCCACATTAGATCATTGTATTTGTTATATACAGGGAAGAAACGTTGGGCTTCACTGGGTGTTAATTTTAGCTGTTTCGTAATGTAAGCTACTTTTTCACTTTCAATTGCTTCAAAATTATTCCTTTGCGCAAATGAGCTAAATTGTAAAGTGAACAAAAGGCACAATGTTGTAAAAATATACTTCAGTTGTAACATTATAGCATGTAATTTAAATATTCTTCTATTACATCATCTTCCAACTCTGAATTGAATTTAATTGATGCATCACTTTTATTATCAATCATTTTAGACAAATGTAGTAATTGATCACTATCATCAGATACTTGTGCCAAATAACTCACCAATTCATCATCACTTATATTTTGTAAGCTAGTACGTGTCAACGATTCTTCTGCTATAGTGGACTGGAATAATGTATTATTATTCACAGCAAAATAGCTCCCTATACCGATAAGTAATAGTACTGCTGCGGCACTATATCGAGACCAATTAGTACGTTTTGGTAAAGTGATTATTGGCGTATTGTCATTCTCGATCTTAGCAATTATTTTTTGCTCTAGATTTTCAAAATAGTTTGTAGGAGTAACAAAGCCATCACTTGATAATGTATCAGATAGTCTATCAACAGTTATATTATCTTTAATACGATCCGCTAAAGTCTCAAAATAAGAAGTAGGTGTACTAAAACCATCATTTGAAGTGACTAATTTTAAATTATTTTCAGCGATTTTTGAAGTAATAGAACTTTCTAAAGAGTTGAAATAATCACTAGGGATTTCAAATCCTATATTACTAATTTTATCCTTCAATTGAGCCTCAAATATCCTAGTTTGGATGGATTCTTCTAATTTGATAAAATAATTGTCGGGAATTTCAAATCCATCAGAGTTAATTTCATCTTTAAGTTTTATTTCACTGATTTTAGCTAAAATATTGTGCTCTAATTCGGCGAAATAACCCTCAGGGATATTTTTTTTTGTGTTTAAAGATGATGTTAGTCGATTTTCAACCTTTATTTGGTTAATAATTTCTTCTTTTTGGTGTTCAAAATAATCTTCAGGTACTACAAAAGGGTTTATACCTAAATAATCAGGGAGTTTGAAGGCTCCAAAATCATCCGTGTATGTGTTTTTTTCTTCCATAGTAGTTATAAGATACTTTTTTGTGCAAAAGGTTTAATCATGATTGTTAAAAAAGTTTTCAATCTTTTTAACGGCAAGATGATATGATGCTTTTAAAGCACCTACGCTGGTACCTAGAATTTGAGATATCTCTTCATACTTTAAGTCTTCAAAATATTTCATGTTGAAAACAAGTTTTTGTTTCTCTGGTAATGTTAATAGAGCTTGTTGTAATTTCATCTCTGCTTTATCTCCATTGAAATATTGTCCGTCTGCAAGGGTTTCTGCAAGATAGGATGTACTATCATCATCCAATGAAACATTGTATTTCTGCTTCTTTTTATTCAAAAAGGTAATACATTCATTGGTTGCAATCCTGTAGAGCCATGTGTACAGTTGAGAATCTTCTCTAAATTTCTCTAGGTTTTTCCACACTTTTACAAAAATATCTTGGGTCACGTCATCCGCATCGTCATGATCGATGACCATGCGTCTGACGTGCCAATATATTTTTTGTTGATATTTCTTCAACAACTGGCTGAACGCAGCTTCGCGCGTACGTTCATCGGCAAACATAGATATGATTTGCGCGTCTTCCATTTAATATTATTATTTTCTGCTAATAGCTTTTTGAGCAGCAGCTACAATGCTAGCAGCATTTAATCCGTATTTTTCCATTAATTGAGCTGGAGTACCTGATTCGCCGAAGCTATCGTCTACTGCAACATATTCTTGTGGAGAAGGTAGGTATTTCGCTAATACTTGAGCTACACTGTCACCCAATCCACCTAGGCGGTTGTGCTCTTCTGCTGTAACTACACATCCTGTTTTCTTAACAGACGCTAATATTGCTTCTTCGTCTAATGGTTTAATCGTATGAATGTTGATAATCTCAGCATCAATACCTAATTTTTCTAATTCTTCACCCGCTTGGATTGCTTCCCACACTAAGTGACCTGTAGCAATAATAGTAACGTCTTTACCTTCGTTCAACATTACTGCTTTACCGATTTCAAAAGTTTGATCAGCAGGTGTAAAGTTTGGAACAACAGGACGGCCGAAACGTAAATAAACAGGACCTTCATATTGCGCTACTGCGATAGTAGCAGCTTTTGTTTGATTGAAGTCACATGGATTGATAACCACCATTCCAGGTAACATTTTCATCATACCGATATCTTCTAAAGTTTGGTGTGTAGCACCATCTTCACCTAATGTAAGACCAGCATGTGAAGCTGCGATTTTTACATTTTTGTTAGAATAAGCGATTGATTGACGAATTTGGTCATAAACACGTGCTGTAGAGAATTCCGCAAATGTACCTGTAAATGGAACTTTACCACCAATTGTTAAACCTGCAGCAATACACATCATGTTTGCTTCAGCAATACCAATTTGGAAAAAACGCTCCGGAAACTCCTTAATAAAAGCATCCATTTTTAATGAGCCAATCAAATCAGCACATAATGCTACTACATTTTCGTTCTGTTTTCCGGCTTCTAATAATCCAGCACCAAAACCCGAACGTGTATCTTTAGATTCTGTAAAAGTATATTTTTTCATGTTGTTGTCGTAGTATTTAGATGTTAGTAGTTAGTATTTAGAATGATGTCTAATGTCTAACATCTGCTATCTAATTATTAATAATCGCCTAATGTTTCAGGTAATTGATTCAATGCACTAGCTAATTGCTCATCATTTGGAGCGACACCATGCCATTTGTGTGTACCCATCATGAAATCTATCCCAGAACCCATTTCAGTATGTAATAAGATGATAACAGGTTTGCCTTTACCAGTACGTGATTTTGCTTCTTCTATACCAGCTACAACAGATGTCATATCATTACCTTTTGTAACTTCTAATACGTCCCATCCGAAAGCTTCCCATTTAGCACGTAAATTACCTAATGATAATACGTGATCTGTAGAGCCATCAATTTGAGCACCATTATAATCTACAGCAGCGATTAAGTTGTCAATTTTATTGTGTGGAGCATACATTGCTGCTTCCCATACTTGACCTTCTTGCAATTCACCGTCCCCCATCAATACATAAACTAAACTATTGTCTTTATTTAGTTTTTTAGCTTGAGCAGCACCGATAGCAGTAGAAAGACCTTGTCCTAAAGATCCTGAAGCAATACGGATTCCTGGAAGATGTTCGTGTGTAGTAGGGTGTCCTTGTAGACGAGTATTGATTTTACGGAATGTCGCTAATTCGCTAACAGGGAAATAGCCTGCTCTCGCTAATGTGCTATAAAACACAGGAGAGATGTGTCCATTTGATAAAAAGAATAAATCTTCGCCAATGCCATCCATGTTGAAAGAAGGATCGTGTTTCATTGCGTGGAAATATAAAGCCACGAAATAATCTGCACAGCCCAAAGAACCACCTGGGTGACCTGATTGACAACCGTGTACCATACGTACGATGTCACGTCTTACTTGTGTTGCAGTCTGTTCAAGTTTATTGATATCTACAGTCATTATTGATTGTTTTAAACAAATTTATGCTTGTAAAGTTAATGATTTTTGTACATCTAGCCTTATAAATATCACTTTAATTGTGATGTATTTATGTAATAATGGCAGTTTTTGTATCTATAGTAGTATGTTCTGTGTATAATTATTTAATTTTAATAAAAACGAATTCATTATGATTAAAGGAAATATAAATGTTATCTATATTATCGCTACCTGTATTTTGTCACTATTGTTAGTTTTTAATCTACAAGCTCAAGATAAGGTCAATGCTACAGCTATTGTAAAGGGAGTAACGATTTTTGCAAATGCTGCAGAGATAAGTAATACTGTTGCCGTTAGTTTACCTAAAGGGAATAGTAGGTTGCTTATTCAAAATGTAGCCCAAGATATCGCTATAAATTCTGTACAAATTGCCGGAATTGATGGCGCAACTATTTTGTCTGTTAGCGTAGGTAGGGCTAGTGAAGCAGAAATACTCATACCTGCTCATCGCAGATTAAAAGATAGTCTGGATATCGCACAGGCCAAGAGAGAGGTTCTGGTCAATAAGCAGAAAGCGGCACAAGGTGCACTGAAAATATTGAGCAACGACCAATTATTAGGTGCTGGAGCTAAGTTAGATATGAATGAGTTAACCAAATTCGTTGATTATTATCAAGTAAAATCATTAGAGCTAAATACTGCTATAGAAAGATTTAATAAAAGTATTGCAGAAGAGGATAAAGTTATAAATAGACTTCAAAAGCAGATTCAAACTTATGTAGGTAATGGAAGTGTGTTGGTTGTTCAATTAACAAGTAATAAAGCTATTAAGGGCGATTTAGCATTGTCATATATGACTTATGCAGCCACTTGGCAGGCTTATTATGATTTGAAAGCCGCATCAATTAATGCTCCTTTAGCAATTTTGTATAAAGCTAAAGTGATGCAGTCAACTGGTGTTGATTGGAAGAATGTAAAGTTGATATTGTCTACTGGAAATCCGGCTCAAAATGGTAATGCTCCTGTATTGAATTCTAGCTATGCACAATTTTATACAAATGGTATTTTCGGAGATTTAGTTGGTCGTACTACAAGTATGCGTGTTCCTAAGGATAAACAATATGCTGCCGACGGGAATAATATGGAATTAGCAGAAGTATCTGTAAAGGGAATGGCCAAAGGTCCTGTAACTACTCTTGTAGAAAATCAATTGAGTGTAACATTTGATATTGATATACCTTATGACATACTTTCTAATGGAGAACCGCATTCTGTTACGCTTAAAGAATCTGTACAGCCTGCTAAGTTTACGTATTATGCGGTTCCAAAATTAGATAAAGATGCCTTCTTGTTGGCTGAAATAACTGATTTTGAAAAACTTAATCTAATTGCAGGTGAAGCAAATATCATATTTGAAAATATGCTTGTCGGTTCTTCTTATATCAACCCTAATGTTACAACAGATACACTAATTCTAACGATGGGGAGAGATAAATCGATAACCGTAAAACGTGACCGCATAATGGATGTCAAAAGTAGCCAGACAAGTGGTAGTACAAAACGACAAACTTTTAGTTATGAGCTCCAGGTACGCAATGGTAAATCAACAGCTATAGATATGGAATTGAAAGATCAATATCCTATTTCCACAGACAAAGCTATAGAGATAGAACTTATCGATAGTGGTGGAGCCGTAGTAAATAAGGAAACAGGGGTATTGACTTGGGATAAAAAAATAAATGCTGGGGAAACGCAGACGTATCGTTTTACCTATACGATAAAGAGTCCAAAGGATAGGGCACTAATTTTTAATTAATAGAGTTTTTAGACCAATAAAAAGCTCCTTCTTAAACTTAAGAAGGAGCTTTTTATTGGTTATACATTGCACTAACTTATTAGTTCAGCAATGACCAAGTAGACCAAGGTATTCTTGATAAAATAACGATTAAAGCAACAGTATACGTAATAAATACAATTTTGTTAGCAGCATAATCAGCAGGAGCTTTCTTTGCTTTTGAATATCCAATAGTGATTATGATAATTCCGATAAGCATCATCAATGGATGCTCCAAGAAATAGAAGCGAGCACCACTATTACTCATATTTGCACCGGAAAAACTTTGAAGGCCTAAAGGGGATGTAAAGTATAAAATTAAACCTACCAATAATTGTAAGTGTGCACTGATAAAACCTATTAAAGCAATTTTGCGGTTGTACGGTTTACTTTTGAAATAATTAATAGCTGTTATAACAATGGAGATTACTAAAGCCAATAGTAATATAACTGCTAAAGTTGAATGTAGATGTTTCATACCTGTTAACATATGTTTTTGTTTTTAAATTTCTTTTGATGTTTTACAAAAATACTATTTTGAAAGTCTTTTTTCTCCTAATTCTCTAAATTCTGATTTTGCCTTGAAATTAGGGTATGTTTTTTCGTGACTCATGGTGTAACCGATATCAAAAAACAACTTAATATCTTCTAGAATACCTTGGAAATCCCAATGCTCATCCACTTGGTCTGAAGGGGCATGATATCTACCGGCAAGGGCTTTTCTACGTTTTTCTATAGCGATGGTATCCGTGGATAGTAGCTCAGATCCCGATCCCATAAATAATCCCGGTACTCCTTTTTTAACAAAATTGAAGTGATCAGAACGGTAGAATCCTCCTGAGGTAGGATTTTTCTCTCCATGTACTGTTCTACCAAATTTTGAAGCTGAACGTATCACATAATCGTCGATTTCTGTTTGGCCAAATCCTACAATAGATACATCTTTAGTCGCTCCGAGGGGACTGAATGCATCCATATTGAGATTTGCTACTGTTTTATTTAGTGGATATATAGGGTTTGCAGTATAATATGTAGAGCCTAATAACCCCTCTTCTTCAGCAGTGAGTGCTATAAAAATAATGCTTCTTTCAGGTTTTACTTTAGCGGCTTTGAAAGCCTTGGCTATTTCGAATAGTGCAGCGACTCCTGCAGCATTGTCAATCGCTCCATTATAGATAGAATCACCATTTACAGCTTCACCAACTCCCAAGTGATCCCAATGTGCGGTATAGATAATGGTTTCTTCGGGTCTTGACGTTCCTTCAATCTTTGCTATTACATTATTAGAATTAGCATATCTATATTTATTCTTTAAGCTGATAGCCGTCTTTACATGCATAGGGAATGCCTTGAATCCTTTCTTTTTGGCACTGTCCATCAAACTAGGATCTAATCCACCAATTTCAAATAACTTCTTTGCTGTAGTATTTGAAATCCAGCCTTCAAAATCTGGAACAGGCTCTTCGGAAAGTGTATTCAATTGTGGGCCACTCCATCCGGAGCGTACAACATCCCAACCATAACTAGCAGCTGGAGTATCGTGCACCAATAGTATGCCTGTAGCACCTTGTCTACCTGCTTCCTCAAATTTGTATATCCATCGGCCATAATAGGTCATTGTATCTGCATTGAACAACGTACTATCGTACAAACCTGGATCAGATACAAGTACGACAACAGTTTTCCCTTTGACATCTAATCCTTCATAATCATTCCATCCGAATTCGGGTGCTACAATACCAAATCCCGCAAATACTAATGATGTAGAGTCGATGTTTATATGGTCTTGAATCTTACGTGAACTGATGACATAGTCATCAAGATGGTTGATGGCTAAATTCCCTTTCGTTCCCTCAAATGTAATTTTCTTAATGGTTGGTTGACTGCTTATCTCAACCATTGGTACTTCTTGAAAATAGGATGTACCATTTCCCGGTAATAAACCTAAATCTTTAAATTGCTTTTCGATGTAGTCAACAGTAAGTGTATCACCTTTAGTAAAAGGTTTTCTTCCTGCAAATTCATCTGATGACAAGTCTGAAACATATTTTTTATAGCTTGCTTCTGTTATTGATGCTAATGCGGTACTGTCTAATTTGCTGGCATCAAAGTTACTGCTATTTGTTTTACAGCTCACATTAATAAGTGAGCATATAAAAAGGAAATAAAGGTAATTCTTCATAAGGATTAGTAGTTCAATCAATGTTAAAAATACAATTTTAATTATGGTTAGCAGCGCTGTATCTAATCTTTGACAAGAAATACTTCTGCTAAAGGGTGAAATAGGTACGTCCTGTTTGTAGTCAGTTCGATGCATTTGAAGCGTTTACGAAGTTTTTCTCCTTTCCGAAATTGACGACCATTTTTAAGGTTAAAGATGGTGTTTTCGGCTAAGTCTTCGATGTGTATGGAGTCTTCCGCTTTATTATCGTAGTTCTTTAGGATTCTATAGAGATTTAAATCAGTACATGAGGATGCTGCGGGATTATTCATGTAGGATGATATGGCCTCTATGATATCTGGTGGAAATATATTGAGCTTTATGAAAGGGGACATTAAATTTTTAAAATTGTCTTTCCATTCTACACCATGTGGTTTGACCTGATTTTTAAAATCTTGGTACGTCTTCAGATGGGCAAATTCATGAATAGTAGTTATCAGAAAAGAATATGAATTTAAATCATGATTGACCGTGATCTGATGAGGATTACCTTTATATGGAGCGGTGTAGTCACCCAATTTACTACTGCGACTACGCGTTACCTTAAATCGACAGCCTGTATCATTAATCCATTGGGAGATGATAGGGGCTGCTGTTTCGGGTATATATTTGCTCAATTGCTTGGTGAAATCTGCCATTTGGTACAAACTTATTATTTTATAATGATAAGATGAATTTTTTCGGACTTTCAAAGCTTCAAATAATCAAGTATATTTGATACGATTATAATCCAAGATGCTTCATTAAGCTTCTTCGAATTCTAAGATGAGAAAGTAAAAATTTAACTATTCAACATTAGTTTATGCTTGTAAGATTATTGATAAAAAATTATGCCCTGATAGATAATTCGGATATCTCCTTTCATAAAGGATTAAATATGATAACTGGAGAGACGGGAGCAGGTAAGTCAATATTAATGGGTGCTTTGGGATTAATACTAGGGAATAGAGCTGAAGGGAAGCAATTTTTTGATGATACTAAAAAATGTGTTATCGAAGGTTATTTCAATATTAGCAATTATAACCTACAATCATTTTTTCAGGAGTACGATTTAGATTACGAGCTAGAAACGATTATTCGTAGGGAGATTGCTATTGACGGCAAATCAAGAGCATTTGTCAATGATTCGCCAGTGACCTTAAATACGTTAAAGCAACTGGGGGAGAGGCTTATTGATATTCATTCGCAGCATGCTACATTGCAGATTACAACAGAAGAGTTTCAGTTATTTGTATTGGATAGCTTGGCACACAATGAAGATAATTTAGTCCTATTTCGCCAAGATTGGAAAGAATTGAAGCGCATTGATAAACACCTACGTGATATCAAGGAACAGATGGCATCTGCTAATGCAGAGTTAGATTATAATCAATTTTTGTTTGATGAATTAGAGAAGTTGAATGTGCTTTCTGGGGAAGTCAAAAAATTAGAAGAGGAGCAGCAACAATTAGAAAATGCAGAAGAAATAAAGCGTAATCTTTTAGCTTCAAATTATTTAATTTCTGATGGTGATCAGAATGTTTTATCCTTATTGAAGGAAAGTATTCAGCAAGTACAATCGGCTAGTAAATTCTTATCTGATGCGACTTCGCTCGTGGATCGCTTGCAAAGTGCTTATATTGATATCAAGGATGTATCTAATGAAATCGCTTCTGAAGAAGGTAATGTAAATGTAGATGACAAACGTCTAGAGGATATCAATTCACGATTGAGTGAAATCTATAATTTGTTAAAAAAACATCGTGTAGATACGGAGGATGAATTGATCGCTATAAAAGATGCTTTAAGTCAAAAACTACTTATTGCCCTAAATCAAGATGAGGTTTTAGAGAAATTAGAGAAGGAACGCGAAACACAATTAACTAAAGTGACTGCCATCACGGCAAAGATTCATGACCTTCGTGTAGAAACAATTCCAAAGGTGCAAAAGTATGTACAGGATGTATTGACTTCCGTAGGAATGCCTAACGCCCAATTGAAAATCAACTTAGAACAACTAGGAGTTGATAAAATTAATAGTAATGGCTGTGATGCGGTTTCATTTTTATTCTCCGCAAATAAAGGTCAAAGCCTACAAGCTATACAAAAGGTAGCTTCTGGCGGAGAATTGTCACGTGTGATGTTAGCTATTAAATCTCTAGTAGCAAAAAGTTCTGCGCTACCAACCATTATATTTGATGAAATAGATACCGGTATTTCGGGGGAAGTGGCTTTGAAAGTAGGTGAGGTAATGGAAGATTTAAGTGAAAATATGCAAGTGATAGCGATCTCACATCTGCCACAGATTGCTTCTAAGGGAACAGCACATTTCAAGGTCTACAAAAATGATAAGGATAATAAAACCTATTCTAATATACTGTTGTTAGATAAGGAACAACGTATATTAGAAATAGCACAAATGTTGAGTGGTATAAATCCTGGTGAGGCTGCTTTGCAACACGCCAAAGATTTGTTGGGACAATAGTAACTAGGCGCCAAACATCTTATAGCCATCTCTGGCACCGCTTATAACTTCTTCTAATTGATCCGCTTCCAATTCATTGATCTTGGATTGGAAGTGTTTCCAAAGTGTAGGAAGTTGCTCTTGCTGGGTAGCGAGGTAATTAAAAGTAGAATTTTGAAAGGATTCGTATTCTTTGAGCTTTTTTAAGATCATTTTATTGCCTAACATTGCGCCCAGTACGATATAAAAAAGCCCTAAAGTATGGTATTTGTCAGTATCAGCCAGTGTAACGGTTGCATTAGCTTCAGTAGGTACCCCAAGGAATACTAAATCGGCGTGAAGTGCTTCTTTTTTTGTGCTCAAAATAACACTGTATTCAGGCCAATGTAAAGTGCTGCTGGGGGCAATAGCTGCTATATAAGTGTAAGATTTACGAAGGAAATTTTTATAGTGATCTGCTGTAAATTTATTTGAAAAAAGTAGTGATGAATGCATTACTTTTTCAATACTATCATGCAGATCTTGAGTTTGAGTTTTTAATTTAGTACTATTCATTTGGGAAAGATATTTTAAATGTTGTTCCAATACCTAGATGACTATCTATGCTTATTTTTGCTTGTAACTTATCGACAATTCTCTTTACGATAGACATACCAATGCCATCACCTTCAAATTCCTGTGCATTAGACAATCGCTTGAAGATACTGAATATATGTGGTTTTTCTTCTTCGGAGATTCCGATGCCGTTATCTTTAATATGATATATTGTATTGTTTTCTTCCATGAAACTATCGATAGAAATTCTAGTGAATTGCTGTTTACTACTAAATTTGATAGCGTTATTGATAAGGTTCATAAAAAGCTGAAACAATAGTGTTTTCTCTCCATAAATAGGCAATAACTCTCCTAAATCAACCTTATAATTATCAATTTTATAATTTTCGAGGGCTTGATTAATGAGTTGATTGATGAAAATATCTGTATTTATATATTCATAAGGCAAGATATCGGGCGTTGCTTTAGTGGATTCTAAGGTCTTGTTTATAATTTCATTTATGAGTGTCGTAGCATCAGCAATATTTTTGGAAAATTGGTAGATCTTTTCACGTGAGATCTCTTTTCTTATTTGAATAAATTGTGCTTTTATTTTTATTTCTGTCAAAGGATTCTTCAAGTCATGCGCCAATTGGTGCGTGTAGGTTTCTAGCCTGTTGTTAACTTCTATTAATTTTTCATTGAGTTGCTTGACAGGAATTATTTTTTGTAGGATAGAATTTCGTATCAATTTTTCAACCATGATTATGAAACCTTGGTCTATCAAAGACCATTTTTCTGATTGTCCTTTTACTTCATTTAACCATAGCTGGAATGATGTTCTAGGTGAATAGTGTATTACATTCTTTTCTTTACAATAGATGGGGTATTTTTGGGGTATACCAGCCCATTTTTCCGCTATTTTAATTTCTTCGCGAAACCAATATACAGAAGAATTATGTTGATCATCAAAACTAATGCGTGCGATGCCTGCCCAATTTGAATGGTCTATTTGTAGCGGTTCATTGTAGGTGAAATTGTGCGTGGTATAAATATTCTTCGCATCAATATTTTTATTTATATAAGCATGGATTTTGTCAAATTCATTTTTGTTAGGTGTTTTTCCTATAGTATAGAAATAATTTGCTGATTTTATTATCATCCCATGCGCTGATAATTTAACCATAAAATCTTCCGCAAATTCCATTAAGGTATCTTCCCAAGATTTATTATAATAAAGCCTTTCTTTTAAATTGATCTCGAGTTCTTTTATATCTTGCTGTTTTAAAAAAAATTTACGTTCCTTTTTTACTAAATATTTGCTAGCCGCATATTGTGTTATAACTAAGCACAAATACCTGTAATCATAAGGTATATATTTTGGCGTAAAGTTTTGACAAGTTACAAGTCCCCATAATTTATTTTCTATAATGATAGAAAAACTTGCACTAGCCCTGACACCAAAATTTTCTAAATATTGTAGATGAATGGGGGATAATGCACGTATCTGTGAATGTGAAAGATCTATATTTGAAGGCTCTAATCCAATGATATTTGATGTTGTGGCATAGATATCATGAACTTGTCGGGAGTGGTTCTTCTCATATAGTTGTCTCGCTTGCTGGGGGATGTCAAATTCCGGATAGCGATACCCCAACAGCTTCTCTTTATCTGGGCTTGTTTTTTCGGCGATTACGATACCACTGCTATCCTCTAGAAACTGATAGACCATTACTCTATCATAGCCCGTTACGGTACGGATATTTTCAACTAATACTTGCCATGTATCTTCGGATTGGTCTAGTTTTAGTTGAAAATCATTCAATTGACTTATGTGTATGATTTCTTTTTCATTCTCCTCAAACTCAAAGAATATTTTGTTATTATTCGTGTATATGGTTAATTGATATGTTTTATTATTAAGGATTATCTTATAAGAGGTCGTTTTATCTATGAGTGAAGATGGCAATTGCTCATGCAGTATAAAGCTATCATTACTACTACTTTTGAAGTAAGGCAAGAAATGATATATATCCTTATTTAATATATTTGCTGTATCGCAGTGCAGCCAGTCAGAGCAATTTTCACTTACAGCAATACAGTTTAGATCCAAATTGAATATAATTAGGTAACCAAAACTCTGGATTTTGCCGCACAAATGAATGGCCTCTTCATAACAATTTAAGGTTAATACGGTCATGATTATTTAGGTTTATTTCATGAATATGGTTAAGGTATTTTTTTTTGGTGCACTTAAATATAATAAATTATACTAATAAAGAGTTCATGATTTTTAAGGTTTGATTGTTTTTAATCTATATATTTTGACCGGGTGGTTGATATAGATATCGTGCTATACGAGAAACACCTAAATGATAATCTACAGTATTAAATATCATTTAGGTGTTTAAATTTTGTTATTGTGAATAGTAATTTATTTAACTACCACCATTGTCAGCATCAGTAAGTGTTATTTTGGCTTTCATATCCTTGTCAATAGCATTTGTATTACCTCCAGGTAATACTTCTGCAAAGACCGTAACATAGCCTACTGTATAGTCAAAGCTATAATGTACATTTTTGATCGTCGCAGGTATAGCGTTATAGTAACCTGCAGCATCTTTAAATTCTAAAGCTACCTGCACTGTACCTGATTCGTAGTACTGGTTATCTAATTCTGGGAAATTTAATTCTGCATAATAAATATTCGTAGAGCCACTCACCAATTTCCATTGATTTGGAGTAACATTTGTAGCATAAGATATACCTGGAAGGTAGTTTGTGATATATTCTTTTGTACACGAGTTAAGTGTAACTAATGATGCGCTTGCAATGGCAAATGCGAGTAATAGTTTTTTCATATTTGAGGTATTTGTTTTTCATATTTTAGGACAATATATAATATCCTAAGGTTTAATGTAATATCAAAAATATTGCCAAATTGGCTTATAGAAATAAGATATCGATTAGTTCTACCTTTTAAAAGGGTATAGAACCATTCGATATCTTATTTATCTTTTTCGTAGAACTATCTTTTATAAAGATATTTATTCAAAGGCGATTAATAAAGATTCCTTTAGTGCAGCAAGTGAAGTTGCCAAATCCTCTGCTGTATGTGCAGCGGAAATGAATCCTACCTCATAGCCTGAAGGGCCAAAATAAATCCCTCTATTCAATAATTCTCGGTGCATGATTTTATATTTTACCATCGATGCTGGGTCTATTTGATCAGCTCTTTGTATTTGGTTATCTGAAGTAAATGCAAACCAAAAGATAGATCCAATAGTGAAAATCTTAACTTCTAAGTTGTTTGCTGCAATAAAAGTGCGCAATTCTTCAACAAATGCTAAAGTTGTCTTTTCCAATTTTTCATAAAAGCCCGGTTGTGCTAATATGCTCAAGGTAGCAATTCCCGCAGCCATAGCAACAGGATTACCTGATAGTGTTCCTGCTTGGTAAACAGCTCCATCAGGAGAGATGTTGCTCATGATTTCTTTGGAAGCACCATATGCACCTACTGGCATACCTCCACCAATTATTTTACCATAAGTCAAGATATCGGGTTGGATATTATAATATTTAGCTGCTCCTTCAAAACCTAAGCGGAATCCTGTGATCACTTCATCAAATATCAATAGTGAACCATTCTCTTTTGTGATCTCACGCAAGAATTGGATGTACTCTTTATCTTGAATCAATAAGCCATTATTAGCAGGGACACCTTCAATAATAACGGCCGCTATTTGATCTTTGAAATCCGTGAATACTTGCTTTATTGCTTCTTTGTCGTTTAATGCTATAACGATAGTTTCATCAGCAAATGCTTTTGGCACACCTGCAGAAGAGGTTTCACCAAATGTTACTAATCCTGAACCTGCTTTTACTAATAGCGAGTCGGAGTGGCCATGGTAACAACCTTCGAACTTCACTATTTTATCACGTTTTGTATAGCCTCTAGCTAAGCGAATAGCAGACATCACAGCTTCTGTACCTGAGCTTACAAAGCGTATTTTTTCAATGAATTTATTATTAGAAAG
Source organism: Sphingobacterium rhinopitheci (assembly GCF_022627575.1). Taxonomy (GTDB): domain Bacteria; phylum Bacteroidota; class Bacteroidia; order Sphingobacteriales; family Sphingobacteriaceae; genus Sphingobacterium; species Sphingobacterium rhinopitheci. The sequence continues at coordinate 26,715 of NZ_JADEYQ010000015.1, forward strand.
AATAAGATCTGCCAAATTGTTCTCCAATGCTGTAGGAGCACCAAAGCTCAGCCCTTTACCTAACTGTGCTTGCACAGCTTCTCGGATTTCAGGCGTATTATGTCCTAAAATAAGGGGTCCCCAAGAACAACAGAAATCTATAAACTCGTTGCCATCAGCGTCCCAAATATGTGCTTTATCTCCTCGCTCAATAAATAAAGGTGTACCATATACAGATTTGAAGGCGCGGACAGGTGAATTTACACCTCCAGGGAAATAGTTTTTTGCTTTTTCGAAAAGTTCTGCCGACTTTTCTCTTGATATATCTTGTGCTTTCATTGTCTTGCTCATAAATTATACAAAGTTATCCATTTAAAATTAAAATAGATTCATCATGTTGTCAGGTTTTAGCTATAAGAAAAGCATCACCATATAGTGATGCTTTTCTTGATTCTCCAAAAAAAGATTTTATTTTATCCAACCTTTTTCGATTGCTTCTTTTGCGTGGTAGGTTAATATAGAAGTTGCTCCGGCACGTTTGAAACTTAATAACGTTTCCATGATAGCCGCTTCGGACAACCATCCGTTAGCGATAGCTGCCTTCAACATCGCATATTCACCAGATACATTATAGGCTGCAATCGGTAAATCAAAGTTGTCATTCAATAATTTGATGATATCCAAATAGGGAAGACCTGGTTTTACCATTAAGAAATCAGCACCTTCTTCCATATCAAGTTGTGCTTCGATCAGCGCTTCTCTAGTGTTTGCAGGATTCATTTGGTATGATTTCTTATCTCCTTTTTTCGGAGCAGAACCTAGCGCATCACGGAATGGACCGTAGAATGCTGACGCATATTTTGCAGTATATGACATCAAGGAAACATTCGTAAACCCATTTTCATCCAATATATTACGGATATAGCCGATACGACCGTCCATCATGTCGGAAGGAGCGATGATATCTGCTCCTTTTTGGGCATGTGCTAATGCCATTTTGCCCAATACTTCTAATGTTTCATCATTTAATATTTCGCCATTCTCAACGATACCATCGTGACCATCGGAGCTATATGGATCCATAGCGACGTCAGTAACAACACATGCCTCTGGAAAGTTTTTCTTTACTTCTTCTATGGCGCGTAAGTATAAAGTGCCTTCGCGGTAGCTTTCTGTAGCATATTTATCTTTCAATGATTCCTCTACAGCAGGGAATAAGTCGAATGCTTTAAGTCCGATATTCATACAACTATCGACTTCGCGTAGCAAGTTGTCAATAGAATAGCGATAGATACCTGGCATTGATTTAACCTCTACTTTTTGGTTTTCACCATCTACAATAAATAAAGGGAAAATTAAATTTGAAGCAGAGATATGCGTCTCTTGAATCATATCACGAATGACAGCTGACTTTCTATTTCTTCTTGGACGTTGTAACATAATATGTACTATTTGATCATAATCTGTATCCTCGTGCTATTTTTTTACGTGAATACAGATTAATGAGGTGAATTTTTTTAATTATATATCTAAACCAAATACAGCTTCTGCTAATCCCATTTCGTCAGGAGAGAATGGTAATACGTAAGATAATCCCATTGCTTCAATAGGTTTGGCTGTAGAATATCCGATACAAATAATCTTTTGATTCGGCTCAGCTAGGTTTTCTTTGAAATAGGCCTCTACATTGCTAGGGCTTGTAAAGATTAAGACATCAGCACTCGAGGCGCTAACATTATCCTCTACAACGGTTTCGTAAATTGGCATATCAATTACCGTCGTAGCTGCAGTCAATGCATTTTGAATACTCATCAGCGAATCCTTTGCACGTGGTATAAATACCGTTTGACCATCTACTAACTTGGCAAACTCTTTAGCAATTTCTTCTGTGCTGATTCCTAAATCATCACCCGAAAAATCTGCTATGCGGCCATATTTACGTAGAATAGTTTCAGAACCTCTTCCTAATACGCCAATTTTTGTCTTTTTTAATAATAAAGGCTTTAGGTTAAAGAAATGCTCTATTGCATTCTTACTGTTGAAGAAGATCCAATCTGCACGCTTTAGAATAAATGAATCCAATGTGTTAATTATTGGATATACTTTTATTAAGGAGCGATCATCAATAGCAATATTGTGTTTTTTTAGTGATTTGGCAAGGTATGAGTGCTCGTCCAAATCTCTCGATATGAATACTGAGCTAGGTAATTTTCTATCTTTTTGGTATTTGGCAAATATTTTCTCTGCCATTCCTTCCGTCGTTTCCGACTGTAGATAATAACGATCTGGAAAATCCTCATTTGTATCAGCTATAGATGTCCACGCTTCAAATTTACCATCTTTTTCACGACAATAACATCCTAATGGCGCATGGCAACCTGCATCAAACATATTTAAAACTTTACGTTCGACGGCGATAGTTTTTGCTACAGCCGCATTGTTTAACTTCTGTAAAGTATCAAATAGGTCTTTGTCTGTTTCACGGATTTGAATTGCTAATACTCCTTGAGCAGGAGCAGGGATTACCTCCACAGGAGCAATCTCCACAATGTGGAAATCTGATAAATCCATATCTATACGTGTAACACCAGCTTTGGCTAATACGATAGCGTCGTATTTCTCATCACGTAATTTTTGAATACGTGTTTGAAGATTACCACGTAAGTCTGTGAATTCTAAATCTGGTCTCAACGATAACAACTGTGCTTTTCGACGGTTGGAAGAAGTTCCTACAGTAGCATTATGTTTTAGGGATAATCGTTTGGTCAGGTCTACACAATCTTTGTGAATAATTATGACCTCTGAGGGATCTTCACGCTCTGAAACAGCAGCAATAATTAATCCCGGTGGATTGATTGTTGGTAAATCTTTGTGCGAGTGAACAGCAAGGTCAATTTTAGAACTTAATAATTCTTCTTCTAATTCTTTAGTAAAAAAGCCTTTACCTTCAAGTTTGTCTAATCTTAGGTGTTGAATGATATCACCTTGAGTTTTGATGATTTTCAATTCTGCTTCGACGCCGATTTCTGCCAATCTATCTTTAACAAAATATGCTTGCCACAAAGCAAGTTTACTACCTCTTGTTCCTATTATTAATTTTCTATTCACTGCTAATGATTTACGTTTCGTAAAAATTACATGCAAATTTAGCCAAATAGAAGCATATTCTGACCGTCAATATGTCAGAATAAAGTATCTTTTAGCCTAAGAATTGTCGAAGGGTTAGTTATTATCGAATTCTGTGTTTTTTACAAGAATATCTTTTGCCATAACCATAGGAACTTTAATGTATTTTTTTTCCATATAGTTGATTACTTTTTCTAATACTTCACGCGCTTGTGGATCAAGTTTGTTGATATCTTGAGCAAATACTTCTTGCATTGCCATATCACGAATCTCTTTAATCTTATTAGGAACTTGGCGCATTGCTACTTCAACACGTCTTTGTTTGATAATAGGTAAAAATTCTTTGATATTTTCGTCAATGATTTTTTCAGCATTTGATAATTCATTATAACGTTCTTGGATATTTTTTTCAGCAATAGCTTGTAAGCTACTTACTTCGATATAATGAATAGGGTTGTTTTCGAGAACCTCTGGAGCAATATCATTTGGAATCGCTAAATCAATAACTATTTTTTTGTCCGTTTCGCCATTTAATAGGCTTTGGTAAAGATTATTGTCTATGATAGATGTTGCAGCCCCTGTGCATGTAATTAATAAATCGAATCCTTTTTTGTAATTCTTTAACTCTGACAAAGGATATACCTCTGCATTTAAGTCATTCGCTAAAGTAGTCGCATTTTCTACCGTACGGTTGAAAATCACAAAACTCGCTTTACTATGTTTGGTGAAATACTTAGCTAAATTTCTATTTGTTTCTCCAGATCCCACGATAATCACACGAGGATTCTCTATTTGTTTGCTCTCTTTTAACTTGCGGTAAGCTAATGAAACTACAGAAATAGGATTACGGGATATATTTGTATAGGTGTATACTTCTTTGGCAGTTTTTACTAGACGATCCATCATTAGACGAAGGAAATCACCTGTAAAACCTGCGTTTTTACATTGCTCGTAGGCACGACGTACTTGTGCAAGAATTTCTTTCTCACCCACTACTAGGCTTTCCAGTGAACAAGACATACGGAATAGGTGCTTCAATGCCTCCAACCCCGAATATCGCGTTACTTGGCCTAGGTAGCATTGTAATCTATCTGATGGTACACAGAAGTTCATTTTGTCCATAAACTCAGCGATGAAATCATCCGTGAGTTCATGAGCACCATAAAAAACAAACTCCACACGGTTACATGTACCGATATAGAATATCTCCGGTATATCAAGACTGTTTTTAAGATTAATTAATCGGGAATCTAACTCCTCATTACAAATAACCAAATTGCCCAAATCCTTTAGGTCAACATGCTTATGTGTAAATGCTATAACTTTTAAATTCTTCAACGCTCTAATTTCTAGCTCAAATAACTTGATGCAAATGTAGAGTAAAACGTTGGCTATTCTGTCAAAAATCTGTCAAAGCGGCGTAATTTAGAATTGTTATAAATAATGTTAAATAAGTGTTAAATATCGGTTTCAACGTAATAAACATACTTTTTTACGTGTAAATATGATGACTGTCAGTAAAACATGACAAAATTGTGATGAGAATCAATATTTGAATTAATTAAGTAAAATAAGATTGTACTATCTTGAAAATCACTAATTATCTTTGATAAAATTATTTAATTAAAATGTTAAAATCAAGTAGTATGTATATGATTAGAAAAAAGATAGCTTTTATTGGAATTATTGTAGCTGCTGTATCTACAATTATGTGTCCTTTTCTAAAAGTAGTATTGGTTGGTAATTGGAACATGTATCAAACTGATGAAAATCTTTTTTTTATAACAAATGGTTTATTAGCTATTATGCTGTTGTTTATATTTATTCAAAAAACTAAACTATTTAATTTTTTTAGTAAATTATTTTTTGTTTGGTGCTTACTGGCAGTTTGCGCAGTTTATTTCAAAACAAATAATTATTTCGGCATGTCTTTAGCAGATGGTGTATTATCCAAAACAATCCATTTAAGGTGGGGGTGGATAGTATTATTCGGTGCAGCAGTAGTGTTATTAGTAAGTACCTCCAAAATAAAACCTAAAACAATTACCAATGAAGAGTCATCAAATAAACAATAATTCCATTAACCAGATTGTGTTAATCTTGGTTATTGCATTAATATCTATATTAATATTTACGAATTTAAGCTATTATCTAACCGGCTTTTTAGGGGCTGTGACCTTGTATATTTTATACCGTAATCTGTATAAAATATTAATTGAGAAAAAAGGTTGGAATAAGCCATTTGCAAGTATTTTATTTATCCTTATATCCATTGTATTTATTGTTTTGCCTTTATGGGCATTGATAAATTATTTAACACCACAAATTGTTAATATTGGAAGTAATACTGATGAAATTATTCGTCAATTCAATCAGGTGAAGGTTTATATGAGTAATAAACCCGTGCTAAAGAATATTGATATGTCTGATGAAGCACTTTTAGGTTTTCTTCAAGATTTTACTAAGTATTTACCGACGATTTTTAATTCTTTAGTAGAAGTTGGTGTTAATATATTGGTGGCGTTATTCGTTTTGTATTTTATGCTCGTTTATGGTGGTAGTATGGAAAAAACAATTAACAATGCGCTTCCATTTTCAAAAATGAGTAAAGATGAAATTTGGAATGAGGTATTCATGATGGTAAAATCTAATGCGTTAGGAATCCCAATTCTTGGATTATGTCAAGGAATTGTAGCCATGATAGGCTATTATTTTTTTGATGTTGAAAATTTTATTACTTGGGGTTTCCTTACTGGTATAGCTTCTTTAGTACCTGTACTGGGAACAATGATTATATATATTCCCCTTGGAATTGTTGTATTGGCGTCTGGTCAGACATACAATGGTATTGGTATATTGCTTTATGGCCTGTTTATAATTGGTAGTATAGATAATATTCTTCGTTTTACGATATTGAAAAGTTTAGGTAATGTGCCACCATTGATAACGGTTTTCGGGGTACTTCTGGGATTAAAGTTATTTGGAATGATGGGATTAATCTTTGGACCCTTGATTTTATCCTCTGTCGGTGTACTCTTAAAAGTATATAGTAATGAATATGGAAGGTCCAATGAAACCATAGAAATGGCCAATGCAAGTGATGAGGATACTATATTGGATCGTTAATAAGTGAGCACTTACTTTATTTTGAGATATATCTTTTATTGTATTGATTATCTGATTATGTTTGTAACACAAAGGGAGATGAAAAATCTATTGTGAGTTTCCACTTACAATATATAACCTCGAATAAACTAATGATAATGATAGACCACCAAGTCTTAAAACTGTAAGACATTTTTCTATCCAATTAATAAACTAATTTTGATAAAAAGACTTGACCATTCCATTATTGGCAAGTCTTTTTCCTTTTTAAGACATTCTCTTATCTAAGATGCCATTCAATTTTCTATCTTTGTACGGTATGATCGATTATAGTCGATTAGCACATTATATTAAATAGATTCAATATGGCGACGGAGAGTAAAAGACAACAACGATTCGCAGGCGTTATCCAACAAGATTTGGCCGAATTATTTCAGCGCGAGGGTACTGCTTGGGCACCAGGAGCTTTTGTGACAGTTACAAAAGTTCGTGTAACTCCAGATTTAGCGATAGCGCGTGTTTACCTTAGTTTTTTGAACACAAATACGGCAAAGGATGATTTAGCTAGTATTAAAAAGAAAACAAACGATATTCGATATAAATTAGGTGCAAGAATAAAACATCAAGCACGGATTGTTCCGCAATTAGAATTTTTCTTGGATGATACTAATGAATATGTAGAGCATATGGACAAGTTGTTTGAAGAGATTAGTAAAGAAACTAGACAGCCAGATTAATAAAATCTGGCTTTTTTGATTATGGTATTTGAATTAGACCCCGACGATTATTCTTTTCCCAAACCGGCGCTAGCCGAAGCGGATGGCCTATTGGCGATAGGAGGTGATCTGTCTACAGATAGGCTATTGACGGCGTATTATAACGGTATATTTCCTTGGTATTCTGAAGATACGCCGATACTATGGTATGCACCGCACGAGCGTTTTGTATTAGATCCTCAGGAGATAAAAATCAGTAAATCTATGTCCAAAGTTCTGCGTACTAATACCTTTCATGTTACCTATAATAAATCTTTTGATGCGGTGATAGACAATTGCTCTTCTGTAGCACGTGTAGATCAAGATGGTACCTGGATAGTGGATGACATGAAGCGTGCCTACAAGGAGTTGCATCGTTTGGGATTTGCACATAGCATAGAGGTGTGGCATGGAGAGGAGTTGGTAGGTGGTCTATATGGTATACTCGTTGGAAAAGTCTTTTGTGGAGAAAGTATGTTTGCTAAAGTTTCCAATGCCTCCAAGGTAGCATTGATTTATTTATGTCAGTCTTTCGATTTGGAGTTGATCGATTGTCAAATACATTCAGAACATTTGGAATCTATGGGTGCTAAAACCATTGAATCCTCTGAATTTTATGCTAAATTGGGACAACAATTATACGATCAACATGGACTTCAAAGATTATTTCGACATCCCTAATGGTATTACCTATCTCAATACGCCTGGGAATGGTTTGTTACCCATAACTAGCCATGTATGGCGCAGCGGATGGGAGAATGATTTTTTTGACCCTGAAGGTGATTTAAGGGATCAGCAATCTACTTTTATTAAAGCTGTTAAAGAAGATTTTGCATCTCTTTTTCATTGTGCTACTGATCGTTTGTATTTAGTACCTAGCTTTTCCTTTGGTTACAATACCTTACTCGAAGGATTAGACAAAAGATGTAAGTTTTTACTTTTGGCGGATGAATATCCATCACTCAATTATCCCGTTATCAGTAGGGGGTTTGCGCATCATATTCTTGCTATATCGCCACAGATAGAAGATGATATCTACCTGCATATCTTGAGTCATAAGCCTGATGTATTGGCATTAAGTATTGTAAACTATATCAATGGGCTACAAATAAATTTAGATTTTATAAAAAGGTTGAAAAGTGAATTTCCTAATCTTTTGATTATTGGAGATGCTACACAATATCTTGGTTCTGAACCCTTTTATTTTGATAATTCGGGATTTGATGCGCTAGGAGGTTCGGGTTACAAGTGGTTGATGTCTGGATTTGGCAATGGATATATGATGATCTCCGAAAAAATGTCTGAGTTATTATATAAAGATGCTAAAGGAAAAGATCGGCCACCAGAAGCTATGTGGTCGCACAAGACAATCTTGGATATATACTTTGAACCTGGCCATCAGGATACATTGAGTCATGGGACATTGCAGCAAGCTGTTTTATTTCTACAGAAAATAGGATTAAATAACGTAAAATCATATTTAGATGATCTTGTCAATTATGCTTATCGTATCTTTGGAGATAGAAATTGGTTATTGCCATTGATTGCAGATAGAAAGGAGCGTTCGGCATTGATCAATTTACAGATAGATCCAGCGTGGTATCCTTATTTGTTAGCAAATGGTATCAAATGCTTCCCACGAGGAACAGGTATTCGTATAGGTATTCATTTATATAATACCATAGAAGATATAAATAGATTAGTAGAGGTTATAGAGCGTAAAGAAAATGAATATAAAAATAGGTGATTTAGTACGATTTATAGATGAGCCTATCGAAGGACATATCACTTCGATACAAGCTAATGATATAATAGGCGTAACGGATGATACAGGATTTGAAATTCCGGTGTTGCGAACCAAAGTAACTTTAGTACATGGCAATATGCGTATGCCAGAGGATGATTTTGAGGAAAGTCCTGCACAGGCGAATATGCCTTTTGTGGATAAAGGGATTTATATAGGTATCGCTGGTGAGCAGAAGGATGGCTTGGCTAAATTTTATCTGATCAATGAAACTTCTTATGAGTTACTGGTTAGTATAGCTGAGGTATCAGGAACAAAGACAACGGGTCTTTTTGCTAATGCTATTCCTAAGCACGATTATGCACAAGTTTATACGGCTAATTTTTCTGCTGTGGGTAAGTGGCCTACTTTTCAGATTCAAATCATTAGACATACGCGTCAGGCACAAATACAGACTCAGCCTATCAGCAAAGAATTTCGAGTTAAGCCTTTGGAATTGATAAATTCTAAAGAGCGTGTAGACATGTTGAACGAAAAGGTTTGGTTATATGAAATTGATAAGATTGAAGAAGATATCGGTTTAGATAAATTAAAATCTCATTTTATCTCTCACCGTCCAAAGGGGAGATAATTTTAATACCTTAATAAAATAGTAAGCATTGATGTTCTTCAATGCTTTTTTTTATGCTATTTTATCTCTATAATCAATTTATGGCCGACTTTTAAAAGCCTTGAGTTGTAAATTCAATATTGGTATTTTAGTATACTATCTAGCGTATGGCATCTTTATGTTTTATAAAATGATGCTCCTATAGTGTCTCTTTGTATAAAGTGACGGTCGACTTCTGTGCTTTTGTGTCCTTTAAGGGATTGCCTATAGAGGTATACATTTACTACCTAAATCTTATTTAGGTAGGTTAAATATTTTGTTTTTGTTTTGACAAAACAGTAGAGTATCTTATAGTAACGAAATGTTGTTTCTACAGAAGCACAAATACATATTGTTAGCAGTAACTTTTAATCTGTGGATATTTTCAGCCCTATTAGTGATATAGCTAACGCTAACAGGATGAAAGCAATGTTGTTATCTATCAGTGTGACAAGAGATCATTGTAGGGGAAGTATTTGCAGGCTATTGCCATACGCTGTATTGCTACAGCTCATGGTGAGTATTTAGTACAACGTATTTAATATTATTTATTTCATCGGGCATTATTCATTAGTTTACTGCCGCGTGATTTGATTACAATAGATAATATGCATACTTAATTAGTAATTATACCGCATTAGAAATTACCAATATCCTAAGAATTTCCACCACAAACCGCCAATCAAACTCCAAATTATAAGGTTCACTATACTGACTATAAATCCTACTTTCCACCATTCGCCTAAAGTTGTATAACCAGAGCCAAATATAATCGGGGCTGTCCCCGTCCCATAATGTGTTATTGACATCATAATGGATGATGAAAAGGCTAATATCAATGCCCATAATACTGGTGGTGCTTGTAAAGCCATTCCTGCGATAAAAAAAGCACTAAACATAGCCGTAATATGTGCTGTAGTACTGGCGAAGAAATAGTGTGAATACACATATATCAATAAAAGGATCAGAATGGAAGCACTCCATGCTAAACCAAGATTATTGATTCCTGATCCTACAGTTTGAGCCAACCATGATACTAATCCCAATTTCCCCAAGAAGCTAGCCATCATGACCAAAGCTGAAAACCATGTGACTGTATCCCACGAACCTTTATTTCCTAATATATCATCCCATGTAAGTACTCCCGTTAATAGCAATATACTCAAACCAATAAATGCTGCCACTGTAGGAGGGACACTAAATTCACTACCAAAAATCATGGCAGGAATACCCGCCCAAAGTAATAGTAGTATAACAAATACAGCAATGGTAATTTTTTCTGGTAATGAAATAGAACCTAATTCTTTCAGCTTTCCTCTAGCAAACTGTGGCGCATCTGGTGTCTTTTTGATCGTTGGGGGGTAGATGAAATAAATAATCAATGGTATGATCATTAACGAAAATAAGGCCGGCAAAAAAGCCGCAACAGCCCACATTCCCCAAGTAAGTACAAATCTGGAGTCTTGGTATATAAAGTTGACAATGAGTGGATTAGGTGCTGTAGCTGTAATGAACATGGCAGAAGTAATCGGATTTATATTGTAGTTAACCAAAGCTAAATATCGGCCAACTTTTGTTCTAGAATCATCAGTGGGTTTGGAGTTGAAACTATCCGAAATAGAACGCATTATCGGGTGTATTATTCCCCCGCCACGTGCTGTATTACTAGGTGTCACTGGAGCTAAAATAACTTCAGCAACTCCTATAGCATAAGCAATACCTAATGTATTCTTGCCTACCAATGAAATAAAAAAATAACCAATACGAGCTCCTAAACCTGTTTTTATTAAGCTAATAGAAATCATAATTGAAGCCCCAATTAGCCAGATCAATTCATTGGAAAATCCACTCAAAGCATCTGCTAATGCCCCAGAAGCACTTTCTGGATTAGTGACTCTAGTAATAGCGACTGAAGCAATAGCAATAATAGATATTCCGCCGATTGGTAGCGCGTTACTGATTATAGCAGCTATCGTTCCAACAAATAGGGCTAAAAGATGCCATGCATTTGTATTTACGCCCTCAGGCACAGGTATAACAAACCAAATCAATAATGTGATGGCTAAGGAAATTAGTGCAGGAATTCGCTTAATTGGGGTTAATTTATACGACATAATGTAAGTGATCTTATATGTGTTTTAAGTGCCTTTTTTATTAACATGTAGTTTATGTAATTGTTTTACAGTTTGTTAGCTAAGTGGTGATTATTTAACAGAAAAAATAACTACTTACTGTATTTAACCTAGCAATTTCTAGGTAAAAAAAAGAAACCACATTATAAGTCAAGCTGCTAATAGAGATAGTACCAATAAAAAATGTTCTATATGATGGATTATTTATCGAAGGATTACCTATAAATAAGCATATTTTGTAGTAGTCCGTATCCTTTCTCAAATAGTAACCCTTATCCAAAAAGTCTCCCAAAAGCTGATTTCCTTATTTTATATTTAGAAATTCAAATGGCTCAGATTCTACAAATAGAGCAGATGTCTCACCGGCATATATTTCATCTTTCTCCAGCGCAAGCTTTCTTACCTTACCGTTAAAGTCTAAGTTTTTAAAATTTACCCATATCGCATTCGGGCTCAGCGCATCTTCGTAGTAATACGTTAAATTCTTTTGATCGGATACTGTTCGCCATCTTGTGGTCGACAAATTGGGATACCCTTCGATAGAAATACCATACGGTACAGAACACTGTCTTATCACGCTGAATGCACTAGCAATAGCTATCCGTTTGTCATCAGTTTGTGGAACTGCTGTTATGTAAAAAGAAGCTCTTACAAAGCGGTCTGGCGCACGATTTGTGCCTGGCAAGAATATTTTACCTGGTATATCTTTCCAGTATTCATTGATCGCTAATTGGCTTTCGTAGATTGGGTCATTAGTCATCACCGTATAGGAAGGGTGGTGGTGGATTGTTAATTTACCATTTATATATTCAAAAATTGCATTATCGCCCATTGCGTCCGATATAGAAAGGTGGACATCTACAAATCTATCCGTATTGGGGATATTATCTGAAACGATGGTAAATTTTTCCATTTTCAATTCATCTACAGCTTCAGCTACGGTAGCAAAATTATCTAAAACATATTGGGCCCAGTATGAAACTACTAAGTAGTTATCTTCAGTATCAGGATAAACATCAGGATATTGTGTACTTGTCAACCACAAGAGATTTGCTACTAATCCTTTTTCATTCATGCCGTCAGATACTGCCATATCATATGAACTGGTTGCTACGCTGCCATACTTCGAAGTCCATGATATTTCCCTTGTTTTATAAGAACTTGTTCTTTCCAGTCCTTTGGGGAATAACCAAAGGTTTGCAGGTATTTCCATGGTAAAATCCATGCTTCTAGCCGTTATAATAGTATTGTTAGGTCCCTTGTAAACTACTCTTGTACACATAATAATAAATTTAATTTTAGATTATAACTCATTATAATACAACAACACGGGAGAGTGTGTAAATGTTTTAATAGTATTGCTTATGAGATCTAATTGTAAATGTAGTACCAATCCTAATGGACTGTAAATTGCAAGCACAAATGGATACATAACTATTTTTTGTATGGAAATATCATAGTTTAGAAGTGTCATCACTTGCTCTTTTAGAGATTTACTTTTGTAGTAAGTATAGCTTTTGATTGGGTAAGATGCTGTTTAGTATTTTAGGAATGAATAGCGTGTAACAAGAGGTCTTGAAAGTAGGTATACTTTGGATGACTGCGATATATAACTATGGTCTACGCCATTATTATCGTCATGCACAGCATGAACTACGATGTAGTATGCTATAAAAAAGGCTTTTGTATTTCTACAAAAGCCTTTTTAATGGGGTATGAGTATTGTTACTTCATCAATAATTTGAAATAATGAATCATGCGCATATAATTGTCTATCGTTATAGATTCATTGTCATTATGGATAAGACGTTGATCATATTGATTGATTTCTATCGGCATAAAACGGAATACATTGTCCGATACAATTTCATATTTATAAGCATCTGTTCCTCCTATAGTCAGGTATGAAGAAATGATCGCATTTGGATATACCTCTGCTATTGTTTTTTGCACTTTCTGGAATGGCTCCCCATTGATATCTGATATCTTTGATGGTTCGCGTGAAGAGATTACTTTGTAATCGACATCATAGCCTTCACATACTTGTTTGACATGATTCATTACATCTTCAACGGTATTACCTTGCAGTATTCTGAAGTTTACCGTGATCTCTGTTGTTGCAGACAGCACATTGGGCGCATCGCTCGAGTGTGCCATAGTCAATGCTGTTGTGGTACGTATCAATGCATTGGAGGCAGCATCATTCTCTAAGCTCTTTATCAACAATCCTTTCAATAGCCATTGGTTGGAAATAGCCAATTGTGATTTGAAGTCCATGGACCCTCCTACATTTTTGAGGAAGTATTCAATAGGATCCGTTATCATAGCCGGCATTTGGTCTGTATTTAGTCGCTCTACGATCTCAGATGCAAGCACTAGAGAGCCTTTCTTTGGTGGCATAGAAGAGTGGCCACCTGTACCTTTTACAGTTATCTGCAACGTTAAGAATCCTTTTTCGGCAACTCCAACTAGTGCAATAGCTTTGTCTATACTTTTGATGACAGATCCTGGGCTTACTACGTATCCGCCTTCATCATATACAGCATCAAATTCGATATTTTTATTTTTGAAATATTCCGCTATTTTGAGTGCTCCTTGGCGGCCACTTACTTCCTCATCGTGACCGAAAGCGAAATATATATCTTGTTCGGGTTGGTAGCCTTCCTCTAGCAACTGATCAGCACCTTCTAAGATAGATATCAACATTCCTTTCATGTCCAATGTACCACGACCATATATTCTTCCATGATCTACAGCACCACTGAATGGGGGATAGGTCCAGGCGTCTTGATATTCTGTCAGTGGCGTAGCTTTTTCGCTGATATTGAACACCGGTGTATATGCTGGAGGGTTTGCAAAGTCATAATTGTTGATAGGGACAACATCATAATGCGATAAAAATAACAGTGGTTTTTTACTACTATTTTTACCTTTCCAGTGAAATACCAATCCATATTTGTTGACTGTTGCGGTATCTAATTTTTCAAAAATTAAAGGATATGATTGTTGCAAAAATGTGTGAAACTGCTCAAAGGGTTCGAAATTCGTTTCACCATATTCTACAGTACTCACTGTAGGGATTTGTATTGCTTCTGAGAGTCTTTTTACAGCTTTTTCATTTATCGGGAATTCAGCTGGATCTTTTGCTAAATTTTTGGTCGAAGCAAATGGATAGGTGAATGTTTTTATAATTAAGACAACTAGTAAAATAATCACAAGAATGATTATTCCTAATAATACTTTTTTCATATATTAACTTTTTGTGTGTACAGTTTTTGGATTACTATCTCGTATAATGATACATACTATACAATTGGACCTCCTTTATGTTTTGGTAATTCTTGTTTTTAGGTGTTTTTTTATATTATCAGCATTAATCCTCATGAATTGGTTTCTTTGGTGGGCCGACATAAAAATTTGTTTGTAGTTTGTTACTTCTTGGGTAATTAAGGAATTCATTATTATATTGCTTTGTAGACTTGGTGAATTTAAAAAATATACCTACCGCCATTTTTGGGAATATTTTTGCTAATAACATAGCTATTCTACGTGGAAAAGGATAGAAATTGCTTCCATAAAAGCTTTCTAATTGATAGCCTGATGGAAATCCTGTATTTAGGAATTTAATAATATCATTTTTTGTGTAGCCTCTTACATGTGCAGAATTATTTTTTATGCATGTTGGCTGTTTGCCTATTAGCAGTAATAATCTATTGTGAAAGGATGCTAAATTAGGTACGCCAATAATAAATGTACCTCCCGGTTTCAATACACGAGTGATTTCGTGACATATCCACCATATTTCCTTACAATGTTCAAGTATTTGATTGCATATTATAAGGTCTATACTATTGTCCTCAAAAGGAAGCACTCCTTTTTCGATATCTATACCATATACGGTAATACCATTATCTTTTAAGTTTTGCTGAAAACTAATAAATGCTTCGATCGCATATAATTGGGCCACAGGATGATGTTTTTGAACAATACTCAGATCTGTTCCATATCCAGCTCCAATATCTAATACTTTAATTGGAGTTGTAATATCTTGACAGAATTTATCAATTATAGCACGTCCATAATTTAGGTCCTTGCTATATTTTCTTTTCTGGTTCATAATGGTCATCATAATTACTAGGTTAATTCAATATAGTATTTAATTAAATATAATGAATCCTGTGTAAATAAAAAGCCCCACTTATTTAATAATAAGTGGGGCTTTGTTATAACTTTCTTTCGAAATTATGCACCTAATTGTACGCGTTTGAAAGCTTTTACAGTTAATCCTTTAGATACTGAATCTAAGAATTGAGCGATACTTTTAGAAGAATCTTTAACGAATTCTTGGTTCAATAAAGTAGTTTCTTTAAAGAATTTGTTCAATTTACCTTGAGCAATTTTCTCTGCCATTTCAGCAGGTTTACCTTCAGCAATGATTTGTTCTTTAGCGATAGCGATTTCACGCTCTACCGTATTTGCATCAACGCCGTCTTTATCGATAGCGATAGGGTTCATTGCAGCGATTTGCATAGCTACATCTTTACCCGCTTCGTCAGCACCTTCAACAGCAGCAGAAAGACCTACTAATACACCTAAACGGTAGTTACCGTGGATGTAAGCAACAACTTTCTCGCCAGTAACGATTTCGAATTTCGAAATATCGATTTTCTCACCGATAACACCAGTTTGCTCGATTAATAATTCTGAAATTACTTTACCGTCTAATGTTAATGCTTTTAATTCTTCTACTGTAGCAGGCGTGTTCGCTAAAGCTACCTCTGCGATTTTCTCCGCTAAAGCGATGAAATCAGAGTTTTTAGCTACGAAGTCAGTTTCACAGTTAACTTCTACTACGATACCAGTTTTGCCATCTGCTGTAGATTTAGCGATAACAACACCTTCGTTAGAGTCACGGTCTTGACGGCTAGCTGCTACTTTAGCACCTTTTTTACGTAGGTAATCAACAGCAGCTTCGAAGTCACCATTAGCTTCTACTAACGCTTTTTTACAATCCATCATACCTGCGCCTGTTTGTTGACGCAATTTGTTTACATCTGATGCAGAAATTTGTACTGACATGATATTTTCTTTTTAAATAAAATTACAATTGATGTATTTAACAGCTTGTAAATCACTGTTAAAAGTTGATTAACAAAAAAACCGGAAAGACAGGGCAGGTAAAGGAAGATTAAGCTTCCAGAAACCAACACTTGTCTATCCGGCTTTATATAGAATTATTATTCTACGTCTTTCGCTTTACGAGTGCGTTTTCCTGGAGTCGCTTCACCAGCTTCACCATTGTCAACTGCAGCTTTAGCAGCAGCAGCTTCTTTTTCCGCATCATCTTCTTTATCGCGTTTACGCTCTTCTAAACCTTCTACGATCGCTTGACCAATGATACCTGCGATTAAGCTAATAGATTTAGTAGCGTCATCATTTGCTGGAATTGGGAAATCGATGTTTGTAGGATCAGAGTTCGTATCTACCATTGCAAAAGTAGGGATGTTCAATTTGATAGCTTCTGCTACAGCGATGTGTTCTTTTTTCACATCGATGATGAATAAAGCTGCAGGCAAACGGTTTAAGTCAGCGATACCTCCTAAAAGGTTATCTAACTTAATACGCTCACGTTGAATCATCAACTTCTCTTTTTTAGACAATACATCAAATGTACCATCTTTTTGCATTTTGTCAATAGTAGTCATTTTTTTGATAGACTTACGAACTGTTGCGAAGTTAGTAAGCATACCACCTAACCAACGCTCTGTAACATAAGGCATGTTAACAGCCTTAGCTTGTTGCGCGATGATTTCTTTTGCTTGTTTTTTCGTTGCTACGAATAAAACTTTGCGACCTGATTTTACGATTTGTTTGATAGCTGAAGCAGCTTCTTCTAATTTCGTAAGTGTTTTGTTCAAGTCAATGATGTGGATACCGTTGCGTTCCATGAAAATGTACTTAGACATTTTCGGATCCCATTTACGTGTAAGGTGACCAAAGTGCACACCTGCATCCAATAAATCTTGATAAGTAGTTCTTGCCATTTTTTGATCCTCCTGTGATTAACGTTTACTGAATTGGAATCTTTTACGTGCTTTCTTGCGTCCTGGTTTTTTACGCTCAACCATACGGTCATCACGTGTTACTAAACCTTTCGCGCGTAAAGCAGGTTTTACTTCCGGGTTAAGTTCTACTAAAGCTTTAGCAATTGCTAAACGTACAGCTTCAGCTTGACCTTTAACACCACCACCTTGAACGTTAACTTTCACATCAAAATTTGCTAATGACTCGGCTACGCTTAATGATTGCGTAACGATGTATTGCAAAGGCAATGTTGGGAAATACTCTTTGTAGTCTTTACCATTTACGGTAATGATTCCGCTACCAGCTCCTAAGTAGATACGAGCAACAGCAGTTTTTCTTCTTCCTGAAGTGTTAGTTGTTGACATAATTGTTCTCCTTAAAATTTAACTGGTTTTGGATTTTGTGCCTCTTGTTTGTGCTCTGTTCCAGCATAAACGTAAAGGTTTTTAAATAACTGACGTCCTAAACGATTTTTCGGAAGCATACCACGTACAGCTTTCTCAATAATGCGCTCTGGATGTTTAGCCAATAATTCTTTTGGAGAAACAAAACGTTGACCACCTGGGTAGCCAGTGTAGCGAACATAAACTTTGTCGCCTAATTTGTTTCCTGTCAACTTAATTTTGTCTGCATTGATAACAATAACGTTATCTCCACAGTCTACGTGTGGGGTAAATGTTGGCTTGTGCTTTCCACGAATTACTTTTGCAATTTCGCTGGCCAAACGTCCCAAGATCTCGCCTTCAGCGTCAACAACGATCCACTCTTTGTTAACAGTGTTTTTGTTGGCAGAGACAGTTTTGTAACTTAACGTATTCACTTGCTTTTATTTAATTAATTAATAAATATTCTAACCGAGTGTAATCTCTACAATCGGAATGCAAAGGTATTAATTTTATTTGGTATTTTACAAGTAGTTAGCTGTTTTTATTTTTAACATTTTTTAAGATGGATAAGGCTAACTTTTGGTGACAATATCCTACCTTAGTGAGGTGTTAAAAAGTACGAATATGATGAATAATATTATTAAGAGTATATTAGTATTGCTTTTTGTATTAGTTTTTGCAGGAAAAAACTATGCTCAAAGTAATAATTCGCTATATAGAAGTGAGCTCGCAGAGGTAGAGGTTAAGCTTCGTGAAGGTAATTTTCCTGCGGCTATAAATATACTAGATCAAATCTTAGTTAAATACCCTACTGCGGCGGAGGTTTTTTATGCCAAAGGGTTATTGCTAGGGCAGGTTGGTAATTTGGATGGTGCCATCACTAATGTAGAAGAAGCTTATAAGATAGAGCCATTGGTATTATATACTAACTATCTAGTAGAGCTTTATAAGTCTAAAAAGGATTGGAAAAAAGCTGTGGAAGTATTGACGGCAGCACGTGCGAAATATCCCAATGATACTGCATTGGCTAGGGAATTGTTGTCGATATTGGGCTTTACAGATCAATTAGATCAAGCTTTAGTCGTATATAACCAAGAGAAAGATAAAGGGAATCATACAGATACCCTAGATGTAGCATTAGCCGATGTTTTCTTTTATGGTAATAAGAATAAAGAAGGTATAGCACTATTGCTGCCATGGTCAGGCAAATCTACATTGAGCAGTGTTTACGGTAGATTGGGGTATGGTTACCTCAATGAAAAGAAAGCTAAGAATGCTATTGCCACATTGGAATTAGGTGTCGCAAAATCCAATGATGCTAGTTTATATTTAGATTTAGCGGATGCCTATAAAATGGAAGGTAAATCAAAATTTACCTTTGATGCCTTGGAAAAAGCTTTTAAATCTACAGACGTACAGTACGTACACAAGTACCGTGTGATGTTGGACTTATTAGGTGTAGAGAATAAATCGCTCACTATGGATCAAGTGCAGTCATTAGCAAATACATTGGTGTTAGTTCACCCCCGAATTGCGGAAAGTCACATGATTAAAGGGGAGATTTTATGGAAGCGTGGTAACACCGCTGAAGCGAAATCTATGTTTTTAACCGCAGTAGGCATAGCACCAAATCAAATTGATGCTTGGCGGATGTTGATCAATGTAGATTTGGTCATGAAGCAAGTTGATGAAGCAATACAACATAGTAAGGAAGGTTTGAATGCAAATCCCGGTAATCCGGCTTTATTGTACTTTTCAGGGTTAGCTTATTTAGCTAAAGAAGATAATGCCTCAGCGCGACAATTATTGGAAGCAGCATTGAATAATAGTACAAATGAGAATAAATATTTGAGATCTATTATATATGGTTCTTTAGGGGATTTGTATCATAAGCTGAATATGGATGCTGCTTCGGATGTAGCATATGAGGAAGCCATAAAGCTGGATAGTACAAATGCTGTCGCTATGAATAATCTGGCTTATTACTTATCCCTACGTAAGTTGGATTTAGAAAAAGCAGCTGATTATTCTATGCGATCTATAGCATTAGAACCTAAAAGCTCCACTTACCAGGATACCTATGCTTGGGTTATGTTTCAACAAGGTAATTATACTGAAGCATTAAAATGGATAGAGAAGGCACTGAAGAATTCACCCGTTACTTCGGTTACCTTGATAGAGCATTATGGTGACATCTTATCCCAATTGGGGAAAACTAAGGAAGCTTTAAAACAATGGCAAAAGGCACTTACATTAGCGGATATCAGCGAGAAAGATAAATTAAAAATTCAAGAAAAAATTAAAGAGAAAAAATATGTGGAGTAGAGGAATAATCATCATGAGTTTGGCAATTTTTCTTTTTTCAAGTTGCGCATCAAAAAAGAAAGTTGTGGGCGATAAGACAGGGACAAATCCGGTCATGCTAAATGATGGATATACGATTAATAATTTGGACTTTCATACCTTTAATGGTAGAGCGAAAACAAAAGTAGAGTTTGGTGACGAAAAGCAAGATGTTACCTTGCATATTCGTATAGATAGAGATAAAGCTATTTGGATTTCCGTAACGGCTACTGTTGTAAATTATGAAGCAGCGCGGATATTGATTACGCCGGATACGGTGAAAATTTTAAATAAACTGCAAAGTGAGTATATTGTTAAGCCATTTAGTTACATATATAAGTATGCAGGGGAAGGTATTAATTTTGCTATGCTACAGGATTTGATTTTAGCAAATGTAAATACCAAATTGTTGCGTACAGAGAATCTTACGGTTGCTAGTGCAGCCGACGAGGTGCAATTAGTAGGGGTGATAAACGGTCTTTCTTTTCAATATAGCTTGAATGAAAATAATCGCCCAAAGGTATTTCGGTTAAATGCTATTGGTGCAAATGAGAATATTGAAGCATTTTACAGTAGTTTTGCTGCAGTAACAGGATATAATTTTCCACAAAACCAGAATTTAAAGGTCAATGCTGGGGCATTATCTATAAATGCTATACTCAACTACAACAAGCTAGAGTTTAATGAACCTATTGAAATGCCTTTTACAGCACCTGCAAAATATAAGGTGGTAAATTGATAATAAATGTTGGTAAAATCACTCATTTTATTAGGCATATAGTTTTGTTATCGTTATTTTTGGACATTTTAAGATAAGCTAAATAAGAAATAGCATTTTGATGAATTTGAATAAAATACTTTTTAGTATCATTATATTATGCGCCGCGACGCAAATTTCTTTTGGACAAAGTAGTGTTGCTCTAAAAAAGCAACGTGAAAAGATTGAAATAGAAATCGCTTCTTTGAACAAAGAGCTTGCCGCAAAGACGCGCGAAAAATTGCTTTCTCAAAAGGAAGTAAATGCACTCAGCCGTCAGTTAGCGTTGCGTGAGGAAAAAATCACGATTATCAGTCGAGAACTTAATAATCTGAGCACACAGATTAACAGCAACACCAAGACCGTTCAGTCGTTGAAAGAAGAATTACAAAAGATGCGTGATGATTATGAGAAAATGATCATGTTTGCTTTTCGTAATAAGAATGGCTATAATAAAATGATGTTTATTTTTGCTTCAAAGGATTTTAATCAAGCCTTTAAGCGGGTTAAGTATTTGCAACAATTTACGGATGCTCGGAAAATAAAGGTAGCAGAAATTGAAGTTGTTAAAAAAGAAATAGAGCTAAAAATAGCACAGCTAGAAGCTGATAGAAAGACACAAAAAGATCTTTTAGCAGATCAACAACAGGAACGTAATATTATAGCGAAGGATCGTGCCGAGCATCAGGGCCAACTGAGCCAAATAGTCAAAGAAGAACGGTCCGTAAAAGGTCAGCTTTCCAAAAAGCAACAAGAAAAGAAACGTGTCGATTCTCAGATTAGGGCTGCTATTGCGCGCGAAATCGCTGAAGAGCGTCGCAAAGCAGAGGAAGAACGCAAACGAAAAGCGGAGCTTGAAGCCAAACGTACCGGCAAAACTGTAGCGGAGGTAGAAAAAACAATTCCCAAGAAAACGGATAGTGAGATTTTACGCTCTACTCCAGAAGCCGCTCGCTTGTCAGCAGATTTTCAATCTAATAGAGGTAGGCTTCCATGGCCTGTAGGTCAAGGGAATATTGTACGAGGATATGGTCGTAGATCTGTCGAAGGTGTTACAATTGATGAACCAGATGTTGCTATTCGAACAGCCGACAACGCTGCTGTTAAAACGGTATTTGAGGGCGATGTGGTACAAGCATTGGGTGGTATTGTTGTCATCAAGCACGGTGAGTATTTTAGTTTTTATTCTAATTTAGGAAGTGTTTCTGTGCGTAAAGGTCAAAAAGTTACTAGAGGACAACAAATTGGTACAGCAGGAAGAGATGAAGATTTAGGTTATTCCGTTGTTAACTTTGGTTTGCAGCAGGGACAGCGTGAATTTGACCCATCGTCTTGGTTAGCAAGATAGTTGTTACAAAAAATTAATTATTTATTGATTATATTTGCTTAGTTTAGAAAAGATATAAAGAAAATAAAAATGTATACATCAAACTTATTATTTATAGGAACTCAAGAGATTATTATAATCGTTGTGTTGGTTCTTTTATTATTTGGGGGTAAAAAAATTCCTGAATTAATGCGTGGTTTAGGTCGTGGAGTAAAAGAATTTAAAGATGGTCAGCGTGAAGATAGTTCTGAAGCTCCTACTACTACTACTGACACAGAAAAAAAGAACAACTAATACATGTTGTTAATTTATTAAATAAAGATTTTACTAAGGCTTTCTTAGCTTTAGTAAAATCTTTTTTGTTTCATACTAAAAATATAATTCAATTTATTTTTAGCTAACTAATTTGTTATGAGATTAGTGCTCTGTTTATTCTCACTTTTTTTTATCGCTCATACTAATGTTCTTGCTCAAGAGGATATGAATGAGTCTTATAATGAAGATTTTCATAATGCTATTCTTGAGTTCATAGAAGCGAAAAATGAACAGTTAATAATGGAATTGGATTCAATTAAAGGGAATTCTGATTCGCCAATCACGCCTGAAGATATAGATATATTAAGGCGAAGTAAATTATTATCAAAAACGATCCCTTTAGAATATAATGAGCAGGTAAAATATTATATTGATAAATATACATCTGCAAATTACAGGCCTTATATGAATAAGTTATTAGGGTTAAGTAAGCATTACTTCCCTATATACGAATCTATTCTTTCAGAAGTTGGAGTCCCAGAAGAGATTAAGTATTTATCCTTAGTAGAGTCTTCTTTGGATCCACATCTTGTTTCTCGATCTGGTGCTGTAGGACCGTGGCAGTTTATGCATATTACGGCCAAAGAATACAATTTAGAGATGAATAGTTATTTGGACGAAAGAAAAGATCCTTATTCATCTAGTTATGCGGTATCGCAATATTTGCAGAGCGCATATAATCAATTTGGGGATTGGCTATTGGCTATAGCCTCGTATAACTGTGGCCGCGGTTGTGTGCAAAGAGCGATTAAAAAATCGGGCTATACGCAGCCTACATTTTGGGAATTATCTCCTTTCCTACCCGCAGAGACAAGAAATTATATACCAAAATATATAGCGATGAGCTATGTGTTGAGTGATCCTGGGTATTATGATATTTTTGGTGATAACTCAGATTTGAAATTTGATCATAAAGTATTATTTGTGTCCAATACTATAGATCTTAATAATGTTGCTTCCGCTTTAGGTATATCGCACGACGACCTCAAGAAGTATAACCCTGCTTATAAGCGCAATTTGGTCAATGGTAGTGTTCAGAAGCCTAAGCGACTATTATTGCCGATTACACAGAATACCAATGATAGTTTATTGTATTTAGCATTGAATGATAGTAAATCCCTATTGTATAATGATACGGAAAAAACGGATGAAGGAAGTATAAAAAAATATAAGGTAAAAAGAGGGGAGACATTAGTTTCCATAAGTCGCAAATTTGGGGTTTCTATTCAAAACCTTAAAGCTTGGAATGGCCTGGGGTCCAGTAATTATATTACGGGTAAAACGTTGATTATCGAAAAGCCTATCAACAATCAGTTAGCTAAGAATACAAAGGTGGCAACTTCCGTAAAGAATTCCTCTTCAAGAATGACTGTGTATACCGTCAAAAAAGGAGATTCTCTTGATGCAATTGCTAATTTACACAAGGGTTTAACAGTTCAAAAGTTGAAAGCTGATAATGGTTTACGTACTAATTTGATCAAACCGGGTATGAAACTTAAAATCAATAAAGGTTAATAAAAATGCAGCTTAGGAAAGCCAAGCTGCATCTTCTTCTTTATCAAATTCTTCTAAACAAACTGTTACGTGTTCTTTTAAAATCGTAGAAAGTTTTAAGCCATAAAAATCACTGAATATAGGGAATATATGATGACTTCTATCTATTAAGACCGCTGTTCTCATTTTCTTAAGTGGAATATTAATAAACACACCTAAGGCATAAGCCAATGTACGTCCACTATTTAATACATCATCAACAACAATTACCGTTTTATTATTAGCGACATCTGTAGGTTTGTCCGTTATGGCATCTAATGAGCGTTTGTTTTTCTGTATACTAACTTTTATAAGTTCAATTTCTTTGTCAGGAGCAATTTCATGTAGGATCACTTGTAGACGTTGCGCAAAAACGTATCCTCGATCTGCAATCCCTACTAATACAATATTTTTCTCATCAAAATTATCTTCTAATATTTGGTAGGCAATACGTCTTGATTTTTGTACTATTTGCGTCTTGTTTAATATTAAAGTTTTCTTAGTTGACATAATCTCTTTTTAACTGTACTAAATTAAATAAAAAGTCCGAATGAATATCAATTCATTCGGACTTTTATTAATATAGGAATTAATATTATTGTTCGTTATCGAATTCTGAAAGATCAGCAGTCATCATACGAGAATCTTCCGTTTTTGGACGTCCTCCATTATAGTAGTAGCGTTTCCAATACGAATCATTTAAATTACTTACCATTACTCCTTTACTAGAGGATGCATGTGCAAATTTGTCATCACCGATATATACGCCTACATGCGTGATACTTTTACTTCTGATTTTAAAAAATACTAAATCGCCAGGTTGTAGGTTGTTTTTTTCTATAGGGGTAACGTTAGCAAATTGATTTCTACTGTTGTAGCCAATAGTAGTGTTAAAAACATTTTCATATAAAGCTAGAGAAAATTTAGAACAATCAATTCCTTTTTTTGAATCTCCACCTAATCTGTATGGGGTACCTACCCAATCATAAACAAATTGATAAAGCTTCGTACTTGTTGTCGCATTTACAGCTACACCCATTATTTGAGAAAAATATTCCTTTGCAAGATTATCTTGCTCTTTAACTTTATTGTTTGTTTGTGCATGCGACACTAGACAAAAGCCTATAAATAACATTCCTGCTATTAGTTTTTTTGTGTTCATTAAATCGCTTTTTTTTAATTTACAACTTTGTTTTGATTTACTGAAAGTCATATATCCTTCCGTTTAGATCATAACGAAGATAGGGCTTCTTATATAGTAATCCAAGCAATTTTACCCTAATTTAACATTTTATTAACACTTTGCTATCTATAATAGTCTTTTAATAAGGTTTTTAAGTGATATTTAGTTCGCTGATTTTATGTTTTTTAACATTTTTTGTGTTTTAAGAGCTATTTCGTACAGTTTTTCAAATGTAACGGCATAAGTTGATATTTCGATTTATATAAAAATATATTAAATAAAATATTGTATTTATAAATTATATTTTATCTTTATGAAATATTTACAGAAAACAATGCAACAAGGCACGATTATTACAACGATTATTATTACCACTGGGATTACATACCTCGGAGGAAGTACTTCTATTGTTGAATAATTAGTGTTCAAAAGATATGTGAAGCCTTCCTCTTAAAAAGAGGAAGGCTTTTTTTGTTAGTCACTTATTTTAAACAACTATAAACAATAAACCAGTATGAAAGTATTAAAGTTTGGGGGAACTTCAGTCGGTTCTAAAGAGAGTATAAGGGCTGTTCTTGATATCGTAAAAAAATCTCATGATAATGGAGAAAAGCCTTTGGTCGTATTATCGGCAATGGCTGGCGTAACCAATCTTTTATCTAAGATGGCAGACAATGCTGCCGAACGCTTATCATTTGATGCCGATATACAATATTTAGAAGAGAAACATTTTGCTGTTGTAAAGGAGTTAATCGCAGTAAAATATCAAAATCCGGTACTTACCAAATTAAAGTTGATGCTTAATGATCTTGAAGAAATCCTTCATGGTGTATTTGCATTAAAAGAACTTAGTCCACAATCTAAAGATTTAATTGTTTCTTTTGGCGAGCGTTTTTCCAATTATTTGGTATCTAAAATTATGGAACAATATATCCAAGATGCTTTATATATCGATGCTTCGCATTATGTAAAGACGGATTCTAATTTTGGAAATGCACATTTGAATGAAGAATTAACTACACAATTAATACAATCTTTGGCGATAACACATGCAGATAAGTTATTATTTGTAACAGGTTTCATCGGCTCTAACGACAAAGGTCGTATAACTACATTAGGACGCGGCGGCTCTGATTATACAGCGGCTATTTTTGGATCTGTATTAAATGCGGAGGTCATTGAGATATGGACGGATGTGAATGGTATGCTTACAGCTGATCCTCGTATTGTGAAAAAAGCATTTTCTCTACCTGTTCTATCGTATACGGAAGCGATGGAGTTATCTTATTTCGGCGCTAAGGTGATCTATCCACCGACGATGATTCCTGCCTTTATGAAGCGTATTCCTATCGCTATACGTAATACTTTTGACCCCGAATTTGCAGGTACATTTATTCAGTTTGCATCAGATTGTACGCAATATCCTATCAAAGGTATTTCTTCCATATCGGATATCTCTATTATCAATCTTTCGGGATCGGGGATGATTGGAAAATCGGGCTTCTCTGGGCGATTATTTACGTTGTTGGCGCGCGAGCAAATCAATGTGGTATTGATTACGCAATCGTCATCTGAGCACAGTATTACTTTTGCAGTAAATCCTTCTGATGCTGAAAAAGCATTGAAGCTCATCGGTCAAGAATTTGAATTGGAATTGGAAGCAGCTAAGTTGGTGATTCCCGAGGTAGAAGAAAATCTATCTGTACTGGCAATCGTGGGTGAAAATATGAAACGTACGCCAGGTATGTCCGGTAAATTATTTGCTGCTTTAGGACGTAATGGTATCAATGTACGTGCTATAGCACAAGGATCTTCTGAGTTTAATATTTCGGTTATTATTTCCAAAGATGATCTAGCCAAAGCATTAAATGCTGTACATGATGCTTTTTTTGCGGAGCTAAAGAAAACATTACATGTTTTTAATTTGGGTACCGGAAATATTGGAGCGACATTATTCCGACAGTTAGCCGAACAGCATGACTTTTTGTTGGAAAATAATGATATTGAAATAAAAGTAGTAGGTGTTTCAAATTCACGAAAAATGGTGTTCAATTTAGAGGGCATTAATTTGGATACTTGGAGCGATGAGTTAGACGAAAAGGGGGAGTTAGCGGATTTGTCAGGTTTCGTAGAAAAGATGAAAGCTTTTAATTTGCCAAATTGTGTGTTTATAGATAATACAGCCAGTAAAGTGCCGGCCACATATTATGAAGATATTTTTAAAGCTAATATATCTATTGTTACGTGTAATAAAATAGCTAATTCTGGAGAGTATGCACAATATCGTTTGTTACATGATACGGCACGTAAGCATGGCGTAGATTTCTTCTATGAAACTAACGTAGGTGCAGGTTTACCTATCGTTAGTGTTTTAAAGGATTTGATGCTCAGTGGAGATCGTATTTTGAAAATTGAAGCTATTCTTTCAGGTACTATATCTTATATCTTTAATAATTTTATAGGCGATGCTTCTTTCTATGATGTGGTGAAGAAAGCCCAAGAATTAGGATATACAGAACCTGATCCTCGCGATGATTTAGGAGGTGTTGATTTTATGCGTAAGATGTTGATTTTGGCTCGTGATGCTGGCCATAAGATGGAGTCTTCAGATGTAAATTTGGGTGCTATTTTACCAGAATCATGCTTGAAGGCTAATTCGGTAGATGAATTTTATACTGAATTATTAAAGGCTGATAAATATTTTAATAGCTTGAAAGAAAAGGCAGCAGCAGCGCATAAAGTTATTCGTTATATCGGCAAATTAGAAAATGGAAAAGTGGATATTTCTTTACAGTTTGTAGATGAAAATCATCCTTTCTATGCCTTATCAGGCAGTGACAATATTATATCTTTTACGACAGAACGTTACAAAGAAAGACCGTTAGTGGTAAAGGGGCCAGGTGCTGGTGCTGAAGTAACTGCAGGTGGTGTATTTGCGGACTTAGTAAATGTTGGGTCAAAATAATTATTAGAGAAAAAATGTCAAATAATAAAGTGTCAACATCTATTGAAGGAAAAGCAGACCTATCACATGCAGTAGATAAAATTCGTGTATTTGCACCTGCTACGGTAGCAAATATGATATGTGGATTTGATATATTAGGATTCGCTGTAGATCACCCTGGTGATGAGGTGAAGATGTATAAAGTACCAACTCCTGGTGTTCGTATTCGTTCTATTGAAGGCGATGATGGACGACTTCCTTTGGATGCTGACAAGAATACTGTCAGTGCCTGTGTCAAGATGCTGCTTCGTGATTTGGGAATATTAGACCACATCGGTATTGAGATTGAATTGATTAAACATATGCCTATCGGTTCGGGTTTAGGATCTAGTTCCGCAAGTACTGTTGCTGGCTTATTCGCTATAAATGCGCTGTTAGGATTTCCATTGACCAAGGATGAGTTGATGCCTTATTGTGTAGAAGGCGAACGTTTGGCTTGTGGCCACGGTCACGCAGACAATGTTGCGCCTGCATTGATGGGGGGTGTTACCTTGATACGTGGACAGGAGGATTTGGATGTCATCAAATTGCCTGTTCCGCCAAAATTATATGCTGGTATTGTATTCCCTCAAGTTGATGTGCCGACACGCGAAGCCAGACAACTAATCAAAGACAAAGTATTGTTGAAAGATGCGGTCGTACAATGGGGAAATATTGCTGGATTAATAGCTGGTTTATTTCAACATGATTATGAACTTATTGGTCGTAGTATGCATGATGTATTAATTGAACCTACTCGAGCAATATTGATTCCTGAGTTTTATGAGATGAAGCGTATAGCTTTAGAAAATGGAGCATTGAGTTTCGGTATTTCTGGGTCAGGGCCATCTGTTGTGGCTATTACTAAAGGAGAAGAAATTGCTCGAATCGTGACCGAAAAGATTAAAGCGCATTTGTCAGCACGAGATATTGAGAGCTATCAATATGTATCTAATGTGAACGTAGAAGGTCCAAAAGTATTACCATTTAATGATTAATAGGAAATGAAATTATATAGTACAAATAATAAAGATTTACGTGTTTCTTTTGAAGAAGCTGTTTTTAATTCTTTGCCACAAGACAAAGGGTTATATATGCCTGTAGAGATACCTCAATTGGATCCATTATTTATAAAAAATATTCAACAGTATTCCTTACAGGAGATTGCCTTTACGGTAGCTAATGCTTTAATAGGCGATGATATCCCTAGAGAAGATTTAAAGAATATTGTGGAAGATGCCATTAATTTTGATGCACCTGTCAAGTTTTTAGATTCTACTACGGCCGTATTGGAGTTGTTTCACGGACCTTCATATGCCTTCAAAGATTTTGGTGCTCGATTTATGAGCCGTGTGATGGGTTATTTTGCGAAAGATGGTGATCAATTGTTAGATGTATTAGTGGCTACATCGGGCGATACCGGTGGTGCTGTAGCATTGGGGTTTTTGGGTGTAGCAGGTACGCGTGTTACCATCCTTTATCCTAAAGGAAAAGTATCAAAAGTACAAGAAGAGCAATTGACAACAAATGGACAAAATATTCGCGCTTTAGAAGTTGACGGTACCTTTGATGATTGTCAAGCTTTGGTAAAGCAAGCTTTTAATGATCAAGAATTGAATCAGCAGTTGCGATTAACTTCAGCTAATTCTATCAACATTGCGCGTTTGATACCTCAAACATTTTATTACTTCTGGGCTTATGCACAGTTGAAATCTCAAGGTATTAATGAGGTTGTGTTTACGGTACCTAGTGGTAATTTTGGTAATATTGGTGCTGGTTTATTAGCGTATAAATTAGGCCTTCCAGTAAAACATTTTGTTGCAGGAACAAACGTGAATGATGTAGTTCCACGTTTCTTACAAAGTGGCTCTTATGATCCAAAACCTTCCATCCAGACATTAGCTAATGCGATGGATGTCGGTAATCCGAGCAACTGGGTACGTATTCAAGATTTGTTTGCACATAATTTGGACGATTTGCGTGCGTTGATTTCATCATATACATATACAGATGAACAAACAAAAGTCGCTATGCAAGAATTATATGACAAATACAATTATATTGCTTGTCCACATACGGCAATTGCTTATATGGCAGCAGAAGCTTTTAAGAAAGATTTTCCCGGTGAATATGCTTCCGTGTTTTTATCTACCGCACATCCGTGCAAATTCCCTGATGGAATTGAAGCTTCTATTTTTGAACACGTAACCTATCCAAAAGGAGCAACAGAATTGGCTGAAAAGCCTAAATTGGCACATGATTTAAAAGTTTCCTATGAAGAATTTAAGACGTATCTGCTAGATAATAAATAACAGTATATAACTTAATTATTAAAAGCGGTGTTTATGCAAGTAAACACCGCTTTTTTTTGTTAAAATGGCATCGTAATTATGTTTTGTTATGATATATCATATTTTTTAGCGTAATTCGTTGATAATACTTAAATTATTACTACCTCTAAATCTATTGCATATGTCATTAAATGAATGTGGCAAAAAAGAAACTTTGCGAAGTCACTTTTCACAGCGTGTACCAAAATTAGGGACAGTTTTCTTATCCTGTTTGTTGATGGTATCGTATAGTGAGGCCAAGGTAATGTCAAATTCTGACTTATCTTCTTTCCAGCAATTAAGTCTAAGCAAACAATATCAACAAAATATAATAACAGGTAAAGTAGTTGATGGCTTTGGTAATCCTGTCTCGGGGGTGTTAATCACTGTTAAAGGATCCGCCTACAAAAGTACAACCTCTGCAGATGGTGCTTTTTCGATACAGGCAAAGCTTGGAGATGATTTGTTATTAACGCATGTTTCTTATTTTGCAAAGACCGTAACGGTCAATAAAGCGACAGATTTTATCATAACTATCGAACAGAATGATAACCTATTAGATGAAGTAGTGGTTACGGGATATACCGATTATTCAAAAAATAAAAGTGCTAGTGCTTCTACTCAAGTGGCTGCGAAGGATATCAATCAGGTACCTATGAGCTCTTTGGATCAAATACTTCAAGGACGCGTACCAGGGTTGTCTGTATCTTCCAGCTCAGGCCAACCTGGGCAATCGGCGTCCGTAGTGATTCGTGGCGTTGGATCCATCAATGGTACGACTTCCCCCTTATATGTGATGGATGGGATACCTATCGAGAGTGGTTATTTTCAAACTATAAACCCGCAAGATATAGAATCTATGGATGTCTTGAAAGATGCTTCTGCTAAAGCTCTTTATGGTTCTCGTGGCTCTAACGGTGTTATCTTGATTACAACAAAAAAAGGTAAAAGGGGGCAGCTAAATATAAATTACAGTTCACAATATGGCTTTTCTACCTTAACACAGCCTACTTTCGTAATGATGGATACAAGAGAGCGTCTCCGTTTTGAAGAAGAGGTCGGTTTGGAAACGGGACGAAATATTGGTCCAGGATGGACTTATTCTAAACGAAACCCCAATTATTCCACACAAAATAGTAATTGGCAACAACAAGCAGATCAACTATTGGATAGCTTGGGCAATGTAAATACCGATTGGCGTGATTTATTTTTTCAAAAAGGTAGATTTATGGAGCAACAGGTTAGTCTAAGTGGTGGAAATGAAAATGTACAAACGTATAATTCTTTTGGTTTCTTGCAAGAAGAGGGCCTAGTCAAAGAAACAGGAATGAATAGATATTCCTTGCGAAGTAACACAAATTTTAACTATGGAAAATTTACGGCCGGTATTAATTTTAATTTAGGATATTCCAAATCTAGGTTTACCTATAATGAAGGAGGTACAGGAGTTGGTTCTCCTATGGCATCTGTTTATTATGCCTTGCCTTATGAATATCCATATACTGCAGACGGAGTTTTTCATGCTACAGATGGTGATATTACTTTTTTGGATACTAGAGAAGGTAGTAGAGGTATAGATGTTCTAAATGGTACCTCTGATAAGACTGATCAATTGAAAGCCTTAGTCGCTGTAAATTTAGCCTATCAATTTACGGATTATTTAAAATTTACAACCCGTGTAGGGGTTGATCTTCGTAATTCTACAGATCAGAACTTCATAGATCCTGCTTCCTATATTGGGAGCACACAAATTGGGAAAAAAGGATCTTTTGGTGAAGGTAGTAGACGTAATTTTGGTTTATCTACGACTTCAGGATTGACCTATGCTAAAACAATAGATATTCATGATTTTGAAGTATCTGGATTTTTCGAATATGTATATAACGATTATAGAGGGTTTAGTTACTTAGGATATGGTGTTGATGATAGATTGCCCGAAACACCAGCAGGAATTACAGTGAGTACTTCATTTTTACCCATTATTAATGGTAGCCGAAATTCTAATGCATTAGCTTCATACATGGGTGTCGCGCGTTACACCTTATTAGATCGTTATACATTGACAGGTAGCTATCGTTATGATGGTGCTTCCTTATCTGCTGTTCCATTAAAGAATCGTTGGCATGGTTTCTATTCTTTGGGCGCAGTGTGGGATGTTAAGCGCGAAAATTTTTTAAAAGATATAACTTTAATCCCTGTATTCAGATTGCGTGCTAGTTATGGACAGACTGCTAGTCCATTTAGTGTTAATTTTGCCTATTTGGCGGCTTATTCTGTAGGTACATCATATGGAGGGCAACCAGGATTGCAACCAACAAATGTACCTAATCCAGATTTTGATTGGGAATATGTAGATGAATTTAATACAGGTTTTGACCTTTCATTATTTCAAACACAGCGCATTAAGCTTTCCTTAGATTGGTACAATCGGATAACTAACAATATGTTTATTGAGCAACCTGTATCTATTACTGCTGGAGCAGAGTCAGGTAAAGCATTTTTGAGTACGGGCAAAATGCGTAATAGAGGCATTGAGGTTAGTCTTAGTGGCGATCTAATACAAACGACAGATTTCAATTGGAATATCGGTGTTAATGCGGCTTATAACAAAAATGCAATCTTACGTGTAACAGATATTGCTGATGAGCTGTTGGATGGGGATGCACGCATTATAAAAGTAGGCTTGCCATATGGTACATATTATGCTCCACAATGGGCTGGTGTAGATCCTGCAAATGGGGATGCATTGTACTATAATCGAGATGGATCTACGACTACCACCTATAATGAAGAAAACCAAGCTGTTGCTTTAGGGGTAAATATGTTTCCTAAGTTTACAGGCGGTATTACGACAGGTTTCCGTTGGAAGGATTTATCATTAAGTGCTTTGTTTAGTTTTGTTTCTGATGTTTCTAGATGGAATAATATAGATTTCTATAATGAAAATGAACGTTACATGACGAGCAATCAAAGTAAGCGTATGTTGTATGATCGTTGGAAGAAACCCGGGGATGAAGCTACCTTACAACGTATCGATGTGCCTCGTAATTTTACATCCAAAGATATTCAAGATGCTTCTTATATGCGCTTGCGAAACTTGAAAGTTAATTATAGCATTCCTGTAGCTTCTGTATTTAATACGAAGATTTTTAAATCTATTGATGTATTTGCACAAGGAGAAAATCTATTTACATGGACAAAATGGAGAGGGCTAGATCCTGAAAATAGTCTTCAATATGGTCGTTTTGAGTATCCTAATGCTAGGAAATATACAGCAGGAATTAACATCAACTTTTAATTTAGAGCGTTATGAAAATCAATAAAATATTTATCTTATTATCGGTTGTAGGCTTATGTTTTCAATCCTGTGATAAATTGGATAGCACATCAACGGATTCTATAGATTCTAACAAAGCATTCCGTAATGTTGATGATGTAAATATGGGTGTACTTGGGGCTTATGTTCCTATTACAACTACTTTAATTGAAGCAGGGGCTATTGTTTCAGACGAAGTAATGATGCCGCAGGAAAATACAGTGTCAAATTCATCTTTGCACAAATGGCAATATAATTCAAGTTCAGGAACAGTTACAGCAGCATTAACAGATTATTATATTGTGATAAATAGAGTAAATCTTGTTTTAGAGGCGTTACCTACCGTTGCAGTAACTGCAAATACACAGCAGGTATTGAATCAATATCATGCAGAGTTACTAGCACTAAGAGCTTATAGTCATTTTGAGCTGCTAAGAGCTTATGCTTCCAAATATGATATGGATGGTATGGGAATTCCTTATAAGAAGACCTCCTCTTTAACGTATCCTGAGCGTCCTACCGTAGCGGCTAATTTTGTAGATATAAATGCCGACTTGACTGCAGCAAAGGATTTAATGCCTGCTACCTTTAATAGCATCAATCGTATTTCAAAAACCGCTATTTCGGCAATTCAAGCACGTGTAGCCCTTTATGAGAAAAATTGGGATAATGCAATAAAATATGCTACTGAGGTTATTAATAATCAACAATTGGCATCAAAGTCTGATTTCCCAAAAATATGGACAGACAATACATCAGCAGAAATTGTATGGCAGTTGGCACGCGAAGTTGGGGAATCTAGATTAGGTGCTTCCTTTTATCGTGAAACGGGAGGAATAGTATTGTATGCACCATCATTCAAATTAAGAAGCCAGTTTAATATTGTAGATGATATCCGTTATGCTAGTTATATTAAATATGACCAATCGAGAGAAGCTAATTCGGGAGGGGCAAAGTCTGCATATTTGATAAATAAATACATAGGCGGAAATAATGCCTCTCCTGGTTTGACTAATGTAAAACTATTTCGTGTAGGAGAGATGTATTTAATCCGTGCTGAAGCAGAAGTGGAGAAAAATCCTACCGCAGGTATAGCAGCTGCAAATTCGGATTTGAATACACTTAGAGCTGCACGTATACATAATTATACAAATCAAACTGTATCCACTAAAGAAGATGTAATAGATGCTGTTTATATCGAAAGATTCAAGGAATTAGCTTTTGAAGGACATCGTTTCTTTGATTTGAAAAGAAGAAATCTTCCCATACAGCGTGTAGTTCAAGATTTGACTGATGTGATCACAATAAGCCAATTGACGAATAAAGATGCGCAATATTGTTTTCCTATAGCTGCAGATGAGATGTCTGTAAATAAGCAAATGAAGCAAAATCCATTTTATTCTTCAAATGAATAAGGTAACAGATCAATAGATGCTTTTTAGTATTGTCGATTTAGGGAGGAAAATAAAAGTATTTTTAATAGTGATAAGTTGTTAAGCTTTAGTTCTTAAATAAAGAATCTTGTATAAAATTATGGAAGCAACAATATCGGGATAGAAATACCTATTTATGCCCAAATTGATTGAACCAATAGCTGCAAGAGAATTGAATGTGGTAGATTATTTTTGGTAAATAACGGTTTATATAGAAGCAGATTAAAAAAAGTTGATATGAAGAAGATTTTAAAAAATATAGGATTAGTTGTCGTTTGTGGGATGATGATGTTAAATAGTGAGGCGCAAACTATAGATCCACATACAAAATATGTAATGGTAATCCATGGCGGAGCTGGTACTATAGAAAAGAAGTATATGACTCCGCAAAAAGAAAAAGCGTATAGAGATGCCCTTACAAAAGCATTGGAGCATGGGTATAAGATGATTGACGAAGGATATCCAGCTATGGATGCTGTCCAAGCTGCGGTCAACGTGATGGAAGATTCTCCACTGTTCAATGCAGGTAAAGGTGCTGTGTTTACCCATGAAGGAAAAAATGAGTTAGATGCTTCTATTATGGATGGAGCAACGTTGAAGGCAGGTGCTGTAGCAGGGATTACAACCATTAGGAATCCTATTAATGCGGCTCGCACAGTGATGGAAAAATCCGAACACGTGATGATGGTTGGACAGGGGGCAGATTTGTTTGCCCAGCAAAACGGATGTGATACTGTTTCTCCAGCGTATTTCTTTACGCAAGAACGTTGGGATCAATTGCAACGTACCATTGCAGAAGAGGAAGTGGGAAGAGCAGCCTATAATTATAACGATATCCGTGATAGTAGAATAGCAGGGATATCACCAAAAGATGCCAAATTTGGTACTGTTGGGGCTGTAGCTTTAGATAAAAAAGGTAATCTAGCTGCAGGAACATCTACTGGTGGTATGACCAATAAAAGATTTGGTCGTGTTGGTGATTCTCCAATTATTGGCGCTGGTACATATTGTAATAATGCGACAGCAGGGATTTCATGTACTGGCTGGGGTGAATATTATATTCGTGAAGTAGCCGCAAACCGTGTATCGTCTTTGATAGAGCTGAAAGGGCTTTCTGTAGTTGATGCTACAAAGCAAGTGATAGATGAAATAGGGAAAATGGGGGGCGATGGTGGTATCATTACCTTGAATAGAGATGGTCAGGTAGCGATGGAATTTAATACCTCTGGTATGTATCGTGGAACCGTAGATGAAAATGGAAAAATAACAGTTGAAATCTATAAATAGTAGAATATGAGTAACTATAAAAAAGTAAGCTTTATTCTCCTCTTATCCGTATATGCCTTAACATCGTTTGCACAGCAAAAGGGTTCTTTGTTTATAATAGGAGGTGGTACTCGTTCCCCAGAATTGGTACAGCGTATGGTTAATTCTGCCGATTTGAAACCTACGGATTATATCGTCATATTACCCATGGCAACAAGTGAACCTATAGAATCTATAACGTATATATCAGAACAGATACAAGCATTTTCTAAACACAAAATAACTGCTTTTAATTTTACAAAAGATCAAGCAGATACAAAGAAAGATTGGATTGATTCGGTGCGCAATGCACGCCTGATCTATGTGACAGGTGGTGACCAAAATAAATTTATGGATGTTGTGCGTGGAACGAAATTGTATGATGCTATGCACAGTGCATTTCGTGATGGTGCTACAATAGCTGGGACGAGCGCTGGTGCAGCTATCATGTCGCAAGTGATGATAACAGGAGATCAAAGAGAAAATTCTAATTCTATTCAAACGGTAAGTAAGGATAATATTATTACAACCAGTGGAATGGGTTTTTTACAATCAGCGATTATTGATCAGCATTTTATTATCAGAAGTCGCTATAATCGCCTATTGAGTGTCCTGGTTGATAATCCTACAAAAACTCTGATAGGTGTAGATGAAGGTACAGCGCTTATTGTTCGTGGGCAAGAGGTACAAGTAGTAGGAGATAGCCAAGTGCTGGTTGTATCTAGACCCCAAAATATTAAAGTAAATAAAAATAAAAAAGTGTCTTTTAGTGATGCGCAAATTTCATTATTCACTAATGGAGAGTATTTTAAAATAAAGAAATAACCAATATATAGTGGTGTAATCATATCTGCTATGACATTAAATTATAAAATTATGAAAAATATAAATCTACATTTGCCCGCATTTTTAATTGCTCTTTTAGTCTTTGTAGGTTGTAAATCGGATAAATATGTATTTGAGGATTTAGGTGAACCTGTAAAGAGTTTTTATACTAATACGGTAGGTGAGCTTTTAATAAATGAGAATATTACATTTACTAATGAATCCGAAAATGCAGATACGTATTTGTGGGATTTTGGAGATGGAACGACCTCTACAGAAAAAAATCCTACTAAAATATATACTGAGGGGGGGATTTATACCGTTAAATTGAAGGCTGTTGGTACTACTGGGACAGGTAATTATGCTAAAAGCTTAATCATAGTCGATCCTGATGCTGTTATTCCTACAGATAAGTTTATTTACTATATTGAATATGGTGGAGCAGCCCCTGCCATTAAAAAAATATCCTTGAATCTTGGCTCCACGCCTGAGTTGGTTGTTAGTATTGCGGGTAAAGGAGGAGTGGGATTAGCGGTGGATACCGTGAATGGTAAAATATATTATACTGATTTTGAAGATGATTCTACTCCTAATGGTAAAGTGTGGCGTATGAATCTTGATGGTACTAATTTTGAAACTATCGTTTCGGGAATTACAGATCCATATTCTATTGCAGTAAATGTGGCTGCAGGAAAAATATATTGGGCAGATGATGATGGGAATATTTCTAGAGCAAATTTGGATGGTTCAGGATTAGAAAGACAATTTATATCGGTTTCGGGAGGTGGAATGCGAGCAATAGCATTTAACAGCAAAACGAATAAAATTTACTTCTATGATGTAAGTAATGATGAGTTATTAGTCGCAAATGCGGACGGTACAGGCAAGGAAGTGCTTATTGCAGGCGTTTATGGCTATGGCATATTTGTGGATGAAGTGAATAGTAAATTGTATTTTCAAGATAGTTATGAAGATGCTTTAATGCAATCGAATCTTGACGGTACGGGTATGGT
Source organism: Sphingobacterium rhinopitheci (assembly GCF_022627575.1). Taxonomy (GTDB): domain Bacteria; phylum Bacteroidota; class Bacteroidia; order Sphingobacteriales; family Sphingobacteriaceae; genus Sphingobacterium; species Sphingobacterium rhinopitheci. Next base: position 65,338 of record NZ_JADEYQ010000015.1, read on the forward strand.
GAAAATCGCAGATGCAACGGACAGAGCTTATGGAATAGGAATAGATTATATTACCAAAAAAATATATTGGTCTAATAGGAATGGAGGATCAATCAATAGGTCAAATCTTGATGGAACTAAGGTAGAGTTGAATTTTTTATCAGATCTTAATAGACCCGCAGGTTTTTTTATTAAATAACGATAACTACCCGTGCTAATAAAAGGTCGGAGGAGAAATCTTCCGACCTTTTTTGTATTCGTAGTTAATGGAATGAACCCTATAAATAGGAAGGGCTATTTTTTTGGTCGTTTGATAGAAATCTTAATAAAACCTGTACTTTTGCTGTAATGAATAAGATAATACTTAATAAAGGTAAAGATAAGGCGGCTTGGCAATTACACCCTTGGGTGTTTTCGGGAGCGATTAATAAAGTAATAGGAAACGTAGAGAATGGTGATCTAGTTTCTGTTTACAATATAGATGACGAATTTATAGCATACGGATTATACAATAATACTTCACGTGTAGCTGTTCGCCTGTTGGAATGGAACCCAGCTCATGAAGTAAATGAGCAATGGTGGCGCTCACGTGTGCAAAAAGCAGTACGTAATAGAGCACACCTTTTAAATGAAAATAATGATTCTGTACGTTTGATATTTGCGGAAGCAGATTTTATCCCCGGTTTTATAGCCGATAAATATGCTGACTTCGTATCTGTACAAATTCATTCTGCAGGTGTGGAGCGTGTGAAAGCGATTATAATAGATGAGCTTACCAAACTTCTTCCTATAAAAGGTGTTTATGAACGTAGCGATCTGAAATCTCGTGAGCATGAAGGATTGGCTGATGCCAATGGCTTATTGTGGGGAGAGACACCTCCGGAATTTGTTGACATCCTGGAAAATGGTATTCAGTATAGCGTAAATATTATTGATGGTCAAAAATCTGGCTTTTACTGCGATCAGCGTGAAAATAGATTCTTGACAGCACAATATACTAAAGGTAAGCGCGTATTGGATTGTTTTTGCTATTCGGGAGGTTTTACATTGAATGCCTTGCGTGAAGGTGCTGCTGAGGTTACAGCAGTAGATAGTTCAGCTTTGGCAATTGAAACATTAAAAAATAATATCATCCATAATAATTTTGATGGCTCAAAATATAATGCTGTTCAATCGGATGTAAATAAATATTTGCGCCAGCTGGGAGAACAACAAGAGAAATTTGACGTCATCGTTTTAGATCCACCTAAATATGCTCCTTCGCGTTCTACATTAGAGAAAGCATCACGTGCATACAAAGATTTGAATAGAAGAGGATTGATGTTATTGAACAGTGGAGGACTATTAGCCACGTTCTCGTGTTCTGGTGCCATGGATATCGAGACATTCAAGCAGGTGATTGCTTGGGCAGCATTGGATGCTGGTAAAGAGATCCAATTTATTAGACAATTTTCACAACCCGAAGATCATCCTGTAAGAGCTTCATTCTCCGAAGGAGAATATCTAAAGGGATTATTAGTAAGAGTATTATAATATTCAATATAAATAGGTTGATGCACATCAACCTATTTATTAAAATGAATCCACATCTATTACCGAGCCATTGTCCCTATTTTAGTTACTAGCAGTTGTACTCATTTCTTGCGTCTTAGTATCTGATATCACGACTAATATTATTTATCTTCTACTCGACCTGAAAAGGTTATATTATAAGCAAATCTAATTTTATAACGATTATTACTTTGTTAGTACTACTGATTGATATCCAAAAGGTTTCTTATATTTAGGATATATTGACCTTAAATTATGCATAATATTCAGGATTTATTTATTGCAAATGATATAGTCCCCATCTTTGATTATACCCTAAATGATGATGCTAAAGTTTTGCTAAAGAAGATAATGCTGAGTCCACTATCTTCTGTAGAGGATATCATAAATCGACAAAGCTATTTAAAGGCCATCCTTTTACAAGATAACCTTATCGAAGCGTATCATTATCGTAAAGTAGATTATTTAGAGGCACAGCGTTTTTTAATTCATTTCTCCGAAGAGGAAGTGAAGAAGATTGATTATTTAACTTATTTTTTTCAAAAGAAAAGAAGTGACACGTTGTTTGGCCTTTATTCGCAGTTAATTTACTTTTTCAAAGATTTAGAAGATGCTATCAAAAGAAATGTTACTATAGCTACTTTTCCTAAGGATTTGAAAACTGATGTGCAATTTATAGTGGATTATCTACATGATTTCAATCCTGCAACTTATAAAAAACAAATAGCTAAAGGAAAGTTTGGCTTTAGATCTATTCAACGATTGAATGAACTTGTATTAGAGAAACGGAGAAATGGGGATACCCTATTATTTTTTAACAAACTAAATCTGTTTGAAGTTTATATTTCGCTAGCTAAAGCTATTCGTAAATTAGAGCTGAACTTTGTGGAGATTGGTGATTCCGACTTAACACTCTCGCAAATGTACCATCCCTTAGTGCACAATGCAGTTAAGAATGATTTATCCATTAGCAATAATGTTGTATTACTCACAGGGGCCAATATGTCGGGTAAATCTACTTTGCTAAAGACGATTGGTCTTTGCGTTTATTTAGCGCACTTAGGTTTCCCTATTCCTGCGATGTCGGGAACTATTCCTTTTTATAACCATATTTTTATTCAGATTAATCATAGTGATGACCTCAAAAATGGGTATAGCCACTTTATGAATGAGATTGTAAATCTCAAAACGGTGGTCACAGAAGCTGACAATGGGCAACGTTGCTTTGCCGTATTTGATGAGCTCTTTAAAGGCACTAATTATGAAGATGCTTTGGCAATTAGTAAAATTACCATCAAGGGGTTGCAAAGATTTCAAAATTCATTGTTTTTTATTTCTACACATCTGAATGAACTGCAGTTAGAAATTGAAAAACAATCTATAGATGCATTGTTTGTTGATTGTAGTATAGAAAATGAATTGCCTATTTTTTCATATAAAATAAAGAAAGGTTGGTCGGATTTGAAGATTGGACAATTGCTCTTTAAAAAGGTAGGCTTGGGGCAATTATTTGAATAGATGGGGTTATTGCTGTTTAAGAATCCCTTCTACTATCTATTACCAACGTATAAGTGCTGAGCCCCATGTGAAGCCAGCTCCAAAAGCAGCCAAACAAACTAAGTCGCCTTCTTTGATCTTTCCTGCTTCCCATGCTTCGCATAAGGCTATGGGTATCGACGCTGCGGTGGTATTACCATATTTTTGGATATTATTAAACACTTTATCATCCGTTAATCCCAATTTCTTTTGTACATATTGTGATATACGTAAGTTGGCTTGATGCGGTACTAATAGATCGATATCAGTAGGGTTAAGATTGTTTTTCGCTAATGCCTCAAGGATTACCTCGGGAAATTTGACAACAGCTTTTTTAAATACCGCTTGTCCATCCATCACCGGAAATATAGTGCCATCGGCAATCATTTGTGGCGTAATAAACATTCCGCCTAATTCTTGGTCAGGCCATTTTGGTTGATTCGCTAAGCCTATTCCTCCGGAAGCACCAGGGTAATACATTGCTAATTTTTCGGCTTCAGCGCCATCCGAATGTAGATGTGTACTCAATATACCTTTACCATGCTCTGTGGTTGGTTGTACGATTACAGCACCCGCTCCATCTCCAAAGATGACCGATATAGCTCGTCCTCGGGTCGAATGATCCATCGCAAAGGATTGTTTCTCGGAACCTACCACAAGGATATTTTTATACATCCCCGTTTTTACAAATTGGTCTGCTATCGATAAAGCATATACAAAGCCCGAGCATTGATTGCGTATATCTAGTGCACCTACTTCACCCATTCCCATGGTACGCTGTAAGAGTACAGCACAGCCCGGGAAATAATAATCCGGTGATAAGGTGGCAAAAATAATGAAATCCACGTCTTTAGAAGTTATACCTGCTCGTTGAATAGCTATTGTGGCAGCTTCGACGCCCATGGAAGTAGTTGTTTCTGTCAACCGATCAGCATAACGTCTCTCTTTGATACCGGTACGCTCTTGTATCCATTCGTCACTTGTATCCATGAATCTTTTGAGGTCATCATTGGTATATATATTTTTGGGTACATAGTAGCCAATTCCTGCAATTCTCGATTGAAACATAATATTAAGTTGGTTATTATTAATATCTAAGGTACAATATTATTTTTTTTTTGAAAAATACATTACTTTTGTAGTATGAGTGTTGAAACCGCACAAGAAACCTTTACTCTAGAAGAGATTTTAGCTTCAGTAAAAGAAAGTCATCGTTTGATTTTATGGAATGATGATATCAATACATTTGAGCACGTTATATTTTGCTTGATGCATCATTTACAGTATTCTGAATCCGAATCTGAGCGTATAGCGTGGACTGTACATACAAAAGGTAAATGTCCTATATTGGAAGGATCATTTACGGAGATGGAAATTTATCGTAAAATTTTGAAGGCGGAAGGTCTATCTGTTTCAGTAGAATAAAAACCAGCGCTTAGTAATATTGCGGTTACTTTGTTTTTTGTTGATTATATAATCAGCACATTTGTAATAATAAGTAACAATATTTTATGAAACGCAATTATTTACTACCTCTACTATTTGTTTTACTTTTCCCAATTATATTATTTGCTCAAGATGGAAAGTTGAAGGTCACTGTTGTTGAAGCTTCAAATGAAGATCCAATATTAGGAGCAAGTGTATCTTTACTTGATTTGAAAACTAACAATCAAGTTAAAGGTAGACAAACAGGACAAAATGGAATAGCGATACTCGAAGCTATAAATCCCGGAAAATATTTACTCAAAATTTCTTATGTTGGTTTATTGGATCATACGATCGATGAAGTAACGATAGTCGCTAACCAAACCTTAGATCTAGGTACCATTGGCCTTGTTGAAGGTGGAAATCAATTGGACGAAGTCGTAGTTAGAGGTAAGGTATCGGACTTGCAACTCGGTATCGATAAAAAAATATTTGATGTATCCCAAAGTATGGTTTCTGTAGGAGGGACAGCACAAGATTTGCTGGGTAATGTACCTACTATACAAGTTGATGCGGATGGTTCGATTAGTCTAAGGGGCTCTACAGTTCGAATTTTGATTGATGGTAAAGAATCTGCTATGGCGGGCTCGGATATCAATAAGCTTCTACAATCGCTACCTGCAGATGCTGTTGCTAAAGTAGAGATCATTACTAACCCGTCGGCTAAATATGATGCTGAAGGGCAATCGGGTATCGTCAATATCGTATTGAAAAAAAATATCCGTACAGGATTGAATGGGGTAGTGAATGCCTCTGTAGGAAGCTATGACAACTATAATGCGGGTGTTTCGCTAAATTATCGCAATGAGAAATTCAATTATTTTGGTAGTTATAACTACCGAAATGGACGCAATGTAGGTGAAGGGAGTGTGCGTACTGTAGAATTAATCAATGGTGTTCAAGCGCCAAATAGTGAGATCACTGAGTCTAATTCACAGAGTTTTAGAAAAGGGATTAATAATTCATTCCGCTTAGGAGCAGATTATTATGCTTCAGAAAAAACAACCTATAGTTTGGGTACTAATATTAGTATTAGGGATAATAACCGTGGTGAAGATATTGTCTATACCTATTTTAATAGACCTTCATTTGGTAATAAAAGCCCACGTACATCGCGACAACAAGAACAAGATTTTGGGTATGATATTACTTTCGATTATAAGCGCTTGCTAAAGCGTGATGGCGAAGAGATAACGGGAAATATTACCTATGGTAATGATAAGGAAGATGGTACCAATGAATATATTCAAACTTATGATATACCAACACTCGATGAAAGTAGAAGAAATAATACAACGAGTGAAAGAGGAAAGAATTGGAATTTTCAATTAGATTACCTTTTACCATTAGGGGAGAATCATAAAATCGAAGCGGGTTACCGCGGTATCATACGTAATTCAGATGAAAATCAATATTCAGAAAGACTATTGAATGGTGCTTTTGTAACGGATTACAATGTAACGAATGATTTTGACATGACTTCGGGAGTTCATGCTATTTATGCGAATTACCAGCGTATGTTATCTTCGAGAATAGGGATGCAATTTGGATTGCGTGCGGAGGATGCTTATTTGAATAGTACGATCCAGAGTTATGACCCAGATAGGATTTTAGCAGGTACAAATATCGTAGCCGGTAAGTTGGATTATTTTAGAGTATATCCAAGCCTTTTCTTGACCTATGATGTAAATGCGGAAGGGGATAAAGTACAATTGAGCTATTCAAGACGTGTGCAGCGCCCGCGTGGATGGCAAGTAAATCCTTTTGTTGATGTATCTGATGAAACGAATTTCAGACAAGGAAATCCTAACTTATTGCCTGAGGATATCCATGCTGCTGAATTGAGCTTCGCAAAATTTTATTCCAAATGGAATTTTATAACATCAGCCTATTTTCGTCGTGTCAATGATATGACGCAGCCTTTTCAATATGATACTAATGACCCAATAGCCGCTATTTATCTAGGCGATAATACCAATGCTACATTTATGCGTTGGGAGAATGTAGGCTCTCGCAATAATGCTGGATTCGAATTAATCAGTAAAGTGAATATTTTTAATTGGTGGGATGTAACCGTAAATGGTAATGCTTTTTATTTTAAAGTAAATCCTAATGAGCGTTTTGATGTACGTGAGACAGATGGCTTCTCGTGGAATGGAAATCTAACGACAAATGTTAAGTTCTCAAAATTGACCTCATTGCAGTTGAAAGGAGATTATAGAGCACCTATGAATACGCTCCAGGGTAAGATGAAATCAATGTCTGGTGTAGATGCAGCATTAAAGCAGGATATCCTAAAAGGTAAAGGCTCCTTGATGTTCAATGTACGTGATCTATTTGATACTAGACGATTTGGTGGTGAAAGTTATTTGCCGGCACGTTATTCAGAGTTTTATCACCGTTGGTCCAAAAGAACATTTACGCTGTCTTTCTCGTATAGATTTGGAATGCAAGATATAAACAAAAATAAAGATAGTAGGGAAGAAGGAAGTTTTAGTGAAGATGCTGGTTATTAGTCATCAATAATACGATATTGTATTTGTAGCTATATTCTATTTTTTTTATATTTAAAATTATAAACCTAAAATATATGAAAAACAACTTTATAGTAGCAGGAATATTACTTGCTACATTAACAACTTCAACAGTCGCTGCACAAAATAAGAACTCGGGAGAAGCAAAAGAGAAACCAACGATTGAATATAGTACTTTACCTAAAGTAGATCTTAAAGATTTTAAAAAGAATAAAAAAGGAGAATACGTTATTTTTGATGGTACATCCCTTAATGGATGGAGAGGCTATAATAAATCGTATGTTCCTAACAAATGGTCTATTGAAGATGGTGCTTTAAAATTTTCTAAAAATCCAAAGGCTGATAAGCCGGAGGGAGGAGATATTATATTCACCCACGATTTCAAAAATTTTGAGCTATCCTTCAAGTGGAAAATATCAGAAGCCGGAAATTCGGGCGTTTTTGTATTGGCAAAAGAGGTAAAAGGACAACCTATCTATGTGTCTAGTCCAGAATATCAAATATTGGACAATGTAAAGCATCCAGATGCTAAAATGGGCGTCAACGGAAACCGTATGTCTGCTTCATTATATGATATGATTCCAGCGACACCACAAAATAGTAAACCTGCAGGAGAATGGAATACCTCTAAGATCGTTGTGAATGGTGATAAGATTACGCATTACCAAAATGATGTAAAAGTAGTTGAGTATACTGTACGCACCAAAGATTGGACAAAACTATTGCAGTCTAGTAAATTTAGTGAAGATAAATGGCCTATTGCATTTGAATTATTGAATAATGTAGGTGGAGATACTAAGTCAGGGGTGATTGGATTCCAAGATCACGGTGATGATGTGTGGTTTAAAGATATTACAGTTAAGGTACTTAAATAAGAATGAATAAAAAGAAATCAATTTTTAAAGAGAGTGTGTTGTGCACTCTTTTTTTTGTTTGTATGCTCACATCTGCAGTAGCACAGTCAGCCTATACATTTACAAAGATCAATGGAGATGAGTTGTCAGGGCGTTTGGCTTTGATGAGCACAGATCATACATTTGGTAGGTTGCCTGCGACAATCAAAGACGCTGTTCGTCCAGCCGTATGGTCGTTAGGCGAAAATTCTGCCGGTGTATATATAGATTTTAAAACTAATGCGGATACTATTGTTGTAAAATACAAAGTCAAAGGGGCCTTAAATATGCCTCATATGCCAACCATTGGCGTTAGTGGTGTAGATTTATATTATCATAATCAGGCAGAGCATACTAGCTGGTCATGGTCATTTGGGCATTATCAGTTTAAGGATACTATCCAATATACTTTTTCGAATATTGGAAATAACCTAGCAGGGACCTATAGATTGTTTTTGCCAATGTATAATTCTGTTGAATTTATGGAAATTGGAGTAAATAAATCATATGCCTTAACATTTGTTAAGGAGCAAACAAAACCTATTATTATATATGGTACTTCAATTGCGCAAGGAGCTTGTGCTTCACGTCCAGGAATGGCTTGGACAAATATATTGTCGCGTGATTTTAATAATGAAATTGTTAATTTAGCTTTCTCCGGAAATGGCCTCTTAGAACAACCTATTTTGGATTTGATGGTATCGCAGGATGCAGCGGTTTATATATTGGATTGTATCCCTAATTTGTCCATTACTTCGGCAAGGTCCGAAGCACAGCTAGATTCCTTGCTATGGAATGCCGTTACTTTTATACGTAGTAAGCGTCCTCATGTACCTATTGTACTGACAGCGCATAGCTCCGCATTTACACCAGGATTTTTGAATAAAGGAACGATGTATGAATATGGTACTTCTACCCAAGTAACTCAAAAGTCTTTTGAAAAGATGAAGAAATCAGGTGTTAAGAATATTTATTACCTCAGCAGTAAGGACCTTGGTTTGGATGTGAATTCAACCGTTGATTACGCACATCCTAATGATTGGGGGATGATGAAAATAGCGAAGGCTTATACGAAAATACTTCGAAAGATCATCAAGTAAAATAATAAAGGCGGTTATATAACCGCCTTTATTAGTATATGTTTTACATCGCTTCAGCTACGACTTCTTCGACTTCAGGAACCATTCTTTTCAATAGTCCTTCAATTCCCGATTTAAGGGTGATTGTTGAAGAAGGACATCCACTACAAGAACCTCTTAATTCAACGGTTACAATACCATTTTCAAAAGCTTTGTAAGCTATAGCTCCACCATCTTGCTCCACTGCCGGTCTTACATAGTCATGTAATACTTGTTGGATTTTGATTTCCGTTTCAGTTCCTTCGAAAGATACATTTTCATCCGCAACAATTTCTTGAACTTTTAATTCTGATTCTACAGCTCCTTTAACGAAGTCTTTTAGTATAGCTTCGATATCAGACCAATCTGCTTCTTCAGATTTTGTAATTGTTACGAAATTACTAGCGAAGAATACTCCAGTCACAAAGTTGAATTTGAACAATTCCTTAGCAAAAGGGGATGTTTGTGCTTTTTCCTTATCCGGAAAATCTACACTACCATTGATAAGAAGCTTGTTTACCAAGAACTTCATTGTCGATGGGTTGGGCGTTGATTCTGTATATACGTTTATTGTAGCCATTATTTATCAATTAAAATTCAAATATAGTGGATAGAAAATTGACTCTCGTCATTCTTTCGTCAAAGCTTATAATGCTACGCCAGTATAATTTGACGGTGTAATATTTTTTATTTCCGCTTTAACATCTTCCGAAACATGTAAACCATCCACAAAAACAGAAATCGTTTCTTGGGTTACATGTGCATTTGTTCTTGTTAAATCTTTCAATGCTTCGTATGGTTTCGGATATCCTTCACGACGTAATATCGTTTGAATAGCTTCTGCAACGACTGCCCAGTTATTTTCTAAATCTCTTTGTAAAGCGGCTTCATTCAAAATTAATTTACGAAGACCTCTCAATGTAGATTTAAAGGCTATCAAAGTATGTGAAAATGGAACGCCGATATTACGTAATACCGTAGAATCTGTTAGATCACGCTGTAATCTTGAGATAGGTAGCTTCGCTGCCAAATGCTCTAATATAGCATTGGCGATACCAAAGTTGCCTTCAGCATTTTCAAAATCAATAGGATTTACTTTATGTGGCATTGCCGAAGAACCGATTTGCCCTGCAGTAATTTTTTGCTTAAAGTAATCCATGGAGATGTAGGTCCATATATCACGACACAAGTCGATAATAATAGTATTGATACGCTTCATAGCATCACAGCTTGCCGCAAAATTGTCGTAATGCTCGATTTGTGTTGTTGTTTGTGAGCGATCAAGCCCCAATTGATTGTTGACAAAGTCATTAGCAAATGCTACCCAATTATTTTGAGGGTAGGCAACGAAGTGTGCATTGAAATTTCCTGTAGCACCACCAAATTTAGCAGAATAAGGAACAGCTTTTAATGATTCTACTTGTTTCTCTATTCTTTCTACAAAGACTTTGATCTCTTTACCTAAGCGTGTAGGAGAGGCTGGCTGTCCGTGTGTACGTGCCAGCATAGATATATCTTGCCAATCTGAAGATAAAGCTTTCAAATCGCCTAATAATTCGTTTATAGCAGGTAGGTATACATTGTTAATTGCTTCCTTCCATGAATAAGGAATCGCTGTATTATTGATATCTTGTGATGTTAATCCAAAGTGGATAAATTCTAAAGAATCATGTAAGCCTAATTTTTCAAATTCATTTTTTAAGAAATATTCTACAGCTTTAACATCATGGTTAGTTACTTTTTCGGTATCCTTAATCCATTGTGCATCTTCGATGGAAAAATTCTTGTAAATATCTCTTAATTTTTCATTCAAAGAACCATCAAAATGAGCAAGTTGAGGAATTCCTGATGCTGATAGAGCAATGAAATACTCTACTTCTACCAAAACACGGTATTTGATCAGAGCAAATTCTGAAAAGTAATCTGATAATTCTTTTGTAGCATTATGGTATCTACCATCGATAGGTGAAACGGCTGTAAGCGCTGATAATGTCATAGTTCCTTGTTAGTTTGTTCAAAAATAAGAAAATGATGGACGATATACAATTTTAATTGTAGTAGACGGAAATCTATGAAACAAAAAAAGCCTGAGTAAAAACTCAGGCTTTTAAAGTATTTTTAAACTATCTCGGATTATTGAGCGTTTACAGTTGAATCAACAACGATTGAATCAGTAACTGTAGAGTCAGTTGCAACGATTGAATCAGTTAAAGCAACTACTGTAGAATCAACAGCTGTTGAATCAGTGTTTTCAGTAGTGTTTGAACCGTTACCACATGATGCTACTGTTAAAGCTAATGCTAATGCTCCGAATGCGAATAAATTTTTCATCTTTTATTTTCTATTTTAATTTTAAACAAATTTGTTTCTATATCCTTTAATACCGGTATCCCTAAAAGGTAACCCAAAAAAATAAAACTTTTTTATTTTATTTTAACGCCTTGATTTTCAGGGGTTAAAATTAAGTAACTGTCTTATTTCGGATGCAAATATAACACTGTTTTATTAAAATACAACTATAAATAAATATTTATTATCATATTTTATATAAAATTGTCCTTTGGACACTAAGTAAGCGGGTTTAGAGGGATTATTAAGCCCTATTTTACGGCTAAAATAGGCTGTCAAATATTTAAAAATATGGGTGTTACTCCGTAAAGTATAGGCGAAAAAAAAATGGGATCCTAAGTTTGGATCCCATTATATATAATACTATTTCTTTTTATTTTGTTGAGTAGCTTGTTGCTGTCTCATCATTTCTTCTAAACGTGATTGGAAAGAAGATTTTTTCTGCACTTTAGGATTTTTCTTATTTTCTTCTAGTTGTGCTAATATTTTATTATCGTCTATAGATTGACGAATAATGAATTGTGTTAACAATGTAAATAGCGCGCCCAAGAAGTAATAGTAGTTTAATCCAGCAGGGAAGCTATTCAACATAAAGAAGAACATTAGCGGCATGATATAACCAATGTATTTCATCTGGCTAGCCATTCCTGAAGTAGCTCCCGATGTAGCATTGTTGTACCAAGTAGTCAATAAGGTAACAACGGTCATCAATACACACATTAAGGAAATATGATTGATACCAAATATAGGGCTGAATGATATAAATGCATCATATGTTGATAGATCTTTCATCCACAAGAAACTTTCCCCTCTCAACTCGTACAAGTTTGGAAAGAAAAAGAAAAATGCTAGTGTGAAAGGCATTTGAAGCAACATTGGTAAACATCCTCCTACAGGATTTACACCTACTTGCTTATAAAGTTTCATTTGCTCTTGTTGTAACAACATAGGGTTGTCTTCGCCTACTTTATCTTTGATAGCATCTAATTGTGGTTTTAAGACACGCATTTTAGCCATAGAAATATAAGACTTACGCGTCAATGGGAACATTAAACCTTTCAGTAATAAAGTAAGTACCAATATTATTATTCCATAATTCAAATGGAATCCATCTAAGAAATCAAATAATGGAATCGTTAAGAATCTATTGATCCAGCCCATCGGACCCCAGCCCATATTGATAATCTTGTCATACGATTTACCTTCAGCCTTTAATACCTTATATTGATTGGGACCAAAGAAAAAGTTGAAATCATACGTGTTATTAGCTTGGGTATTGAACGCTAATTCTGATGTCGTTTTATAAACTTTTACAATAGAATCTACCGACGTTGATTTAGTAATTAAATTAGCCTTTTCGAACGGTTGATTGGAAGAAAGGATAGCCGAGAAAAAGTGTTGCTTGAAAGCAATCCATTCTACCGTATTGTCCTCTATTTTTTCTTCCTGATCGCCATTTTCTGATAAGTAATCTACATCGCCCTCATTATTTTTGTAATAGATTGTAGATTTTTCACGTTCAGCTTTGATATTTTGATCTTTTTCAGTCAATATAGCTTCCCAGTCTAAGATGATATTTTTTTGTTTAATATCTATTAGATTTTGAATACCTACAGCATTTACTTTTAAACCTAAATTATATCCTTTTTCTGGAAGGGTATAACTGTATTCTAAGTATTGGTCAGCACTGTAGTTAAGGCGCAATGTAGCAGATTCAGCTGTTGATTGGCCTGCCGTAAAGTAAAGATCATTGGTATTGATGTTTTGACCTTTAGCATTGAATAAGAATCCAAAGTTATTATTATTGTCTTCCAATAAGTATAAAGGGGTACCATCAAAGTTTTTAAGTCCTTTTAATAGTACTGATTTTACTTTTCCTCCTTTAGAAGAAAGCTTAACGACTAAAAGATCATTCTCTAATGTTATTAATTGCTCTTGACCTACCGTAGCAGCACCAAAAGGTTTTGATAAATCAGCAGAGTCAATCGTTGTTGTTTTTGCTATGCTGTCCGTAGGATTACTAACAATCTTACCTTCGCGCACATTCTTTAAAGAATCTTGAAGTATTTGCTCTTGTTTGATTTCAGCTTCCGATGGTTTCATTAAGTAAAATGAACCTGCAAAAATTGCAAAGATCAAGATTAAACCTATTATGTTATTTCTATCCATTTATTTTATTTTATTCCTTATTTTATTTTGCTTTCGCTTTTTTGTTTGCCAAAGAAGCGGCTACAAAGCTAACAAAAAGTGGGTGAGGATTTGCAACAGTTGACTTTAATTCTGGATGAAATTGTCCAGCAACGAAATAAGGGTGGTCTTTTAGCTCTATTATTTCTACTAAACCAGTGTCAGGATTAAATCCAGAGGCTACCATACCAGCTTTTTCGTAGTCCGCTAAATAGTCGTTATTGAATTCATAACGGTGACGGTGACGTTCTGATATTTTAGATTTTCCGTAGATCGTATATGCTTTAGTACCTTTTTTGATCTCACAATCATAAGCGCCTAAACGCATTGTTCCTCCCATGTTCTTGATCGTCTTTTGTTCTTCCATCAAGTTGATAACAGGGTATGGCGTATTGGCATCCATTTCAAAGCTATTGGCATTTTCTAAGCCAAGTACGTTACGACCAAATTCAATTACCGCACATTGCATACCTAAACAGATACCAAAGAATGGAATTTTATTTTCACGTACGTATTTTATGGTCGCTAATTTACCTTCTAAACCACGTTCGCCAAATCCTGGAGCTACCATTACCCCATCCAAATCTTTCAATTTGTCAGCAGCATTAGTATTATTAACGCTTTCTGCAGCTATATAATGTACTTTAACTTTTGTCTCGTTGGAAGCACCTGCGTGTATAAATCCTTCAACAATGGATTTGTAAGCATCAGGTAGTTCAACGTATTTACCTACCAAACCAATATTTACTTCTGTTGTAGGGTTTTTTAATCTTCCTAAGAATAATTTCCAATTGTCTAAATTAGGCTCATTCTTTGTCGACAATTTAAGTTTTGTTAATACTGTTTTGTCTAATTGTTCTTTTAACATTAACAATGGAACATCATAGATCGTCGATGCATCGATAGATTCTACAACAGCATTGATGTTAACATTACAGAATAATGCTAATTTTTTACGAATCTCTGGTGTTAATTTGTGTTCTGTACGACATACCAAAATATCCGGCTGTATACCGTATTCCAATAATGTCTTTACAGAATGTTGAGTAGGTTTTGTTTTTAACTCACCGGCAGCAGCCAAATAAGGGATCAATGTCAAGTGGATAACCAATGAGTCATTATTTCCGAGCTCCCAACGCAACTGACGAACAGCTTCGATAAAAGGTAAGGATTCAATATCTCCAACAGTACCGCCTAATTCAGTAATTACGATATCGTATTCGCCTGTTTGACCAAGTAATTGCATGCGACGTTTGATCTCATCCGTGATATGTGGTACTACCTGTACGGTTTTTCCTAAGTAGGCGCCAGCACGTTCTTGTTCGATTACATGTTTGTAAATACGTCCAGTAGTCACATTATTAGCTTGGGAGGTAGGAACATTTAAGAAACGTTCGTAGTGTCCCAAATCTAAATCAGTTTCAGCACCGTCCTCGGTTACATAACATTCGCCGTGTTCGTACGGATTTAATGTTCCTGGATCAATGTTGATGTATGGATCAAATTTTTGGATTGTTACTTTTAAGCCACGTGCTTGTAGAAGCTTGGCAAGAGAGGCAGCGATAATGCCTTTACCTAACGATGAAGTTACTCCGCCCGTAACAAAGATATATTTAGTCATAGCAATTATGGAATTTTCTATTTCTAGATGTATGGAATTGACTCCAAACATCAGCCTTATGTACGGGGTACAAAGATAAGAATATTTTCGGTATTACGCGAAATTTGAAGATAATGTTGAAGTTTCATTTTAATATTTATTCTAAATTATGAAGTTTAAAACTATTTATTTTAAGCTTTTTAATAATGAAATTGTTTGCGGATCAAACTCTTTTTCTCCAAATAATGAAATTCCTGCTGCGCCATTCTTTTTAGCGATAAGGATTCCTTCTTTTAGTTCGTCTAAGCTCTTAAAGTCGGGGAGGTACAAACCTGCGTAGAGCGGGTATTTGCCTTGTAGCGCATGTACTCCTTCGTCTACGGCAGTGCCGATCCAGTGTATTGGTTCTTTATAAAAACCGTGGTATATCATCGGGAAAACTGCCGATAGGTTCCAGTTGGGCCAATCTTGGCGCACCATTCTCCGTGCTTGGTCAGGCGTAGGAAATACGGCAGCAGATACGGGTTTGTGGTAATCTTTAGCTACATCGCATATTTGATTTACGACTTTTGTAATTTGTTTGTAACGGAATGCACGCCAGGATAAATTTTGATCGGGCCTTTGTACTTTATCGATATCTATTCCTGTCTCTTTGAAGAAAGCGTCTTTACTAAATTTGCTGTAGCAAAAGTCATAGTCCGCCAATTCTGTAGATTGGTCTAGGTTGTAGTTTTCCCATAGGTTGATCGGTAGTACTACATCTGGATAGCGGATATAGTCTAAGTGTAAACCATCGACATCTTCTTTTTCTAATTGCTCTCGGGCTCTATCTTCAAGGTACTTGGGGACATCAGGATGTGAAGGGCACAAAAACCTGTAATACCCAACATAGGGGGGATGTGTGGCACATGATTTCCCTGATCTACTGACGGCATAATATTCAGGATGATTTTCTATTAATTCTTTTTCACCTCTATTCATCGTCCACATCCATCGATGGGCTTCTATGCCATGCTCTTTGGCCAGTTGAAAATGCTTTTTGCTGTAGTCTTCAAAGAATATTCCACGGACTCCAGCATCTTTATACGTTTGAAATTTTTGTTTTATTTTGTATTCAGGTTCATTTCTATCGGGTCTATTCCATAGCCAATAATCAAATGTAAAAGTTTTTTTTGGAGGCGCTATTGGTGTATCGGGTAGTAGCTGTAAAGAAGCCAATCCTAAGCCTGCTGATTTGATAAAATGTCTTCTACTTGCCATAATTTATGTTATAATTTCCGTAACTATCGATACTTGTCGATAGGTTGTTTTGATTGTCTTTGATCGCTATCCTATAGTAGGAAGCGTCTTTATTTAAGGTGGTTTCGATAGTATATCTTTGGAATTCATCGTTCCAGAAGCTGTGTTTTTCTTGCAGTAAAGCAATCACTTTACAGTATTTGTTGTGTTTGTTTTTGAAGATATTTTGTAGGTAATATAAATTCCAAGTGAATTGTTCGATATTTTGACTCTTTGGATAGGGTACGGCAGTATCTAGAGCATCTATAAAGTGTATATACCCCCATCGCTCCGGATAATGCATGTTTACGATACCTATAGGCGACCATACCCAGTTGTCTTCGGCAATATATTTATTGTTTACTTTTTTGCGGGAATATTTTCCATTGATCACTTCATGTTGCCATTGTACTCTAGAGAAATTTATCCGCCATTGGTCTCCTGATTTTGGCGATGAGCCTCTGCCAAAGTTATGAATTGATTGAAATGGAATTGCCATTTCTATAGCCCAATAATTATCCCTATCGTTGGGGTTGTTGATTGTTCCAGATGTATATACCGCCGTTTGAATCCCTTTGATATCCCAATGTATCATGGCTTCGCCCCCTAAACGGTATGGTTTGGTCATCAGTAAATCCAATATTGTATTGAGCGGGTTTACTTCCAGCTCAAAGTAAGTAGATTGGTTGTTATAAGGTTTAATAAATACCTCAAAATCATTGTTGTGGTATATGATAGCGTCGTGGGTAGTTAAATCTCCCCATATATGAGGCTCCTCTAATCGTGCATAGATGTATAGATTCTCATCGTCCCAAAGCATCTTTATCTTAGTATCATACTTGGGCTTAGCCTTAGCATGTCCTTCTATATCTTGGAAGCTATCGGTCCACGCTGTAGTTGCCCATATAGATTCATCATCTTTACCATCAATGGTAAAAATAGTACTTGTCTTTGCTGCTGCATAAGATTTAGGGATACCCTGCATGGCTAATACTTCTTTGACGGTATGTTGTGCAAAAGTGGTCTTTGCCAAGACTAATACGAGCGATAATAGGAATGTAATTCTCATAGTTTATAATATTTCAAAATACATATTTTCTCCTACATTTTAGGCTATGTAACATGAATATTGTGATATATTGATTATTTTTAATAAAAATGATATCGTATTATGGAATATAGAAGAATGGGTAAATCGGGATTACAGCTTAGTGTGTTGTCATTTGGATCATGGGTTACTTTTGCTAGGCAAACTGATGACCAAGAGAATGATCGTTTGATGTCAATTGCATACGATGCTGGGATTAATTTTTTTGATAATGCGGAGGTTTATTCTGCCGGTAAGTCAGAAGAAATGATGGGTAGGGTGTTGAAGCAGAAAAGTTGGGATCGCTCTTCGTATGTATTGTCGAGTAAAGCTTTTTTTGGTTGGAGAGGAGAGGACAAGAAACCCAATCAACATGGACTCAGTAGAAAGCATTTAATGGAAGCCTGTGATGAAGCATTAGTACGCTTGCAAACTGAATACTTAGATTTGTTTTATTGTCATCGCTCAGATCCATCTGTACCTATGGAGGAAATCGTTCGTACCATGAATACACTTATCCAGCAAGGTAAGATATTCTATTGGGGCACTAGTGAATGGTCTGCGGCCGAAATAATGGAAGCGCATATGGTAGCACGCCAATTGGGTTTGGAAGGACCGGCAGTAGAGCAACCGGAGTACAACCTCTTCAATCGTCGTAAAATGGAAGCTGAATTTCTTTCTATCTTTGACAATATAGGAATGGGTACGACCATATGGTCTCCGTTAGCATCAGGATTGCTGACAGGCAAATATAATAATGGTATCCCTGCGGGCTCTCGTATGTCACTGGAAGGGTATGAATGGCTCAAAGAACGTGCTATTATAGACGATAAGATCGCACGTGTAAAGAAATTAGGCGATTATGCGAATGATCTGGGGGTTAGCCTTACGGCATTGAGTATAGCCTGGTGTATCGCAAATCCCAATGTAACAACAGCAATATTAGGTGCTACAAAAGAGAGCCAATTGTTGGAAAATCTTAAAGCCTTGGAAGTATTACCACTATTGAATGCAGAGGTAAAATCTACTATAGATGATATAATGGGCACTAAGCCCGAAATTGTAAGGTAAACAAAAAAGGCTGTAAATAATATTTACAGCCTTTTTTATGTTTTTTACGTTTCGTAAAATCAAACTTATTTTGCAATACGTCTAGATTTAATACGAGCAGCTTTACCAGTAAGACCGCGTAAATAGAATAATTTAGCGCGACGTACTTTACCGTAGCTGTTTACGTCAATTTTTTCAATGTTAGGAGAGTTTACAGGGAAAATACGTTCAACACCTATACCGTTTGAGATTTTACGCACGGTGAAAGTAGAGTTAGTACCTTCGCTATTTAATTGGATAACTACACCTTGGTACACTTGAACACGCTCTTTGTTTCCTTCGCGAATTTTATAATGCACGCTGATGGTATCTCCTGCTTTGAAAGCGGGAATTTCATTCTTTACTACCGCTTGTTCTTCTACAAATTTTACTAAATCCATGATTTCGAGTAATTATAAACGATTTATATCCTGTAAAAATCGGAATGCAATATTACAGCTTTTATTTTTAAATCTAAAATGTTTTATTAAAAAAATACTTCTCCTTCATTCGAGAAGCGAGTGCAAAGGTAATAAAAAAAACTTATTGTTTATATATCTTGTGAAGTAATTTTCCACAAATTATTTCAAATGTTGAAAATTTCCAGCAATTATTATCCTGTATAAATTAATATCGCTGGATTATACATAATAGTATATGTATATGATGATATTATCAAGGTGAATAACTATTACTTAAAAATTGGGATTAGCCACAGCAGGCAATTTTTATATTCTTTGGAAGGTATTGTAGCGATACTATATATGTGCTGTTAGATTAACGATATCTACGTTGTAGGTGTTCGTTTATGGACGAGTATACATTGTTTATATACTATTTTTAGTGGGCTAAGTATTGTTATTTTATATAAAATAGGTGATTTGTTCTACTGTGATAGCTTTTTTGAGAATTTATCTTTCAATAAATCAGTGTTTTAGTGTTTATTTTTGAGATGGGTATTGACAAGAATGGAAAACACCGTATATTTGCATCACAATAAACAAAAGGGGATACCTTTTCGGGGTGTAGCGTAGCCCGGTATCGCGCCACATTTGGGATGTGGAGGTCGTAGGTTCGAATCCTGCCACCCCGACAAAAAAAGAGTTCTAACGAAAGTTAGGACTCTTTTTTTTTGTGGCATGATGAGAACCTAGGGGATCATGTACAAAAGTTGTGGATTAGATAAAAAAATCTGAGATTTATGTTTTGATATTTGATATAAATGCACGACTCGTTTAAGGCTTTAATGCCATTGATTATTCCGGAGGGAGTTTCTGATTATTTTGAAATGACCCATTATACTAAAGAAGATAAAAGACTTGACATCTTTCTAGAAGAACTAAACCTTATACCTGAAG
>NZ_JADEYQ010000016.1 GCF_022627575.1 Sphingobacterium rhinopitheci
CTTCAGGTATAAGGTTTAGTTCTTCTAGAAAGATGTCAAGTCTTTTATCTTCTTTAGTATAATGGGTCATTTCAAAATAATCAGAAACTCCCTCCGGAATAATCAATGGCATTAAAGCCTTAAACGAGTCGTGCATTTATATCAAATATCAAAACATAAATCTCAGATTTTTTTATCTAATCCACAACTTTTGTACATGATCCGTTAAAGTTATAATCTTAAGGAGGGTTTTCATTAAAAACATTAAATTTAATTATGGAAACTCCAAAGAAAAAGAGCACTGAAAAATTTGTCAAAGACATTCGAAAACACACCCGTCGTATTTTCACTTCAGAGCAAAAGATTTTAATCGTTATGGAAGGTTTACGAGCAGAAACTTCTGTAGCCGAACTCTGTCGAAAGCACAATATTGTGCAATCTCAATTTTATTCATGGAACAAAGAGTTTATGGAAGCGGGAAAAAAACGTCTTTCAGGTGATATTACTCGAGAAGCAACCAGTGATGAGGTCTCTGATTTGAAGAAAGAAAATGCTCGATTGAAAGAAATTGTAGCCGATCTAGTTCTTCGTTACGATATCGTAAAAAAAAGTTCAGACATGCTGGATTAATCCATAAATACAGGAAATATATGCGATTATCAGCAGGCGAAAAATACGAAATCATTCAAGCAGTCACACGGAGTGAAATCGGTGTGAAACCAACTTTGGATAGCTTTGGAATTGCCCGAAGTACCTTTTATAAATGGTATCAGAATTACCTCAAAAATGGCTATGATGGCTTGGAATCAACAAAAAGAAGTATTCGTAGACAGTGGAATAGTATTCCGCAGGAGCAAAAGGATTTAGTTGTAGAGATTGCATTGGAACATACCGAGTTGTCTTCAAGAGAATTAGCTTACAAAATAACAGATGAACAAGGTGTTTTTATTTCTGAATCAAGTGTTTATAGGATACTAAAACAAAGAGATTTGATTCCTGCACCCAATCATTTTCTTATTTCAGCAGCTAATGAGTTCAAAGATAAAACAGCATTTGTGCATCAAATGTGGCAGACGGATTTCACTTATTTCAAGATTATTGGCTGGGGATGGTACTATTTGAGTACTGTTTTGGACGATTTTAGCCGCTATATTATTCATTGGGAATTATGTGACTCGATGAAAGCTGAGGATGTAAAAAGGACAGTAGATACAGCAATAGCTAAAGCAAAATTGAAGTCGAAAGCGAAACCGAAATTACTATCGGATAACGGAGCTTGCTACGTGTCAAACGAACTGAAAACTTATCTTAAAAGCGATATGAAGATGAAACAAGTGCACGGAAGACCAATGCATCCACAGACTCAAGGGAAAATTGAACGATATCATCGGACGATGAAAAATGTAGTCAAACTCAATCATTTTTATCATCCCGAGCAGCTCATCGAAGCTTTAACAGAATTTGTAGACAATTATAATGAAAAACGTTATCATGAATCACTGAAAAATTTAACACCTGCTGATGTCTATTTCGGTAGAACAGATCAAATTCTAAGAAAAAGAAAACAGGTCAAAATGAATTCTATTCAGAATAGAAGGCAATTGTATAATCAACAAAAATTACTAAATTTATGACAACAATCTCTCCTTAAGGAGATAGACATAAGTGTCCAATTTAGTTTGATGACGTACATGATGTGTATATTTCCTCCAAACACTTTTTTACATCTTGGTATACTAAACTTTTTTGAGACTAAAAACTCCTTCAGAAATAAAAAAGGCCTCTAAATGAAAATTTATAGAGGCCTTTATTATAAAAAGTATGAGCTATTTCAAAACGCTAATTAACTGATTTACCCTGGTTGCTTCTTAACACTAAATAACCAACTATACCTGCTATTAATGACGTGATTAATATACTTAGTTTAGCTTCTGCAATATTTGTAGGATCATTAAATGAGAGTATAGCGATAAATATAGACATCGTAAACCCTATACCTGCTAATAAACCTACTCCTAAAATATGTCCCCAAGACGAGCCCTCTGGTAAGGAACTTACCCTTAATTTGGTACAAATATATGACACTAATAATATACCAACTGGCTTTCCGAGTAGTAAACCTAATGCAATACCTAAACCTAGATCTGAAATCAAACCTGAAACCATAGTAGATTCTAACGTTATATTCGTGTTTGCGAATGCGAATAATGGTATAATTATAAAATTCACCGGTTTAACTAAGGCATGCTCTAAACGCTCTAGAGGAGATTCTAGATTTGTATCATTCGTTGGTAATGTCATTGCAACAAGTACTCCTGCTATAGTTGCATGAATACCAGAATGGTGAATAAAATACCAAATAAATACTCCAGGAATTAAATACAGATAAGGGTTAAGAACATTAAATCTATTCATTAGAATAAGTACTACCAAACCTATTCCAGCATACATTAAATAAGAAACTTCAATACCCGAAGAGTAAAAGAATGCGATCACTAATATGGCAATCAAGTCATCTACTATAGCAAGTGCTGCTAAAAATATTTTCAAACTTGAAGGAATTCTGTTTCCTAAAAGATTGATTACAGCCAAAGCAAATGCAATATCTGTTGCCATTGGTATTCCCCAACCTGAACTCGTGGTTTGACCGGCATTAAGCCCTAAATATATAATGGCAGGAACAATAGCGCCCCCTACAGCACAAAGTATCGGTAGAGATGCTTTCTTAGGAGATGATAGCTCTCCTTCTACAATTTCTCTTTTAATCTCTAAACCTACCAATAGAAAAAAGATCGCCATTAAACCATCATTTATCCATAGAAGAATGGAATAATTTAGATGTATACTAGCACTTTCATAGCCTACTTTTAGGTCAAGGAATTCTTGCAAGGAGATTGCTAAAGGAGAGTTCGCGATAAGTAATGAAAGGATAACGCATATAAAAAGTAAAATTCCGCCTGCATTACTAGACTTAAAGAAGTCTTTAAAGACATTCAAATTAATTAATTGTGACATAAGATACATTAGTTTTTATTCCAAAAATCCATATTTGGAAAATTGTATTTTGAATTATTATATTTGGGGTCTTTCCCCACTTTATACTGTGTATTATAATCTTGATAAAGGACTAACACCTTACGATGCAATAACAGAATAGCGATTAAGTTCAACCAAGCCATTAATCCGACTCCGATATCACCAAGATCCCATGCCATTTTTGCAGAGCTTATACAACCTATAAATACAGACAGGAGTATAAGGACACGTAAGCCATTTAGTAGTAATTTACTAGATCCTCTCGATTGGATAAAACTAATATTAGTCTCCGCGATATAGTAATAAGCCATTATCGTTGTAAATGCGAAAAAAGTTAGTGCAATCGCTACAAATGAGGAGCCTATTAAGGGAAAATGATGAGCAACAGCATACTGTGTAAATGCAGGCCCCATTTCTACATTAGAATGAAGATTCTGGACAATAAAGCCTCCTTCAGGATTTACGACATTATATTGGCCAGTAAATATAATCATAAGAGCCGTAGCTGTACACACAAAAAGCGTATCGACGTACACTGAAAAACCTTGTACAAGCCCCTGCTTAATAGGATGAGAAACTTCTGCGGCTGCGGCTGCATGAGGAGCTGTTCCCTGCCCCGCTTCATTACTATAAATACCTCTTTTAACTCCCCAAGCAATTGCACTACCTACTATAGCGCCAAAGGTAGAATCTATATTCAAGGCTGACTTAAAAATTAGAGCAAATACACTGGGAATTTGTGCGTAGTTTAAAGCAATTATTATTAGCGCCATGATGATGTATAATCCTGCCATTAAAGGCACTACATATTCAGCAATCTTACTTATTCTACTTACCCCTCCCCAAATGATAAAGGCTAATAATAAGCATAAAGAGATTGCAATAGCATAAGGTGATATATGAAATGCAGACTCAATTGCTAATGTAATACTATTACTTTGAACACTAGGTAAAAGAAAACCAGTCGAAATAATGGTAACTATAGCAAAAGCCCATGCGAAAATCTTATTATTTAATCCCTTCAAAATATAAAAAGCTGGTCCTCCTCGGTATTGTCCATCTTTTACTTCTTTATACATTTGTCCTAAGGTGGATTCCACTATCGCAGAAGCACTACCTAATAGAGCTATAACCCACATCCAAAAAATAGCACCTGGACCTCCCATACCAATAGCTGTAGCGACACCTGCTATATTACCCGTACCTACACGACCTGAAACGGCTAAGGAAAAAGCTTGGAAAGAAGAAATACCTGTAGAAGAACTAGTCCCCTTAAATAATAAAGATACCATCTGCTTTAGATGGGTAAATTGGGGAAATCGAAATCTAATCGTGAAGAAAATTCCTGTAATTAAACAAAGAAAAACTAACGCGTCAGACCAAACTATTTTATAAACAAAATCTATTATTTGCTGCATTTGATATTAGGTATGATATATACAGCCAACTAAGGTATATAAAACCTTCTATTGTATTTAGAATTATCGCATAGATTATATCTATATATCTACAACTTAATTATCAATAATAGCAATTTTTAAATGTTCTTATTATTTTTTTCAACTAATATCTTTAAAAATGTTACTTCTACAAGTGACTAAATTCACCTTTAGTAAAGTAGACTTCAGTGTCCAATTTAGTTGGATAAAGTACAAATATATTTAATTTCAAAAAACAACTTTCTAAAACAAATCTTCGATTCTCTTCAAATCGTCAAGGAAAAATTTTGAGAATTGTTCGGACATGGGTACAAAAAAGCATTCTCCAAAAGAGAAGGCTTTTTTATTTATAATTACGGAGAACTTAGCATCTCATACTTGAATCAATAGGGGATCATGTAAGATCTGGACTACCTAATATTTTTAGGATTAATTCTTTCAAGCCAACTTTTTAATTAAACACTTTAATTTGATTTCGATTTCCAAAGGAGTTCGATAGCCAAGAATGCAATATATTATTTTCGTATTATACGAGTTTATATACAAAGCAATAGCATCAGATAATTGTTCAGAGGAGATGTATTTGAATCTATATAGCCGCTCCTACTTTATTGTATTAAAGAAAGTTTCGGCTACTGCATTGTACCTCATTTAATTTTAAGCATACTGGATGCAGCGATCTGAATGAACAATGAGTCCTTGTTGAATATCACTGCTTACTCTAGCTGGTAACCAAGCTTTAAGGAATGTATTCTTGGTCGTCATAACGCTTTTTAAAGACCATACAATAACTTTTATATCCGCAAAATCAATAATTTTAGTCAAAGAACTCCCTCTATCATTCACTCTTATGTAGGTAATATTAGATACCGACCTTTCACCTATTTCTAGACTTTCAAAACTTCAATCCAGCACATTTCCCGCTATTGGAAAAGAATGTATTGAATCGGTAGTTGTTGTAAACTTTCTTCTCAAGACACTTTTAAATCCCATTTTCTTCATCAGTACTCCTACATAAGAACTAGAATAAATAAGCCCTCCGCGTTCCACATTTTTTAACTCTAAAGCTCTCTTAAATCAGATGGCTACTGCCTTTTTTAGTATATCTCGCTCTTCGGTTACATCCTTTAATTGCTTACTTAAATCTTTCAACTGTGGCTCCTCAATAGATAATTCCTTTTATTTGAAGTAATCACCAGACTTGGAATGATATTCTTGGCTCCATCGACTAATCATGCTATCATTGATAGCGTAGTCATCACTGATATGTTTTGTCTTTATTCCAGATTTATATAGCTCCGTTACTATCAGCTTGAATTCATTGGCATACTGTGCTGCCATTCTTCAAATATATTAATTTCTAACTCAAGTAATTCGTCACAACAAAAGTAGACACACCATATAACGCATGCATGTTAACACTACATAATCTGCTTTACCTTTTTTTCTAAAATTAGCAGCCTTGAATTTATCAAAATGCGCCAAAGTTTATTGTTATAATTATTTAACATACTGTGTTAAAACAACAATAACTCAAACAAAACTTATTATTTAATGTTATATATAATCTTTTGGGGGTTGATTTTTTAAAATAATTAGTATAAACAATCATAAAACTACAGGCTATGGAAAAAGCAAAAAATGTAAAAACAGATCAGCTTGGCCAGCATTTGACAGACAACGATCAAAAGGTATTGACGACCAATGATGGTGTGCCAGTTTACGACAACAATAACACGCTAAAAGCAGGAAATAGAGGCCCATCTTTACAACAAGATCATATCTATTTCGACAAAATGGCACATTTCGACCGGGAACGTATTCCGGAACGCGTAGTACATGCTCGTGGTTCGGCAGCGCACGGTCTATTTGAGGCAACAGGCGATTTATCCGAATATACCACTGCTGCTTTTTTAAAAAAAGGAACAAAGACACCTGTTTTTACCCGCTTTTCTACTGTAGCAGGATTTAAAGGTTCAACAGACCTTGCCAGAGATGTGAGAGGGTTTTCTGTCAAGTTCTATACCGAAGAAGGGAATTACGATTTGGTTGGAAACAATATTCCGGTATTCTTCATACAGGACGCCATGAATTTCCCTGATTTAGTACATGCAGTAAAACCCGAGCCAAATAATGAAATGCCACAGGCAGCTTCTGCTCACAATACGTTTTGGGATTTT
The DNA here is from genome assembly GCF_022627575.1 of Sphingobacterium rhinopitheci. Classification (GTDB taxonomy): domain Bacteria; phylum Bacteroidota; class Bacteroidia; order Sphingobacteriales; family Sphingobacteriaceae; genus Sphingobacterium; species Sphingobacterium rhinopitheci. Next base: position 6,635 of record NZ_JADEYQ010000016.1, read on the forward strand.
ATTTCGCTGATGCCCGAATCTGCACACATGATTATGTGGGTAATGTCGGACAGGGCTATTCCACGAAGCCTTAGAATGATGGAAGGGTTTGGCGTACACACCTTCAAATTTGTCAATGATGAAGGAAAATCCACTTTCGTAAAATTCCACTGGAAACCCCGTTTGGGCGTACATTCCGTAGCGTGGAACGAAGCACAGAAAATTTCAGGTTTTGATGCTGATTTTCATCGCCGAGATTTATGGGAAGCAATTGAAAATGGTGATTTTCCACAGTGGGATTTAGGTGTACAATTGATTCCCGAGGAAGACGAGCTGAAGTTTTCGTTCGATATTTTGGACCCCACCAAAATTATCCCGGAAGAATTGGTTCCGGTAAAAATCATCGGAACGATGACCTTGAACCAAAATCCTGAAAATTTCTTTGCAGAAACCGAACAGGTGGCCTTCGACCCTGGAAGACTGGTTCCCGGAATTGATATATCCGACGACCCACTTCTGCAAGGAAGGATTTTCTCGTATATGGATACACAAAATTATAGGCTCGGTGGGCCGAATTTCCATGAACTTCCGATCAACAGACCGATTAACGGAAAGCATAATAATCAGAAGGACGGTTTCGGACGGATGGATATTCTAAAGGGAGCAGTCAGTTATTTCCCAAACAGCAAGGCTGAGGGCTGCCCCTATCATGCCATGCTTAAGGGAAAAACAACAGGTTTCCAATCACATAGACAAGCTATTGATGCGTCAAAAGTGAGGGCGCGTTCAGATTCGTTCGCAGATCATTTTACACAGGCACGCTTGTTCTTTCATTCTCAAAGCCCCGAAGAACAGGAACATATTATCAGTGCTTTGAGTTTTGAATTATCCAAGGTAGATGATGTGAACATCCGCCGAAGAGAATTGGCTATTTTGAACCAAGTTGATAAGGATTTAGCGAAGAAGGTAGGTGATAATTTAAACTTGACACCTCCTAAAGAACTGGATGAATTAACTTTGAAGTTTGCCCGCCAGAATCATCCGGAATATCCGATCAAACCGAAAAAGCCCGAGGTAGAAAAATCAGAAGCTCTCAGTATGAAAATTACGCCCGGAGAAGGAACGATAGAAACCCGTAAAGTAGCCTTTTTAGTAGATGATGGGGTTAGTAAAACCTCTGTGGACAGGATGAAAAAAGCCTTGGAAAAAGAAGGGGCTCAAGCCGTACTGATTGCTTCACATGTAGGAAAGCTGCAGTTTAAAGAAGGTGGAACAGAAGATGTACAACATTCGTACCTCACAGATTCGTCTGTTTTATATGATGCTTTTTATACACCCGATGGCGATTCTGTAAAGAAATTAGCGGACAATCCCGATTACATACAATTCATTAATGAAGGTTTTCGCCATTGTAAAGCCATTGCTTTTGCCAAAGAGGCTGAAGAGCTTATCAAGGAAACTTTAGTTAAAGAAGACCAGGGCGTGATATTGGAAAGCACAAAAGACCTGATCAATGATTTCATTACAGCAATGAAAGGTCATCGTGTCTGGGATAGGGAAAAACCGAGAAAAGTTCCGGCTTAGAATTTGTTTTACCTATATATGATTGATTAATATTGCTCCGGGCAACTCACAGAGGTGGACTATCAAATTAACTAAAATCTATCTCCTATGGATAAGATAAAAATAGTACAACATTCTGGAATTTTAAGTTGTATTGGGAATACGCCATTGATACCTTTGAATCGTGTTTTTTGCGATTCAAAGGTACAATTGTATGGGAAATTGGAAATGTTTAACCCCGGAGGAAGCATAAAGGACCGTACAGCATTCAATATTCTAAAGAATGCAATGGACAAAGGTATTGTGAGCGATAATACGACCATTATAGAATCCACTTCAGGTAATATGGGTATTGGGCTGGCTCGAATATGTCATTATTTCGGCTTGCGTTTGATACTCGTGACGGATCCTCATATCAATACTTTAACCGTCAATATCTTAAAAGCCTTCGAGGCGGAAATTATCACAGTCGATAAGCACGATGGAAATGGCGGATATCTCAAAACACGATTAGGTAAAGTACAGGAGTTGCTACAGGAAATTCCCAATAGCTTTTGGCCGGATCAATACCACAATATGGACAATCCTTCGGCACACGAGCAAACCTTTCTGGAAATCTTAAACAGCCTGAGAAAGGAACCTGACTATATCTTTGTATCTACCAGTACATGTGGCACATTACGTGGATTGGGCGATGCGATCCTTAAGCACAACGCCCTTACCAAAATAATTGCCGTAGATGCTGTTGGAAGTGTGATTTTTGGTGACAAACCAAATAAGAGAATCATTCCCGGAATGGGTGCCAGTCACCCTTCTAACTTTTTAAATCTAGAGCAGGTAGAAGATGTAATCATGATTTCGGACAGGGAATCCGTAGAAGGGTGCCATCATTTGCTGAAAACCGAAAGCATATTGGCAGGTGGCTCTTCAGGAGCTGTAGTAAAGGCTATAGAAAAAAAATTGCTCGACATCCCAGACAACAGTAGCGTAGTAGCCATTTTTGCCGATAACGGCGAACGATATCTGAACACCATTTATTCCGAATATTGGGTTAACCAACAATTTAATTCATTGGAAAAGTGATTTGGAAATCCATACATATAGCATCGGAACCTGGTCAGGAAAAAGATTTTATCCATAAACAGATCCATCGGCAATCAGATTTTGTACCGGGTAGTGATTCGATATTTAAAGTAGGCATCGTAGGTGGAGGTCCGAAGGGCTTATACGCTTTGGAGGAATTGTTTAGTCGTATAAAAGAGGAAAAAATATCAGGCAATTGGCAAATTCTGTGGTTTAACGATACGGAAAATTTTGGATGTGGTCCGAACTATCAAGTAGACCAACCTGACTATTTGCTCATCAACTATTGTATCGGTCACGTAGATGCTTGGGATAGAACTAAAAATTCATCAAAAAACTATTTGAATATGATGGATTGGATTCAAAAATTCAAGACGGATAAAAGGGAAGTTAAGCCTACGGATTTTGCTTCCAGGGCTTTGGTGGGTCATTATTTGCAGTATGTTACGATGCAGGTCATTGGTTCAAGACCCGAAAACATCCAATTAAGACTCATTCCTGAAAAAGTCCGAAATATAGAATCAAATTCCGAGGGAAAATTATGGATTCAAACGGATAATGGTGACTTCTGGTTGGACAACGTTTTACTTACCACGGGACATTGTTACCGCAATTTTCCAATGATCGACTTTCAGGAAAATTCCATTCCTGAAAATTATTTGACCGCAGCTTATCCCGTTCAGGTTTTAGATAAAATTCCACCTAAGAAAAAGGTAGGCATTATTGGTTGGGGATTGACATTTATTGATGTTGCTTTGCAACTGACCGAAGGAAGAGGAGGTCTCTTTGATAAAGCGGATAACTATATTCCCAGCGGAAAAGAATCTATTTTGTTCCCCTTTTCCCGGAATCAACTGCCTATTATGCCTCGTGGACCAATCTATGGAGAAAATACCTATAAGCTTCATTATCTGAATGAAAAATGGTTTGATGAAATACAAACCATTCTAAAGCAGAGAAAAATAGATTTCAGAACCGAACTATTTCCTTGGTTGGAAAGGGAGTTGAATTTCGCTTATTACAGCACGCAGCTCCAAACCCGTGAGGCAAGTGATGTAGAAGCCTATATACTCTCGCTGCCAGAAAAGGACCGATTCAGCTATCAGGATTTATTGTTTCCACAGATTCCAAAGGTAGGAAAGCTACAGGAATCGTATGTCTGTTATGTGGAATCACTAATTGCCGAAGCCGAAAAAGGCGAATTACAAAGTCCATTGATGGCTGCCGCTTCGGTTTGGCGGGAAGCCTCACCATTAATATCAAATATCTATCGGGCAGGAGGTTTTACTGGTGAATCTCATAAATTTTTGGATACGGAATTGTTTGGGGCATTTTGTAGAACCAGTTACGGACCACCGATTGAAAATATGAAAAAAATAAAAGCATTGATGGCAGCAGGCATTATTCAAGTTCAATGGAAAGCAGGTGTGGATTTAACGTATTATAAAGAACAAAATCAGTTTATATTGCAATCCAAAGAAAACCGGGAAAATGTGGATTTTATTGTCGATGCACGTATTGCCCGCCCGAATTTATCGCTGAGCAATTCCGAGCTATATCAAAATTTATGGAAGAATAAGTTGGTCGAACCTTATCAAAATGATAGCTACCGACCCGGTTGCATATGGATAAATGCCAACGGAAAAGCACTGAATTATGAAAAAGATATTCCGCTTTATGTGTACGGCAGTAATACAGAAGGATTTTTGTTGGATAACGATACCTTGTCTCGTAAAAAAAACAATCTTGCATCAAATTGGGCAACCGATACTTTGGAACAACACCGCAAAATTCTAGCGAATCATAATTGAAAACTATTAGAAATAATTGTAAATGAGCACCAATCAACACATACAACATCTTCCTTTAACGCCATTATTACATCCTTGGATAAAAGAACTAATAGGACATCCTGAATTGCTGCTTTCCGCGATAGAAGAGCACGGATCTCCGATCAATGTACATTCTTTGGCACCTTTCGGGGAGAATATACAGGCTTATCAGGAGGTATTCCAAAAATTTGGACTGAAATACAAAATCTTCTTTGCCCGAAAAGCCAACAAATGCATTGTTTTCCCACTTGCAGCTTCAAAACAGGGACAAGGAGCTGATACCGCCAGTTTCCGAGAACTGAAACAATGTTTGGATGCGGGCATCGCCCCGAAAGACCTCATTTTGACGGCTGCTGTAAAAAACAGACAATTACTTGAATTGGCAGTTGAGCATCAGATAACGGTGGTATTGGACAACATGGACGAATGGGATTTGTTGCAACAAATTGTCCGGGACAAGCAAAAGGAAATCACGGTCAATGTTCGTTTGGGAAGTTTCCATTTCGAAGGAAAGACCTTACCCACCCGATTCGGATTTACTTCGGAAGAAGCCTTTTTGTTTATTCAGAAAATTCGCAAGGAAGAACCTTTGTTACGATTTTCGGGATTGCATTTTCACCTAAACGGCTATTCGGTGGAGCAACGTGTAACTGCCATCGAGCAATCTTTGGAGCTCATAGACCGATTGTATGAACAAGGGATCAATACCGAATCGCTGGACATCGGCGGCGGATTTTTGATGAATTATCTGTCCGACAAATTCGAATGGGAAAATTTTCACCGTGAACTCAAACGTGCCGTTTTGGATGAAAGAGAACCTATTACGTATCAGAACGATGCGCTGGGAATGATCAAGCTAAACAATCAGCTATATGGTGAACCTACGGTCTATCCTTATTATAATGAGCTCCACAAAACCGATTTTCTAAAATCCATATTAACTTCCATTTCTTCAACGCAGCAACAGCCACTTTTTGAGTTGCTCAGAAAACGCAACATAGAATTACGAATGGAACCGGGGCGCTCTTTACTCGACCAATGTGGTATAACGGTAGCCAAAGTTGCATTTCGTAAAAAGGATTCAGACGGAAATTGGTTGTTTGGGCTGGAAATGAACCGCACACAGCTTCGCAGTTCCAGTGCCGATTTTTTGTTGGATCCAATTCATATTCCACAAACAGAAAACCTCGAAAATACGGATTATTGTGAAGGATACCTTGTCGGATCCTATTGCCTGGAGCAGGAATTGATCTTGAAACGTAAGCTTGCCTTTTCGCAGTTTCCGCAAGTAGGTGATCTCCTTATTTTTCCGAATACAGCCGGGTATATGATGCATTTTTTTGAATCAGAAGCACATTTGTTTGAGCTGGCGAAGAATTTGGTAGTTGTAGGGAATGTTCTTTATTTTTGCGATGGTTTAAAAATATAAAGCTTTATCTCATCAATAGATGAGTTATTGATTTTAGGACTCCTAATATTTTAGGACTATTTTTCTCAAGCCACTTTTTTATTTATACGCTTTAATTTCCAGCGGAGTTGAGTAACCTAGACTGGAATGTATTCTTTTTGTATTAAACCATTTTATATACTCAGCAATAGAATCAGATATTTGTTCCGAAGAAATATATTTGAATGTATTTAGCCACTCATACTTTATTATTTTAAAGTAACTTTCGGCTATTGCATTGTCCCTACAATTCTCTTTTCTACGCATCCTTTGTATTATTTTTATATTAATAGAAAAAAGATTGGTGATTTATTTGAAGCATACAGGATGCCGCTATCTGAATGAACTATGAGTCCTTGTTGAATATCCCCGCTCCCTCCTACTGATAACCAAGCGCTTAAGAGGGAATTCTACTTTTGTATCATTCTTTGGCAAAGTCATCGCACCAGGCACTCGACATAAGAGTATACTTAGATATCCAATTTACATTAACACACATAGTTTAAATCTATTTCTTAAAATCTATCTCCACGCAAAGATAACACTCCAATTTGCGTATGAGACCGTTTAAAGTATGCTCCTATACGCTAACTGTAAAACTAGAGATCATATGACAGCTCATTTATTAACAATAAATTTCCAAAAAATTAACGCTAATTTATTAGATAAGTGTTTAATTTGTAGTCTATATAATCAAAATTTGAATATAGATCAGAACAGCTTTAACACCTCATATTTTAACCAAAATTAATTTTATATAACACATTAACAATTCTTAGAATCCTAATTTATAAAACATGAAAAAGATCTTCTTAGCACTGACTATTCTGTTTGCTAATAATGTATTATTAGCACAAATCACGGATACGCGCAATGCATTAATAAATCGTGATGAAAGTAAAGTCTTTGTAGTCTCACATCGTGGCGAATGGAGACAGGCTCCAGAAAACTCAATCAAGGCTATTGATTTAGCAATCGAAGCCGGCGCAGATATTGTAGAAATAGATGTAGCGAAAACAAAGGATGGTCATATCATATTGATGCATGACAAAACATTAGAGCGTACAACTACAGGTAAGGGAAAAGTATCTGATTGGACATTAGATTCATTAAGAACATTAAAGCTAAAAAATGGCGCTGGTATACGCAGCAGACATAATATCCCTACTTTAGAAGAGGCTTTATTATTCTCCAAAGGCAAGGTAATGTTGAATTTGGATAAGGCTTATGATATTTTTGATGATATATATCCAATTCTAGAAAAAACAAATACGACGGATCATATAGTCATGAAAGGCAATAAGGATGTAAAAACTGTAAAGCAGCAATTTCACCAATATTTAGATAAAGTGATTTATATGCCTATTATCAACTTGGATAATGCAAATGCTTTACAACTCATTAAAGATTTTGACAAACAACTTAACCCTGTCGCTTATGAGTTCGTTTACAAAAACGATTCAAATCCTCTGCCAAAAGAACTCGCTAAAAGTCTAAAAGGTAAAAGTCTAATTTGGTACAACACCCTTTGGGACACATTAGCAGGCGGTCATGATGATGATTTAGCTGTTGACAATCCAGATGCTGCTTACGGCTATTTGATAAATAAATTAAATGCCAGAATTATTCAAACAGACAGAACTCCTTATTTGGTTGATTATTTACGTAAAAAAGAATGGTAAAACACAAACCATTTTTAGAGCATACCCTATATAAGGTCATCAAAATTTCATCACTATAATAGATAGCTAAAAGCTAAATCGCCAATATTTCATAAGAAATATTGGCGATTACAATTAATAAAAAACACTTTAGTTTCAGGAAAGTCATTCATCTGATGAATGACTTTTCTATTTATTTATGGATCTAATGGTTCATCCCAATCGATAACAAAAGATGATTCAGAAGGTAAAAACTCCAACAATACATCAGAAACTCTCTTTCCTAGAGTATAAGGAACATACCCTAATTCCCTTACACAACGATTACCCATTTTCTCCACTGTATCAATATGCCCAATACTACTTCCTACTAAGGACATTTTATCCTTTGGAAATCCATATTTTAATAACAGTCGTGAACCATTGCGCATATTTGTTGTGGTATGTCTCGCATGGGGATCTATCAAAATAGCGTCAGCGGCAATATTACATACTTCAACCAAATATTTCTTCATTTCAATAGCTTCGACATAGGGAGTTTTGTAAGGATGTACTCTTCCTCCAGAAACAATAATAAATGGAACTAAACCTTCTTGATAAGCTCTTGCAGCCATTCTACATCTCAATATACCGCCCGGACTAATAGGTTGATTATACTTATCAGGACCAGCTCCTAAGACTAATAAAGCGCTATATGGATATTTACTCCAATTCAAATCTTTGCTTTTAACAATAGCAGCTAGGTTTTCGTTATACTCCAATGGCTCCAATAAAGCAGCATCCCATCTTTCATTAATCTCCAAAAAACGGATTGCTGAAATCATCGGTAAAAAGAAAACAGCTGAGTTTTGCTTCATATCTTTCAAAACATCTTGTTGCACATCTTTCAGTACATTCAAATATGATTTATTTGAGGTATTGAATGATATCGAATCGATTCGTGGATAATTAGGTTTCTTTCCTCCTGCATATACATCAATTGCAAAATTCATTGCCTTAAAGTCTTGTACCAACGCAATTGTTAAATATTCTTTTGGAGAAATAAGCTTATCATTTACACTATATTTAGAACTTGACATCAATATTTCATGCACTAGTGTTCTGAAATCTTCTTGCTCATCATAAGCGCGATTTAAAGACTTTTGTAATATCAATATCTCATCATCAGACCACTTAAATCGGTCTATATAACACGATACATCTTTACAATCTACTACAGCATTATGCAATGCCTTTTTCTTTTCCGACAACAATTGTCCAACTCCTTTATCATTTAAAACTAATGTTTCTATAATAGATGGCTGTTTATAAAGAAGGTAGTTTAAATAGTAGTTTTTTGAAATCCCCCATTCTTCTGGAGAACTTGGTATTGGGCTTTTGTTTGAGTTCTGTGCCACCAGGTTAATGGTAGCACAGAAAAATAATAAACATATAATAAAGGCTCTCATAACATTAATTATACCCTATATTTTGATACATTCGCTCAGGATTTAACTTGTACTCATCAAAAGGAATTGGAAAATATCTATCTTTGACACTAATATTAGACAGCTTAGCATTGCCATAATTAGCTTGGTTTTTTGTAGAAAAATAATCAACTAATTCCTGTGGCTTGTAAGTTCTGATTAAATCAAACCAACGATGATTTTCGAACGCTAATTCTACACGTCTTTCATGCAAAATCGCATCTTTCAATGTTGGGTATAAATTTACATAAGTAGGATTTTGTATTGAAATATCATACGAAGGCAAACCTGCTCTCTCCCGTACCTCATCCAATAAAACAATCGCTTCACTTTCTTCACCTAAGTACATTTTCGTCTCAGCTAACATCAACATCACATCAGCATAACGAATCAATATCCAATCATTACCGCCCCAGCCAGTAGTTCCTGCAGCGGCACTATTATCTCTAAACTTGGTAACAAACCAATCATTAACACGAGAATCAGTAGCGAATTTCACAGAGAATTCTTTTCTAATATCTCCGACTTCATATTCACTTACCAAGTCTTTACTTGCTCTAGTACCTACACCAGTTGAAGGAAATTGAGAATTAATATTTTCACCTCTAGCTTGATTATTACGTGCTATATTAGAGTGGTATTTCTGATCACCTTGCAAATATTGAACTTGAAAAATCAACTCTTTACAGTTCATTTTTTGATTCACATCAAAAACATCACTATAGTTTATTTCAGACAACTCTCCAAAAGTACGGGCTGCGTATGCAGCTTCTAAATGTTGTTCAGCTTTCAAAAGATTAGCTTGTTTATCATCTGTAAATGTCGTCCCCATTGTCAAGTACACTTGACCTAAAAGTGCATTTATAGCCGTTTTTGAGGTTCTCCCAACTTGATATTCCCACTGCTGATTTGGCAAATTACTATCCAATGCATCAGTCAAATCCTTTACTATTTGTTTATACACTTCAACCTCTTTCACACGAAATGCTAAAGCAACAGCTTGCTCTTTTGTAGTGATTTCTTCTGTAACTAAAGGAATATCTCCAAATTTGCGAACCATATGAAAATATAATAACGCTCGTACAAATTTAGCCTCGGCAATATATCTTTTTTTCAATGCTTCATTTGATAATTCCACCTGTTCGATTCTTGATAAAACTGTATTACATCTAGCTATCCCATCAAACATAGCAGACCAATGTGTTCTCAAATAACTATTACTAGGTAATATCGAAAAATCATTAAATTGAAATGGCTCTCCTGCATTGGATTGATTATCATCTCTACCAGCATTGTCCGAACGTTCTTCATTATATAATGCACTCCCTTCGCCTACTGTATTTCCTGACCTTAATACTTCGTAAAGACCATTTACGGCAGCCCCAACATCACTTTCACTTTTAAAAAAGTTCTCTACAGAAACAGCATTTGGATCACTCTGATTGAGAAAATCTTTCTTACAAGAGCCTAAGGCTAATAAAATAAATGGTAAAATATATCGCTTTTTCATTGTTGACAATTATTAAAATAATAGAAATTCTGTTTTAGAATGTAACTTTTAAACCTAAATTATATGATCTTACAAGTGGATATAAACCGTAATCAACTCCTGGTGTAAGATTTCCTCGCTGATTGTAATCTGGCTCCGGATTATAACCTTTGTATTTTGAAAATGTCAATGGATTATCGATTGAAGCATAGAATCTCAAACCACCCAATTTCAATTTATTTACCACCTCATTAGGCAATGTATAGCCTAGCATCACATTTGTCATTCTTAAAAAAGAAGCATCTTGAATATAAAAAGTTGATAAACGAGTACTATTACTTTGAGTACCACCACGCGCTGCACGGTACACTTCACCGTTACCAGGATTGCTTGGAGATCTCCATCGTTGAGCTACATCTGCATATTGATTACCACTACCTTCCATATTGTACAAATAATAATCATATCCATCTAACACATCATTGCCATGTGAACCATTAAAAGAAGTTCTAAAATCAAAATCTTTATAATTTAGGTCTATAGCAAAACCATATGTAAAATCAGGATGTGGATTACCTATGATACGTTTGTCTTCATCATTAACGATACCATTACCGTCAACGTCCTCAAAATATAAATCACCAGGCTGCAACGCAGTCGTCGATGCTGATGATGGGGCAACAGTTTGATAATTTTCTTCAGTAGCTAAACCTAAAACTTTAAATCCATAAAACATTCCGATAGGACTGCCTTCTTGTGTCACGTGTGTGATATACGAACGCTCAGCACCATTAGTAAAGATTGTAGAAGCTCCCCCAAGAGCCAGTACTTTATTTCTATTCACATTTATATTACCACTAAATCCCAAATTGAAATCTGAAGTACGTATTATCCTGGTGTCCAATTGAATATCAAAACCCTTATTTTGAACTTTACTATTTGGAAGATTTGTTAAGATTGTATTTGCGCCAGATATAGCAGAAATTGGTTGATTAAATAATAGATTAGTGGAGCTACTCAAGTAAACATTAGCCATTACATTTACGCTACCATTTAATAATCCGATATCTAATCCAGCATTATATTGAGATGTAGTTTCCCATCCAAGATTTGAATCTTTAAGATCCAATGGATAATAAGCCGTCTCTACTCTATCACCAATAATTACACCAGTCGGACTACTAAAATTTGTGATATTTGCATAATCACCAATATTGTTGTTTCCACTACGTCCCCAGCTTGCTCTTAACTTCACAGTAGAACCTGAACCTAACCAATTATTATAAAAGCTTTCATTTGATACCGTCCATCCAGCAGATACCGATGGGAATACCCCCCATTTATTATTCAAACCAAAGCGTGAAGAAGCATCTGTACGTAATGATGCTGACACGAAATATTTCGAATCATAACTATAATTAACACGTGAGAAATATGACTGTAATGTAGTTACTCTTTTAAAGGCATCTTCTAATACAAAGTTTGAAGGATCTGCTCCTTTATCGGTGATTTCACCTATAGCATCATTTTGAAAACCTCTAGCGCGTACAGCAATATAATCCGTATCTGTCCTTTGTGCAGAATAACCTGCAAGTGCAGATATCGTATGTTTTTCGCTAAACGTTTTGTTATAGTTTAAAATTGCTTCTACCAGCTTGTCAATTTCGCTTCTATTATTAGCATCTGCATAAGCTGCCGATTTCGCATTATCTGAGAACGGTTGATTGTTCCCGTTCGAAATACTTGTAGGCCTATAATAATCATATTTCTGATCATTAGTAGATAAACCACCATTCACACGTAAAGATAAACCATCCAATATCTTAAAATCTGCAAAAGCATTATACAAACCTCGCTTGCCTAATCTTGTATTTTTGATCTTAGAAACATAAGCAAGAGGATTTTCTGGATTTTGAATACCATATTGAGCTGCAGAAAGCGCAGCCATTTCATATTGCGCATAGGTGCCATCCTCATTATAAACAGGTAATGTAGGCGCATATATTAAAGCAGACATAGATGGACTTCTGTCAAAACGGCCAGTAGTCACTTCTTTATTATCATTATATGTAAACGCTACATTAGCTCCTACAGTCAAACGATCACTCACTTTAGAATCAACATTTACACGTATATTAAAAGTCTCTTGACCTGTATTAAGCATTATACCTTGTTGGTTTTGATAGGAACCACTCACATAGTACTTTGTCTTTTCACTACCCCCATAAGCCGACAAATTATGACGTTGAAAGGGTGCATTCCTATACAATGCATCTTGCCAGTCCGTATCATATTTAGCTTTTTTAGCTGTTCCAGTAGTAAAATCATAGTATTCTTCAGGAATAGTAATAGATCCAGCATTACCAACACGAGAAACACGAGATGCATTATCATCAAAACGCATAGCGTCGTCCCAAGCCATGCCTCTTCCTAATACTAAGTCTCTATACGTATTATTACGGCCATCAATTAATAAATCAATAAATTCTTCAGAATTCAGTAAATCAATCTTCTTTGATAATTGTCCAAAACCTCCTAGTAATTCATAATCAATATTATTTTTCCCCTCTTTACCTCTCTTTGTTGTGATAAGGACAACCCCACTAGCTCCTCTTGAACCATAAATCGCAGCAGAAGCAGCATCCTTTAATACATCTATACTTTCTATATCATTAGGATTGATATTCAAATTATTCCCTGCTGGATAACCATCTATTACATATAAAGGATCTGAACCTGCGTTAATTGATCCCATACCACGTACTCTAATTTTTGTACCATCGTAAGGAGCACCGGAAGTTTGCATAACTTGCACACCAGCAATTTTACCAACCATTGCTTGACCTAATTTTGGTGAAGTCAAGTTCAATTCATCAGCCTTTACACTTGAAATCGCACCTGTCACATCAGACTTTCTTACTTGTTGGTATCCTATAGAAACATAGACTTCTTCAATTTCTTTACCATCACTATTCAATATAATCTCTGGTCTCAACTGATTATCTACTTTATAAGACAATGTTGCATAACCAATATATGAAACTGAGAGTAAGTCTCCTTTTATAGCCTCAATACTGAAATCACCTATCGAATTTGTTTGCGATGATACTTTTGTTCTTTGATTAATAACTGTAGCACCAACCAAAGGCTCGCCGTCTTTCCCTAAAACCTTTCCTTGCAATAGTTCTTGGTTAATTAACATATTCTCCGAAAAAGAAAATGTTTCGGCATGTACAGAAATCGAGGTCGTTGATAAAGCCATCAGTACCCACAATAATTTGTTCGATTTGATTTTCATATAAAATGTTATCCAGTTAATTTGCCAGCAAAACTAGCCATCAAATGTTAATACAATATTTGCCTCACATTAACTTATCTTCATCTACAAACATCAAAACCAGGAATTTCACCCTAAATATTAATTAATATTATATTGATTATTACCAAATTGTTAATTTTACAGGATAAGGTGTTATTAACGAAATCGAACTATGCATTTGCCAATAAATCAAAATGATGAAATGAAAATCTATCTCGTATAATCCGTTCTACATTGTAATCCGTTTAATCCAATCAGTAAAAGCTCAAACTTTGACTAAACAAGTTGAAGTAGTTTTAGTTCCTTCTGCTGATGATGGACAACCTTCTCCAGGAGCTTCCTCCACTTTTTATCAGATGAATATTTTACCACACCTATACACTATTTCAAAATAGGATATGGATATCTAGCAAAAAAAATAATAGGTTTTACACATAATTGAAGTGACTGGTTGTAAAGGAAGTGGTGCCTTAAAAATGAAAAAAACATACCTAGGAATTTATTATCAAAACAAACCTATTCATAAACAAAGTGAATACGTTGGTCCATGATTTTATAAATAGAGTTAGCAGAACAAATCAGCAATTCTTTTAGTAAGTACTAAGATTTGGGGGTATACGAATACAAATTTCCACTAGGAAAGAAATGGATTTATTCTTGGTTATAACGATGTGCTAAACAACGCTGTTGTTAGCAATACATATACAATAAATCAAAAATAATTATAGGAACTAAAAGCGCTAAGACAATATATAATGTAGGTATTCTCACCGTATATTAGGGTACAGAATTTGACAGCAAGAATAATCAAAAGATTAATAACAAGTTATAAGGTATTAAAATTGATCTAACTAAAAACACACAAAATATTCGAATATAGTTTTCGGCTTTAAGCGAACAAGATGCTTTTCAAAATTTATCAAAAAACAAAAACTCATCCTATAAAACCTTAAATTCTTAAGCAGAACAATATTGGTAAAATGAATTAGGAAAAATCACTATTGATAGTCTACTTTATGCTACTTAATTACTCTTGTAGCTTTCTTTTTTCTTCAATCAATTTAGAATATCAAATGTCCAATTTAGTTTGAAAACATACACAATGTAGATTATCAGCAAAAAATTGGACAGGTAGCCATAAAATCTTTAGGAAACTTTACGGAGACTAATACCGACTAGCATATTGTTTCTTCAAGATAGATAATTTACGCTAAACGGTCTACTATTTTTAGTAGCACTCCAATTATTTGGCGTAAATAAAATGTTAGCACAATGAACTTTAATGGGATATTTTTTCAATTAAATCTTTACGTGAAGGTGTCCATGATGTAAGTATGATACCATCTTCATTCCCTATACACTTGAGATTATGCTGAACATTTGGTGCAACATATATTACATCACCAAGATTAATAATTGCTTTTGAAGCACCTTCTGTAGCTTCAAAAACCCCTTTTACAACATAGTTATTTTCTTCATTTACGTGCTGGTGTAATGCTGCTACTGCACCTACTGGAAAATGTAATTCTGCAACAGTTAAAGAGTCACTGTTGCTCAGTATTTTGATGGTCACATCTCCAAATTTAATTGAGCCTAATCCTGTCATAATTATGTTTTTTATAGTTAATTTTCATTTTATTAAACATAACAAAAGACTTAATTGTTTTTTTAAAGCAAAGAATTATGCCACCTATTAATCATGATACGAATTAGAACCCTTTATACCTATATAAAAAAACATTTTCTGAAACTTATCAATACTAATAATAATAGCGCTACATGTTCAATTTAGGTTGATGACGTACTAGAAGTATTATATTCTTCGTGCTGTAGTAACAATCAAAAAGAAAAACAAAATGGCTATAATCTTTGTTATAATAGGGAATATTTCGAAAAACAATAAACGTGAAAAACATACAACCTAACTGCTTTAAAGTTATTAAAAAGTACTTTCCCATATTTACAGCATCATTACTTACTTTACTACTTGTTTTACCCTACAACCTCCTATTTTCACAAGTTCACATGAATAAGGATTCCGTAGATAACATTATTGAATCCTCCCCAGCCTTTACAATATTTAAGGACAACTATTTCATTGTTGGAGTTCCTATGAACCAAAAGCCGGATGCATATAATTCAGATGCTAAATTTCAATTCAGTTTTAAATACCGAATAAACAATGAAGCATTACCTGGCGAAATCTATTCTTATTTTACCTATACTCAAAAATCATTTTGGGATATTTTTCGTAATTCAAGCCCATTTGCTGAAACAAACTACAACCCAGGTCTTTTATTGATAAAACCTATTTACAGCAAGGGTGAGTTTTCTAAATTGCTCATGTTTTCTATAGAACATGAATCTAATGGGAGAGACAGTACATTCTCCCGCAGTTGGAATTTTGTTTCTATAAGGTACGCACAGATCTTTTCTAAAAACCTACACGCCTCACTCAAACTATGGGCTCCTATCGGTATCTCTGACAATCCAGACATTACCAAGTACATCGGATATGGCGAAATACAAATGTCCTGGATGATTATAAAGAATAAATTATTTGCAGATGCTTCCGCTCGAATGGGTAAAAACTTTGATAGAGGGAGCTTTCTAACTGAAATCAGTTGGAAACCATTCGCAAAGACGAACCAATATTTTACATTACAGTGGTGGCAAGGTACCGCAGAAAATCTTTTAGATTATAAGAAAAACATAAGTATGATTAGGCTTGGAGTGATTCTAAAACCAAATTTCATGCGTTTCTATTGATAAAAAAACAGCATGGTAGACATGCCTGTTATTGAATTAGCTTCAATATATTAAATTTCTAAAATAGTTTGTTAGGAATATGAATAAATAGGCCTGCACAGCAATATAGGTGCAAAATTTAAGGTGATAACTAATTCAAAACATTCACATGAAATAATGGACAATGTATTAGATCGTACCTTTAGGCTCTCAAAAAAATCACAAGTTTGGGTATCTGATATTACTTACATCTATACCAAAGAAGGCTTTATTTACCTAACTACCCTGCTAGCCTTATAAGACAATAAATGTATTGGCTGAAGTATTAGCGATGGTAATAAAACTGAATAAACTTCATTGGCAGCGTGGAAAATGGCAACAAATTGATTTCCAAAGAGCAGATGAGGGGTGAATTATTCGAATATATTGAAATCTGATATAATCAAGAACGTCAACATTCTACAGTAGGAAATCTTACAAGTAAACAAGAAAGGACAGTATATTAAAAAATTACTTAACCCATACTGCTGATTTTATGTACATGTGCGGGAATATATTATGCAGTTAATAGCAAAATGTTAAAAAAAGATAATAATAATCCATGCACAATTAATTTTACTTAAGTTTAAATATAATTTAAAAAATATGAAGTGTCCGAACTGTAATGAAACCCTATTAATGACGGTACGTCAAAATGTTGAAATCGATTATTGTCCTACATGCAGAGGAATTTGGTTGGATAAAGGCGAATTAGATAAGTTATTGGAGTATTCCGTTCAAAATACAGAGGGGAATAATTTTAGAAAACAAACCTTTGATAACGAGCGAGTACCTTATCAAGAAGGTTACGAAAGAAACGATAAATATTCAGACAGAAATTCATATCCACAACAACATGGACGAAAAAAGAAATCTTTTTTGTCTGATTTATTCGATTTTGACTAAACATAAATTTTGCTACAATACGAACGTGAAAAGAAATTGATAACCATATTGTACCAAGCAAATTTACGTATGGAGGAATAAATAATAAAATATTCTAACAAAAGGTCATTTATGGCCATTTCAATTGGAAACGCATCTAATTATTCGATATATATAATTAGATGAAATAAACTAAGATATCCGAACACTGATAAACTCCCCAGTTTGGATAGCAGATAATATAGTAAGATAGAAATTGTAAAAAGGAACTTACAAAGGCTATACAGGATAGCCTTTGTAACTTCACGACCAAAGTATAACTTAAAGTTTAATCTCTTCAACACCTCGCATCAGATATTTTTTTAAACTACTCACTAACATTTTTTAGGTTGTACATATTAAAAAAATACTCAAAACGATTTCAATTCTTTAAGTCCACTTCAAATTAGATCTACTACAAATTTTCATTCTGTTTATCAGATTCGCCAACCATGCTTCTTACAATCCCAGGATTACTATTTTTCTTTTTCATTTTTAGATTTAAAAATTCTACCATGATAGAGAATCCCATAGCAAAATAAATATACCCTTTAGAAATATGTTGATCGAATCCTTCTGCTAGTAAAGAAACACCGATAAGCAATAAAAAAGATAAAGCTAGCATTTTTACTGTTGGGTGATCGTTTACAAATTTAGAAACAGTTGAGGCGGACAACATCATTACAGCAACAGCGATAATAACCGCCGCAATCATAACTTCTATTTGATCAGCCATTCCAACAGCTGTAATTACTGAATCTAAAGAAAAAACAATGTCTAAAATTAATATTTGAATAATTGTACTAGCAAAAGAGTGAACTTTAACTTTCCCTCCTTCCTCTACAACACCTTCAATTTTATGATGAATTTCTACAGTTGATTTATAAATTAAAAATAATCCCCCAACCAGTAAGATTAAATCGCGTCCAGAAATAGCTAATTTATCCAACCATTCTATGTCATTTACACCAATTAAAGCCCCTATATTGAATAGAGGGTTTGTTAAACTCATTACCCAGCTTAATGAAAATAAAAGTAAAACACGTGTAAACATGGCTAAAAACAAACCAAGCTGCTGAGCTTTCTTTTGTTGGTGAGCCGGCAGTTTACCTGCTAAAATAGAGATAAATACAATATTATCTATTCCTAAAACAATTTCTAACATTGTTAAAGTAAATAATGCAATAAGTGCATCTGCTTGTAAAAAAACACTAAAATCCATAATAAATGTATGTAATAGTAAATGGTAACCTTTTGGTTAAAAAATAATTTGTAAATCTAAGTATATCTTTTTTTATAACCATCTATGTCTAACAAAAAATTTAACTATCCCTATAATACAGGAAAAATTTAAACAGGTATAACCTTTTTTGAAAATAACCTTATAAAATAAATGGAAATTTATACTTTTGCGGAAATTGCATTAACCTAAGCCTAGAAATACCACGTTAAAGCTAAGCTTATAAGCAACCCAGTTTCCTATATAAATAAAAAGAAATTAATATATATAAATCATTATACCTATGCCTAATTTTACTAAAAAAGGTTTATTAATAATAGCTGTTATACTCTTGTGCATTCATGTGCAGGCAGCAACCAGCAAGGTCTTTAAATTAGAGCACTATGGTGTGCTTCCTAATACTGGTGCAAATATGAGCGCGCTGGTGAATAAAGCCATACAACAGATCATGGCAGAAGCCGGCAATAACAACTCAGTGGTGATACGCTTTAAAAAGGGGCGTTACGACTTCTATCCGGAGGGAGCGGTACAGCGGGAATATTATATTTCTAATCATGACCAAGACAATCCCAAAACTGTCGGTATATCCTTAGAGCAGTACGAGAATATGATTATCGACGGTCAGGATGCAGACTTTATCTTCCATGGACGTATGCTGCCTATAGCATTAGTTGACAATAAAAACGTTTCTTTAAAGAATATCCATATCGATTTCGAGCAACCGCAAATCTGTCAAGTAGAGATTTTAGAAAATGACCTAGCGTCAGGGACGATAACATATAAAACGGCACCTTGGGTAACGTACAGCATCAAGGATAGCATTTTTTATAACACGGGACATCAATGGAAAATGCACCCTACTGCAGGTATTGTTTTTGAAAAAGACAGTAAACATATTGTCTATAATACCAGTGATATTGCTGTAGGCACAAAAAAAGTCATTGAAATAGCTCCTGGCGTCATTAAAGCCCTTAATTGGAAAAATGACAAATTAAAACCTGGTATGGTCGTAGCGATGCGCTCTTGGCAGCGACCTAATCCTGGGATATTCGTGCACAAGGGGCTGAACATCAGCTTGAGCAACATTACCGTTCATTATTCAGAAGGTATGGGTTTATTAGCTCAACTGACAGAAAACATATATTTGGATCAGTTTAATGTGGCTTTTCGCGGAAAGAATGACCCTCGTTATTTCACAGCACAAGCGGATGCCACGCATTTTTCAAGTTGCAAAGGAGTTATTATCGCTAAAAATGGCCTTTATGAAAATATGATGGATGATGCTATTAATATCCATGGCACCTACTTGAAGGTATTGAAAAAAATTGATAAGAATACAATTATAGCGCGCTATATGCATGGACAAGCCTATGGCTTCGACTGGGGCTATATGGATGATTCGGTACAGTTTATACAGTCTAAAACTATGGAACTTTACGAAGGCAAAAATAGCATTGCTTCAATTGAGGTACTACGTAAGGAGGCTAACGATCCTATACGCGAGTTTAAAATTGTTTTCACACAAACCTTAAGTGACGAAATAGATCCTACAGTACTCGATCTGGGTATAGAAAACCTTACATGGACACCAAAAGTAGAATTTACACATAATATCGTCCGTAACAATAGAGCACGTGGCGCTTTATTCAGTACGCCGCAACGAACTATTGTCAGCAATAACCTATTTGATCATACCTCGGGCACGGCAATTTTATTATGTGGTGATGCAAACGGATGGTACGAAACAGGCTCAACTCGGGATATCTTGATTCGCAAAAATACCTTTATCAATGCATTGACAAGTAATTTTCAATTTACCAATGCAGTGATATCGATATACCCTGAAATTCCTGATTTGAAAAACCAAAAGAAATATTTCCACAGTAATATAAAAATAGAAAATAATACCTTCGAGACCTTTGACAAGCCTCTGCTGTATGCAAAATCTGTGGATGGTATCACGTTCATCAAGAATAAGATCGTGACCAACAAAGATTTCCCTGCTTTTCACTGGAATAAAAAAGAAATATTATTCGATCGCGTTATTCATGCTACTTTAAAAGACAATACTATAGACGGTAAGCCACTTATCTACCCGAGCAACTAATATAGAGCACGGTTTAGGCATTGAAAGATGTAACCCCGAATCGCCTCTATCTTGTCATTCGAAAGCATAAATACGGATAGTAGCTCCACGAAAACAATGAAAGCTGTCTAAATTGTTTAGACAGCTTTCTTATGGATTATTATGACGGCTAGTAGCCGGTTTTTGATACTTTAAAAGATTTAGGGGTAAGGTTTATCGCTGCCTGAGGAATAAGCATGAATTATTAAAATTTTTGGTTATAGTATATACATTTATGAATATAGGTTAAACTAATTCCAATATTATAGGCGAAATTACAAGCACAAAGGCTACACTTAAATAAGTTTAGCCTTTGTGCTTAAATGGTATTATGATGTAGAATATTATTGGTTTTAAGTTATTAAAACTAACTCTCTCTACCTTTATTGAAAATCTTATACAGTATAAATGGAAACACAATAGTAGCTATAAAACTACATATTAGAATCACAATATAACTTCTACCTTCGCTTGCAGACATTGAAGATGGTATAGAGAAGGCTGCATATAGGGCTAATAAAGACATTATTAAACCAGCTCCACCAAAGAAAACTTTACCAATTAGTCCTCCAGGAACTGCATAATCTCTTGGTGCATCTTTATGACGAAATACAACCACAAAATAAGCAACAAAGAATAACACATAAGCACTTAAGTAAATAACAACAGTAAGTGAGATAGCAGTTTGGAAAGACATATTAGCTCCCGAACTACCAGAACCAAAAGTTAAAACTGCTGCCCAAATAGTTACAATTATTCCTTGAATTAGTAATATAAAGGTAGGAACACCTTTACTGTTTTTCTTTGCAAAACGAGCTGGCAGATATCCTTGTTCAGCTACATATTGAAGACCTGAAGTTGGTCCCACTACCCAAGAAGAAACTTGTCCAAAAATTCCAAAACAAATTAATACGCCAATTACAATTACCGGCCAAGAATTTTTTCCGGGTGAAATTAATACGCGAAAAGCATCAATCAAACCCTCATTAGAAGATATATTTCCTTCTATCACCATAGCAACGATACTACCCCCTAAAGTACATAATATAACTCCAACTAAAACTAATCCCATCATAATTAACGGATAACTGCGTTTAAAGTTATTTAAACCAACAGCTTTAGGTGCAGAAGCTTCTACTCCCATATAGGTTAATACGAAGGCTGTCATTGCAGCAAGGTTACCTTCTTTTGGAAAGAAATCAACACCTGTAAAATTCGTTGAGACAGTATGGCCATTACTAAAGTAATAAATCGCTAAAACAGCTAAAGCTAATACGGGCAGGACAATACCCAAAGAAAAGGCATATTTAGCAATTTTTGCGGTAAAAGAAGTTCCCCTAAATTGTAATAATGTAGTAATCCAAAAAAGCACTAGTACTACACTGAACTTTATCCAAGGTACCTCGTTGAGCTGTGGAATATCCAATACAGAAGCAAAAACACCAATAATAAAGTAAAACATTGTTACGAAACCAACTGTAATTTGGAACCATTGAAAAAATAATGCAGCAAATCCCATAGACGTTCCTAAAGGCTTACCTACCCATGAAAATATACCACCATCGGAATAACCTTTAACAGTTGCTAATTCGGCTGCACACAATGCTACAGGTAAAAACCATAAAGCACCACATAATATTAAATAAAAAATTAGTGTTTGCCCGCTCTGTGCAAAAGTCGGATATTCATAAACAGTTAAAAATAAAGAAGCTGTCATCGCAAAGAATGCGAACTTACTCATTGACCCAGGCCCTGTTAAAGGTTTACTAGTTTCTGCCGTCCTAGTTGTGCTACTTGAATTATCTGGTTGTCCCATAACGCATAGTTATAATTAATAAATCAAAAATTAAATTAAGTATCATCTTTTGAGATTATCTTCTCCTAATATTAATAACCCAAAATATCCAATTTAGTTTGATGATTTACAATTAAACCTAGCATTATACAAGACTAGTAGTTTCCCCTGCAGATAGGATTTCTAACTTCAGTGCTAAAGTCCATTTTCTGTACTTCATAATATCAATTGTATTAATTTGAAATTTAATATATCACTCCGAACTCTTAGAGGGCTAAGATACTAGCCTATTGCGAACAACACATTTACTTTTGTATAATTTATTTTATAAAACTTTTAACGTATAAAAATGTTCTATAGAAAACATTTTATACAAATATGAAAAATAAAGAACCAATTCGCGGCAGCCAAGGGGCGGATATTATCGGCCCTCGTAACTTTGAAGTTGAGAACCAAAATCCAGATATCCTTTTACCCCCTGAAACAGATCATGGTGGAATTCCCAATTTAAAATTCCCATTTGCCATGGCACACAACCGTTTAGAAGATGGTGGATGGGCTCGTGAAGTAACCCAAAGAGAATTGGGTAGCTTGAAAGAGATGGCTATTGTAAATATGCGTTTACCTGCTGGCGTTACTCGTGAGCTTCATTGGCATAAAGAAGGCGAATGGGCTTATGTTCTTAAAGGAAAAGTTAGATTCTATTTAATAGACGATCAACGGAATACATTAATTGAAGATCTAGAAGAAGGAGATCTTTGGTATGCTCCTCCGGGATTTCCACATGCCATTCAAGGTCTAGAAGAAGGTACTGAGTTTGTACTTGTTTTTAGTGATGGTAACTTCTCAGAAAATCAAACCCTCTTAGTAACAGAGTTATTTGCTCATACGCCTAAAGAGGTATTAGCGAAAAACTTTGGCGTTCCAGAAAGTGCATTTGATGGTATTCCAGCAAGTGAAAAATATATCTTCCGTCTTCCTGTTCCCGGACCTATTGAAGAAGTACGTAAAGAGCTTGGTGCTGTTAATTTTACGGATAAATATGTTTTCAAAGCATCAAAGCATCCAAAAAATATATTTGAAGGTGGGGCAACACAATTAATTGACAAGCGCACTTTTGAAGCTACAGATCTTGCTACGCTTATTATAGATTTAGAACCTGGAGGGATGCGCGAAATACATTGGCACCCAGATGCTGATGAGATTCAATATTATATTAGTGGACAAGCACGAATGACGGTTTTTGATGCGGTGAATAATGCCAGAACTTTCGATTTCGTAGCCGGTGATGTAGGTTATGTTCCAAGAACCTTAACACACTACATTGAAAATACAGGTACAGAACCAGTACGTGTTCTTAACGTCTTCCATAAAGGTCTTTATAGTGATGTATCACTTAACAACTGGTTAGCTCTAACCCCAAAAAGTCTTGTAACTGGACATTTAGATATTGAAGAGCCATTTATTGACTCTTTACGTCAAAAATATCAAACAATCGTTAAAGGATAATCTATTTTTTCATCACATAAAAATTAGCTAAGGGACTTATTAACAATGTATATCATCTCTTAATAAGTCTCTTAGCTAAAAAAATATAAAAGGCTACATATGGAAAGTTTTATGTCGAAAATGCTTTTTGCTGATCTTATACCCATTTTAGTGATTATGGCTATTGCGTATATCAGTGGCAAAAAGAATGTTTTTCAAGAAGGTCAATCTCAAGTTTTAAACAAACTAGTCTTAGATTACGCTTTACCAGCAGCATTGTTTATTTCAATCGTTAAAGCTGATAGAGAAATGCTATTTGAAAATGCAACCCTAAGCATTATATCTCTTGTGGGGCTAGTATCCCTATTTATGCTTTCTTATTATACTGTACAATGGTTTTTTAAGCGCTCGAAAGCTGAGGGTGCCGTATGTGCTCTTGTCGCTGGATCTCCTACGATAGGTTTTCTCGGCTATGCCATTCTTGATCCACTTTTTGGAACAGGTATTGAAACAGGGTTAGTGGTTGCAATTGTTGCAATTGTCGTAAATGCTGTAACTATTCCGATTGGATTATACTTATTGAATGCAGGAAAAAGTAGTACGGATCCAAATGCTAAAAGCCAAGGAAATGCACTCCTTTCTTCTTTAAAACAGCCTGTTGTTTGGGCTCCTATCCTTGCTGTATTGTTTGTTCTTATCGGAATTAAAGTACCTACTCAACTTGATCCTACGTTTAAATTACTTGCACAAGCAAACTCAAGTGTTGCTGTATTTGCAGCAGGACTTACACTAGCTGCTTACAAGTTTGAGCTTGATTGGGAGATTGCTTATAATACATTCTTCAAACTGATTTTAATGCCGGGTATATTTTTAGCAGCAGGATTATTCTTCAATCTCAGTAGTTTAACATTACAGATGCTTGTGTTAGGTGTTGCACTACCTCCTGCATTCTCTGGTGTGATCATTTCAGGACAATATAACGTGTATACACGGCAAGCGACATCAAGCCTTGCAGTAAGTGTAATAGGTTTTATCATAGCAGCACCAGCTTGGGTATATTTAGCCAAAACACTTAGTCATTGACACGATATCCATTATGATACATAAATTATATATTGCATTGTATAGCCGATATCATACTAAGTGAAGAAATTAAAAAAATACAATCAAAGGCTATTTTATATAGCCTTTGTTATTTTGCAACCAAAAGAAAATTCCAAAAACAGCAAATCACTATTTCACCTTTTGAGTTTAGAACACTATAAATAAACAGATCAAAACTACATTTTTAAGGGTAGCGATTTTTAAGGTAGATTACACCTTTACCTAACATGATGGCAAACAGATATGTCAGGTAAAAAAAACAAGCACAAAACATTAAAACGTATAAATCGTTATATAATATAAGATGTAATTGAAATTAGCGCTATTAGCGTATCAATCTGTGCTGTTATTTAGGATATATACTAGCTAGTATAAAGGGTAGCTACCTAGTCCAAATCTTAAGCATATATTAGTAAATAGAGGTCAATTTAATAGTATTAATCAAAATATAAACACTATGCTACAAGCAACACAACGAGTAATACACAAATTCTTCAGTAATAGTATACATATGTTTATTATTGAGGTAGTAAAAGAAAACGTAGAAGATCCTGATAAAGCAGTATACAAATGCAGGTACTATTTCAATGGCATCTTCCATACAGATGATTTTCTAGGAATTGAACTAGAGGCTATCGATTAAACTTTCAACATCTGCTATAAAGCATATAAATAATACTTAAGGAGTAAGCTATTATTTATATGCCCTTCAAGCTATTTTGATTACTCCATTATAATCAATGCTCTTCGTCATGTAAATGCTGTGGTTCTTTAGGCATAGTCATACTTACAAATAAGCATATTACAAGCATTACTATTACGTAAATGAAAAATAAATTTTCCTGATTTATATCTTTAAACTTCAAGGCCATAGCAGGTGCTGTTCCTCCAAATATAGCATTACCAATAGCGTAAGAAACACCTACCCCTAGTACCCTAACTTCTTTAGGAAACATCTCGGCTTTTACAATTCCACCTATGGCAGTATAAAAGCTTAAAGTAATCATCATAATACTTAGCAATACAAAAATGATATAGGGATTGTCACCATAGGTCTTCATCCCAATCCCCATTACAGGGTATATAAGGAGTGCTGTAAAAATACTAAAATAGATCATAGATTTACGATTTCCCCACCTATCACCTAAAGCTCCAAAAATAGGCTGAACAATCATAAATACAAAAAGACATGCTGTCGTAACTAGCCCAACAGCTTGGGTATCTAATCCTTGTGAAATATAGGTTCTAGAATATACCGTAATGGTATAAAATGATAAAGAACCTGCACTTGTAAATCCGATTACCGTAAAAAATGCACGCGTATGCTTTCGAATTAATGATATTATATTTCCACTGTCTTTACTGTCACGACTCGCTACACTTGATGTTTCGTGGAGATGACTTCTCAGAAATAACGACAAAAGAGCTACCACACCGCCAATAGCAAATGGAATTCTCCAACCACCATCATATAATTGCTGAGCGCTCATAAAACTAATCATAATAACCCCCATAAGACTTGCCAACAGATGTCCTCCTGATAAGGTGACATATTGAAAGGAAGAGAAAAACCCTTTTCTTCCTTTGAGGGCGACCTCACTCATATAGGTTGCTACAGCGCCATACTCTCCGCCCACAGAAAGTCCCTGTAATAATCGGACAACCAATAATAATAGTGGTGCCATTACCCCTACGGATTCGTATGTAGGT
Source organism: Sphingobacterium rhinopitheci (assembly GCF_022627575.1). Taxonomy (GTDB): domain Bacteria; phylum Bacteroidota; class Bacteroidia; order Sphingobacteriales; family Sphingobacteriaceae; genus Sphingobacterium; species Sphingobacterium rhinopitheci. Next base: position 33,647 of record NZ_JADEYQ010000016.1, read on the forward strand.
AAGAGCGCAAACAAAAAAGAGCTAAAGCTCATTAATATAATGGACATAATCATGGATTTCTTGCGTCCATATTTATCTCCTATGTATCCAAAAAGCCAACTACCTAGCGGTCGAGTAAAAAAACTTGCGGCAAATATTCCCCATACATAAATTGATTTGGCGCCTGCATCCAGATCGCTAGGAATAAGAGCATCTCTAAAATATGCTACAAATACAGCATAAATGTAAAAATCAAACCATTCAACTAAATTTCCAGAGGCCGCGCCAATAATACTCTTTATAGCTCTTCTAGATTTCCCCTTTTTTGTTTCTTCATGCATATATATACAATTTAATAAGATAATATCTTTAAAGTTAAAAATATTAATCGTAATAATAAACAAAAATATATGATGCTTTAAAATTGAGATAACCAAATTATTCTTTGGCCATTTTAAATCTAAAAGAACCTAAAATAAGGGCATTTAACAATATCTATAAAATCTTTCGATAGAAATATTATACTTAACAATTGAAGTATTTATAGCTAATGATGATCTTCATTGTGAAGATGCTTAGGCTCCTTTGGTAAAGACAAACTAATAAAGAAGCAGATAATAAGCATGACAATAACGTATATAAAAAATACATTTTCCTGATTGACACTTTTAAACTTCAAAGCTACAGCAGGAGCCGAACCACCAAAGATAGCATTACCAATAGCGTAGGACACGCCCACACCCAATGCCCTAACCTCCTGTGGAAACATCTCCGCTTTGATTAATCCACCAATAGAAGTATAAAAACTCAAAACAATCATCATAAAACTTAGCAGCATGAATATGATATATGGATTGTCAGCATAGGCCTTCATACCGATCGCCATCACAGGATATATCGTAATAGCAGTAATAGCACTAAAGTAAATCATAGATTTACGATTGCCCCATCTATCCCCTAAGGCACCAAATAACGGTTGTACCAGCATAAATACGAACAAACAAGCCGTCATCACCAAACCTACGGTTTCACTATCCATTCCTTCAGAGATATAGGTCCTGGAATATACCGTGATGGTATAAAAAGCTAAAGAACCCGCACTTGTGAATCCTATTACGGTAGCGAAAGCACGGCCATGTTTCCGGATTAAGGCTATTATATTACCACTATCTTTATTGTCACGACTCGCGGTACTTGATGTTTCATGAAGATGACTACGTAAGAATAAAGAAAATAGGGCCACTACGCCACCTATGACAAAAGGAATTCTCCATCCTCCATCATACAACTGATCATGACTCATAAAATGAATCATAATCACGCCCAGTAAACTTGCTAACAATTGCCCTCCAGACAAGGTGACATATTGAAAAGAAGAGAAAAAACCTTTTCTCCCTTTGAGCGCTACCTCACTCATATAGGTTGCTACAGTACCATATTCTCCGCCTACAGATAGCCCTTGCAGCAATCTTACGACCAACAATAATATTGGCGCCATTATACCTACGGCTTCATATGTAGGCAATAAGGCAAATAAGAAGGAACTACAACTCATCAAGACGATAGAGATAATCATGGATATCTTTCTACCATATTTATCGCCTATATAACCAAAAAGCCAACTTCCAATGGGACGCATAAAAAAACTCGCCGCAAATACCCCCCATGCATATATAGACTTTGTACCTTCATCTATATCTCCAGGAATAAGGGCATCTTTAAAATAGTCAACGAATACCGCATAGATATAAAAATCAAACCATTCGACTAGATTACCTGAAGCAGCACCAACAATACTTTGGATTGTTTTTTTAGTTTTTTGTTTTTGAAGATCATTATGCATATCTATTAGATTATGATATACTACGTAGCGTGTATATCTAATTATCAATCCTTAATAATAAAAACTACTACAACAATTTACCTGTCAAAATAGAAGCCGCAATACTGAAATAAATAATCAACCCAGAAACATCTACCAAAGTAGCTACAAAAGGAGAAGAAGCAGTTGCAGGATCAAACCCAATTTTTCGTAGTATAAAAGGAATCAGCGCTCCTGCTAATGTACCCCATAAAACGATAACGACCAGCGATAATGAAACTGTCAATGCTACATAAAGCCAATATTCACCGTAATCATAAATACCTGCTTTTTCCCATACAACGATACGCATAAAACCTATAAGCCCCAAAATAGTCCCTAAAGCCAAGCCGGATTTGAGCTCCTTGACCAACACATACCACCAATCTTTAAGCTTTAATTCACCCAAAGCCATAGCACGAATTATCAAAGAGGCCGCCTGTGACCCAGAGTTACCACCACTAGAAATAATCAAGGGAACAAACAAGGCTAAAACAATAGCTTTCTCTAATTCGCCATCGTAATAACTCATAGCAGAGGCCGTAAACATCTCGCCAATAAACAAGACAACAAGCCAACCAGCACGCTTCTTAATAAGCTCCATAATAGGTGTCCTCGTATAAGACACATCAAGCTCTTCCATCCCCCCAAATTTCTGGATATCCTCAGTATCACGCTCTTGCATTTCTTCTAAGATATCATCTGAAGTAACAATCCCAACGAGAACACCTTTTTCGGTGACAATAGGGATTGCAGAACGATCATATTTTTCAAAATCTTCAATTGCATCATCGATAGACATTGTAGTTCGTAAGGCTACAAAATTACTATCCATCAAAGAGGAAACCTTTGTCTCATCATCGGCTAAAAGGATATCTTCAATCCTCAAATCATCAATCAATACATTATTATCATCTACTATAAATACATAATGTAGATTTTCAACACGCTTACCAAACTTCTTGATATGCACTAAAACCTCCGAGATAGTATAATAATCTTTAACCTGAATATAGTTGGGTGTCATAATACGTGCTATACAGCGCTCATCATAGCCCATTAAATTCAAGGCTATATTACGTTCTTCAGGTCTTAATAAATTGATAAAATGCTTAATCAATGCATCGGGAAAAGTTTCAAATAATTCGGTACGATCATCAGGGCTTAGGTTATTAAGTACTTCTGCCAAGTCATGATCAGTCAAGCTAGAAACAATTTCCTGCTGAATATCCGAATCTAAATAAGAAAAAACTTCGACCTTACTATCATTAGACAATAGATAAAAAGTAATCGTTCTATTTTTCTTATCTAACGCAGTAAGATGTTCGGCAATATCTGCCGGATGTTGATTTTGAAAAATATTATCCATATTTTCAGTTGTATAATATATTTTGAGCCATAAAACATTTGTATATATACGAAACTACTCTGCCGGCACAATTTATTATACAACCTAATTTTATGGTATTTGTTTTAAATTTCTCACTAGAGAATATATGTTTTTTATCAAAGACTAAAGTACCCCGTAATGCTTTAATGCATTCCATATCCCATCTGAATCCACATCATCTGTGATATAATTTGCTATAGCTTTGACTTCAGGGTTAGCGTTACCCATCGCTACCCCAATATGGACATGTTGAAGCATCGTAATATCATTACCGCCATCACCAAATGCCATAGTATGTGATAGATCTATTCCAAAATAATCACAAAAGATATCAATACCTACTTGTTTACTTTGTCCCATTGGGTTGACATCAGCAAACAAAGGCGACCATCTCGAAGCCAAAGAATTAGGCATTATTTCAGCCATAAAATTCTGTTCTTCCTCTGGCCCTAAAAAAATATTAGTTTGTAAAATAGAATCTAATTCTGCTTCTGAAAAATCAAACTTCTTAGGCACTGGTAGATTTAAATGCGCATACATCCCTGCAATATCTTCCGTTACGTTATGTATGGTAATATCCTTTTCGGACATGAAAGAAAAACTCAATTCTTGTTGCTGTGCATAATCTAAAACTGCTTTAATATCACTAGGATCTATTGCTTTTTTGAATAATACCTCTCCTTCTTTGGTCACACAATACCCACCATTAAACGTTATATAGCCATCAAAATTCAAATATTTAACATGATCAATACTATTAATCGACCTACCCGTAGATAATATTGTTTTTATTCCTTTGTCTTGAAGCTGCGCTATGGCTTCTTCCGTTGAGGCGGAAACTTCGTGGGTATTAAAGCTTAATAAAGTACCATCAATATCAAAAAATACCGCATCAATAGTTTTGTTTTGCATGTGTAGTGTTCGTATTTCGTAAAGTAAATTTGAGGCAAGACACAAGGTAATGAATTAAGGTTTTGTATCTTTGTACATCACAATAAATATATTTTACCATGACGTTACCCTCTTTTATCAACAAGCTAAAGTTAGCGATAGAAAATGAAAGTTTTATCAAATTATCGTTAGGAAATTACAAAGGTAACGAACCGAATCTCAAAAATATTTATGCCAAATTAGTATTGATAAAAAGGGAATTGAAAATATCATTTACTCTTCGTTATCAAACACGAGATATTACCAAAAATATGCCTATCGAGGAAGGCATTACCTACATTATAGAACAATTACAAACTGATGGATTCCGTGCGGCTACATTATTCAACCAAACAGAGAATATAGTATTACAATATAACAATAAGGGAGATTGGTTTATTAAGACCGAAAAAGCTACAGCAAGTAAACCTACTAGCCTAACACACGATCATCAAAAAGAGCGTAAAGTAGGAAGTACCTCAAAACAATATCTTCAAGAATTGAGGCTGACAGATGAAAATGGAAAGGTATACAAAAATGCCCAAGATAAATGGAAGCAAATCAATCATTATATTGAACTATTAAGCACAGAGCTCAAGAACTTGCCAAAAAAAGAAAAACTTAAAGTGGTCGATATGGGCGCAGGTAAAGGATACCTTACCTTTGCACTACATGATTACTTGAGCCAAGAACTCGGCTATAATGTATTGACTGAAGGTATTGAATATCGTGATGATTTAGTAGAATTATGCAATCAAATAGCAAAAAAAGCAGCCTTTAAGGATTTTGAGTTCAAACAGGGCACTATTGAGGATTATCAACCAGAAGCGGATATAGATGTGCTAATAGCACTTCATGCATGCGATACAGCAACAGATGATGCGATATACAAAGGTATAAAATACAATGCAGAACTAATCGTGGTAGCACCATGTTGCCACAAACAAGTACGCAGAGAATTAGAGCGTGTTAAAGCGAGTAATGAACTAGATTTTATGACACAATATGGTATTTTCTTAGAACGCCATGCCGAAATGCTTACGGATAGTATACGTGCATTAATATTAGAATATTTTGGCTATCAAACTAAGGTAATGCAATTTATTTCTGATGCACACACACCTAAGAATGTAATGATTGTAGGGGTGAAAAAATCTATTAATCTGGACAAACAGAAAGAAATAAAAAATAGACTAAATGAGATCAAAAATTATTTTGGCTTAGATTATCATCATTTAGAAAGAATAAGTCACCTATAAGACTAAATACTATTTAATATAAAAAGGTTCAACAAATGTTGAACCTTTTTATTTCGCTAGATTAATTTTCAAACCTCTACTCCTAAACTATCTACCAAATGAAAACTAATAATCACCATTAATCTATACAACCTCAACTCTAGCAAAATAAAAAACCTCAATTTTCATTGAGGTTTTTTAGTGATCCCGCTGGGATTCGAACCCAGGACCCATACATTAAAAGTGTATTGCTCTACCAGCTGAGCTACAGAATCCTAATCACTTAATTGATTACCCTTCCTTGTTTGAAGTGATGCAAAGATAGGCTTTAAATACATTACAACAAAATAAAATTGACATTCAATCGCTAAAAAAGGATTAGCACAGCCCCAGAAAACAAACTAAATAATTAAATAATAAGCAGTTAAATACCACTAATGATAACTAAAAAATATATTAAATTTTATCCAACAAACACACAAAATGTTTATATTAATAATATATTGACATAATTAAATAAACAAAAGATAATAATAAATTAAAAAATATAGATCTAAGTCATCAATTATCCGGCATATCTTCCGGTAATTAGTACTTCGGTTCTATGTTCTACAAATATTTTGCTCAACTTAATCGGCCAATTACCCGCATCAACTCTCTTTTTTAAATCGTAAAAACCCTGACTTCTCAGCCTTTTTCTTAATCTATTTGTACCAACTGACCGACTAATAATTCGACAATTCCATAATCCTCCTCCGCTAATACATTCTACACGCAAAGAACTGTCCATAGTATTAATAGACCATTCAATAGCATCATATAACGGAATCACGAATAACCCAATGGGAAATCTATAATTAGCGGAAATTTCAAACAAATCAACTTTTATATTGGATGTGGCATGACATAGCTTCATGAGATCAATCAGCTTATTAACAAAAGACATCTCTTCACGCCAAGAAACTGTTGCATCAATATCATTCATACGCAATGTATAATCTAACAATTCCTTTTGTAAATTGGCATATGTCATATATTCCTTCGTATCCCCCATCTTCCATGAGTTATCACAAAAGATTTTAACACGATTGTAAAAAGATGATTTATTAATATCATAAGGTAATTCCTTACCTATAGTATCCAATTGCTCTTCAATCAAACGATATTGCCACAGATATTCTTGCCTCTCCTTTTCATCGAATTTTATCTCATAATAAATAGATAGAAGGAAGCCAAAGAAAATCACCAAGAGACCAATTATATAGGTTATTTTAAATAAATTATTTTCAGGCAGTACAGTAACAAACTTTTCATAGTTAACTCCTTCATAATAAAATACACCTAAAATTATTACTACAAAAGAAATAACAATTAAACTAAAATGAATCTTCCTGTAAATTATGGTGATAAAATTTTTATTCATAGTGGGTTATTTTTTCATAATTAACAACAGGTTATGTAAATATAATAACTAATAATTAAATAAAAATATGACATTAGTCACTTTTATGAAAAAACAGCCTTTTAAGAGGATAATGGGCACAAAAAAAACCTTCCCAAAATTGAGAAGGTTTTCAAAATAGAATTTAAACTAACTACAACATCTTAACTATTGTTTCATTTTCTTGCATTACCGCATGATCCTTTGCTGTTTTACCTCTACTATCTTTGATATCACGGTCAGCGCCAGCATTAAGTAATTTTGTTATTATTTCATTCTGACCAAAAGTAGCTGCAAAAATTAAAGCTGATGCACCATTAGCATTAACCTGATTCACATTAGCCTTACCCACATTTACTAAAAGGTCTACCATGTTGACATATCCTTTGAATGTGGCACCCATAAGTGCTGTATTTCCGGACATATCTTGTGCATCAACTTTAGCACCGTTACGGATCAAAAATTTTACTACTTCGGTATTATTATTATAGACAGCCAATATTAAGGGAGTAAATCCCTTGGGATTAGCTTGGTTGATATCAATTCCTTGTTTGATATAATTTGCAATTTGTACGGTATCATTAGTACGTGCTGCTGCAAAAATATCTTGTGCTTTAACAGATCCTAAAGCTAAGACTAAAGCTACTGTATAAATAAATTTTCTCATAATGTGTAAATATTTTAAGAGCAGAGCGGCTATTGAAGACCACTCTGCTACTTATTATTAATTATTTAATGTATTGTTGTACATCGTTAAAAGTAGTATTTGTTGCTTTCATCAAACGTGTACCATACTCTTTATCCGCTTGATAAAAATGAGCTATCATTTTGTTTACGATAACTTTATTTTTAACAGCATTTAATGCGCCTGATAAATTTTTGATTAAGTTGTCTTGATCTTGCTTAGAGAAAGAACGATATAAATCACCTGCTTGCGCAAAGTTGTTCTCTTTGTCAATTACATGCTGTGTAGTAGTTGTCCCAGCAGGGAATACATTTTTTGAATATTTGAACTTCGTATTATCTACTACCTCTGGTTTGTTTGTAGAAGGTTGGTAATTGATATCACCTTCTTGCTTACGCATAGACATATAACCATCTTGGTTATACGTTTTCACTTGGTTGATAGGTCTGTTTACTTCAACTTGCTGGAAATTACCACCAATACGGTGACGTTGCGTATCAAAATAAGAGAATAAACGACCTTGTAACAATTTATCTTCCGAAGGTTCGATACCTGGTACTAATGTACCTGGAGAGAATGCTGCTTGCTCTACTTGTTGAAAATAATTTGTAGGATTACCATTTAAAGTCATAGTACCTACTTTTACTAATTTTGCAACAGACTCAGGCCATACTTTAGTCACATCGGTAGGGTTGAAATCCAATTTATCGAAATCTTCCTTTTTCAATAGTTGAACGTAAAGATCCCATTTAGGATAATTTCCTTTTTCAATCGCTGTATATAAATCTACTGTTGCATGCTCAATCGCTGTAGATTGAATTTTATTCGCTTCTTCTTGCGTTAAATTTTTAACAACTTGCTGAGGAACCCATTTATACTTAACATAAGTAACCTCTCCTTTGTCATTTACCCATTTGTAAGCATGAACACCGTTACCTTCCATCTGACGGTAGTTAGCAGGAATTCCATAATCCGAGAATAACCATGTCAACATATGCGTAGACTCTGGTAAATTAGAAAAGAAATCAAATACACGATTTGGATCTGAAGCATTATTCATCAATGGTGATGGTTTGAATGCATGGACCATATCCGGAAATTTTATGGCATCGCGGATAAAGAAAACAGGTAAGTTGTTACCTACTAAATCATAATTACCTTGTTGCGTATAGAATTTTACAGCAAACCCACGAGGATCACGGTAAGTTTCTGGAGATCCTTGTTGGTGTGTTACTGTAGAGAAACGTACAAACAAAGGTGTTTTCTTTCCGGCTTGTGCTAAGAAATCTGCCATTGTAACATCAGAGAAATCTGCAGATGCGACAAACTCACCAAAAGCACCAGCACCACGTGCATGAACTACACGCTCAGGAATACGCTCACGATCAAATGCAGCAAGTTTTTCAATTAAGTGAATATCCTCTAACAAAACTGGACCATTGTTACCAACAGTTTTTGAGTTTTGATTATCCCCCACAGGAGCACCAGTATTCGTAGTCAACTGTTGTGCAAAAACCCCTGTTGATAAAAATGCTAAACCGAGTACTAAACTTCTTTTAATCATACTTAATTTGTTCTATTTATTGTTATTTAACAGTACAAAATTAGCCATCACGACACTATAAATTACATCTATAATATCTATAGCATATCATAAAAAATTATAATAACTAACAACAAAAGAGTTAGGTTAACACCAATAAAAAAATATGACCTAATTAAATAAAAAAATAGCGGTATTTTAAATAATCTTATAGAATTACATAGGTTATAAAAACCTAATAACAGCAAATTAATCATGAGTAAAAAACACTTGAACAACCACCACTACGTTAATAAAACCTCAATTATTTAGCTCTCCCTAATCCGAGAGAAACTATAGCTATGTTAACTTCTCCAAAACAACAAAGTCTACAAACCAAAGAATCTATATTCTATACATATTAAATATCTTTACAATACATACTTATCAAAAAAATAATTTTCTTTAAATATATCTCACTTGATAGGTAGACCTCTACTTGCTATTCAAATCTTTTATTATAGTTCTTACAGAAAGGATTTTCTTAAAAAGAATATTTATAAAAAATATCATATTTACAAACTACCGTTAAAATAAAATATATTATAAATAATAATTATATTTACTCTAAGGAAAACACATCCACTTATAAACTATTTATGAAAAATCACACGTACATATACGCCTTCGTGGCTTTTATAGTATCCTCTTGCTCAACGATTAAAAATTCTACTTTCAACAAAGAAATTATTACCACACAATGTACAGCGCAAGAAGAATATAATTATACCGCATTGGGGCTTCCCTCTTATTCAAGCATAAGTATATCAGACTCGTCACTGCTGAGCAAAAAGATATCATCAAATAATCTATTAATAGCAACCACAATAGGTATCACCCCTATTTTAGCAGAATATATCACCCTAAAAACAACAGTAGGACAAAACGCATCCTTAGAACAAAGAGTACGTTTATTGGAACTCAAGCATACACTAGATCATAAAATCAATAATGCTTCCTTGATCATATCTGCAGTCTCGGCAGAATTGGACTGTGAGGAGGAGCGTATAAAACAAATAGCTAACTACATAATAGAGAAGCAGGAAAATTTAGAATCCAAACTGACAATTGCCGCAATCGTAGTAGGTGCCTCTGGCGCTATCCTCACGAGTGGTGTGATCAAAAATGATAAAGCAGGTAATGCCGTAGGCATAACTGCCGGTGTAGCAGAAGCAGGATTAGGATTTGCTATGCTGTTTAACAAGAAAAAAATACGCTACCAACAGCAAAGAAATATATTGAAAGACATATGGCAGGGTCCGGATGTATCTAAGTTTTTCCCTCCTTTTATATGGTATTACCTCAACTATAGTATCGATAAATCACCAAGTCCTAGAGAAGAAATAATAGATAAATGGGAGCAGTTTGGACATATAGAAAAAGATTCCAAAAAAATGACAGATTTATTTTTTGGACCTGGCGGTAAATACACAGCAGATCAGCTGAATGACCGTGCAGCTATGTATGATCAATTGGAATCGAGAATAAATCTCCTTAAACAAAAATTGATGCTATTGAGCTACGAAATAGACAATATATAAATCTATTGCTGTATCTTTAGGATAAAAAACCAACAATTATATGAGAAATTTAATCGCTTTGTTCATTCTCTTTGTATCTGCCCATAACAGCTACGCTCAATATAATGAAACTAGATCTATAAGCCAACATAACGAGATTTCTGTTGCCACAGGAATTCAAGTTGAATATATCAAATCAAACAAAAATAATGTTACTATAGAATGTGAAAACAAACTTCATTTAAAGCTCGTTGTCACAGAAGTTTCGAATGGCAAATTAACAATTAAATATAAATCTAATAGTAATATAAGAGCTAGAAAACCTACAAGAGTAACCGTTTACTCCAATTACTCCTTAGAGAAAGCACAGGTTTCCTCTAGTGGTCACTTAACACTCAAAGATCCTATCAATGCGACATCATTTGAGTTAGACGCATCTTCAGCAGGCAAAATAGTTACCAATATTATCAAAGCGAATACTATTGATATAGATGCCTCCTCATCAGGTAGTATTGAGGGTACTATCAATGCTAAAAATGTAGAACTCGAAGCTGCTAATTCGGCAAAAATTACACTAGCAGGAGTTGCTTCAAATATCGATATAGACATGAGATCATCAGCAAAAATTGATCTTTCGAAAACAAAAATTGATGCATTAGCATTAGACGGTAGTTCATCTGCCCAATTGACAATAAACACCGCTATATCCTTAGATAGTAACTTGTCATCAAGCGCTAAAATATACTATACTAAAATACCGAACAATATTATAGAAAATAAAACCTCATCTGGAGGAAGAATGGTACAGAAATAATTACTTATAAGGATATATACACTAAAAGGCTACCTGATAATCTAACATTCAGGTAGCCTTTTAGTATCTATAACTCCCTTCAAACAATAAAATAATTCAACTGTTATCTATTTAAAAATAGATTTAACATGAAACATATTTTCCCCACGTTATTCGCAATAACACTAACATTAGGTATTTGTAGTAATGCAACCAGTCAAACCTATAAACGAACCTTAAAAGAAGAAGTTTATATTACGTCAAATGCTGACTCTATAGAACTCCATTTCTCCAAAAATGGAAAACACATAGTTTTTGAAGGAACAGCACAAGACAACATTGATTGGAAATCTCCAATAATAACAAAAAGTAAAAAACTATCCCTTAACCGAAAAACAGCACGCCCATTTTACGGTGTTATCACCCCTACAAAAGACACCTTGATTGTCGCAGAACGCAAATTAATAATCAATGACCTGGATAATTTCAGGGATCTTGGCGGCATAAAAACTATGGACAACAGATATGTCAATTGGGGTAAGTTCTACCGCTCTGATGCTCTGAATGAACTCTTAACGAGCTCCTTTCCGTATATAGAAGATCTACATATTAATAAAGTATTTGACTTGAGATCAGAATTTGAAATTGAAAAGGCGAAAGATAATCTACCTCCAACAATCACTTATGAGCACTTCCCTATTTTTGCGGACGATGATAGTGGTATGTTGCAGGGTTTACAACAAAAGCTAGAGAAAGGAACATTTACACAAGAAGAAGCCGAAGATTTAATGATGCAAACGTACGAAAGCTTTGCGAATGATGATGCCCAAAAATTCAACACTTTATTACATCAAATAATCGTTCAAGATAGTAAGCCTAATGTCTTTCACTGTACAGCAGGTAAAGATAGAACAGGCTATACAGCAGCTATGATATTGGCATTATTAAAAGTAGATAGACAGACGATATTAGATGAATATGATATGACCAACTTTTATACCGAAGCAAAGATTAAAGATTATATAGCAAATGTGGATAAATTGGGCTACGGCACGAATATACAACCAGGGGCTATAGCAGCAGTCATGAGTGTAAACAAAAAATATCTAGAGAAATGCTTTGCTATTATAGACAGTAAGTATGGCGGTATAGATGCATACATTAAAAATCAACTTGGTTTTTCGGACCAAGAACGTGAGGCTATTATCCAAAAGTACACCTACAAAATGTAATACATTGACCTTGTTGTCAATAGCAGATTGCTAATAAAAGGCAGATATTACTAATATATTCATCAATACGTAAAACATTTACTGCCAAAATATTTCAATATTTAAAAACTATTTCTATCTTTGCACTTCCGTAAGTGCGGAAAAAAATTTAAATTAAAATAATTATTTAAAAAATGCAACAGTACGAATCTGTAATCATTCTTACCCCGTTGCTTTCAGAAGACGCTGCAAAAGAGGCAATTGCCAAATTCAAAGCAGTCTTAACAGAAGGCGGAGCCGAAATTATCGCTGAAGATAATTGGGGTTTGAGAAAATTAGCGTATCCTATCCAGAAAAAAAGCACTGGATTTTATCACTTAACTGAATTCAAGGCTCCAGGTGAATTAATTAAAAAATTAGAGGTTGAATACAAACGTGATGAGCGCGTAATGCGTTTCTTAACTATCGCTTTGGACAAACACGCTATTGCATATAGCGAGAAAAAACGTAGCGGTGCATTCAACAAAAAAGTTGAAACTAAAACTGAGGAGGGAGCAAACTAATGGCAAACGAAAATATTCAATACGTAACTGCGCCTAAAGTAGACGACAATCGTAAAAAATACTGTCGTTTCCGTAAAAACGGTATCAAGTATATCGATTACAAAGACGCTAACTTTTTGTTAAAGTTTGTAAACGATCAAGGTAAAATTTTACCTCGCCGTCTTACTGGTACATCATTAAAATTCCAACGTAAAGTTGCTCAAGCTGTGAAACGTTCACGTATCATCGGTTTAATGCCTTACGTTACTGATTCATTAAAATAAGGAGGATATACGATAATGGAAGTTATATTAAAACAAGATGTTAAACACCTTGGCGAAAAAGACGATATCGTAGTAGTAAAACCGGGCTACGGTCGTAACTACTTAATCCCTCAAGGATTTGCTACTTTGGCAACATCGTCAGCAAAGAAAGTTTTAGCTGAGAATATCAAACAAGCTCAGTTCAAACAAGACAAAATTAAAAAAGACGCTACTGAATTAGCTACTAAATTAGAAACTGTAAAACTTTCTATTGGTGCTAAAGCTGGTGAGTCGGGTAAAATCTTCGGTAAAGTAAATAGCATCCAAATTGCTGATGCATTGAAAGCTCAAGGTTATGACGTTGATCGTCGCCGTATCACTTTCGAAACAGAGCCTAAATCTGTAGGTGAATACTTAGCAAACTTAAACTTACACAAAGAAGTTAAAGTTCAAGTTCCTTTCGAAGTAGTAGCTGAATAATTTTATTCTAGCTTAAAATATAAAGGGGATAACCATGGTTATCCCCTTTTTTCATTATGTTTGTTTATTAAAACGTACAATTATGAATTTCAAAACAATCATTGTCGCAATTGTATCCGCTTTGGCTGCTATTATTTTGTTCAAAAATACAGAACAAAGTAAATTTTGGTTATTCGGCGATATCTACACCTCCAAATTAACTTTACTGTGTATTTTTTACGTACTAGGCGTCATAACTGGAGGAATGCTATTTCGACGTAGAAAAAAACATCCTACTGAATATGGTGTTAGCAATCCAAATACCTATCAAGAAGAAGAGATGGGTAATATCCCAACATCACCTTATTCGACGACAAACCTGTCAGATGAGGACAAAGAATTTATAAAAAGAGATTAATCATCTTGATAAATAAGAGATGGTTGAATCATCATATAGCTACTATTATATATAACTAGTCCTGTATATATACGTAAAGACTAAAAAATCAACCATACATATAGGAATTAAACAAGTCGGAGGTATTTCATCTGACTTGTTTGAAATAATACTTTAACAGTTCCTTGTTTAGCTAATAGCCTCCTAGCTCCTACCTTGCTATCTAAGGCCGTGAAGTACGCGATATAGTGAACCATTAGCTAATCAAAATTTATCGTGTATCCATAGGTCTAGCAGCATATATGCAAAATAAAAAAGATTCTTAATCCAAAGGTTTATTATATTTAAACAAATAATATATTTCAGTACGGATCTACTAACCACAATCACCCCCATATACATGGTCAAAAAAACACTAAAATGGACAGGTACAATATTGTTATCTCTTCTACTATTGACAGTAATAGGACTATTCATGACTGGACATGGTTATATTTTAAAAGCAATACGTGTAGTCTATATGACAGGTCATACTTCTGCATTCCTAGGTGATTACAGCTATTTTAATAACCGTACAATTGCGATTGAAAAACCACAACCGTGGCCAATTAGTCAAGATTATAATAAAGTTAAAAGTACCTTAAAATTAGATTCACTACATACCGCAAATAAATCCATTGCTTATCTAATAATAAAAAATGATAGTTTATGGTTTGAAGAATATTATGATAGCTACAACAGAGATTCCAAAACAAACTCCTTCTCTATGGCCAAGAGTATGGTTGCCGCTGCATTAGGAAAAGCATTAGAATTGGGTTATATCACAAGCTTGGAAGATAAGGTAAAAAAATACCTGCCCGAATTGTCAGGCCAATACGCTGATGATCTAACAGTTAAAGACTTAGTAACGATGCAATCAGGATTAAAATGGGATGAAAGTTACAATTCACCATTTTCAGTTACGACCAAAGCATATTTCTATGATAACTTGAGTGAAACTATGCTTCAACTACCTATCTCTTCAGCACCAGGACAGGGATTCAAATACCAAAGTGGCGATACCCAATTATTAGCCATGGTGTTAAGTGAAGCGCTCCCTATTTCACTTTCTGAATTTTTATCTACTTATTTTTGGAAACCTATGGGTGCCGAGAAAGAAGCATTATGGCAATATAATGCAAAGGATGGAGTCGAGAAAGCCTATTGTTGTATAGCTAGTAACGCATTAGATTTTGCACGATTTGGAAAACTATATAAAGATAAAGGTACATGGTACGGTAATTCTCTTTTAGACTCTACCTATATTGCTACATCTACGATACCTGCAGATCCACAGTCTCCAGAATATGGATATGGTTGGTGGCTCGGTGAATACCGAAATAAGAATATCGTATATATGGATGGCCATTTGGGACAATATGTTATTGCTATACCTGAAGACAATATTATAATTGTACGATTGGGGCATGCAACAGACAAGCGAAAAAGAACCAATCCCAATTCTGCCTTCTATCAATATATAGACCAAGCCTATAAAATGATGGGTATCTAACAAAAAAAATAGGCTGTCCTTTTTGAGACAGCCTATTTTTTGTTAGATAAAAGTGTTAGGTTGAAAAAACATAACGAATTTCTTCACGTAGATTATAACGTGAAGCCATTACCTCACCGTATGCTCCAGCAGTACGGATAACGACTAAATCACCTCTTTTACTAATTGGCAGCTCCACTTCCTTACCAAAAGAATCAGAGCTTTCGCAGATTGGACCTACCACCTCGTAGTTCAACAGTTCATCCTTTAGATCCGCTCCTACCCGTTCAATTTTATGATATGCTTGGTACAATGCTGGACGCATCAATTCGGTCATACCAGCATCCAAGATTAAGAAATTCTTTTTAGCGCCAGATTTTGTATATAGTACACGGCTTACTAAAGAGCCACACTGTGCTACTAAAGCACGTCCCAGCTCAAAGTGTACTTCTTGTTGGGCATTTCTTTCTAAGAATTTATCGAAGACCTCAAAATAGGCTTCAAAATCAGGAATAGGATTCTCATCGGGATTTTGATAATCTACACCTAATCCACCGCCTACATTAATAACTTTGATGTAGGTTCCTCTTTCTTCAAACCAATTTTTCCATTCATTAACTTTGACGCATAAACTTTTGAAAACATTCATATCTGTGATCTGTGAGCCTACATGGAAATGTAAACCTATAAGATTGATGTTCGCACAAGCACTAATTACAGCAGCAGCTTTTTCTAATTCTGAATTTGGAACACCGAACTTATTCTCGTCCAACCCCGTTGTAATATAATGATGTGTATGTGCATCTACATTAGGGTTAATACGTAAAGATACATTTGCCTTTACCCCTTCAAGTGCAGCCAATTCATTAATTACTTCCAACTCTTGTATAGATTCAACGTTGAAAGCAAAAATATGGTGTTTCAATGCTGTTTTAATTTCCTTATCTGACTTCCCTACGCCCGCAAACGTAATTTGATCTGCCGAAAAGCCTACATCTATGGATTTTTGAACTTCATTACCACTAACGCAATCAGCACCAAATCCTTTAGATTGGATAACAGAAAGAATCCTGTCATTAAAATTAGCCTTCAATGCATAATGAATATGAAAATTACGCTTATCTGCGGCTTTTTTAGCTGCGTCAAGGGTATTATTTAACAATTCTAAATTGTAATAATAGAAAGGAGTCTCTTGCCCCCTAAACATCGCTAACTTTGTATTATCAAACATATATTAGTCTACAGCAATCTTAAAATAATCTATTATGTAGAGAGCGTAATGCCTCTACTTTATGTTTTGAATCTAATAATATAGAAACATTGTAATCTGATCCACCATAAGAGATCATTCGAACAGGCAAGTGTTTTACAGCATCCAAGACACGAGCAGCATAGCCATGTGTATTAGCACCAAAATCACCAACAACACAAATGATTGTCTGTCCTTCATCCACGCCTACTTTACCAAATAATTCGACCTCTTTTATAATTTCTAACAAATTACTAGTATCGTCAATACTTAATGAAACAGCTACTTCGGAAGTAGTAATCATATCAATTGGGGTCTTGTAACGTTCGAAAATTTCGAATACCTTACGTAAAAAACCATAAGCCAATAGCATACGGCTGGAATTGATATGAATAGCTGTAATACCATCTTTGGCTGCTATAGCACGGATAACACCTTTTTGTCCACCATCTTTAGATATCAATGTCCCTCTAGCTGATGGAGCCATTGTATTCAATAAACGAACAGGAACATTATATTTTTGTGCAGGAAAAACAGATTGTGGATGCAATATTTTGGCTCCAAAATAAGCTAATTCAGCAGCTTCATCAAAACTAAGATTTGCTATAGGGCTTGTATTGGTTACGACACGAGGATCATTATTGTGCATACCGTCGATATCAGTCCAAATTTGAACTTCTTCAGCCTTCAAACCAGCACCAATCAAAGAAGCTGTAAAGTCAGAACCACCACGGCGCAAGTTATCAATTTCACCAAAAGAATTACGACAGATAAAACCTTGTGTTATAAACAATTTATTGGTCGGATTTTCTTCCAATAATGGCGTTAATTTTTCTGTTATATAAGAAACTACAGGCTCGTTATCCTCATCAATTTTCATAAAATCTAATGCCGGCAACAAAACCGAAGGAATACCAATTTCTTCCAAATGAAAGTGCCATAGCGTAGTAGACAACAATTCCCCTTGCGCAAGGATTAACTTCTCTTCTGTAGGTGTAAATAAATAGTTAGCTAATCCAGATAAAATATTAAAATGGTAATCGATAAGCTCTTTACCCTTCTTAAGTCCTTCTTCGGTGTCAAAAAGTTCCTTAATAAGATCCTCATACTTGGATTGTAGTACAGCTATCAATTGTTTTGCTTCATCCTTCTTATCGTTTATATAAGCTTGACCAATTTCTACTAAAGCATTTGTTGTCCCTGACACAGCAGACAACACTACAATTTGACGCTCGTTTGGATCTACTATGTCAAGTAGCGCTTTGATACGAGCTGCACTTCCTACTGAAGTACCACCGAATTTTAAAATTTTCATATGATTAAAAACTATTATTTTAATTTAGCGCCTGAATATAGGTATTAAATTACAAAATTCATAAAAAAAATGCGGCACAATTGCATATTTGCCTTTGTACCGCATTCCATATATATGCGGAAGTATTACTTCTTCAGATTTAAAATCAAAAGAGAAGCTAATTCTTCGCCAATACGTTCTTGTGCTTCATTTGTAGCAGCACCGATGTGCGGCGTTAATGATATTTTAGGATGTGTTAGCAACTCCGTACGTGGAGTAGGTTCATTTTCAAATACATCTAATCCAGCAAAAGCTACTTTACCTGAATCTAAAGCTTTTATAAGCTCCAACTCATCAATAACACCACCGCGTGATGCATTCACTAAACCAACACCATCTTTTAATATTTCAAACTCTTCTTTACCAATTACTGGCTTATCTAAGAAAGGAACATGCAAAGAGATGAAGTCAGATACTTTGAACAGTTCATTCAACTCGACTTGTAGTACAGGTAAATCTAATGTAATAGCACCTGTAAAATCTAGCGTTAAAGTCTTAGGACCTTCAAATAGATCGTAATAAACAACACTCATACCTAAACCTAAGGCGATTTTGGCAGTTTCACGTCCGATACGACCAAAACCTACGACACCTAATGTTTTACCTTTCAGCTCCACACCAGCAGCATATGCTTTTTTCAAAGCGCCGAAGTTAGTAGCTCCTTCAACAGGCATTTTACGGTTAGCATCTTGTAAGAAACGAACGCCAGTCAACAAGTGTGCAAATACCAATTCTGCTACCGAATGAGAAGATGCTGCAGGTGTATTCACTACTGCAATACCTTTAGAGCGGGCATAATCAACATCTATATTATCCATACCTACTCCACCACGACCAATAACTTTTATATTAGGACAAGCGTCAATCAATGGCTGTCTTACTTTCGTAGCACTACGTACTGTAATAGCATCATATTCATTCAAACGTGCAGGCAACTCTTCTTGAGGAATATGAATCGTATCTACAACAAAACCTGCATCCTCTAATATTTTTTTTCCAATAGGATCAATCCCATCATTTGCTAAAATTTTCATACAATAAACGCTATTCAATTATTTGTGTGACTCTTCAAATTCTTTCATGGCATCGACCAAAGCATTGATAGATGTCAATGTCAATGCATTATAAACAGATGCTCTAAAACCACCTACAGATCTATGACCTTTTATTCCAATTAGATTACGTTCTTTAGCCAACGCCAAGAATTCAGCTTCTAACTCTGGAGTATCCATCACAAATGTGATATTCATACGAGAACGGTCTTCTACAGCTGCAGTGCCTTTGAAGAAAGGATTTCGCTCTATCTCATCGTATAAAGTACGTGCTTTGATAATATTTTCTTGTTCCATTACAGCAACACCACCTTTAGCTTTCAACCAACGTAAATTTAGTAAAGATACGTAGATAGCAAATGTCGGAGGCGTATTGTACATTGACTCAGCTTTGATATGCGCTTGGTAATCAAAAATCGTAGGTATAGTTCGGCCAGTTTTACCTAATAATTCATCTTTAATGATTACTAAAGTAACACCTGCTGGACCCATATTCTTTTGAGCTCCTGCATAGATAACATCAAATTCAGAAACATTAATTTCTCTACTAAAAATATCCGATGACATATCTACTATTGTAGGAATGTTTGTTACTGGTTTTTGAAAGATCTCCGTACCGTATATTGTATTATTTGAAGTATAGTGAAAATAATCTGCGTCTGCAGGGATTTCAAAATTCTTAGGAATGTAGGTGTAATTTTTATCACTAGATGAAGCTACGACCTCTACTTGGCCAATTTTTGAAGCTTCTTTAGCGGCTTTGGAAGCCCATACCCCCGTATCCAAGTAAGCTGCTTTGCCACCTTCTTTCAATAAATTCATAGGAATCATTGCAAACTGCTGACTAGCACCGCCTTGTAAAAATAAAATAGAGTAATTTTGAGGAACATGAAGTAATTCACGCACCGTTCTTTCCGCCTCCGCAATTACCTGTTCAAATTCCTTTGAACGGTGAGAAATTTCTAAAATTGAAAGACCAGTATTATTAAAATCTAATACTGCTTGAGAAGCTTCTTGGAAAACTTCTTGAGGCAATATACAAGGACCTGCACCAAAATTATGTTTCATTAGCTTTTTATGTTTGTGTTTGTTTGTTAAAAAAGTGAATTTTAACACAAAAGTACATTTTATTTTATTTAAAAAATAACATTAAAATCATTTTGTTATCAATAATTTAACAAAACAATCATTAAAATACAATTTCTTCACCACAAGTATACAGGCAAAAGCTCCTAATTCACAATAAAATTCCAATATCGTTAACATTTTGAAACAAAAAAAAGACCCATTTACGATTATGTACACCTTGATTTTAATCCGCAAAACTATATCCAAATACAATAAAAAAATCGTATCTTCGCCTGCATAGTACCTACTCTTTGGATTGCTAAAAAATAGTTTACAGAACCCAGACAAATATGGCTGAAGAAACAGAAAATGAAAACAACTTAGTACCTGCGAATGACAGGATTGTAAAAATCAATATTGAAGACCAGATGAAATCGGCCTACATCGATTATTCGATGTCCGTGATTGTATCTCGTGCTCTTCCTGACGCTCGAGATGGTCTTAAGCCTGTACATAGACGTGTGTTATATGGTATGGATGGTTTAGGAGTAGCATCTAGCAAGCCTTATAAAAAATCTGCACGTATTGTCGGTGAAGTTCTTGGTAAGTATCACCCACATGGTGATTCATCAGTTTATGATACGATGGTACGTATGGCTCAACATTGGTCGTTGCGTTATCCATTAGTTGATGGCCAAGGTAACTACGGATCATTGGATGGAGATCCTCCTGCTGCAATGCGTTATACGGAGGCTCGTCTTCGTAAGATGGCTGAAGAAATGTTGGCAGATTTAAAAAAAGACACTGTTGACTTTCAACCTAACTTTGATGACTCTGAAGAAGAGCCTACAGTATTACCTACTCGTATTCCTAATTTATTAGTAAATGGCGCTTCAGGTATTGCAGTAGGTATGGCTACAAATATGGCTCCACATAATCTTACAGAGGTTATAGATGGTACCATTGCTTATATAGACAATAGAGATATTGAAATATCGGAGTTAATGCAATTCATCAAAGGCCCTGACTTCCCTACTGGCGGTATTATATATGGTCACAATGGTGTTCGTGATGCTTTCGAGACCGGTCGTGGACGTATTGTAATGCGTGCTACTGCGGAGATTGAAACTACGAAATCAGGCAAAGAAATTATCATCGTTACTGAGATTCCATTTTTAGTAAATAAAGCTGATATGATCAAACGTACAGTAGATCTTATCAACGAGAAAAAAATTGAAGGTATTTCGGAAATTCGTGACGAGTCATCGAAAGATGTACGTATAGTTTACGAAATAAAACGTGATTCAAACGCTAATGTTGTATTAAACAATTTATACAAACACACCTCATTACAATCATCTTTCTCTGTAAATAATATTGCTCTTGTAAAAGGCAGACCAGTGATGATGAACCTTAAAGATATGATCCAAGTATTTGTGGAGCATAGACACGAGGTAGTAGTTCGTCGTACAAAATTTGAATTAGCAGAAGCTGAAAAACGCGCACATATACTTGAAGGTTACTTAATAGCATTAGACCATTTAGATGAAGTAATAAAATTAATCCGTAGTTCAGATACACCTGAAGATGCGCGTATTGGTTTAATAGAAAAATTTGGATTATCTGATATTCAAGCACGTGCTATTCTAGATATGACATTACGCCGTCTTACAGGACTAGAGCGTGACAAGATCAAAGAAGAATATGCTGAATTAATGAAAACTATCGAATACTTACGTCAAATATTAGATGATGAGAGCCTGCGCTACAAAATCATCAAAGACGAATTAGTAGAAGTAAAAGAAAAATTTGGTGATGAGCGACGTTCAGTGATCGTACATTCGGCAGAAGATATGACAATGGAAGATTTCATCGATGATGAAGAAATTGTCATTACTATTTCGCACAATAGCTACGTGAAACGTACTCCGTTGTCAGATTACAAACGTCAAGGTCGAGGTGGTAAAGGTTCTATTGGATCAAACACACGCGATGAAGACTTTACGGAGCATATCATTACAGCTACGGCACACAATTACATGCTTCTATTTACAGAAGCGGGTCGTTGTTTCTGGCTACGAGCTTTTGAGATTCCTGAAGGAAGTCGTACATCTCGTGGTAGAGCATTACAGAACATTATTAATGTACCTAAAGAAGAAAAGATAAAAGCATTCATCTTAGTGAAGAACTTGAAAGACCAAGAATACTTGGAGAATAACTTCATTATTATGTGTACGAAGCAAGGTACAATTAAGAAAACTTCATTAGAAGCATATTCTAGACCTAGAGCAAACGGTATCAATGCGATCAATATTAACGAAGGTGATCAATTAATCGAAGCTTGTTTAACAAGTGGTACAAGTGAAATTGTAATGGCATTACGCTCAGGACGTGCTATTCGCTTCAATGAATCTACAGTTCGACCTATGGGAAGAACAGCAACAGGTGTACGTGGAATAACCTTATCTAGTGCTACAGACGAAGTCGTAGGTATGATAAGTTTGAATAACCCTGAGTCTACAGTATTAGTAGTTTCAGAAAAAGGTTATGGAAAGCGTACTGATATTGAAGATTATCGTATTACTAATCGTGGTGGTAAAGGTGTTAAAACCATAAATGTAACCGATAAAACTGGTGAGCTAGTAGCCATCAAAGATGTAACAAACGACGAAGATTTGATGATAATCAACAAATCTGGCATAGTTATTCGTATAGGCGTAGATACATTACGTGTGATGGGCCGTGCAACACAGGGTGTTCGCTTAATTACATTGAAAGAAAATGATGAGATAGCATCTATTACTAAAGTAGTACGTGAAGAAGAGGAAGAAATTATAACCGACGAAGAAGGTGAGAATTTAGCCTCTGATTCAACAGAACAAACGGAAAACAACGAGGACTAATACATAAATAACATGAAAGCTGCATTTGCATCTGTAGTATTATTAAGTTTAAGCTTAACTGTTGAAGCTCAATCCAATCTAAAGGAGAGCTCCAACAGTTTTGCTCGTTATTCTAACACGGGTGATATCAAGCAATTAGAAAGTGCTAAAAAATTCATTGATGACGCGTACAAAACGAAACGAGATACTACAAACTCCAGAAACAATATCCTTAGAGCGCTAATTTATAGCTCATTAGCATATGCTGATTCGACACAAAAAATTAAAACACCACAAGATCCAATTATTATCTCAAAAAAAGCTTTGGCAAAAATAAGGCCCCGAGATAAAGAAAATTTTGAAAGTGAGATTAATTATATAAATCAGAATCTTACAGCAACCTATATTTACCGTGCGAATAAGTTTATAGAAAAAAAGGAATTTGATAAAGCGTATGAAAATTTCTTGGAGGTAGACAAATTAGGCGCTAAATCTAATGACATCACTAACAATTTGGCTTTACTAGCATCACAAGCTGGAAAAACAGATGATGCTATCCTTTACTACAAAAGCCTTATTGAGCAATCTAATGCTGATGTAGATAAATATTTAGCTTTGGCGAAGTTATATAAAGAAAAAGGGAATAATCAATTGTACTTAAATACGCTACAGGATGCTAGGGCTAAGTTTGAGAACAATAAAGAAGTATTGTTTCTTTTGATACAAACTTTTGCGGAGAATAAATTTTATCCCGCTATCGTCACTATCATAGATGAAGCGATAAAATATGAACCTAACAATATAGATTTGTATTATTTAGGTGGATATGCCAATGAAAGCTCTAATAATATTGAAGCTTCAAAGAAATATTATGATAAAGTTTTAGATTTAGATGAGAATAATTTTGATGCTAATTTAGCATTAGGCCTTATTTATCTAAATGAATTTTTGAGTGATAAAAATAACCTGGAGGCACAATATAATGCACAAACTTACCTATTGACAGCAAATAGTGTAAAGCCTTATGCTGTAAATGCATTAAAAGGCTTGGCTCTATATTATGAAACTACAAACGAGGAAGATCAATTGGATCGTGTCAATGTATTATTAAATCAATTATCAAACAATTAGAAAGATATTAAAAAAGATGAATTTAAGAAAGACAATCATTTTATCAGCTATTCTTGCTGCAGGAAGTACTGCTTTCGCACAATCAAGCAATGTAAAAAAAGCAGCTTCAAACATACAAGAATACGAAAAATTTAGAGCAGCAGGTACTCCACAATTAGGAGAGAAATTTCTAAATCTAGCTAAAGATGCTATAGACTTAGCTATTGTTAATGACAAGACTAAAGATAATGCAGATACTTGGACATACTATTCTTTAATATATTCCAATTTAGCTGTAGATAAAAAAAGTACAGAAGACGCAAAGAAAGCGGAAGAAGGCATCAAAACTGCTAAATCATTAGATAAAGATGCCAAAAACAAAGAGAATATCGGTGTAGCAGAGCAAACTCTTTATGCGTATAACTTTAATCAAGGAGTAGCTTTTTGGGAAGCTAGTGATTTCAACAATGCATATAACTCGTTTGACCAAGCTTTAGTATACGCTCCAGGCGATACTACACTTACATATTATGCTGCATTAGCTGCTATTCAATCTTCTGATTATCCTAAAGGAATAGAGAAATACAAACAATTATTAGATAAGAGAGATTATTCTCAACACAAAACTGTAGTTGTTGATTTACCAAAATTATTCCTTTCCGTGAAGGATACAACTGCTGCTTTAGAATATGCTGCATTAGCAGCTAAAGAATATCCTAATGATAATAATGCGATAACTCAAAATATCGAATTAAATTTGATCGCCGGAAATGAAAGCAAAATTATTGCTGATATTCAATCTCAAATTACTAAAGATAGCGGTAACAAAACATTATATTATTATTTAGGATTGGCTCAAAGTGCAAGTGGAAAAACAAAAGATGCTTATGAAGCATACAAAAAAGCTATAGCTATCGACCCTAATTATACAGATGCTAACCTTAATGCAGCAGTGACGTTAATAAACTCTACGCGTGATGATATACAATTATTAAACGAAGATAAAAATTTAACAAATACACAATATGCAGCTAAGATTGAAGCTTTAAAAGAGCAAATCA
Organism: Sphingobacterium rhinopitheci; assembly: GCF_022627575.1. GTDB lineage: Bacteria > Bacteroidota > Bacteroidia > Sphingobacteriales > Sphingobacteriaceae > Sphingobacterium > Sphingobacterium rhinopitheci. Next base: position 59,245 of record NZ_JADEYQ010000016.1, read on the forward strand.
AACCTGCAGAAAACTATTTTGCTGCCGTTCTTAGTATCGAGCCTAAAAACGAAATGGCGTTAAAAGGATTAAAAAGCTTATACGATTTCTTACAATTAGAAGAAAAATCTCAAGAAATCCAAGCACGTATTGATGCTATATAACAATAGTATTACTCTAAAACAAAGAAGGTGTCTATATATAGGCACCTTCTTTGTTTTAGAGCTTTCTTTAACTCACGTATATTTTCATCTGATACTGCCCTTTTTTTGATTTATTGTGGCACAACGATTTTATTTCATTTGGTTCTATATGGAATTGAATTCTTTTGATTTTGTAAAAGCATTCAATATACCTCAATACTATTGACTCTATCATTTTAATGTATATATGAATGATGGATTTTAACAATAAGACGCTTGCCTATAAAATAGTTGATGGTTCTCTGGTGTACTATTGCCAAAAGCTACATGAATGAGATACTCAGCTACAAGGTGCCCTCAATCTTTCGATATGAATAGAAATTGATAAAATAGGCATAGAATAAAATTTTAAGAAGTATGCTAGTCTGAAAGCTAGGCTACCTTTATATTGATAGATAAGAGCCTCAAAATCCAGTTTGCGCAACACCCTCATTGAAGAATCTAACGGGATGGTTAAAAAGGATATGCTCTAAAATATTTGCAATATTTAGGTTTGAACTATTAGATAGTAAGACTTTAAATTATACTTTCATAGCGCTTTTTGGTCTCCTCTACCTATTCAATATTAAGGACAAAAAAAGAACAACTCCGCCATTTTTTGATGACCGGGTTCTCAATTTTTCACATCTTTTAGGCCGCCAAAGTTGTTATTCATATCTGTTTTTCAGATATCCTTGACACATCTAAAGCCTACATTATTGGTAGGGCTATTTACCTCAGCCTTACCCCTAGCTCCAGCCTTGTACCTTTCGCAATACTGATCATTGCAAAGGAAAGATCCGCCCCTCTGTACGCGTTTCTCTAGATTAGGCTCCTGTGGGTCATATGAGCTATTAGGTCCCTTAGGATTAAGCTTAGGGCTATTTTGATAATAATCTGCTTGATAATAATCAGCGCACCATTCCCAAACATTACCTTCCATATCATATAATCCATAGCCATTTGGTGGGAAAGATTTTACAGGTGATGCACCTATAAATCCATCTTCAGCAATGTTTGTATTAGGAAATGTTCCTTGAAAAATATTTGCTAACCATTTTCCATTTTCCAATTTATGGGTCCCCCAATAATAAGTTTCTTGATCATGAACCCCTCCTTTAGCAGCATATTCCCATTCTGCTTCAGTAGGAAGTCTTTTACCAGCCCATTTAGCATAGGCTTCAGCATCTTCGAAAGCAATCTGAGTAACAGGTAGTCTTTCCCAATCTTTACTATTGGTACTCCCTTCGCCATCAGGCAGTTTCCAGTTGGCTCCAGCTACATAATCCCACCATTGCAAGTGATTACTTAAATCAGAAACATGAGATTGACATATAAAAACCGCAGATCCAGGCACAAGTACGGCAGGATCTACCCCAGGAAAATCATTGGGATTTAATTCACGCTCTGCCACTGTTATATATCCTGTTTCCTTCACAAACTGAGCATATTGCGCATTCGTTACTTCATGCTCATCAATATAAAAAGAGTTCAGTGTTACCTCATGTATAGGTTGAGCATCAGCAAAATTTAACGATCCCATTTTAAAAGTTCCTCCTGGTACAAATATCATTTTACTGCTGTCATTTACTATACATGTAGGTGTAGACATACTCGATAAAAAGCTATGAGGCATATTAGTAGCCATATCTAGTTCTGCATCCAATGGAGAGGTATACACTAGTTGATTTCCTGTATATGGTCGAAAAGATAACATGGTACTAGCACCAATAACTAAAAGCATAATCAAGGAGCATATTTTATTCTTTTTCATTAACTAAAAATAATAAATTATACTAAAAACAAAAGAGCCAACTATTAAATTGGCTCTTTTATTTATAAATATTTTAGGGTAATCACACATTTAACTGCTTAGACGTATCCTTAGAAGTTTTGGCTTTAATAGGCGTATTACCACCCCCATTTAATGTAATATCTACAGGCTTATTAGTTTTCCAAGCACCTTGTGTAAAGTCAGGAATAGAAACACTCTTACTATTCATAGCTACAGAATCACAGCTCAATGGTACGATTGCACTCCAAGTAGCGCCTTCGTATACCGGTTGATCGATAGGTAAACCATTGCGCAAACAATCGATTAATCTCCAATCCATCATGAAGTCCATACCACCGTGACCACCTACTTGTTTTGCTAATTCACCAATATGCTTGATCAATTCAGGCGTGTATTTAGCATACAATTCTTTCATTTGATCTTTACTAATGAAGCTATGACCGAAAGCAATATTCTCTGTAGGGTATTTCTGTGCGAAACCTTTAGTACCACTAAGCAAATGTAAGCGTGAATAAGGACGAGGCGAAGTAACATCATGTTGTACCATCAACGTCTTACCTAATTCTGTTTTTATCAATGTAGTATCCATGTTACCACGGTATTTTTTACCTACAAACTCTTGGAAGAAAGAATCCTTAGCCGCTAATTCACGAGCTTTGTCACCCATCATAAAATCAGCAGTTTGCATAGCTACTAGATGCGTCATTCTGTCACCAGAATTGATATTCATACACTGTGCAATTGGACCAATACCATGTGTCGGGTATAAATTACCGTTCAATTTGATATTCTCACGCAAACGCCACATGTTATCATATCCATTTTTATTAAAATTAAGATCTAATAAATCATGAATATAAGCACCTTCAGCATGAATTAACTCACCAAATAATCCCTGACGAGTCATATTCAATGTTAACATTTCGAAAAAGTCATAACAACAGTTTTCTAACATCATACAATGTTTTTTCGTTGCTTCAGATGTTTTTACGACTTCCCAACATTCTTTTACTGTCAAACCAATAGGCACCTCACAAGCAACGTGACTACCTGCTTTCATCGACTCAATAGCCATTGGAGCATGGTATTCCCATGGTGTACAAATATAAACTAAATCTAATTCTTCGTTTTTCAATAATTGTTTCCAACCATCTTCACCCGAATATGCTTTAGCTTCTTTAAGACCTTTATTAGTTAATATTTTTTGATTTTTTGCTACTCTATCTGCATATTTATCACAAAGAGCAACAATCTCTACACCTTCTATATATGATAAGCGATCAACTGCACCAGGTCCACGCATACCTAGGCCAATTACAGCTACTCTTACTTTATCAATTTTTGGTGCTGCATATCCCCACATATTAAAACGTGGTGCCGCTAAAGCTTCTGTATTTATTGCTGGTACAGCTAATGCTGCTGCAGATAATAAAGACGCTTTCTTTAAAAAATCTCTTCTATTAGAACTCATAGTATTTTAGGGTTTTCAATTTCATTAGTACATTAAAGGGGACAAAAGCCCCCTCTAAATTCACCTATTTTAAAACAAACTAAACAGTCAACTTTCAAATAACCAAATAATCGAATATGGTTTAATGGTTATGGACAGTACATCATTCTGTATTGTCTATACAATTATAGTCCTTAATTCTTACAATAAAAAATAAAAAAAGAACGCAAACGTTTGCCCTAAATTACGTAAACGTTTGTCTATTGTAATAAGCATTAATAGCTAAAAATCAATTCTACCTACTAATTCCTTTAATTGTATTTCTGAAAGTTTAGCCTGTAATTTTGCTGCATTGTATCGAGATACAGCATCTATATAATTCTCTTGCGCATCTCTAAATTCGACCGTACTTATAGTTCCTATCTTGTATTTATCCAAAGTAATATTTAAATTTTGACGTGCAATAGCTTCATTTTTTTCCTCTATTGTAGACAAAGCTATATTAGTACGGTAAATTTGAAAGGCTTGGGTCATTGCGGTTTCTAAAAAAACAGTCTGTTGATTATATAGCAAACCAGCATTATCTATTTGTATCCTTGCAATACGTTCATTGCGACGTTGATTCAAGCCGTCAAAAATATTTAATGATGCCGTAACCCCATAATTCAAGCCTTTAGCTCTAGATTGTGCAACGAATCCAAGACTTGATTCAGACCTAGAGAAATTATATCCTGCATTCAGTCGAACAGTCGGATACCTATTAGCCTTTATGGTTTTCAACTCCAATTCAGCTATACGCTTAGCTAAACCGATATTCAACAAATCTGGATTATGCTCTTTTGCTTGCGACAACAAAGTAGATAATTGTAAGTTATCATCAATAAGAACGTCGTCTACCACAGTGAACGCTGTAGACAGATCACGTACCAAAAGGCTATTTAGCGTAGTCTTCAAATTATTTACAACACTCTCTTGGACTAAGCGTGCAGACTCATCTGCATTTAGATTTACTTGAACATTGAGTACTTCTAAACGCGCAGCCTTACCTATTTCAAATCTATTCTCTGCAGTCTTCAATCGATCACGAGAAATAAAGATACTTGAATCTATCGCATTCAATAAATTTTGTTGCTCGACAATAGTATAATAGGTAGTTATCACATCAGATACACGTTGTAATATGGTACTCTTCAGTTGTAATTGTCCTTGCTTATGGAGCTCTTTAAAAGTATCATATCTAGAAAACATACCTAGCCCATCAAATATAGTCCAGCCAACACTAACGCCATAGGTCAAACTATTATTTTTAGCATTATCTAAAGATCTTACCTCTCCATTCTGTTGTGTTTGAGTTGAATTTTGAAGATTATTATTTTGTGCTAAATTACCCGTTACAAGGGGAAACATTCCAGCATTACCGTAGGTTACATTCTCTTTACTTATAGCTAGGTTATTAGTAGATAGCTTGATATCATAATTATTAGCCAATGCAATATCTATAGCTTCTCTAATAGTCAATAGAGATTGTGCTTTACAAGGCAAGCAAAAAGGTATAGTTAAAAAAATCGTATAAAAAAATATTCTCATCTTAATCTTCAATATTATCAAATTCTGGGCGATGCTTTCTTTTTTTAGAAAACATCAAATAAAAACCTGGTATTACATATAATGTTAGAATCAAAGAAAACATCGTACCACCAACAATAACTACTCCCATACCAATTCTACTGGTCGAAGCTGCACCAAGAGATAACGCAATAGGCAAGGCACCAAGTGCAATAGCTAATGAGGTCATCAAAATAGGTCTTAAACGTGCTTCAGAGGCTAAGACAACAGCTTCATATTTTTCAAGTCCTTGTTCGCGCATATGGTTGGCAAATTCCACGATTAATATACCATTCTTAGTTACTAAACCAATCAACATAATCGTACCTATCTGGCTAAATATATTCCACGATTGCCCAAATAACCACAAGGAAAACAATGCCCCCGCGACAGCCATTGGGACGGTCAGTAGAATGATAATCGGGTCTATGAAACTTTCAAATTGTGCAGCAAGTATTAAGAAAATTAACAATACGGCCAAGCCAAAGGCAAAAGTTGTATTAGAACCACTTTCGACAAAATCACGTGCTTCACCAGATAAATCTGTCGTAAACGTCTCATCCAACACTTTCTCTTTAATACGATCCATAGCTTCTATTCCATCGCCCATACTATATCCAGGGGCTAATCCTGCAGAAACTGTTGCAGACATATATCTATTGTTATGGAACAATTGTGGCGGACTACTGTGTTCTTGTACCTCAACAATATTATCCAATTGAATCAAGTTACCGACATTATTTTTTACATATAATGATGTCAAATCATTCGGCGTAGCGCGATCTTTTTTATCAAATTGACCCATTACTTGGTATTGCTTACCATTCATCATAAAATAGCCAAATCGCTGTCCAGACAAGGACATTTGTAAGGTTTGTGCCACATCTAATACAGAAACACCTAAAGACTGTGCCTTTTCTCTATCTATATGCACATATAGCTCAGGTTTATTAAATTTTAAGTTTACATCGGTAATGGAGAACGTCTTTTCATTGGCTAACTCTTCCATAAATTCAGGAATTTTTTGTTCGAGCTTTTGAAAATTTTGAGCCTGAATAATATATTGTATTGGTAGACCACCACGACGATTTACCGCTATGGTAGGTTGTTGTGATACCGCGACACGCGCTTCAGAATATTTCTTCGTCAATTTTGATAATTGATTAGCAACTTCTTCTTGCGAACGTTCTCTTTTTCCAGGTTCTACTAAACCCAAACGAACCATACCACTATTTGCGGATGCAGAACCAAATCCTGGGGAAGTAATTACTAAACTAACCTTCTTCTCTGGAATTGAATCATTTACCATCAGTGCCAGATCAGTCATAAAACGATCCATATAATCGTAAGAAACTCCCTCAGGGGCTGTTGCACGCATAGTTATATAACTTCGATCGTCATAAGGTGCGGTCTCTTTGGGCAATATTTGAAAGAATAAATATATTAATCCAAAGCAAACAGTGACAATAGCTATACTCAACCATTTGAAACGTAAAAAACTACGTAATGATCCTTCATATTCTTTATTGATCATCACAAAATATTTCTCCGTACGATTATAAAATTTAGACTTCTTTTGCTCCCCACTTTTCATCAAATAAGCATTCAACATGGGTGTCAGGGATAGGGATACAAAGGCTGATATCAGAACCGCAGAGCCAATAACTATTCCAAACTCTCGAAATAAACGCCCCACAAACCCCTCTAAGAATATAACCGGAAGAAATACTGCTGCTAATGTTACAGAAATAGAAATAACAGCGAAAAATATTTCATTAGATCCTTTAATTGCGGCTTCAATCGGAGACATTCCTTCCTCCACTTTCTTAAAGATATTCTCTGTAACAACAATACCATCATCCACGACAAGGCCTGTAGCCAATACTATTGCGAGTAAGGTCAATACATTAATTGAAAAACCACACAGATACATGATAAAAAATGTAGCAATCAAGGATACTGGGATGTCAATTAATGGTCTAAATGCAATTCCCCAATTTCGGAAAAAAACATAAATAATAATAACCACAAGAATAATAGAAATAATTAATGTTTCTACTACCTCTAATACGGAATTTTTAACAAATTGTGTATTATCAATAGCTACATTCAATTCAAACCCTTCAGGTATATCCTGCTCTATACGATCAAATTCTTCATAAAATCGCTTTGCAATATCCAAGTAATTCGTTCCAGGCTGTGGTATTACTGCTAAACTAACCATAGGATATCCAGAGTCAGACATATTAGTCTCAAAATTTTCAGCTTCTAATGCAGCTGAACCGACATCGCTCAATCTAACGATTTGATCTCCGGTAGATTTTAAAATAATATTACCAAATTCCTCCTCCGAAGCTAAATTACCGATAGTTTTAATAGCTAATTCCGTATTTTTTCCAGTCAATTTACCTGATGGAAGCTCTACATTCTGAGCATTTAAGGCAGACCTAACATCCAAAATCGTTAAACCATAAGAAGCTAGACGAACAGGATCTATCCATAGACGCATCGCAAATTTCTTTTGCCCCCATATTTGTACCGAACTAACTCCAGGAATAGTTTGTAGTCGTTGCGCAATTACATTCTCAGCATAATCACTCAATTCCAATACATTCTTGGTAGAGCTTTGAATGGTCATCGTGATGATAGGCTCTGAATCGGCATCCGCTTTAGAGACAACAGGAGCAGCATCAATATCCTGAGGAAGACTGCGTAATGCTTGCGATACTTTGTCACGTACGTCATTCGCTGCTTCTTCTAAATTTTTATTTAGGTTGAATTCGATGGTAATATTGCTACTGCCTTGATTACTAGAAGAGGAAATATTACGTATACCATCAATAGAATTTATAGCTTTCTCGAGAGGTTCTGTTATTTGGGATTCTATAATTTCAGCATTGGCGCCAGAATAACTGGTACGGACAGATATCTGTGCCGGATCGATAGATGGAAATTCGCGAACGCCCAAAAAAGAATAACCAATTATACCGAATAATATTAACAATAAATTCATTACGATTGTCAATACCGGTCTTTTGATACTTAATGTAGATAAACTCATAATCTAAGATTTATCTAAGTTTAACGTTAACAGCAGAACCATCGCGGAGCGACATCACACCCGATGTCAATACCGTATCACCTATAGCTATACCATTTGTGATCAATATAGTAGAATCTGTCCTTGCGCCGGTTTCTACTAATACTTCCTTCGCTTTACCATTTTTCTGAATGAATACCTTTTTACCATTCTGAATAGGAATTAAAGCTTCCGTAGGAATCAATAAAGCATCCGGTATATTCTGTAATGGCAAAATTACATTAGCAAATGCTCCAGGTATCAATTTATTACCATTATTATCCGTAATCGCGCGAACAGTCAAAGTCCTTGAAGCAGGATCAATCATAGGCTCCAATGCATAGATGTTAGCAGTAAATTCCTCCGCAAGACCTTGTATCTTAAACGTTACTGTTTCACCTACTTTCACCAAATTGGCATATTTCTCAGGAACAGAAAATTGCAATTTAATTTTACTGATATTAACCAATTGAACAATAATATCAGCAGGTGTTATATAACTTCCCTTAGAAATATTTCTTAATCCAACTTTTCCAGAAAAAGGAGCCAAAACAGAGGTTTTACGCAATTGTGCCTGAATGAGCTCTATTTGTGCTTTAGCCGTACGAAAATCAGCACTTGCAATATCATATTCCTCTTGACTGATTGCTTCTTTTTCTAATAAGAGCTTTGCTCTTCTTTCATTTTCTGACGCTAAGGTAGCGCGCGTCTGCGCTTGAGAAAGTTGTGCCCTCAATTCAGCATCATTGATACTAATTAAGACCTGTCCAGCATTAACGGTAGCTCCTTCCATAAAATTTAAAGATTCTACTAATCCAGAAATTTCAGAGCGTACTTCTACTATTTCATTAGCTTCTATGGTACCTGTCAATAAAAGAAAATCCGCAAATGCTTCACCTGTTGCCACCATACCAAATACGGTACTAGCAGATTTACCAGCAGTTGCCCCCATATTATTCTTATCGTTATTCTTTGAATTAACAAATAATCGATAGGAAACTAAGCCTGCTACAAGAATCAACAAGAATATTAAAAAAAAAGTTATTTTTTTACTCATAATAATAGGAAAAGATGTATTGTCGTTTACAAACTGACAACAAGATAGGGTTTATATAACAATTAGGATGTAAAATTATTATTATAAAAGATATTATTATTTACATCAATAGCAATTTATGTATTCCTAATTAATAGTATAGAAAAATGGGACATATGTCCCATTTTTCTATACTATTAAAAGTAATTTTATTGTTTTAGAGTAGGGCCAGAGATAATCAGTCTGCCATTTTTCAATATCTCTAACTCATCAATAAATACCATACGTTTATGCCCTGTCTTAGCGGTTCTACCATGGTATACAGCAAATATTTTACCTTTATCGAATAACAAACTATTATGCCCAGTACCAGTAACACCACCTTCTTTTTGCAAAATAGGATTATATACAGATTTGGTAAACGGTCCCAAAGGAGAGTTAGATGTGGAATAGCCTATAGCATAGTTTTCACCATCAAAATTATTAGAAGAATATAACATATAATATATGCTATCATTTTTGAAAATAAAGGAACCTTCCGTCCACCTTCTACCAACCTCATTGGATGTCACAGACCTACTCTCCCACTCATGTTCATTCATTCGTTTAGGTGGAGAAAGCAATAGTTTTGGTTCACCAATTATACCTGAGAAATCAGGTTTTAATTCCACACCATAAATCCAACTTTCTTCTATTTTGTCAAAATAATTTTTCCATTTTGCCCAATCAGCCACTTCACTATCTACAGCATGTTTATAACAACATCTAGAATAGTATAAAAATACTTTGCCATCTTCCCAAAAAACATTGGCATCTATAATTGGATATTCGGGGTTAAAAATAGGACGATCATATAAATCCAAAAAAGGTCCTAAAGGGCTACTCGCTACTGCTACACCTATCTTAAAATTCTCAAGTTCATTCGTGGGGTTTTCTTTCCATTGAGCACTATAAAACAAATAAAACTTCCCCTCTTTTTCATAGACTTCGGGAGCCCAGAAGGAGTTGATACCCCAGGAATTCTTTTGTTCCTTAGAATAAACTAAGCCTTCAGATTTCCAATCTTGCAGGTTATCTGAAGAATAGGCTACAAATCCATTGTCATTTGCAGTATTGCCTGTACCATACAAATAATATTTACCCTTACTTTTGAGTATAAAAGGATCACCAAAAGATACTTCTAAAGGGTTATTAATGACTTGTGCTATAGTGATATGACCAAAATAAAAGAGCGCTAAAAAAATAAACATTACTATTCTCATAATACTAATTGAAGTTAGGTTTAATACGGTTTTGTATACTTGGGTAACTATTATTAATAAGTGGCCATCCACCGGACCAAATCACTTGATCGACAAATAAAACTCTACGATTAACGCCATTAGACAATTTGGGGAAATTGGAATCTATTGCATGGTACAAAACCCAATCATTACCAATAGCATCGGTTAATATTCGTGAATTATGGCCAGGCCCTACAAACTGCTTATTACCTTTCAATATCAAAGTACCATTATCCCGCTCTGCAATATCATTACCTTCCTTATCCAAATAAGGGCCTTTAATATTTTTGGATCGCCCCACCAAAACACGATAGGTACTATTTTTGCCTTCACAACAGCTTCCTTTAGAACCAAACATATAATAATAATCATTCTTCTTATGAATAACTACAGCCTCCCAATCACCGGCTGCAATTTTAAATTTATTACTTATACTGTTAATATTTAATCCATCAGATGATAATTCTATCCCATGAATTCCTTGCGTACTACGTGAGCTAAAACTGCCCCAAAACAAATACTTCTTTCCATTTTCTTCATAAAAAAAGGGATCTATAGAATTAGGAACATCTATTTTATTACTACTAATAATCTGGCCGTAATCAATGAAAGGACCGATTGGAGAATCTGCCACGGCAACACCTATACCAGGATTTGGATCATCCCAAATTGAAATCGAATAGTACAAATGAAATTTGTCATTTACTTTTACAATATCTGGTGCCCACAACCCTCCTTCCTTCCACTTAGGTTTAGTAAAATCATTAAACGCATTACCTACATAAGTCCAATCTAATAAATTAGGTGATACTAGGATAGGTACTAACCTTGTTCCAATACCATCCGCCCAATTATCTGCCGTACCATAAGCATAAAACATATGAGTTTTATCATCGTAAATAATAGTAGGATCGGCTAATGTAGGCGTAAAAACAGGATTAGAATATTGAATTAAAGAAGTATCACTTGCATTATATAAAATAGCTACATTTTTGATTTTAGGTTTAGTAAATGAAAAACTACAACATATTATTCCACATACAATACAGGTTAAACTGATTTTCATAGATAATTTATAATAATTGGTGTTAAAATACTACTACAGATAATTACTATTTAGCAAGGCAATCAATTACTAAATCATTTATAATCAATAGATAAAACTAAAATAGTAAAAATAGTTAATTAGAATAGAATATCCAGCAAGATTTATTTTACGCCAAAAATCCTATAATCAATACAAGCGAATTTATATGTTATCTGGATTTATTCCTAATTCTAATGCTGCTACAGATCCCTTTACAATGGATAACTCACTGTAATGATCTTAAAAGATTCTCCAAATTCTCATGCCATATATGCCAAAGGTATAAACTCCAGAAACAGCTAAACATCAAATTCTTTTGAGATCCTTCCTGCGATCAGGATGACAAGTAAGGTTTTTTTTGTATTTAGACTGTCATGTTGAACGTAGTGAAACATCTAAATATCAACATCTTTTGTGAGTTCCTTCCTGCGATCAGGATGACAAGTAAGGTTTTTTTTGTATTTAGACTGTCATGTTGAACGTAGTGAAACATCTAAATATCAACATCTTTTGAGATCCTTCCTGCGATCAGGATGACAAGTAATGTTTTTTTTGTATTTAGATTGTCATGTTGAACGTAGTGAAACATCTAAAAACATCATCATTTGAGATCCTTCCTGCGATCAGGAAAACAATGTAACTCTACCATGTCATGTTGAACAAAGTGAAACATCTAAAAACATCATGTTTTGAGATTCTTCCTGCCATCAGGAAAACAACATAGATCCGTTTTCTTTAGCGTAAAAAAGTCTATAAACGCAAAAAGCCTTAGATTTCTCTAAGGCTTCTGTTTAAAAAAAGGCACCGACCTACTCTCCCACCTGTTACGGCAATACCATCGGCTCGGGCGGGCTTAACTTCTCTGTTCGGAA
>NZ_JADEYQ010000017.1 GCF_022627575.1 Sphingobacterium rhinopitheci
ATAAAACATCAACATATTTATCATTTACAACTAAATCTGTAATTTTAAAGTGAAAATTATATTTCTGTTTAATTACTTCTATAGGTAAATTTATAACATTACTTAATCCACTATTTCCAGAAGAATGATCTTGAGCAATTAATTTAAAATTCTTTTGAAATGTATCACTATTAGAGAAAAAAGCACCATTAGAATAGGAATAACTAAATATATCCTCTTTTTGACCTTTTTCAACTAAGCTAACAAAACCTACTATTTTTCTTATCTTATTGTTATCTAATGGTTCTATATTCATGTCTAAAGTTGGGATATTGACACCCAACCAATCCGCTTTTTCATAAACTCTAAATGGCTCTATAGACAAATAGTTATTGTAATCATTTTGGTTTATGTAATCAGTATATTTGAATGAATCAATATCAAATTGTTTTATATCCTTTTCGTATTCCAAAAGCCAATTAGACAAATTTTGATCATTACTTAATGCTTTCCTTTCGCGATTGAAAGTTTGGTTTATAATATAAAGATCTGAATATTTAATAGGCTTAATTTCGTTAATATTGTTTTTCTTATAAACAGTATCAACCAACAACCTAACCTCTTTATAAAAACCATCAAAAAGACTATCCTTCGCAATATATTTTGAAACGACATTGTCTGGTAATTCATCAACAATACTAATGTTTAATGGATTACTACAAGATACCAATATACTTGCTATTAATAAAAGTAAAAATTTTGTTTTCATAATTTTGTTTACTAAACTCTAATCTAAGCATAATACCATCAATTCAATAATTTAAAACAAGATGATTAAATAGATTTAATTCAAAAGGCTCTTTTATTATCTTTCTATAGCCTCAATTCATTAACTTATTAAACTCTAATAAGTTTATATTCTCTGCTCTATCAATCTCTTTTCTTAATTTACTAAACCATTTTGTCTTTTTTCCTTTATAATACTTCTTTCTATTTTTTACATAAAGCTGTTCGTACATTCTATCTAAACCAAATACATTACCAAAAATAGTATCCAATTCTCGATACTTCTTACTATGTATTTGACTTTCATACAATGCCCCTTTACATAATGATCTATGAACGAAAACACCATGATACAAATACAGTGTCCTACATTTTAGCTTTGACTTAGGACATTTAAAATAGTAAACCTCCCCTTTTCCCAAATTAGATGGCTCACTGACTATTTCAACATAATAATGTACTGGAACTTCATTATAACTATAATGAAATTTATAGATTCCATTTCCTAAAAAATCAACACTAATTCTTGCTGTGATTTCATTAGTTCTACTACTATTCCAATTAATTACTTGTGTGTATTGCCTAGCACTATTAAAATCAATCAGAGAAAGCTTTTTAAAATCTGATATTGTAAGTCTACGAATATCATCTATTAACAATGGACAAGTTGTATATCTTCCCATAACCTTTTATAATTAATAACCTAAATAACTAAGGAAAACAGTTCATTCATCTTCCTTTTTACATCAAAAAATAAATGCTTTGTTTAAGCTTCACTTTTTTCACATTTTTCACAAAGTCGATATCTACTCCAATCTTGAATTATCAAGAAATCAGCTAAATCCAATCCTCTTTCTTTTTGCTCATTATTAGCATAACGTTCAAGTATATCAGAAAATATAAATCTTGTATTGGATAGCTGACTTTCGTAGTTTAAAGCTTTCTGTTGCCATTCATTATAAGTCTGCTTATTATTTGACAGATCAGGAAACACAAACACATCACGACCTTTTAAAACCTTTAATTTATCAAATGAAAAACTACTCTTATTATAGACCGCTAACCAAATCATATTACTTTCGCTTTCCTCTGGGAAACCAAAATACAAAGTGCCATAAATAGCCGTCTTTGGCGCTTCTACAAGAGCAATTGGATTATTTGGATACTTGCTTAATAAATGTTCCCCAAATAGACAAGAAATACGCTTATCTTGATTAATATATTCTTTTAACCACTTTGGTAAATCCTTGTTATTGCCTTTGTAATGCTTTTCAATAATTGAATGTAAGAAGTCCGTACCTATGGTATGATTATTTTCATCAAATTGTTTCACTTGAATTGCTCTAACATTCTGGTTAATATCAATAAAAGGGAACGTTGTACCTCCTGCCCTATATCCATTAACTACAGTACCTAGTCTATAGATTGAAATAACAGTATTTAAATCACTTATTTTAAAAGGATATAAGACATTTTTACTTAAGTTTTGAATAAACACATTACTTACGTACCGTTCGCTTTGTAATGTTACTTTAAAAACCTCAAAATTGAAATAAACAACCTCTTTCTTTTGTATTGGTCGCTGTGTGTATTGCCTCATTTTTAAACCAATCCCAAAGTTTGGTTTATTATGGTATTGACATCGTGATTCTCTATCACACCTACCAAACTCATAGTCGATATATTGATTTGTTGACGTATCAATATATCGCACATAAGTCTTTTTATCGCAATTAGGACAATGAAATTTTTTGCTACCAGATTCTAAAGTATATTTCATTTTGTGAAAAGTGTGAATTTTGTGGAAGAAAACAGAAACATTAGCTTTTTTATTAAACTCCAATAAATACAATGTTTTGACCAGTCCCAGATTGACGATCAGAAACAAAACCTAAATTTTTCAATTGTTTTGAAAAATTACTCTTCTTAAATGGTAGCATACCATCTTCAATACAGAAATTTTTATACTCAATGTACAAAGCACTCAATCTTTGGTATTCTTCTAAGGACTTTTTATATCCTTTATCTTCTAAGAACATCAACACACTGTTACTTTCACTTTTATAGCGTTCTACTGCTTCAATTACTGCATTACATTTAGTAAATCCCTTTTGCGACAACAAACGATCAAGTCCAGACAAAACCCAATTAAACACACCAGACAATTCATTGTCAATTATCTTATTATGTAGTTCTTTATCTTGTTCATGTTCTGGAATAGTCACATCAAAAGGAATAATTAAAAATCGTCTGAAATAGGCGTTTGTTTGCTCTACATCTTTTGGCAATTCATTACAATTAAAAATAAGACGTGCATATTCTCTTAATGTAAAAGGTTGACCATACGGCAAACGTGCTTCTACTGGTTCACCAGATACCAATTGCTTAAATATTGAAGCTTCTAATTTGCCATTTATCTCACTCGCATAGTTAACAAGTTTGTTTGCAATCTTAGCTCTAAAATAACCGTTATCATTTGTTAGGCTAGATAAAGAGTAATTACTTACATTGTCATCACCTAATAAAGCGTTTACAATCTCAAAGAATACTGATTTACCATTTGCACCAGTACCATAAAGTATAAGTGCTTTTTCCTCTTTAATAGCTTTGTTTCCGTTCTTAATAAACACCAACCCCAAATATTCAGCTAATATATTTTGCTTCTCTTTATCAGGAATAACAGTATCTAAATACTTTTGAAATATCGGTACTGTTGCGGTTTTATCATAAGCAAAAGGTAATTGATAAGTTAGGCAATTCTTACTATCAAAATTAGTAAGCTTGCTTTCATTTGCTGTAATTCTAAAAGTGCCATTCTTTAAATTGATCAACACCGCATCTTTCCTGTTTTCTGGTTCTGGCAAATACGCCATAGATAGGAATTGACGATACAGTTTCTCTCTAAATTCATAGTGCTTAGATGTGAATTTTACGACCCCCATTTTTTCAGATGCTTCACCTAAAAAATTTTGAAACAATTCTTTGTCTACTTCTTGCCAGTACTGACCATTATACAAGTAAATAAAATCGTGTTTCTTACATAAACCCCATTTATTACGATTTGCGATACTTAAAACATTTTCAATACTGATTATCAAGTAATGCTTTAAACCTACCTTATAGCTTTCTATTTCCTTTTTTATAGAATGATATTCATCTGACTGATCTGTCAAATGCTTTAAGCGTTCTTTTAATTCGGCTATTTGCGGAAAGGCTTTATCCTTAAAATCAATTGGCTGAACTTGTTCTAACAAAACACATAGTAATTGATCATGTAGTATTACATTACTATTAGTCAATTTCTCAAAATGCTGTTTGATCGTTTCTGGATTGTTTAGATTATCAAAATTTGGGTTGATATTATTAGTTTCCATCATTACCCCCTTTCTCAAATAGATTAAGTTGATTAGAATTTGATTTTTGAAACTTTACAAACTCTTTAGGATTGGTACTTAATAAATGTGATTTATGGAATGTGTAAGGACAATTAAATCCATCAATAGACTGAACTAATAAACCAGCTTTTTCAAGTGAACGTTTATATCGTGTACCTGCTTCTACTGGAATAGTCAAAGCTTCACAAATAGCTTTATTGGTTGTGGTTACATATCGCAACCCTAGATAATAAAGCCTATCCTCTGTATTCTCTTTTTTAAGCTGAAAAAAGCTTTTATTAAGGGCTTTTTCCAAAGTTTGTCTAATCGAAGTAACTAAAAATTGCTTATCTTTGGTTGAATTTAAAGATATTGAGGGGTTGCAGTGGTTATACATTGTTAACCCCTTTCTTTTTTAGGTAAGATTGAGCATCTGCTTTAATTTCTTCGTTTGTTTTCCTTTTACCTGATTTAATCCATTCGGTCAATTCAGTTGACGAAAAATACAATCGTCCGTTTTTCCTTTGGTGAGGAATTTCTCGTTTAGCTACTTTGTTATAGATAGTTTGTTTACTTAGATCAGTAATCAACATAGCCCCATCTACGCCGAAAAGCTTTTCTTCGCTTGGCTCTGGTTGGCTAGATAACTTCTTTACTACTTCATCAGCTATTAAGCTGACTAGATTTTCGATTCCAATTGGACTTAAAACAATATTATGCATATTAAATAATTTTGATATGCATCAAATATGAAAAGGGAATTTCGTGGGGACTATTAGGGATTTTTCCCTATCAATCCCTTATTTTCTAAATACTTACTTAATTTTTCATAATCATCTGATAAATCTTGTAACACATTAAGCCAATCTTTGGAAATAAATTTCAAATACTTTTCAGAATTCAAATCAGTATCATGTACAACTTTTACTGCTCTATAAAATGTATCTGGTTTATCAAATCCTCTTTTTTTACCTACACCAATCAAAGAACTTTTACTTATACTTTGATCAATGGGGTTTATAGGAATTAATAAGTCATTAGCGTACAAATCGAAAACATAGGCTAATGCATCTTCCTTTGCAGTATATTTTCTTCCTCTGTTTTTAACACCATCATTGATTGAAGCTTTAGCTTCAGTCTTTTTAAGTTCTTCGAATTCCTTTTGATGACTAGTATTAGTCATTTGTTCAATTTGATAAATTAAGCCATTTAATATGCCATTTTTAAGTGATATTTCATCTTGCAATTCATGTACAAAATCCCAGTTAACTTCTGAATTTTCAGGATAATTAACTGAAAAATAACCTTCTAAACACATTTCTAAATCAAACAAATCTCTATTGTCGTATTCATTATTAATAAACTTAACATAAAAAGTGCCGAAAAATTCATAAAGCTTTTTAAAGGTATTAAATGATATAAGTCTATTCATACATTTTTCTAGCTGTTCATCATCTAGCAACATTATTTCATTAATTGCATCACTCTGTAAATCCCTTAAATAATTCTTATCGGTAAGTGTAACGCTTAATAAATCTACTGCTTTAAAAGTCTTTTCTAAGCCCTTTGGTGCTTCAGATACTTTTACTTTACCAACACCAGGAACTAAATAGCAATTCTCCACAATCAGATTTAAACGCTTAAGTTCTTTAAGCAATAGATTAAAATTTGATATCGAACCACGAGATGAAACTGTTGAGTCAATTTCACTAGAACTTGATGTAAGGTTTCTAGTAATCAACTTATTAAGGTTTAAATTAAAATTACGTTTTAGTGACCTCCATTTCTCACTATCAATTCTATCATTATATTTATTATTGATACAGTATTGAATCTCAAAATAAATGTTGTTATCTTCACTTAAGAAATACTGAAAGAACTTTTCTCTAACATAAAGGTTGTCTACTGCCATAATCCTTGAATAAAAATCATACGCAAAAACTTCACTTTGTTTAATGTCAAATATTTTATTTTTATCCTCAGAACTATTTATATCATCTATAACATATTTCTGCATATCAATGAATACCTTATCTAATTCTTTAGATAATTTTATCAATTGTGTTTCATGAAGATTATTGATATAACAACTTGGATCTAGAACCTCATCAAGATGTTTATTAATAAAGTCATTTAACAAATCAGTAGCTTTCACAGATTCATTAGAATATAATTCTAAATAACTATCAAAATCATGTATTAAGGGTGCTCTTTTAAATTGCTCAAATAAATAATTATAGATTACACTATCACCAAGTAGCTTTTTTAAAAATAATGGAAAACTTTTATCAACTCTATTACTTGAAATCTCTCTATCAAATAACATTTTTAAATTCCTTTTCATACCCTTAAAAATTTAATTTAATCTTATTAGCTGCCTCTCTTTTCTTATCATCCAAAACCTTAGTATAAATTTGCGTTGTTTTAACGCTCTTATGACCTAACAGCTTTGAAACGGTATAAATATCTGTTCCATTATCTAATTGCAATGTAGCGTATGTATGACGGAAATTATGAAAGGTTATATTCTTAGTTATTCCAGATGCGCCGATCCATTGCGCTAAGTGCTTATTGCTATAAGCTGAATACTTCAAACCTTTGAATACTTGACTATCATCTTTATCAAAATCACCTAATAAGTTATAAGCTTGTTCACTGATATAATGATTCTCTACACCTTTTGTCTTTTGTTGGGTAAAAGTTAAATAGTAACCAGTACTATCATTGTTAACCTCATTACCTTTTAGCTTTACTATATCAGAAAACCGCAACCCAGTCAAGGCGCTAAATAAAGATGCACGTTTCAACACATCATCGTTACAAGGCGTATTTACTAATCGTTGTAATTCTTCAATAGTTAAAAACTCTCTGCGTGTTTCCTCTGCTTTAATTGGATCAACACGTCCGTTTATATCAACTTGTAAAAAACCATCTTTAAAAGCTTGTTTTAATGACTCTTTGACTTTATTAAAATATGAAAGGGCTGTATTTTGTGCTAAGGTTGTTTTATCTGATTTTATACTTTTAGCTGTAAGCAAATATTCTTTAAATCCGTTTATTGTTCTTTCGTCAATATCTGAAAACTTCAATCCATTAGTAAAGTATTCTTCTAAATACATCAATACCGTTTTCCATGTTTGGCGGTTACTGTCTTTCTTTTTTCTAGTCAGTATTTTAAAATATTCGATAAAATCTTGATCACCTATTTCTTTAAGCTTCAAACGCTCTTTTTCAAAAGGGGAATAAATATCCTCTTTACGTATTTGGTTGATGCGGTTTGCTAATATTTCGTTTGCAGTAGCTAATACAGATTTATTAAAATCCTTTTCGGCTTGACCTTTTGGCTTTTCCCAAATGTAGAGTTTTAAAAATTCTTGCCTTTTCTCTTTACCCGACTTCATATCTTTAATAGGTGGGTAATAATCAAGAAACAAACTTAAACGTCCGTTATCCCTTTTACGTTTTCTTAGTTCTACTCTAGTCATTTGGTTAATAGTTTATCAAGTTCAACCTTTTCAACAAACACGTATTTACCGCTTTGATGCTTTCTAATGTTATTTCGCTTTATTGCACTATACAAAGCCTTTTCAGATAGTCCAGTATATTGTTGAGCTTCCGACATAGATAAGCTGTTATTTATATCAAAGGGCTTTTCAAATTGTAGAATTTCAGTTTTTATAATTGGCTTATGTAATGATAATAAATAATTATCAATTGATTTTCTATTAATCAATCGTTTCTTTTCTGACAATTGGATAAAAGACAATTTACCACTATCTAAAAGCTTATAGACATAAACACGACTACATTGTAATAATTTAGCCGTATCACTTGGATTAAGAAATTCTAAATTTGAAACGTCTTTGATAAACTTAACCTTATTCTGTTTTATACTTTCAGTTTCTTTGTTAGATTGGCTTATCTTCTTTTCCTTTTGTCTTTGCTTATAATTCCGTTTAGCACATAGATCACCGCAAAACCTTGTAACAGTTGTTCGGGCTGTAAAATCATTACCGCAATGCTCACAAACTCGAATAACTGTAATATTTGAACTCATATTTTAAAAAGTATAATTTCCCCCTATAAAGTGTAAATTATCTGTAAAAAGTGTACAAAAGTGTAAACTACATCGGCATTACCGCAACAAAATTACACTAAGATAATAGACAAGCAACACAAACGCAACAAATAATAAGTAAATATTTCCATAATAGAAATAAACTAACTTACTTTGAAGTAATAAAAAAGCCTCATTTAGAGGCTTTAAAGTAATTTAAATATTGTTTTTGTATTTATCAATTTACTGCGGTTACTTTCCGATACAAAATTTAGAGAATATATTATCTAGAAGATCATCCGTCGTTACGGTACCTGTTATTTCACCGAGGTGATGTAAAGCTTGGCGTATATCCATTGCTAAGAAATCCGAAGTCACAGGATTGTCGATACCAAAAAGCACACGTTCTAAAGACGACTGTGTATGCTGCAATGCTTCGACGTGACGAATATTGGTAACCATCACATCATCCGTATTTATATTCGAAAGATTCACTTGGCGGAGCAGCTCCTCTTTGAGCTCCTCAATACCAATCTGCTCTTTGGCGGATATATATAAAGGCTGGAGTACAGCATATTCATCACGTTGTTGTGCTGTGATAAGGTCCGCTTTATTGATGATCGTCACAAAAGGAATATCCAAAGCTTGGACCTCAACAATTTGTTCCTGTACAGCTTCTATTTTATCCTGCATAGGATCAAACAAGTAGACAATAAGTCGGGCCTGCTTCATCTTCTCCATGGTACGCTCTACCCCTTTGGCTTCGATCACATCTACCGTTTCACGGATCCCTGCAGTATCAATAAATCGGAAGGTAACGCCATTGATATTGATTTCATCCTCGATGGTATCACGTGTAGTACCTGCAATATCAGAAACAATAGCACGTTCTTCATTTAATAAGGCATTCAGCAAGGTAGATTTACCGACATTGGGCTTTCCCGCAATAACGACGGGTACGCCATTTTTCAGCACATTGCCCTGTTCAAAAGAAGAGATTAATTTATTAATAACAGTATATATCTGTTGGATAAGATTTTTAAGTTGGTCACGGTTTGCAAACTCCACATCCTCCTCGGCAAAGTCAAGCTCCAACTCAATAAGGGAGGCGAAGTGAACTAAATCCTCACGTAGCTGTTTCAATTTATTAGAAAATCCACCGCGCATCTGCTGCATAGCAATCTGATGAGAGGCTGCTGAATTAGAAGCTATCAAATCTGAAACCGCTTCGGCCTGCGACAAGTCTAATCCACCATTAAGGAAAGCACGCAATGTAAACTCCCCAGCGCGGGCAGCGCGTGCACCTTTACGAATCAAAAGATTAATCACACGTTCTATAATATACTTAGAATTGTGTGTCGATATCTCTACGGAATTCTCTTTGGTATACGAGTTGGGTCCTACAAACAAAGACACCAAAACCTCATCCACAATTTCTTCCTCATCACGGATCGTCCCGAAATGAATGGTATGTGTAGCTTGTTTCGTAAGATCTTTTCCTTTGAAGATAGAATTAACGATGCTTATCGCCTGTGCGCCCGAAACACGAACCACAGCAATAGCACCTTGCGCACCTGCTGATGTTGCTAAGGCAACAATAGTATCTTGTGATATTAATCCATTTGTAGACATACCGCAAAAGTAAGGCTTAAAAATGAAAATAACTTACTATTTAAACTCTTAAACAAGATTATTATCGAATTTTATACCTAATAGTACGCTTAAAGTAATTATAGAACTATATCTATAGCCTACAAAGATTTAGAATTGTTTAGCAGCCACATAAATAATAATATGACCGGTCCTACCGATTGCCATACATTGCCTTGATACTAAATAGGCAATTTATCATCATTTTCATGTTCTATATAGTCTTTACTTTTTGCGAATACTAGCACCAAAAAATTATGCACCCTCACTTCTGTCAAATGCTTTGTTAGCCCCTTAGTATCTTCATAACTGCGGTAGTTTAAAGAGCCTTGTATCATAACTTGAGCACCTTTCTTACCGTATTTTTCTATGCGCTTATTAAGGTCTCCCCATACGACACATTGATGCCAAAGTGTGGCTTCATTTCTTTCGCCCGAAATACTCTTCCCCATTTCATTGGTAGCCACACTAAATGTACTTACTTGTACACCCTGTGCCGTTGTTTTAATTACTGCATCCGAACCCAAATGTCCAATTAATTGAACTTGATTAACTAAACTACTCATACTTTAAAATTTAATTTGTAAATTAAATACATTAACTATTAGTGAACAACATGTGCTCTATAATAATGATGTTTAAACATTACAAAATAAACGATAGCACTGTTTTTGATTCGGGAGATAACTACTTAATATCGATTATAACTGTTTAAAAATAATTATCCAACCCTTAGCGTAAAGATTATGAAAAGAAAAATATGTATAGAATGCCAATTACCAATCCAAGGAAGAACAGATAAACGATTTTGTGATGACTTCTGCCGAAATAGCTACAACAATCGGCTGAATAGCTATCAAAATAATATTACTCGAAATATAAATACTATCCTACGTAAAAATAGACGAATTATAGAGCGTCAATTTGATACAAATAAAATTATAAAAATCAAGCGGAATGAATTATTAATGGAAGGTTATAATTTTACTTATCACACCCATACAATGCACAGCAAGGAAGGACAATCCTACATATTTGTATATAATTATGGTTATTTAGAATTGGAAAATGACTACATCCTTCTTGTATCACAAGACGCGAAAGAAAAATAACTTCAGCAAACAATATTAATTTAATAAATAATATTGTTTATAAATTTTTTTTTCAGTTATTTGAACTTACAATTGAAAAGAGGGAATTAACCTATTCCATGCTACCAATATAAATTTATAAATAAATGAATAATACCGTCACTACCAATTTTGCCAAACTGAAATACCATGTATTTATTGTACCAATTATATTGTTATTGGCTATATTTAGTGTGCTATATATTAATGATGCCTTACAAGGTAATACTTATAGCAATTTTCAAAAGGATTGGTTCATATCCTTGAATACGCAGCTAGCACAATATCCATTGGCATTAAAAAACCTTACCGAATTGGGTGATGGCTTAATTATACTTTCATTTTTTACTGCCCTATTAATCTATGCTCCTAAGTTTTGGGAATCTTTGATCACAGGTTTTATAATTTCTGCAGTATTTACCGTTGTCTTAAAACGATTATTTAGCATTAAAAGACCCGCAGCAACCTATTTAGAGGATCACTTCACGATAATTGGGGACAAACTGACGGGACATAACAGCTTCCCCTCGGGGCACTCGATCACGGTATTTACGGTATTAACTATACTCCTATTTGCTTTTATGCCTAGTCTTTTCAGGCACCGCGTGATGTGGACATTTTGTATATGCACTATTGGCATAGTTTTAATTTCTACAAGAATAGGTGTCGGGGCACATTACCCTATTGATGTTACCGTTGGTGCTATTATTGGGTATATATCTGGTATATTAGGCATTATTATTAATGAAAAATATAGCCTTTGGGGGTGGATTTCTAATAGGAAATATTATCCTTTTTTTATAGCTTTATTCGCTGTTAGTTCTATTATAATAATTACTAAAATACTAGCTATTAACTTAGTTATATTTTATTTAGCACTTTTCAGTTTATTAATATCGCTATATCTCATTATCAACCTATATGTTAAAAAAAACGTTTAAATTATCACAACTCATTTTATTCATTTGTACGCTTAATTTTTTATTCTTTAATTTACCCTTTTGCACGTTTATACTTGAAAACAGCAATTATAAGACGCTGAGTGGCTCAATTTTAATAGCCAGTTTCATGGCAATGATTATTTTGGCTAACTATTTTGTTTTTTATTTATTCTATTCCATCAATTTTTTATTTGGGAGAATTATAACATCACTATTTTTTGTGATAAATGCTGTGGCCGTATATTTTATAAATACGTACAGTGTCATCATAGATGAAAGCATGATCGGCAATATATTTAATACTAATTATGCGGAATCCAGTAGTTTCTTTGCCTTAAAACTCGTACTATATCTTGTATTGTTGGGAATTATACCTTCAATTTTAATTTTTAAGGTTAAGATCCAAAAGGTAAACCTGAAGCTTTTTTTCAAAAATACTGGAATCGCCTTGAGCTTAATTATTATTATTGTTATCGCCAATGCGAACAATATACTGTGGATAGACAAGCATTCTAAAGTAATCGGTGGCCTAGCTATGCCTTGGTCGTATACCGTCAATATTCCAAGATACCTTATTCACAAGAATCAAGAAAACGAAAAAGAAATATTACTTCCTGACGCTACGATCACAAATAAGGAGAAATCTGTCGTTGTATTAGTAATTGGGGAATCAGCGAGAAGTAAGAATTTTTCTTTATATGGATATGATAAAAATACTAACCCTCTATTAGCAAAGACTGACAATCTCTACCATTTTAAGGCTACATCATGTGCCACCTACACAACTGCGGCTGTAAAATGTCTACTAGAGCATCAAAACACGAATGAACTTTACGAAATTCTTCCAAATTATTTAGACCGCAATAATGTCGCTGTAATATGGCGTACCACCAATTGGGGGGAGCCACCAGTGCATATCGATAAATACCAAAAAGCAGAAGATTTGGCTCCTAACTGTAAAGATGAAAGCTGCGCTTATGATGAGATCCTTTTAAAAGACCTCAAACAAGAAATAGTAAATGCAAAGCAAGACAAGATATTAATAGTACTGCATACGAGTACCAGCCATGGACCTACTTATAGCAAAAAATACCCTAAACAGTTTGAGGTATTCAAACCTGTATGTAACTCTGTAGAACTTGCACATTGTTCTAACCAAGAACTTATCAATGCTTATGACAATACAATTGTCTATACAGACTATATATTACACAGTATAATAGGTGAATTGGAGCAACTAAAAGATTATAAAAGCGCGATGATTTATGTGTCAGATCATGGGGAGTCATTGGGAGAAAAAAATCTATATATGCATGGTGTTCCAATGAGTATTGCACCAAAGGAACAATATGAAATCCCTTTTATAGTATGGGTTTCGGAGAATTCAAAGCAGCTAAAACCACAAGAACAGGTATCACAAAATCATGTCTTTCATAGTGTTTTGAATTTCCTTAGCATCAATACCCCTTTTTATAATGAATCCTTAAATATATTTAAGTAAATCCCCTAAAAAAGCTTGGCTTTAACGACAAAAGTCATTAAAGCCAAGCTGTATAAATACTTTAGAACTCGTATTATTAAAATATAATAGGCTCTCCAGTATGTAGACCATTATTTTTAGCTAATACACCACACATATGGAACAATAAACGTGCACCGACATTACCATCCCATTCATCTTCACCTGGTGCAACTTCAACTAAGTCAATACCGATTATATTTTTCTTAGAATCCGCTAATCTTGACAACGCATAGGTCGCTTGCTCATAAGAGATTCCTCCCGGTACTGGAGTTCCCGTATTAGGACAATACCATTGGTATAAAGCATCGATATCAAAACTTACCGCTACATTTTGTGGTAATAAATTGATGATTTCATCTATTTTTTGCTGCCAAGTTTGCCCTTCAAATTCAGCTTTCTTCAAATCCTTGTCTGTATAAACAGCTACTTTATCCGAAGACTTCACTACAGCTACCTCTTGTTCACAGAAATCACGTATACCAACTTGCACTAATTTACTAATTTGTGGCAACTGAATAGCATTATACATAATAGAAGCATGCGAATATGTAAATCCTTCGTAAGCTATACGTAAGTCCATATGAGCATCAAAGTGTAGAATCCCAAAATTATCGTGTATTGTAGATAAAGCTTGGTAATAACCTAATGGCGTGGAATGATCTCCACCCAATAGTATTACCTTTTTCCCTTTAGCATACCATGCTAATACACGCTCTTTCAATTCACTATTCAATTGAGCAGAGGCATTATTAATTTCCGCTAAATCTTTTGCCAATTGTGGGTTCTCCGTAATCACTTCACCATTTTCCAAAGCCGCAATTATAGGTTGCGCTTTGGCTTTATAATATTCGCTTTTCTCAGCCCAATGTTGTGGACCTTCATCCAAATATATTCCTAACTTCCAAAGCTCTGGGTAATCCTGTTGCAATAAATCTACTTGAAAAGAAGCATTCAATATTGCCTCAGGTCCATTAGATGCTCCCGCCCCATAGCTCACTGTTACTTCCCAAGGCACAGACACGACAATAATATCACTTTCCTCTGCCGTAAATGGTAGTCCAAATATACTAGAATCAGCCAAACCGGGCTGTGAAGGGTCAAAATTTGCTATTTTCTCTTGCTTAGTCGACATAATAAAATTCAATATTTTCTATTTTACAAAGATAGAAAATCATACAACAAAAAAGCAATCCGAAGGGATTGCTTGTATCATTAAAAGCTCGTATGTGCTATTTTTTGTAATACTTCATGGCTTCAGGCATCAGCTCCTGCAGCTGCGCTATACGTCGCGCATCACTAGGGTGAGTACTTAAAAATTCAGACTGCTGCGCGCCCGATTTTCCCGAGGCCATTCTTTCCCAAAAAGCGATAGCTTCTCTGGGATCGTATCCTGCCATTGCCATAATAATCAAACCTGCCTTGTCTGCTGCCAATTCATCATTGCGCGAGAATTTCAATTGACTAAGAGGAGCACCAATGCCATACAATTGGTTCATTACATCGACGCCTTTATTCGTACTTAGTGCCCCTGCAGCACCTAATACTTGCGCACCCATTTGTAATACCATTTGGTTAGATGCCTGAGCTACAGAATGCTCTTCGATAGCATGCGCAATCTCGTGCCCCATTACTGTTGCTAAGCCTGCTTCATTCGCTGTAATAGGTAAAATCCCTGTAAATACAGCAACTTTACCACCTGGCATACACCATGCATTAGCATCGTCACTTTGAATCAAATTAAATTCCCAATTGAAATTATAATTATCAGCAATACCTTTTTCTTTCAGATAGCGCATGGTTGCTGCCGCAATATTATTACCTACACGTTTTACGGTTGTAGCTTGACTAGTTCCTGTAATTACTTTAGTCGTCTTATCGGACAAAAACTCTTTATATGCCAATGAAGACTGTTGATTTATCGTGTTACTATCAACTAATTTTAAATATTTTCTACCTGTAATTGCTGATGTTGCACACCCTACTGCTGTAACCGCTAACAAAGCCATAGCAGAATATTTAAATATTTTTTTCATTTTAATAGTATTGATTAACAGTTATATACAAACCTCAAATTAATTTGGTGATTTACGCTTAAAAAGATAGATCTTGGACTCTTTACCTTTCAAAAGTCTTTCGATATTCTTCTGGTGCGTAATAAGTATTAGTGCACATATCGCGATAGCATAAAGCATAATCGAGGGCACCGTAGTCTTAAAAACTAAGGCTAGACTAATGGGGAAAGTAAAACCCGCCAAAATAGAACTCAGGGATACATAGTGTGTAATCAAAAGACACAATACAAATACAGTTACACAGCACAATGCTGCAGATAGATGTATGGCTAAAATCATCCCAAATAAAGTAGCCACTCCTTTTCCACCTCTAAATCCCGCGAAAATAGGAAATAAATGTCCCAATACTGCTATAACACCTAGTGCCAATTGGAAGTTAACAAAATGTGGCGAATTAGGGTCTCCGACAATTGAAGAATCTAATAAATAGGGTAAATTTGTAGCTGTCCATCCCTTTAGGATATCGACAAACATCACAATAGTACCCGCTTTTTTTCCTAAAACACGAAATGTATTTGTAGCACCCGCATTCCCACTCCCATATTCCCTAACATCGACCCCGTAAAATGCCTGACCAAACCAAACTGCAGTTGGAATGGAGCCAAACAAATAAGCTAATATTACTATCCCTATTAAATATATTGAAATCATTAACGTTTCTAATTCTCTATATAAGCTTTGCCTTCAAACTCAAATCTAGACTTTTGACAGAATGTGTCAACGCCCCTACTGAAATATAATCTACACCGGCCAACCCGTAATTACGAATAGTATCTAAGGTGATGCCTCCAGAAGCTTCTGTCAGAAATCTTCCTTTTACGATATCTACGGCTTTATATACATCCTCAGGTGTAAAATTATCAAACATCACGCGCTCAACACCCTCAGTCGTTAATAATTCTCCTAATTCATCAAAATTACGAACCTCGACTTCGATCGGAATATTGATATTATTTTCTTTTTTATACTTTACAGCATTATGTACAGCATTAACAACACCGCCCGCATAATCGATATGATTATCCTTAATCAAAATCATATCATAAAGACCAAAACGATGATTAACACCGCCACCAATTTTAACAGCTTCTTTTTCTAGAAAACGTAGTAATGGTGTAGTTTTTCGGGTGTCCAATACTTTAGCACCTGTACCTTCTAGCTGCTTAACATATTCTGCCGTTTTAGTAGCTATGGCAGACATTCGTTGCATTACATTTAATACCAGTCGCTCAGCTTTTAAGATAGAATGAATCCTACCACGTACATAAAGTACGATCTGCCCTTCCTCTGCCGCATCGCCATCATGGATAAAAACTTCAACATGAAAATCCTTATCTACTTGATAAAATATCTCTACAGCTACGTCTACACCTGCTATTATACCGTTTTCTTTAACTAACAACTTTGCCTCACCTAGTTTATCTTCCGGTAAGGAAGCTAGTGATGTATGGTCGCCGTCTTTTACGTCCTCCTCTAGAGCTTGTTTAACAAAAACAGCTAATTTATCCTTGTATTCTTGCGTCATTTAATGCCAAATATTAAGCTAAGATGAGTAAAAAAAATATATATTTAAGAAAAAAAATAGCTGAAATAAATATTTTAGTACATTTTAAATTCAACAACAGTTGTTTCTCCTTTGATTTCCATGAACTTAACCACGATTTGAAAATTCTCTTTTATAGTCTTAATGCCATATACTACATAAGAAGTAGATTGGCCATTGCCACCATTAGAAACAATCTTAATAGTATTAATTGGATACTCTTTGAAAAAATTATTTAATATTAATTCGGATTGAAACTTGGTAGAGATGCGGTCTTGACCATTCAGAGATAGATTGACAGTGGAACCAAAATATTTTACCACAGCTTTACTATCATTTTTTTTCAAACCCTCGAGAATATTACTGTAAACTTTAGGTATTTGAAAACTAAATAACATGCTAACAACAGTTAAAGAAAAAACATACTTCATCAACTTTTTTATATTATCTTGCTTAGATATCCTCATCATAGTCTGAATTATGTTAGTAATACAAATTTAATTATCTATTGAAAAATTAAAAAGTAAATAATCATTATTTTTTATATTTGTGTGTGAACAATATAAATCAGAAAAAAGTAGCCTTACTAATCTTGGATGGATTAGGATATGGCCCCGAAAATAGCTCAAATGCAGTTTTAGCAGCTCATACGCCATTTATTGACAGTTTATTAGAAAAGTACCCTAATTCTAGGCTGGAAGCATCTGGCGAAGCCGTAGGTCTACCTGAAGGTCAAATGGGTAATTCTGAAGTAGGTCATATGAACTTGGGAGCAGGACGTGTCGTTTATCAGGAGTTAGGTAGAATCAACAAAGCAATCACGGACCGTGTATTTGAAACACATACAGTAATCCAAGATGCATTTGATTACGCAAAATCAAAAAATAAAAAAGTACATTTTATTGGTTTATTGTCTGATGGAGGTGTACATGCACACATCAATCACCTAAAAGCATTGTGTGATGCGGCCAAAGTAGCAGGATTAACAAATGAACAAGTATTTATACATGCCTTCTTAGATGGCCGTGACACAGATCCTAATGGAGGATTGGGTTATGTGCAGCAATTGGAAGGTCACTTGAAGCATTCTGTAGGTACTATTGCGACAGCTATAGGTAGATATTATGCGATGGATCGTGACAATAGATGGGAACGTGTCAAAGAAGCCTATGATCTACTGACACATGGCACAGGTACAGCATCTAATAACCTACAGGAATCTATCAAATCATCATATGAAAACAATATAACGGATGAATTTATAAAACCTATTGTGATGGTAGACGGCAACAACAGTCCTATTGCTACGATCCAAGAAGGTGATGTTGTTTTCTGTTACAATTACAGAACAGATAGAGGTCGTGAAATCTCTATCGCATTAACACAAAAGCCATTTCCAGAATACAATATGAATCCTTTGGATTTGTATTATGTGACCATGACTTCTTACGATGAGAGCTTCAAAAATGTAAAAGTAGTTTTCCAAAAAGATAACCTTACGAATACATTAGGTGAAGTATTAGCGGCGAATAACAAAACACAAGTACGAATCGCCGAAACGGAGAAATACCCACACGTAACATTTTTCTTCTCAGGAGGACGAGAGTCCGAATTTGAGGGTGAGAGAAGATTATTGATACCTTCACCAAAAGTAGCGACATACGATTTGCAACCAGAAATGAGTGCACAGAGTATCACAGATGCTATTGTAAATGATATCGAAACAAATGCGCCTGATTTCATTTGTTTAAATTTTGCCAACCCTGATATGGTGGGTCATACAGGTGTATTTGAAGCAGTAGTAAAAGCGGTAGAAACAGTAGATAGATGTGCACAGAAAGTAGTGGAAACAGGTTTAGCCAATGGTTATTCTTTTATTATCCTTGCGGACCATGGTAACTCCGAGTTTATGATCAACGCAGATGGCTCACCAAACACGGCACATACGACAAATTTGGTACCTTGCGTATTAATTGATAAAGATTACAAAAATATCAAAGACGGTAAATTAGGAGATATTGCACCTACGGTATTGAACTTATTAGGTGTGGAGATCCCTTTGGAAATGAATGCTGATGTATTGGTATACTAAAATAAAAAAACTAAATAGACTAGCTGTCCTATTTCCATTAGGACTAGCTAGTTTATTATCGAGCTGTGAATCCAAAGATTTAAAAAGTAGCGTGGACACTAATTCTACTTATTTTGATATTCCTTTGTATTTTGGAGAACAGATTTCAGCTCTACAAAAAAGAAATCCTTTAGTTTTAAAAACTGTATATACAAATCAAGTAAGTGAAGAAAAAGAGTTGAATATTGGGGATTGGAATATTGAATTATCCTCTTTCTTGACAGTAGACTTAAATAAGCCTGCTTATAAGGGATACATAATAAAAGATAGCATTGGTAATGTTGTAAATTATAAAATTACAGACGATAAAGCTGAAGTATCTAAAGTAACTATTACCTATGACAACAATATTCCAAGTCAAATTGAAATTGCAAAACAAATAAAAAATTTTTTGTATAGAACTGATGAAACACTGATTTATCAGCCCAATAAAATGTACAGTATCAAAAAGAGTCAAAAAGTGATAATCCTAGGCACCAACGATTACGAAATCAAAGGTGAAATAAAATAAAGCACTTACAAAACATAAAAAACCTCCAAGGGATCCCTTGGAGGTTTTTTACGTTTTGTACTACTAAATGCTACTTCGTATCTTCTGGAAGTAAGATAAATTTGAATAATTTATCTTCAACTAAATATTTGTTCGCTACTTCTTGAATAGATTCAACTGTAATTTTGTTCAATTCATCCAATCGGCGCAAGATAGCTGTAGGATCTTCTTGCAATTGGTAGGAACCGCTGATCTGTGACAACCAAAAATTATTCTCTTTCAATTGAAGCTCTAACTGACGACGTTGTTCAATTAAAAATTTGTCTAAGTCACCCTGTGTAGGGCCTTCTTTTTTGATCTTATTTACTTCATCTAAAGCTGACTTTATTAATGTAGGATACTTGTCAATACTAGTACCGAATGATATCTGTACATTGTAACGCGGTGAAGGATTTTTAGAATTTGATCCTCGTGCACCAACACCATATACTGCAGATTCATCTTCCCTTAATCTTTCTAACAATTTGATAGATAAAGCACTTTCTAACGCTTGAAAATTTAATTTCTCTTGCTCTGAATAATCAAAATCACCCGCATATAACAACGCTACTTGCGCTTTTGCTTCTTTACCTTTCTTGACCACTAGCTCCACCCCTTTAGCGGGTTCTTTAATACCTAGGTCTTTTGCTGTTTCATTACGGTTTAAAGCAGGTAAAGTCGCTATATATTGCTCTAAGTAAGGTTTTATTTCTTCTTCCGTAATCGACCCTACGATTGTAAATGTAAAATCTGAAGCATCCGCAAAGCGTTCTTTATAAATCGCTAATGCTCTATCCTGATCTACAGTTTTAATCTGTGCTGGCGACGGAGAATTTCTTCTGATATTATCGCCATAAAGTGTTCTACGGATGCCTTCTCCAAATACAAATGAAGGATCATCTTCTCTATTTTCCATAGATGACAATACCTTAGCTATGCTACTTTGAAAAATATCCGTATCAATCCTTGGCTCTGTAAAGTAGCCATAGATCATTTCAAAAGCCGTTTTTAAACCTTCTTTATCTGTATAACCAGAGATCCCTTCCGAACGCTCCGAAATATTAGGGGAGATATTCAAATTCTTTCCGGTAAGATATTTTCTTAATTCTGCAGCATTCAACTGGCCCAAACCTGAGCCATTGACTAATCCTGCAGCATTGGTTGCAGAAAAATAGTCAGCATCATTATATAAGGAAGTTCCACCAGGACTAAATGAAGTGATTAATATCTGATCATTTTTGAATGCTGTAGGTTTTAATATTACTTTGACACCATTACTTAAGATCAATTCTTTCGCTCCAATGGGCTCAAGAGCCTTAGAAGCAACTATTGCACCTTTACTAGAAGGTTGTTTTGCTAACAATGGCAAAGCTGATACTTGATCTTCATAAGCCGTAAGCTTTTCTTTATTGACCTCTGCCAACCAGCTATTAACCGTACTTTCTACCGGCATCATACCTTTATCTTTCTCTGGAGATATAATAATTATATCTCTATTATTATCGGTATAAAAACGATGCCCAACAGCTTCAACTTCTTTCAGGCTAATCGTAGGCAACAATTGTTTTGTAATCTGATATCTATCCTCATTACTCAACGTAGCATCACCCTCTAAGAAATGTGACAAATATTGCTCTACATAGCTATCAGACTTACGCTTGTCGCGCTCTACGTATTGTGTTTCGTTATTTTTAGCAAATGCTAATTGGGTACGCTTAAACTCCGTTTCTGTAAAACCATATTGCTCGAAGCGTTCCAATTCACGAACTACTGCTTTCGTAGCTGCTTCCAGTTGGCCAGGCTTCGCTACATAAGAAATAGATAGATTGTCGAGCCCACCAAATAAAGAGCTAATCGAAATACCTGCTTGCAAAAATGGTGACTCCGGCTTTTGTGCCAACTCACGCAAGCGGGAACCAATCATTTGATTAAAGAAACTTTTCATCAACAAGGTTCTATAATCGCCTACAGTCTTGACTTTTTCTTCGGGATGCTTAATTATAATTTGACCTACCGTAGAAGTCATCTCTGGGTCTGTAACCACTAAAAACTGATTCTTATTGGTCAAATCCACGCTATATTTCTTGCGCTCTACAGGTTTCTTTGGAACCTTAAGATCCGAAAAAAGACGCTTTACTTCATGCTCTATTTGAATAGGGTCAATATCCCCTACTATGATGATTGACTGCAGATCCGGACGATACCAACGTTGATGAAATGCACGGATTACGGCAGGGTCAAAATTAGTGATTATATCCTCCGTACCAATCGGAAGACGCTTGGAATACAAGGAACCATTCAATAATACTGGTAATGTTTTATCTTGAATACGTTGGCCTGCCCCTCTTCCACCACGCATCTCTTCTAGGACAATACCTCTTTCCTTATCAATTTCTTCTGTTGTCAATAAAGCATCTTGCGCCCAATCACGCATTACTTGAAGACCATTTTTCAATAATTCTGGATCATCCGAAGGAATAGGTAATTGATATACCGTTTGTTCAAAACCCGTATAAGCATTCAGGTCAGATCCAAAACGAACGCCTGCTTTCTGCAAATAATTTACTAAATCATTTTTTGGAAAATGCTTCAAACCATTGAAGTTCATATGCTCCAGAAAGTGTGCTAAACCTAGCTCTTCTTCTGTTTCTAAAATAGAACCTACTTTAACACCTAAAAACATAGTAACCCGTTTCGCAGGTTCTACATTTTTACGAATATAATAGGTAAAACCATTCTTCAATTTACCAACTTTCACCTCATTGTCAAAAGGCAATGGGTTGTTCCATTTTAAGGAGTCTGCAGCTAATATGACCTTAGCTTCGGGGTTTAAAATTGATGGCGTTGCGTCAACAGACACAAATGTAGCAGGCAATAAGAATG
The DNA here is from genome assembly GCF_022627575.1 of Sphingobacterium rhinopitheci. Lineage (GTDB taxonomy): Bacteria > Bacteroidota > Bacteroidia > Sphingobacteriales > Sphingobacteriaceae > Sphingobacterium > Sphingobacterium rhinopitheci. Next base: position 22,598 of record NZ_JADEYQ010000017.1, read on the forward strand.
CTACAGCTAACGGTTTTAAAAATTTCATTAATGTTATAACAATTAGATTTCAAGTACAAATTAAATTATTAAAGGCCTTAAATATGCTATAGTATTAAATAAATTACAATGGTATTAGCCTTTCATTTATTCATAATATACCTATACAATACAGTAAAATCGCATATCAGGCTGTATATAAACTAAATAACACTGTCACAAGAGCGACACTATATAATTGATGGTTAAGATAAGCATATATAATTATATATTAGAAGTAAAATTGTCTTCCTTTTTTTAGATCATACAATCAAAGATAGCAGAAAGTCTTAGCTAGCTATTTGATGACCTTGCAGAATTAAAGATATTGTAATGCGATAAAAAAAGTAAAGACCTATTGGAAGAAATTTTAACAGGTATTATAAAATACATGAGCAGTATCTATTATATTAAAAATAAGCACACAAAAGGTGTAAAGCACAAGACAAAATATACCTTATGATGTCGCGACATATAAATACACTATAGTAGATTATTCCATTTATCCTTTGACACCATGGTTGTTTTTCTGTAGTATACTATGAAGATCACATGAGATTTATTGAAATGGACATTTTTCGGCTACAATACATAAAACCATTCTTTAATTTCATACTTTTACATCAGCACAAATGGTTATTCAATTTCCCATTTATGAGAATATATAGTTAGCTTTGTATATACTTCTTGCTCTCTAAAGATAAAAAACAGGCTATTATTTTGCACCATATTTATGCTAGCAACTGCATTTACTACTGTAAATGATGTTTAAATATCAGCCGTAAAAGCAGGTGCAAAATAGGTTTTTAACGTTCAATAAAAATAAGGTTAAAATACCTTTATATACAAAAAAGCATGGATTGGTCAGTTCTATTAAAAGATTATAAAAGATATTTAGAGTTTGAACGAAATCTCTCTAAGAATTCTATTCTAGCTTATCTGAATGATGTCCATAAAATTCATGTTTTTTGTGAAGATCATGATCTTCCATTAGAGGGGCTAACAGCACAGCACCTGCAAGATTTTCTAATTTGGATGAATAGTTTTTCTATCTCACCGTTTACACAAGCTCGTTTAATTTCTGCATTAAAAGCATTTTTCAATTTTTTGCAACTAGAATACAATGTAGGCCATAATCCGGCAGAACTAATTGAAACCCCACGTTTGACACGGAAAATTCCCGACACCTTGTCTGTCATAGAAATAGATAAATTAATAGAATCCATAGATTTATCTTCAACGGAAGGAATGCGAAATAAAGCTATTTTAGAAGTTTTATATGGATGTGGGCTGCGTGTATCCGAATTGATAAATTTAAAAATATCGAATCTATTCCTTGAAGTAGAATTTATAAAAGTAGAAGGAAAAGGCAACAAAGAGCGTCTTATACCGATAGGAAAACAAGCTATTAAATATTTGAAAATATACCTCAATGAAATTCGTCCCCAACAAGCTATAAAATCAGGTGCTGAGGATTTTGTATTTCTCAATCGACGAGGAGCCCCTTTATCGCGTGTGATGATATTTATTATCATCAAAGATTTAGCACATAAAACTGGTTTACAAAAATCAATAAGTCCACATACATTTAGACATAGTTTTGCCTCCCATTTAGTGGAAGGAGGAGCTGATCTACGTGCTATTCAAGATATGCTGGGGCATGAGAGCATTACGACAACAGAAATATATACCCATGTGGACAAAGATTATCTACAATCTATTATTACACAGTACCATCCACGCTCTTAACAAGGTAAATGCAACAAAGTGTATTTTAATTTGCAACATAACTGCATTTAACTTATCTTTGCACCGTTATGTTAAGGAAATTGTACACATATAACTATCTATGGCTTATTATCTACTTGTGGGTAATAGGTACACTTCCTTTTCACCAACATAATCACCTGCATGAAAAAATTGCTCTTGAACAAGGTGATCATCAACATAGCAGCGAGGACGAATGTGTTATTTGCCTAAATATACATGTTCCTTTTGCCATCGATCAGCTGCCAACAATTGATTATGCTGCTGTAGAAATAGAATATTATCGAATATATGATGATGATAGATCTATTTTTTGGTACAATACAAATATACTTTCTCCTACCAACAGAGGTCCCCCTATTTCAATTATTTCTTAGGTCAACTACTATTAAATACATTGAAATATAACAAATGAAGAAAATCATTATGATTCTTTTTTCGTGTGCTATGAGCATAATTGCTATGGCACAAGAAAAAGGCTGTCAATGGCGTGTTAAAGGTAAAGTTATGGAGGCTGAAAGTAATCAGTCTGTAGCTCACGCACAGATCAAAGTGGCGAATCAGCAAACCGTATTATCCAATCATCAAGGCGAATTTACAATTCATAATCTTTGTGATGGCACTATTAATCTATACCTATCACACATTGCTTTTAAGGGTCAGCACCATAGTTTCACGATCCAGAAGGATACTGTTATTACCATTTTTATGGATAAAAAATCTGTGGAATTAGAAGCGGTAGGTGTCCAATCTGTTGCGGTAAATAAAAATTCGCAAAGTGGCTATAGAATTAGTAATGAAAAAATAAAGTTAAGTCAAGGGAATAACCTTTCTGAAGTACTTGCTAATATAGACGGCGTAAGTATCTTGAAAACAGGAGGTAATATATCTAAACCAGTATTGAACGGGTTGTTTGGTAATAGATTAATATTATTGAATAATGGTGTTCGTCATGAAAGCCAGCAATGGGGTTCGGATCATGCACCAGAAATAGATCCTTTTGCTGGTCAAGATATTGTTGTCGTAAAAAATGCCGATGCCGTAAGATATGGGCCTGATGCTTTAGCAGGTATCATTCAAATAAACCCTACCGCTATCGACAAATCTAGGAAGGCCTTAAGTAATACTGCCTTAGTATTGAACGCTAATGGCAAAGGTGCTGTACTTAATACACAATTGGAAGGTAATATTGAAAATTTTGCTTACCGATTCGGTGTTACAGGCAAGAAATCAGGGAATCTAAAAACTGCCAATTATTACTTGGGTAATACCGGTACTGAAGAACTTAATCTAAATTTGCTGACAGAATACAAATGGAAAAAAAGTGACTTCCAATTCTCTTTAAGCCATTTCAGCACGACATTAGGGATCTTCGAAGGTGCTCATATAGGTTCAAAGGAAGATATATTGAGCCGTATAGCCCATGGCAGACCTTTTGAAACCTATGATTTCTCCTATGATATCAATGCCCCAAAACAGGAAGTAACGCATCAATTAGCAAAATTGCGTTACCAATATAAAATAAATGAGGATTCGAAGCTAGAAGCACAATATAGCTTCCAGCGCAATCATCGCAAAGAATTTGACTTAAGAAGAGTTTTAGAAGACAACGTGCCTATGGCCGATATCATTCTATCAACACAACAGCTCGAGTTGATATATAAGCGATTGAATACAATGGTGGGTATTTCGGGAACATTGCAGGTGAACAACAATACTCCAGGGACAGGCTCTACCCCATTCATCCCAAATTTTGACAATCATACATTAGGTGCTTTTGTAAGTCAAAAAATTCCGTTAGGAAAGAAATTAGTAGAATTGGGGATCCGCTATGATTACAAATATTTTGACGTCGCAGGCTACCGTTATGATTACAACAATCCTAATAATGATGGCTCCATCAATCAGTATTTGCTGAAAGATCAAAAGCATTTCAATAATATTTCGGGTATTGCAGGATTATCCTTTCCTATTAACAGCAATTTCTCATGGAAAACCAATATGGGTTTAGCTTGGCGCGCTCCTTCTGCAAATGAACTCTATAGTGATGGAATTCATCATGGTACAGGAACGTATGAAATTGGCAATAAAGCATTGAAGAGTGAAAAGGGGCTTAAATGGGTTAATTCATTACTATTTAATAATCAATCTATAAATGCTCATTTAGATATTTTCACGCAGGTGATAGCAGATTATATTTATAGTGAGCCAAACCCAGATTCTACGCGTCAGACTATACGTGGTACATTCCCTTTATTTGAATATACACAAGCCAATGCTTTATTCTATGGCCTAGATTATGGTATGGATATTAATTTGACGCAGGATTGGAAGTACGAACTTGGTGTAGCTATTGTACGTGCCAAAAATACCAGTACTGATGAATACTTGCCTTATATCCCTTCGGATAGCTATCGCCAAGCTATTCGCTACAGCTTGCCGATTCGTAAATTATCAGATTCATATGTCAAAATAGAGCAGGTATTTCAGGATAAGCAAAGACGTTATACGGAAGGAACCGATTTCACGGCTCCTCCGTCAGCATACACCTTATTTAATATGGCTGCAGGAACTTACATCAAAAGTAAAACGAATAGAATAACGGGTATTCACCTAACGGTAAATAACCTTTTTAATACAGAATACAAAGATTATATGGATCGTTTCCGCTATTATGCTCATGCACTTGGCAGAAATATTTCACTAAAAATTAATTATACATTTTAAAATTACATATCATGAACAAATACCTTTTCACTTTATTTATTGCTATTGCTACATTAACGTCGTGTTCAAAAAATGATCCTACGCCAGAAGTTGATCAGGAAGAGTTAGGAAGGGCTTCGCTGACCTTTACGCCTGTACAAAAAATTAATGACAACGGCAGTATTAGTTACGCTCCCATACAAGGTGAAGAAGCACAGAAATTAGAATTTTCTGGCAATCCATTATTGCCTCCTGTTGGTGCTCATATACACCTACATGTTGGTGAAACTTACAAAATGGAACTTATTACATTAGATTTCGCCAATAGACCGTCGCAACAGACTTTCATCCAACGCGCAGATACGCACCAAGCTTTCCTATTGAACGCTCCTGCCAACAGTATGGATTTTGTATATGCTGATGATCAAGTAGGTGTAACTGCTTATATCACTATATTAGCGGAAACGGATGCATTCGCACTACGCTATATCATGCGTCATCTCAATCCTGGTGTTAAAGCGAGAATAACTGCTGCAGATTGGAATAATAGCAACTATACGCAATTTACAGGAGCTAATGATTTGGATTTAAAATTTGAAGCACACTTCACTGAAGAAGGACACGGTCACTAATAACGCCTCGAAATCTATATTTTAAATAAAAAAGTACTACGCAAGTAAAAAATAAGTGTAAAATATGCAAATAAGTTATATTTTTGCCAAACAGCCTGCGTAGTTCAATGGATAGAATATCAGATTCCGGTTCTGACGATATGGGTTCGACCCCCGTCGCGGGCGCTATTAGCTAAAATAAAAATACCTGTATCTATACAAATTAGATACAGGTATTCTTATTTTAATCTCGTTATCTTTGAAAAAAAATGATATGGCAGACATCAACATTGGTGATGAGGTATTAATTACCGTAAAACGTAATAAAGTAATTGGAAAGGTACTGAAAATCGAAGGTACAGATGTTACCTGTTCTTTTTTTATGCCGCGTTCCAAAGGGATGTCCATTACAAAATTTCCAATAGCAGCGGTTTCAAAAGCTGATAACAAAAAATCATCCCTTTAATACAAATAAAGGTTCAAACGAATTGTTGTTTGAACCTTTATTTGATATTTATTGTTAAGCGTTAATGATGACTTTCATTGCTTTTTCTTTAGAAGCATTTAAAAATACCTCGTAAGCTTTTTCTACTTCCTCTAGTTTAAAATGATGTGTAACAAGCTTTTTTAGAGGCAATTTGTTTGATGCTACAGCTTTTAGTAACATTGGCGTGGTATTGGTGTTCACTAATCCGGTCGTAATAGTTAGATTTTTAATCCACAAATCTTGAATTTCAAAATCCACCTTTTGCCCATGCACACCTACATTAGCAATATGTCCACCAGGCTTCACTATTTGCTGACATATATTCCATGTTTGTGGTATCCCTACAGCTTCAATAGCGACATCTACTCCCTCAGATCCTACGATCTTCGCTAATTCTTCTTTGACGTTTGCGGCAGAATTTATCGTATGTGTAGCCCCAAGTTGCCTAGCCATTTCTAATCTATTATCATCTAGATCTATGACCACAATAATAGAAGGAGAATAAAACTGTGCCGTCAGCAACACAGACATACCGACAGGCCCTGCTCCAACGATGGCTATTGCATCTCCAGGTTTTACATTGCCATACTGCACACCAATCTCATGTCCTGTTGGTAGAATATCACTAATCATTACGGCGACATCATCTTCTATTGTAGAAGGTATCTTGTAGAGGCTATTATCAGCGTATGGGATACGAACGTATTCAGCCTGTGTTCCATCGATCATATGTCCTAGAATCCAGCCACCATCTTTACAATGGGCATACAATTGCTTTTTACAATATTCACAAGAGCCACAAGAAGTAATACAAGAAATAATAACCTTGTCACCAACCTTAAATTGGGATACACTTGCTCCTATCTCATCTACAATTCCTACGCCTTCATGACCCAATATTGTACCTTCTTTCATGTAAAGGTTCTTTCCTTTATAAATACCAAGATCAGTACCACAAATTGTAGTTTTCACAATTTTGATAATAGCATCTGTAGGCTTTAAAACCTGAGGTTTTGGTTTATCTTCTAATCCAATTTTGTGATCTCCACGATATACTAATGCTTTCATAATTTTTAAAATTTATAATGTTATCTATAAAACGTAAAATATTATCCTTTGTTTTATTTATAGAAATATAAGGACAATAAGATGTCTAAAAAATTACAGCAATCACATTTTTAACTGATTATAAAAACTATAGGTTACTAACTAAACTAAGTTATAATTTCTGGTTTATCCCTATTCATTTCTACCAATATACAGTCTATACATAGTAATTTAGCCACAATAACTTTGGAGTGAAATATTAGGTAACAATAAATAATTTTAAAAAGTGCGCGCTAAGCTTTTAGAGAATAAGTTTAAATTTCTTATATTGTTAGATTAAATCTAAAATTTCTAATTGCATAGCATGTGGGCATTCACGATTAAGAACAAAATTACTGCGGCTTTATTATTATTCACCGTTCTCTGTTTAGTTATGCTTACTAATCTACAAGAGCAGCGTATGGTGACACATATAAATAAAGCGGTTACATCCCTCTATGAAGATAGGATTGTCGTCGGCAATTATATATTACAATTATCTAATCATACAGACGCTATACTTACCTTGTTGCATGAATCTAGCTCTAACAGCACTATCAAAGCAATAGATATACAATTGGATCAAATTGATCGCCTTAATCAACTCTACGATAAAACTATTCTTACCGAAACGGAACAGCGTAATTTCTCCGCATTTAAAGTTTTGTGTCTAGATATTAAAACATATAATAATGCTAATAATATCACAAAAGCGTTAGAATCTGCTAAAAAAGCTGATCATATATTAGATACATTATCGTCAATACAAGTGGAAGAAGGGAAAAGTAAATTAGATGAAGTACTAAGTATGACGAATACGAGTAATATATTATCTTATATAGAGATCGTTATTTTGATTATAATATCCATTCTCATACAGATATTAGTACTATCATCGAAAGCGGTCATCACAAAGAAAGAACAAACTTCCAATCACCGTTTGAATTAATAACTGCTAAAGCCATTGGAAATCTATATCCGTATCAAACGTTTTATCCTTTTAAGTATAGCAATTATCACTATACTTATAAATCCTTGTGTTATAAAAAAACACTTACTTTCCTTGGCGGAAATAAATAGTACGTATAAGCTCCACCTGATAAGTAATAAATATAATAAGTGCCAAACAACACAAGTTACATGCATCACACAAAATAGTGTTAAACAATATGAAAATAAGATAAATCATAATAGAATACTATTTAGTAATAACGTATTAAAAGGTAAAACTCGATACCTAAGCAATTGCCCGAATCAAATTCATAATAATTCCCCTCCAAAATATATACTCTATCAGTCACTAAAAATTCATAGTTATAAATATCTCAACGACATTACATTAATTAATTAACAATTTTATTTATAGCATGAATCAAAAATTATTTTATTGGTCAGGGCAATTTACTTTAGCCCTGCGCCTTATCATTGGATGGACGTATTTTTCCGCTTTTTGGAGAAGATTAATATTAGACAACAAACTCATACAAGATGAGGTCGGTTATATTGGTGAAAAATTTAACCATTTTTTACCCCATGCATTATTTATAAAGCCCATTATCGAATACCTGGTCAGCAACCCTGAATTATTATGGTACAATATGGTTATTTTTACTATAGTTGAGGCTATAGTAGGTTTCTGTTTATTATTGGGCATCTGGACTCGTTTCATGAGTATTGGTGTCATATTCTTAGCTACGGGCATTCTATTAGGTGCAGGATGGCTTGGCACTACTTGTTTAGATGAGTGGCAAATAGGGATTTTAGGTATCGGTGGTGGTATAGCTATACTATTCACAGGAGGTGGTAAATATGCTTTCGATTATTGGTTTACTAAAAAAAATATACTTATACCATTCGATAAATTACTAATACCAACCTCCAGCAGATACATCCTAATGATAAGTTTATTTGCGCTAGGAATAGCATTATATACAAATCAAGTATTCCATGGTGGTGTAATCGGCACACTTCATAATAAATCAGTAAAACCAAAGTTGGAGTTAAAGGCAACCTTCAACGATACAAACAAAATAGGTTTGGATATTTATAGAACGGAAGGAGCAGATGTTTATGGCTCATTTCTCATAAAAATTCTATTTAAATCCCATAATGGGGAAATAATTCAAAGCTTAGATCAGCAAGATTTAGCTAATTTTAACCCACAACACATAAAGAATTATTATGTAACTAAAGTAAAAGCAGACAAACACAGTATGCTTATTCCGTTGGGTGCCAAAGCAACATTAACACTTTCTGTACCTAAAGAAATAAAAAACCACATAAATGAAATAGTACTAATCGACATAAGTGGAGCTGAATGGTCTACTAAAATCATATAACGATAAAAGGGGAAAATTAAGTTTTCCCCTTTTATCGTTATATATTATACTAATCTGCAATAATCTTATTGAAATAATAATTAATGGACTACTTTCTTACCTTTTTTAATCCAGTCTATCATACTACCACTGTAATTTAGGATATTTTGAAAACCTTGTTTCATTAAAAAAGAACTAGCAATCGTAGCACGGTCACCGGATTGACATTGTATGATTATTGTTTTATCTTTCGTAATATCGGGAAGTGCTTTGGCCATTCTGCCCACAAAATAGTGTTGAGCACCATCAATATGTCCAGCTTTAAATTCTTTGATATTGCGAACATCCAACAACACAACATTTTCTTGATCTTTCAGTATATCTACTGCATCAGCATCGATAATCGTCGTTTGCGTTAGATCATGTCCTTCAGTAGTAGCAATAAAACCTGCTATATTATCTAAACCAATACGCATCAACTTACGCGTAACTAACTCTTGCTGACCTTGATCGATAACAAAAACCAAAGGCTTATCATAAGGTAGCATCCACCCCGCCCAATTGGCGAAGCTATTATTATTCTGTATATTAATGGCCCCCTCAATATGGCCATTTGCAAAATCAACTTTAGATCTTGTATCTACAATTATTGTATCTGACGATAAGGACTTGAGGTCAATAATCGGGTAATCTGGCACAGAAACCAATAATGGGCGATCCTCCTTATTCAATTTCTTCATCATAGCAAAATAATGAGGTGCTTCGGGTTGATCACTCAAAAGCTCTTTTTTAAATCCCTCAAAGTCATCCCCAAATTGCAAAGCCCAATTGCGTATTTTCTCATAGCCAACCGTAGAGCTAGGAACAGCGCCTAATGCTTTACCACATGCAGAACCAGCACCATGCCCCGGCCATATTTGCACATAATCAGGTAGTGCTTTGAACTTAGCCAAGCTATGAAACAATTGCGCTGCACCTACGGAAGAAGACCCCACAACACCCGCGGCCTCTTCCAATAAATCTGGTCTACCAACATCACCTACAAATACAAAATCCCCAGTAAACAACATAACAGGCTCTTTTGCTGCGGGTTGATCTACTAACAGTAAAGATATACTTTCGGGTGTATGTCCTGGAGTATGCAATACAGTGAACAATAAATTACCTACAGTTATTACATCACCATCCTTTAGACCTATATGTGGAAATTCATATTGCCAATCTACTCCACCTTCATCAGAAAGATACAATCTTGCAGCTGTTGCTGTTGCTAATTCGCGTGATCCTGATAAAAAATCTGCATGAATATGTGTTTCAACAACATGCGTAATATTCAAATTATTAGCTACCGCAATAGCTAAATAAGTATCAATATCACGTTTGGGATCAATTACTATAGCTTCTTGCGTCGCCTGACAGCCTACCAAATAACTAGCTTGCGCTAATGTCTTATCATAAATTTGTTCAAAAAACATATTACTTCTTTAAATCTATTTAACAAACAACTCTTGAATCAGTATAAAAATACTCAATACGAAAACAACAATACCAAAACCCCTTTTCAAAACGGAATTATCAATTCGGTTACTTAACCTAAAGCCTATAAATAGACCTATTATGGAAAGTAAAATATAGCTTATAATCAATTTCCAATCAAATTGATTTAAACGATCTATATCTCCAATAATACCAATCAAAGAATTTATAGTAATCAAAACTAGTGATGTACTAACCGCTCTTTTGATGGTTAATCCAAAGCTATTAATCAACACAGGAATAATTAAGAATCCACCACCTGCTCCAACAACACCGGTTACCGTCCCAACCATAATACCCTGAATAACAATATAAAACACATTACCTTTATCGATATTTGGAAAAATATCTATCCTTTTGCCTTGTATCATCGAAACAGCAGAATACAACATAATGATAGCAAATATCACCATCAAGACATTTTCTTGATGAATAGCATATCCCCAAATCAAGAATTCATCAGGCACTAAGGGTAATATATATGATCTTACTAGAAATACCGTAAGCATGGAAGGCAAACCAAAATATATTACTTTATTAAAATCTATCGTCTTATGTTGCAAAGCACTTACAGCACCTACTAGAGAGGTCGTTCCGATAATCAACAAAGAATAAGTTGTCGCCAAAACAGGGTTAATACCCAATACATACACGAGAATAGGAACCGTCATTATAGAACCTCCACTCCCAATCATACCTAGTGTTATACCTACGAAAATAGCTAACAACAGACCTACGACATACATATTAATGAGGCAATTTGGAACGTACAACACCGTAAATATAAGTACCTATAAGGGCTCCAATAATAACAATACCTATTGAAAACAATCCTGTACCCAACAATACAAATAAAGGACCAGGACAAGCACCCACTAGCGCCCAACCAAGGCCAAAGAAAATACCACCGATCAGATAACGAGGTACTGTTTTATCTTTGGGTTTCAGTTCAAGATCCCCCCCTTCAATAGTCTTCGTACCGAACCTTTTGAACAACTGAATACCTATCACTCCCACTACAAGAGCCGAACCAATAAACCCGTACATATGGAAAGATTGAAACTTGAACATTTCATAAATTCTAAACCACGATGCTGCCTCTGCCTTATACATTACAATACCAAATAGCACACCCAACAGTATAAATATTACTCTTTTCATCATTAAAAAATTAAAGGAAACAAAACAAAAACCATAATCAATCCTCCTATAAAAAAGCCTATTACAGCAATTAATGAAGGCCATTGTAGATTGCTCAATCCAGAAATAGCATGTCCCGAAGTACATCCGCCAGCATAGCGTGTTCCAAATCCTATAAATAAACCACCTACTAGAAGGAGAACGATATTCTTAACAGAATATACATCAAAAAGTTCTACTGGAGAATAGGCTTTGCCAGCACTTTCAAATCCTAATGCCTGAAGCTCTATAATCGTAGTTTCACTAATTGGTGGTATTTGGTCAACAGACAAATAATGTGAAGCTACATAACCACCTATTATAGAGCCGACTAAAAAAAGTAAATTCCACCACTGGGATTTCCAATCAAAACGAAAAAATTCACAGCTTTTGCCGGCACCCAATGCAGCGCATATATTTCTAAAATTGGACGAAAACCCAAATGATCGACCCAACCAGATCAAAGCTAGCATAATCAGTGCTATAAGAGGACCTCCTACATACCAAGGCCATGTACCATATATTATTTCCATATTTTATTAACTATTAATAAGACAAAAGTACTGACATTAAAAATGGTATTTGGTCACAAATGTTACATAATCAAAAAATAGAAGCAGCGTAAACAAATCGTTACATCGTGATATTACAATGTATCGATGTTATAATCAGCAGACTCTTGTTTTGGCGATATATTTATTATTTACTGAGCTAATATTGTCCTATATAATTTATACTATACTAAATTTTGTTTGCTGCGAATACATCGTTATATTGCAATGTTATATAATTAATAAAAATGGGTCTTACACGAGCAGAAATATTTTCAGAAGAACAAAACAAATTGGCTGCTATGTTTAAATTATTAGCACACCCCGCACGCATCGCTATATTGCAATATATTGCGGTTAATAAAACAGGCATATGCAATGATCTTATTGACGAACTGGGCTTAGCTCAAGCCACGGTATCACAACATCTAAAGGAATTAAAAACCTTTGGTATATTAAAAGGAAAGATTGAGGGTAAATCAGTTATTTATAGTATCGACCCAGATATGTGGATTACGGTAAGAGGCAATTTTGCTATATTTTTTGCACAAGAGATCTAATTTGAACATAAAAAAAGGCTGATTTTTTATTAATCAGCCTTTAATTTATATTATTTTTCAAAATCCTTTAATGTACTGGTGATAATACCAACACATGCTAACAATTGTTCTTTGTTCATTACTAAAGGTGGTGCAAAGCGAATAATATTGCCATGAGTTGGCTTTGCCAACAAGCCATTATCACGCAAGCGCAAACATATATTCCAGGCGGTATCGCTATCTTCTGTATCATTGATCAATATAGCATTGAGTAAGCCTTTACCACGAACCATGGAACAGATCGTCGAATTACTTATATATTTATTTAATTCATCACGAAATAAATCGCCTAATTCTTGAGCATTATCGGCCAGTTTCTCATCCAGTACGATGTCCAAAGCTGCAATCCCAACCGCTGCCGCAATAGGATTACCACCAAATGTAGAACCATGTTGCCCCGGTTTGATAACCGACATGATAGCATCATTGGCAAGGACAGCAGATATAGGATACATACCGCCAGATAGCGCCTTTCCTAATATCAGTATATCAGGTTGCACATTTTCATGCTGTACGGCAAGCATCTTACCTGTACGCGCAATCCCCGTTTGTACTTCATCGGCTATAAACAAAACATTATTACTTTCACATAGTGCTTTCGCTTTTGCTAAGTAACCTGCTTCAGGCACATACACTCCAGCTTCCCCCTGAATAGGCTCCACTAGAAAACCTGCTACATTTTCATTCTTTAAAACAGCTTCTAAAGCGATCAAATCATTGTATGGTATACGTACAAACCCATCTGTATAAGGGCCATAATGCCTACGCGCATCTTCATCATTGGAAAAGGAAATAATAGTAGTTGTACGTCCATGAAAATTGTTCTCACAAACAACAATTATAGCTTTATTCTCCTGGATACCTTTTACTTCGTACGCCCATTTTCGTGTCAGCTTCAAGGCTGTTTCTACGGCTTCAGCACCTGAATTCATCGGTAAAACTTTATCGAATCCAAATAATGCTGTAATTTTCTTTTCAAAAGAACCCAACTTATCATTATAAAAAGCACGTGATGTCAATGCTAAAGTACCGGCTTGTTTTGCAATCGCTTCCACAAGCTTGGGATGACAATGCCCTTGATTTACAGCAGAATAAGCGGATAGAAAATCATAATATTTCTTCCCTTCTACATCCCATACATATACCCCCTCACCTTTGGCCAAGACCACAGGTAGCGGATGATAATTATGAGCTCCGTATTTATCTTCTAATGCAATAGCATCTGCTGAGCTTAATATTGATTTTGACATGGATTTATATTTTATTTTTCAAAAACGATTAGATTTTGAATGATCTACTTATTCAAGGCCCTAATCTACAAAAAATTAACTATAAAGAAAAGCTGTAGCTTATAAAAACCAATCATAAGCAATTCCCGCAAATAGCGTAAAAATAATGATGTTTAGAATCCAAAAACTATAAAAAATAAGATTTTATAGAGATAAATCATTATTTTTAAGTTATAAACACATCAACTAAATATGATAACCAAAAAAATATCCCTATTAATTATTAGTGCTAGTTATCTGTTTGTATCCAGTTGTTCTTCTAGCAATACAACTCCCAATACACTCACAGAGGCAGAAAAATCAGAAGGTTGGGAACTGCTATTTAATGGTCAAGACCTTAATAACTGGCACTTATACAACAATCCTTCTTTTAAGGGTGCTTGGTACGTACAGGATGGTGCTATAAAAGCTAATCCTGATGAACCAGGTAAGCGTGCTGACCTAGTGAGTAATAATGATTACGAGAACTATGAATTGCAATTTGAATGGAAATTGGCAAAAGAAGGTAATAGTGGTGTATTTATCAATGTCTTTGAGCATGACACCTTAGCGACAGCATGGATGTCAGGTCCAGAATATCAACTATTAGAGGATTCACACCCTGATTTTGATAAACCATTAAAAAAGGCAGGTACATTGTATGCATTTACGCCCCAAAAGAATTTAGCCAACACAAAGTTAGTAGGCGAATGGAATCGGTCACGAATCCTGCAAGAGAATGGTGTTATTAAGTTTTATTTGAATGGTATACTAACGGCTGAAATGGACTTCAAAACGCCTCAATGGAAAGAAGCCATTACCCGTTCATCCTTCAAAGATAAGCCTGAATTTGGGCTACGTACCAAAGGTAAAATCGCACTTCAGGACTGGGCCAATGGGGTTTCTTTCCGCAATATAAAAATAAGAGAGATTTAAAATATGTATACTAAGCATTCATGATGATGCACATATCTAGATTATGAATGCTTTTTCTTGAAATTAGGTTCCCATATAACACGAGTCATAAAGTCCATCTTAAATGTTTCCGAATAAATAGGCACTCCCGTTACTAATCCTATTGCCAATTGATGCGAAACAGCTACTTTGACCTGCGGTCTAAGTACATAATTTACCTTACCTTGATATAGTTCTATATTATTCTCTAGTCCGATAAAATGGCTCGTATTGGGTACCATATAGTGGATATTACCATTTATGGACCATGTTGTTTCAGTACGTTGAGCTAATCGATCTTGGCTGATATATGGAGATACGTACAATAAAGTACTAAAGGCATTGAAATTTTTGGCAACTACAAAGAATGGCGCATAGACCATACCTTTATAGGCGTTATTGTGATTAACTTGAGCCCATTCAAACTCATGCATATAACCTACAGCCATAGACAATTGACGTTTCTCATTGACCAACAACGTATATTGTCCGCCAAATTTTATGCCTTCTACATTTTCCGTACTATGCGCTACTGCATTTCTAGAAAAATTGACAGGGATTTCTATTTCTAAGCCCAATCGGTTGATAGGAGCAAATTCATACTCTATAAATGCATTGCGATCTTTACCCCGTTTGAGATCAGTCATACCGTATCCGACATTAAATTCGGCCTCCCCTTTACGGGCTCCCAAGTCACGCATCAAGTCTAAATACAAAGGTTCGGCATGTTTTACTTTAGCGGGTTCTTGTGCAAAGACTGCGGTGCTTATAGCAATCTGTAGAAAAGTAATGATTGCTAAGGGAGAATATATGTTTTTCATGTTGAAATATTATTTTCAACAAAATTCAGGCTCAAATTGGGAAAGAAGCGGGAACACTTGGGCTTGAAAGGATATTTTTTTATTTTTCTTTAACTTTTTTCCTTGGAAGAATTCTTTTGATATAGCTATAAGAGATGATTACGATTATTGCTATCAAGCAAAATATAAATAAGCCTCTGAAGATCTCCGTATTAGCGAGCAACAGTGCTTGTTTTACGATCTTTTCCTTTATAATAGCTCCGGAAAGGTGGTTGGCATCATTGATCAAATATGGAGCGCCATATTTTTCAAATACATTGCTCCACTCCTGTTGATATACTTGCTGTGTAAGTTGTAGATTTTGCGTTAGCAATAATTCATACTTCGCACTAAACATCCATACGAGATTCTGCATCAAAGAGAACCCTATTGTCGTCGTCCAAAAACGTATCGCTGTCCCCGTCTGCGATACATTGGTCGTTAAGCCCATATGTACCGACCCCAACATATAGAACACTAAAGGTGCAAATATCACCCCTTGGCCTACGCCTTCTAAAAACAAAGGTTTACCAATAGATTCTACCGTTGTATCGGGCAAGAATAAGCAGCTGAACCAATACATGCTGACACATATAAAGATAAAGCCTATGATAAATATTCGCTTGAAGGAGACTTCTCTCGTAAAGAGCAAATAAGCGATTATAGAACCCAAAAAGGTACCAGCGACATTTATATATTGTATCTCTAAGATATATTCCCATGGCCATTTCCAAACGAGCCCCATCACTTGGTACACATTGCTAAGGGAGGAACGCATAAGATAGAACACAAAAAACAAAATAACGCCGAGTACGACGCGTTCTGATTTGAATACTTCAAAATGATATAGGGGGCGTTTACTTGTTTTTTGATGAAATATAAAAAGAGCAGCAAAAAAAAGACAGGATATCAATGCCAGCACTATTAACTGGGAGTCAAACCAATTGAGGCGTTTGCCATATATGAAAAAGAATGCACCCGATAATAATGAAAACATCAGCAAAATAATCCCGCCGATATGGAGTTGATATAAGGGCTTCTTCGGAAACATCCGATTTGAATTCAAAACCAGCAAGTAGATGAGTAAAGCTATACAATGGAAACCTATGACAACACAAAACATGACCTCATGCGTGTAATGTTCTATCGCAAATTTCACTATCGATGTAGAGAATTTATCACTCGTCATCATCATAAAGTACAATATAATATAGCCCATAAATTTGGCATGAGTACTACGGATATTGGACATGATAACAGGCAATAGGATCACCCCTTCAAATAGCGCTAATGGCCCTTGAATAAATCTCAGCACCAATATCAGCTGTCTATTGGTCGTCATCGTCATGGCGACAAGGACTATAATATTCAAAATGGTAGCCAACAGGCAATAGGACCTTACATTGAAAGCCTCCCACAAACGCGTGTATATAAATAAGCCTCCGATAATGGTGGCGTATGCTATAGCAAACAAAAACTGTAAGTCGTCAGGCTCTATATCCAAAAATGAAGCCGTAAACGTAGCATTCATACTAAACAGTGACAAGAGCATCAAATGTGGAAATAGAGCGAGCACCAATAGAGGCACAACCAGTCTATGTGGCACCCATTTATTAATTATACTTGTTGCTGCAGACATATTAGCCTATTTTTTGTGCCGAAACGACAACATTCATACCCGTTCTTAGTTTGTCCATGTCTTTGGTTTCCTTTAGAATAATCTTAACAGGAAAACGTTGCTCAATTTTAACAAAGTTACCTGTAGCATTATCTGGCTTTAACAACGAAAACTCCGAACCCGCTGCTGGTGAAAGGGATTCTATACGTCCCAAGAACAGGATGTCTGGATATGCATCAACACTAATCTCCACATCTTTGTTATAATCAATTTCTCCTAGCTGTGTTTCCTTAAAGTTGGCTACAATCCATTTTTCTTTTGACACCACTTGTACCAAGGCTTGCCCTTCTTTGATCAACTGTCCTACTTGGATATTCTTGACGCCTACCCATCCATCATAAGGTGCTACAACATAGGTATAGGAAAGATTCAACTTCGCATTGTCTACCACTGCAGATTGTTGAGATACTTGACTCTTTACTGGGGCTACTTTGGTTTGCTCTGCTGTAGTATTGATTTTAGCGGCACTGAGTTGGCGTTCTAATGCTTTCAAATGTGCTTGTGCTTGTTTGTATTTTGCTTCTACCCCTTCAAATTGTTGTACAGTAGCCGCGTCTTGTTCCACCAAGTTTTTGAAACGTTGGTACTCTTGTTCCGTACGCCATACTTCGATATTGGCGGCATCTATATTTGCTTCTATGATGGTCACATCAGTAGCTTTAGCATTGACCGTAGTCTCATACGTAGATACTGAATGTGCTGTACTTTGCATGTGAGCTTCAGCCATATTAAGTTGGTTTTTAAACTCACGGTTGTCGATCACTACTAAGGTATCTCCTTTATGCACAAACTGATTCTCATTGTAACGCACCTCATCGATAAATCCAGATACCTTGCTAGATACCGGTGTTATATATTGTCTTACCTGAGCATTGTTGGTACTCACATGGGAGGATGAAAATAAATAGAACCAACCCGTCACACCCAAGGCTATTGCTACAAAAACCCAAGCTATAATACTAAGTACTCGATTCGTGGTTTTCTCTCCTTTTGATAATTGTTTCGCTGTCATTCTTATATATTTCCTAAAATGTATTGTAATTGATAATATTTTAATTGCCTATTGATCTGCAAAGAAATCAGATTTGACTCTGCCTCTAACCATGCATTGTCCGCATCGATAAGCTCGGTGATCAAACTCAATTGATTGCTGTATTTTACTTTTACAATTCTGTAGTTTTCCTTTGCTTGACCGATTGCTTCTTCAGCGATCTTAATTTTTTTATTTACCTCGTCCAATTTGCGTTGTGCTGCAAAGACATCATGCCTGATAAGCTCTTCTCTTTCTTCGACTTCTATCTTGGCTTGGCTAATCTGTTTGTTTACCATTTTCATCTTCACTTTATTCTTGTAAAAATTACTTAACGGCATTTTTAGATTTACACCGACAGCGCCAAAGCGGTATAAATAAGGCTCTGGTGGGAAGAACATAAAATTGGGATAGTTGTAACCATACTCACCTCCACCCGAAATCTGTGGTAGCACATTGGAACGCACAATCTTTTTGTCTAACTCTTTCAGTTCAATTTCCTTTTTATTAATATGTAGCACTTCGCTCTTCTGGTAAGCTTCTTCAACGAGATCATTGAGCTCAGCTGTATAGGAGTCTGCTGACAATAGTTCTTTTGTACTAATCGTAAAACTGGCCTCCTCGGGTAGCGCCAGTATTGTCTTTATCTGGTGCTCCAATATAGCGTAGTCTTTTTCTAATTCAGAATATGCCATCTGATGATTGGAGAGTTGTAATTTGGTACGCAAGACATCATTGTAGGTGACGGCACCATTTAGCTTCAATTTCTCCGTTTGTCTAATCACCAAAGTATCTTCATGCATCTTCTCACTTATCAGTGCTTGTTGCTCTTGTATATGTAAAGCATTTAGATATGCTGTGATAATTTCTAGCTTTACATCACGTTCTTCTTTCTTAACACGCAAATCCGCAATTTCTGTTTCTACTTCTGCTTTTTCTTCCTCTGCTTTCAATTTGCCACCTGTATATATAGGTATACTCGCTTCCAGAGTAAAGTTGTATTTGATTCGCGGCACCTCATATGATGTAGAAGGATTGGTAACCCCACTTTGATACTGATTGATATTACTCAATACACTGAAACTCGTAAGAAATTCGATATCAGGTAATTTCTCATTCTTAAGATCTTTTTCGCGGAGCTTGGAAACATCCGCGTTTATGTTCTTAATTTTCAATTTTTTGTTATGCTGCAAAGCCAATCCGATAGCCTCTTCCAATTTCACATTTTTATAGATTAGGACATCTTGCGCAAAGGCCTGTTGTGCAGAAATTAATAGAAATACCAATAATTGACAAACATGTTTGTTCGCTATCATTTATAAAAAATTTATTATTTGTATAGCGCAAAGTTACAGCAACAATATTCTGCCGAATTGATAAAACAAGAAATTTACTTAATCATTTACGCCAAATAATCTTAAATTGCATCATATTGATAGGATGTAGCTATGGAACTGAAAGAAATCATGCGTGAATTGGATGGTGATGACACCGACTATTATGTCAATCATATGCACCTAAGTGCCGTAGAAACAAAAACTCATCAACACACAAAAGGACAATTGCTCTATGCCGAAGGCGGTATTGTACATATTTTTGTGGAAGAAAAACACTGGTACTTGCCTGCACGGTGCTTTATGTGGATCCCCGCCAATACCCAACATTCTATACTTACTTACAGCAAAAAAGTAGATTTGTTTAATATCTACTTTATCAAAGATAGCAATGAAGATTCTTTTTTTGCTAACACCAATATTTACTTCGCCAATGATCTACTGCGTGAAATGATATTATTTACCGCCAAATGGTTTGGTAAAATAACAAAAGATAAACGCCCCAAATATTATTTCTTACGTGCATTAAAAGAAAATCTCCCCCTAATAGAGGCTACCCGTGTACCAATAATGACCCAACATCCGTTCCCAAAGGATCCTGTATTATTTGAAATAGCCGCATTTTTGAGCAACAATTTAGAAACTAACTATACTATTGAGGAGATAGCAGAAAAATTTGGATTAAGTACACGTACGCTTTCACGCAAGTTTAAGGAATCACTAGGCATGAATTATGTTCGTTTCTTACGCTCCATTCGGATTACTAAAGCCTTTCAATTAATCACTGAAAAACAACACAATATGTACGAAATAGCGTTAATGATAGGTTATAGCTCTTTAACAGCCTTCAGCAATATTTTTCAAAGAGTATCAGGAATTCGCCCTAGTGATTATGCGAAGTTGATAAATCGTAACAACAGCCAGAGTTAATTTTATTACAGCATGAGGACAGGACTAATTCAATTGGTCCTAAAACCATAATATTCACGAAGAATACAAAGTCAACAAAGTGCCATAAAATAAAGATAGACCTATTAATGGCAATTAATTACGCTTTGGAAGGTATTTTTCATTACACGATTCGTAAATAAATACGTAATTTTGTTGCATTATGGAAACTGTTGTTAGTGGTATTAGAAGTACCGGAAAATTACATTTAGGAAACTATTACGGCGCATTGAGCAATTTTGTGAAAATGCAGAACGAATATAATTGCTATTTCTTTATAGCAGATTTACACTCTTTGACGACACACCCTACCCCACAAGATTTGCAACATACCGTACGCAATGTGGTTGTAGAATATTTGGCTGCAGGTATTGACCCGGAGAAATCAACAATATATGTACAATCTGATGTCCCTGAGGTAACAGAATTGTACCTTTACATGAATATGAATGCATATTTGGGAGAGTTAGAACGTTCGACATCTTTTAAAGATAAGGTTCGTTCTAGTCCTGATAACGTGAATGCAGGCTTATTGACCTATCCTGTATTGATGGCTTGTGATATCTTATTGCACCATGGTACTAAAGTACCTGTAGGGAAAGATCAAGAGCAACACCTAGAAATGACGCGTACCTTTGGTAACCGCTTCAACCATCTTTATAAAGTAGATTATTTCAAAGAAGCAATTGCTTTCAGCTACGCTGACAAATTAGTTAAAGTACCCGGATTAAGTGGTCAAGGGAAAATGGGGAAATCTAATGGTGAAGCAGATTGTATCTATCTATCTGATAAACCAGAAGTGATACGTAAAAAAATAATGCGTGCTGTTTCTGATTCAGGACCTACAGAGCCACATCAAGCAAAAGCAGAATCAGTACAAAACCTATTTGATCTGATGAAGGTCGTGTCTACAGCAGATACATTGGCACATTTTGAAGAGCTATACAACAAATGCGAAATCCGTTACGGAGACTTTAAGAAACAATTGGCCGAAGATATGGTAATCGCTACAGAACCCGTACGATCAAGTATAGAGGAGATTGAAAATGACGACGCTTATATCCAGAAAGTATTGCGTATGGGTGCCGAAAAAGCACAAGCTAGTGCGCAAAAAACAATTAAGGAAGTGCGTGAAATAATCGGCTTAAAAAGATTATTTTAAACCAATAAATTGTATTAATTTAAATAAAAATTTTAACAAAGAGAAATGCATATTGCGATTGTAGGAAATATCGGGGCAGGAAAAACAACATTGACAAAGATGTTGTCGCAACATTTGAATTTTGAACCTCAATTTGAAGCAGTAGATGACAATCCATATTTGGAGGATTTCTATAGCGACATGAAAAGATGGTCATTCAACTTGCAAATTTTCTTTTTGAATAGTCGTTTTAGACATATTGTAGAGCTTCAAAGTAAAGGTATCAATATGATTCAAGATCGTACAATCTATGAAGATGCTTATATTTTTGCAGAAAACTTGTATGATATGGGATTAATGAGTGAGCGTGATTTTGAAAATTATAGCAATATTTTCAAAAGCATAATCCACTATATAAAGCCACCAGATCTATTGATATACTTGAAAGCTTCTGTTCCTACATTGGTGAACAATATCCAAAAGCGTGGCCGTGATTATGAATCAGCTATCCGCTTAGACTATTTATCAAAATTGAATGAAAAGTACGATAAATGGATTAATAATTACGCTGAAGGAAAATTATTGATATTAGATAAAGATACTTTAGATTTTGCTAATAACCCTGAAGATTTAGGTTTGGCTATAGAAAAGATAACAGCAGAAATTAACGGTTTATTTTAATTTTTTTGCTCTAAAACAGAAGAAGGTGCCCTCCTAAAAGGGCACCTTCTTCTGTTTTAGAGCTTAATCTAGCTCAATAATAATTTTGGCTAAAGCATCAAGTTGCTATATATGCTGGTTGAAACTGCCAAGCACTTAACAGCTACAGAATATTATTTACATTACACATTACCTTAGACCAACAAAATTAAATATAACCGTATGTTCATTAGCTATTTTAAGGATTTTACATAAACTATTAGTGCTAATATTTGTAGAAGATTTATCTTTTAAAAGTATTACAATTTGACAAGATATATTTTTGTAGCTATAGCCCTACAAAAATTAAATTACAATCTACATAAACAGCAAGATAGGTTGAATTATATTACTTTTGATCTGTTAAGAATTAAAAGGTGTATTAGGGGAAATATACTTATTGGTTTTTACATCTATCTATTTTATTATTATGAAAATTATGAAGACTAAACATTTCAATCCATTAGTAGCGCTTGCTGCAGGATTTATGTTTGTTAACACAAGTTGTTCTAAAGTTGAAGACTTGTACAACCAGCCTCAAGGAGAAGTAACTGAGCTAATCCCAAATAGTAACATTTCTGCAGCTTTTAATTGGGCTACAACAAAATCTATCAATATTCAAATTGCGGTAGATGATCAATTTGATGGTAAATACTTTTATAAAGTAGAAATATTTGATAGAGAGCCACATGCTGAAGGAGCTACTCTTCTTGCAGCAGGTGTAGCAAAAAAAGGTCAAGACCTAACAACTACAGCTTCTATACCTACAGGCTTGCAATATGTTTATGTTAAACAAACATCTCCTACTGGTATAACGTCTTATTCTATGTTGGAAGTATCTGGAACGACAATTTCTAAATCTAAAATTGCTAGTGGCATTAGCGCAGCAACAATCAATACTAAAGGAATTAGCCTTTTGGCTTCTACAACTAGCTTAACTCCAGCAACAGCACCAGCGCAGCCTACTCCTGTTGGCGAAGAAATACAGGGTAATGTAGATGTAACTTGGAGTGAAGCAAGCTCAAAGAAGAAATTTATTATCAAAAAAGACGAAATTTATACTGGCGAAATACCACTTAATGCAGGAATAGATAATATGGTTATCTATGTAGAAGGCACATGGAATCGTACAGGTAAAACGATTAATTTAGGCGCCAAAAATACCATTATTGTTTTAGAAGGCGGTAAAATAATAGCTAATGAATTATCAATGCCATCTAACACACCTATCTTTACTAATTTTGGTACTGCTGAATTCAATAGATTAACGGCTAACAATACAGGTTATATTAATAATTACGCTGTCTTAAATGTTAAAGAGAGATTAAGTATTCCTTCAGAAGGTACTTTTGTGAATACTGGAACTTTCATAACGAAAGATATTGTAATTAATAGTAATGGTACATTTAATAACTCAGGTACAGTAACTGTGACTGGTGAAATGAATTTACCTTCAGGAGCACAGGTTCTAAATACTGGGTCAGCGATTTTTAAGAAAGTTACAGGTAATTCTAACACAGGCATACTTACCAATGAAGGATACATGAGTATCAATGAACTTAACTTTATTAATACTGTATTTAATGTAAATTGTCATACTACGGTTTCTACGGTTACTGAATTCAATGGCGCTAAAGTTAATATCGCTGCTGGTGCAAGATTAGATATTAATACAATTGAGAAATCTGGCGGAGTACTATACACATTAGGAAAAGAATCTATATTGGATGTCAAAAATGAAGTTACATTCACGACAAATTCAAATACTATAACAGGTAATACAGGTTCATTAGCACGTTTTAAGAAAATAAATTTAAAAGGTCATCATTCTGTTATCTACAAAAATCTTCTAACAATATCAACTGACAATCACCCTATTAGCCCAGAATACCAAACATACTACTTATCTGATAAAGATGTTAATATACTAGGTTACAATAATTCTGATGTGGTAATTCCAAATTCAGGATGTAACGATGGAGGTTTTAATCATCCAACTACGAATCCTCCAGTAGATCAAACACCGAAAGAGGTTGTATTAGGTACCTACTCTTATGCATTTGAAGATAACTGGCCGAGTACGATTAATGGTGATTATGACATGAATGACTTTGTTGTAGATGTACAAATCATCAAGTATCAAAACACGGCTAATGAAACTGAAAAAGTAGTCTTAAAAAATAAAATCCGCGCAATTGGTGCCTCTAAGCATGTATCTGCAGCTATTCAATTGGACAACGTATTGGCAGGAAATATAAAATCAGCTACCTACTCAAACCAAAATCTTCTAGGATCTATTATACCATTAAATTCTAAAGGGATTGAAGAAGGTCAAACTCATGCGATCGTCTCTATTGTTGACAATGGTCATGCTGCATTTGGTGCTAACGTAGGACAATTTATCTTTACACATGATAATAGCTATCAGCCAATAGAAACGGAAATTACAATTGAATTTAATACTCCTATCAAAGATTTTTCACAAGCGGACTTGAATCCATTTATTGTTAATTTGGCACAAACAACCGGTGGAAGATACGAAGTACACTTAGTAGGTCGCAAAGCGACAGATAAAATTAATAGCAGCTTAATTGCAAGGCAACAAGGCCCACAAGGTGAATTATCTTCAGATCCTTTCAAAACGAAAAGAAATGAGCCATTTGCAATAAGTACACCTGTGTCATTTATCTATCCAAAGGAAAGTATTAGAATTACTACGACATATCCAGATTTTATGGAATGGGCTACAAGTAATGGTGATTCGAAACCATTCTGGTACGACAACATAGCTAATTAATAGCAAATCAATACGTATAAAAGTCCTTACCTTCAACGGTAAGGACTTTTTTTATGCCATAAATAGTACTAGCACCCTAAAAATATATGTTTATATAATGCGTTAGATGACTTTTTTTACTTAAAAAGCTTCACAATACTGCTATTCAAATCAAATACATAATATAATCTTCGTAGTAGGATTAGAATTTCATTTACTATTATTTCAGCGCACAAAAAATCCCATTAAGGATGTTAATGGGATTTTTGGTATACTATTATGATGCAGCATTAGAATAATGCTTTGGGATCGTAAAAATCTTTAATATTGTTTTGAGAAATTAAAATTGATGGCGTATAAATTGTTTTATCAATATCTTTATCACCGTTAAAGTAACGAACCATCGTCTGCACAACCAACTCCCCTAGTTTTTTGGGACTATTTTCTGCTGTAGCAGCAAATACACCTTCCATCATCTTTTCATAGGCTTCTTTTTGTCCATCAACTCCTATAACTAAAATATCTTTTTGCTTGCCCATCTCCTGTATTGCTTTTAGTGCACCCAATGCCATAGCGTCATTTTCGGCAAATAATACATTTATATAGGGATGCGCTACCAAAATATCTTCCATTGCTTTGACACCGCCATTATTATTCCATTTACCCCATCCGTGTGCGGCGATAGTAAAATTAGTTTTAGCATTATTGTGCAGTTGACCATCTACTAATCCTCTAATAAAACCTAGCCTCTTTTCTCTTCCAACAGGATTTCCTTGATTGCCCGATATAATCGCAATTTTGGGATCTTTTACTTTTTGATCTGCCAACCATAGCCCTAGCAACTCCCCATTCATCATATTGTTGGCGACGATTGAAGATATATAATGGGCAGAAGGATCAACCATAGAGTCTACAATAAAAACCTTAACGCCTTCATTATGTGCTCTATTGACAACAGGAACAACAGCCTTGGGATCTAAGGGGTTCAAAATGAGCACATCGATACCTTTAGACAATAAATCTTCAATAGCCGCTACCTGCTTCGAAATATCTTCCTGTCCATCCGCAGTAAAATATTCCATACCATAATGCTTCACTGTTTCCTTTATAACGGTCTCCAAAGCAACATAGTATGGAGCCACCATCGATGGTCCACAGTAGCCAACTTTCAAATGCTGTAGATCTTTTTCTGAAGACAACAGATTATTATTAATTGATGTAGTGCTCCTTACCTCTTTTTTTTGATCTTGTGGAAGACAGCCCGAAAAGGTAAAAATTATTATAAAAAGCAATAGTTGACCACAATAATTATTCATAATTGATTACTTTAAAGTTATCCACGATGCATTATTCTTAACCCATTCAGTCACCTGAATAGGCACATCAGTACACAAATAATCACTCCCTAGCATGACCCCCAGGAGGAAATCATTTACAGATTTACCAGGCCATAAACTCACAATGAATCCTTGTTTTTTTGCACTATCGACCATATCCCTAGTTGTCTGTTCAACACGGCAACCAATTCTTGATATTCCCATCGCTTTAGCTTCATCAAGTACGGCCTGTGACAAAGCCTCAGATTTAATGTATAGTAAATCGACATCTTTATCTTTTTCCTTTAGAAATATTAAAGGCCTTTTGTCAAAAGATGTAAATAAATAAGTAGAATTAGGAAGTTTTGCTTTATTTACTTTTGTATATAGTTCATTACAATATTTGGAAAGTATTTGCTCATCATAATATTTTCCTTTTGTTTTCATTTCAAATTCGACATATAATCCGTCCTTATTTTTTAGGAAATCAAGAAATTCATCTACTGTAGGAATAGGATTTCCTTTTTTTGTTCTAAGTTTCTTTAATTCAGCAAGGGTAATTTCTTCGACTGAACCATCAATTCCTACAATACGTGAGAAATTATCATCGTGAAAAATCACAAGATGCCCATCTTTAGTCATACGGATATCAGTTTCATATCCTCGTATCCCTTTTCGATAGGTTTCTTCAAATGCATGTATTGTGTTTTCATCAAATTCAGATACCCCACCTCTATGGGCAAATACTTTTACCTCCTTTTGTTGTGCAATAACAGTATCTATTGAAGTCATTGACAATAGCGATATGGTCAATAGTGAATAAAAAAAACTCTTTCTCATGTGTTTAGGTGTTATTTGTTTCAATTAGTATAAATTTCTATTTATAAAAAGCCTATGACAAAATAAATCTTTAGTTAAAATGAACTCAAGATGATCATATACATAAGGGAATTATAATGCGCAGTAACTACTGTTTCAATTGGTTATTGTTATTTAAACGATTAAATATACAACATTTTATTATTTTAAAATATATAATATATAATTTTAAAATACCAATTTTCCAAAAACCAATTCAACCTAATACTAAAAATACGACTCTTATTGGGTTAATTTAATTTGCAAAAAACTGTATGGAGGACAATTAATTAATTTTTTTTACCAAAACTAAAACACAATAAACAATTTCTTGTTATGTATTTAGGTTTATAATTTGTTGAATTAGAATAATTTTTCGAATCTAAAATCTAATATTGGACAAAATAATGCTATAGCATTGGCTATCAGCCAAATAAATAATGCTTTATCATTTTAGTATTTAAAATTAATATTACCATATACAATGTTTAAAACATCTCAGTATTTAACTATAGGATTTTGTTTTACGCTCTGTTTAACACAAAAAACAGATCTTCATGCGCAAAGTTTATCTTTTTCTGATGCTTACAACAAGATGTATCAAGATAACAATTCATTAAAAGCTATCAACAAGCAAAATGAAGCAACGAAGTACATTTCAAAATCATTGATAGGCTTACGTTTTCCCTCAGTGAATGCATACGCTATCGGAATGGTATTTGACCGCAAATTAGATTTAAGCTTCAATGATTGGCGTAATGGTTTAGCCGGATTTTTGAATATTCCAGATGCGAGTGCATTAGGGGATTGGAAAGTTCCGGTAGGAAAGAAAGAAATGGCATTTGCAGGATTTAATGCCTTGTGGCCTATTTTTACAGGAGGCAAGATAAGTGCTGCTATAAAAGCGGGACAAATAGAAACGGAGATCGCTAAAAAAGATATCGAGAGTACCGAAAATAGATTGATTTCGGAGTTGGCACAGCGTTATTTTCAAGTAAAATTGGCTGATGAGGCGTTAGTTGTCCATCAAGGGGTATTAGAAGGAATGAAAAAACACCTTTATAATGCGACCAAATTAGAGGAAAATGGAATAATAGCACCTAGTGAAAAATTAGTAGCAGAAGTGGCTGTATCAGAAGCAAATAGAGAGCTACAGTCAGCAGATAAAAACACCAAGCTAGCACGTACTGCTTTAGCAAACACCCTAGACGCAGACCAAATAACGGGTAATCTGACCACAGCATTTTTTACCAATATAACACTTTTCAGTTTGGATGCTTATAAACAAGCGGCATTAAAAAATTATCCTGAATTAAATAAACTATTACTTCAAAAAGATCTCGCTGACCAAGCTATTAAAGCTAAGAAATCAATGTATTATCCCGAAGTAGCGGCATTTGGTCAAACGACATTATTACACAATGATCCTTTGGGCTTCGGTATATTGGAGCACTCCAATCAGCGACCTTGGGTAGTTGGTGTAGGGATTACCTACAATATATTTAACGGTATGAAAAGTAGAAATGAGCTGAAAGCTGCCGTTTCAACACGCGAAGCAGTTGATTTTCTGGAAGCTAAAGCACAAAAAGATGTTACCACATTTGTAGAGAACTTGTATTTTGAAGTTCAAAAAAGCCAAGAGGAGGTTTCAAATCTACAAGTACAAGAGAAATTGGCCACCGAGCTAGTGAGAGCACGAAATAGAGCCTTTTCGGAAGGATTAGCTACTTCTACCGATGTCGTAGATGCTGAAAATGCACTTTCTGTAGTTAAATTATTAATACTTAATGCTAAATACTTGTATATAACTTCGTTAGCAGGGCTACTCGAATTTACAGGTCAAAGCAAAGATTTTTTGAATTATACTAATTAAAATAAAAGCATGAAAAATAAGGTAATAAATGCCGTATTAGGAGTTGTTGTGATCCTCGTAATTGTAGGTGTTTCACTTTGGTATATGAGTGCTCCTTCTGTATCATACCTACAAGGACAAGTGGAAGCGAAACAAATAAATGTAGCATCAAAAATACCTGGACGAATAGATTCTATATTAGTCCAAGAAGGTGATTTTGTGGAAAAGGATCAGGTCCTAGCCATAATAAGTACTCCAGAGATTGACGCACAATTGGGGACCGCAGAGTCCATCAAAGAAGCTGCTGAAGCCATTGATCAAAAGGTAGATAAAGGGGCACGTTCACAAGAAATATTAGCGACCTATAATATTTGGCAACAAGCCAAAGCTGCTAAAGAATTAGCTTTAAAAACGTACAATCGTTTAGAGAATTTGTATAATGATAAAGTCATATCTGCCCAAAATCGTGATGAAGCATATACGCAATATCAAGTAGCCCTAAATGCCGAAAGTGCAGCCAAAGCCAACTATGAAATGGTAAAAAGTGGCGCGCGCCCAGAAGATAAAAGAGTAGCTAGAGCACAGGTAAACCAAGCACAAGGCGGTGTCAAGACCATCAGTATATTGAAAGAAGAAGGTCATGTGAAAGCTCCACGCCGTGGGGAGATATTAACGATCATGCCCAATAGTGGGGAGATCATCAACTTGGGCTACCCTATTATCAACCTAATAGATGTAGATGATATATGGGTTTATTTTAATATCAAAGAATCTATTCTTTCTAAATTTAAGATGGGGACACAATTTGATGCTATTATACCGGGCTTAGATAATCAGAAAATTCGATTAGAAGTACGTTATGTTGCGGCACAAGGAGATTATGCGACATGGAATGCAACAAAATCGTTAGGGGATTTTGACATGAAATCCTTTTTAATCAAAGCATACCCGGTAAATAAAGTTCCAGGATTGAGACCAGGGATGAGTGCATTGGTTGATGAAGCTGATTTAAAATAGATGTTTTTACTAAACAAAGGTTGTGATACAGAGCTTTTTTAAAATATTTTTAGAGGAATGGAATAAAATTTTTAATACGCCACGCTTATTAATTATTTTGTTTGGCGTTCCTTTTTTCGTCTTTTTCTTCTATAGTTCTTTACTACAGCAAGGTGTTCCCACCAAGCTACCAGTGGCTATTCTAGATCAAGATAAATCCCCATTGTCACGACAAATGGGGCTTATGTTTAGCGCCTCTGCTACCATTGACCTTGCATACAATGTTAATGATGAATTAGAGGGACAAACTTTAGTTCGTAAAAATGATGCCTACGCGTTTATTATTATCCCCAAAGGATTTCAACGCAATATACTAAAGGGAAATTACACTAGTGTCTCTTGTTATTACAATGGACAATACTTATTGTCAGGAGCTATTATATTAAAAGATTTTCAGACCGTGACACAGACTATGATGGCTGGTGTCGTATTAGAGACATTAGAAGAAAAAGGGCTTTCACCAGATCAAGCCATGTCTTCTATCCTGCCGATCAATACGGTAGTGCACGTATTATATAATCCCTATACAAGCTACAGTTATTATCTAAATGTAGCCTTTATGCCTATGGCGTTACAGATCATGGTGATGATCATGGCGATTTATACTTTTGGATTAGTACTTAAACAAAATAAAGGTCAAGAGCTACTAGCAAAGGCTGGTGGAAAAGTATATATTGCTATTTTTGGCAAGATTTTGCCCTATACTGTTGTATTCTTTGCCTTAGGTTTTTTAATGAATGCTATTTTATACTACAAAATAGGAACACCCTTGCAAGGTAGCTTCCTAGGTGTCAACCTTATCTTCTTTGCATTCGTTATCGTATTACAAAGTGTGGGTTTATTTATTGCGGCTATTACGACCAGTTTTAGGACAGCCCTGACCATAGGAGGCGATTATACAGCATTAGCCTTTTCATTTGCAGGCTATACATTCCCTGCTATTGGTATGAGTAAATTTATACAAGTTTTGTGTTTTATATTTCCTTTCACCTCATATATGCGATTTGTGGTAGATTATGGTATTCGTGGTATTGCTTTTAATGATACACAGAAAGGATATATTATAGCCCTAGGTGTTTTTGCTCTATTTGGCATTATTGGCGTTCCATTATATCATAAAAAATTAAAGAAAGGACATTATAATGCTTAAGAGAATAAGTGATTCACTTTCATTGATTTTAGAAACAGCTAAAATAGAGTGGAGATTAATCTTTAAAGATGATGCTGTAAAGGAAATATATATCCTATTTGTAGCATTGGTTTACTTTTTCTATACGTTTGTATATAGTCCAGAGATATTCACCAATCTTCCTGTTGCCTTTGTTGATAATGACCAAACCACAGAATCGCATCAAATTAGAAGGATGCTTAATGATACTGAATCACTGGACATTGCTTACGATGTCAACAGTATGGCAGAAGCAAAGAAACTTTTCGAAGACGAAAAAGTAAGTGGAATAATTGTAATCCCGGAGAAATTTTCCCAAGATCTACAAAAAAGTGGTGGTAATCCATCAATAGCGATTTATTGTGATGCTTCGTACATGCTTTATTATGACAAGACATTACTCGCAGTAACCAATGCTTTGGGGGCATTTACGGGAGAGATTCAGCTCAAGCAGACCATGATGAGTGGTGTTCCTATGAAAGAAGCTATTGCATCGAGCAAGCCATTTAATATCATATCTACACCCCTATATAATTTGGATGAAGGCTATGCGATATTTATAATACCATTAGTTATCATTGTCGCACTACAGACGCTTCAGTTGACAGGAATGGGCGTATTATATGGTACATTGCGCGAGCGCAATACCTTTATTACCAACTTTGCTATTGGACGAAGAAGTCGCTTTGGATATTTCTTTATGACCATAGGCCGCTCCTTACCTTACCTATTAATCTCTATGCTTTTATTGTTGCTCGGGATTAAGGTGGTGTTTCATATTTTTACGATTCCACAACGTGGTGATAGTTTGGAAGTATTCGTATTTCTAATACCTGTTGTTCTAGCCATTACATTTTTAGGAATGGTATTGATGAATATCTTCAAGAATCGTGAAGATACTATTATGCTGTGTACCGTATTTAGTATCCCTGCAGTAATGATGGGAGGTGTCTCCTATCCTATTGTGGCTTTCCCCGTATGGATCAAAGTAATGGCTTTTTTCTTTCCAAGTACAATCGGTGTAAAAGGTTTTCTTGCGCTATCGCAAGCGGGGGCTTCATTATTTGAGATTCGAGATATATACTATCAGATGTGGGGTATATGTCTATTTTACTTTATTATTGCTATCTGGACCAATCGTCGCTTTTTATATCATGCTGAAGTGCCGTCAACTTTGTTGAATAATTCGGCTATCGTGAGTACGATGATAAATATTGATGAACATCTGAAGAAAGCTATAAGATCATTGTTAATGCCGATTAAAGATTTGGTATGGCGCTTTGATAAAACATTAGATACCTTTGATTCTACTTTATCAGTAAAGCTTAAGGATATTCCTGCAGCGCAATTGCAAGCTGCACCTAGCTATATATCGGGTCCCGTAATGGACGCTGTTAAGTATGTGGCACAATATGATGACATAAAGAATATGTATGCTAACTTATTAGCTAACGCAATGGATAAACAAGCAGCGTCAAAGGTTTTGCCTAGTTATGTAGAAATAATAAAAAGCTTGAGCCCGGATGAGGCACGTTTGCTTGCTATATTTACGTATAATGAAGCTATCCCTTATGTCAATATTCTTCAGAAATCAACTAAAGAATCTAAAGCCTATAGTATTGTACTCGAAAACCATACTTGCTTAGCAAAGGACCATGACCTATCAGTAGCGTATAATGATAATATGCCTTTATATTTCGGTAATTTCATTAGAATGGGAATACTAGAATCTCCGGAAGGTTTCTCCTTGGAAAAAGACCGTTACCTGGAAATAGAAAATTGTACGTATCTCCAGGAATTAAAAATAAACATGGAGAAGAAAGGCCATGTTTTTGAGATTCAAAAACGATTCTATAAGCTTACTTCATATGGCAGGAGTTTTATTAATATAGCTGTAAAGGACAAATAATTATACTATTCGGATCTATTAAAACCATTTTTATCCTTATTAATATGATAAGTAAAATTGGTACATACAATGATATCGTTGGCGTCAAAGTGTTTAACAATACCATTTTTCTCCAACACGACTACCCAACAGGTATTTTGATGGATGCCATAATCAATAATAAAGATAGCATGTCCTTTGCCCAAAGGGGTATCTACATATATAGATGGATTGAGTTGTACTATCATAACCAATACCTTTCATTATACTAAAACCTACGTGGCTTAATTGAAAACTAAACCACGTAAGTTTTTCTCTTCCATATTATTAATAGCATCTACGATAGATATTATCGAGGGTATAGAATTAAGCTCACCGCACAAATCTAAAGCTGTAAAATATGCATCAATATCGTATACCTTTTCAGGAAACCAATAGATAGTTTCATCAAACATCGTATTCGTTGACGATAGTATCGTAAACCCCGATTTATTTAATTTCTCTAGGATATCCTTATCGATAGTGTAAAATTGCATAAGCGAATAATTAAAATAGTGGAACGATAGTGTGCTATTGAATAATAAAACCAATTAATAATATTATTCTTTATAGTACATTTTAATAACAATTAGTTACAACATTTTGTTTTTACAGGGTAAATATTATTTAAGAATATATTTTCAATATTTTTAAAGGCTTGTTTTTTTCTTTCATTTATCCCTTTTTACAAGCATAAAATAATCTAGTAGTTAATTAAATCACCACCAACTAGTTTCTAATATTGGACTATATATTGGAACATGAACGGGATATATTAGAAGAACCCTAAGGTGAAAAATCAGTAAAAATCGGTACTCCAGATAGCATTGATTCCGACGCATCCCAGCACAGAAGCATTAAACAGCACTAAGCCATTTGGATCGATACGAATATATAAAGGGGCATAAAAAACCCTTATATAATCGAGTTCAGCGGCAGGACAAGAGAAAAAAAGCCATTGTCCTAGATACATAACCAAATAAAGACGTAAAAATAAAGGCTATTCCGTTAGCCAAAGGCAAACAATTGAATCGTAAGCACTTCCCAAATATAGATGTCGCGTTATCATGACTACATACACCTAACAATACATAAAGATTAGTGCATTGCACAATAGTATTCCGAGCTACAAATATTTTTTATTACAATTAGTAATAAGTATCAAATCGACAGCACTAAACCCTAAAGTAGTGTAGCGATACACTTCGTTTTTTTTTAATAATACTCCTGTAGCTAGACAAAAATCCATTTTAGCTAATTCTAATTGGAGGAATCCACTTCATCACGCCACTATACCCCCTCCTATATTTTAACTACATCAATCACTTTGTAGTCAAACAACTACTTTAAGTGAAACTATTTAATCAAGTATTAAATAAATTCACTACACTTACAGTTAGATTATTTTATACACATTACAACTTTTCTTTTAATTGATAAATTTAACAATAAGCGTAAATGACACAGATGACCTAGGTATACCCCACATGCTGGAAAACAATTAAAACCGTAAAGATTCTGCCAGCAGCCATATTCAACCTTAGAGAGTCCGTATACCCAAATTAGCATGTCTTTATTAGCGTATAACAAAAACTAAGATGAAGAATTTATATTTTTTAGTCCTATTAATTAGCGTCTGCTTAAACTCATGTAAAAATAAGACAGCTGACGACTTAATTGCTGGTAATCAAACAGAAATACGGATGAACTTTAGCACATCTACGATAGACGAACAAGACATTATAGCAAAAAACAACACAGAAGAAGATTTTGATAATACAGACAATAATTTACCCCAACAATCCATAGATATAAATGATGATTACTACATGGATGTGGAATGGATAGAAGAGGGTGCAAAAAACACTATAAATAATAATATCCTTAGAAAAGAAGGCAACCAAGCAGCTTTAGTAACGAGAGCACTACCAAGTGGTACGCGCTACAAATTAGTTGTATTTAATGACAATGGAACTTTCAATACCGAAAGAAATTATGCTATAGGTTCAGAAAATAATACGGCTATATTATTATTAGATCGAGGAAAAAAATATACTTTTATTGTTTATTCTGTAGGAAGCACTACAGACTTACCGAATATCACCTTTACCAATAGCGCCAACAGAACCTTGCCAACAGCTAATGTAAATGTAACCAATGTGGCTACAAACTATGTAGACTTCATGTATTCCAAGACAGAGGTAGATCCATTAGATGTAGCTGTTTACACCTTGAACACCACACTTACCCATTCATTTTCTGGATTTAGAGTATATATTGACGCTAGGCAAACAGGGTATAATATTGCTAGGCCAACTTCTTCATTGAGTAGTAATTTCAATTCCTCAAGCATTAGTTTAGCTACTGGAACTCCACTGACACGAACCACTTCCGTAGCTCCAAATATAGTGTTCCCGACGACCAATGCAAGTGAACTAACAAGCAACTACTCTATAATAAATACAGTATCTGACAACACTAAAATCTATACGATAACCGCGATGACCATTGGCAACTCCGCAATAACAAATTCCATTGTCGTACCCAATTTACGCGCCATACAAGGAACGCGCTATACCCTGCGACTAACCTTAAGACCTGAAGATGCTATACTAAATGCCAATGCCGTACGTATCGGGGGGCAGGTATGGCAGAGACGCAATATTGGAGCCAATTCTGCGACACCCGAAAACTATGGTCAATCCACTTTTGGAGGGTACTATCAATATGGATATAACCAGTATATCCGTACAGGAACAATGGCTGCTGGCCAAAAAGCATATAATGGAACTGGTAGAACTGCTATTGCCTATTGGAATGGCAACCCTGCCGCTTTAGCAATAAGAGATCGAGCTCCACGTAAAGGTACTGCTGACCCCTGCCCTGCCGGTTTTAGAATACCTTCAGAAAGTGAGTTTCAAACGCTAATTAATAATACGAATGTTCAGAACAGAACTTTCGCTAACAATAGTTACAATACAGGCATACGATTAGTGAGCAAAAGAAATTCTAGCGTACGTATTATGTTTCCAGCACAAGGAAACATCACTGTAGCAGGCCGTAGCACTCCTTATGTTTACCGTGGACTAATAAATAGGGGAACAGCTGTCCGCGTAAACAGCTCATACGCTTCAAGTAATGTACGTTCATTTTATGTGGCTAACGCCGCCAATGCCAATCAAATGTCTAGGTCCGTACCTAATCGATCAGTATATGTAACTGCTAGACCTGTACGATGTATTCAAGGAAATTAGACGATCCTTTTAATATATGGTATTATAACTAGGTAAAATAAAGAGTAAGTCTTTATTTTACCTAGTTATAATTACGCTAAAAAGTAAGTGAAAAATCTGCCAAAAAAATACCTTAATAGCAAAACGTATTTATACCGTATATAGTGTTCAAATCTTAAAAAGCACTATAATAAATTAACCCGATTTAACTACAACAATCGCTTTGTAGATAAAAAACTACTTTAAATAAATTAATTTAATTATATAATAAATATATTTACTATATTTGCATTCGGATTATTTTAAATACATTATAAATTTACTTTTAATTAACATAGTTAACAATAAGCGCAAATAATACAGAAAACCTAGGTATACACCACATGCTGGAAAAACAAATAAAAATCCTACAGCATCTATCTCCAACCATATTCAACCTTAAACTGTCCGTATACCCAAATTAGCATGTCATTATTAGCGTATAATAAAAAAAACAAGATGAGGAATTTATTTTTTTTAGTCCTGTTAATTAGTGTCTGCTTAAACTCATGTAAAAAAAAGACAGCTGACGACTTAATTGCTGGTACTCAAACAGAAATACGGATGAACTTTAGTACATCTACGATAGACGAACAAGACATTATTGCAAAAAATAACACAGAAGACGATTTTGATAATACAGACAATAGTTTACCCAAACAATCCATAGATATAAATGATGATTACTACATGGATGTGGAATGGATAGAAGAGGGTGCAAAAAACACTATAAATAATAATATCCTTAGAAAAGAAGTCAACCAAGCAGCTTTAGTAACGAGAGCACTACCAAGTGGTACACGCTACAAATTAGTTGTATTTAATGACAATGGCACCTTCAATACCGAAAGAAATTATGCTATCGATTCAGAAAATAATACGGCTACATTATTACTGGATCGAGGAAAAAAATATACTTTTATTGTTTATTCTGTAGGAAGCACCACAGACTTACCAAATATCACCTTTACCAATAGCGCCAACAGAACTTTGGCAACAGCTAATGTAAATGTAACCAATGTGGCTACAAACTATGTAGACTTCATGTATTCCAAGACAGAGGTAGATCCATTAGATGTAGCTGTTTACACCTTGAACACCACACTTACGCATTCATTTTCTGGATTTAGAGTATATATTGACGCTAGGCAAACAGGGTATAATATTGCTAGGCCAACTTCTTCATTGAGTAGTAATTTCAATGCTGCAAGCATTAGTTTAGCTACCGGAGCCACACTGACGCGAACCACTTCCGTAGCTCCAAATATAGTGTTCCCGACGACCAATGCACGTGAACTAACAAGCAACTATTCTATAATAAATACAGTATCTGACAACACTAAAATCTATACGATAACCGCGATGACCATTGGCAACTCCCCAATAACAAATCCCATTGTCGTCCCAAATTTACGCGCCAGACAAGGAACGCGCTATACCCTGCGACTGACCTTAAGACCTCAAGATGCTATACTAAATGCCAATGCCGTACGTATCGGGGGGCAGGTATGGCAGAGACTCAATATTGGTGCTAATTCTGCGACACCCGAAAACTACGGGCAATCCACTTTTGGAGGGTATTATCAATATGGGTATAATCAGTATATCCGCACAGGAACAATGGCTGCTGGCCAAAAAGCATATAATGGAACTGGTAGAACTGCTGTTGCCTATTGGAATGGCAACCCTGCAGCTATAGCAATAAGAGATCGAGCCCCACGTAAAGGTACTGCTGATCCCTGCCCTGCCGGTTTTAGAATACCTTCAGAAAGTGAGTTTCAAACGCTAATTAATAATACGAATGTTCAGAACAGAACTTTCGCCAATAATAGTTACAATACAGGCATTCGGTTAGTGAGCAAAAGAAATTCTAGCGTACGTATTATGTTTCCAGCACAAGGAAACATCACTATAGGAGGCCGTAGCACTCCTTATGTTTACCGTGGACTAATAAATAGAGGAACAGCTGTCCGCGTAAGCACCTCATACGCTTCAAGTAATGTACGTTCATTTTATGTGGCTAACTCGACTAGCAATCAAATGGTTAGGGCCGAACGTAATCGATCAGTATATGTAGGTGCTAGACCTGTACGATGTATTCAAGGAAATTAGAAGGTCCTTTTAATATATGGTATTATAACTAGGTAAAATAAAGAGTAAGTCTTTATTTTACTTAGTTATAATCACGCTAAAAAGTAAGTGAAATATCTGCCAAAAAAATACCTTAATAGCAAAACGTATTTATGCCGTATATAGTGTTCAAATCTTAAAAAGCACTATAATAAAGTAACCCAGTTTTAACCAATAGTTATACAAAATAAATCTTTAATGAAATAAATTGTCGTAAAAATTTTTTATTTATATTTATTTAACTTATATTTAATATTAGATTTTAAAAATTAAACTTATGAAACGAAAAATAAAATACATTAAACCTACTGTTAGCATACTTTTTATTGAGATGGAAAATTCAATAAGTGCTGGCTCCAATACCACGAGACCAAATAATATCGTAGAAGAGTGGGATGA
>NZ_JADEYQ010000018.1 GCF_022627575.1 Sphingobacterium rhinopitheci
AATGTTTAGTGGATTCTAAATCGTATTTGAATAAATGTTTAGGCACTGGATATCCGAACTATATTTTTTATAAATTGGAATATATTTTATGGAAAGATAGAGTGGGGATTTGTGAAGAAAAGGGCTTAAATCTTGAAAAATGGAATAAGTTTCGATTAATTGCTAAAAATTCTGTTGAACATATATTTCCTCAGCATCAAAAGGAAGAAAATAAACATATTCATTACTTGTCAGAAGAAGAATTAACTGATTGTAATTTAAATGAACAACATCCCATTGATGATTTTGGAAATCTGGTACTGATATCACCTGGTATGAATTCGGAATATAGTAATATGCCATATAAGCAAAAGAAGGGAAAATATGATTCTAAAACAGAAATAGATTCCTTGAAATCTGATTTAATCTTTAAAAATGGAGATTGGAATTGGAAATTAGCTCAAGAACATAAAAATGAAATGATTGTTCTACTTGAAAAGTATATTAATAAATTAAAAACCAAATAAATAATGTCTTACGAATACTCAGAAGAGTATAATATAGAACTTATCGAATAGGACGACTTATTGGATAATAAATCGTCTGAAATTTGAATTTTATTTGTATTTATTTTTAAGTAAGATGTTGAAAATTAGCTATTAATACTTTTTGTATCGGGAAGTAAGTATTTAAATCTGGTTAAAACTACATATTAGTGAAATTACATAAAGCCAATCGTTTTATAGAGTAGTTTACCTATAGTGATAAAACCATTGACGGCAAAAGTAAGACGAAAGCGTATGCGCTGTTCCAAAGTTCATTTATCGATAGCATAGAAGTCGGTACTGTTAAAGGCTTGCAACAGATCCATGCGTATTTGTTTGGTGGCTTGTATGATTTTGCTGGACAGATACGCCGTAAGAATATTGCAAAAGGAGGATTTCAATTTGCTATGGCGCAATTTTTACCCAATACGTTGAAAGATATTGAGGCTATGCCAGATTTTACTTTTGATGAGATTATAGACAAATATGTCGTAATGAACATTGCACATCCCTTTATGGAAGGAAATGGCCGATGTACACGTATTTGGTTGCATCTGATGCTCAAGCGCTCATTAAAGAAAAGTGTGGATTGGAGTAAAATAGCCAAAAATGATTATCACCAAGCGATGATCAATAGTGTGCTTAATAGTCAAGTGCTTAAGGAAGCAATAAAAACTGCGTTGACTGAGCATATCCATAGCCGAGAGATGTTTAGGAAAGGAATCGACTATTCTTATTACTACGAAGAAAAATAGTTTTTACTGGTTTGTTATGAAGGAAAACAATATTAAGAATAAAAATGATTTCAATATTTAACAGAACATAAAAATGATCGTATTCTTTCTAAGCAAATTTTAAGAAGTGGAGCTTCTGTTGGTGCTATGCTGTTGTTTGCAATTCTTCACACACTTCAGCAGTTGTCTTACCTTCTAGAATGGTAAGGCGAAAGATTTCAGCTTGTTGTTTAGGTAGTTTTTCCAATGCTTCACCAATAAGCGTAATGAGTTCAGTATGGATTATTTTTGTTAAAATATCATTCTCTGGGTTTGTTAAGAAAAAGGCTTCTTCTATTTGTCCATGAGGATATCGCTCACGAACTTTCTTTGCCTGATCTAAACAACTGTTACGAACAACAATGTATAGAAAACTTTTCAATTCTTCTATGCTGTAAAACTGTGTGCGATTTTTCCAAAGCTTAACAAATGATTCAGAAATTATTTCGGGGATAGCATCTTTATCACGAACAAGTTTATAGGCGAAAAAATGAAGATTATGACTATATAAATCCATAAAATAAGATAGCGCAGATTCGTTACCTAACCTGAGATTAGCCAAATGTTTTTCTATTTTTATCATAAGTAGGTTTTAAATGGGCTATAGTAAATATACTGTTAATCATATATTTACGCAAATTATTTATGCTAATTATTTTGGAATTTTTGTTGTTTTGTGACCACAGACGGGATTATTTTTTTATATAAATGGGCGTATCAACAAGAGTTAATACGCCCAAAATATATAAATTGAATACTTCACTATTGTGATTTAAACGCCCAAAAATAGGCTGTACCCCAAGCTCCAGTTCCAGGAGGAGCATAGGAAAGCATTAGCTCAGTACCATTAAGTACTAGAATATCATATTCATATACTGCAATTCCGCCTTCGTCAGGAGATTTTCCAGAAAGTACCGTAACACCCTTAGTCGTAAGTTTACCTTTGGCCCACACTGTTCCATCATCAAGAAGTATCTGTTT
Organism: Sphingobacterium rhinopitheci; assembly: GCF_022627575.1. GTDB lineage: Bacteria > Bacteroidota > Bacteroidia > Sphingobacteriales > Sphingobacteriaceae > Sphingobacterium > Sphingobacterium rhinopitheci. The sequence continues at coordinate 2,279 of NZ_JADEYQ010000018.1, forward strand.
ATCCATTTCGAATTTGTACGATCCCTTTTCAATAGTACCGTTAGATTTGACTTTATGCAACTCCGCATTTTTTAGATGGAAAATCATTTTAGCCCCTACACCTTCGTTAGCTGCTTGGCCATTCATATCAGATTCTTGTAATGTCCACCATGATGGAGCTACATTTCCTTTATATCCACCATTTCCCCAGACAGCAGGCTTGTCAGTGTCCCAAACCCAAGTTTTTTCGGATCCACCTGTCAGAAAACCCCATTCCAAAGGTACTTCATAGGTTAGTTCATCGATGTCTACCGATAAAGTTTTTGTAATAGTTGTGCCATTTGCATTAAGTCCTGTAAATACTATTTCATTCTGTCCAGTAGCAACCATTAGTACGGTATCAGTCATTTTTTGTGTCACACCTATACCGAAATTCCAAGATGATAGGACAGGGCTATTGTTTATCAAAACAACTTTATTACTCTTTTTACCATTCACAATAAGAGGCGTAGCACTGATTTTTAGTTCCTCAGCTGTAATTGCCGATCCTATGTCCATACGGTCTTCAATTGGATCACATGCCAGCACAAATAGTGCGAGTAAACTATAGAGATAATATATTGTACGATTTTTCATGTTTTCAAATTTTAAATTACCATCCAGTGTATTCATGAGTGTTTTCGCCCCATCCTTTATTTTGTGTTAAAACACCATTTGAAAGTGCAATTTGTGAAGTCGGAATTGGCCAGAACCCGCCAGTAGCTTCAAATCTTGCTCTATATCCACCACCAAAACCTTTCATCTGAGTGTCCACATTTTTGTTTTTTATTTCAATACCTTCTTGACTTGCTAAAGCATCGGCTGCATCCTGCCAACGCATTAAGTCAAAATAGCGTAATCCTTCAAATGCTAATTCCCAACGACGTTCGAGTTTCAGCGCAGCTAAAGAATAATTGATTGCGGGCAAATTAACACGTGCGCGAACACGATTAAGATTGCTGGCAGTTTCACTTAACTCGGCGTGCATTAATAAGACGTCCGCAAAACGTATTAACACCATATCTTGGGTATGTGCGAGTTGGTAATCAGCTTGTGCTCCATCTGCTAAAATAGCGTAAGAGGGGATAAGAGCGCCATTATCATAGGCTGTGATGGCAATATATTTTTTCTGCCAAAATCCAGTTTCTTCCATTTGACTATCCGCACCATAGATGTATCCTGCTAAATCATTGTCTGCATTGATAATTGATCCTTCACGACGTACGTCATTAGGCTCTGCAGCACGCCAATCATTCCATAGTTTTGAATTAACGGGTCCAGCTCCCCAGCCTTGTCCAAAGGGGAAAGTATTGGCTTGACCATTGTTTGACCTTAGGCCAAAATGTAAGTTTAGTTGATTTGTATAGCCTAAGATGTAGGTATCACCCCAATCTGCTAAAGTTCCAAATTTCACAGCAAACACTGTTTCTTTATGTCCTTCACCTGCATACTGTAAATTATTATTCGTCGCATAAGGATAGTCAGTCTTGGTAAATTTGTTTGAATATGGCCAAAGATTACGAAAATCATCAATAAGTCCATGTCCACTATTGGCAATACAATCTTCTAACCATTGTATGACTTGAGCTTTGCTCACGCTTCCTCCATCAGTTAATGGCAATTCTGTTTTATTGTAGTAGCCCGTGTAAAATAAAAATACACGTGCCATCAAGGCTTGTGCAGCCCAGCGTGTTGCATGACCAGAAACCACTGTGTTGTAGGCTGAGTTCGGCATTATCTCTATTGCTGTTTTAAGATCTTGTGCTATGACAGCATAGGTTTCCTCAGTAGGTGCTTTTGGCACATTTGAAACGGTAGAACTCGTCACTAAGGGGACTTCCCCAAACATTTGGGATAACTCGAAATAGTATAGTGCACGTAAGAAATGTACTTCGCCTAAAGTTTGATTAAATTCGGCTTCCGTATTCCAACCTGTTACTTGATTTAAGGTTTCTAATGCTGTATTTGCCCGAAAAATCCCTTGATAGCGTGCTGTCCAAAATGTAAGAAAACGATCTGGCTGTGTGTTCATTAAGTGGTCAAGACCTTGCATATCGCGATCATTCTCGCCACCGCCACCAAATCTATCATCCGAAGCGAGTTCTGCCATGTAAAAATGGGAGTGCTGCACATTCGTTACCGCTGCATTCAAGCTATTGTATACCCCCGTGAGCATAACTTGTGCATCGGCTACTGTTACAGGGAAATTTCCTGTGTTCTTTTTATCAAAACTTTCTGTATCTAAAAAGTTATCGCAAGCGCTAAGGCTTCCTGCTAATAACATAAGTATAAATGCTTTTTTCATTACTCTTTAAAATTTAAGGTTAAGACCAAACATCAGCGTACGTGGTTGCGGATAGAAACCAAGATCAATTCCAGACACCCAAGAGTTGTCATTTCCATATCCAATTTCAGGATCCATACCACTGTAATTAGTGAATGTAACTAAGTTCTGAACTGTTGCATAGAATCTTGCTTGTGCAAATGGAGCTTTGTTCCATAAACGCTTGAAGTCATAACCAAGCGTAATATTTTGAATCTTCACAAAATCACCATCTTCTATATAGATGTCGGAAATATTTAAGGTATTGGGATGTGCACCATTGGTTAATCTTGGGTAACGATTACTTGTCCCTTCGCCATGCCAACGTTGGAAAATTTCGGTTGTATAATTTTGTAATGGACTATCTGCAAACGATCTGTATGACTTTGCAATTTGATGACCAAAAGAACCTATAGCGGTAATATTTAAATCAAAACCTTTGTAACCGAAATTGAAATTCATCCCACCACTAAAATCAGGATGTGGATTACCGATTAGAGTTTTGTCTAAATCTGTAATCTGTCCGTCCCCATTATAATCTACAAAAATCACATCTCCAGGTTGTGATGTAGACAATACACCATGTCCTTGTGCACGAAGCTCATCGATTTGTTGCTGGTTTTGGAAGATCCCTGAAGTCTGAAAGCCATAAAAATAGCCTATTGGGTAATTTACTTGAGCACGATACATTTCTTTAGTAGACTGACTCAAGACATCTGGTGCACCATGAATAATTCCTTCAGTATTTGCGATTCGGAGCACTTTGTTTTTATTAAAAGCACCATTTATCCCTAAACCGTAGCTAAATTCGCCAGCATTATCATTCCAATTCAAACCAAATTCAATCCCCTTATTTTCGACATCTCCACCATTGATATAAGGAGCACTTGTACCATATATCGCTAGTACAGGAGCTTGAACTAACCAATCTTTGGTGGTTTTCTTGTACCAATCAAATACTACATTTAGTTTATTCTTTACAAATCGTGCATCAAAACCTATGTTAATTTGCTCTGATGTCTCCCAAGTAATATCTGGGTTAGGTAGAATATCAGGGTAAGCGCCACGATTTAAAGAAGATTTGTTGTCACCAAAGTAATAACCATTTTTTGGGTCGATGGCAATTGTTGCTAAGTATTGGAATGGGTTGATGCTGGCATTACCATTCTGTCCCCATGAAGCTCTTAACTTGAAGAAATCAATTGCGTTATTATCTCTTAAGAACGACTCATTCGTAAGAATCCATCCCGCAGATGCAGAAGGGAAATAGCCCCAACGGTTGCCCCGTGCAAAGTTCGAAGAACCGTCCGCACGTAAGGTAAAGGAAGCCATATACGTTTCTTTTACATTATAATTTGCGCGACCAAAGAAAGATGATAATCTGCCCGAGGGCCACTGTATGCCACCTACTGCTGGAATAAAGTTTTCATAACCTTGGCCATTCCCAATAAAAGCTTTGTCCCATTGTCCTGGAAATGAAGAATTGGCTGTAGTTACATTCAAGCCTTCACCTAAACCTCCTTTTTCTATAGATTGTCCGATGACTAAATCAAGCTGCTGTTCGTTTATGGGTTGAAAGCCATAGCTCAATGTGTTTTCCAATACCCAGTTGTATCCTAAGCTTTGACTTTGCGAAATATCGTCGATAGGATTGGTAAGTGTTGTGGAAAGTTGATAGGTAGGTGTATATTGACGGTAAGAAGATGCGCTCATGCGGTAGCCAAAATTTGTGCGCCATTTTAAACCTTCAATAGGCTGTATCTCCAAATAGGCATTGGCCGAAAGGTTGTGACTTTTTGAAAGATTCTGTCCACGTCTGTAATACATTTCGGCTGCAGGATTCGCCGTTGCCCCATCTAATGTCCATGCGTCAGCAACTTTGTCCAATTGATCATAAAAATTCCCTTCACTGTCGTAAATAGGAAGCAGAGGATTGCCCACCAACATATTGTGAACGTCATTCCAATAAATATTTCCAATACCTATACCCGAGCGGTTACTGTATGCATAGTTTACATTTTCACCAAATTTGATTATATCAAAATTGTCATTTTTATACAATACATGCTCTGAATTGATACGAGCGGTATGGCGTTGAAAATCAGGGTCTACTGGAGCGCCCATTATTCCATTACGATTGGTTAATGAGTAGCCCATCGAAAATTTTGATTGCTCGTTGCCTCCCATTAAATTAAGCGATAAATTTTGTAAAACGGCATTTTCATTGCTAATTTCTTTTAACCAGTTTGTACCATTCCATGTTCCATCTTGAATTTGTTGGTATTGTTTTGGAATAAGAGTCGCCCAATCGTAAGCTGCAGTACCTTCATTGAATCGACGCTCATCTTGAATAATCATGTATTCTTTGGCCGTTAAGAGCGAAGGTAGTTTGTAAGCATTTTGAAAACCTACATAATTATCTATATGTACTTGTGTGCGACCAGATTTACCTTGTTTGGTGGTAACGAGTACTACCCCGTTTGCGGCGCGTGATCCATAGATTGCCGCTGAAGCTGCATCTTTGAGTATATCAATACTTTCAATATCCGATGGATTTAGCATATCTATACTTCCTCCTGGTATACCGTCAATGACATAAAGAGGTGAGGAGTTGCCAATAGTACCCAAGCCACGGATAGTTACTTTAAAGCTTTCTCCTGGCATACCCGAATTTTGTGTGATTTGTACTCCTGGAGCCTGACTTTGCAAACTTTCGAGAATATTGGGTGTACTGAGTTTGGTCAGATTATCGCCTTTTACTTGAATACTAGAGCCGGTGGTCAATTTCTTCTTTAATGTACCGTAACCCACTACGACAACTTCTTCCATACTATCGTTTGCTTGGGCTAATGTGATTTGTACAGTAGTTTGATTGGTGATGGTCAATTCTGCACTTTTATAACCAATATAGCGTACTTGTAGTCGTGCTGGCGTTTTCGAAACTCCAATACTAAAGTTACCCTGATTATCAGAGATAGCACTTGCCGTTGTGCCGTCTATTACGATGCTAGCGCCTGCAATGGGATTGCCTTGTTGGTCTATAACACGTCCCTGTAGGGTCCGAGTTTGCTGTGCTATATTAGTGTTTTTGGTGTTATTATCTAGATTTTTTGTTGATGCTTTTTTTAGGATTAAAGTGCCATCAACCATTTCCCAGTCGATGGATTTTGGTGTTAGCAGTTTATCTAGCGCTTTATCTAGTGGTGTATTTACAATTTCTGCACTTAGGATGGTTTGAGAAATATCTTTCCCATTGAGCAAAAATGGAATACCCTGTTGTGCCTGGATGGATTGCATCACTTTGATGAGCGGGGTATTTTTGGCTCTTATAGTGATATTTTGTGCATATCCATGGAAAGCTGATACCTGAAAGTAGCACAGTAAGGTGAACATTATGGTCATCTTAACAGGCAGCATCCAAGTCGATAAAGATTCGTAAAAACCTTTATACTTAAATTTCTGAGTAATAGGTGTCATCATGTTGGGTTCTCAATTTGTGGTTTATCTTGTTTAGTGATTTTGCAGCGCTTACTCTGCCATTTGTAGTTATCGGTTCTGTTTCAAAGAATTTGCCGACCATAGTTTGTTTCCATTTCATGTATCATAATTTGTTTATTTAATTACATATAGGTGGTGTTGTTTATGTTGCTTTTTAATTTGGAATTTTACCCCACTTTTTTCCAACAAGCGCAAGACCTCACTTAGTTTTTTGTTGCGTGCTATTTCACCATAAAAATGCATGTCCTCCCGATTACTTAGGTCATGAATTTCTACATCATACCAGCGGCTGATGTTAGCTAATACTTCAACGAGTTCTGTTTCGTGAAACAGAAATTTATCTTTGGTCCAGGCGATGTAGGCATTCGCATCGACCACTTGTTTGTGAATATTACCCGAAGATGTACTCGCCTGTTCATTCGGTTGTAAATGAACTTGCTGTTGCCCATGGCTAACGGTAATTCCCCCTTCTACTAGGGTACTTATGGTTGATTTTTCATCTGCATAAGCTCGAATATTAAATTGCGTGCCCGTCACACTTACTTGCTGTTCGGCAGTATGGACAATAAAAGGAACTCTTTTCCCCGCTTTCATCTTTTTTACTATTTCAAAATATCCTTCCCCAGAAAGTGTAACTTCTCGAGAATTTTGATCAAATGTTAGTGGATAGGTTAGTGTTGACATGGCATTAAGCATCACTCGGCTTCCGTCTGCCAATACAACACTGTAGGTGCTGCCTTTGGGCACATGAATTGTAGCGTTGTACCCGCTGAGCTCTTTTGCATCAAGGTCAGTAACTGCTGTACCATCGGTGTATTTTATGCCTTTGCCAAGCATTATACCTTGTTGATCGTTGCGAAGCTCTACCTTTTCACCATTCGATAAGGTTAATGTTGTCTTGTTTGTAGCAGGAGCTAGATCCAATGTACTGCTAATAAGGTTATTTTCGGTATCAGATTGCTCATACACGAACCTTATCCCTGCCAATAGACAAATAGCTGCTGTGGAGATTACGGCAATTCGTAGCCAACGAAAAGTAACATGTTTTGATGGAAGTTTTTCTTCTTTAGGAGGCTCTTCAATGTTTTGATGTATACGTCTGAAGGTTTGATTTTTGATACTTTGTAGCATCTCATCATCCATCACTTTTCGTGTAACTAACCAATCCTCATATTCATGTATAAGAGTATCATCCTGCAACAATTGTTCGACATACTCACGAAGTTTGGTATCGTGTGCCATGCAGTTTTCTAACTCTTGTTGTTCAGCAGGAAGGATTGATCCCTCAATATATTTTTTTAGCAATACTGCTAATTCGGAAGATGTCGACATGTCGTTTATAATGGTTATTTTGTATAAACGATTATTTTAAAATAACCTTAGCAGAAAAATTATTTTTTTTTAAATTGATAAGAATAATAGGGCTTGTAAATTATTCTTCTGATGATCGACATTATCTGGTGAAATTGGATCGCGATGTAGTTGCTTATAAGTGTGAAGCTATAGCATCTTGTATTATCTAACGGTGTGCCATATCGGGTTTACCATGATAAAAACGTCTCTAATTGAGGGTACTTTGCAACAGCGCGATTGGATAGCATAGATGGAAAAATAAGATATATATTGACGGTATTGGGCCTAAGAGATTGGAATGTTAACTCTTTGGATAAATCTTCCTTTCCTAGGTAGGATGTATAGAACGATATCGAATTAGGCTGGGCTTTAATAAGCCTGAATACTAAGTTATCGTCAAAAGGTTCCGCAATAGCAGCATGAAAAAAAATTGACTTGTATTAACCAGGCTATCTGTTATGCCGTAGCAATATATAGTGGTTGGCATTGTTATACAACGCTACGTAAAAATGCTTGTATAATAGGAAATTAAACACTATAAATAGTCAATGATTTCACGGATCTATGGCACTTTAGACAGGCTGTAATCATATGGGATCCAGCATGGTATTTGCGCAGCCGATAGGAGTAGTGAAAGCCATTTGCAACTGGCAGTAGCCTGCTGACGGAAAGTGTTTTGTTAAGAGATAATAGTTATCCATAGTATTCTTAGAAATTATTTTTATCTTCAACTTATAATTCAATCATCAAGAGTACATGAAGTACACCAACCGAGTTCAACCAACCACGGTGGTCAAGCGATGCGGGCTGTTCAGTCAAATATTTGGTCTCTCCCTTATTAAAGCGCGCAAATACAAACTATAGGAAATCTTGGCATATACCTATTTTATTACTAACCTTCATTGAAGGGATTGATAAAAACTTGGTAGCTGAAAATGAATTTCGCATCAACGCGGATTTTGGTGGGTTATTTCAAGATAAATTGCTCGTAACTATCAAGTTTTGCTTTGTCAATTTGGTAATTTCCGTTCTCATCTTTGCAGATTATAATGCTGTCAAATCCAAGCTCATTCATTTTTTCGATTGTCAAAAGTTCTCCTTCTTGGACTTGAAAAACTTTGCGTAACAGCCAATCAGAAAGAGCCTTATTTGGATTTGTCATTAACGCTTTTGAATTGTCTTGACAAACTTTAGCAGAAAAAATTTCTCCTGTTGGGATTTTCAATTCAAATAACTCGTCTCTTTCTGGAAAGAAATTAGGAAATAGCTTGTGAATTTCAGCAGGAATAGGAATGTAAACTTCTCCAAAATCTCTTTTTCTTCCTCCTGCATTCCATTGATTTAAACCACTTTTTTTAAAGACAAATTTTTCTTTTTTCTTAAATCCGTAAAGTGGTAAAATGACATAATTTGCGCCACGAACTAACTTGTCCTTCGCAGGTTTTAATGCTTTATCCTCAAATAACTCTAATAGTAGAGTATAAGGGTCTTCTAAAATTTCAATTGGAAGTTTAAAAGCGGTATCAGGAATAAAAAACTTTCTAAAAAGCGTACTTTTTGAATAGTTAAAACTATAATAGTTTTTCCCATCTTCAAATTGTAAACTTGCACTATTTTGCTTTACAGCGTGAATATTAGCAATGTCAATTTTGTCGTAGTCTGTTTCAAATAAAACAAGTTCGCTGTCTTTTCTTGCTACAATATGATATAGAGAACTTTTAATATTATAAAGACGATTTGCTAAATCAATTCTTTCATTTCTAAATTCAGCTAATTTATTAGCCAAATCATTTCCCTGATAATCAGCTAAAACTCTAGAAAGCGAATTAAATTCAGCAACTTTTTCGGTACTATTATTTGAGGTGCAAACGAATGTTTTTAAACCTACACCGATAGAATTATAGTTAGCATCGAATGCAGTATCTGATCGAGAAAGATTACCAGCGTCAAAACTTTTACAGAAAATATTTTCTGCTACACGATAATTAATAAAAGGGATTGCGCTTTCGCTGAAAAGTCCTGAAAGTTTTGAAACTGCTGAAAGCAGTTTCAAATAATTACCTTTATTTTCTAAATCTATTTCAGCAAATGATTTCACAATACTTTTATAATTTCGTTACTAATTCTTTCAATTAATGGTGTTGTTACAGAATTACCTGCTTGCATATAAAGTTTACTATTTGCAATAGGAGGTAAGATATATTTATCCATTGGATAACCTTGAAAAGCAAAGCACTCTTTTGGAGTTAATTTTCTAATTCCAAAATCGTCTTTAATTAAAGGTACATTGTGTCCACCTGCTCCCATATTTGCTGTTAATGTTGGACAAACATTACTTTTATTTTCTCTCACATAAACTCTACGCCATTGGTAAACAGTGTTTTTACTTGTCATAGTTTTAACAAGTTCAGGGTAATATTGATGAGTTTCAGGATAATAATATTTATCTTCTTGTTTCTCTTTATCTAGTATATCGTGAATTGTTTTTGTCAATTCTATTTCCTCTGGAAATTGGAAATTGACATAATTAGGAACTTTATTTGGGTCAAATGCAACTACAAAAATTCTTTCTCTATTTTGCGGAACATTTGCGTGAGTCATTGTATTCAAAACTTTGTGAAACACTTTATAGCCCAGTTTATCTTCTAAAATTTCAAGAATTACTTTGAATGTTTTTCCGTTATCATGAGAAACTAAATTTTTTACATTTTCTAAAAAAACAACTTTTGGTTTGTGTTTTTCTATTATTTGTTCTAAATCAAAAAATAGAGTACCCCTTGTGTCTGAAAATCCTTTTCTATGTCCTGCAATCGAAAATGCTTGACAAGGAAAACCAGCACATAAAATGTCAAATTCTTTTGGAATATAATTTTTCACACTTTCCTTGGTAATATCACCAAATGGTACTTCTCCAAAATTTGCTCGATATGTTTTTTGAGCATCTTTATTCCATTCGCTTGTATAAGCACATTTGCCACCGATATTTTGCATAGCGATTCTAAAACCACCAATTCCAGCAAATAGGTCTATAAATTTGAATGTGTAATTTTCCGGAGTTGGAAATGGAACATTTTCAACCTCGTATAAAAGTTGTTGTAAAGCTTCTTCTTCTACAACAGCGATTTCATTTTCGTTTTTGTATTCTACGTAATTTTTCAGAATATTTAAAGCTTCATCTTTATAATATTTTGAAATTCCATTATCTATATTATGGAGATAATGAGTTAAAACGGCTTTTTCTTCTTCTAAAGGTTCAACAAGCTTAACCTGATAACTTTTATTGTCAAATTCTTCAATGCTTATTTTCTCTTCTACCAACATGCTTTTTCCCTTTATTTTTTATATGAGGCAAGATACGAAAAAAGTGTTTAGAACACTTTTAAATTTTTGTAAGTAAAATTTCAGTTGGAGTAATAAAATCTATTCGAATTTGATCTCCAATTTGGGCATTTATATGATTAAACCAATGTCCTAAAAGTTGTAAATTACCTGAGCCGTGGAATTGTTTTGCGTGTATAGAACCTGCGTGGCTACATCCAGTAGCTTTTAAATTTACGTTATTTAAAAATCCATCAGTACTTGAACATAAATATACATTAGTATTAGTTGAATTACTGTTTGTTATATTTTGTCTTCGTGCAATAGATGCTGGAATTTGTAAATATCCTTCACCAAATAGAATTCCTCTCGAATTAGTATGTCTGTGTGAACCCCATTGCAAATGAGCTTGCTTTAATATAGTAATAAATGAATCTCCTGTATTTGGCATATATATATTATTTGTATTTAAAACATTTTAAATTAAATGATTTAAACCAATATATTATTTTATTTATACATTTTAACTTTAATTTTTGAATACTGTAGAAGTTCAACCAAACCTTAATTTAGCCCCCAATAAGTTCGGAGTGAAATTTTATATTTCAAATTAATACATTTGATATTATGAAGTACAAAAAATGGACTTTAGAGCAAAAGTTATAAATCCTATCTACCGGCGAAAATAGTAGTATTGTTGATGCTTATAGCTATCTTTGCTATCATGCCAAAAGCATGAGGTTAATCCATTTCAATGGATAAAATATACCATTGAAAATATAATCTCCATAAACCACAAAACTTAAAGGATCTTTATCCTTAGAACTTCAAAAAATTAGCTAACCTGTAGTTCGAAATTAGCTAACCTGTAGTTCGTAGGCTGGATACATGTAAACGGAGGAGATGATTAGCTTAATTATATTTTTACAATTGATTGGTAGTTATATGAATAGTACAAATTGAGTCAAGATATTTTTATTTTCTTTTATGAAGGAAAATGATATATTCAATAGTATTCAAGTTGGATAGCACATTTTATAGCGTTATTCAGTACTGTTACAAAAAAGTATCTACCCGCAAAATATTATATTTTAATAAAGGGATTTAGATTTTTTATATAGCATGATGACAAATACGATAGAAACCATTTCGATGGTAGAAATACAATTAAGAAGCTTTGTGGAAGCGCGACGACCAAAGGAAGAAAGTGTACGGGCGCAATTGGATTTTGGTTATTCTTGGGATGGTCAAACGGCTATATTTTTTGAGATTAGACCACAATGGAATGATCCTTCACATTTATTAGAGTTACCATTTGCCAAGCTTCGTTTTGTGAAGTCTTCTAAAATGTGGAAATTATATTGGATGCGTGGATCAGGTAAATGGCAATCATATGAGCCGCAATCCGAGAGTGCGTATTTGCAATCACTTATCAATGAGATTGATTATGATGTGGATGGCTGCTTCTTCGGTTAGTCAGCTCCCTATAAACGTTATTTTTCGCTATTTTTGGGGATTATGACGATATAGCTTTCTATGTTATTACCCAATAATATATAGCTGATGGCAGCATGTGATTGTAACTATTTTTAGTGTTTTTGTGCCTGTGTACGTATGAAGTTCAAGACGTGTAAAATTACTGAATGTTATATTTTTTATGTAAAAGAGTAAAAATTTTTAGAATCGAACAGTAGAATGCTATCTATTAAAAGAAGTAAGGGATATATATATCATATCTACGACTTTTAATTAATAAACTATGGGTATTTTTATTAGTTCTTTTAAAATGGTAAGGGTACAAAAAAATCATAAATATTTTGTTTATTTCTTGGGATAAATGTATTTTGATCTAAATACGAAAAAGTATACCTTTTATTTTAAACTTCAACAAACCATTATAACCTATAATAAACCAATTTTAATAAGGCTTTTTTTTTGAATTATCTTATGAAAACAAAATTTGCATACAAAACATTCCTAATACTTTTAAATTTTTTGTTATTAAATATTGTGCATTCTTATGCTCAGTCGAATGAAGCTAAGTTTCAAGTTGCCACTTATAATATTAGATACGATGCAGTTTCTGATTTGGAAACAGGGAATTCATGGAATCAACGAAAGGAGTCTTTGTTTGATTTAATTAAAAGGCATGATTTTGATATTTTTGGTACGCAGGAGGGGATGTTTAAGCAAATGATTGATGTGAAGAACTATTTGTCTACATATGATTATGTGAGTTATCCATATGGTGGTAAGAATGATCATCATCAAAATGCAATAGTTTATAAGAGAAATTTATTTGAGCCTTTGGATGCAGGTGTGTTTTGGCTGAGTGAGACACCAGATATTCCAAGTATTGGTTGGGATGCCACTGATAGAAGGATTTGTAATTGGGTAAAATTCAAACATAAACTTACTGGAAAAGTATTCTTTTTCTTTAATGCACATTTTTATTGGCGAAATCATGAAGCAAAGAAACAATCGGGTGCATTAATTGCTAAAATGATAAAAAATATTGCAGGAAATGAACCCGTAATTTGTGTTGGTGATTTTAATTCTACAAGTGAAACCGATCAAATTTCTGATTTAAAAAAAATACTTAATGATTCATTCGAGGTATCTTTAAATAGTGTTAAAGGTACCTTAAATACCAATTTGGGTGGCGGCAATTTTAAAGACTCGCCTATAAACAGAATTGATTATATTATGGTATCAAAAAACATTAAGGTTAAGAATTACCAAGTAATTTCTGACCAATATGCAGATAATAGGTATCCTTCTGATCATCTTCCAGTATCCTGTTTTATTACTTTTTAATTTAGATAAAGGAATGTATTTGTATATAAAGCCTTATAAATCTTCTTATATTAAAATAGTGAAAAATAATTTCTATACCGGCAAGTATATTTCTCTTAAGGTTTAATAGTTCATAACTAGCGAGATAAATAGTTGAGTAGGGTGGGGCGCATCAGTATCTACTTTATAAATAGCGTATCTTTCTTTGAGTAAACCTAACAACCAGTTACTACTTACAAGAATTATGATTATTACCGTATAAGCGCTTATATTCCAGTTTGATTAAATAAATAGATGTAAACTTTATTAAAGCTTTAGGGGATTTGACAATATATAAACTAAAATCTTAGTTTATATAATCGCGAATATAGTAATAATAGTAGTTTATTGAAAATAGATACGCTTAGCGATGTGTTAATGGTGAATATTCTATTTAGAAGGTCAGTGTATGGGATTCTAATACTGTAGCTTCATGAATATGCCAATTGAGTTAATTGGTAAGTTATATTGCGTAAATAATAGTGAAGATATATTGATGCGTCTAGACTTAAAAAAATGCAAGCTGATAATCATAAGCCTAAGCCCAATAAATTTAAAGACCGAATATCTAGAGTAGTTTTTGTTTATAAAAAGGTTACGACACATGTGATTTATATAATCATTTGATAATAAACCTAATATTTGTTCGGAAACAATAATTGTTTAGTTATAAATACATAAATCGCTGATTTACAATGGCAAGCACTTCAAAAAACAACAAACATCTATTTGTCTTATAATTTATATTATGTTAAATAGATTGGGCAATTTGCTTTTTTTGGTTCTTATCCTAACTATTCTATTAAACACTCTAGAAATAAATTTTAAACGAATTTCACAATTACTAGATTTTATTAGCATTATAATTATTAAAGAAATGAGCCGATTACTAAAAATAATCGGCTCAAAGAAGTTATAAAACAATAGTTTTCTAGGACTTAATTTAAAGGTTTTAATTTTATAGTTTCTACTACAACACCTTTTTGATCTAGGACTTTTATCAGACCTTCGCTGTCTGTCATACTTGCTTTAACCACATTATTATTGGAATTAACAAGGATTTGAAAATCGACCTTATCCAACTTTTGCTGCAATATATGTCTATGTAAATGTCCAGAAAGCATAATCTGTACTCCTGCCTTATTAAGTATTGGCACAAACTTATCCAATATATCCAGTTCTCCATGCCAACCACCAAATGGAGGCATATGACAAATTACTATTTTAAACTTGGCATTTTTAAATTCAAGATTTTCTACTGCTTGGCTTAACCATTCTGCCTGTTCCGTACGGTAGTTATCCATTTCCACAATTCCAGCATATTCAATATCGGTATCAGGTTTGTCCTCGCCACAGTCTAATACAATTACCCCCGTATTACCATGGTTGAATTGGTAATATAACTTATTAGTTGGTGTAGGAAAATAGCTAGGATATTCAATAGCAAAGGGTCCTCTAGTTTCATGGTTACCTCTAGCATAAAACATTGGTGTCTCACTTGCAAATCTAGCAATAGCGGTATCCATAAAATCTCCAAACATCTGTGTCTCACTCAATAGACTATTCGCCATATCACCATTAAATACCACAAAATCAACATTTTTAACATCTCCAACATCCAAAAGCTTATTGAGCACCTCATTGCGACCATGAATATCATTTATAACTATAAATTCGCTATTCTTTTGTTTGCCCAATGTCTTGAATGTCAAAGGCTCTTTTTTGTATACTGCTGTAGCTATAATTTTTCCATAAAGCACATCTGTCCCCTCGTGCTTTAAAACCTCTTGGTTATACACCCTGTAGCGGTAACGAGTACCAGGAATTAAATTCTTTAATGTTACCTGATGGAGTTTACCTACCTTTTTGAAACCATAAGCTGCTGCAAAAAACTTAGGTCGCTCCCTTTCATAAAAATGACTACCATCATCGGGTGCTAATTCTACCCAGCCTGTAGCTGGTTGGTCTGTAGTCCATAGGATATGTACAGATTCAGTAGTAAGTCCTTGAATGTAGGGCTGATGAGTAATCTTAAAATTCGCTTGACCATAAGAAATCAATATATAATTGGCCAACAATACATATAAACAAATTATCTTTTTCATTAATATTCAGGGTTTTGTATAAGTAAACTATTTTTATTAAGTTCATCTCTCAGTATCGGAAGGAAATACGATTTATTATGCCAAGCATAATTCTCGAAATTAATATGTCGAATAGTTGGAACAGTAGCCGTAGTTTGATCAAGATTCAATTTGTAGATTACCTCTGCAATTTTCGTCGTCTTATTATATGCCTGTTCACCTATAGCCCATCTTCTCACATCGAAGAAACGATGTTCCTCAAATGCCAGCTCTACTCTTCTTTCATTACGATAACGTTGTTTCAATGAATTCCCTAAATCTGTAATATCTGGCATTCCCGCTCTTTTTCTTAATTTATTGAGATAAACCTTTGCCTCTGCTTCCTCCCCTAATTCAATACAAGCTTCTGCGTAATTTAATAGAATTTCTGCATAACGTATGAATCTCCATGTCACCGTTTGATTTACATATTGTGCGTTGTTATTTGGATCAATATATTTTCTAAGATAATAACCAGTATAGCTACCATTCCAGTCCTCAATAGAACTCTTACGAGTATCGACTCCATAAAAAACCTCCATCCTATTCGCTGTAGAATTCCAACGCTCCCAACTCCCCGTTTGGATTTTATTTTCAGAATCTAATCCTTTAGCATCATCCGGTCGAACACCCCATGATGCTCCATTAAATAAAATAGTTGAATAAAACCTTGGATCTCTATTTTCATAAGGCTTAGCTGACATAGTCGGATTTGACCAATCAAACTTATCCCCATTAATCATCTCAAAATCATCTACTAAATCTCCCAAAGGAGCATTTGTACCCCATCCATGATAACCATTAGGCGAAGAATATAAACCTGCACGTTGCCCCATAGGAATTGTAAAATACTTTATAAATATATCCTCCACAGTCTTTTTATTAAGAAAAATCTCTGTAAGATTTTGAGGTATATTTTCAGTAACTCCTGGGTTATCTTTGTAAAGCTGATACTGTCCAAGATCGATTACTGCTTTTGCTGCATCTTTAGCACGTTTCCATCTTTCAGTTCTACTATTATCAGTATAACGTATCAACTCAGGTTTTTCATAGCTTGCAAATATATTCGTATTGTAAAGATCACTAGCAGCATAGAGTAATGTCCTTGATTTGAGTGCAAGAGCAGCTCCTTTAGTGGAGCGTCCATCGTTCACACCGCTCTGAACTAGCGGTAATAATTCAGCTGCCTTGTCTAATTCATTGACTATGAAATTTATACAGTCTTCAAAGGAACTTCTTTCTTTTAGAAATTCATCAGTCAATATATAAGGATCTTCGATGATTGGTACACCACCATACGTGGATACCAACATAAAATAATTGTAGGCACGTAGAAAGTGCATTTCTCCCGTCATTCTATCTTTCAACGATTTGCCATCTATCAAATTATCCTTAAAAGGAATCTCGTCTACTTTGGAAAAATATAGATTACAAAAACGTATACTCTTGTAGAGGTCAGCCCACGATCTATATCTTGATACTGTCCAGCCTAGTAATCCATCTGGTGATTGTATACTTCTGTTAAAATTCAAAGAATTCGCATTACCTCTGTAATGTGCTTCGTCAACAATATTAGCCTTAAAACGTCCATCCGTAAGCGGCTCATCTAGTCTGAAATAGACTTGATTAATAAAAGTTTCTACTAAAGAAGGATCTGACCAAACTGCAAGTTCTGAAAATTCAGTTGATGGGTCGGTATTTAAAAAATCTTGCTTACAGGAAGTATAAACTAGACAGTTTACTATAAATATGGATAAAAATATTTTTTTCATGATGATTAAAATGTTAGAGAAATACCTAGATTATAAACTCTATTTAATGGGTATGCAGTAGCAGAAGTTGTTTCAGGATCAAAATCATTAACTTTTGTCCATGTTATTAAATTTTGTCCACTAAAAAATATTTGAAGCTTGCTAATTTTAAGTTTTTTGCTAAAATTCTCATTGAAAGTATAACCAAATTCAAAATTTTTCAACCTTACGTAGTTTGATTTTTCAAGCCAATAGGTGTTTTGATTTGATCTCCAATATTCATTGTATCGATTCCAAATTCTAGGTTTTACAGCATCAACATTTTCTGGTGTCCATCTTCCATCTATATTTTGCTTTAAATAATTCCCTACTTCACCTTGCATTTCATAATAACTATTGCGCATCGCTCCAAAAGCTCCCTGAAAGAAAATGCTCGTATAGAACTGCTTATATGACAAATCTAAATTCAACCCAGCTGTCAATGTTGGTAATTCTGTTTTATTTGCTCTTACTCTATCTAGTCCATCAATTTTTCCATCATTATTAACGTCTTCAAAAATGATATCACCAGGGCGAGATCCTGCCCAATGTGGATATTCTGCTAATGCATTTGCATCTTTAAATATTCCTATAGCATTATAATACAAATTAGCATTCATAGGCTTTCCCGTAGATTTTTGATATTCAGGTACACCAGGCGTTTCATCCCAAAAAATAATTTTATTACGATTAGTAGCTATATTACCATTGATAGAATAATTAAACTCATTTATTTTGTCAGCATAACCTAATTGTATTTCAAAACCTTGGTTTGAAACCTCCCCTATATTTTCTCTTGGCAAACTTAAGCCACTCGAAGAAGGAACAGAAGCATTTCTATTCCATAAAATATTAGATCGCTTATTATAAAAATACTCTGCAGTAAAACTAATCTTACTATTTAAAAACTTGGCATCAATACCAATATTTGATTGATTTGCAACTTCCCAAGTTACATTTGGATTTGGTATACGTAACTCATTCAAAATCTTATTCTCTTGAGCACCATTAAATACATAAGTGTTCGTAAGACCTGTTAAAAATCCATAACTAGACATAAATTGATAATCATCAATTCTATCATTTCCTGTTTTACCCCATGAACCACGTATTTTTAAATCATTTACATAAGTTTTAAATGATCCCCAAAATTTTTCATTGGAAATTCTCCAGCCAGCAGACACTCCAGGGAAAAATCCAAATCTTTTACTTTCTGGAAATTTATATGATCCATCATATCTCCAAAGGAATTCTAATAAATATTTACCGTCATAATCATAATTTACTCTTCCAAAATAGTTTAATCTCGCTAAACTGGCAGAAGCTCCTGAATTATCCTTTTCCGCATCTCCTCCTGCAAATAATTCTTCTATGGCTGAAGACACATAATATCTTCTTGAGGCATAAAAATTCATATTATCCCCTTTAATTTTTTCAACACCTACCAAAACATTTAAATGATTTTTTAAATCGAAATCATACTCATATCTGACTAAAGCATTTAATGTAAGTAAGTTTCTTGTATCAAAGTCCTGCCTTAGCTGAGGAGCAGTAAAGCCCTTTAAACCAGCTTCTAAAGCAGGCGACCCATTATTATCAACGGAATATCCATCCCAATTATACAATGTCCAGGGAGTCTGCCAAAGTTTCTCATTATTCATTGTTCTATCGTAACCAATATTACCAGAAATACTTAAGCCATCAACATAAGGTATGTTTATTTCGATATTTGCTCTTGATTCAAGCATCATTGTTTTATTTCGATCATACCCTGTTTGATTTGTAGTGATTACAACAGGATTATTACCATATTCAATATCAGGACCATTTTCACCTGATGGCCAATATGCATGCAAATTGGGCTTCCCACGAAGTATCATTGTAAAAATATCAGATGCAGAACGAGTAGGGTAATTCCTGTTATATTCGCGCATAGCTGTATTTATTCCATACTTAATATGATCATTTAATTTTCCATTCAAATTTGATCTAAAATTGTATTGATTAAATTTGGTACCTGAATTTTTATAGATAGCATCTTGTTTATCATAGCCACCTGAGATGTAATAATTAATATATTCTGACCCTCCATTTATGTTAATCGCTGTTTTTTGTTGTGGAGCAAAAGAATTAAATGTTTCAGAGTACCAATCAGTATTAGGATATTTCCAAATTTCAGAACCATTACGAAATAACTCTAATTCATCCTCAGTATATTTAGGTTGTTGACCTGCGTAAATACTAATTTCATTTAACATTTGAGCATATTCAGATGATTCTGCCGCCTTTGGTAATATGGTAGGTTGAGACCATCCTTGATTATGTGTCAGTGTAACTTGCGGCCTTCCTAAACGGCCTTTTTTTGTCGTAACTAATATAACACCATTTGCTGCTTGTGAGCCGTAAATAGCAGCCGAAGCATCCTTAAGAACTGTTACACTTTCAATATCTTGTGGATTTATCCTTTCTATAGACCGATTAGCTATACCATCAACCACAATCAAAGGAGAATTGTCACCTAGTGTATTTGCACCCCGAATACGAAGTGTGGAATTATCACTACCCGGTTCTCCAGAACCCGTAGTAGCTACTAATCCTGGTAATCTACCTGCTAGGGTGTTGGTAAAGTTCATTACAGGTGCACGCTCTAGCACATCTCCTTTAACATCCACAATAGAACCGGTAACGGTTGAGGCTTTTTGTGTTCCATACCCCACTACTACAACCTCATCAATTACGTCAGAATTAGACTTTAACCTAAATAAAATGGTGTTTTTCGTTGTACTAGAAGCTACGAAATTCGTTATAGAATCACTTGAATAGCCTAAATGATGGGCATAAATGGAGTATGCATCTCCCTCTATCAGGGAATTCAATTTAAATAATCCATTTGCATCAGCGATTACAGTAGACTTTTTGTTGTTTTTTTTGTGAATCAAATCAATAGTAACACCAGATATGGCATTAGAATTGTCATCCACAACTTTTCCATTTACATCTATACCTTGTTGAGAAAAGGTATTTAATCCGAGCTGGAGAAATATCCACATCAAAAGATACCTCATAATAAGTTTTTTCATAATAGTTAGAGATAATATTTAATTTATAATTTGGTAATTGGTTATTCGTAATAGGTATTTAATAAAAATCTTATCTAATCACTTCCTTGTCTTAATTGATATTAATTTCTATTATCTGGTCTTTATATGTAAACCTGCATCCATTGAGCTCACAATAATTGATTAGAAAATCTTCAATACTTCCACCTCTATTAATACTTCCTGTGAATTTATTATTTAGTAAATCGCCATTTTGGGTCAATATTGTCACATCATAAATTTGTTCTAGTAACTTGAATATTTCCAGACTCTTGATTTGCTTTACCTCAAGCAGATTGGATGACCATTGTACCTTTCCGTGCAGTTCGGGTGATATATGGATCTTCCTTTCATTTACTCTCGCAGGGCTAACGTTATTTGTATTAGCAGATATATTTTGCAGGGTTGTATTATTAGTTATATCAATGGTTACTTCACCTTTATTTTCCAAAACAAACGGCTTGTTATCTATTGATCCATTATGAGTTACACTAATTTTCCCTTCCAACAATTTTATTTGAGGATATTGATTTACTAATGCATTCACAATAAACTTTGTACCCAAAGCTGTTGTCGTGTAATTCTCATAATTAACTTTAAAAGGATTAGCAGACTTTTTTACATTGTACAACGCTTTACCCTTCAGATGAGATATTTCTCTTGTTTGGGTACTGTTATTTAATGCATAACTTATTTTTGTGTTGGGGAATAAAATAACCAAAGAACTATCGGGTAGAATAGTTGAAATATTATAGGCATTGTTGTTTTCAAAGAATGTGACTGAGGTATCAGAATTTTTATGTTTAAATAAATAAGTTACCATACCGACAATACAAAGTATAGCAGCCGCGTAGCCTAACCATCGATATATATATGTTTTAAAGCTGAAGGTGTTGCTAGGTGAGTCTTCTATTATTATTTGGTAATTGATTTTTTGTTGTAGTGCCTCAAAATTAACCAAAGCAGTGATTCGTTGATCATTATATCCTTTTATATCAGATGCTAAAACCTCGTTAATCCATTGCTGAAGAATAGCTGAATCTTGCTGCGCTAAAGCACCAAAAAAATTATCAAACTCTTCAAATTCAAGTTTATTTTCCAAATAAGCACGTAAGTGTCTTTTAAGTTCTAGTTCTTCCAAAGCAAAATGTATAATTGATTATCTATCTATACGCTCGAGAAGAAAAAACACACTATATAATTTTTATTTATTTTAATTTTTATTAAAATAAATAATTAGCAATGTCATTATATATTCATTACGATAATTCTTCTGAATAAAAAATTTAACATCCTTTATAGCACTCACGAGTTGATTACTTACTGTTGATACAGAAATATTTAAATCCTCCGCTATCTCCTTATAACTTTTATTTTGGATTTTATTCAATATTAAAATTTCTTTCTTACGTGGACTTAGTGAGTTAATAGCGTTTTCTAAAATCTGTTTTGTTTCCTTCGAAATCATATCTTCTTCAGTATGATAATACAGCTCCACAGCCGAGGCCCATATTTCGATCTGTAGTATTTTATCACGTTGTAGTTTTCTAAATAGATCAATAGCAAGATTGTCCGCTATATGGTTAATAAATGAAATAAAACCCCGTGATATATCAATTTTCGAACGATTACGCCATATCTTAAGAAATACATCCTGCAATAGTTCTTCTGCAATATTAGGGTCTTTAACCAATTTTATCAAACGAATATAAATCTTGGGTGCGTATGTTCTATATAGACAATTAAAAGCATCCAGATCACCATCATTAAGCCTTTTCAAAAGGATTTTATTCTCGTTATACATAGAAAGATATTTACAACTGGTCAGCGATTAGGTTTTGACTAAACTAATAAATAATAATGAAGGATTAAAATAAGTCATCATTAAATCAATAGTCAATAGATTATTTTTCTGTAATCAACTCTTTATCAACTAAATTATATAGTTCATCAATATACCCATGAGGATTACAGATAATTTCAGTTTTTCCAATTGGATAAAGACTTGGAATATATAAATATCCATGAATCTAGAACTTTGGTAAATACTTAAAATCAAATCTTTCAAGTTAGAAGTATAGCTATCTATTACTGGGTCTTTCTTATATTCTTCTGCAAGAGATATTAAATAAGCTTAGTGTATGATGTGACATGAAAACATTGTTTGATTTATCAGATATCTTCAAATTTATATCTAACCAATTCATTAGATTAAGTAGGTATTATTGTATGAAGCTATACTTTTAAGTACTTTATAACCAAATGTATATCGTATGGAAAATGTACCTGCTACTTTTTCGAATCTTTAATTAGCTTGTTAACATGTATTTATATTTTTTATAGCTCTATAGTGCTTACTTTAGTTTTATAATCAAGCAATTGTCTAAAATGAAATCAAAAAAAGTTTGCAATAGATGCCATAAAGCCTTAATTTTGAAAAATTATTAAAAAATAAATGATTTTGTCTCACACCAATAACTTACATATGCATCATCGCCATTGTGGCGATATGTAATTTTGTTTGTTTCTACGTGAAGCAATTTTCCCCTAGTAATCATTTTATTTAATAATCTTTATTTTTAATACTATTCAATTTTGAAAAATCTTAAAATAGCTATCCAGAAATCGGGTAGATTAAACGAAAAATCAGTTCAGCTTCTTAAAAACTGTGGCTTAGACTTTGAAAATTATAAAAGCTCATTAATCACTACTGTAGCAAATTTCAACTTGGAGATTTTATTTCTTCGCGATGATGATATTCCTGGGTATGTAGAACAAGGTATTGCAGATTTGGGTATTGTAGGCGAAAATGTTATTGATGAAACAGCATCTAAAGTAAATTATTTACAGCGATTAGGTTTTGGTAAATGCATGTTGAAATTGGCCGTTCCTAGAGATTCAGCAATTGAAGATATAAAAGATTTAAACGGTAAATCTATAGCTACATCCTACCCTGTTATTTTAAAATCATTCCTAGACGAATATAAGATTACGGCAGATATACAGACGATTTCAGGCTCTGTGGAGATTGCTCCAGGATTGGGTTTGAGCGATGCCATATGTGACATCGTTTCTACGGGAGGCACGTTAAAAAGCAATGGCTTAAAGCCTTTTGCTGACGTTCGTAAGTCTGAGGCCATATTAATAGGTCGTGATGGCCTAGAAGAGAATGAGATCTTAAACGAATTGTTGCAACGCGTTCAGTCGGTATTGCGTGCTAAAGAAACCAAATACGTAGTATTGAATGTTGAAAAAGCGAATCTTCCAAAAATTACGGAATTGCTAAGTGGTGTCAAAAGCCCTACTGTAGTACCATTGGCCGAAGAAGGCTGGGTTGCTGTACACACTGTCATTTCGGAAGATGATTTTTGGGGTAAAATAAATAAATTAAAATCAGCAGGCGCACAAGGAATAGTTGTGATGCCTATAGAGAAGATTATTTTGTAATGCTAACATCGTATCTATATAAAGATTTATCGAAGGCAGATATCCAAAAGCTGATCACGCGCAATGCAGATCCTAGCCATTCTATCCAAGAAGTAGTGACAGGTATATTGGATAATGTAATTGCGAATGGGGATCAAGCATTGAAGGATTATGCCGCAAAATTCGACCAGGTAAATCTGGATAAATTATACCTTGAAAAAGAAGAAATCGAAGCTTTAGCTTCTACTATTTCAAGAGAGCAGCAACGTGCTTTGGAGATCGCTTTCCAAAATATACACAAGTTCCATAGTACGCAATTGCGTAGAGAGCGTGTCACCGAAACTATGCCGGGTGTAAAATGCTGGAGGGAAGTACGTCCTATTGAAAAAGTAGGTTTGTATATCCCTGGAGGCACTGCTGTGCTACCTTCTACTCTGTTGATGCTTGGTGTTCCTGCACGAATTGCGGGTAGCAAAGAGATTGTTGTTTGTTCTCCTCCGCAGAAAGACGGTAAGATTAATGGCTTTGTAGCCTACTGTTTAGTTTTATTAAAAATAGAACGTATCTATTTAGTTGGTGGTGCACAAGCTGTCGCTGCTATGGCATTTGGAACAGAATCCATCCCTAAAGTAGATAAAATATTTGGCCCCGGAAATCAATTCGTGACCAAAGCCAAAAGCATGATTCAAAGCCTTACAAATGTAAGTATTGACATGCCTGCTGGCCCTTCGGAGGTATTAGTACTTGCCGAAGAGTCTGCTAATCCTGCTTTTGTGGCTGCCGATCTATTGGCACAAGCAGAGCATGGTGCAGATAGTCAGGCTGTATTAGTAGCGCTCAGTCAAGATTTTGTAGACCGTGTGAATGTAGCATTGGCAGAACAAGTAGAATTATTGCCGCGCAAAGATATTGCTATTAAAGCTATTAGCAATTCATACGCTATCATTGCGGCGGATATTCAAGAGGGCATGCAGTTCTCTAATGAATATGCTCCGGAGCACCTAATAATCGAAGCAGACAATGTAGAGCCTATCACACGATTGATACGTAATGCAGGTTCTGTATTTTTAGGGCATTTGACACCTGAAAGCGCTGGCGACTATGCTTCGGGCACCAATCACACCTTGCCGACCTCAGGTTACGCTCGTTCGTATTCTGGTGTTTCTGTAGATTCATTTGTTAAGAAAATCACTTTCCAACAAATCAATGAAGAAGGACTAGCACATATTGGTACTACTGTAGAGATATTGGCAGAACTAGAAGGCTTGCAAGCGCATAAAAATGCGGTTTCAATCCGTAAAAAAGAATTAGGTATAAAATAATAACTTCGGTATTGTTCTACCTAAAAAAGGGTTAACACTTTATAATGTGTTAACCCTTTTTACTATATATATAGACCTTATGTCGATTAATAATAGCAGTATTACTACGATATAATACCAGCCTTTATTAATTCAGCTTCCATTTCTTGCTGTAATTTGATAGCCTCTTCTCTTGCTTTTTCAGCAAAATCTGTCCCCGAAGAAGCATAAATAATACCTCGAGTACTATTTACTAATAAGCCACAGTCTTTGTTCATTCCATACTGACACACATCCTGAAGAGAACCTCCTTGTGCCCCTACGCCAGGCACCAACAAAAAGTGATCCGGTGCATGTTCACGGATTTTTACAAAGCCTTCTCCTCTTGTTGCGCCAACGACATACATAAGGTTGTCCATGGTGCCCCAGGTATTTACTTTATCGATAACTTCTTCAAAAAGATTTTTGCCAGCAGCATTACTGAAGTTTTGAAAATCTTTAGATCCTTCATTCGAAGTTAAGGCTAATACGATCGCCCATTTATTGTCAAAGTCCAAAAATGGGGTGACAGAATCTTTTCCCATATAGGGAGCTATCGTGATGGAGTCAAAACTCATTCCCGAAACCGCTTGATCAAAAAATGCCTGCGCATACATCTTAGATGTATTGCCTATGTCACCACGTTTGGCATCAGCTATGCTAAAGCAGTTTTTGGGTAGTACTTCCCAAGTCTTGCGCAAAGTCTCCCATCCTCTTGCGCCGTAGCTTTCGTAGAAAGCAATATTAGGCTTGTAAGCAACACATAAATCTTCTGTCGCTTCAATAATAGCTTTGTTAAAAGTATAAATCGGATCTTCTTCAGCCAATAGATGCTTAGGTATTTTGGTAATATCTGTATCCAACCCTACGCATAAAAAAGAACGCTTTAGCTTTATCTGTTCTATTAATTCTTGTCTAGTCATTATTTATTATTGATCAATTAGGCTTTGTATAAAATCTTGCACACCTTTTCCCGAATAGTCATACATACCTTGTTTGCGTTCGGCTATCATACCATCTTTACCCAATATAACTGTCGTCGGAATAGCATTTTCTAACCAAGATTGAGGGATATTACTATTTGGGTATACAATAGGCAAGTCTAATTTTTGCTTCGCAATAAACTCATTTGCTCCCGCAATATTATTATCTATCTCAACAATTAAAAATTCAACATTACTGTTGTCTTTAAATTTGTTGTATAGTACTTGAATAGATGGCATTTCAGCGATACATGGTCCACACCATGTAGCCCAAAAGTTGATAAAAACTACTTTACCCTTTAGGTCTTCTGTGTTAATTGTATTTCCAGATTCTGTAATGAAAGAAGCCTTATCAGAAGAGGTGCTATCTACCGGCGTACTCGTCTCTTCCGTAGTATACGCTGGCTGCTCTAATTTTGGCTGAAAAAAGCCAATTTTCATGAGTTGCTGTTGAAAAAATATACGACTAGTAGGCCATGCTATAAGGGCTACAAGGACAATATATATAAGGTACCTCCAGTAATTCTTTTTCATCATAATCGTACAATATTAACTATCAAACTTCTCTAATTGTTTAAGTAAAGTGCCGAAATCTTTAGGATATGCTGCTTCAAAAGCATATTTCTTTCCATCAATAGTAAATTCAACAGCTTTAGAATGTAATGCAAAGCGCTTCATGATAGGTAATTCTTCTTCATCTTTAGCGAGTGTAAATCCTCTTCTTTTGATCTGAGAAAGATATACTGGTTTACCTTTGTACATCGCATCACCAACAATAGCAGCGTGCTGTGTAGCTAAGTGAATACGAATCTGGTGCATACGTCCTGTGATAGGCTTACACTCTACTAACGTAAAATTTTTGAAAAATTTTAGGCTATTAAAGATGGTCTCCGCAGGTTTACCGTTGGCACGATCTATTGTTACGTTCTTATTACCTTGATTTAATATAGGTAAGTTTACATGCAAATCTTCAAATACATGCGTACCTTGTATGATAGCATGGTATGTTTTATTTACGCGTCTACGTTCAAATTCTATGGACACTAGACGATAAGTTTCCGGATTCTTGGCAATCAATAAAACGCCTGAAGTATCTTTATCTAAACGATGACATACTTGAGCGTCTGCGTGGTATTTTTTTGCTAAGCGTAATATATTTACTTCTCCACCTTCACGTTCATCCAAAGATGCTACAAAAGGAGGTTTATTGATAACGATAAGGTTATCATCTTCATGGATTATTAGCTCACTGAATTTTGGAAATTTAAATAGACGGTTCTCGTTTTGAATCATAATGCAAAAATAGCAAAACAATATGACTTAAATATAAATTAAAGCTTTTTACATAAGTAATGGAACTAAAACCTATTTTTAATTAGTATTTTTGCTACAAAAAAAAGGGAAATGTCAGTAAATAAAATCATAAAGAGAGTGACGACTTCTATCATTAAAGATATGAAGCTGCGTGGTGAGAAAATATCGATGTTGACGGGTTATGATTATTCTATGGCTAAAGCATTGGATGAGGCCGGAATAGATATTATATTAGTAGGTGACTCTGCCGCAAATGTATTTGCGGGTTATGAAACTACCTTACCTATTACACTAGACAATATGATTTATCATACTTCAGCTGTTGTACGTGGTTCCAAGCGCGCCATGGTTTTAGCAGACTTACCTTTTGGTGAATACCAAGGATCTGTAGACAAAGCCTATGAAGCAGCAGTACGTATGATGAAAGAGTCTGGTGCGCATGCTTTAAAACTCGAGGGTGGCGAAGAAATCATCGATAACATAAAAAAAATTATCAACGCAGGTATTCCTGTATGTGGTCACCTAGGATTGACACCTCAGTCCATCAATAAATTTGGTGACTTTGGGGTACGTGCTAAAGAAGAAGCGGAAGCGAATAGGCTCAAAACAGATGCGCTAGCGCTACAAGAGGCTGGTTGTTTTGCTATAGTATTAGAAAAGATTCCTGCACAACTGGCGGAGGAAGTGTCAAAATCATTAGCAATCCCTACTATAGGTATCGGTGCTGGAAATGGTTGCGATGGACAAGTGTTAGTGGTTAACGATATGTTGGGTATGACTAAAGGATTTAAACCTAAATTCTTACGCCAATATGCCAATCTGTATGAGCAGATCACAACAGCAGCATCACAGTATATTGCAGATGTAAAAGCTTCTGATTACCCGAATGAAAACGAACAATACTAAATAAATTGGGAAAGTTATTAATCATTGCACTAATTGTAATTGTGGTATATTATTTTATCGCACAAAAGGTAAGTAAATTTAAGTTTAATAGCTCTTCAATTCCGCTGTCCAACAGGGAAAATATAGATATTAATATTCCAACATTTATGCTTCAACGTCTTTTCAAAAAGACGTTGATGTCCGTTGGTATAGGCTTTTTGATCCTTTTTATTATTATTGTCATCGCAAGTAAATTCAAAATAGCCTTACTATTTATTCCTATTTCTTTCTATTTGATCGGTCAATATTTTGTATTTAGCAATCATATCAAAGCCATCAAAAATCAAAAAATAAACTATAATATCAAAGCGAATACATTGACCGTAAGCACGACAGATGGACCGCGGTCAATTATTAATCTTTCTACGGACAATATTACTGTCAAAGAAGTCAAAACAGTACAAAAGAACAATGGTGTATTGATGGGTTATTTTATCCTTTCCAATAAAGTCACCACCTGCTATCTTCCATACCTATTGGTCGAAAATGCAGAAACAAAACCATTCTTTGATAAGCTTCAGTTATATAAACGCGAAGTAGTAACAAAACTTTTTCCAATTATATGAGTTATATAGTATAAATTAGCTTTACCAAATTTATCAATAAAGCTTAACTAAAATACATATGACCAAAGTGATACAGCTACTCCTTTGTACTTCTATTGTTGCGTTTTCTTGTCAGGAAGGTACAGTACAAGCAAATACAGAGGCACTAACTCAAGATAGTATAAAACAAAATCAAGAAGCCCTATTGAAGGCTGAAGAAGAACGACAAAAACCTATTACAGCCCAGGACATTAAACTCTCCAAAGCGCTTACATACGACAAACATAGCTTAGAAGATAATTATACGTACAATAAAAAAGCTAGGGAATTTCAATGGGATAAAATCAAAGAAAAATTAGCTTACATTGAAAATTTTCAAAAAAATAATAATCATTATGGCGTAATCTCTAATTATAAAAATAAAAATGGTGAGGCCCCAACCGTTGCCTCCTTCTCTCGCAATGAATATAAGCGGGTCGCAGATACATTGGGCACAGAGCGATACCAGTCTGTTCCGTTGTACACCATCGATCACCATCAAACTCCTATTATATATGGTAGAGATGGTTCCCTTGTGAATATACTATCCGATAATAAGGATGGGATGATACGCGTTCAGGGACTTTCTAATTTTGAAGGCGAATGGGATATCCCCGAACGCTATGTCAAAAGTATTGGAGATACCATATCTTTTAAGCATATCGTCGTTGTAGATGTTACCAACCAGAATATTTGTGCGATAGAGCATCTCGGGGATCAATGGATTATAAGAAGTATGAATCCCGCTACTACAGGAAGACACAATCCGCCATATGGAATGAAAACACCCGTCGGTATTTTTGTCCTACAGGAGCAAAAACCGAAGATGTTCTACCTAAAGGATGGTACTTCAACGATACAGGGATATGCGCCATGGGCAAGTAGATTTACAAATGGTGCCTATATACATGGTGTGCCTACCTCTGACCCCAAAGCACCTATTATTGAATACAGCGCAACCTTAGGAACGATACCGCGTTCGCATATGTGCGTACGTAACGCTTCGTCACATTCAAAGTTTATTTATGATTGGACCAAACCATTATCGTCCTTAGTGATTGTCATAGATTAAGCACAATGATAGTTAATTAACATTTCCTTAACATTTTTATAGTCAATGGATAACGACCTTTGTACTTGTTAAATGCGTGATAATGAAAAATTTAATAATTATAACTTTATTTATAGCCATAGCGGGATTAATTACTTTAAACAGTAAGCCATTGGATTCTATGCCTAAATCTACAGTGAATCCGGTCAAAGAATCCAAACCTACAGAAGTAGTTTCTGTTGCTAAATCGCTCTATAAAGACCTAAATCTGGAAGGTATCTTAAAATTTGATGTGTTTGAAAAGGCTTACAATGGTTATGTTTATTTAAAACCACAATTTAGAAATTCTGATATTATTACTGTAATAGACTTTTCTTTGCCTTCTACTTCTAAGCGGATGTATGTGATTGATATCACGCAAAAGAAATTATTGTACCATACTATTGTTTCACACGGCAAAAATAGTGGCGAGCTGTATGCGACGAATTTTTCTAACCGACATGGTTCTCTGCAGAGTTCATTGGGCTTTTTCATGACAGAAAACACATACCAAGGAAGCAATGGTTATTCTTTAGTACTTAATGGTCTAGAAAAAAATATTAATGATCAAGCCAAGGCTCGCGCTGTAGTGATACATGGTGCAGACTACTGCAATCAGCGTGTAATACAAAATTTGGGCCGTCTAGGCCGAAGCTATGGTTGCCCTGCTCTTCCTCGCGATCTTAATGCTCCTATTATAAATACCATCAAAAATGGCACGATGCTATTTATATATGCCGAAGATAAGGGCTATTTGGCCTCTTCTAAAGTATTGAATAGCATAGAACCTACGATGCTTGCTCAAGGTGCAGAGGTAGATGATTTGCATCAACAAGCTGCTGTAATGGACTAATTATATCGTCAATACGTATATACTAAAAAAGCTGTGCCTCTTGTTATGAAGCACAGCTTTTTTAGTATTTAACAATTTGATATTCTATTTTAATAAACCTTTACAGATGGCACTTACCAATGCAGGCCCTTCATATATAAATCCGGTATATACCTGGATCAATGATGCTCCTGCGTCTAACTTTTCTATAGCATCCTCTGCCGAATGTATACCACCGACTCCTATTATAGGGAACGATTTGTTAGACTTTGTAGCCAAGTAGCGAATTACCTCCGTACTACGTTTTGTCAATGGCTTACCACTAACTCCACCCATTTCTTGTACTAAGTTAGGGTCTGAAGTTAAACCTTCTCTAGAAATAGTGGTATTGGTAGCTATAACACCTGCTATCTTAGTTTCGGTAACTATCTCTACAATATCATCCAATTGACTGTCGGTCAAATCTGGCGCTATCTTCAATAAGATGGGCTTAAGAGCGGGCTTCTTTTTATTGAGCTCTTGTAGTGTATTCAATATATGCATTAAAGGACCTTTCTCTTGCAGGTCACGTAAGCCTGGTGTATTTGGCGAACTTACATTCACTACAAAATAATCTACATAATCATATAAGGCATGAAAACAATAGATATAATCGTTTACAGCATCTTCATTGGCTGTAACCTTATTTTTTCCAATATTACCACCTATGATTACACCATCTTTATTTTTTAAATGCTTAAGACGTCCTGCGGCAACATCAGCTCCTTGGTTATTGAATCCCATGCGATTGATCAATGCTGCGTCAGGCACCAATCTAAACATACGAGGTTTGTCATTGCCAGGCTGTGGCTTTGGGGTCACTGTACCTATCTCTATAAAGCCAAAGCCAAATTTGGCCATGTCTTCAATATATTCAGCATTTTTATCAAAGCCTGCAGCTAGGCCGACAGGATTTTTGAATTTTAGACCGAATACTTCACGCTCCAAGCGTGGGTCCGAAACGGTATAAATAGATTTTAAAAGTGCTTTACTGCCCCAGATTTTAGAAAAGGTTTTTAATCCACCAGTAACAGTATGGTGCGCCTTTTCAGGGTTCATCGAAAAAAAAATTGGCTTTACTAGTTTGTACATATCTACAAAGGTAGAAAAGAAGTAGAAATATTCCGTACTTTTGCAATCAAATGATATCAATAAATAATTTAACCTTTGAAATAGGCTCAAGAGCCTTATATGATGATGCCAATTGGCACATCAAACCAGGCGATAAAGTCGGCCTTATCGGCGCTAATGGAGCGGGAAAGTCTACTTTACTACGCATAATTGTTGGACAATACAAACCTACTTCGGGCACGATCTCTATGGCTAAAGACTTAAAGATTGGTTACTTGAATCAAGATTTATTGTCGTATCATTCGGACAAAAGTATTGTACATGTAGCGATGGAGGCTTTTGAGCGCCAAAATCAATTGCATGGAGAAATAGAAACATTATTACGCAAACTTGAAACAGATTATTCGGATGAGATACTGAATAAACTTAGTGACAAGCAAATGGAATTTGAAGCGTTGGATGGCTACAACATCGAATTTAGAGCGCACGAAATATTGGCAGGATTAGGTTTTTCTGAAGAAGAACAAAACCGCCCTTTAGCTACTTTCTCTGGAGGTTGGCGTATGCGTGTGATGTTGGCACGTATCTTACTGCAAGCGCCTGATATCTTATTATTAGATGAGCCTACCAACCACATGGATTTACCCTCAATCAAATGGTTAGAAAACTACCTTCAATCCTTTGAAGGAGCGATAGTTATCGTTTCACATGATAGGTATTTCTTGGACCGTATTATTAAAAAGACAGTAGAGTCGCGTAAGGGTAAATTGACATTGTACGCAGGTAATTATTCCTTCTATTTGGAGGAAAAATCATTGCGTAATGAAATTCAAGCAGGTCAATTTAAAAATCAACAAGCGAAGATAAAACAAGAAGAGCGATTGATTGAACGATTCCGTGCAAAAGCTTCTAAAGCTAAAATGGCACAGTCACGTATCAAAGCTTTAGACAGAATGGATCGTGTTGAAGATGTGGATGATGACAACCCTGAGGTAAACTTTAGCTTTAAGTTCTCGAAGCCTTCTGGAAGACATGTCGTTACATTGGAAAATATATCCAAATCTTACCCTAATCTAGAAATTCTACGTAATGCAAATGCATTAATTGAGAAAGGGGATAAAATTGCTCTTATCGGAGCCAACGGTAAAGGTAAATCTACCCTTCTACGTATCGTAGCAGAGGATGATAAAGTATTTGAAGGAACAAGTATCAAAGGGCACAATGTATCGCAGACCTTTTTTGCGCAGCATCAATTAGAAGCTTTACATCTAGAAAATAGTATTATCGCAGAGATGCAAGCATTTGCGCCTAAGCATACCGAGACGGAATTGCGCTCCATATTAGGCTGTTTCTTATTTACGGGGGATGATGCTTTCAAAAAAATTAAAGTACTCTCAGGGGGTGAAAAATCACGTGTTGCTTTGGCAAAGGCGCTGACTGCTGATGCTAACTTTTTAGTATTGGATGAGCCTACGAATCACTTGGATATGCAATCTGTTAATATTTTGATTCAAGCCCTACAGCAATACGAAGGAACTTTTATTGTGGTATCTCACGACCGTTACTTTTTGGACAATGTAGCCAACAAGATATGGTTTATTGAAGACAAGGAGATAAAAGAATACCCAGGTACTTATCAAGAGTATGAAGAATGGAATGCTAAGCGTGTCGTAAAAACAGTAGATAAGGCCGAGAAGAAAGTTGTCAAAGAGGCACCTAAGAAAGAAAAGGTAGCACCTACAGATGACGTAAAGAAAATCATACAAAAGAAAAATAAAGAGTTAACGCAACTAGAAGATCAAATCGCAACGAAGGAAGTCGAAGTTAAAGAATTGGAAATCCACCTTGCAAAGGAGGAAATTTATTCGGATGCTAACAAGTTGAAAGATGCTACGCGCACATATAATTCTGCAAAAGCAGAGCTAGAACAGTGGCAACAGAACTGGGAAGCTTTAGCTGAAGAAATAATGAATCTTGAAGGATAGTTTTCACTTTAAATCAGATACTTATAAGCGCAAATTTTTAAAAATTTGCGCTTTTTTTATAAGGTAAAATATGGGTGAATTACGAAATTCGTAATTTTTCAAAGGTTATTTAAATCAGTAATTGCCATCCTCTAAAATTTTATTTTTCCTATTTTATCAGCAAATAATACTATCATTTTTTTACTAAAAATATTAGTATTTAGAATCGTCTTTTATATAGCTAGCTACCATGCGCAATTGAATTTCACCCATACCATATACCTCCTACTTGCTGATTGGGGCATACTCAATCTGCCGTAAAAAGACAAGCTAATACTTGATCTCGCATGCTGGTACAGATACTAATTGTACGGGTCACCTGATAATATATTTTGGGGTGATGCTATCCGAAAGATCTACTATAAGACCTAAAATTGGCTATCATGTTAATAACCTAATTTGGCCAATCGTGCATACATTTCTACAAAAGCACATTGATCCAATAGCCATTTTGAACTTTGTTTTTTCTTCAATGTCCAATCCTCTTCGAATAGGCCATTTTCATCTCTCATTTTATCCCAAGCATAATCTAGGTTTTTAGCATAAGCATCCAAATAATGTTTATTCCCATCTATCTCAAACAAGGAAATATAGCCCCTCAGCATAACAGCATGAAACCATAAATTACTGTTTTTTAACAATGGAAATTCTTTAGTAGCATCTTGGTGAAAGAAGTATTTTAAGCATGATTGAGCTAGATGTTGTGCCTCTGTCAAATACTTTTTTTGCTTAGTGATTTTATATAACATAGCTGCTGCTTGTAGCATCTGTCCGGAATTGTATGAATATTTGGCTTTATCGATATCGCCATTGAGTTTGATGTTATCCCAGTATAATTTGTCCGTAGGATCTTCTAGATGGTTCTTCGTCCATTCGTATAGACGTTGGCCCTCATCCAGATAATATTTATCTTTTGTAGCCTGATACAGCTTCAATGCAAATACTGCGGCAGGGGCATTAGAGCATGTATTTTTAGATTCTTTCTTTTGCTCACACCAATAAATTCCCCCACCTAATTTTTCATCTTCACCACTTTTTACAAAAGTCCATATCTCCAAAGCATCCTTCAGGTACTTCGGATTTTTGGTTTGTAAATATAGATCAGTAAAATCAATACCCAGCCAGACATTATCATCATAAAAACGATCCGACATGGGTGCGTCATTGATGTAAGAAGCATATCCCACGGGCGACCTTTTGTCATCTCTATATTCACGAAGCCCTATTATAACTGTATTATCAACTATTGGCTGGTATATTTGTTTTTGTTTAGGCAATTCCATTAAGGCATTAATAGCAGATAAACTACCCGAATAAGGCCACAGGTAAGCATATTTTTTGGGTTGCTCCGCCTGTGCACTATTATGGAGGTAATCAGCTTTGAACTTATCATCAAAAGGGTATTTCTCCACTAAAAGGTTATTTTTATCATTCCCGTACTTAGCGTAAAT
Organism: Sphingobacterium rhinopitheci; assembly: GCF_022627575.1. Taxonomy (GTDB): domain Bacteria; phylum Bacteroidota; class Bacteroidia; order Sphingobacteriales; family Sphingobacteriaceae; genus Sphingobacterium; species Sphingobacterium rhinopitheci. Next base: position 37,734 of record NZ_JADEYQ010000018.1, read on the forward strand.
AGTAGCCATCGTATTTTTGGCACGGTCATCGAAGTTCTTTTTCTCTTGCGCAAAATTGAGATTACATAATACAATAGTAACGAGTAATAATGATAGTGATTTAGTATTCATTTTTTAAGTTTAAGTTTTTAATATAGGTGATTAAGTCATTTATGAATCGACTAATAATCTTTACACAAACAAATAGCTTATTTTAAGTAAATATGGCGTATAGCAATTTGGTTAGGATTATGAGCTATCCCCCTATAGCTGTAATATAAATGCGTACAGTACAATAAAGGTTCAATGATTAAATATACCAAATAAATTTATTGCTGAAGACGGATCATATGTCACAATTTATACACATATGCTCACCTATTAAGATGATATATATTGTTTTGTGATCAGGATAGATGGTAATCTGTGGGATGTAATACTAATAAACGTATTGCTCTTATCTTTTTTAGAGAAGAAATGACAATATCGAAAATAAACCATTCAATAGCTTTTGTATGCGTTAGTATTTTGCTAATATCTATTAACCGCAATTATGATCTTATCTAAGGCATAGATGAATTTGCATCCTACATTTCTATAATTTTACAACAAAAAACGAATCTATAAGATATTGATATAAAACGTTTTTATAAAGCCCACTGGGAATGGTACAGCTATATCACTACTAAAAAATAAAGCCTGAAATAAAATTTCAGGCTTTATTAGGATTTTATTTGTTCCACCAGATTTTGGTAGTTATTAAGTCGTCACCTTGAGCAGCGACAGCGCCTTGGTAATTCGTCTTATTTGTACTCTGCTCTTTCAGTGGATATACCAATCGGCTAGGTATCTTATCACCTACTTCAGGTGTGAAGGTGTAGGAAACAGGCTTACCATCAAATACTCCAGACCACGTAACATCACCTTTTTTGATTAAAAATAATGGATATCCTGTACGACGTATTTCTGTCCAGGATTCTATCCCTTGATTGTAAAGTGCAAGGTATTTCTGTGTCAATACATTTTCTTTGTTGGCTGCCGGCAATTGTGCTAAATAGCTGGTCACATCCGCACTAGATACCCCCCACTTCTCTAATGATGCACGCACCCCACTTTCGTAGCTCGCTTGATCCCAATTTTTGTATTCTGCAATCAAGAATGCCACTTCAGCATATTCTTGCAATGTCTCCGCGTAGTTGGCTGCATTGATAGCATCTCCCGGAAGACTGATCTTATCTACAGGGAATATATTTCCTGCTGATAGCGGTAATCCATATGGTTGACCAAAATATGTGCCATCAACAGTCGTTGGCTTAGCATACTTGGCTAGACGCGGGTCTTCAGCCGTAAAAGGACCCCGTTTTCCTTGCAATGCTTCAATAATAACATTTGAAACAGCAAAATCCTTACGATTGGCGATTACGGTAGCGCGATATAGTGGAGCCTCATTGGGTGATGTGGAGGAATATTTGAATGCCGCGTTATCCGCATTGGATGTAAATACCCCTTTTGCTAAAGCATCATCGATATGCGATTTTGCTAAGGTAGCATCTTTAGAAAGGATACGATTCGCTAAACGCAAGCGTAATGAATTCGCAAATTTTGCCCATTTTTCATTACTACCTTGATAGATGATATCAGAAGAGCCAAATGTAGTAGCACTTTTGTACTTGATAAGCGTATCTCCCGCTTGCTTCAGTTCATTCAATATATCTTTATATATTTTTTCTTGAGCAGCGTATTTTGGTGTCAGATTATCAGGATTCTGTTGCAAAGCTTCAAAATCAACATCTTTATTGCCATATGATTCATAAGGAATATCTCCAAATACATCTGAAAGGGAATGAAAAGCATATGCTTTCAAAACGCGTACGATAGCGATCTGATTGACATTTGTGCCTGCAGTTCCTGCTGTAGCAAATGCTTTCGTATTCTCATCAGTATTTAATTTGATGATTTCGTTTAGATTATTAAGCGCCTTGTATGTTGCTGTCCAATAATTATCCGAATAGCCCGTAGGCACTTGATAGCGTGATTGATCTGTATATATATTTTGACTAAAATACTGCGCGAACAATTGCGCTCCTCTATAATTGATATCTTCGCTGCGCAAGGCATTTACCAATTGCTTTTCTGCGGACACCAAGATATAAGGGGTCGAAACTGCTGATGGACGATTGGGATCCGTATTTATCTCCGTAAATACCTCTTTAGAACAACTTGATAAGGCCAATAAAGAGAATGCTAATGCTTGTGTATATATAGATGTTTTGAATTTCATTATTCTAGAATTTAAAGTTAACATTAAAACCATACGTCACTGGAGTCGGGATATTACCACCTTCGATACCTTGGACATTGCCGCCACTAGACGTGAACTCTGGATCTATATACTTGCTCTCTGTGTAGATGTTCCAAAGGTTTCTTCCATAAACTGAAACACCTATATTTTTGATGGCTTTGCTATTTGCTAAGGCAAAATTGTACCCAAAAGTGATTTCTCTCAATTTAACGAATGATGCATCAAAAATAGAAAATGTAGTAGGTCCATTGTATTCATTACGTGCCCACTGCTGTGCTGTAATATTAGTCGTATTATCTGATGTATTGGCAACAGTATATGTTCCATCCGCATTGAATGTTACATCTCCTTTGACACCGTCTAATACAACACCCGTCTCGCGGATATTATTTGCGGCTGTCTTGTCCAAGATACCAGAATACATACCTACTTTGTACGTTTGTGAGAAGAATTTACCTCCTATACGTCCATCTACTAATAGCCCTAAACTAAATTTCTTGTAATTAAATGTATTTTGGAAACCAAAGGTAAAATCTGGTAAAACGGAACCCAATGGCACCAGCTGTGATGTTTTCATATATGTACCATCTGCTTGTACTACACGCTGTCCATCTGCCGCATAAACAAAGTCATAGCCCAAGAATTGACCATATGACTGTCCTTCACGTGCTACTAGATTAACCAAGCTATTGCTCAGGGTCAAAGTATTCACTAAATCATCAAGCTTTACGACTTTATTTTTATTCTTAGCATAATTTAATGCTGAATTCCAAGTGAAATTCGCTGTTTTCACTGGTGTTCCTGTCAATACAATCTCAATACCTTTGTTATTAATTTTTCCTGCATTCAATACTTTGGCTTCATAGCCAAAAGCAGAGGATACGGGAACAGGAAGGATTTGATTTCTTGAATTATTGTTGTAATACGTAACATCAATACCTAATCTATTCCGGAAGAACTGTAGATTTAATCCCGCCTCTAGCGAACTAGTGATTTCTGGCTTCAGGTTGGCATTATTTAATGTATTCGTAAGGCTATACGAAGGAATACCTTCAAATGACTGATCTGCTTGGTATACCTTCAATAATTGGTATGGGTCCGTATCATTACCTACCTGTGCCCATCCTAAGCGTACTTTACCAAAGGACAACCAATCTAAATTGCGTACAGCCTCTAATTGACTAAACACAAAACTACCCGTGAATGAGGGATAAATAAATGAATTTGCATTTACAGGTAATGTGGAAGACCAATCATTTCTCACGGTACCATCTACGAATAGTAAATCATTATACCCCAACGAGAAACTCGCATATAATGATGATACACGTTTGTGGTAATAGTTGTTATCTACTTTAATAGATGATGCATTCTTAAGGTTGTAATAATTAGGAATTGTCAAACCTCCCTGGGTAATTCCATAATCTTGTCTACGTTGCTGGTCACGTAAGTTACCACCTATATTGGCTACTAATGATATTTTATCCCAATTTTTTTTAGCTGTTGCTAAGAACTCATAGTTATATTCGTTCAATTTGTTTGTCAGTTCTTCATATTGTGAAGTACTACGCGAATATACGGCTATACGATCCTGTGACTGAAAAGTATAGATATCACCATGTGCTTTCACTCCTAAAGTTAACCAATCGTTGGCTTCATATTGTAGGCCTACATTACCATAGAAACGATCTCTCGTCTCTTCTAGATAGGATTCATATGCCGACCAATAGGGATTGTCTATGAATCGCGCAGCCTCTGCAGATGGTGTATTTTGCCAACCGGTACGATTCCATGCTATTTGCGTGCCATCGGCACGTTTATAATTTTCTAATATTTTATAATCTACTTGTACACCACCCCATTGGAAAGCTTCCAACATAATATTTCTGTTGGATGCGCCAGTCCAAGGTTTACCGACAGAAGAATTCTTGATGTAATTGATATTTGATGAAATTTTCAATTTACCGAGTTGTGTACCACCCGAAAAATTAAATGTATTGCGTCCTAAAGTAGAATTCGGTGTAGTACCGCGTACATTCTTATTTGTATATGAAAATCTATAGTTTGTATTTCCACTGTTACCTGCAATAGCTAAATTGTTGGTATTTGCAATTCCCGTGCGGAAAAAATAGTTGACATCATTCTTTGGGTACAACCAAGGGGCAGGATTTAAGTAATTGGCTGTATCCTCAGGGTCCAAATTATACCACTGCAACACCGGTGTACCGTCTAACTTTGGGCCCCAACTTTCATCGGAAGCATAATCTACAATTTTGTAATCTGTGCCATTGATATTTTGCGTTTGAAAAGTCTCTGAATAGCCCTGACCATATAAATGTTGACGCTTTGGTAAGCGTGTTATATTTTCAAAATCTAAGCCTGTATTCAATGTAATACTTACATTTTCACCTTTTGCAGCACGTTTTGTAGTAACTAATATAACACCATTGGCTGCGCGAGAACCGTATAGTGCCGCTGCCGAAGGGCCTTTTAGCACCGATATGTTTTCGATATCATCGGGGTTCAAATCTTGAATCATATTACCTACATCCTTACCGGCACTTCCATTGATGGTTGTGGAAGAGTTGAGATCCGTATTATCTATCGGCGTACCATCTATAACATACAAAGGTTGGTTATTGCCCGAAATAGAATTAATACCTCGCAATAATACACGAGAAGATCCGCCCATATTACCACCTGAAGATATCACTTGCAACCCGGCTACCTTACCTGACAATGCGCTCAATGCATTGGTAGGGCGTGTTTGCAATTCTTCACCTTTGACCTCTTGCGTAGCATAGCCTAATGCTTTCTTGTCTCTAGAGATTCCTAATGCGGTAACGACAACTTCATTCAATTCTGATGTCGCTGGAGATAAGGTAATCGTTAGAAAGTCTGCCGGATTTCCTTTAATATTCTGTGGCTCAAAACCAACATATTGTATTTTTAGTGCTGGATTGGTAGCGGTAGAATTTAACTCAAAATCCCCATTTTCATTCGTTTGCACTTGTTTTTTTGTAACTAGATCGGTGATGGTAGCACCTTGAATTGCCTTATTTGAGCTGTCCAAAACTCTACCTTTTAAGATAGATTGGGCGTATAAACTGCTTGAGCTTAAAGCAAGAGCAGCAGTCACGAGATATTGAAATTTCGTTCTATTCATATAAAATAATAATAAAAATAAATATGGTTTTTACTTATATAGGAAGAAGGTTGCCGGAGATAATAATAGTATCAATTACCTCCTAAAAGCATTCGGTGGCATAAAAATCTAACAGAAATAGAGATCGTGTTTTTCATTGCGCTACAAATATATAAAATCTATGTATATAGTAGATATTATTTTTTCTTTTTTATCGCTATTAGCTTTATCTATTGCTACAAATCAAGTATATTTAATCGTCAAAAATAAGATACGATATCTAAATGCTTACAGCACCAAAGAACAACTAATGTCTTTATAATCAAAAAAATAAAACCTACCTTAAATATCTATATATTACCATAAACTATGAAAAAAATACAGTTACTTATGCTATTATGTCTCCCTATAATGTCGCAGGCTCAAAAAATAGATACTAAATTAGAACATAAAATAAAAAATGAAATCACCGATTTTCAGGGCGATATTGGTATTTATGTAAAGAATTTAAAAACAGGAAAAGAAATTGCCATTCAGGCAGACAGCATATTTCCTACGGCTAGTATCGTCAAAGTACCTATATTGGTAGGTGTTTTTCAAAAAATTGCTGATGGCGAATTGACTTTAAATCAAAAGTTTCAGTATGACAAAAAAAGAACCTACGGTGGATCCGGCCTAATGCAGTTTTATAAAGATAGTGCGCAGACAGATCTTTCGACGATGATATCGCTAATGCTTACATATAGTGATAATGTAACATCGATATGGTTGCAAGAATTGGCTGGTGGAGGCAAAGTCATAAATCCCCTACTCGATCAACTTGGACTGAAAGATACTAGAGTAAATTCGCGGACTGTAGGACGTGAAAAAGAATGGGAAACCTACGGTTGGGGACAAACAACAGCAAAGGAAATGGCAACACTATTTACATTAATACGTGAAGGTAAAGTTATTGAGCCTATCTATTCGGACAAGATGTATAGATTCCTTAAGAACCAATATTACAATGAGCGTTCCTTGTCGCAAATCCCGCCTACGGTAAATACAATTTCAAAAACAGGATCCGTGAATCAATCCCGCGGTGAGGTGGTATTAATCAATGCACCACATGGTGATATTGTGTTTTGCATATTGACAAAGAATAACAAAGACCAAAGTTGGACTGATACCAATGAAGCAGAAGTGCTAACCCGCAAAATAGCCAATATAATATGGAATCATTTTGAGCCTAAAGATAAATTTACGCCGTACCCAGCATTGAAATAACAGCATTATAATTTTATATTTCCCTATAAGGTGCTCTTTAGGCACCTTATAGGGAAATTTAGCTTTCTTTAACTAAATTATTATATTTTCATATCAAGCTCATAGAGGTTCATAACATTTGTATTATAAATGCTATAAAATACTAGCTTTCAGTTCGTACACTGCTCGCTAACACATGATATCTATCTTCGAAATTCAATTAAATCTTTTTGAATACGCTAATTTTCACCAATATATTGTCCAATTATACAGCGATGACAGTATTATAAGTATATCAACAGAAATATCAATACTGAAAATACGCAAAGGTTTAAAATATATTATAGCGTATTCTTTTTCCGCTCGTTTAACTCCCTATCCATACTTTTCTGCAAAAAACTCATTTTAATTATTTAGTGTAGAATTACACTATAAGTTAAATTTCTAGTGTAATTTGATACGATACATTTTTGGTAATGACTAACTATGTTCATACAAATGATCAGGGAAATTTATTTATAAAAAGAATAATCTATGTTTTTTTTAAACATAGATATAGAAAATCTATAAAATTAAATAAACTCTATTCCAGGATATTAACTATAATGAAACGCATTTCATCATGTTATTTTGCTCATTATAGCACAAGTAACAATGGCTAAAACAGCACATTTCTCATGGTTTAAATGAAATTAAGTCATAAATATTCTTAAAAATAGTATTGAAACATTATAATTTAATAGGTAAATAATTTGCATCATTACCAAAAGTGTTATTATATTTGTGACGCATTAACTATTATTAAGCAGATATGTTTAAATAGCTTCATTTTTAATTAATACACCAATACTATAATTAGTGTATTTTAAATTAAAGCTATTAAGCTATCATTAATTTCGAATTGACTTTATAATTTTTATATAGAGTAATTGTAATAAAAAAGCTAGATAAAATATATAGGTTATTTCAACCTATATTCCATTTTACGTTCTACGTATTTGGTAACTCGGCTACTAACAATAAAACAAATTTTATTAAAGAATCTACATACGTAAGTATATAGATAGAAAATAGTTGTTTATGCATGGTCTTATTTTTTGAGACATTAAGCAGTGTAGGATAAAATAGGTTTTTAGAAGATTAAAGAAAGAAGGATACATATCCATTATGATCTAATTTCATATAATTCTTGTTTCATCCTTTATGTACGATGGTAACTCGTATTTAGTAAGATTAAATATTCTATTTTGATTTGTAGTAGAACGTTAAAAAATGACAAATGTTGAGATGATGGCTGAGGCTATTAGAAATAGAGACTCTAAACGTATGCAAGATTGTGTTTGTACAGCAATTAAAGATGCTTTCAATAAACGTGCTGATGAATTGGTTGAATATATTAAAGCTGGTGAGAAATTAGATCCTATGATGAAAGAGCTATTGCGGAGAAGTGGCGGAGGAGGCGAACGTGAAAAAATAAGAGATAGAGAGCATGTGATTTCCTTGATGGTAAAACATAATAATTAGAATTATGAAATTATTTGAAGATTTATCTACTTTAGAAAAAATTGGTTTATCAATTTTTATTTTAGTCACATTTATTGCTGTAATAAGTATATTATATGAACTATTAGTATTGCTCATCTCATAAATAAAAACATTTTTTTACTCCTATAAATTGACCCCTACTCTTTAGAGGATATTTTTAATAGCTTATGTGTAGTAGACAAATTAGAGGAAACTAAGGTATTGTTGTACCTTCCCCATTTTTATAAATTAGTTCTTCTACTCCAGTTTTTTTACTAATTAAAAGTATAGAAAACGGCTGTTCCCCCCCCTGATGTTGGATAAATATTTCAGCCATCATATCTACTAAATAACCTTTAGGCAATAAAACAATTGTATTAGGTTCTTCATTTTTTTTACCTAATCTAGGTATAGAAATCAACTTATTTTCGGCCAATCATCTCAATACCTTTCATTGAACTATTCAATATACGCCTTATCTACCAGCAAAGGATTTACGCTATAGTAAAAACACCAACAAATATTTCTTAATTATTACCAAGACTCCTAAAAAAGACTTTTGAACTTTCTTTAAGCTAGTCGGAATAAGATTTCTTGGAACAAATTCCTATACTAGATCATCATATTCAGTACCTAATACTTCTACTGGCTTCTATAGTGGATCTATTAATCAAAAGCAAGCTCTTATATTTTTCACCATTGAGCTTATTATATAGCTGCCTATCTTACATGATGCATAAAAGGAGAATAGCGTATTCAGAATTAGATATACACACTTGTATACAGTGCGTCAAATAGAAAAAAATATTATAACGCACTATTTGTGTATATTTATTATAAGCCAATAAGTCATCCTGATTATTAAAAAGTGATTTTAGAATAAATCCCATAGGTTTAAATCTAACATATTTCAGTAGGATAACTGAACTAATATGCTCCTAGCTAAAAGTAGATATAAAGCTACATATCAAACAAATAATTAATTAAAGAAATAGCTTATCTGTATATTGTAGCCTTACAAGAAAATCATACATTCTTTTAAGAATAAAAAGATGAAATATATTAAGAAAAAAAAATATTACAAACCTGTTATCATATCATATTCTATAGAAATGGAAAATTCTATAGCCGTGATTACGAAAGAAATTAATTGCATTAAACTTGTTGATACGTGTGACAATGATACCGGAGATGTTGAAAATGACGCTATATTAGAAGGATGGTGTTAAATAAATAAAGAATTATTTTCTAATAAAGATTAAAACCCTAAATATTAGTAGGATATGCACCAAATCATTACCTACTAATATAGCAATCAAACACTATTCAATCCACTATTGAATAATTACAAAATACCTTCAAAAAGTACGAGTATTTAAGTACTATTTGCGGACCATTTTTACAGATTCTAATTCTTCACTAATCCTTGGTTATAAGACACAACTTATGATCAAACCTCGATATCCTATATTTCTTTTTCTCAAATAAATTAAGTTGGAATCTAATGTTTCACTTATAACTTCTTGATACCTAAACAATCTATTATTAAAAATAATAGTAGACTATTACACAATAGTAAAACTTTTAAATATTTTTTTTGTTTAAGAAATAATACCATACATGAA
>NZ_JADEYQ010000019.1 GCF_022627575.1 Sphingobacterium rhinopitheci
GTATAGGTTGGAGCTCACTTGTTTTAATAATATACTTATTAACAATTGTTTGTAATAACTGTTAATTTATTGTTTATAATAATTTCATTTGAAATTTTTCGGTAAATACAATTTATACTACTATAATTGACCTAAATATTCATGCAATTATTAATTTTAGGATTAAATACAAGCTAGTTTGAGCTTATTATTTGTCATTTTAAACAGTTTAAGTATAGTTATCCACATTTTTTGTGGATAACATGTTGATATGATGTTGACAGAATTATGCCATTTTTTATCTACTTATGTTTGTATTCCCTTGTTAACAATAAATTGGCTTCACCGATAGAATTTGAATTCTTGATATATGTCAAGAACTTTTCCGCTATGATAATCTACTTTTGATAGATGAAAAGAGCAATAACAACACGTATTATTATTAACAATTCGGTAGAAAGTATTTGGCAAATCCTAATGGACTACAAATCGGACTCAGAATGGTCACCTACAATCAAACCGTTATCCGTATTCCCTGAAGTTGGAAATAATGTGAAAGTACTTTTGACGCAACCCAATGGTTTTCAAATAACGATGAATCCTAAGATATTGCGTAAGGAAAGTAATACAGAGTTACGTTGGAAAGGTAAGTTATTCGTCAAAGGACTGTTTGATGGTGAGCATTACTTTATATTGAATAGGATAGATGCAAATACCACAGAATTTATTCAAGGGGAAGTTTTTTCAGGCGTATTAATTCCTTTTCTGAAGCGTATGATTGATAAAGATACCTTAGCAGGGTTTGAAATGTTTAATCAAGCACTAAAAATAAGATGTGAAAACACGTAGTAAGACTACATTATTAATGGGGTTACTCTGATACAGATTGGGCTATACGCTAAGGCTAAAAAAATATTTTTTTGATGTTTCAAGATGTTCAACATGACAATGTAGAATTGTCTGGTCTTCTTGACGATGATAGGAATGTTCTCGAAGAATGTTGATATTATAAGTGATTGATTAGCATATCAAAATGTAACTCTCCAAGTTTATAGATTGAATTATTATAGGAACAAACCACCTATTAATCCAGCATATTATTGATAAAGATAGCTTAGCAGGGTTTGAAATGTTTAATCAAGCACTAAAACAAAGAGCCGAATGTATTTAGTATTCGGCTCTTTGTTTTTTATATTTTTGGCTGTTGATTTATCTAAATATACATATCCAAATCACCTTTTCCTTCACGGATTACTTCAAATTCGCCATTCGTTAAGTCTACGATTGTTGAAGCGACATTGTCGCCATATCCACCGTCGATCACTAGATCTACCAAATCTTGGTATTTCTCGTATATCAATTCAGGATCTGTAGAATATTCAATGATTTCATCTTCATCATGAATCGAAGTTGTGACGATAGGATTACCCAATTGCTTTACTATTTCGCGAACAATGGCATTGTCAGGAACACGAATACCTACAGTTTTCTTTTTTGAGCTCAATAGCTTAGGAACTTGTCCGCTAGCATTGAAGATAAAAGTAAATGGTCCAGGTAGTGCTTTTTTCAGAACACGAAATACTGCTGTATCAAAAGGCTTTGTATATTGAGAGATATCTGTTAAGTCATAGCAGATGAAGGATAAGTTTGCCTTTTCGGGTTTTATTCCACGTATTTGACATACACGTTCGATAGCTTTCTGATTGGTAATATCACAGCCAATACCATAAACAGTATCCGTAGGATAAATGATCACACCTCCTTTTTTTAGAATGTCAACAGCCTGATCTATTATCTTAGGATTAGGATTGTCATTATATATTTTTACTAGCATATTGAATTTATAAAAAAGGTTTTCTTAAAGTGAATTTATCTATACTATTTTTTATTGTAAACAACAACAGCCAAAAAAATGTTTTGGCTGTTGTGTTATACGTTTTTTATTTATTAAAATTCAGCATTCTTTGGCGTACGTGGGAAAGGAATTACGTCACGGATATTCGTCATACCTGTAGTGAATAATACCAATCTTTCAAAACCAACACCAAATCCTGAATGTGGCACTGAACCGAAACGGCGTGTGTCTAAGAACCATTCGATTTCCTCAGGTTCGATACCTACTTCAGCCATACGCGCTAAAAGTTTGTCTAAGTTTTCTTCACGTTGTGATCCGCCAACCATCTCACCGATACCAGGGAAAAGAATATCCATAGCACGTACGGTGTGACGACCTTCAGCATCTACTTCATTTTGTTTCATGTAGAATGACTTGATCTCACGTGGATAATCTGTTAAGATTACTGGTTTTTTGAAGTGTTTCTCGACCAAATATCTTTCATGCTCCGATTGTAAGTCAGCGCCCCAACCTTCAATTAAATATTTGAATTGTTTCTTTTGGTTTGGTTTAGAAGATTTCAAAATATCGATAGCTTCTGTATATGTCAAACGCTCAAAGTTATTTTCTAAAACGAAGTTTAATTTATCTACTAAGTTCAATTCCGAGCGCTCCGCTTGCGGTTTAGATTTCTCTTCTTCTAGCAAACGGTTTTTTAAGAACTCAATTTCTTCCGGACAAGCTTCTAAAGCATATTTGATGACATATTTCAACAAGTCTTCCGCCAAATCCATATTGTCTTCTAGCTCATAAAATGCCATCTCTGGCTCAATCATCCAAAACTCAGCCAAGTGACGTGTCGTATTGGAATTTTCGGCGCGGAAAGTAGGACCGAAAGTGTAAATGTTACCGAATGCTAAAGCCGCTAATTCACCTTCCAGCTGTCCTGAAACCGTTAAGTTAGTTGATTTACCAAAGAAATCTTCTTTATAATCTACTTTGCCATCTTCTGTCAAAGGAGGGTTGATAGGATCCAATGTCGTTACTCGGAACATTTCACCTGCACCTTCAGCATCCGAACCTGTGATAATAGGTGAGTGGAAATATACGAAGTCACGCTCTTGGAAGAATTTGTGTATAGCAAATGATAAGGCATTACGTACTTTGAAAATAGCATTGAATGTTCCTGTACGAACACGCAAGTGAGCAATCTCACGTAAGAATTCTAAGCTATGCTTCTTAGGTTGTAGTGGATATTTTTCGGGATCCGAATCGCCAATAATAGAAACTTCTGTAGCTTGGACTTCCACACGTTGACCTTTGCCTTGTGATTCTACCAAATTACCTTTTACACGAACAGCCGAACCTGTAGTAATTCTTTTTAAGATATCTTCAGGCGTATTTTCAAAATCTACTACAGCTTGTATATTATTAATCGTAGAACCGTCATTGATCGCAATAAATTGATTATTACGGAATGTTCTAACCCAACCTTTTACAATAACCTCTTTTCCAAATTCTTCGGATTTTAATAATTCTTTAATTCGTGTATGTTCCATTGTATGTCTAAGGAATTTATAATGCTAACTTTAAGAGTACAAAAATACGCTATTATATTGTGTTATAAAAGCTAATTTTTTAGACTTATTATCTTTATTATTTAGGAATATTGATAGATGTATTTTAATTTTAGTAATCATACAATATATAAACTTATCCTATGGTTAGCATTTTGTCGGTTCTGTCATGTATCGTACTTTTATTAAGCATCCTGCCGTTTAGTAGAAATCAACATTGGGTTTTTAGGGTGCCTGATTTTATTAGACCTCAAATTTTCGTTTTGCAGCTCCTATTGTTGACTGTGAGTATGTTCTATCTAAATGCGTTGGGTAACATGAAATGGATTTGTTTAGTGTTGATATTTTCTGTGTTATATAATGTATATATATTTGCTCGCTTCACAAAATTCTGGCGATCTACAAAATATGCTCCCTCCGAACATCATTCTAATGATATTAAAGTAATTTCAGTTAATGTATATCAATTTAACACGGCATATGAACGCTTAGTAGAACTGATCAATCGGGAGCAGCCTGATATATTTCTAACTATGGAGAGTAATTTGGATTGGGAAAATGCGATGCAACCCTTAGAAAAAGATTACCCTTATTCCCAAAAGATTGCTTTGGAGAATACCTATGGTATGCATTTCTATACTAAGCTCAAAGTAATAAGCCTTAAAGTACATCATTTTGTTGCCGATGACCTCCCAAGTATTGAAGCTGAAATAGAAACAAACGACGGTTATCGATTTGTGTTTTTTGGCGTGCATCCACCACCGCCAAGTCCGACAGAAGAAGCGACATCAAAGGAAAGAGATGGCGATTTGTTGAGTGTCGCAAAACAGGTCAAGGATTATAAGCTACCCGTATTTGTAACAGGTGATTTCAATACTGTCGCTTGGTCACGAGCTTCTATTTTGTTTAAGAAAACTAGTGGTTTAATTGATGCACGATATGGCAGAGGTTATCTAGCTACTTTTCATACCAAATATTGGTTTTTTAGAATACCCTTAGATTTGTTATATCATAGTTCGACTATTTTTATTAGATATTTAAAGATTTTGCCGTCAATAGGTTCTGACCATTTTCCTATTATGTCTATTTTTTATATTGACAAGAATAATGATGAACAAGAATCTGATATTAAAACGTTAGATTCGGATGAGAAAATTGAGGTCGAGGAATTGATAGAGGAAGGTAAAGAAGAGGTTAGTGATAATAGACAATAGGATTGAATATAGGTATGATATTTAGAAAAGCCGTAGAATCAGATATAGACCAGATTTGGGAAGTACTTCAGTATGCTATAGCACGTAGAAAAAGTGATGGTAGTAGTCAATGGCAAGACGGTTATCCAAATCCAGATGCTATTTGTAATGATTTGAACAATGATTGGGCATATGTCATCGCTGATGACGAAGGTGTATTGGCTTATGCTGCGGTTATTTTTGACGGCGAGCCTGCATATGATGATATCGAAGGAAAGTGGCTTTCTACGGATGATTACGTAGTCTTACATCGTGTTGCCGCTGCTGAGCGTTCCAAAGGGATGGGAATAGCAACGCACTTTTTCAAATATGTAGAAGAATTGGCCTTATCCCAAAATGTACACAGCATCAAAGTAGATACTAATTTTGACAATATAGCGATGCTCAAAATTTTGGATCGGTTGGGTTATCAATATTGTGGTGAAGTTTATTTTAGAGGTTCAGCTCGCAAAGCTTTTGAGAAGTTGATATGATTTTCATTGAAAGATACCAAAGACACGATTATCCAAGTCTTTGGTATCTTTTCGTATTACTTATTTAGCTAGGTATCCACCATCCACTGGGTAGTAGGAGCCAGTTACAAAGGATGATTTGTCTGATGCTAACCATAATGCTAGTTCTGCAACTTCTTCTGCTTTACCGAGACGTTGAAATGCATGTTGGCTAGCTAAATAATCTAAAGTTGATTTATCTAAAGCATTGTCTACTAAAGGTGTAGATATGAATCCTGGACCAATAGCATTAACTCGAACTCCTTTAGTTCCATATTCCCAGCCAGCAGATTTCGTTAATCCAACGACCCCATGTTTGGCTGCCACATAGGCTGATGATTGCGCAAATCCCACTTGGCCTAATATAGACGCCATGTTGATTATACTTCCACCAACTTTTTCTATCTCAGGAATTTGGTACAGCATACCATAGAAAACACCATTAAGATTTATATCAATTACTTTTTTCCAATCTTCGATTTTATAATCACCTACTGTTGCGGCAGCTCCACCTATTCCAGCATTATTGACGGCAATATGTAGTGCACCAAATTTTTCAATCGCTAGATCGACAATTTTTTTATTATCTTCTGGAGATGAAGAATCTGCTTTTATAAATGTCGCGTTATTTTCGCCACATGTGATGGCTAATTGCTTTCCTAGCACCTCATTTAAGTCAGAGATGACAACTTTAGCTCCTTCTTTTACAAAAAGCTCAACAATAGCTTTTCCAATACCTGAAGCTCCTCCAGTTACGATGGCTACTTTATTTTCTAACTGTCTCATAGTAAATGTTTTTACTAAAATAGAACTTTATAATGAGGTAAAAAGTGATTAATGTTTCAATAAAAAGTAATTATATAAAATGAAAAGGCCTCATAAAGTATTTAACTCGTGAGGCCTTCATAATTTGTTATGATTATTATCCTTTAATGCTTTTAATAAAATCTGGAATCTTCGTTAAGTAATTTTCTTCTGCTAAAAGCTTGACAAATGCGGTTCCGACAATAGCACCATTTGCATATTTGGTAGCTTTACCAAAAGTTTCCTTATTTGATATACCAAAACCTATAATAAAAGGGTTTTTTAAATCCATATCCTTTATACGTTTGAAATAAGCTTCAGCCTGATCTTTTACTTCTAGATTACCTCCTGTTATAGCATTTGAAGATAACAAATAAATAAAGTTTGTCGTTAAATCATCAATTTTACGGATACGTGATTCTGACGTTTGCGGTGTTACCAAGAAAATATTACTAATGCCATTTTCTTCGAAAATAGATTGATATAATTCTTCGTACTCATACATCGGAAGATCCGGGATAATAGACCCGTTGACACCTACCTCTTTACATGATTTGCAGAAGTTTTCTACACCATACTGTAATACCGGGTTGAAATAACCCATCAAATAAACAGGGATAGAAACATGTTGACGTAAATCCTTCAATTGTTCAAATAGAAGTGCTAAGGTCATACCGTTTTTTAGTGCTTCTTCCGAAGAATGCTGAATTGTTGGTCCATCGGCTACAGGATCTGAATAGGGGAAACCTATTTCCAAAAAGTCGGCGCCAGCTTCTTCTAGTGCTTTTGCTATTGTAACCGTGCTATCTAATGTTGGATAGCCAGCCGTAAAATATATAGATAACAATCCGTTGGAATGTTTTGTAACTTGCATAATTGTAGTCTTTTACAGATTAAAATACTTCATATAATTGTCCAAATCCTTATCTCCACGTCCCGAAAGACAGATAACAACAGTTTCATCACCCTTGAACTTCATTTTCTCCAAATGTGCTAAAGCGTGAGAACTCTCAATTGCTGGGATAATACCTTCCAATTTTGTCAAGCGCAATCCTGCTTGCATCGCCTCGTCGTCTGTAGCGGATACATATTCCCCACGTCCTGATTTGAACAACCAAGCATGTTGAGGGCCAATCCCAGGATAATCCAGTCCTGCGGAAATTGAATAAGGCTCGATTACTTGACCATCTTCTGTCTGCATTAATATTTGGCGACTACCGTGCAAAACGCCTTCTCTGCCCAAAGCTGTTGTAGCTGCAGTTTCTCCAGAGTCAACGCCATGTCCTGCTGCTTCTACAGCAATGATTTTGACCTCTTCATCATCCAAGAAATTATAAAACATTCCTGCCGCATTTGAGCCTCCACCTACACATGCCATTACGATATCTGGCGTTTCTTTACCAGTTTTTTCTAATAGCTGTTTGCGTGTCTCTGCTGAGATAATAGATTGGAAACGCGCAACCATATCTGGATATGGATGCGGACCTACTACCGAACCGATGATATAGTGTGTGTCCACAGGGTTATTTATCCAATCACGTAGCGCTTCATTTGTTGCATCTTTTAATGTTTGACTTCCTGAAGTCGCTGGAACGACTGTAGCTCCCATCATTTTCATACGTGCGACATTGGGTGCTTGACGCTCAATATCGATTGCTCCCATATAAACGACACATTCCAAGCCTTTCAAAGCACAGACGGTAGCGGTTGCAACACCGTGTTGGCCAGCACCGGTTTCGGCAATAATACGTTTTTTGCCTAATTTCTGTGCTAGTAATATTTGACCAATCGTATTATTGATTTTATGTGCTCCTGTATGATTTAAATCTTCACGTTTTAAGAATATTTTTGCTCCGTATTTATCTGATAGTCGTTTAGCGTGATAAAGCGGGGATGGACGGCCTACATAATCTTTTAATAACTGTTCGAACTCTTCCTTGAAGGAAGGGTCATCCATGATTTGCAAATATTGGTTTTGTAGTTCTTCTACATTTGGGTACAACATTTCAGGAATATAAGCTCCCCCAAATGGTCCATAATAACCTTTGCTATCTACTTGATATTTGCTCATTTTATAATTGATAATGCTTGTGTTAATAAATCTATATTTTTTATTGCCGGTTGGATTTCAAATTTAGAATTTAAATCTAATCCGTATAATCTTTCGTCTTTAAATGTTGCAGCTTCTTTGATATTGTCAATGGAGATACCTCCACTTAATAAATAAGGTTTGTTGTAAGGATTTTCTCTCAACTTTTCCCAATTGAAAGATTGGCCCGTTCCGCCGTAAGCCTTGCTTTTGGTATCGAATAGGAAATAGTCAACAGTATTTTCATAATCGCTGATTGTTTTCCATTCAAAATCATCGTCTATGCCAAAAGCTTTTAAAGTTTCTATTCCCAATTCGCTTACGTGCTTGCACAATTCAGGACTTTCGTCGCCATGCAATTGTACAACTTGTAAATCAAATTCTTTAACTTTTTTCTTTATTTCATCTAATGTAGTATTCACAAATACACCGACTTTTTTGATATGATTAGGGATGTTGTATATGGGTATATCGCTTACAAATCTTGATGACTTTGCATAAAATATAAAGCCAATATAATCAATAGGTAGCGCTGTGAGCGCCTCTATGTTACTGGCTTCACGCATCCCACAAACTTTTATTTTTAGCTTTTTAGTCATTTGTTTTTGTTTATTAATATATCATCTTGTATGCAAGATCTAAAAAACATCTTTTATTGTTGTCATCTTGAATGCAATGAAAGATCTAAAACATTACAATCTAATCTCTCTATCTACAATAGATTCTTCCTGTCGTCAGAATGACAAGTTATGTCAACTGTCGTCAGAATGACAAAAAACATATTTGTCATCTTGAATGAAATGAAAGATCTAAAGCAATCTAATCTCTCTCTAAAATAGATTCTTCCTGTCATCAGAATGACAAGTTATGTCTACTGTCGTCAGAATGACAAAAAACATATTTGTCATCTTGAATGCAATGAAAGATCTAAAACACTGCATTCAAACACCTCTTTACTAAGATTTACCTCCCAGTCAACTTTTTCAATGCATCCAATGCTTTCAGACCAAGTAATGACTGCTCAGCTTCATAGTAACAATCAGCAAATGATTTCTCAGGATGGAATGTTTTGATTCCAAAAGCAGCATTAGTTAATACTACATTGTTTTGTACCTCATTGCCTTGTCCTTCGATAATCACTTTAAATAATTTCGTCGCATCTTCAACTGTATCACCACCTGCTAAGTCTTCAGCATTCACAGGTTTGAATCCTAATTCATCAACAGAATAGTAATTTTCACCTTTGTTGTTGATCACTTTAAAATCTCCTGTAAGAGAGATTTCATCATACCCATCTAATGAATGAATGATACTATATTGTTTATCTGTATTTTGGTAGAGATAGGTATATAAGCGTGCTAATTCTAAACTGAAAACTCCTACTGATTGATACTTAGGATTTGCAGGGTTTGTTAAAGGACCTAGCATATTGAAAAATGTTTTTACGCCTAAAGCACGACGTATTGGAGCAACAGTTTTCATTGCAGGATGAAATAACGGTGCGTGCAAGAAGCATATATTTGCCTCATCCAATTGTTTGTGAAGGATATCTTTATCGTTCGTAAAAGTATAACCTAAAGCCTCCATTACATTCGAAGAACCGCATCCCGAAGAAACACCAACATTACCATGTTTCGCCACTTTATACCCCGCTCCAGCAATCACAAATGAAGCCAATGTCGATATGTTGAAGGTATTCTTACCGTCACCACCAGTACCGCACATATCAATCAAATCATAACCATTAAAATCAAGCTTCAAACATAAATCGTACATGGCATCACGAAACCCATTTAACTCCTCAACACGAATACTACGCATACCATAAGTCGTCATAAAGGCGGCAATTTGGTGCGGATCATAGTGGCCTGTCGTAATATTTGTAAGAATCTCGTATGCTTGTTCACGACTAAACGATTTGTATTCAAATAGATGTTTTAATATGTCTTTCATAATTTTAAAAAAAGAAAAAGGCTTACCTTACTGGCAAGCCTACTATTTTTTGATTGTAATTCAAATTTAAGCAATAGACATTTGCCACAACATTAATTGTTGTGCCACCACCATGCGTTGTTTGATACTAATTGATTCAATTGTTGATTGTTTATAAACAAATATCCTAAATGAATTATTAAAGTCAAAATATTTATTGAGTTTTTTTATTATAATTCTTTTAAATGATTTTATTCTTTTAATAAAGTACAAAATGTGCTTTCCCTTTTCCATTTGCTACCAACGTGAAGGATGCAATTTTTTCTTCTTCTAGGTATACCGCAAGCATTTGCTTGTTGCGATAGTATAAAAAGTAGATATTATCTGGGTTGAGTGATTCGATATCAATGTCTTTAATATCTTTTTTAGGCATTTTACTATAGGCTATATATGTAATTTCATCTAATTTTTTATTCATTAGATTGACACGGATTTCACCCAAACTAGCCTCTAAGTAGTCATATATGTCATTGTTAGGTTTTTCAATGGTCATATATTGGCTCAATATCACATCATAAGCAATGCTATCTTCGGCAAGCTGTGCTATAAATGAACGTAAAATAGTACTGTCACAAGTGGTATTGGCATTTTGCTCTTGCTGAGCAAATGAAAAAAAAGAAGATAGGGTCAATACAAAAGCTAGAATTGTGCGCATAGAATTGTGGTTATGATGGTTTGACATCCAATGTAAGAGACGGCTTAGACGATACAAAATAAAAATAGCACTTTCAAAAAGTGCTATTTTTATGATATTTTAATACTCGTCTTCATTGAAAAAGAAATCGTCTTTCGTTGGATAATCAGGCCAAATTTCTTCGATAACTTCATAAGGCTCGCCATCATCTTCCAAAGCTTGAAGATTCTCAATTACCTCTACTGGAGCTCCAGAACGAATTGCATAATCGATTAATTCATCTTTTGTTGCAGGCCATGGAGCATCCTCTAAATGTGATGCTAATTCTAGTGTCCAATACATAGTTTTACTATTTAATGTTTTACCTTTTTCGCAAAAATAGCAATATATTTAACTATTGCAAGTTAAATACATGTTAAATGAATTTAACAACTTTAACTTGTTGATAACTAGATTTTTATTTTTTGACGTTTATTTCTTTTTTTATTTATTTGGAGTTTTCCAATGATATTGCATTTGCGTGAATACTCTCTCTTGCAACGACGCTAGCTCTACGGCAGATAGATTTTTTGTAGTTATTGGTTTTAATACTTTAATATGGACCGTCCCTGGTCGCGAGCCAAATTTTTTGCCATCGTCCCATAGTATTTTCCAAGCATCTACTATCACAACAGGGAGTAATTGTACTTCGTTATCCAATGCCAAGCGAAAAGAGCCTGACTTGAATTCATGCAATCGTGGCGGGAATTCATCGTCTATCTTTCCTTCCGGGAATATGACTAATGATTTCCCTTCTTTCAAGGCTTTGTCAGCCTGTTTGAATGCTTTGAATGCTGACACACGACTAGAGCGATCCACTGCAATATCTATAGTCTTAAAGAATGTACGTGTTACAGGATTATGAAGTAATTCGGATTTACCGATAAAAGATATCGGTTGTTTACATAGATAGGTTACTGCCGTAATATCTAATAATGAAGTATGATTGGGACAGATGACATAGTTTTTAGACCAGTCAATATCACTTTCATATTCAATCTTAAACTTTATTCCTACACTGTAGGCAGCAAGGATAGTCATCCATTTTCTACAAAAGGCTATGTGCCGATAATATTTCTGTGGATTCTTTATAAAAAAATAAAGAAATGGATAGAAAATACAAAAGAAAATGAAAACGGAAGATAAATATAAGGTTGTATGTGCTCTTCTTAACAGATTTAACATACACAAAGATATAATATGTTGGTAAATAAAAAATAAAGGGGCTAAATTATCAGCCCCTTTATTTTTATTTGCTTAATTCAGCATAATATTTGTGGAACAAAGGAATAGTTTCGATTCCTTTTAAGTAATTCTCAATACCGTATTTCTCATTTGGAGAGTGTAGGTTGTCACTATCTAAGCCAAATCCCAAAAGAACAGTTTTAATGCCTAATTCTTTTTCAAATAATGCTACAATAGGAATAGATCCACCGCCACGTGTAGGAATAGGTTTTTTGTTAAATGTAACCTCTAACGCTTTCTCTGCTGCTTTGTATGCAATACTATCCGTAGGAGTAACAACAGGCTCACCACCATGATGCGGTTTTACAGTCACTTGAACATTGCTAGGAGCGATTCCTTCAAAGTGATCTTTGAATAATTTTGTGATTTTGTGTGAATCTTGGTTTGGTACCAAACGCATAGAAATCTTAGCAAATGCTTTAGATGGCAATACTGTCTTAGCACCTTCGCCAATGTAACCACCCCATATACCATTCACTTCTAACGTAGGACGGATACCTGTACGCTCAATTGTTGTATAACCTTCTTCTCCCCAAACATCACTAACGCCTAAATCAGTTTTATATTCTTCGATATCGAAAGGAGCTTCATTTAAAGCTTTTCTTTCTTCAGCTGTCAATTCAACGACATCGTCATAGAATCCTGGGATAGCAATATGGTTGTTCTCGTCATGCAATGAAGCGATCAATTTAGCTAAGATTGTAGCTGGGTTGGCAACAGCACCTCCGTATACACCAGAGTGTAAGTCGCGGTTAGGACCTGTTACTTCTACTTCTACATATGATAAACCACGTAATCCAGTTTCTAGAGACGGGTTTTCTAAGCTAATCATTGAAGTATCAGAAATAACGATTACATCAGCTTTTAAGCGTTCTTTATTTGCAGCAACAAAAATACCCAAGTTCTCAGAACCTACTTCTTCTTCACCTTCAATCATAAATTTTACGTTACACGCTAATTGGTTTTCACGAACCATATACTCAAAAGCTTTCACGTGCATATAAAATTGACCTTTGTCATCTGCAGCACCACGAGCATAGATTTTACCATCACGAACGGTAGGCTCAAATGGTGGCGTATGCCACAATTCTAATGGATCTGCAGGTTGAACGTCATAGTGACCATATACTAATACAGTAGGCAATGAAGCGTCAAATATTTTTTCACCATATACAATTGGATAACCAGCTGTAGGACAGATTTCTACATTGTCAGCACCAGCATCTTTTAGTTTTTGGGCTACAAATTCTGCTGTATTTAATACGCCTTCTTTATACTGAGGATCAGCACTAACAGAAGGGAAACGTAATAATTCGAATAATTCTTCTAAGAAGCGATCTTTATTCGCTTCCACATAATCTTTGATGTTTTGCATGTCAAAAATGATTTTTACAAAAATAGCGAATTAATATATATAATTCTTTATTCTATTTTTTTATGTAATTACGATTACTTTTGCATCTTATAAACCAAAGATCGTGCTACATCTTTTTTTTTAAACCTATTAGTTACTATTAATGGTCATTCATAGTATAGGCTTTAATTGTATGTCTCTGAATACTTGTGAAAATATTTTTATTTATAATTCATTTCACCTGTAACATTTTGGGATATTGATCAACTAATACGTTTAATTAATGTACTTTATTTCCATTATCTATAATAAACTTAATTATTTTATGAAAGGAGTTATCCTATTATTGATTTCTGTTTTTTGTCTCCAAGTAACAGGTTTTTCACAAAGTGTCATAACCGGCAATGTAGTTGATAAAAAGGAAAATTTGAAATTAGAAAATGCAACTATTATGTTGTTGCAAGCCAAAGATTCTATTTTAGTAGATTTTGTAAGAACAAATTCTGCTGGTAAATTTGAATTGAAGAAACCTAATCAAGGTGATTTTCTAGTTATTGTTTCTTATCCCAAATATGCTGATTTCTATCAGTTACTATCACCAAATAGTGAGGGCAACCTAGGTGATATTGGACTTCAAAGTGTGGAGAATTTGATTGAAGAGGTTGTGGTCAATCGCCGTGCAGCTATCACGCTAAAAGGAGATACGACGGAGTATGATGCTTCCCAATTTACAGTAGAAAAGAATGCTAAAGTAGAAGATTTACTGAAAGTATTACCAGGTATTACGGTAGATGCTTCAGGAAAGATAACAGCTCAAGGTAAGACTGTAGAAAAAGTTTTAGTTGATGGGGAAGAGTTTTTTGGGGATGATCCTATCCTTGTAACGCGAAATATCCGCTCCGATATGGTAGATAAAGTGCAGGTATATGAAAAGAAATCTGATCAAGCCGAGCGTACAGGAGTAGATGATGGCATACGTACGCAGACTATCAATGTGAAGTTGAAAGAAGATGCTAAGCACGGTGTTTTTGGAAAAGCTGAGGCAGGTGTTGGCACAGATAAGTTTTATTTGGGCCAAGGGTTCTTAAATTATTTCAAAAAATCATTACGCGTTTCTGCATTCTTGATTACTAGCAATAACGGTAAAACTAGCCTTAGTGGCAATGAGTCTGATATTATCGATGGTGGCGAGTGGGGTGATGGAAATTACCGTGGTGAGGGAATTCCCGTAACTACAAATACAGGGTTATTCTATTCTGATAAATCAGCTAATGATAAACACAAATGGAGATTGGATTATAAATACAATCAATTGAGTACAGATGTTGATCGTAATGTTTTTATTCAAAACTCACTTCGTGATACGGTACTATTAACAAATAGTGATTCTAAAGGTAACAATTCGAATAAGCGTAATAATTTTAGTTTTAAAAATGAATCAAAATTTGACTCCTTAACAACATTAACGATATGGGCAGGAGCAGGGAATAATAATTCGGAGAATATCAGTAATTCTATTTCCAAAACTGTAGATCAATTTGGAAATCGTATCAATGAAAGTAATAGAGATTTTTATGCGGATAGCAAATCGACGTCATTTAATGCTTCAGGATTATTTACACGCAAGTTTAGTAAGCAAGGACGTTCGTTGTCTTTCTATTATGGTTTGAATGGTGCTGAAAGTAAGGGTAATCAATTGATAAATTCTAAATTGAGTTATTATGTAGATAATGCTTGGGTGCGTGATGATGTTATTGATCAGCGCAAACTGAATGATGATAAGTCATTTGATCAAGGAGCTAGCCTAAGTTATTCGGAGCCTTTCTCGAAGAAATTTGTCGCTACTGTGGAGTATAAACTGAACAATACGAACAATTCAAATAAAGTAGAATCATATAATAAAGACGCTACAACAGGAGAATATGATCAGTTTGATGCGCTATTTAGTAATAATTTTGATTATAACACTTTTAAAAACACGTATTCTCTTTCGTTTAATTATAAGCCTATAGAAAAGATTAATTTCAATATGTCCAATTTCTTGGAGCAAAGTAGTTTGAAGCAAGTGGATAATTATACCAATAATGAGATGAAAAGATCATTCTTAGTATACGCACCTAATATTCGATTGAACTATGATATATCTAAAACCAAACAGTTAAATGTTGACTATAGAGGAGAGAATATATTACCTTCATTAAGTCAGATACAGCCGCTACGTTCCAATATTGATCCTTTGAATGAGTATTTGGGTAATGAAAACCTTATAAATGCTTATACACATAATGTGAGTGCTTTTATGCGTTCTACAAATATTATGACTTTTACTTTCTGGGGAGGAGGAATAACTGGAGCTAGTACGAAAGACGCTTTGATTCAAAATGTGTTGACTGATTCGGAAGGTAAGAATACCTATACTTGGGAAAATTTATCTGCTAATAATAATAAAAGTATCACTTTATTTGCTTTCTATTACACGACATTGATCAAAAAGTATCAAATTAGACATGGTATTTCACCTAATTTTTCAGTGTACGAAAATTATAATTACATCAATGGTACTTTGGCAAAAGCAACAAATGAAAATTACACATTGGGTTATGGAATTCAAAAATCAACAACTAAAGGATTGGATTTCGATCTGAATTTGAGGCCTGGATACAGCGTACAAAGAAACTCAATCCGTAAGGATTCTGAAAGTAATGGGTTTACATTTAATGTTGATGGGAACTTCAAATACTTTTTGCCTAAAAAGTTCCAGTTTGAAACCAACTTTACCTATATCTATCAAGCACCAACGGAGGTATATAAAGAGAAATTTGAGCGCTTCTTAATCAATCCTTCTCTATCAAAGAAATTTTTGGCTAATGAAACTTTGATGCTGACTTTGGCGGTTAATGATATACTAAATCAAAATGTGGGGTACTCACGTAACCAATCCGGTACACAGTTGACCGAAAGAAGGTATAATACCATAGGAAGGTATTATATGTTGAAAATGTCTTGGGAGATTAATAAAATGTTTGTAAAATCGAACTAATTGAAGATGAAAAATATAAAATCAATATTACTACTTACTATATTATTTTTAGTTATTAATGCGAGCAGCGGCTTGGCACAGTATGCTTACTTTCCTTATGAAGGGAAGATATCATATGATAAAACTGTGTTTATGCAAAATAAACTCAAGCGATATGCTAGTTATTCCAAAGAGGAAAATTCAAAAAGATTTTTTGAACAAATAGTAGCCACTAGTCCTGAAAGTATAGTACTAAAAAAGTCACTCAGTTTCAAAGGTAACGAACTCCGCTTTGAGCAGGTGAAGCAGGAATTTCCGGACAATTATGCTATGCTAATGCAGATGGGAATTTTAGAGTCAGATGGTAGTACCTATCAAAATATGAATGCTAAAGAGTCAAAATCTTTATTTGCATTAGGTGGCCAAGATATATTAATAACCGATTCGTTATTGAGTATAAAATGGAAAATAACAGATGAGTACCGCAATATAGCTGGTTATAACTGTAGAAGAGCCAATGGAATAGCATTAGACTCCGTATATGTAGTAGCTTTTTATACCGATGAAATTCCTGTTTCTGGTGGGCCTGCATCTTTTAGAGGTCTCCCAGGGATGATCCTTGGTGTAGCAGTACCGGAGTTGCACTTTAATATGTTTGCTACGCAGGTAGATTTAACGCCCGTGCCTTATGTTGATCCTAATTTGACAAAGAAAAAGATTAAACCCATGACACGTAAAGGGATTTATGATCAATTGAATTCTACGCTTGGTGGGATGCTAGGCGACAAAGTGTTTAACCTACTGATGGCTGAATACTTCCTCTAAGGGGATTAAGAACAGCAATATAAAAAAGGGAGCTTAATATTAAGCTCCCTTTTTTATTCTTCAGAAGAAAAATGACTATTTACCTTCGTTTTTCTTAGCTGTAATTTCGTTACGGATATCTTGTGCTAAAGTTTTAATGTCTTGTAAACCTTTACGTACACGAGTACCCGCTGCCGAATTAGCATTGTTGTAAAATTTGTCAGCGTCAGCTTCAATAGAAGCAACTAATTCTTTTAATTTAGTGTAGTTTTCCATTTCTATTAATATAATTTAGTTTCTATTATTTACTAAGATGTAATAAATATACAAAAACTAAAAATGAAATATTAAATAAAATGCACTTTTTTACACAAAAAAGTACATTTTATCATGTTTACTCTACAATTGTTAGCTCGTCAATGATGTTTTGTGCACCTGCAAATTTATCTATGATAAATAAAACGTATCTAATGTCAACAGAAATAGTACGTTGTAGCTTTGGATCAAAGATAACATCCCCCGCCATCGCTTCTATGTTTCCATCAAATGCAATACCTACTAATTCACCTTTCGCATTCAATACTGGCGATCCCGAATTACCACCTGTGATATCTTGATCACTCAAGAAGTTGACAGGCATATAACCATTTTTATCCGCATATCTACCGTAATCTTTTTTCTCATTAAGTTCGATTAATCGTGGTGATATATCAAATTCGTCATCATTTGGTTTGTACTTTGCTATAGTACCATCTAATGTTGTGTAGTTGTTGATTTTAGCATCATTGCGTGCATCTTTTGGTAAAGCGCGAACCTTACCGTACGTAAGACGTAAAGTGCTATTTGCATCAGGATAGTATTTTCCATTTGGATTCATCGCTAAGAAACCAGCGATATATTTGCGATGTGCTGCTTGAAATTTTTCCTCCGCTAAATCTTGTTCTGCTGTACGCTCACGATATTTGTTCATCAATGAAGATGATATCTTGTATAATGGGTCTTCGTCTATCTGCTCAGCATTAGGATTAGTTAAAAATGCTTCTAATTTATTTTTAGAGGCAAAAATACTGTTGTCAAAAGCATTTTGAACCGTTGGGCCAAACGTATTATTGTTTTGCTTAGCTAATTCAGCAATATAAGGTGCTATTTGACCTGCTTTAGTACTGTATAGATTTAACTCGTCAGCTAATACATCTACTTCCAATGGAAGATATAGCTTCTCATAGTTGTCAGCAATGAATGTTTCTAAGCGAGGTTTTAATTCTGAACGCTTAGCTTCATTAGCTTCAGCATATTGCTTTAATGCATTACCTAATGTAGCAGGTAAAGAACCGAATGTCGATGAGCGAACAAGTCCTGTCAAGTAATTATCATGACGTGCTTTTAGGTTTGTTGCATCGTAGTATTCGTTGATGGTTTTTATGACATCACCATATTGCTCTTTATTTTCTTTTTTGTTCGCCCATTTATTCAGTTTGTCTTCGGTTTTACGTTTTGAAGCTGATGTTTTATGTTTGGTAAGGGCATCAATCATTCCTTGACGATTTTTCCAATAGTTGGCAACACCTGAATATTTAGAAGCATAATTGATATTCACACTTTGGTCTTTATCCATATGTTTCTTCATGGCATCCATACCTGTTTTTGAAGCCTCCACCCATGCTGGGTAAGCAAAATTTACATTTTGATCAATTCCGGCAGCAGGCATCCAACGGTTGGTACGTCCAGGATATCCTAATATCATTGAGAAATCTCCTTCCTTAACGCCTTTCAAACTGATAGGTAAGTAGTATTTCGTTTTTAAAGGTACATTTTCTTTTGAATAAGGGGCAGGGTTACCATTTTTGTCCGCATATATACGGAAAATAGCAAAATCTCCTGTATGTCTAGGCCATTCCCAATTGTCTGTATCACCGCCAAATTTACCTATGCTATTTGGTGGAGTACCTACCAATCTAACATCTGTGTAATCTTCATATACGAAGTAGTAAAATTCATTTCCGTTGTAGAAAGAACGTACATTAACAATATATTTGCCATTTTCGGAGTTTTCTTTCTCGATTTTAGCAATTTCTTGTTGAATAATTGTATTACGTTCTTTTTCGGACATCTTATCATTTACAAGACTTAAGATACGCTTAGAAACATCATCCATACGTACAAAGAAACGTACATATAGAGATTTTGGCTTTAATTCTTGGCTGAAATTTTTTGCCCAAAAACCATCTTTTAGATAATCATGCTCTTTAGTAGATAATTCTGCAATAGCACCATATCCACAGTGGTGGTTTGTAAATACTAAACCTTTACCTGATACGATTTCCGCAGTACAACCGCCATTGAATTGTACGATTGCATCTTTTAAGCTAGAGTTATTAATGCTGTATATCTCCTCAGCGGTCAATTTCAATCCCTTTTTCTGCATGTCAGCCTCATTAAGACGCTTCAAATGCATTAAGAACCACATCCCTTCGTCTGCCATTGCTGAAAAGCCAACAACGCAAAACGTTAATAATGCTATTAATTTCTTCATTCTAAATTATTTTAATTCAATAACAAAAATGCTTCAAATCTATGGTAAAACAAAATTTTGACTTAGATAGTTTAAAATGCTTGACATTCTTTGGACATAATAAGTGTAAGTTTTAGTTATCTTTGCAAGATGCAAGTATCATTCGAAGATTTTAAATTCAACAAGCAATTATTAACGGCTATTGCTGAAGCAGGCTATGATAAGCCTACTGAGATTCAGCAAAAAGCTATCGTTCCTATTTTATCAGGTCAGGATGTGATGGGGATAGCCCAAACAGGAACAGGTAAAACAGCGGCATTTGTATTACCATTGTTGATGAATCTTAAATATGCTCAAGGTGACGATCCGCGTGCACTTATTTTGAGCCCTACGCGTGAGTTAGCGATGCAGATTGAAGAACATATCCGTATGTTTTCTACGTATTTGGATATACGTACGGTATTATTATATGGAGGTTTGGGTCCGAAGACACAAAAAGAACAGCTTGCAAAAGGCTGTGATATTATTGTCGCTACGCCCGGTCGTTTTTTAGATTTATATCTAGCAGGAGATATTGTGACGAAGTCACTGAAAGTATTGGTGATGGACGAAGCGGATAAGATGATGGATATGGGCTTTATTAGTAAAATCCACCGTATATTAGAAGTCGTTCCTCGCAAACGCCAAAATCTTTTGTTCTCTGCTACGATGAGCGAATTGGTACGTAAGATATCAGGTGATTTTTTAGCTTTTCCGACGATTGTAGAAGTTACAGAACAAGCTACACCAGCTAAGAATGTTACCCAACAAGTATATGTAGTGCCCAATCTAAAAACCAAGATTAATATGCTACAGCATTTGTTTAAAGATGAGGAAGCTTTCAATCGTGTCATCATCTTCTGTAAAACAAAAGAAGTAGCAGATAATGTATTTGGTTTTATCACGCGTAAGTTTGGAGAAGAGAATGCACGTGTTATTCATGCCAACAAAGGACAGAATACACGTATCAATTCTATTAATTCTTTCAAATCTGGGGAGATTCGCTTTTTAGTTGCGACAGATGTTGCGGCACGTGGTTTGGATGTTTCTAATGTAAGCCATGTAATCAACTTTGATGTTCCTATCGTTATTGAAGATTATGTACACCGTATTGGTCGTACAGGAAGGGCTTTCAATGACGGTGTTTCTATTACTTTCGCTAACGAATCAGAGGTGTATTACCTTAAGAAAATTGAGAAATTAATAAGACAGTCTATTCCTGTATATGAGTTGCCAGAGGAGGTCTTTGTGGAGAAAACTCCATATGAAGAACGTCAGGCAATAGCGCGTGAGATTGATAATCAAAAGAAAAAGGATAATCCCGATTATCAAGGAGCTTTTCATGAGAAAAAGCATGCTGCCAAGATTGAAGAAACTCAACGTCTTAAAGCGAAGAAAGCGGCAGGTAAAGTCAAGAAGATGGGCGTCAATAAGGCTGGATTTAAGAAAAAAGGTAAAAAGTTTAAAAACTCTTAATCATGAAACTTACCCCGTTGAATATCACCTTGGCAGTTATATTGGTATGGCTGCTGTCCGAATGGAAGATGGATCAAGAGATGATCTTCTCCTGGGGTTGGTTAGTTTTGCTATTGGTCATCTTATCATTGGTGGATTTAGCATTTCGCATTATTTTTAAAGAATTGAAAAAAATATGGTTCTTAGAGATAGGATTTATTCTTATCGTAGGAATAGTAATGATAATATTGAAAATACAATAATGAAAAAAGCAGAAATAAAATTGAATGTAGAGCTGGACGATAATAACGTTCCAGAGAATATCATGTGGTCTTCTACAGATGGTCAATCATCTGATACTTTACCTGCAAAGGCTATGTTTTTGGCCCTTTGGGATGCACAGTACAAAAATTCTATGCGTATCGATCTATGGACCAAAGATATGCCATATGATGAAATGAAGCGTTTTTTCTATGAAACGTTACAGACATTAGGCGATTCATTTTTAAGATCTTCAGGTGGTGATCCTATGGCAGAAAATGTAATCGGTGATTTGCGTGATTATTGTGCGCATTTTGCAGATAAAATGGAAGTGTTAGAGCAACAATAATTTTAAGTATGAATTATTTCTTAGTCAAATCAGAACCTTTCAAATATAGTTGGGAGCAGTTTAATAAAGACGGCCAGACATTTTGGGATGGTGTACGCAATTATCAAGCTCGTAATAATTTGAAAGCAATGAAGGAAGGTGATTTAGTGCTTTTCTATCATAGCAATGAAGGTAAAGAAGTAGTGGGGGTGGCTAAAGTAGTAAAGGAATATTATCAAGATCCTACTACTGATGATACAAAATGGGTAGTGGTAGATTTATCTCCCGTCGAGACCTTCAAAAAACCTGTTACTTTAGAGATGGTTAAGGCGGATGAATTTTTACAAAATATAGCGTTAGTTCGTCAAGGTAGATTATCTGTGATGCCACTCAAAGCAGAAGAATTTGATCGTATTGTAGAATTAGGAAATTCTTAATCGCGCTATCAAAGATACGGAATACCCAAAAAATAAAAACCTGATTGATTACAATCAGGTTTTTATTTTTTGGGTATTATTGCTTAGTTTAATGGTATACCATAATACGGTCTAAAAGCATCATTAGATTGATAGAAATAGAATGTTGTAGGATTGGTAAATGGATTATTGTAATACAATAATGCACGATTTGCATTCAATTCTGCTTGATTCCATCCTGGTGTCCATCCAACAAATACGCCATCCATATTGATTAGGTGTTGGTAACGTTCATTATTGTTACCCAGATAAGCACGGTGAATACCTACTTCTAGACGTTTGGCGTCAAAGTAGTTAATCCCTTCACCCCAAAATTCAATACCTTTTTGGAAGATATACTCATCTAAGAAACTCGTAGCATCTGTAGCTGTACATGTATAGCTGCTATTACGTGTTTTTACAATATTTTCTAGAGCAGATTTTGCAGCACCAATTCCTTTTGTATGAAGGGCAGCTTCTGCTTTTAAGAAATGCATCTCCTCCACACGCATTGCTGGATAATCGGTCGCTCCACCGATAGCATATGTTGTGTTATTACCATTATAAGGTCTGAATTTGATATTTACATATAACCATGGCCATCCCGTAAATCCATTCCCTTTATTGATGCGTGAACGAATAAAAGCAGGATTACTGTTTAATTGATATTGGTAATTACTGTTACCTACGCCTGAATATTCTTTATTCCAGTCTTGCTCATTTGTACTTTGGTTGTTGTTGGTATTTTGCCATTTGTTATTTATCAAATTACCATTAACATCTTTTTCTATTAAATAAGGGGCTCCAGCAACTTGATTTTTTGACTCATAAAAGAAGTTTGGTGCTAACCAAGATTTTTTTCTAAAATCATCATCTGAAAGACGCTCATACCATTTGCGGTCCAATGAACGACCAACACGCCAGCCGTACACCGAAAATTCAGTCTCAGTACCAAAGATCATTGAAAATACAAAGGATCCTTCACTTGCAGCAGCCGTATTTCCTTGTGATATGGAAGTTGCTAATAACCATGAATTTTGGGAGTTGCGGTTATTAAAACCTGTCTTAGGATCTGTCCATTCTGTTTCCGTCAGTGGAGTAGCACCCGAAGTACTGATTGCTTTATCTGAATATTCTTCTACTTTTTGCCAATAGGCATTTTCATCTTTATAGGTAGCTGAGGTTTTTACACGTGAAGCGATATTTGCATAAGCACGTGCATAAAGACCATAAACAACAGCTAGGTTTGGTTGTGTCTTGTCGGTACGTGTGTAACCGTCCAAGTATTTTTCTGCGGCTTTAAGGTCACTAAAGATAAGAT
The DNA here is from genome assembly GCF_022627575.1 of Sphingobacterium rhinopitheci. Lineage (GTDB taxonomy): Bacteria > Bacteroidota > Bacteroidia > Sphingobacteriales > Sphingobacteriaceae > Sphingobacterium > Sphingobacterium rhinopitheci. Next base: position 23,486 of record NZ_JADEYQ010000019.1, read on the forward strand.
CATATACTGCATCAACTGTTGCGCGAGGATTGTTTGTTGCTTCCTCTGAGGTAGTATTTTCAGTAACAATAGGAACACCCAAGTTTTCTAAATTATTTTCCGGCGTAGTATAAGTATATCTTTTATCTGTAGGTTTTTTGTACTCCATGATTTGTACCAAATCCATATAATACAATGCTCTATAAGCATAACTTATACCTAAGTAACCCTTTTTCGTGTCATCAATATTATCATCAGTGCCGATTAATTTAATGATGTCATTTACATTTTTGATGTATGCATAATATAGGTAAGAAGGGTATAGTCCGCGGTTGGATCCTGTAGAAGGGATATTTCCATTCGAATAAGCTCCCATAGTATTATATCCATTGGCTCCCGAACATACCATTTGGGTAGTACCATGTTCTAACATAGCACGCATACTTCCATAAGAAATCATCTCTAAACCACCATCTGAATTTTGGTAGCCTGCCATCGATGAATAGATAGAGTTTACTAATCCTTTTATAGCGCTAGGTGAATCCTGGATCTGAGAATCTAATACAAATTCTGTCGGTAGTGTTTCTTTAATACAACTACTTAAGCTTAATAAAGATCCTGCTAATAAATATATATAACGTTTTTTCATTTTGTATTTATTGTAATAATTAGAATGTAACATTTATACCTCCAGATACGGTACGCATAGGAGAATAAAGCTCTGGGTTAGTATATCCTTGTAATGTATAGCGTGGGTCAAATCCTCTACGTGCCGAGATATAGAAAGGGTTTTCTACAGCCATATATACACGCACACGCTGCAAATTTAGTTTGTTGTTGATGGATGCTGGTAGCGTATATCCTAAATTGATGTTTTGGATATTTAAGTAACTAGCATTCGTTAAATAACGATCTGAACGTGAGTTTTGTGAATACGTTTCTGCGAATAATAAACGAGGTATATCAGTATTTTTATTTTCTGGTGTCCATGCATTAAGCATATCTACATGCCAGTTTGTAGCTGTTGTACCACCTGTATGCATCAATGTTTGGTATGTATAATCGTATGCTTTACCACCTATTTGGTAGTTTAGATTGATAGATAAATCTAAGCCTTTATAGGATACTGTAGTACCAAAGCCACCATAGAATTTTGCTAATGCATCACCGATTAAATAATCTGTAGCTTTAGTTATATCTTTAGTAGTTTCTTGACCTGATATATTTCCATTGCCATCAATGATATCTTTATAGTATAATGATTCACCAGTTTGTTCATCTAAACCTGCAAATTTTGGTAAGTACCAAGTGTATAGCGGTAATCCTTCAGCTACGAAATATTTGTACTTTGAAACAAAAGATTTATCTAAGTTTACGTAACCATCATAACCTTCTACTGATGTTGTCTTAATATCGTTTGGAAGGCTTAATACTTTATTCTTAACATGAGTGATATTAAAGTTTACATCCCATTGAAAATCTTTTTTGTTGATTAGATTGGCATTCAATACTAATTCGACACCTCTATTGCGCATATCACCTAAGTTTAGGTAATAACTTGTATAGCCAATTGATGGAGGTGTGTTAAGCGAGAATAACATATCTGTCGTTGTACGATTGAAATAATCGATACTACCTGATAAGCGTTTGTTAAATAATTCGAATTCTGTACCAATATTTAGGTTTGTATTCGTTTCCCAAGTGATATCTTTAGCTCCTTTTTGTCTCCACTGGTACGCTGCTTCATTATCATTGTTGATAACCCTGTAAGAGTCAGCATACAAGTAGTTACCAATTTTGTCATTTCCTTGAGAACCTAATGACGCTTTTATTTTCAAACTATTGACCCAATCAGCATGGAAGAAATTCTCTTTGGAGATGATCCATGCTCCACCGATTGACCAAAAGTTACCCCAACGGTAATCTGTTGAAAAACGGGACGAAGCATCACGACGGAACGAAACAGAACCAAAGTATTTGGACGCATAGTTGTACATCCCTCTAAAGAAGAAACCTTCGTTGTTGTATGCGTTTGAATAGGAGTTAGGATTTGTATTTAAATTTAATAATGTTGCTAATTCTGTCGTATTGTCAATACCGAAATTACGACCTGAGGCACCTAAATATTCATACTTATAGTTGTAGTATTCATGTCCTAATAATCCACTTATATCATGTAATCCAATACGTTTATTATAGTTTAATAATTGCTGTGTATTATAAGAATATGTACGTGAAGAGCTTTTTGATAGATAACCATTATCCGATGAACTTGTGTAATAGTCTACAAATGGGCTTTTGCTGTACGTATATCTTGTGTCATAATTGTAAATATTACCATTCACCGTAAACGTCAAATCCGAAGTCAAGTTTATATCTGCATAGCCACTTAAGGTAAGTGAATTGCCATTATTTCCAGATTTTTCGTATTTATTGTTGAAAATAGCGTTTCCGCCTATACCGCCAGCTTTACTTAAATCATAGTTATTGGCAAAATCGTACATTGGTTGACCCCATTGGTCAATCATGATGTTTTTGTCTGCACCTCTATAATATACAGGATAGATTGGGGCTTGGGTTTTGATAATACTCCAAATTGTACCAGTTCCAATCGTTCCTTCAGAGGTTTGTGCGTAATTATATTTACTGTAATTGGCGTTACCACCTACTTTCAACCAATCTTTTGCTTTGTAGTCTAATTTTAAGCGAGCAGTCAATCGATCTTGGCTAGAGCCAGATTGTATACCTTCTTGATCTAAATAGCCTACGGATGTGTAATAGTTTATTTTTTCACTGGCTCCAGAGATTGAAGCATTATATTCTTGTCTCAATCCATGTTGTAAACCTTCCTTTTCCCAATTATCCGCTTGTAACCAATATTGTTGATTGTTATAGCTGTATAAAGATCCCATTGTCGCATTGGGGTTCATGGCACCACCTTGCTGGATAAATTCTTGCCCTGTAGGAACAGAGTATATCATATAACCTGGACCAACTCCACTCGAAGCGCTTGTCAATTGGCTATTTGCTAAAGTATGGGCATCTTGTGAAGACATTGCACCACCTTTGTCTGTTATATAATAATTATATAACATCTTGTAATACGTCTCATAAAATTGTTGTGAGTTTAATGTTTCATAGTTTCTTAAACCATTAGAATTAACTCCCCATTTAGCATCTAAATTGATTTTTGCTTCCCCATTTTTACCCGTTTTTGTAGTAATCATGATTACGCCATTGGCTCCACGGGCACCATATAAAGCATTTGAAGCAGCATCTTTCAATACTGTCATAGATTCTATGTCACTTGCATTAATTAAGTTTAAATCTCCTTCAAAAGGCATACCATCAACTACAATAAGGGGCGCTGTATCTGAAGATATAGAACCAAATCCTCGAATAGTAATGGAAGGTGAAGATCCTGGTTGTGACGATGTTGCATTTAATTGAACTCCGGCGACACGACCTGCTAATGCACTAGCGGGATTGGTAACTTGGGATTTGGCAAGATCATCTGCTTTGAGAACACCTGCCGAACCTGTAAATGCTTCTTTGCTTGATTTACCGAATGCTACAACGACTACTTCGTCCAATTCTTGGTTGTCTTCTTTAAGTACAATTTGAAAAGTTGTTTTGTTAGCTGTTTCTATAGTTTGAGCACTGTATCCAGCATATGATATCTGTATGATACTTTTTGGAGATACATTTAATTCAAATTGACCATTTGAATTTGTTGTTGTTGTCTTGTTAGTACCTAAGATACTGACATTGGCTCCTGCTATAGGATTGTTGTTTACATCTCTTACTGTACCTGTAATTTTTTGTTGGTAGGTGGATTTTTCAATAAGTGAATAGTTCGTCGCTGAGCCTACCAGGCGTTGATTTGTTTTTAAAAAGCTGTTTTCCTTAGCATTAACTGCAATACTTAAGCAAATTAATGGTAAATAGATGGATGCTTTTTTAGTAAAGTCATTCATGAATTAAATTGAATATATTAGTTAGTTATTAGGGGTTTATTTTATAGCTGATATTTCTTACGATATAAGATTAGCATCATATGCTAATTCAAAACTATAACTTTGATGTGCATATTTATGCGGTTTTGGGTTTATCTGCTTTTTTAATGTAGACACCTTTTTATTTATCTTATTTACTATAGAATAGCAGAATAATAATCGTGTATCATTAGGTTTGTTCATTTTCATTTCTCCTTATAGAAATCTGTATTTATGTAGTTTGACAGATTGGTAATAAGATTCTTTAGGCTTTATGGCGGCAAACGTAATGATAAATATGTTTGTAACCAAAATAAAATATGATTGTTTTTTATAAATCATTGTACCTTAAGGAGTAATCTTTTTTTTGTATGATTTATGCGTTATTCAATTTGTAACATGCTAAAATAAGTGCATTACAATTCCATACTAGCCTGTTTAATAGTAATTACTAGTCTGTTAATGATGGATAGGAGTAGTGTTGAAAAATTGAATGATTGGGTGATGGCAGGTTTATGTAGCAAATATATCTTGAAGGGACTTTTTAGTAGCTATTATTTATTAACAAAAATGGGCAATCATAGTACTATGATTGCCCATTTTTAGTTGGTAGAAATTGTTTATGCTGAAAAACTTGAGCCACATCCACATGTGCTTGTCGCGTTTGGATTGTTGAACGTAAAACCTCTAGCTTCAAGACCGCTCTTGAAGTCAATTTCCATTCCCGCCAAATACATTCCGTGTGCTTTATTCATAAATACACGAATTCCCTCAATAGCGAATTCCGTATCACCTTCTTTCTTTTGATCAAAACCAAGAATATAGTTCATTCCTGAACAACCACCGCCTTCAACACCGATACGTAGACCGTACTCTTCCGTAATTTCTTGTTGGTCAATTAGTTTTTTTAATTCTGCAACCGCCCCAACAGTTAATGTAACAGGTGCTGCAGTAGCTATATTTTCTGTACTCATTGCTTTTTCTTTTCTATATGATTGTTAAACAAAATTACATATTTTTAAATAAAATAAACCCTTCGTCTTTTTTTTGACAGAATATAAACATTGCTTATTAATTCATATGGAATATACGACTTTTTTTTTACAGCTATTGGTTACAGCAATAGGTGGATGTATTGCTGTAGTACTTTCTTTCTATATTGTATGGCCCAAAATAGAGGTTTCTTTATTGAAGATTAATTCAATCCACGAAAGAAAGGAGCTTACAAAGGATACGCTGCAGTTAAGATTTGCAGCTTATGAGCGTTTATTGTTATTTGTAAATCGTATATCGCCACAGCAAATAATGTTACGTAATCATAATACTGAGGGGACAATTGAACAGTTTAAGAAAAATATAATTGCTGATTTGGAAGCTGAATTTCAGCATAATTTTACGCAACAGTTATATGTTTCGGACTTGGCTTGGACTATAATTAAAGATTTGAAAAATAATACTTCTTTATTATTTCAAAATGCAAGTAAAATAATGCCTCCGACCGCTAATGTCGATGATTATATCGCTGTAGTCTTCAAGCATGCAAATGAATGGAGTGAAAACCCGTATGATGTTGCACAGAATATTTTGAAAAAAGAGCTTTCTGCATAATATTATATATTATTATTTATGTTTTTTGAGATATAGTTTCTTATTTGAAAAATAAACAGAAATTTTTTAAAAGTTTAAATATCCATACGATTAAAAAAATAGATAATTGTATCTTTGGGAAGAAAAAACAATAAACAAATTAAATATAATGGAAAGAGATCAAGCTATCTTTAATCTTATCGCTAACGAGCTAAAACGCCAAGAAGAAGGTATTGAGCTTATTGCTTCTGAGAACTTTGTAAGTAAACAAGTGATGGAAGCTGCAGGTTCAGTTTTGACAAACAAATATGCAGAAGGACTTCCGGGAAAACGTTACTACGGTGGTTGTGAAGTTGTAGATGAGATTGAAACTATCGCCATCGAACGTGCTAAAAAATTATTTGGTGCTGCATGGGTAAACGTTCAACCTCACTCTGGTGCGCAAGCTAACGCAGCAGTATTTTTGGCTACAATCAAACCAGGCGATAAAATTTTAGGCTTAGATTTATCTCATGGTGGTCACTTGACGCATGGTTCTCCAGCGAACTTGTCAGGTAAAATTTACCAACCATTATTTTACGGTGTTAAAGAAGAAACAGGCTTAATAGATTACGAAGGATTAGAAGAAACTGCGTTACGCGAAAAACCAAAAATGATCATTTGTGGTGCTTCTGCTTATTCACGTGATTGGGATTATGCTCGTATCCGCAAAGTAGCTGATGAAATCGGTGCTTTGGTATTAGCGGATATTTCTCACCCTGCAGGTTTGATTGCTAAAGGTTTATTAAATGATCCACTTCCTCACTGTCATATCGTAACGACTACGACACACAAAACATTGCGTGGTCCTCGTGGTGGTATGATCATGGTAGGCAAAGATTTTGAAAATACCTGGGGTGCAACTTCACCAAAAGGTGAAACGCGTACAATCACTCAATTATTAGATCTAGCCGTATTTCCGGGTACGCAAGGTGGACCATTAGAGCATACTATCGCTGCTAAAGCGATTGCTTATGGTGAAGCTTTAACAGATGACTATTTAACTTATGCTAAACAAGTACAAGCAAATGCGCAAGCTTTAGCGAAGTTCTTTGTTGATCGCGATTATAAAATTATCTCTGGTGGTACTGATAACCATTTGATGTTGGTCGATTTACGTAACAAAGATATCTCTGGTAAAGCAGCAGAAGCAGTATTAGGTTTAGCGGGTATTACGACGAACAAAAATATGGTTCCTTTTGATACACGTTCTCCTTTTGTAACTTCTGGTGTTCGTTTTGGTACAGCAGCTATTACAACGCGTGGTGTGAAAGAAGCAGAGATGTTACAGATTGGTGAATTGATTGACGCTGCATTGAAAGCGAAAGATGATGAGGCTAAATTAGCATCTATTCACACGAAGGTGAAAGACTTAATGGCTGAATTTCCATTGTACAAATAAGTATTTAATACATAATAATATCAAGCTCCAAGGGGATATCCTTGGAGCTTTTTTTATGGATACATAAATGTAAATTAATGTTAAAAGTATCTGTCTGATTTGATACATTAAGGTATTATGAGTAAATTACTAATATGTTATACTAATTAAACTAATTGCTTATCGAAACACTAATACTCTTTTAATATAAAACCAAACTCTAGCTTAATTAGGGAATTGTATGAAATTACTAAAAAATAAGACAGATCAAGAAATAATCCATTTGTATATTCAGGGAGATGAGAATGGATTAAAAGAGTTAGTAGATCGATATAAAAGAAAAGTATACACTTCAATATATGTACGTGTTAAAGATTCGTACTTGGCTGAAGATCTTTTTCAAGATACTTTTATAAAGGTTATCAATACAATTAAATCGGGTCGCTATAATGAAGAAGGTAAGTTTTTACCTTGGGTAATGCGCGTCGCCTATAATGTGGTAATCGATCATTTTAGAAAACAAAAAAGAGCTCCTACCATAGTTAATTCAGATGGCTATGATATTTTTGAGGTATTAGTATTCTCCGATGATAATGCAGAGAATGTTATGGTAAAAAATCAAATAGATAAGGATTTGAAACGGATAATTCAACTTTTACCAGATGACCAAAAGGAGGTTTTAATAATGAGACATTTTTGCGGTATGAGTTTTAAAGAAATTGCAGAAATTACCGATGTCAGTATTAATACGGCATTAGGACGTATGCGTTATGCTTTAGCAAACTTAAGGCGTAAGATAGAAGAGCATAATTTAACTTTTCATTTTTAAGAGTTTCTCGTTATTTACGTATCAAGCCTATCAATATTTATATCTGATAGGCTTTTTTAGCCTTATATAGTACACAAATGTGCAATAAATAGTATTTTTATAATATATACCAACGGGAAATACATCATGTCGAATATAGATTTCATTCGGGAAGAAACAGCTGCTAATATTGGGAATTTTTTAGTGGGTAGGTTATTGCCATTTCGTCAGAAAAGAGCAATTGGACCATTTGTATTTATTGATCATATGGGGCCAGCATGTTTGGCAGACCATGAAAACCTAGATGTCGGACCACATCCCCACATTGGTCTATCTACATTGACGTATTTATTCGAAGGCTCCATATTTCATCGCGATAGTTTGGGAACTGCCATTGAAATTATGCCCGGTGCTGTCAATTGGATGACAGCTGGTAAAGGTGTCGTTCATTCGGAGCGAACGCCTGAATATCTGCGCCAAAAGGATAAATTTTTGCACGGCTTGCAAATTTGGGTGGCTTTGCCTAAAGAATTGGAATTTATGGATCCCGAATTTCATCATATCGAAGCCAAAGATATTCCGGAATGGGAAGAAGATACCGTTCATTATAAACTTATTGCAGGGGATCTCTTTGGTCACAAATCACCTGTCCCAGTATATAGCAAGCTCTATATGATAGAAATAAAAACAGGTGATGTTGGGAAAATCATTGATTTTAAAAGTCAATTATTTGGTGAAAGTGGTTTGTATATTCTCAATGGAGAGATTGAAAGCGGTGGTTTTACCTACGGTAATAAACAAATATTAATTACACTAGATGCGCATCTATGTTCTTTTGAAATGAAACCCAATACTACAGTTTATATTTTTGGTGGAGAGCCCTTTCCTGAAGAGCGTTTTATCTATTGGAATTTTGTAGCTACAGCTAAGGAAACCATTGAAGAAGCTAAAGTGAAATGGCAAAATCATCAATTCGATAAAGTGCCAGGTGATGATGGCTATGTACCATTGCGATAGCATAAAATAAATATAACAAAATAAGAGGAGCTGTATAGTACAGCTTCTCTTTTTTTGTTAAGTATTGTTAATTATTTTCTCTTAAACGATATTTTCGTAGTTTATTACTACTTTTAAGAATCAATTATAAAAGTAATCTACTTATCAGGGGAATTTGTGTGTTGTAGTTAATGAGAAAGAATATCTTGTATTCCGTTGTTTTAAAAACCAATGGTTTAATTATTCGAAGAAAACGGCATAGTTGATATTAATTACCATACTTATAAACTAAATGAGAAGATTACTCCTATCAATTCTATTTTTATTTTTTTCTATTAATACCTTTTCACAGACCAAGATTTCTGGAATAGTTGTAGATGGTGCAGATAATGGGAAATTAGAAAAGGCTTCTATAGCCATTCTGAATCAAGTAGATTCTATCTTAGTAAAGTTTGCCTGGACCAAAGATAATGGTTCGTTTTTATTGACAGACTTAGATACAGGTAGTTATAAACTGATCGTATCCTATCCAAAATATGCCGATTATACTAGAGATTTTCAACTAACAAACGAGGATATCAATATCGGTACACTCAAATTGTCCAAAGCAGCTTTGTTATTAGAAGAAGTATCGGTAACAGGTGCTGTACCTATAGTACTTAAAGGGGATACTACAGTTTATAATGCCTCTAGTTTTCAGGTCGCCAAAGATGCAAATGTAGAGGATTTACTGAAAGTATTACCGGGAATCACTGTAGATGCGAATGGTAATATAACCGCTCAGGGCAAAGAAGTAAAGAAAGTATTATTGGACGGAGAGGAATTTTTTGGGAATGATCCTAAGTTAATAACGAAAAATATCCGATCTAATATGGTGGATAAAGTAATGGTATATGAAAAGAAATCTGATGTAGCAGTACGTACAGGGATAGATGATGGAGAACGTACCCAGACCATAGATATCACCCTGAAACAAGACATGAAAAAAGGTACTTTCGGTCAAGTATTAGCAGGTGGAGGTACGGATCGTTATTACGGATTCAAAGGGATGGTTAACAAATTCAAAGGATCGGAAAAAATTGCTGCTTATGGCATATATTCTAATGATGGAATGGTAAGTCTCGGTTTTGAAGATGGACAGAAGTATGGAGTGGGAGGTAGCACTAATGTTCAAGCCGAGGATGGTGCTATTTTTATTACTTCTTCATCGGACGATGTTGTAAATAGTGGATGGGCGGGTAATTATAATGGTAATGGTGTACCTACAGCATTAAATCTAGGCGCTAGTTATTCCAATAAGTTCAATAAAGATAAGCATAAGTTAAATGTCAATTATCAAAGAGCCCAAATGTCTGTGGATAATAATAGAACTTATTTTTCTCAAAATAATCTTCCTGATATCGCTCGAATAGAAAATTCTACAGGCTTTACCAATAATGAGACAAAGAATAATAATGCCAATGTGCGCTATGATTTTAAAGTGGATTCTTTAGCAGATATAACCTTCAAATTTGGCTATGCACAAACGAATAGAGATAATAAATCATATAGCAATTCGCAAGATCAAAACTTGGATTTTTCGCTCATCAATGAAGTGGAATCTGATGATATCGGCCATCGATCGAGTGAAAATATAAATGCTAGTATTTTATTAACCCGAAAGTTTCTAAAGCTTCGTCGATCCATTACTTTAAATTCTTCTATAGCATCAAATAAAGATAATGGAAATGCTAATTATTATTCTTTAACTCAATTTGCTAACAATGATCCAAATCTATTAATTGATCAGTATAAGACGGATAATTCAAAGAATACTAATTTCAATGCTTCTTTGAGCTATTCAGAGCCTCTTTCCAAAAGATGGACTGGAACGGTCGGTTATGCTGTAGGGAATAATACTAACGCTATCTTGAATAAATCTTTTGATAAAGATCCTTCAACAGGATTATACGATATATTGGATCAAAATCAGTTAAATGATTTTAATCAGCATACGATCAGTAATGCGGTGAATGCAGGTGTTAATTATAAGAATGATAAGTTAACATTTAATGCCAGTAATAGATTTAGTTTTGAAACAGTAGAGCGCGTTTATAATACCTTGAATAGTACCTTGAATAGAAATCAACAATCTGTTGCTCCTACGGTATCGGCAAATTATAAAATCACGAAAAGTAAAAATTTGAGCTTTTATTATAATGGACGTACTACACAACCATCCTTGAATCAAATAGAACCCTTGAATCAGAATAGAGAAACTGTGGTCAACTATTTACCAAATCCTGATCTGCAGTCTGGTTTTAGAAATTCGTATAATCTTTATTTTAATTCCTACAAACAAATAAAGGATCAAAGCTTTTATAGCAGTATCTATATGACGCAATCTTTTAATGCTGTAACAGCAAAAGTAAACTACTTTAGTGAGACGGGGAAAAGGGATATTCAATATGTTAATATTAAGAAACCAAATACATATATTTCCTTTTATTCCGAATATCGTCAACCTATATGGAAGCGGTTTAATTTGAGTGGAAATTTAGGCGGTAGCTTGAATTATAACAATTCTTTTAACTATCTGTCTGTAAATAATGGAGAATCAGAATTAAACAATAATGAAACGTATAATATCACCCCAAATATTGGATTTAATTCTTATATAGCTGATAAATGGAGCTTTTATGTAAATGTCAATCCTGGATTTCAGTTTATGAAATCTACTTTACAGCCAGACTTAAATAGTAATACATTTACTTTTAGTTCTTATTTTAATTTTAATTATACTTTAACTAAGGGTATCAAAGTAGGTTTTAATGGGAATCAATCTTACGAAGCTGCCACACAGACATTGAAAGCTTTCAATGTCTTCAATATGAATGGTTTTATCTCTAAGAAATTCTTTAAAGATAAATCTTTGGAGACACAGCTATTTGTAAATGATATCTTCAACCGCAATAGCGGAGTGCGTAGGAGTCAAAGTGGCTATGCTTTTACACAGACAACCAATGATGTGCTGCATAGATATGCTATGCTCAAGTTGATTTATAATTTTACCAGTATGAAAGGAGGCGAATAATATGAAAAAGTATATCGTAGTAAATTTGGTTTTGTTGTTTAGTATTTTTTCTGCTTCAGCACAATATGCTTATTTTGCCAATAGCGGTACAATAACTTATGAATCTAGGTTTCATTTGCAAAATTTTATTAAAAATCATTACCTCAATAAGCCTGTTATGGATGTGTGGGATAAATTTTCCGTGGAGAATGTCGTGAAAAATGGCCCTCAGGAGATCTTAACCAAATATACCCTCAAATTTAGTGGTCAGGAAACACTTTTTGAAACGATAAAAGAAGAATATCCAGACAACTATAGAAGTGGAATAGCTTACTTACCTACATTCAAAGATTCTAAAACATATACTGATTTTAGGATAGGACAATATCAGCGTTTATTACCTTTTGGTGATGATGAGTTGATAGTTAAAGATACTGTGCCTATCGTAAAGTGGAAATATACAGATGAATACCGCAATATAGCAGGTTATGATTGTAGACGTGCTAATGGTATCATCCAAGATTCGATCTATGTAGTTGCTTTTTTTTCCAATCAACTAGCGATTCCGGCAGGACCTGAGTTGATACAGGGGCTACCGGGTGTGATTCTCGGCGTATCTATTCCATATTTAAATATCAATATGTTTGCTACTTCAGTGCAGTTGAACAATGATGTCGTATCTTCTACCTTGACCAAAAAGAAAAAAGTTGTCCCTGAGGAGAAGGTTGTTGTAGTGAAGAAATTGAGATCTTCGGTTTACGATTGGTTAAATGACAATGAATTTCAAAAAGCATTAAGACGAGTCTTTTTATAAGGACTCGTCTCCAATAGCAATTGGTAGGGTAGAGTCGGCGCCCCATTCTGCCCATGAGCCGTCATATACGGCTATATTTTTGTAATCAGCTTCGTATGCTGCCAATGCCAAGACCGAAGCTGTAATCCCCGAACCACATGAAAATATATTTAAACCTTCTTGCGTTAATAGGCTAGATAATGTTTCTTTTACAGCTGTAGTATCTTTCATGTAGATGCCTGCTAGTACCTCTTCAAAAGGTATATTGTATGATTGTGGAATATGTCCTGAACGGACCCCCTCTCTAGGTTCGGGTATAGTCCCTAAGAATCGTCCTTTTCCGCGTGCATCTATGATACGTGTTGATTTTTCAGGTAATAGTGATAGTACAAATTGGGTGTCGGCAAACCAATTGTTTTGTTTTTTGGCTTCAAAATTACCTAATTCGTTGGAGGTGATGTGTTCACTTACAGTCGGCAAACCATTGGATTCCCATGCTGGTAAACCTCCATTGAGTACGTATACATTTTTATGCCCCATATAGTTGAACATCCACCAAGCACGTGGACTACTGTATACTCCCCAACGATCATAAATGATAAGGATAGAATCATCGTTTATTCCTAATTGTTGTGCTTTAGCAGTAAAATTCACCATATCTATCATCGTATGAGGTAGACTTGTCGTATGATCTGAAAAATTATGCTCGATATCAAAGAATAATGAATTGGGAATAAGCTTTACATGGCTGTTATCAATTTTTTGATTGACTTTGTCTATCGTAGCATCCAATACTATAGTTTTTGGATTAGCTAATAATTCTTTGGACTGCTCTATCGTAATTAAACTCGTCATGGTGCTGTTTTTATAGTTATACTAAAGTATGCATTTCCAAATTAATAGTTTGTTACTTTGGTTATTAATATTACAAAAAAGGCCTTCATTCATATGATTAAAGGCCTTTATCTTAATAAGTGTGTAGGTTATTAGTGGTTTAAAACTTTTCGGATTATATCAAATGTTTTGTCTATATCGTTGATAGATACCGTTAGATGCGGTCTGAAGCGTATACTTTTTTCTCCACAGCCCAAAATCAATAGCTTCTGTTGAAATGCATCACTAACAAATTGGTCTCTTGTTTTTTCATCTTCAAAGTCAAAGGAACAAAGTAGCCCTTTGCCACGTGCATTGGATAAAAAAGGAAAGTCTTTTACCAATTGATGAATTTTAGCTAACATATAATTACCTAATTCTTGTGCTAAGAAAACAAGGTTTTCTTTTTCTATCACTTCTAGTATGAGTTGAAAGCGAATCATATCGACCAAGTTACCTCCGAAGGTGGAGTTTATACGGCTTGACTCTTTAAAAACATGATTCTCTACACGGTCAAATTTATCCCTATTGGCTAGAACGCCACATACTTGAGTTTTTTTGCCAAAAGCGATTAGATCAGGGATGATACCATAATGTTCGTAGCTCCACATTTTTCCTGTCATAGCAATACCTGTTTGTACTTCATCTAATATAAGTAGGATATCATGCTCGTCACAGATGCTGCGCAATTGTTGCAAAAACTCTGCTCTGAAATGATTGTCTCCACCTTCAGATTGAATAGTTTCTATTATTAAACAAGCAATTTCATGTGGATTATTGGCAATAGCGTTATTTATTTGATCTATTGCTGTTTTTTCTACTGTAATAGTACTGGCTATAGATTCTTCCGTTAATGGGAATGTCAATTTCGGATTTATAATACGTGGCCAGTCAAATTTTGGAAAGTACATATACTTTCTAGGATCCTTGGTATTGGTCAATGATAATGTATAACCCGAACGTCCATGGAATGCTTGCTTGAAATGTATGACTTGACTAGCTTCCTTTTCTATTCCTTGAGAAATATTCAATCTCGTTTTCCAATCAAATGCTGCTTTAAGGGCATTTTCTACAGCCAATGCTCCTCCATCAATAAAGAAAGAGTATGATAACTCTTCTGGTATGGCTACACGGGAGAATGTTTCCATAAATGCAGCAAATTGTTGTGGGTAAATATCTGATAGTGCTAATTTATTTATGGCTACATCTTCGAGTAAATGTTTATTCTCTAGTATATGAGGATTATTGTAACCGATAGGTGATGAAGCGAACATACTAAACATGTCCAAGTATTCATCCCCATTGATGTCAACAATGTAAGAATTATGTGATTTGTTAAGGTCTATTACTAGCGGAAAACCATCCGCTAGTATGTGTTTTGCTAGTATTTTGTGTGTTTCTCTCATAATATAGGTTGTATGATATTAGGTTATAGATCAAATTTAATCCCTTGTGCTAAAGGTAAACTTGTTGTATAGTTGATCGTATTTGTCTGTCTGCGCATATACGCCTTCCACGCATCTGACCCTGATTCTCGACCACCGCCAGTTTCTTTCTCTCCCCCGAAAGCACCACCTATTTCCGCTCCTGATGTTCCGATATTCACATTAGCAATACCACAATCAGAACCATTTTGGCTCAAGAATATTTCGGACTCACGAAGATTTGAAGTCATTATTGCAGAAGATAACCCTTGACGTACCGCATTTTGAAGTTGGATAGCATTGTCCACTTCACCTGTGTATTTGATAAGATAAAGTATAGGTGCAAAAGTTTCATGTTGTACGATGTCGTAGTGATTCTCTACCTCGGCAATTACAGGTGTGACGTAGCAACCACTTTCATAACCTGCTCCTGTCAATACTTCTCCCGGAACTAGTATTTCTCCACCTTGTTTTTTGATTTCTTCAAGCGCTGTTAAGTACATATGTACAGCATCAGTATCAATAAGTGGACCCATATGATGATTCGTATCTAGAGGATCTCCGATTTTTATCTGTTTGTAAGCATCTACTAAAGCGTTTTTGACTTTATCGTAAATACTTTCATGTATGATTAATCTTCTTGTGCTAGTACATCTTTGCCCCGCAGTACCGACAGCACCAAATACAGCGCCAATAACCGTCATTTTTAAATCAGCACTAGGCGTTACGATGATTGCATTGTTGCCACCTAACTCCAATAAACTTTTACCTAATCGACCAGCTACGGTTTTAGCTACTTCTTTCCCCATTCTTGTAGATCCAGTAGCAGAAACTAAAGTGATACGCTCATCTTCAGCAATCCATTTCCCCACCTCAGCGTCTCCTGTTACTAAGGATGAAATTCCCTCTGGTAGATTATTCTTTTTTAATATATCTGCGATGATCTGTTGACAGGCAACGGCACAAATGGGTGTTTTTTCGGATGGTTTCCATACGATTACATTTCCACACACCAACGCCAATGCTGCATTCCATGCCCATACCGCTACCGGAAAGTTAAAGGCAGTGATAATACCAATAACGCCTAACGGGTGGTATTGGTCATACATCCGATGGCCAGGTCTTTCGGAGTGAATTGTGTTACCGTACAATTGTCTTGATAATCCTACTGCAAAGTCACAGATATCGATCATTTCTTGTACTTCACCCATACCTTCTTGGTATGATTTGCCCATTTCATAGGATACTAATTTCCCTAATGTAGGCTTTAGTTCTCTTAGTTTATCACCTAGCTGACGTACTATTTCTCCACGTTTTGGTGAGGGGATATCACGCCATAGTAGCTTTGCTTTTGCGGCTTCCGCCAATACTTGATCATATTCATTGCGTGTGGTGCTTTTAACAGATGCTATTAATTTACCATTTGTAGGTGAGTATGATTTAATAATATCACCCTTCGCAAACCATGTGTTACCTGTTGAAGTACCTAGATTTTCAACATCTATGTTTATTGATTTTAATTCTTCTGTTGTCATGTAATGGTTTATATTATTCGAAAATTAATACAAAATAGAGAATATAATTTATTTTTTAAACTAAAGTTGTGAATTTGTTTTGTGTTTTTAAATGTTTTGCCAAATAAATCTTGGAATATCATGATGATTATTGAATGTTGTTCTTCCTGTAGATCGGATTTTTACCTGAAGTATGAATTATGTTTGGTTCTTTGTTTTGTTTAAATTCGGTACGATCTGGTATATCTTTTTTCGTACTAATGTTACTGCTATTGTTCGTTGTTTGACTGCTTTGAATTACACTAAAGAAAGGATATAATTTGGAAAACAAATTGCTCATTATCGATCTAGCATAAGAAATTAGCTCACATGATTATTAATAATAGTAATATGCAGCTTTTGAGCGGGCTACTTGGGTGGATGATAATAAATTTTTGCTGAATAGATTTCCGTGGAGAATTACCATAATGTAGGTATGGTTTTGGATGTTACACGTGAATCACGCTATTATTGGCTGTTATGGGAATTGATTAGGATTTTTCAATAATGTGGCATATAATGAATTTGGAATCCTTATTCACATAGGATGGAACTCATGATAGCTATGTTTTGTCTATGGGGCAAGACATTACAGGGGTTATCTTTTTTTAATTGGTTTATATATAGAGTTTTTGCTATTTTTAAATAAACCTATTATAATTTTATGCGCTATTTATTTCTCTTCGTCTTATTTTTTTATCTCAATAATGCTTTTGCTCAAAAAAATGTGCTTTTTGAATTTGGAGATGCCAAATGTCTGAATAGCTTGATTGATGGCAAATCTGTTGATCAGCCTCTTCGGTGGATTGATGTTAATACTTCTTCCGATACTTGGGAGGTCAATGGGGATATTTTAGTTTCTACAGGTAATCCTATTGGTGTTATACGTTCTGAAAAAATGTATCAAAATTTTATATTACAGGTGGAGTGGAGGCATCTTCAACAAGGTGGTAATTCAGGTGTTTTTGTATGGTGTGATGCCTTACCTGATGCTGAATCACGTTTGCCTAATGGCGTAGAGGTTCAAATGTTAGAATTGGATTGGGTCAATCAAAATAAAAAAAATGGTGAAGTACAACCCATAGCTTACGTTCATGGTGAGTTATTTGGCGCTGGTACTGTCACTACTGTTCCTGATAATCCAAGGGGAGAGCGTAGCAAATCTATTGAAAATCGGTGCCTTGGTGTGGGGCAATGGAATAAGTATACTGTAGTTTGTATTGATGGGACAATAAAATTATCTGTAAATGGTAAATATGTTAATGGGGTACGCTTAGCCAGTAATCGCAAAGGATATTTGTGTTTAGAAGCTGAGGGAGCGCCTATTGAATTTAAAAATTTACATCTTATAGAGCTTGATGGAGGCGTGATCTCTGATCAACATATTGTAAAAGAGATTTTGAACTGATCTGTTCTTAGGCGTTGCAATTTAGATTACTCCTCTTAATACGAAGCATTTCAAATATAATATTCGCTAACCATGACCAGGTGATGTACAAACATCACCTGGTCATGAGAAATTATTTGTTTATGGGTTGATGAAGCATGAGATCATCGATTACTTTTGCTATTTCGCGGGAAGGATATTTATGGATTAAAAAACGATGATTTCCTTCTTCGGATGGAAGCCAATAATTTAGTCCATTTGACTGTACAATGAATTTACCAGGACCGCTTATGTAAAAGTATCTTTCAGGATCTCGTGCAGCTACTAATACTGCTGTTTGGTCCCATGAGCTGCGTTCTTTTTCCCCCTCCTTCGAATATGTATCAAAATTATATTTATATCCAACAGATATTGGACTTAGTGTGTCATTTAGTGCAGCGACTTTTGCGCCTGTTTTAATCTTGTCACCGATTTCAAATCCACTTAATAATATCGGTTTAGGGAAATTGTTAAATGCATATACTGATGCGGTGGAGTCTTCAAATACATTAAACTCTCTTCCATCAGGGAAAGTCCCTGCCATAGCAACCCAATTTTTAACTTTTTTGTTTACCAATTCTAAACCATTCATATTTGAAATAGTATCGGGATTAGATTTTAATAAATCACTAATGTTAGTCATAAAGCCTACAGTAAGTATAGTTACGCTATTGTCTGGTTGACTAGCTAAAATTTTTCTGTATACTGTTACGGCTGGTTCGTACTTCTTTCCTTTAGATGCGGGATGGAACTGTGCTATAAGTTTATTATTCCAGTTATTACTAGCTGTGAAATTTAATGCTGATGATGAGGCATCACCAATAGGTATATTTGGCCTGCCAAAATATCTATTTAATACTTCAATTGTTGGCGAAATATCTGGATGACCATTGCTTGATACTGTTGCTAATATTTCTAATTCGTTACTATCAGCTAAAGCGTGTAAAACAGCTATAGCTCCAATGTCATCATAATCAGGCCCCATGTCAGTGTCGAATATTACTTGAGCAGGTTTCTTTTCGCTGTCGAAGGTTGAGTTAGACTTATTAGTTGTGGTTAAATTTGAATTGCACGCTATTATGCCTAATGTAGCAATGCAGATCGCAAATGATCTTATTAAGATGCTCATAAAATGGTTTTAATGGTTGTTATCTATTTAGTTTATATTATACTATCATTAATGTAACTATATAATTGTTTTATTTATAATTGGTTATATGATAAGTTTCAGTGCTTATTTATAAAGAAGGCTATTGTATATAATTATATAAGTTTATTGTAATTTAAATACTTTTTTTAATTTATCGAATTATTTTAGGTTAAAAATTCATTTTATCCGTCATCGTATCAACAACTTAGCTGCTATTTCAGAAAATAAGGAATAAAACACTTGGAAGTAGGATATATTTTGTGCTATCTTTGCACCACTCCGCAAGGGAGTAACGGTTGGTAACAACCTTGAAAAGTAGAGTAGAAGATGTTTAAGCATAGAAATATGCGAAAAACAAAAAGAAAAATCTTCAAATAAAATTTGGAGGTTAGAATAAATTTTCTACCTTTGCAGTCCCGACGGAAACGAAGGGAAAACAAAAAATGATAAGTACAGCAGTAATGCTCGAAATATAAGCAGAAGCGCGATGCGGATGCGAAGAAAGTTCTTTAAGAAAATGATCATGTAGCGTAATGAGTAGTTGAGAAACGAAAGTTACAATTTAACTTTAA
>NZ_JADEYQ010000020.1 GCF_022627575.1 Sphingobacterium rhinopitheci
TTCGATTGCAGTAGCATCTTTACTTCGTTTGCTATAATTTATAATAATATCTTCCTTTTTATCATATTGAGGAATATCAAATTTTGTTAAAGTAGAGGAAGATTCTAACTTGCCAAATATATAAAAGTCAATAATAATTTCAGGAATATCGTTTGCGTTAAAACAAAAGTAATGCAAGTATCTTTTAAGTAATTCCTCTTTAAATTTTTTATCGGTTAATGAATTATAAATGTTGCTTTGTTCAAGAAGACCTGTAAATAAAACTTTTGAGTAAGTTTCCTTTTCGTTTGTTTCTCGGCAATGATTCTGTTTAACAATTGCATTATTATTTAAGAAAGGTTTGCTTTTTGACAAAATAAATTCTCGCTCAAAGTATTTATCATTATTTTTAAAAACACTTTTAATTATTGTTCTATCAAAAAAGTGGACATATTGAATTCTTCCAGAACCTAAATTTTTGAATCCTTTTGAATTGTCTTTAAAAGTATTAAATCTTTTAAATTCATTCTCATTAAAGCCAATACCATTGTCTAAGATTTCAATTGCTTGAAATTCTGAGGTCTTATCTGTTAATTCGTTTGCGTAGATTGAAATTACGATTTTACCATTACCAAATTCTTTATCTTCACTTTTTTTAATTTTTATTGATTCTAAAGCATTGGTAAAAGCTTCAAAAACTGGAGATAAACTAGTTGGAGATTTTTTTATGTCACTTAAAATTCCAACAAATGATAGGTCTTGGGCAATTATATAATTAGATAAATCGTCACTCATAAGTTCTGTATTTTAGTATTATTGGCAACAACTTGTTTAACGTAATACATTTTACACCAAATAATCTCTATAGGCGTATTTGGCTTTGATAAATTTCTTCTAGTCGATTCATTATACTAGTTTGTATTTCTGTCTTTTTCTTTTAAGTACTTCTCAAACTCTATAAAAAAATTAGATAAGGATATTTTCTCTAAAATGCATATAGAATTTATTGTAGATACTGGAATATTGTATCCATTACCTTCATTTATCTTTGAAATTGTAGAAGATGATAGGTTACAAGCGTATGCATATTTGTTAAGACTAATTGGTTCTCCATTGATTTTAAATGGAGAGAAAAATCTTTGTTTTATATAATTGCAAATGCTTTTATTTAGGTTTAAAATTTTAGTTTCTATGACCATAAATATTTTTTAAAAAATATTGTTCGCTATAGCGAATAGTTGATTTTGTTTTATATATTTGTATATCAATTAATAGCGAAACGGAAAAAGCCTATGCTTTAACCGTAACGATGTTACTCATGAACGAAAACGACCAATATTCCACATGAGATAACCGTGGGTTCGCCATTTCTATTAGATTTTTATATCTTAGCGATATTAGTCTAATAGGGCGGACTTCATGTAAGTCTTTTGTGGACATAACTCTTGAGTTATGGGTGCTTGGTCGTACCGCGTTCAAAAGCTTTGGAGCTCGCCCTATTGGTATTTAACCAGCCAATATTGCTTATCTAATCTGCTTCTGGAGTACCATCGTTATCATAAACCATATTTATAAACTATGAGAACTATGAAAACGAAAACCAACAGTACCAATACATCCTTTACTTTGATCTGTAATCAAAGCAGGATTGCTATCCATCACTTAAGAAAGAACGTTATCCGGCATCCCGAATAATAACAGCAATAAAAGACAGAAAAGGAGAGAGGGCTGCAGCCATACTTATTTTGTATGCATGAAAGCTTGCCCCATCCCGATTTGTCCGCACCGGCTCTTTTGTTACAAAGGGCATGACTCATATATACAGCATAGCAGATACAGGTCTTAGATCGGTTAGGTTACTTTTATTTTTGCACTCTAAAAATACCAATCTTTTCTATTCCTTCCAAGTGTTATTGCACATATATCTATGTATTGCTAGTCGATATGACTGGTCGGTGCTTTTTAAGTGTTCAATTTTCATAGTATTATGTTTAGTTAGCAAAGTTCTAGGTTGATGTCAGTAGTTAGTGCCGTTACTAAATACCGGCTCACTAAGACTTATAGAGACTTATCATAATATTTTGATTAAATATTTAAAACCTAAAATTATGATGAATTTTTATTGGGTTAGAAGAGGACTGCTCATTCGGCGGGTTCCTCATGCTAACATATTAAAGTCTTTATCCATATTATTTATTGTTAAAATGGGGAAATTAGCTTTAAAAGTATTAAAGACAAATGATAGAGAAGGCTATGCAAAGTATTTAGCATCGCTGATATATGAATACCAGTTGAAGTTAAAGTATGCTTTGGACGCAGAAGAGCACTTGAATTTCGAGAAACAAAAAAGATCTAGAAAAGATGAAAACTGTAAATCTTTGGAATTTAATTGGCCTTCTACTTTGATCGCTTTTTTCTATCCTTCTTTTAACAATAGTAAGGTGATGATTACTAATAATACTGTTCACCTGCTTACAGGTTTTTTACTGTTATTTACCCAATTAATTATAATACCTGTACGAGGACAAAATGTCAATAGTACTACTATTGCGAATACTCCATTAAAAATTGGAGAGAAGGTACCTGATAACTTTTGGACTAAGGAACATTTATTCTATGTTAATGGTGATACCATACGTAAGAATCTTAGTGAATACAAAGGCAAACTATTAATTTTTGATTTTTGGGCGACTTGGTGTAAGAGTTGTATCGAAGGCTTTCCAAAGGTTGATTTATTACAAAAAAAGTTTAGTCCTGATATTAATTTTATACTTGTCAATTGTTCAAAAACAAAAGATTCTAAAGACAAAATAGCATCTTTTGTGGATCGATATACCAGTTCGTATGAAATAGCTCAACCAATGTTGGTTCTTGATGAGTATTTGCAAGACCTATTTCCTCATGTAGGAATCCCGCATTTTGTTTGGATTAATTCTGATGGTGCTTTTTTAGCCAATACCCATCCCAATGAAGTTAATTATAATTATATAAGTGAAGTTTTAGCAGGGAATACTTCTGCTATTCATCAAAAAATAGATGAACACTTATCTACAGTTTCTGCATTTGGAATAGACACTTTAGGTCTTATTCAACGGAATGTGTTTAAGAATTATGTTGAAGGTGCACAAGCTGATGCTGGAACGATTACTAGATATGGCAATTATCATAGATTTCAATTTATTAATCAGTATCTCAATTCGTTGTGTTATATGGCATATCCTGACGAGTTAAATGGAGTTCCACTACAGTATTTCATCTATGACAAGAACTTAAATGCAAATACAAAAAAGTTACTACTTAATAGCAGCCAATATGATATGTTTTGTTTTGAATTTTTGACCAATGATAAACTTGAGCATAATGATGTCAAATTTAAAATTCAGAATCTTCTTAAACAGCAATTTAATCTAGTACTGTATAGGGGCATGGCTGAAAAAGATGTATACGGTGTTCACGTAAACGATAAGATCTACCTACACCAAAGTGATGGGAAAATTGAAGAAAGACAAATGAACCCTGAATTAGGTCCTCTATATTATAAAAACATGTCATTATATGCCTTTATTCTAGGAATGAGAGAGTATATATCACTGCCTATAATAATGGATGCAGTACCCAATTTAAAAATAGATATATATTTTTCTAAACCATTTGAGACAATGACTGAAGAGGAAATTTTGGCTTTTCTGTCCCAATATGGGATTGACTTCATTCCCAAACGAGAAAATATAGTTTATGTAGAATTTAAATCTTACAATCATGGTTAAGAGTATTTTATGTGCATTATTACTATCCCTCTTTACAATTAGTCTTATATATGGACAGATAGGTTCTCAAACTGAACTGTCCTATAAGATTGATGGATATGTATTGGATAGAATTAATAAGTCTCCAATTAGCGGTGTTAATATTCAAAGTAAGCGTTTAGCATCAAGTGTGCAAACTGACCATCGCGGTTTTTTTACAATTTTAGTTTCCTCTCCGATTGATACTTTGATATTGAAGCATATTGGTTTTGAAAACTATTTATTGCCAATTACAAGTAGTAGTAAAAAGCCTTTAGAAGCTTTATTAACTACGAGTTCTAAAGTATTGGATGAAGTATTAATCAATACAGGTTACCAGCAGCTTAAACCTAATGAAACTACAGGAGCTATTCAGGTATTGGATGAGAAAGCTTTAAATCAGCAGATTGGGACTAATATTTTAGAAAGGTTAAACAATATTAGTACAGCAGTTAGGTTTGATAATGAACCTATACAGAATACTGATCTTCAAAAAACTAATATTTCTGTTCGAGGTATGAGCACTATTAATGGTATGTTAGATCCACTTATAGTCCTTGATGGTTTCATTTATGAAGGCAATATAAACAATATTGATCCCAATAATATTGAATCTATAAGTATTTTAAAGGATGCTGCGGCAACCTCAATTTGGGGGGCAAGAGCTGGTAATGGCGTAATTGTTATCTCTACGAAAAAAGCAAAAGCTGGGGTTAATAACGAAATATCTTTTAATAGTACTTTCACCTTGAAACAGAAACCGGCATTGTTTGATTTATATCAGCCTAATACAAGCGATTTTATAGCTGTAGAGCAAATGTTGTTTAAGTCTGGATATTATACTAGACAGCTGCAACGAACACCATATCTTGCCATTACACCAGCTACAGAAATTCTTTATCAGCGTAGCCTGAATACAATAAGTAGTGAAGATTCCTTACGCTTAATGCAGGAGCTTATAGCAAGCGACCTTAAAGAGTCTTATACAAAAGAGTTTTTAATACAACCCATCATACAACAATATGGAGTAGGTATTCGTGGTAATAGTGCTTTGAATTCGTATAACCTTGGGTTTGGTTATACAAATGATAAAAATGCTTATGCTAATTATTCGAATAAAATGCATATAACGGCTGGAAATAGCTATAAACCCTTTAAAAATCTACAACTTGATTTATCATTTATCTTTACAGATCAAACTGTTAATAGTGGAAGACTTCCTTACGAGTCTTTTACATATGGGGGGAAGAGGGTACCATATGGAAGTTTTAGAGATTTAGATGGTAATGGTTTACCTTTTTATAATTCTTATCGTAAAGAGTTTATTGATTCTTATTTAAGTGATTATTTATTAGATTGGAAGTATTATCCGACAGAAGATTATAAGCATAGCACAATTAATACTAGGTTAAATGAATTCTATCCGAATCTAAGAATTGGATTCAAAGTGTTACCTTTTCTTAATTTACAGGTTGCAGGACAATATCAGTATCAAAAAATAGATAATAATCGACTTCATACACAGGAAAGCTATGCTGCGCGTTTAATGATTAATCAGTTTTCTCAAGTAAACCAACAAACAGGAGTAGTTACCTATAAAGTTCCGCTGGGAGGTATAAGATCTTCTGAAAAAAATGAGGTTTCATCTTACACTTTGAGAGCGCAAGCTGATGTAGATAAACAATGGGGTAATTATCGCTTATTGGGGATTGTTGGAGCTGAGATCAGAGAAAGTCAGTCGAATGGTGAAACATTTACTGCTTATGGTTATACCGATAATCCATTGAAAAGTATTCCAGTAGATTTTGTGAGTTATTTTCCAATCTTACCAACGAATAGTTCGTCTACGATTTCTGGAGTACCTTTCTTTTCTAAAACTATTAATAGATTTAGCTCATTATATAGTAATTTTAGTCTATTGTATAAAGAAAAATATGGCTTATCGGCTAGTGTTCGACGAGATGGCGCCAATATATTTGGTGCAGATACAAATGATAAATGGACACCATTTTGGTCATCTGGTTTATTTTGGGATATCACAAATGAATCTTTTAAACCAAGCGTGTTTCAGCAATTAAAAATAAGAGCTACTTATGGTGTTAGTGGCAATGTAGATTTGCGAAAAACAGCTCTTCCTATAGCAAACCCTACAACTGGACTTTATACCAATTATCCAGCATTGGTGATTGGAAGTTTGAATGATCCATCTTTAAGATGGGAGAAAATAAGCACGCTTAATTTTGGAGTCGATTGGTCATTATTAAATAATAGACTAACGGGTAACTTGGACTATTATATTAAAAATGGGAATGATTTATACGGCTTAGATATTTATGACTATACTCTTTGGGGAGTAGATGGAACTATTGTTAAAAATACAGCATCTATGCTATCCAAGGGGGTAGAGTTGAATTTGAACAGTATCAATACTACCGGTATAGTACAGTGGGGTACATCCTTATTATTTAGTCATAATCGAAATAAGACAACGAAATATTATAGTAGGTATGGAAGTAATATAAGTACTCTTTTGACTGATGGTAATACGATTACGCCTATTGTAGGTAGTCCCCTTTATTCTTTAGCGGCTTATAGATGGGCTGGTTTAGATGATAAAGGTAATCCGATTGGTTATTACCAAGGAGAAGAAAGCACCAATTATAATGATATAAGATTAGAAGCTTCATCTGCTAATGCATCAAATATTGTTTATCTAGGTTCAGCGAAGCCGCAGTATTTTGGAGCGTTAATAAATAGGTTTGACTATAAGCAGTTTTCTCTTTCGGTAAATATAAGCTATAAAGCGGGATACAAAGTACGTAAACCTGTTACTAGAAGTAGTAATCTGTATACTAGAGGAATAGCTTATCCTGATTTTGAGAAAAGATGGCAAAATCCTGGCGATGAATATTTAACCAATGTGCCATCTTTATTGTATCCAATTAATGAATATCGTGACACCTTTTATGCAATGTCAGAGATTAATGTGTTAAATGGAAGTCATGTTAGGTTAGAATATATTAATCTGAGTTATAGACCCAAATTAAAATCCTTTTCTAATCGCGGCTTTTTGGAACTATTTGCTAATGCGAATAATCTTGGTCTGTTATGGACAGCCAACGATGAAGGATTTGATCCAGAGTATAAATATAATCTAAAACCTCAAAGAGGATTTGGGTTTGGTTTTAGAGCTAATTTTTAAATTATCATTATGAAAAAGCAAACATATATACTACTATTCTTGCCATTATTTCTAATGTTAGGATGCAATAAGTATTTGGATCTTCAATCCAATAATGCATTAGTCGTTCCAAAATCACTTGACGACTTTCAAAAGCTTTTAGATGCAAATAGTTTCATTAATTTTAATATGTGCTCTAATGGAGAAATATCAGCTGATGATTACTTTTTAAAAACAACAGTTTTTGAACAATTTTCTGACGATGCTAGGGATTTATACCTTTGGAGGAATTTTAATTATTTATTCAATAATGATTGGGCGAAAGCTTATATTCCAATATATACTTCGAATTTAGTATTAGAAGGTTTAGAAAAACTCGCCATAACGGAATCAAATAAAGATGAATTTAATAGGATTAAAGGATCTGCACTATATGTAAGAGGAAGTCAACTGCTTAGTTTAGTATGGGTATTTGCTAAAGCATATAATCCAAATACCAGTTCTAGTGATCTGGGAGTTGTTCTTCGTAGTAGCTCAAATCCTAATGAAACTTCCAAGAGAGCTTCTGTAGAGGAATCGTATAATTTTATACTAAATGACTTAAAAGATGCTGTTAAATATCTACCAAAAGTATCAACTCATGTAATGAGACCCTCGCAAAGTGCAGCTTTTGCTTCACTAGCAAGGACATATCTTAGTATGTCAGTATATGATTCTGCTTATTATTATGCCGATAAAGCATTAGAAAGTAATAATGAGTTAATTGATTTTAATCAATTAACAAAAACTAGCCCTTATCCATTGGAAAGGTTTAATAAGGAGACTATATACTATGCTCAATTAGCTCCTATGTATCCTAATATTCATCCTTTTTATGCTTCGATTGATACACTTTTATATAATTCTTATCATGTAGATGATTTAAGGAAGGATATATACTTTAGTCAAACTGGGGATGGTTATTTTCAATTTAAAGGTAGTTATTGTGGTTCAATTGATTTATTTGGCGGTATTGCAACAGATGAGTTGTATTTAATCAGAGCAGAGAGTGCTGCAAGATTAAATAATATATCAAGTGCATTAAATGATTTAAATACGTTGTTACAAAAGCGTTGGATAACTGGTAGGTATGTTGCTCTAGCAACTGACGATAATGATGTTTTAGTTAATACTATTCTTGAAGAGCGAAGAAAGGAATTATTGATGAGGGGCCTACGCTGGATTGACATTAAGCGTCTAAATGTGTTAAATGGATCAATTTCTATCGTGAGAAAGTTGAATGGTGAAACTTATACGCTTCCTGCAAATGATAATAGATTTGCATTACCGCTGCCACAAGACGTAATACAATCATCTGGAATGCCTCAAAATCCGTACTAAAAGAATAGAAATGATCCCCGATTAGGGGATCATTTTTTGCTTTAGACTAGTTTCTATTTTGTGCATTCAAAGGAGTGCTGCTCGAGCCACCGGATTTATTAGGGATATAATTATTCGGTGTTGTTAATTGGGCACTTAATTGAAATTTTGAAGGATCTAATTCTTGAATTGATGGATTCTCTGGTGAAGGACTAAGGTCTGTTTGTTCAACGATCATAGCACAAGCACGAGTGGAACCAGTGTTACATGTAAGTCCATTAGGTTGATCATTCCAAAACGACTCATCTGCTACTTCAGCTGGGTTTGAGGAATCTCCATGGAAATAGATTGTTACAGGAGCTAAAAGTGATTCTTTTTTAGTAAATGACATCAATGTCATTGATCCAATTGCAATAACTAAGGCTACCAAAGCCATTGCATAATTTTTGATTTTTTTCATAGTAATTGATTTACTGTGGTTATTTGTTTTATTTAATTGGACTAGCTTGTAGGTTAGTCCATTTTGGTTATCCTGTAGCTTTCATTTTTTGTACGATGCCTGAAAGTATACTTTTAGATAACTAGAAGACCATTTGGCTGGCGATGCCCTTTGCCTAAATTAACCTAGAATCTAGGCGCCGCTTTGATTGTATATTTAGTTGTATATAGAATTCTATGATTTATCAGATATGCGATTCTTATTTACTACTGTTTCTAAGTACCAAGCTGCTATGCTTAACAGTAAAAAAGTAAGGTTGAACCAAAGATGTTCTTGCCAATTCAATTGTGATAGTATTAATCCACAACCACATGGTAGTTTATCCCATACATATAACAGTGCACTAGCAATGTATAGCGTAAATATGCTCATCAGAAAAGTAGATGAGATGAAGCCCAAACGTCGATATTTTGGTATTACTATTAGGATTACTGTCAAGATTTCTAATAAGGGGATACTGTAAATAATTACTTTGGCAAGGATGATATTAAAAGGCTGCTTGTTTATATCTTGTTTGAATGATTCAAAATCTAATAGCTTATTTAGGCTAGTTGGTATCCAAAGTATTAATAAAAGGATAGTGATACCTTGAAGTATATATAGTGGCTTTTTCATAGTTTCAAAATATTTAAATAGATGATTTTCTTATCTATTGTAAAATTCAAAACTGTTTTATTAAAAAATAGTACGCACTATTGGTATTAAATATTGGGTGTTTTACTTATTTCTCCATGTATTGGATGCTCGAAATATGGATGCTCTTGAAATACCTAAAAGTTGGGCCACTTCTTTGTGCGTGATTTGGTTTTTTAAATCCTTAAGGTTTTTAATGAAATATAAATATCGATCAGTTGGGCTATTGATCGTACTAAGTATTCGCAATTGTGCTAGCTGCTTTTTCTTCTTATTATTAAGTATGCTAATTAGGGTGTTCACTTCCGGGATGTGCTGTACATATTTTATCGAATTATAGGATATTCGTACAACCCTAGTGTTCGCATGTAGTACTATAATATTGCCTATAGATGGTGTATGGCTGTAAAGGTGTGTCGTACTCATCATAGCCATTTCTGGGAGTGCTAAACTTAAGATGTATATTTTATAATTACCATCATATCTAATTCTCGCTAATGCTCCTCGACTTACAAAGTACAAGTTTTTCTGTCGTTCACCCTCTACATATAATATTTCATCTTTGGATAGTGCTGGAATTACTTCGATATTTTGCTTTAACCAGTCTATATGCCACTTTTCTAAGAGGCAGTGCTTTTTCCAAAATCTTAAAAGTGCCAAATAGCTCGGATTGTTGTTTCTGATAATTGTCATTTTATTTTGATTAAGTTTTGGACATTGTTAAATACAATAGGAAGGGGCTTAGACTTCCTATTGCTATGAAGGGGAATATTGCTTTCGTTAAATTGAATAACTTATAGATACATATAATGTGCTATTCATTATTAGCTCTAGATCTTCAGAATATCGAGAATTGTTTATTTGATCAACACCAAATAATTTACCTCGCCCTTCCTTGTTACCATTAGTTTCATCTTTGGTAAAAACTATTGAATTACGATTTGTTAAACTTTCAGTTAGTTTGTCTTTTAACTGGTTTTTGAGTAGTAATGGAAGATTGGTTAAGTATGACTCTTGGGAAGGGTTTAGGATTATGTGGCTTATAATCCATGAATCAAAATTTATTGCAATTGAATCTATTTCAATTTGCAAGTCTTCCTGTGATAGGGCATAAAGGTTTGCGATCAATGTCGCAATACCTAAATTTGTTAAAGGCTGTTTTTCCATTTTATTATGTTTTGTTAGTATTACAAATCTAGGTTGATGTAAAGGTTGTTGGATTAGGCTTTAGCTTCGGATGTGCCCTAAGAACATCTTGAAATCCCGAACTACATCAATTATGTTAATTTAGTAAATATTATACCCATATTGCTCTTGGGGAAAATATACCTCAACAACATTTTTATTCTTAATTATTTGCCTTTTTTGTGGGTAGGTGTTTTGTTGTGTGTTTTGTTGTGTGTTTTGAATTACTTATATTTCAACACATTACACTATGGCGTCTGCTTATGAAGTTTTTTTCTAAACATATAAAAACAGTAATATTTGCTTTAGGAGCATTCATTTTATCATATTACATTTTAATGGCAAGGCAGACCATTCTCTTAGCAACTGCTATCCAAAGCTTTCAATTCTGGTTAATGCTAGTATCAGGCGCCATTTGCTTTTATGGCTATTTTAGTTATTCTGCCTTTCTAAATCAAAAATTACAATACTCAACAAGAAATTCAATTCTTATCTTTTTGATTTTGCGTTTTTCATTAGGGGTATGGATTCCTAGTGCCATAATTTTGTTTTTAGTCAAAGAGCTTTTTGGCCTATTAGGGATAGATTTCATGGAAACTGGCTATATGGATACAGAATATTTTATTTTAATGATTGTTTTGTATAGCACAACTATTGCCTTTATTGCTATGTGTTTTTATAAACGTTACCAACAAACTCAAGAATCGCTTAATATTCTCTTATTAGATACAAATCATCCAATAGATTCCGAATCTAAACTAGCTGAAGAACCTACCTCTGGAATAGCGGTTAACTCTTTTGTAATTGAAATAGATAAACAAGAAACTTTTAAAAGGGAACTAGCAGATATGTTATTACATGTTGTTTTAATTAGAAAACGTAAGAGTAATACATTTTTGTTTCGAGATGATGGAACCTGCGAACTATTTGTTAGTGATCCTTTGGTTATAGATCTTTTTATTCAAGAGAATACCATCATCCAGATTAATCGATGGATTTGGGTTAATACATTTTTTATCAAAGATATACAGCGAGAAAACAATGAGGACTCTATAGCACTGCTCGAGGATTTACAGGAGAAATTTTATAACTGCAAAGCCTTCCAGGAACCAAATGCCCAGAATCAGTTAGGAAATAAACCAAGTCTATATATTGGCAGATCTTATAAAAAAGATGTTAAACAATGGATAAAAGATAATAAGGGGAATATAGATGCTTAATTATTAATAGTTGAAAGTAGGTAACATGTTTGATTAGGTACTGGGCTTAGTACTTTCTATTTTTCAATGTTCAAGTAAGAAGCTTGTGCTTCAAACTTATTTCAATAAGCAATTTCTATGGAATTTAAAGTTGTATTAGTAAACTTATTAACAAAAATTAATAGTCAATTAAATCATTATCAACACACTAAGCCGATTGATAATAAAGAAATTATTCTTCACGTTGAAGATGTGCTATTATATCTTCGGATCTCTAGAAGGACTTACTATCGATTAGTTCAAAGAGGAGAACTTAAGCCTCGAATAATAGGAGGTAGGCATTACTATTATGCTGATGACTTACAAAACGTATTAGAGCAAAGTAAGAATAAAGGACGGTATTAAAATATTTATGGGTAATTAGATCCTTATTAGATGGCACATTTTGGCATAGTAAAATGCCTTTATGTGCCATTTTTAGCCATAATTATAAACTGTTATGACATATCTCTAATTTTAAGATGATGAATTCAAGTTCACATACCTTTTAACATTTAGTCCTATGAACTCATTGTATCTAGAATCAATATATGAAGGAATGCTTAAAGAGTTGAGACGTATTAATGATCCATTAATAAGTACAGTTCTTGATCTTTCAAACTCCGTGAACATTACACTCAAGTGTTTATCAGAATTACAAAATAGTATAGTTTGCAATCCCTTTGAAAATGATAAAGCAGAAATTCATTTTTTTAAGTATATAAAGCCACAGTTTCAAAGCTGGCATATCTATATTATAGAGCTACATCATGTGATTAATTTGATCCCCATAAGTACAGATCAGACGATAAAGAAGTATTATTTGCATGAATTAAAAGTTATTAATAGATTTTTTGAACGCTATGGATTATATTACCAGTATTATTTAGCAGATGATAATAGCAGAGATACTGATTTCTTTTTAAGTAGAAATTTAAGACATCTACCTGCAGAATTAAAGCTTACAGCTAAAATGGATAGCTTTACAAGCAGTTTAGATTTACTTTTTGCTAAATTCAAAGCCTATGAAATGTTACGTGATTGCCTAGTGCGAAAAGTGAAAGAATTAGATAAAAAAAGAGAGATAGATTTTCTTGAAAAGGAATTGGTACAACAGCGCCGATCTTGGTCTGGTAATAAAATTGAATTAGTAGAATTAGCATATGCCTTATATCACTCTAAAAGAATAAATGGAGGAAAAGCAGAGCTTGGAGAAATCATTTCTTGGTTAGAAAATAGTTTAAATACTGATCTAGGTCAATCCTATCGTATGTTTACAGATATAAGTCGTCGCAAGTTGGTAAGCCATACTAAGTTTTTAGATGAAATGAAAGTAACTTTAAAATCACATATAGAAAGTGGCTTTGGACATAAGTTAACTACGAAAAAAGAACTTTAAATGTTTACTAGTTTAAGATCTAATTATAAACTATGTACACAGTACTCTTTACATTTGAAATACTGTATTAATCTTTTTTTGATATGCTTCCTTTTGCCAATATAGATTAATTGATCTTTTTGGTCAACATTAAAGTGTACACGAACTTGATTGGGTATATCTTGAATATAATCTAGTAAGTGGTTGTCCATTATTTACGGAATTTAAAATCAGCAGAATAGTTCTCTATTTTATTTAATAACTCTTGTTGTTAATTGTTCGCAATATTAACCCTTAGTGCAGTTAATCTTATCGCATATAATGCCATCAACAATCTTAAAATCATTAACATTGCAAAATCTATTATTAGTATAGTACAATTTTAACCAATCTCAAACTCTTCCGGTCTGAAGTAAGATTTAGATTATTCGCAAACAATCCAATAGTTATTAACTCGTTCTGTTGATATTATTAATGCAATATCAAATGATATTTCTTTTGTTCCAATTTAATTGCACGATATTTTTTTACTAAAATTTTTAGTAAAAAGTAATTATTAAATTTATATTCTCAAATTTAGAGGTTATTATTTCATTTATCTGTCGCGACATATTTATTAAACTAATTAAGATTTAATATTTGGGCTAATTATGCAGCATAATGGCTTACCATAGCAGATAGAGTTCTGTTTAGTCTAATCCTCGGCCAAGATAGCATTTTGAGTAGTCTTTGGACTAAGGCCCTGATAAATAGGAGGGCTCTCAGGGCTAGGTTATTCAATTAATAGAACACAAAGTTACTTCACCAGATTGACGCGCTCCATTTCACTAGGCAAACACACACAATAAAATTATTAAAAAAATGGGTATCCGTTCTTTTGAGAACGGAGCCTCCTCACTACGTTCATTTTTTTAGCAATTTCCTTTGCTTGGTCAATCTTTTGTCTCGTAGGGCACAGGTGTTAATTAATTTTTTCACCTTAAAGCGTTACATTATGCAAACTTTTTTAGACTTTAAAGAACTACTAAACAGCAATGAAAACATTATTGTTAATGAATTAAGCCTTTCTTATAAAAGATCGCTTCAATTAAATGATCCCCAATTTAAGCAATTGAATAGCTCAACCAAAGTAAGTAACCTTCTTCGCGAAATTTGGGATGAAGGTCAATTGGAAGTTAGGGAAAGTTTCTACTTACTTTGTTTCTCCACAGGCTTAGATCTACTAGGATATCAGAAGATCTCAGAAGGAGGTTTAGATGCCGTTGTTGTAGATCTTAGGTTATTGTTTTCAATAGCCCTATTATCTAGAGCTACATCAATTGTAATTGCTCATAATCATCCATCTGGAACGCTTAAACCAAGTCAAGCAGATAAGATTCTTACAGAAAAAATTGTTCAAGCAGGTGAACTGTTTTCTATTAGAGTAAATGATCATATCATATTAACAGAATCGGGTTATTACTCTTTTCGAGATGAAGGGCTATTATAAGCTCTTCATTTATTTAAAGTAATTTATATTCAGTCTTATTTCTTTTGATTTTGAAAGAAGTAAAGCTATTATATGTTGACCTATTCAAAAGCTTGATTTCTTAATACTTTTTCTTATTCATTAGCCTTTGTATAAGGTGCTTTGATGAAAGCACGTCAGTATGGTAATAATATTCTATAGTCATCATGTTTTTTAATAGCTCAGCTTCATACGTATACTATTGGAAATGGGAGAGGCTGAGCCATTATCTACTATTAATTATTTTCAAAAACATAGGTTTCCTGTTAAAAAAAATTTATACCAATTAATTCATATTGGTATAGATTAAACTGTAAAATACCTAAATAGGAAATACTTATAGTTATAGAGTCGTTATCATAGTATGCTCTTTAAATAATACCATTATAAAAGCATATCTAGCGTTTTTTATTTGTTTTTTTATCGATTTTTTTCTGAAATAAATCGATGCCAATATGCTCACCTTGTGAAAAGTCCCTCTATAGTCTTATCAACTTTGATCTCAATAAAAGATTCGTTCTTTGACATTGAGGGAAGAAGCATTTCTGATAAATTAACAGAAATTATAGTGCAGTCGAATTGAAAAATCGATGAACCATAGGCAGCCGGTTTCGGCAGGTATGTAGATACCTACGTGAGTATTCCCAATCCGTAAAACGATTATTATAACAGTAGAATAAGGTTGTTAATTTATACCTATAAAAGGGAGTAACTCTAATTTGAGTGCTCCCTTTTATAGGTATAGGGAACTTAGTTTTTCTTTTCGATAATCTAATTATACACAAAAAATCATCAAAATGGTAACATGGAATAATGCTACAAAGATCAAAGATCACGTGGCCTTGGTCGATCTATTGGCCAAATTGGGACATAATGCAGAGTATAGCTCTGGTAAAGAATTGTTTTATAAAAGTATGCTTCGCCAAGAGCAAACAGCTTCATTTTGTGTTGATGAAAGACTTGGTGTCTGGTATGATCATGGTGGCGCTAATCCTTCTGGTATTAAAGGTGGAAATATCATAGACTTCGCTTTAGCATTTTGGTACCCTATGCCATTTATTGATGTACTCAAAAAGATTTCTGATGTTATGAATATTTCGCTTTCTGAACTTCAAGAAGTTCAGGTACAGCAAAGGCGCCCACGAATTAGAGCATCTAAAGTTCCGAACTACGAAATTGAAACAATCAAAGAATTGGATACCCATCCAGCAATAAGTCGTTACTTAAAAAGTAGAGGTATTTGGGATGTTGCTAAGGATCATATAAAAGAAGTTTATTATGCTATTAAAACCGGTCCAAAAGCAGGTCGACAATTTTTTTCTGCAGGTTGGCAAAATGATAGTGGAGGATGGGAACTTCGTAATGAGATAGCTGAGCGTAGCTTTAAAGCATGTTTAGGAAAAAAAGCAATAACAACAATTCCAGGCAGTAGCAAGGAAGTTTCTATGTTTGAGGGCTACTTAGATTACCTAAGTTGGAAAATTGATAACCCAGATGCTGCTGATACTATTATGGTCTTGAATTCTGTTAATTTATTAGATGCAGCCGTTTCAAAAGCAATTACTTTTCCAATAGTAAAGGTATATTTTGATCGTGATAAAGCTGGTGAGTGTGCATTTGCTAGTTTGAAAGCCTCAATTCCAAATGCAATAGATTGTTCACGTATTTATTTTAAATATAAAGATTATAATGAAATGTTAATGGCAAGGCAAAGCAATCAGCTATTCTATGAAGAAGAGAATATATATGAAAAGATGATGGCTAGCTATAGAAGGTAATACATAAGCTAATTAGCATGTTTAGTAACTCAACGGTTAACTAGCTTATTGGCTAATCAATAAGATGATTAGCAATTTTTCTGACTAAACCCTTGGCTAACTTATTAGCTAATAAATGAGATGATTATCAATTTTACTGACTAAATGCTTGGTTAGCTTATTAACTAATCAATAAGCTAACTAATTCTATAGCAAAATAGCTAGACTCAGGGCCTATAGACTAATGTATTGGCTGATACATTAATTAGCAAACTATCTATTTGTCTGATTAGCCGACTAATTTGTTTAACAATTGGCAAATAGAGCGAGCAATTTAATAAGTTATCTACTACTTAGCAGGCTAATTCAAATTATAATTAGCTACGTAATTGTTTATCGAGCTAAGCGGTTTATCAAGTTGTAGTATGTAAAGCTAATTTATAAGAAGTAATTGTATATATAGTTTAGTTTGTATAGTTTAATGTATTTATAGATAGTTTACTATATTATTTTTATTCTAGTTTTTTATTTATGGTAAAATGTGCATTAAAATTGTTGTCACATGATCTTAAATTATAATTTTATTTGAAATCCTTTTTTTGTTTTGTTAGCTGCAAGTTGTGTTTTTGGGACCCCAAAACCGACTTGCCTTCGTTCCAGCCTCCCTGTATGGAGGGCTTTGGAATAAGGATGAAAAACCTGCGCAACTTGGCTTTTTATCAAATAGTGGAAAAATATACATTAGTATCTATGGAAAAAAGGCAAAACAAAAATAGGGGTGGTAGACCTACTATGAAAAGTGGTAAACGTATACATGTGATTAAAGCTAAATTAACAGATGAGGAAATCAAAAAACTCTTGCAGTTACAACGAGATTCTGGACTGAATCGCACAGCGCTTATTCGTAAACGTGTTCTAGGCGGTAATGGGTTTAGCATGAATGCATCAGAAATTTTAGCCTTGCTCGATCCAATTGGTAGTGAATTAGGACGGGCAGGAAATAACATTAATCAACTCGCACGACACTCCAATATACTTAGTAGGCAACTGAAAATAGATCCTAAAGTTGTTTCTGACTTTAACCACTTATTGGAAAAATATATCAATATCCAAACTGAACTTGAAAAAGCACTTCGGCACCTTCTTCGAAAACTAAAGGATAGTTAATAAGCAACGAATGATTGTTAAAATATTAAAGAAGTCAGCCTCTTTTAAAGCTGTACGTTACAATACAGCTAAAGTAGATAGCAATCGAGGGGAGTTATTACTGGTCAAAAATTTTGGCATTTTACAAGGTATTGAGAATCTTAAACCACAGGATTATATTAATTACCTTCAAGTTTTATCAGCAGCTAATACCCGTATCAAGTACCCTCAATTTCATGTCGCAATATCAACAAAGGGTAGAGAGCATAGCAAAGAGGAACTGTCCACTATTGCTGAACAATGGATGCAGGGTATGGGATATGATAAACAGCCCTATCTACTGATTTATCATAAAGATACGGCAAATAACCATGTACATATTGTATCAAGTCGAGTTGGAAGAGATGGTAAAAAGATTGCTGATACATACGAAAAACTTCGTGCCTACCGCATATTAAATCAAATTATAAGTGAAAATGAAGGTTTTACTTTGGCCAATCACTTACAAAAGGCGTTTTCTTATAACTTCTCTACTAGAGCGCAATTTATGCTGTTGCTAGAGCTCAATGGCTATGCCTTAAGAATTCAAGAGCATGTAGTTAAAATCAGCAAGTATGGCCGTATGATTAACGAAATTGCCTTATCTAAAATTGATGCTGCTATAGCTTTTCGAAATATAGATAAAGCACGTATCATGCAAATACGTGCTATTATACAGCGCTACAGTACTCAATATGATAAAGCATTGCAGCTTAAAGGTCACATTTACAGTACTCCCTTTTCAAATTTTCTACATCAAAAATTAGGCTTACAAGTTATTTTTCATGCTAAAGCTGGCAAGGCTCCATACGGTTATACCGTGATAGACCATCTGTCTAAATCAGCTTTTAAAGGAAGTGAGATTATGTCGCTAGCTGAATTTATTTCCCCGATCTCTAAAACTAACATCGATGAGCAAGGTAGCAAAGAGTATAATCAGCAGGAGATATTCATTTATAACAATGCAAAGTTAGAGCCTGATATTGACGATGCAAGTCAACTTAAAGCAAATTTGATACTACCTGATCAAGCTGATGAATCAATCCAATACGATTCTATACTTTCAATGCTAGGCGTTAGCATTTCGGATGATGTAGATGATGAAGCTACGCATGGACGTAAACGACGTGGTAAACAAAAAACAGGTTCAGTAAAGCGATAAATAATACGAATAAAATGAATTTACAATGGTCATATTAATAGGAAATCAAAAAGGCGGAGCTGGTAAAAGTACGGTTACCTTGCTCTTAGCGAATTATCTGAGTGAAATACATCAACAAAAAGTTACCGTGCTAGATATGGATTATCAGCAATCTGTCGCTTCAAAATATGAAAAAGCAAAAGTACTAGATAATATAGCCCCTTATGAGGTTATACCGGCAGATTTAAAACACTTTCCAATTTTATTAAAAGTGCTAACTAAGAATCCAAAGGAAATAGTATTGATCGATTTACCCGGAAAAATGGATGACGATGGTCTTATTCCCGTTATTGTTTCAGGAGACCTTATTCTAAGCCCATTCAATTACGATGAGTTTTCGGTAGACTCTACACTATTGTTTGCCATGGTTACACGAAATATTAATAGTCAAGCACCCATTGTTTTTATTCCTAATCGGATTAAATCAAACGTAAGATATACCACGCGTCATGATGTTGATAAGGTTCTTACCGAATTTGGGGAAGTTAGTTTAGCATTGGCAGATCGTATAGATTTTCAACGTGTCGATACACTTCATACCCCTGCAATCTTATTTCCTGTTATTCTACCGCTGTTCGATGCTATCTATGAAAAATACATCAAAAGAAAGGAGCTTAAATGTTAGAAATTAAAACGCTAGCCGATCAGCTTCGTGATCAACTACGCGCAGACCTTAAAGATGAGGCTTTAGCATCTGAAGATAAAAACAATAAAAAAGAATCCACTGCTGTAAAAAAGAATGTAGGAGTGTCGGTTGAACGGCAAAAAGCAGATGCATTCTTTAAAGCTATAGAAGAGTTTAAGCTAGAAACTAGTGAAAAGAGTATGATCAGAGTAGATTCTCGTACGATTAATCTCCTAAAAAGGATGAAGCTAGCCAAAGGAATTGATATGAATCGCTTTATCGTTTTTGCATTACACCAATATATTAACCAGCACCCCTGGTTACCTAAACATATCCAAGAAATTATTAAAAACTCCGATATATGAACTGGACAAATTTTCTACTCATTCTGACCTTGTTATACCTGACTTATTTTGGTATAAACTTATTCTATGATTTCATTCGAGCACGTAAGCCGCCTAAAGATGGAAGTTCCGAAGATATGCTATTTTTTGATGATGATATAATACCTCAGCTTATCCTCCCCAAAGAGCTGTCTTCAGAAAGATTCGATGAATTGTCCGATCAGCTAGTAGATAATCTTACTGCTGTAGAATTGCCAGCAACTAAGGATTGGCAGCAGCAAGCATCCCTAAATCCCATACATTCAACTGGAGGTGTCCGCATGCAAGAATTATTTGGTCTAGCCAAAAATAAGTTGATTCAATATACAGAGGCATTAAGTTATTGATGGGACATCTAACTCAAGTAATACGTAAGAAGACTTGTATTAGCTTACTGCTCATTTTACCATATTTATCTAGAGCGCAACCTGGAATAAATGATTTTTATCAAGTAACTAGAGAGATGCATCGTTGGTACTTTTCTCTTTCGGACCTCGTGCTAGTTATAGGTGCAATTTCTGGTATTCTCGGCGGTCTACGGATTTATAGCAATTGGCAATCTGGTAGACAACATCATATTGATGCTCAGGTGATGGGATGGTTCTTCTCCTGTCTTTTTCTTACACTGATTGGCGCGTACCTACGTGCACTTTACAGAATCAGTTAATTCTATTTTATATACTCTTTAATCTTTATCTAATGACAGAAACATCTAAAAAGTTGTTTGGCTCCGCTGTGGCTATGCTTTTGATCGCTAATTCTTTAATAGCGCAAACAGGAGGGGGGACAACAGGTATTAACGCGGCGACTTCTTCGCTAACCAGTTATGTAGACCCCGTTTCTACACTGACCTTGGCAATTGGTGCAGTAGTCGGTATTATTGGAGGTGTACGCGTGTACATCAAATGGAACTCCGGAGATCAGGATATCAATAAAGAATTAATGGGCTGGGGAGGTTCTTGTCTGTTTTTAGTGTTGGTATCTGTGGTTATTAAAGCTTTCTTTGGCGTTTAATGTTACGCAAATTTTCTATATACAAGGGGCTACAGAAGCCCCTCGTATATCGGGGATTCAAAGGTAAGTTTATTGCTTGGGGTATTGGCTCGCTTATAACAGGTCTTGTCGCAGGAGGTCTTATTGGAGCGCTAACTAGTATGTATCTCGGAGGGCCTATTACCATTATCAGTATAGCGACTGGCCTAGGCTATACGCTCCACAAGCAGAAAGCTGGTCTCCACAGCAAAACGAAAAACAAAGGCATATTTATTCACGCCGTAAATCTCAAGAAAAATTATGCAGAATACATCTCCTAAAGCGACATTTCAAATGCCTTACGTCGGTATTGATCACTTTCAAGGCGAGGCACTACTTTATGGTGTTCGTGGTGATATTTCGGCAATATTCAAATTGCGTAATCCCGTTACACAATTTGCCGCAGATCCTGAACCCTATAATGCTTATCACAACCTTTTACTTAATATGATTAAGATATTAGGGCCGGGGTATATTATACAAAAGCAAGACGTCTTCTCGAGGTTGCATTATCATACAGAAAATGCAAATGAATTTTTGCAACAAAAGTATAATGAACATTTTAAAGACCGTGAATATACCCAAATTACTACCTACTTGACAATCACTAAGCAAGTGAAAAAAAATGCTTTTTATGTACATGATCCTAAAGCTTTGATTGACTTTACACAGCAATTGGATAAACTTTATGATCTTATGCAAGGAAGTGGCATGATGCCTGAGCGCCTAGATGAAAAGCAAATACAGGACTTCGTTTCAAGAATGTTAGCTTTGGATTTTACTTCCCAAAATATCGTATTAGATAATATCCTGACAGGAGATACCGAATTGAAACTGGGTAATCGATCTCTACGAAGTATTAGTCTGATTAATACCGATGCGATAGATCTTCCCGAGACTTTATCAACCTACGCATACCGACAGGATAGTAGAAACCTTCGTGACTTTCCAGTAGATAACTTGTTTTTTCTGTACAATGTCCCAGACTATCGTTGTATTATTTATAATCAACTTATTGAAATACCTGATCAGCAGTCTACATTAAATAAACTGGAGCTCAAGCGTAAAAGACACTCGGGTGTACCTGATCCTGCAAATCTGATTTGTGTGGAAGATATTGATAAATTGCTTGTCGATGTAGCTCGGGAAAACCAATTGCTAATCCATGCTCATTTCAATGTTTTAGTATGTGCAGATCATAATAAAATTGGTAAAGCGGCAAACTTTATTGAAGCCTCCCTTTTTCAGCAAGGAATTATTCCCTCCAGAAACGCTTACAACCAATTGGAGCTCTTTCGTACCGCATTGCCAGGTAATGCAGTTGAGCTAAAAAAGTATGATTGGTTTTTGACGACTTCAGATGCTGCGATTTGTCTTCTTTTTAAAGAGTCGATGCAGAGAGATGAAAAATCTGATTTCCTAATTCAATTTACCGACCGACAAGGGATTCCTATTGGAATAGATCCTGCCGATTTGCCAATGCGTACTGGAAGGATAAACAATCGATCAAAATTTATCCTTGGACCATCTGGCTCTGGAAAGTCATTTTTCATGAATGCACTCCTTGAGCAGTACTGTAAGTACAATATGGATGTAGTTATTGTGGATACTGGAGATAGTTATTCTGGCTTATGTAGTTACTACTCTGGGAAGTATATAACCTACAGCGAGAAAAAACCAATTTCCATGAATCCATTTGCGATATCCAAAAAGGAATTCAATTTAGAGAAAAAGGAGTTTTTAAAAACACTACTAGCTTTACTTTGGAAGGGTGCAGATGGACAGCTTACACAAATTGAAGATACGGTGCTTTCTAATGTATTATCTTCCTATTACTACGATCATTTTTGGCTAGATTCCAATAATAATAACCCCAAGCAGCCTATTAAGCTTGACTTTGATTCTTTTTATGCCTATTCAGTTGATCGAATTCGAGAGATTACAGAGCAAGAATCAATTAGCTTTGATTTGGATGAATATCGCTATGTACTTAAAAAATTTCATTCAGGCCAAGAGTTCGGTACAGTACTTAATGAATCTGTCGATTCTTCGCTATTTTCTGAAAAGTTTATCGTCTTTGAAATAGATAATCTAAAGGAAAATAAAGTATTGTTTCCCATCGTTACCCTCATTATAATGGATGTATTCTTGCAAAAGATGCGGCATCGAAAAGATAGGCGTAAGGCATTAATAGTGGAAGAAGCTTGGAAAGCTATTGCTTCACCATTGATGGCTTCGTACTTGCTCTACCTATATAAAACAGTAAGAAAGTTCTGGGGAGAAGTAATCGTTGTAACGCAAGAGCTTGGAGATATATTGGGAAATCCGATTGTCAAAGACTCAATACTAGCTAATTCGGACACAATTTGTCTTTTGGATCAAAGTAAGTTTCGAGAGAACTATGATGCTATTGCGAAACTTCTTTCGATTACCGAAACCGAAAAACGTAAGATTTTTACTATAAATCAACTGGAAAATAAAGACAATAGAGGTCGGTTTAAAGAGGTGTATATTCGTAGAGGGGCAATAGGTGAGGTATATGGCGTAGAAGTATCTATTTTTCAATATCTCTGTTATACCACAGAGAAGCCTGAAAAAATGGCTGTAGAAAGTTACGTTCATAAGTATGGTAATTATCGGAGTGGTCTACATGCTTTTGTTAGCGATTTTAAGACCTCTAATTTAGAGCTTGGCACATTTGTGTCTAAGGTCAATCAATCCTTCTCTTAATCATTTCAATTTATCAATTATCCCTAGTTTATGTTATTAAAGACAACTTTTGTAGTTTGCCTTTTAGCTTGTTGTTTGCAGTTAAAAGCGCAAATTTATATTGACCCTACAGTGGCGGCGGCCACATCGGCTAATGCCGCAGTAATAAATAGTCAGCTCAATAGCACAAACGATAAACTCACTCTTATTCAGCGAGGCCAGCTTGCCGTGACAGGACAACTCGTTATTGTTAATGATTTGCAAGATAAAATCTATAAAGGTTTAAGTGAGGTATCCTCTGTTGTGCGAAATTTACT
The DNA here is from genome assembly GCF_022627575.1 of Sphingobacterium rhinopitheci. Lineage (GTDB taxonomy): Bacteria > Bacteroidota > Bacteroidia > Sphingobacteriales > Sphingobacteriaceae > Sphingobacterium > Sphingobacterium rhinopitheci. The sequence goes on from NZ_JADEYQ010000020.1 coordinate 23,954, forward strand.
AGCTGTAAAAGATATTACCGAGATCAGTTCAGATATCATTCAATACACTAATCGTGCAATGGTTTTGGCAGGGGGTAATCCTGCATTATTACTATTCGCAGAGCAAGGAGCAAGGGAATTCAAAGCTCGGGCATCAAATTTAGCACTCGAAGTGACGTCCTTTGTCACTCGTAGCGCAAGAGATAACTTAATGGATGCTGGTGAGCGTGCTAAATTATTAAATAGAATTGTGACTGAAATGACAATTCTTCGTGGTGTTTCATATGGCATGTACCGCTCCATGTATTGGGCAAAACAACGTGGATTATGGAATTCATTAAACCCTTATGCTGGTTTTGTGAATATTGATAAACGTCTTGCCGATGATATTATTCGTAACGCTAAATATTTAAAGCAATGAGAGTGTTAATACTACTATTATCATTCATGCTATGGATGTCTAAAACAAATGCACAACTAAATGTACAATTGCTTCATCAGCTTGTAAGCCATAGTAAAGATGAAAATGATCGCCAAAAACTAGCGCGTAGTCGGCAGGTTATAACCAATGCTAATGAGGATTTAAACCGTTCAAAAATGACTGATCTTAAAGTTAAGTACCGAACACTTCAAAATAGGTTTCATACCATAGGTTTAGCTATCAATGCAACGCAAATTGGCCTACAAGCAGAACCAATAATTCGTGAAATTGTAGAACATCAATCTTCTATTGTCAGATTATTTGGACAAGATCCATTACTTCTGCCAATGGCTTATCACGCACAGGTGGATTTGACAGACAAAGCATACCGGCTTAGTCAATACCTCTATGCTTTAGCAATAACTATAGGTGATATCAATCGCATGAAACCCAGTGATCGTAAGTTCTTATTTGAGCATGTTCTGGTTGAACTTCGAGGTATGGCAGCCACTTCAAGAGGACTACTAGCAAATATATCTTATAGTAAGCGAAAGAAGATGTTCACCTCTTCTAGCCCTTTTTCAGAATTCGTAAATAGAGACAGATATCTTATGGAAAGTATACTTTCTAAAATCAAACAATTTTGAGCATGAAAAGTCAGCACTCTTTCCTGCTATTGCTAATGCTTTTGCTTGTTAAATCGACCCAAGGACAGGGATTTGTAACTGTTGTGTTCGATAGCAAACATCTAGCTATAGTAAATCAAAATGCTGCAGTACGCTATGGAGCGGAGCAAACAAACAACAGTTACCTTGGACAGATCAATAACAGGCTTAGTGATATTAGTTTAAACATCAGTTCCCTAGTTTTAGTTCAGGATATCATTCACCGTTCACTCACAGAGGTTGATCAAGCATTACGAACAGGACTTACAGTCCAACAAATAGGCCGTATTAGTACTGAAATAATTGCTGAATGTAATCTGATGTTACATACGGTAAAAGATAGTCCTCATTTATTGCTTTTTGCCGAACAAGTAGCTCATCAATTGAAAAATAGAGGAATTAATCTTGTGGCTGAAGTGTCTAATTTTGTGTTAAAGCAAGGGGAGAACGTACTGATGGATTACAGTAAAAGAGATCAATTACTGCGTAAGATTGTTCTGGAACTTCAAGTAATGCGTTCCCTAGCATATAGCATGCATAGATCTATGTACTGGGCAAAGGCAGCAGGAGTAATCCGTATTTTAAATCCATATAATCAATTTATAAACAAGGATAAACGCATGGTTGAAGACTTATTATTTAAGATTAACCAATTAAAAAACTAGCTTATGAAATTAATTCTCTCAATTATCTTAGCGATATGCTCGCTGCAAGGAAGTTATGCACAGATTGTCAAGTATCAGACCGATCAACATATTGTCAACCAACAAGAGCGTATGGTATATAAACAATGGGACCGGAGAAAATTTACTCCTACCAAGGGCTTTTTAGGTCTTAATCCTAACTATTGGCTGACTTGGGCATGGCATCCTAATTATCCCAAAACGGATCTTAGACCACTAAGTGCTTCAGGTCCTCAGACCCAACGCTTGCTTCTGGTTGCAGCGATGAAAAATACAGCGGATGCTTATAAGCTGCAGACCGATTCTATTCGAAATTTAGCACTCAGCGAAATAGCGAGTTATACGCCTACACTTTCTGCTATTGATCCGCTCTGGCAACTCTATTATCAAAATGAGCTACGATTGTTAACTCATCCAATTAATCCATTGTTAGAAGCTTCACCTAAAGTACAAAACTACCTTTCCGTAAATGGCTTAATAGCGTGGTATACGGAGGAGATCAATGTACTAACACAACGCCTTAATTCAGCAAGGTCAACAAATATGGAAAGAGGATCTCGTATTTTGACTTACCATAATATACTCCAAGAATTCAGGAAACTTCACGCAGCTTGGGAAACGAAAAAACAAAGAGCAGAGCTGTATCTCCAGCTTAGCGAGGTAAATGAAAATGTGAAAATTTCTGAACGGTTTAGTTTAAATCCAGCTGCTAAGAGCGATCGACAGATCGCAGAGGAAATATTAAGTAAAACTAAACTTTAAATGATTATGATGGACTTATCCTTTATAAAACCAATTCTTTATCTAATGCAGAATGCTGAGCCCGTGGATGTTCCGCAATCATTTAAAGATACATTCAATTTTCTTCAAGGAAATGGGGTTTACGATGATGTCATGATGTACTTTTTACGTCAAATGAAAAATACAGTATGGACACATTATGATGCATTTATTGCCGATGCGCAAGCACTTAGTGCCATTTTTATGCTGATATTCTTTGCCATAAAAACCTATGAGATGATTGCTGGAGATAAACAGCTCGAAATAATGCCTTTATTACGTCCCTTTGGTCTTGTGATGGTAATTCTTTGGTGGCCTACTTTTACTAAAGTCGTAGCCTACCCAACGGATCTTGTTTCACTAAAAACTGAAGTCATGTTTAATGAGAGTCAAACTGAAGTTAATAACCTCAGACTACAAAGAGCCAAGCTGATGGTAGATATTTCTGATCAACTTTTAAGTATTGAAGCTGAGACGGAAACAGCGAGAATAGAAGCTGATACCTGGTATGAAAAATCTTGGGAGTCAGTTCGATCATCGGTAAAAGAAGGTTTTTCTCAAGTATGGAAGCCTATAGTAGAAATGAGCAATCGACTTAAAGTAGGTTGGCAACTATTAATAACTTCTTTGCTGGAAACACTAGCTATATGGTTATTGCGAATCTGTGTGTATATCATTTTTATAGTTCAGATTATTTATTCAACGATCTTAATTATACTCGGACCATTTTCTGTTGCTGCCAGTATATTGCCTGCCTTTAAGGACTCTTTTAGTACTTGGGTAGCTCGATTTATATCGGTAAATCTATATTCTGGTATTGCGTATTTGGTAATGTATGTTGCCTCATTATTTCAGCATTATGCAATGGAGGCTGAGATATCACGCTATCAACAGTTAGTCGATACAACAGAAGCTAGTATTGAAAAATTAACCGTATTTGCATCTAACGGTGTTTTGTCATTTGGGATGGTTATCGGAACATTTGTGATAGGAGCTTTAACTATGCTTACGGTTCCTAGTATTTCTACATGGATTATTTCTACTTCGGGGATTTCATCAGCAGCGTCTACTATGGGTAGAGGATCGGGTGGCCTATCACGTATGATGGGAAAAGTGCTTAGTAAGGGATTTTAACCATAAAGATATAACAGATGATAATTAAGAATATAGAGGCCAAGATAAAACTAGCTACATTACTATCCCTAGGAAGCTTGATTACTGCTGTAATTATAGTAATTAGTGTCTCCTTTTTCGCCTATAAACAGGTGCTTGATGCACGCAAAAGTATATATATCATGGATGATGCTAACATTCCTATGTTGGCCAGACAAACTGATGTACAGATCAACAGGGAAGCTGAATATCGATCTCATGTTGGACGTTTTCATTCTTTGTTTTTTTCACTAACACCCGATGATCGATTTATGGAATACCAAATGAAACAGGCAATGTATCTTATTGATGAAAGTGGTGCATTACAGTATAATAACCTTAAAGAAAAGGGCTATTTTAATTCCATACTATCTTCTAGTGCTGTTTTAACAATTCGTACGGACAGTATACATATTGATATACCTAGGCGTTATTTCAAATATTATGGGACTCAAAAAATAGATCGAAGAAGCTCGATGATTACCCGTTCATTGATCACCGAAGGTTATTTGTCCGATCTTGAAATACGATCAGATAATAATCCACACGCTGTATTGATCACCAGATGGAAAACCATCGAAAATAAAGATATCCAACATGCACAGAAAAACACTTTCTAAAAACCAATTTCGAATGATAAAAAAAGTGAGTATAGCTGAGCGTATTGTACAGCTCAAACTGATGTGCCGTAAAGTGATTGATCGTTACCCTTTTTATTTCTTTGTCGCCATGTTTCTTTGTATGCTGCTATCAGCAGTACTTGCTTTTACGGGCATGCGCGTTCAAGAATCCACGAAGCTTCCTACCTTTCCAGGTTTAGCTACAGAGGGAATTATCAAAACAACAGCAGATGTTATCACATCCTATGGTACGATGGTAGAGCTAGAAGAATTACAGCAGCGTATAGCATTAATAATTGAAAAGGATACCTTGTCAGATATAGATAGTATTCGCTTGAGTGATGCCTTGAAACGCTATGAATACATTCAACGCTCTCTTATCCATTCGAATCAGGATGAATCAACTCCTTAAAGTCAAGTTAGTTTCATTCTATCAACAGCACTAAATTTTAATTAGATGAATGTAAATTTCAATAAACCTCGGTATGTCATACCACTAATTCTTCTTCCTTTTTTGTGTATCTTTTTTTATGTATATAAGCAAAGTTTTGGAAAACAAGAAGATCCGCAAGCAGGTAAGGATTCTTTGCAGACTGAGCTAGCAGATGTTTCTGAGCAAGTTCGGAACCGCTCACTATCCGATAAACTCGATGCCTACAGAAATCAGTATAAACAAGCTGATGGATATACAGCAATTGGCCATATACAGGAAGAGCAGTTGCTTAATGAAAGTCCAAACACTTTGTATAATCAGCAAGAACGCCAGATGCTTGATTCCATCAATCGCGCAATGAAAGGTCAATATGCAAACAGATCAACTACTTTTCCTGATGCTATTGCTAAATCACCACCCCTTAGAAATGACCCTCATGAAGAAGCATTGCAGCGAGCAATTAGTGAGATGAATTCATTACATCAGCCAAGAACAACAGCTTATCAAACAAAACAACCAGATGCGATTGAACTTTTTCGACAGCAAATGGAACTAATTGATAGTATGGGTAAAGCAAATGATCCTGAATATAAGGAGGATCAGCAAAAACGTATAGCAAAGGAACAACGTATAGAACAAGAGCAGTTGCCTCGACTGAATGTACGTAAAACTAAAACAATTGATGCTGTATTTAATACAGTAAAACCAGAAATAGTGGAATCATTTATAACAGCAATTGTAGATCAGGATATTAAAGGGTATGCAGGTTCACGCCTTCGTATACGTCTGCTAGATGATATGCTAGCTGGAAAATTCTTAGTTAAAAAGGGTACTTATATATATGCTGAAATTATTGGTTTTACTGGACAACGTGTTAATCTTTCAGTAAGCTCTATAATGAAAGGACAGCAAATTCTTCCTGTTAAGTTGGCTGTATACGATCATGATGGACTACCTGGATTGTATGTGCCCGCATCTGCCTTTCGTGAATTTAGTAAAGAGCTAGGGAGTAATGCTAGTCAAGGAATGACATTGCAGCAAGCAGCCGAAAATAATAGTCAACTGGTTATGAGTATGGTTCAAAAAATGTTTCAATCAACGACTTCTGCTATTAACAAAATGATACGACAAAATAAAGCCAAAATCAAATATAATACTTTGGTTTATCTTATTGATCCTGAGCAATTACGTGCAGATCAAAAGAACTATTAAAACACATTCTTAAACTATAAAGCTATAGCTATGAAAGTAATATTTATGATTTTATCGATCTTGATTCTAGGAACGATAAATCTTAGCGCTCAAGAAAATGGAGCTATCTATCGCCATGAACTGCCTACAATTCTTGTGGATAGTAAAAGCTCTCTGCATATCATATCACCAGAACCGATACGTTATGTAGATATTGCAACACATCAGGTCATAGGCGACCTGCCCGAGCCTAGGATTTTGAGATTAAAATTTACAGGGGATTCATCTTTTACAGAAAGCTTTTCTCCAACTGATTTAGGACTCGTGACAGTGGTCGGAGAAAGCTTTATTGCACAATATAACTTAAGCTTTATTGATAACGGTTTAAGTAAAAGAACTATAGCAAGTTATGAAATTCTACCTCAACATACTAAGCCCATAGCTTTGGGTACTGAGGTAACAACAGCAGAGCTTCATCGTCATGCCCTAGCGTTGCTTTCCAAACGAAAACCAGCACCTATACGAAAATCGAGTAATTATGGGATGCATGCTCAACTTGGAGGCATTTATACCATAGGAGATCTTGTTTTACTCGATATTAGCTTTTATAATAACACAAACCTAAGCTATGATATTGATGAATTACGCTTTAAAATTGAAGATAAAAAGATTATTAAAGCAACAAATGTACAGTCTATAGAGATTAAACCAATTTGGCAACTCTATCCCCATAATACCTTTAAAAAGCAGTTTAGGAATATATACGTCTTAAAGAAAACTACCTTTCCAGATAATAAAATATTGCATATTGAGCTTTCTGAAAAACAGATCTCAGGAAGAACATTAACTCTTCAAGTGAAATATAAGGATATACTCAAAGCTGATACATTTTGAAAATAATAGGAAGAAAATATTATGGAAGAAAGCAAAGAACAGCAATCCATGCATCGCTTTCTGCAGTTTGCTATTTATCTCTCGGTTGGACTTGATATATTAATGTTTGTGTATGCAGAAAAACTCCTGCATGCACAATTTGCTGAACGGTATGGCTTAGGGGTTTTTCTAGGACGTATGGCCAAAATGATAATTTACCATTTTCCAGTTTACGCTAAGTTATTTACATTTTTATTAATCTGCTTAGTAGCTATAGGAACATTGAGTCGTAAGCAAAAAGATCTTAATCCTAAAAACTCAATTGTATACCCACTGGCCTTAGGTTTTATTTTACTTGGTTTTAGCTTGTGGTTTTATGATAAACCTGGAGTTGAATTCATTCCTTTTACGACCTGGTATGATATCGCGTATATCTTATGTAGCCTATTTGGGGTACTGTTCATTCATATAGCTATGGACAATATTTCTAAGATAATAAGCTCCAAGCTCGGGAAAGATAAATGGAATGTTGAAGGAGAGTCGTTTATGCAAGCCCTCACGCCTAAAAAAACAGCATATGCGGTAAATATACCAATGCTATTTTATTACAAGAATCGTGTTCGTAAAGGATATATCGTGCTTGAAAATGTGTTTAGAGGTACTTTGCTAGTTGGTACTCCTGGAAGTGGGAAGAGTTTTGGAGTAGTTATGCCTGTAATCAGGCAATTTGTGAGTTTGGAATTCACCTTATGTATTTATGATTTTAAGTATCCAGATTTGGGTAAAGTTGCTTATTATCATTATCTATTAGCTAAGCAGCAAGGTAAATGCAAAAATTATGGCTTTCATGTGGTCAATTTAACAGAACCTCAGAAGAGCAGAAGAATTAATCCATGGAAGGCTGAATATCTACGTACACTAGCAGATGCTTCTGAAACAGCAGAGGCACTGGTTGAGGCTATGAAAAAAGGAGATAAGGGGGGAGGAAGTGATCAATTCTTTACCCAATCAGCAATTAATTTTTTGGCATCTTGTATCTATTTTTTTAGTCGATATGAAGGAGGAAAGTACTCTAGCTTTCCACATGTATTGGCATTTCTAAATAGATCCTATGAAGAAATTTTTACTGTATTATTTAGTAATAAAGAGCTTGAATCATTACTCTCTCCCTTTATGACAGCTTATAAAGCTAAAGCATTTGATCAACTCGAAGGGCAGGTTGGAACACTAAAAATATTTATCAGCAGGTTAGCAACAAAGGAAACATTCTGGGTGTTTTCAGGTGAAGATTTTGATTTAAAGATCAGTAATCCGGCTAGTCCTTCTATACTTATACTGGCAAATGACCCCAATACACAGAGTATAAATTCAGCCTGTTATTCGGTTATATTAAATCGTATCACCAGGCTTGTCAACTCTAGGGGAAATAAACCTGTTGGTTTGATAATCGATGAAGCCCCTACGCTCTATGCACATAAGATAGAGAATCTAATTGCACAAGCACGCTCAAATTTAACGGCCGTTTTGTTGGGGTTGCAGGAATTACCTCAATTCCAGCAGCAATATGGTAAAGAAACAGCAACCACGATTGCTTCAGTTGTAGGAAATGTGCTTTCTGGATCAGTCAGAAATAAAGAAACGCTAGAATGGCTTGAGCGTATTTTTGGAAAAGTCAAACAGATTAATGAAAGCATATCTATTGATCGAACAAAAACCTCTTTATCAATCAGCGAAAGATTAGAGCCATTGATCCCAGCGGGCAAGATAGCTGCCTTAAAATCAGGTGAAATGGTGGGAATACTTGCCTCTGATGCAGTTCAAAAGTATACTGGTCAATACGAAACATCGGCTATTAATTGTCGTATTAACTTAGATATGAAAGCTATAAAAACTGAGGAGAATTCTTATAAAGAGTTACCCATATTTTATGATTTTAGGGGTAAACAAGAGGAAGTCCTATTGGAAAATTTTTATAGAATAAATAATGAAGTTTTGGGGATCGTTTCGGGGCTAAAGCCAAAGAGCACAGCTTAACTATTTATGAAGCTCCATACTTGTTGAAAATAGTTTAAACCTCTAAACATAACTTATGAGGATGTCAATTCAAATCACACTATGTATGTTATTGATTTTTAATGCTAATGCCATGCTTGGTCAGGTTAAAGGCATTGAGGATTATCAAGCTGATTCCATGCATAACGTTAAGAATACTGCTTCAGTAGCTCTAGAAAATGAAGATGTAACTACTAAAAGTATTAATCATTTGCCTTTTATGCCTTTAACCGATGCGAAAGTAAGTTCTGGGTTTGGATGGCGTAAGCATCCCATTACGGGAAAGTATGATTTTCATCAAGGTGTCGATCTTATTGCTAAAGATAAGGTTGTGCGAAATATCCTCGATGGAAAGGTTACGCATACTGGATACCATAAGAACTTAGGTAATTATGTACGTGTTGATCATGGCGCTGTAGAGAGTATATACGGACATCTTTCCATTATTTTGGTTAAAGTGAGTCAAGGTGTATCGAGTGGTTATCCCATAGGAATTACAGGCAGCACAGGACGAGTAACAGGAGAACACTTACATTTCGGGGTAATGTTCAACGGAGTATATATAAACCCATGGCATTTTCTACAATCACTAATTAACTATACAACACAATATAACAGTCTTTTATGGATAGATTATTTAATCAGCAGGACATTCCTGTTGAAGAGCTAAGCAAGCTAGGATTGCTTAATAATGGTAAACCGATGCTATCACAGTTTGACATGGATGCATTACTATCAGGACGTCGTACTGATTTGATTACTTTGCATGATTTAAACGGAGATGGTATACATATTAAAAAGATGGAAGCGAAATTATCTTTGGAGAGAAACACCACTGGTGAGGTTTCGCTACAGCTTCATCCCATATATCGTGACGTTAAAAAGCATCCACTTTTGCTAGAGTCTGAGGCTGAAGAGCTTGAGCAGGGCAAATTAACACATGTATTGAAAACATACCAAGAAGGAAATGGTAAGCGTAAATCTTGGATTATAGAGTATGATCCAGAAACTAAAGAGTTCATTGCTGCAGATCCTAAAAAAATTAGCGTTCCTACAATGATTAATGGTGAAAAACTTACCGACCTGCAGAAAGAGCAATATATAAATGGTTCGTTTGTGGAGCTTGCAGATGGTACACGACTACAACGTCGAGCAAGTAGTCGTAGCGGTGTTACTTCTAACAGGGAAGCATTGATGTATTCGCTGATACTGGATGGAGGTATTTCGTATATGCTACTTCGTAGTCTTAGAAATTTATTTGGCAGTAAGTCTCAGCAAAAGGATCCTTATACGGAGGGCTATCAACGTGCTCTTCAAGATATGCAGCAACGTGAGCACAATAAACCTGTTCTCTATCCATCTTTAGCAGCGGATGCTAAAGACGAAGTATATAAACAGCAAGAAAGACATTTAGGGAAACAGCAGTCTCGATAGGTTGGTGATTTGGAAATCCAATATATTGATTCTCGTGTTAAAAACTATTTTGCACAATGGATCAACTTTAACTTAATTAATTCTTCTTCTTATGTAGCTACATTGGGATTAATAGAGCCAGCTATGGTAAGGCAACATTTCCTTTTTTATAGTACTTGGGATATTTTATGCTTTTGTCAGTTTCATCAGCATCTTTTGAAAAATCCAGGAAGTAATATCTTCACTGCTATTGGCTTTAATCCTTGTAGTAATTCTATTCAGAGTTTTAAAAAGCAATTTCCGAATGCATCCACAATTACAGTTTTTGATAATAACTTATTAGGAAAAGTCTTGGACTGTAAGGTTCTGCTGAGTTTCTTAGGTAAGAATTTAAGCTTCAAAATCCAAAATGACAAGATAGTTTTTATCTATAATGCTCGTGTTTTCTCTGTTTCGGAACAGTTGTTTTCCCTGCATCACTTTCGGTCTCTAACTGGATTTCGTTATAAACTCAGAACAATAAAACCCAAGGGAGCTATCTCATTTAGTGAATTGCTAGCTAAGCAGTTCTATAATGCAAATAGTCTAAGGTGAAAATCCAATTATCGTCTAACTATTTCTTTCTTATCACTTCTCTTTAGTGATACACATTACCACGTTTTTATAAACCTTTTAATATATTTTTTAACCCCAAAAACTAAATAAAATGAATGAGAACAATTTTGAATACTTGAAAAAAACACTAGATGGACTAGGTTTTGGCTCAAAGCTTAATGATGTATTGGAAAGTGCTATTAGACGAGAAATGCCCTCATTTAGTCTAGGTATAAGCAGTCAGCGTAGACCTTTGGAGGCAACAGATCCTAATAATGCTCGAACAGATCACCTTGCATTTAACATTAACTTTAACCGCTCAAAAGACAGTGATGTTTATTTTTTAAACAATTATGATGTAATCTTAAGTAAAGCAAATACCTCCGCTGTTGTCTCACAGAACTTTGATCTTGCAAGAGATCATCGTGTCACGGCAATACAAGCACATAAGCTTTTGTCGGGACTAGCGGTAGAGAAAGAGGTTTTCTTGCGGAATAAAGACGAAAATCAAGAAGGAGGTAGACAACCTGAAAAAATCAATATGTGGTTTAAACTAAACCTTGACGTTACAGATGCTTATGGTAATCATCCACTTCGTACTTTTCGTCCAGAATACGGTTATGATCTGACTGACGCTTTGGGTAAATATCCAATTAAGGGATTGGATAATCATGAAAAGATGCAACAAGCTATAGCAACATTGAAAAGTGGTAATTATTTGCAAGCAGAGATAATGATTGGTAAAAAAGCTATACCAGTATCTATTACCGCAAACCCACAAATGAAAACCATTGATATTTACGATAAAAATAGGATGGAGGTTCGTGATGAAACTATTTTTGCTGAAAGAACAGTAAAGGAACAATCTAATACTAGTCAAGTTGAAGATTCATCCAATATGAAGAAAACTGGACAGCATCAAGAGTCTTCGCCTTGGCAGCAGAGTCCTGAGCAACCACAATCAAAGAAAAGATCTAGATAGACTTCTTTTCTATCGAAAATACACCACCAAATTTTAAAGTAAAAGGTTTCATAAGGATGACATAACTCCTTGTGTGATACTTTAGCCATTAGTTTAATCCTCAGCAATGGGGATTAAACAACTTTATTAATATATCATTACTTCTAAACCCTTCATATGAGAAAAATATACCAACGGATAGACCGTATCAGAGGATCTGGTATGGCAACACTCAATCTTGAACCTTCCTCACCTTACTACCATTTGAACGGTAAACGTTTTTCTGTAAACAGTATAGAGAAACCTGATATCAAGAGTATAGTCACTTTATTGATAGATGGTTTGTTAGTAGATTTCACTATAGAGGAAATACTTTAATAATAATTTTAACTGATTATTAGTGAGGTGAAAAACTCCTCTGTATGACGTTTAAAAACTATAGCCTATTATGAGTGTTTTAAGATGTGGCCCATAGAGATTAATAATTTATTGTGTTATATTTCATTCATTAATGGTTGAAATATAGGTTTATGACTGATATTTCATGCATTAAATATGTATTTAGTTCTGTGGCATAAATCTACGTAAAATTCCATCCTTCAAATCTGCAGAATTTTATTCTTCAGCATTCCTAGTTGTTGTTCCTTCCTAAAAATAGACATATCATTTTTCTATTGTTTATATCTTTCTTTACCATATGCAATAGTATAGTTTGATGGTATAAAAGAGTTAGGATCAATTATTGTATTCAATAAAAATATGAGATGATATAAATCAAGAATTCCTTGCTTTTCTATTCTAAACTGTAACCTTATTATACTACCCTCTAAAAAAGCATATTATAATATGCTTTATGGAAGATTTTTTTTTAAATATCCAAAAACCAAGTGACATTAGGCAACAGCTTGGTGAGTTTGTTAAATCGATGAGAAATTCGAAGGGTATAACGCAGAGCGAACTTGCTACTGATCTTAATTTAAGTCGATTGACTATTCAAAAAGTTGAAAGTGGTAAAAATTTCAATATTTTGATTTATTGGATTCATTTTCAAAATTTATTACTGAACAACAATTGGAGTTTAAAGAAATTCAATCATTCTATTAAATATGGCAAAAAATTCAATTATAAAGGTAAGTGTTTTCGATGTTGAAGTTGGAACGGTTAGCTATGATCAAGATAGTGATATTTCATATTTCCAGTATAATCCAGAATATTAAAAAAGACCTGACTTAAAGAATATTTTTCCAATTAAAGATATTATTCGACCAATTGACAAAGTGCAGGTGTTTAAAAAATTTAAAGGAGAAACATTTAGATCCTTACCTCCGTTTATTGCCGATTCTTTGCCAGATATGTTCGGTAATATTATTTTCAGGGAGTGGCTTGAAGCAAATAGTTGGGATTTAAAAGATGTTACCGTACTTGAGCAATTAGCTTATGTCGCTGCTAGGGGGATGGGAGCGCTGGAATATCATCCAGCCAAAGAAATACCTAAAGGTAGTAGCCGACAGGTATACAATAAAAGGAGCAAAATCGTTTATAGAAAAAACTAATGATGGAATCTCTTATTGGATTGATAAAGCGAAGGAATACAATGTTCCAGAAAAGGTTTTAGATCGTATCTTTAATGATTTTAATCCGTTAATTTAAATATAGTACCGGATAAATGAATGAGTTTGTGGGTTAAGAGCAAAGACTAGCTATGGTACCTGTCAAGTTTTTAGTTAAATTTATTTATAGTTTATACTATTTCATTTGATAAATATTGCAGTGAAGATTAAAACCTATATTTTTATGATTAATTATACTTAAAATAGAATATTATGAGAAGAATTCTAATTTTAGTTTTTATAGAAATTTGTTGTTTAAATACGATATCGGTAGGAAATTTAAAAAATTCGAACATCATTAATTTTGAGCAAGTTTCTTACGCATATATTCGTGTAGAAGGAAAGTTTTTATCAAAAAAGCTAAAGGTTAAAGTCGATCTAGGGGATACAGAAAAGCAAATTGAGGACGGAGAAAAGCTTTCTGATATTTTGTCTAATAAAAAATCCTATGCTTCTATTCTAAATTATATGTCTGATTTGGGATATGAATTAGTAAATACCTTAGATCTTACAAGTAACTACAATGGCTCAGGAGGGACTTCTGGTATTGTATATGTTATGAAAAGAAAAGATTGATTTTCTTTTTTCTGTCTTAAAATTGTGATAATGAAAATTCAAGTTATCAGTGATTTACATCAAGAATTTGGTTATTCGGAATTATCCTTTGATAATGTCGATGTTGTTGTATTTGCTGGAGATGTAAACTTAGGGATAAAAGGATTGCATTGGATACACTCGCGAATTAAAGATAAACCAGTGATTTATGTTCTTGGTAATCATGAATACTATAAAAGCGCTTATCCAAAGGTGTTAAATAAACTAAAGAGCCTAGCAGCAAACACTAATGTTCATGTTTTAGAAGATTCATTTATAGATATTGACGATATTCGTTTTCATGGCTGTACGCTATGGACAGATTTTTCGATTTTTGGTGATCCTATTGAATATGGTATTATTTGTCAGTCTGTGATGAACGATTATAAAATGATAAAGCGTGATCCTTCCTATTCTAAATTGCGTACGATTGATACGTATAAGATTCATCAAGTTTCGCGTCATTGGCTAGATATGAGTTTGATGTTATCTGATAAGCCTAAAAATATCGTCGTAACTCATCATGTAAATCGTCAGCAAAAAGTGGACAGTTAGTTTAATAATCTTAAGGAGGGTTTTGATTAAAAACATTAGATTTAATTATGGAAACTCCAAAGAAAAAGAGCACAGAAAAATTTGTGAAAGACATTCGCAAGCACACCCGTAGGATTTTCACCTCCGAGCAAAAGATTTTAATCGTCATGGAAGGTCTTCGAGCAGAGATTTCAGTAGCCGAACTCTGCCGCAAACACAACATTGCACAGTCTCAATTTTATTCCTGGAACAAAGAGTTTATGGAGGCAGGTAAAAAACGTCTTTCAGGCGATATTACTCGAGAGGCAACCAGCGATGAGGTTTCAGATTTGAAGAAAGAAAATGCTCGTCTGAAAGAAATTGTAGCAGATTTGGTTCTTCGCTACGATATTGTAAAAAAAAGTATAGACATGCTGGATTAATCGATAAATACAGGAAATATATGCGATTATCAGCAGGTGAGAAATACGAGATCATACAAACGGTCAAGCGGAGTGAAATCGGCGTAAAAGGTACTTTGGATAGTTTTGGGATTGCCCGAAGTACCTTTTACAAATGGTATCAAAACTATCTTAAAAGTGGCTATGATGGGTTGAAAGTAGCAAAAAGAAGTTCTCATAGACAATGGAACAGTATCCCTGAAGAGCAAAAAGATCTGGTTGTTGAGATTGCACTGGAACATACAGAGCTATCTTCTAGAGAATTAGCTTATAAAATAACCGATGAGCAAGGTATATTTATCTCTGAATCGAGTGTTTATAGAATATTGAAACAAAGAGATTTGATTCCCGCTCCCAATCATTTTCTTATTTCAGCAGCCAATGAGTTCAAGGATAAAACGACATTTGTTCATCAAATGTGGCAGACGGACTTCACTTATTTCAAGATTATTGGTTGGGGATGGTACTATTTAAGTACAGTTTTGGACGATTTTAGTCGCTATATCATTCATTGGGAATTGTGCGACTCCATGAAAGCTGAAGATGTTAAAAGAACGGTAGATACAGCAATTGCTAAAGCAAAATTGAAGTAAAGGCAAAGCCGAAACTATTATCGGACAATGGTCCTTGTTACGTATCCAATGAACTAAAAAGCTATCTTAAAGATGATTTGAAGATGAAACAGGTACATGGAAGACCGATGCATCCCCAGACGCAGGGCAAAATTGAAAGGTATCATAGAACGATGAAAAATGTAGTCAAACTCAATCATTTTTATCATCCAGAGCAGCTCAAGGAAGCTTTAAACGAGTTTGTGAATAATTATAATCAAAAACGCTATCATGAAGCATTACAAAACTTAACACCAGCAGATGTTTACTTCGGTAGAACAGATCAAATGCTAAGAAAAAGAGAACAAATAAAAATTAATTCAATTACCCAGAGAAGGCAATTGTATAATCAACAAAAATTAATAAATTTATAAAAGAAAGCTCTACTTAAGGAGATAGACCTAAGTGTCCAATTTACTTTGACAACGTACATAAATGGGCGGGTAGAGGAACTGTGGCTGCTTCTGTACTTGTTGGAGGTGTTGAGACATATAGAGGATATCAGATGGATGGAGGGCAATTCGGTTATAATGCTCAAAAAGCAGCAGCAGGCAGCGTTGGAGGATTGGTTGGAGGGGTAGCTGGTGCCAAAATTGGAGCATCTGCTGGTGCCGCTATTGGTGTCTGGTTTGGTGGTGTCGGTGCTGTTCCGGGGGCATTGATTGGTGGTTTTATTGGAAGTATAGCTGGAGGCTATATGGGTGGCACTGCAGGAGAGCAGTCAGTTGATTATTATCATAGGAGGTAGTTTTGGAGACATATTTTAATATTATACACTTTTGTTTTTACAGAGCTTTTTATAGCGTGCATTTGTTTACTGAGAGAATGAATCCTGTTAATCTTATACATAAATTGCCTTTCCAGAAGAGGCGATACGAGGAGTTAGGGATTGATATCCATCAGGAAATTAATAAGGCATGGGGAGATAAGCGGTTTGGTCTTGGTATAGTGTGGGCCGGTGGCTTTCTATGGGGCGGCTTGAGCCTCTTCTTTTTTTCTGTTTTGATGATGCTTCAAGTGGCGATATCAACGTTGCTTATAGTTAGTTGTGCTGTTGGAGCGGGTGCAATATGTTATATGTTTGTTTTCAGGCAGGATAAATATATAGAATACTTTGATAAGTATGAGAAGTGGTCAAAGAAGGAAAAGCGTAAATATAGCTGGTTGACGGCTGGATCAATGCTTTTTGTTATGCTTTCCTTTTATCTTTGTTTGGTCATTTGATGCTGTAATATAGGTAATAAATGAGCAAGATAGCCCAATCTTTAATCGGATTGGGCTGTGTCTTTTATAAACTATACGCCCTGCGAGCCTTCGCATCCCTGATATAGGTGTCTATGAGGTCGTAAAGCGTCTGTTTCTTATTCTCTTCGAGTTGTTCGAGTTCTTGGATACGGTCCAGTGTGCGCTTGTCGAAAGCGGTCTGCGAGGATGCGCCCACGAGATAGTCAAGGGATACCTCGAGCGCATCGGCAATCTTCTTTGCGGCCTCGATCGATGGCACTGGAGTTACTACCTTTGAGTGGAGACAGATTTAAAATAAAATAGAATTAAATTTGTTAAGACATGGCAAGAGTATTTGATGAGTCATTTAAAAAAATGGCAGTAGAGTTGTCCTATCTAAAGGGCTCGGTTTTGGAAGCAGCAAAAGAGCTGGATCTAGATGCAAGTAGATTAAGTAAATGGCGTGTAGACCCTAGGTATAATGGAGGTACGCTATTACCAAAGAATGATAAATTAACTCCAGAGGAACAAGAGATTAGGGAATTAAAAAAGCGTTTAAAGGAAGCAGAATTAGAAAACGTAATCTTAAAAAAGGCGGTAGCCATCTTTTCCAAGGGCGACTGAGAAAATATGAGTTCATAAAATCGCATATGAACCTATACGCAGTTGAAAAGATGTGCAAGATTATAAATACAAGCAGTAGCTCGTTTTACAAATGGATTTCTAGACCAAAAAGTAACAGAGATAAGAGAACAGAGGAATTATCTATGCTGGTAAAACAAGCGCACCAGGACAGTGACCAAATATATGGTAGTCCTCGAATTACTTTAGAACTGAATAAGAAAAATCATAAAATATCACGTTCTTATGTCGCCAGATTGATGAGAAAATTGAATCTAAGAAGCAAGATTCGGAAGAAATTTAAGATAACGACAGATTCCAAACACAGTTTTCAATTTGCTGAGAATCTCCTTGGAAGAAATTTCTCCACAGATGGCTTATCGCAAAAATGGGTTGGTGATATTACCTATATCAAGACTGGATCAGGATGGCTGTATCTTACTACTGTTATCGACCTTGCCGATAGAAAAATCATAGGTTGGTCGTTCAGTAATGACATGACGGCAGAGCATACAACTATAAAAGCACTTAAAATGGCTATTGCACAAAGGAATGTAAAACAGGGTCTGATTTTCCACTCAGATAGAGGTGCTCAGTATGCATGCAACGAGTTTAAGTCTTTATTAGGTAAAAATGAAATTATCCAAAGTATGAGCAGGAAAGGTAATTGTTGGGATAACGCAGTCGCGGAAAGCTTCTTCAAAACACTAAAATGTGAATTAGTTTATCACAGAAAATTTGCAAACAGGGAAGCTGCGAGATTAGAAATCTTTAGATACATCGAAGGATTTTACCATCAAAAAAGAATCCATTCTGGATTAGGTAATAAAACACCAAATGAAATGGAAGAATTTTATAAATTAACTAGTTTATTGGTGGCATAAAAAGTCTCCACTTTTAAGTTGCAATTCCAATTTTGAAAGGGTTTCAAAAGGAAGAAACTTTTAATATAAGTTTATTTTCTGATTTTATCTTTAGTAGAGTCAATCTTACTTATACGTTTCTGC
>NZ_JADEYQ010000021.1 GCF_022627575.1 Sphingobacterium rhinopitheci
TTAGGTAAAATTACGCCAATGGAGAAATGGAACAAAGATAAACACCTGATCCTAAAGAAGGATTTGGTAGCATAAATTTAACAAGCGAAATTTAAAAGATTACTCTTGTTTTATAGGGGTCAAAACACTGAATTACTTAATCATTCGACCAAAAAATTGAATGAAGAAGATAGAATTCATTTATTTCTAGAGACAAATAAAAGTGAATTTACCCGAAAAGATTATATGACATATTTTAAAGACATTTCATCTGCTACTGCTAGCCGTGATTTAAAAAATGCAGTAGAAAATAAAATCATTATAAAAAGTGGTGATAAAAAAACTACAACATACAAACCAAAATAAAAAAGGCACAAACAAAGGTAGCTGTTGCACAACCTCAATTTTAACTTAAAACATTAAATATTGAACCTCGTTTAAGACTTCCTAAGCGTGGTTTGTTGTTTTTTAGCTTGATATTTAGGTTATAATTTAAGCCTTTTTACGCGCGTATTTAAGCTATTTTTTAAGGTTATAGCATTGTGGAGCCATCAAAAAAAATGTATTGCGCCTGTCGAAGTATATTTCTTTGCCTCTGCTATTCCTCGACCGTTAACTTGTTTCATAATTGAATTTGTACAACAAGCACATAGGCGTTGCAAAAAAGCCGAATAAGGCTAAAATTTGATGATTACCTTCGGTGAAACTTCGTGATTGGCTTTTCTTTTCGTAACAGCCTTTTATATTTATGAACTTATATTTATTTTTCTAAAGTGTCCATGATTTTCAATTCCTTTTTTATAAATTTATAAAACAATAAAATGCTGTTGATCAAGCTAATGTAAGGTTGAAAGTTTACCTTCGATGAGATTTCGTGTTTGGCTTTCTAATCTGCCAATATCGCAAAGTCGCGGCTCGTTAGTGCAATTCTCTGTATAACCGTCCATTGACAGACAACTAAAAATTTGAGTATGTTTGCAAATAAATTAGAGAGGAATTCTTGAAAGTTGAACAAAACATAGAAAGGCTAAAGTACTTGCTGACACTTTTAAAAATGTCGGTTGAAGAACTATTGCCTTTAATTAGTGAAGGTTTGACTAAACCCATAACAAAAGAGCAAATATTAAGTCCAAATATTGAACTTGGACACCTTAAAAGAATTGATAAGATTTTCAATAAAGGCATTCATTATTATTTAGACCCAAAATCACCAGATGTTTCTAAAGATGCAAGTATATTTTTCAGAAAGACAAAATTTGATATCGATTTAAGTTTTGGTGCAAGGAAGATTGTAAATCATTTTGAAGAATTTAAAATCTCTTTATTTGCCATTGCTGAACTATCCGATATTAAATTTGATAGGACATTACCTGTTTTTACACTAAACAGTAACCCAAAAATTGTAGCGACAGAAATAAGAAAATTAGTAAATCCCGATTTTAAAATCAAGGATAAAGATTTTTTAACAGAGCTTATAAAAAGACTTGCAGAGAAAAATATTTTAGTCTTTGAGTTTGTAGAAACTTGGAATAAAAAAGAAAGAGCAAATATTGATGGCTTTTTTCTGAATCCTAATGTAATTGTGCTTAAACGCCAACAAATTTCTTTTAAAAGAGAAATATTTACACTTGCCCACGAATTGGGACATTATCTTTTGAATGAAGAAGAAATAGACCAAATTGATTATCAAGATTTTGTTAATCAAAAATTATCAAGAATTGAAACTTGGTGTAATGATTTTGCTTTCTATTTTCTTAGTGGCGAATTTGAAAAAATTATTGAAACTATAGATAATTCAACTGCCCACAATGATTATAATATCGACCTAATTCAATCAATATCTGAACAAACTCATTTGAGTAGAATTGCAATTTTTACAAAATTACTTTTGCTTAATAAAATCAGCCCAGCTAATTATAACAAAGTAAAAGCTGGTTTTGAAGAAGATTTAAGAATTCATAACGAAGAATTAAAAAAGAAAAGAGAATTAGACAAGCAAAATGGAATTAATCCAGGTGGTTCAACGCCAATACCTATTAAATCGCCGTTATTAATATCGACAATTCAAACTGCATTTTACGAAGGTGTAATTAATGAATACGAATTTTGCAAAAAACTAAATATAAAACCCGATAAAATAGATAGTTTCCTATATGAAAGTAGTAATTGATACCAGCTCTTTATTGTCGTTGGTGCGGTACTACTTACCATTTGACAAGAAAACAATTTTATTTCAGGTATTTAGAGAAAAAATTGCAAATGGAGAAATCTTGGTTATTGACAAGATAATTGATGAGTGTGCTTATACATCAAAAGGAATTGTCTTGATTTCACTTTCATTTTTAATTGACAAGAATTTTAATAAAACAAATAACCTTCCGTTAAATACTGAATTCGTTTTACCGCCTTCACCTGCTAAATTTTATAGACAGGTTGACAGCCAATTTGTAAATGGTGTTCAGAAAAATCGTTTAACAGAAACACAATACGATTCAGTAAAAAACGATTTTATGAATTCGGCTGATATGAAATTAATTCTAACAAGCCTAACTCTCATAAAAGACAACCCAACCGAGGAGGTTTTTCTCGTAACGGAAGAAACAGAAGTCAGCAATGACCATAAAGTTTTCAAAAAAATACCAGCAATTTGTTCCCAATTAGATATACAGACAATAAATATCCAACAGCTTGTCGACAAATTTGACGGAATAAGTTTCGAGATATTATAATACTACACCTAAAAAGGATAACGGTTGCACAAACTCGATTTTACCTTAAAACATTAAATAACTGACCTCGTTTAAGATTTTCTAAGCGTGGTTTGTTCTTTTTTAGCTTGATAATTTCAGCTTTTCCCGATTGTTTGTGTCAACTTAATATAGGTCTGATTGGCCTCGATTATGAAAAGAAAAGAAGACCTTTTGTTAATGTTATATTTTGGGCTACAACTGGATTAATTGTTTCAATTATATTACAATAATTATAATACAATAATTATTAAAAAGTGTATTTTGACAGCAACTAATTATAATGTATTTTATTAACCTAAGGAATAAATTTAATCCTTCAGATAGTAATTGAAGGAGCTATTTATACACTACATTACACTTTATGAAAAAAATAATTTTAAGTGTCCTTTCACTATTAATAAGCTTGAATACTATTAATGCGCAAACGACAAATCTTGTGTTACCAGATTCTATTTATAGTGGCAAACAGGGGAAATTTCATGTTCAGGGCGTTGCAATTGATACAATAAACAAATGTGCTTATTTTTCATTTACTAATAAATTAATAAAAACAGATCTTTCGGGTAATCTCATCGGTAGTGTTGTGGGATTTTTAGGACATCTTGGTGACTTAGATTTGAATGGCAATGATGGTAAAATATACGGTTCTTTAGAATATAAAAATGATGCTATAGGAAAAGGGATTACAAATACTTTGGGAGTTGATAATGGTAATCAAAATGGTTTTTATGTTGCGATTTTTGATGGTTCCAAAATTGTACGTCCTGATATGGACGCTGAAAAGGAAGATTTATTACGTACCGTATATCTTCAGGAGCCTGTGATAGATTATGAAGCTACAGTCCAAGTAGATGGTAAAGTAAAGGAACATAGATATGCTTGTTCGGGAATTGATGGCCTTACCTTCGGTCCTGCATTTGGGGACCCTAAGGGCAAAAAGCAATATCTTTATGTAGCCTACGGAGTATATGGTGATACAACAAGAAGTGATAATGATCATCAGGTTATTTTGAAATATGATATCGACAAGTGGGGCAAGTATGAATCGCATTTGTTGCAAGGGAAATTGCATCGTTCGGGACCTAAAAAAGCGATGTCTAAGTATTTTGTGAAAACAGGAAATTCGACCTATGGCATTCAAAATTTAGCATATGATGCATATACGGGAAATTTTTATGCGGCGGTATATCGCGGTAAAAAGTCAATTTTCCCCAATTATGATCTTTTCGTAATTGACGGATCTAAGAAAGCAACCAAAGGTATCATCACAACGGATAATAAAATGGAGAAAGTGGAAATGCTACAGCTTGCTAATGGAGGTCGTAAAGATGCGAATACCGGTATTACGGGATGGGTATTCCCTTGGGGTTCTACAGGTTTATGCCCTGTTGGGGGAGGTTTGTTTTATATTTCTCATAATAACAAAACAACCGATGGACAGCAAGAAAGTACTGTTTATAAGTATAAATGGGTAGGAAGTGCTGATCAATCCTTCGTAAAAGAATAGAGTTATTACAAATTGATATCATATCATTATCCCTTATTGAATAATAACCAATAAGGGATTTCTTTTCTGTGGTCACCACGATGAAAGTGCTATTGATTGTTATGAATTAGTATGTATCAATCTATTGTATGTGTCTAAGAAGGTCTTTATTCCTGGATTGTTATTCTCTTTATTCCATATGATGGATAATGTTGTGCGCTGGCGCAAATGCTTTAAGTCTATAAAATCAACATCTATATTATATCCCTGAATAAGGGATTTTGGTACAATAGCTATGCCTATTCCTTGTGCGACGAGGTGGAATATCGACATGGCATTGACGGTACGAAGAGCAACCAAAGGTTGAAAATCATGATCTTCAAAAATACTCATTACGAGTTTGTAATAATGATTACTGTATTCTTTGCTAAAGAGAATAAATTTTTCTTTTCTTAGGGACGCAAAATTTAGCTCTTTATCAGTTGATATAGGGCTATTTTTGGGTACAACTAAGACGAAATTTTCGGTCATCACATGTAGGTAATTTAGTGTAGTAGCCTGATCATGCATACGTACAAATCCAATATCTAATTTATTTTTATGAATTTGTTCTATTTGTTCTTCATTCGAGATTTCATTAATACTAATATCTATTAGCGGATGTTCTTTGTTGAGCACTACGAGGAGCTTAGGCAATACACTTTGTGCTGCAGATCCTATAAACCCTACTTTTAGACTAGTAATAATACCTTTATCAATTTTTTCAAGGTGCTCTTGGATATTATTTAATTCAAGGAATAGGCTATCCACTTGTTCCTTTAAATATTGTCCCGCGGGAGTCAATCGGACATATCTTTTGCCCCGCTCAAACAATTGTACCTTATATATTTCTTCCATCTGCTTTATTTGTCTTGTGAGACCAGGTTGAGCAATAAATAGTCTTTCTGCAGCTTTTCTAAAATGCAATTCTTCTGCCAATACTTTGAAATAATTAAAGTGTCGCAATTCTATTTGATAATTCATAGTTATCAGTTGTTGATATAAATGGTATTTATAAGTATCAAATATAGGAGGTATTTTTGTTAAAAGACTTAATATCAATGATTTTTAATTACGGAGAAGATAAAATGACTTGTTCGATAGCTAGAAGCATAGCTAATGGGGAGGTGATAGCTAGGGTTTCTGAAGCTACAAAATCGTTAATTGCGCAAAGCAGCCAGTTTGTTCAAGAGATCGTAGATGCCGGCAAAGTAGTATATGGTATAAATACTGGTTTTGGCCCTTTGTGTACTACGATTATTAATAGCAATGATACGCAGAGACTACAAGAGAATATTTTAAAGAGCCATGCCGTAGGTGTTGGCGAACCTATAGATAAGGAATTGTCCAAGTTGATGTTGATCCTCAAAGTGCACGCGCTATGTAAAGGCTATTCTGGGGTACAGCTTAGTACAGTAGAGCGTATAATATGGCATATTGACCATGATGTAATCCCTGTTGTTCCTAAGCAAGGCTCTGTAGGTGCATCGGGTGATTTAGCACCTCTTTCGCATTTATTTTTGCCCTTGATAGGCTATGGTGAAGTATTTGATGATGGGAACATCATAAATACAGCAGAGGCTCTCGCGAAGTTTCATTTGACGCCTATTACTTTAGGTGCCAAAGAGGGATTAGCATTAATCAATGGCACCCAGTTTATGGCGGCACATGGAGTGATGGCGGTAGTGGAGATGAATAGGGTATTGAATAATGCAGATTTGATTGCTGCTTTGATGGTAGAAGGGTTGAATGGATCAATAAAACCTTTTTTTAAAGAGTTGCATGCGCTTAGACCTTACAAAGGAAATATATATGTAGCCTCGACGATTTATAATCTGTTGCAGGGTTCGGCAATCGTAGAATCTCACCGCAATTGCTCGCGTGTACAAGATCCTTACTCCCTGCGCTGTATTCCACAGATACATGGTGCTTCGCGCAATGCATGGTTGCATTTAAAGGAAACGATAGAGGTAGAGATAAATTCGGTCACTGACAATCCTATTATTATCAATGGAGAGTTGACGATTAGTGGTGGTAATTTTCATGGACAGCCAATAGCCATGGTATTAGATTATGCAACATTGGCGATGTCCGAGATGGGCAATGTTGCTGACCGACGCGTTTATCTTTCGCTCGAAGGACAGACCAATGGAGTCCCTCGATTGTTAATGAAGTCAACGGGCTTGAACTCCGGATTTATGATTCTTCAATATACTACGGCAGCATTAGCGAGTGAGAACAAAAGCTTGTGTTTTCCGGCAAGTGCCGATAGTATACCTACTTCTATGGGGCAGGAAGATCATGTAAGTATGGGTTCTATTTCCGGGAGGAAATTATTGCAGGTGATCGATAATGTAGACAAGATATTCAGTATCGAGTTATTGTGTGCCGCACAGGCGAAGGATTATCATAGCCCCTTGCAGTCGACTCCAATTATAGAAGCTGTGCATGAAAAAATACGTACACAAATCCCACATATTGAAGAAGATCAGCCTATGTCTCGGTTGTTAGCATTGGCCAATGGTATTATTAAGTCTGGAGATTTGATAGCTATCGCTCGTCAACAATCGGTGCCCTATTTTGGTGATGGCGTAGAATTTTTCGAAAATTATTAATTATGAAAAAGGTTAATTCTTTATTGATAGGTCCCTTTGCACAAGTACTTACCCTGCGAGATCTCCCTACAAAGGGGGCTATCCGGGATGAGCACCTAGAGATTATTGTTGCTGGTGCATTGTGGATAGAAAATGGCCTACTGAAGGAAGTAGGAGAATTTACGTATTTACAGCATAAGTTAAAGAATACGCAGGTTGATATAATTGAAATGAATGGTGATCAGGTATGTATGCCCTCATTCATTGATTGCCATACACATATTCTGTATGGCGGAAATAGAGCCAATGATTTTGCGATGCGCAATGCTGGAAGTACCTATTTAGAAATAGCAACACAAGGAGGCGGTATTTGGAGTACTGTACAAGCTACACGCGCATTAACGGAGATGGATTTAGTGAAATTGGTTACTGAACGATCTTACGATTTGTTGAGACAAGGGATAACTACCATTGAGGTAAAAAGCGGTTATGGGCTTAGCAT
The DNA here is from genome assembly GCF_022627575.1 of Sphingobacterium rhinopitheci. Lineage (GTDB taxonomy): Bacteria > Bacteroidota > Bacteroidia > Sphingobacteriales > Sphingobacteriaceae > Sphingobacterium > Sphingobacterium rhinopitheci. The sequence goes on from NZ_JADEYQ010000021.1 coordinate 7,351, forward strand.
CACAGAAGAGTTGAAGGCACTTCGTGCGCTCAAAAGAGCTAATAGTATCACCAGGGCAGACCTAATTCCTACATGTTTAGCGGCCCATATGTTACCGAAGGATTATGATGGTACTGCGGAAGAGTATCTGCATGCTGTGTCCGATCTGCTATTTCCTGTTCTAAAAGAAGAGAATTTGACAGCGCGTATTGATGCTTTTGTAGAGCAAAGTGCATTTTCTGTGGCGCAGATAAGGCCTTACTTGGAGAAAGCAAAAAATGCTGGTTTTGATATTACCGTACATGCTGATCAGTTTACTTGTGGTGGTTCGGTTGTTGCGGTAGAATTTGGGGCTTTATCAGCTGATCATCTGGAAGTATCTTCCGAAGAGGAAATCCAAATATTAGCGAATTCAGATGTCGTAGCAGTAGCCCTGCCGGCAGCTTCACTGGGCTTGGGCTGTCCTTTTACACCGGCTCGACGATTGATAGATGCTGGCGCATCGTTAGCTATCGCTACAGATTGGAATCCTGGGTCAGCACCTATGGGGCAATTAATTACTTCGGCGAGTATTCTTGCTGCCGCCGAAAAATTAACGAATGCGGAGGTGTTAGCAGCTATTACCTTTCGTGCGGCACAGGCATTAAATCTAAAGGATAGGGGACGTTTACAAGCGGGATACCTTGCTGATTTTGTTGTCTATGACACCGACAATTATCAAGATATCATGTATTGCCAGGGGCGTTTGCAGCCTTCGGCAGTATGGAAGAATGGCATAGAGGTATATCATCATTAAAAAGGAGGAACAATGACAGATTTTCAAATAGAAATAGTACAAGGTATACCTACAACGTTACCTGCCCAGCGTGCACCAAGTGCCTCCATTAGCCATGCACCAAAGCGTAAGGCTATTCTTACCAAAGAGGAGGAGAAATTAGCAATTCGTAATGCACTACGTTATTTCCCTAAGGAATGGCATGCTACACTTATTCCTGAATTTTTAGCGGAGTTGCGTCAGCTTGGACGAATATATATGTATCGATTTATGCCTACATACAAGATCTATGCTCGCCCAATAGAAGATTATCCCGCTCAGAGTCAACAGGCAGCAGTTATTATGTTGATGATTCAAAATAATCTTGATCCTGCTGTAGCACAGCACCCGGAGGAATTGATAACTTATGGTGGTAATGGGTCTGTTTTTCAAAATTGGGCTCAATATCTATTAACGATGAAATATTTGGCTACTATGACGGATGAGCAAACATTACATATGTATAGTGGTCATCCAATGGGTCTTTTTCCATCTTCACGACAGGCACCTCGAGTAGTAGTGACCAATGGTATGATGATTCCTAATTATTCCAAACCCGACGATTGGGAGAAGTATAATGCGTTAGGGGTGACGCAATATGGGCAGATGACAGCGGGCTCGTATATGTATATTGGACCACAAGGGATTGTGCATGGAACAACAATTACAGTGATGAATGCTTTTCGGAAAATACTAGCCCAAGATGAGGCTATTGAAGGGAAGGTATTTTTGACCTCTGGATTAGGAGGGATGAGTGGAGCGCAGCCCAAAGCAGGCAATATTGCAGGTTGTATTACCGTCTGCGCGGAGATAAATCCTGCAGCAGCTAAAAAACGACATCAGCAGGGTTGGGTAGATGAATTGGTAGATGATATTGATGCTTTAATTGTTATGGTTCGTGATGCGATCCGTACTAAGCGTATCGTTTCTATAGCTTACATAGGTAATGTAGTCGATGTATGGGAGCAGTTTTATGCTCATGGCGTACATATTTCCGTAGGTTCAGATCAAACGTCGCTGCACAATCCATGGTCAGGAGGTTATTATCCGGTAGGGATTTCTTTTGAGGAGGCAAACGACATGATAGCTCATAATCCCACGCACTTCCAGACATTAGTGCAGCGATCATTGGTACGACAAATCGATAGTATCAATAAGCATGTTGCTCGGGGAACCTATTTCTTTGATTATGGTAATGCCTTTTTATTAGAATGTAGTAGAGCAGGAGCTGATGTGATGGCTGCGGATGCTATAAATTTTAGATATCCTTCATATGTGCAAGATATATTGGGGCCTATGTGCTTTGATTATGGGTTTGGTCCTTTTAGGTGGGTTTGTACCTCTGGGAAACCATCCGATCTAGAACAAACAGATAAAATTGCGCTTGATGTATTGTTGGATTTACAGCAGCAAGCACCCTCAGAAATATACCAACAAATGGAGGATAATATTCAATGGATTAGGGAAGCAGGAGCTAATAAATTAGTAGTAGGTTCACAAGCACGGATTTTATATGCTGATGCTATGGGGCGTATACATATCGCACGTGCTTTTAATAAAGCGATTCGTGAAGGTATTATTGCGGCTCCCATTGTATTGGGGCGTGATCATCATGATGTTAGTGGTACCGACTCTCCTTATCGCGAAACAAGTAATATATATGATGGTAGCCGTTTTACGGCAGATATGGCTATTCACAATGTAATCGGTGATAGCTTCAGAGGGGCAACATGGGTTTCTATTCATAATGGTGGTGGTGTCGGCTGGGGCGAAGTTATAAATGGTGGTTTTGGTTTGTTATTAGATGGTAGTAATGAAGCGGAAGAGAAATTAATGCAAATGCTGTTTTTTGATGTCAATAATGGTATTGCACGTCGTGCATGGGCACGCAACAAGGAAGCACTAGCAGCAATTGATACTGAAATGAAGAGGTCTGTGAATTTGAAAATTACAACACCTGTATTAGTAGACGATGCTTTATTAACCAAATACTTTAGTTAGATCAGTATGGGTTTATTTGATTATAAAAATTACCAGGTAGCTAAGAGGGAGAATTGGTGCGGGCGCATGGATGGACTTGAACGTGAAGAAATGAGATGGCATCAAGTGGTACAACTGGTAGATCTACGGAAAGATACTTTTTTTACTAATGCGGTGGTGATAGTAGGTTTCTGTTGTGATATTGGTGTCCAACGTAATCTAGGGCGTATTGGTGCTAAAGATGGACCTTCTTCTTTGAGAAAAATAGTAGCTAATCTTCCTGTTTATTTTTCGAATAATATTGTTGTGATGGATGCAGGGGATATTGGATGTAATGGTGATGATTTGGAACAAGCACAATTTGTGCTGAGCGAAGCTGTCGCTAAAATAATCAGTGGTGGAGGTTTTCCTATTGTGTTAGGAGGAGGTCATGAGGTCACTTATGGGCATTATTTGGGCATAAAAAAAGGAATATCAGGCGGTAGCATTGGGATTATAAATATTGATGCTCATCTGGATATACGTACAACGGTCCAAGGGCTTGGAAATTCGGGTACTGGATTTTATCAAATTGCACAAGACAGCCAAATGGAAGGGGATGATTTCCAGTACTTAGCTATAGGTATCCAGGATATTAGTAATACCCGTGCGTTGATTAATTATGCTTTGAGTAAGGACGTGAATATTATATATGCTGATGAGGTTCGAGCTGATTATTTGGAGCGTATAAAAATTATTATTACAGCATTTGCACAGCAAGTCGATCATATCTATTTAACTGTGGATATGGATGCTTTTGCGGCACCTTATGCTCCTGGGGTTAGCGCATTAGCGTATAACGGAATAATACCCGATCATGTTTTTTTTGCTATTTATTCTACCATCATACATTTGCCTAATCTCAGAACGGTAGATATAGCAGAATTAAATCCAAGCTACGATATTGATAATAGAACAGCGCGCTTGGGTTCATCTTTGATATTTGCGTTACTTAAGGAGCGCTTTTTTAATTCTCATGATTTATACGGTTAGTAATTGATGGCTATAACTTAATTTATACCAAATAGCCGAGAGGCTGAGTAATTTTTAACCTTCGTTGATCCTTAACTATCTTATTCTAGTGTTTAATGCGCGTTGTTAAAGAAAGATGAATGCAGATGAGAATTATAACGCCTCCTAGACTGAAAAAGTATAAACTTGAATAGTCTATCAAATAAATAAATAGTATTACAGGATGGGGTATAATTCTTATTAATAATTTTAATGTAAAATTAAAACAATCGTTTGCATTGCTGCTATAATTGACTATTTTTGATTTCTTATCATCATGTTTATGAATTTAAAATAGTCATTTTTATGTGTGGAATTGTAGGTTACGTCGGTAACAAAGAAGCTTATCCTATTATTATCGATGGGCTCAAAAAGTTGGAATATAGAGGGTATGATAGTTCTGGGGTTGCTTTACTGCATGATCACAGCATACAATTATTCAAAAAAAAAGGTAGAGTATCTGCTTTGGAGGAAACAGTAGTCGGTGAAAAACTAACCGCTACAATAGGAATAGGCCATACTAGATGGGCCACGCACGGTGCACCAAGCGATCGCAATGCGCATCCTCATTATTCTAATTCCAAATCTATTGCCATGATCCATAATGGTATTATTGAGAACTATAGCCAATTAAAAGCAGAATTAATTACCAAAGGTTACATTTTTCATAGTGATACTGATTCGGAGGTGTTATTGAATTTTATAGAGGATATTAAGATTAATAACAACTCTACATTGGAGGAGGCTGTACGTATTGCACTAAAGAGGGTAACAGGGGCATATGTGATTTTGTTGATAGATATAGATTTACCAGATACCATTATTGCCGCACGAAAGGGCTCTCCTCTAGTTATCGGTATTGGTGACAATGAACATTTCCTAGGCTCTGATGCTTCGCCTATGTTGGCCTATACCAAAGATGTTGTCTATATCAATGACTATGAGTTAGCAATAATCACTTCAAATGAATTGATATTGAAAAATATAGGAAATGAAAGAGTCACCCCTTTTATTCAGCGATTGGATCTCAATCTTTCGCAGATAGAAAAAGGTGGATATGAGCATTTTATGTTGAAGGAAATATTCGAACAGCCGCAGACGATAAACGATTCTTTTAGAGGTCGTTTAGATGTATCTGCTCATAGTATTACACTTAGTGGTTTAGATACAGTATTAACCAAATTGGATCAGGCGCAAAGAATAGTAATAGTAGGCTGCGGTACCAGTTGGCATGCCGGATTATTGGCTGAGTATATAATTGAAGAACTTTGTCGTATAAATGTGGAGGTGGAGTATGCTTCAGAATTTAGGTATCGCAATCCGATTATTACCGACAAGGACTTTATTATTGCTGTTTCACAAAGTGGAGAGACAGCAGATACGCTAGTGGCATTGGAAAAAGCTAAAGGAAAGGGAGCTACCATTTTTGGAGTGGTCAATGTTGTAGGTTCTTCTATAGCACGATTAGCAGATGCAGGGATGTATACACATGCTGGTCCTGAAATTGGTGTCGCTAGTACCAAAGCATTCACCGCACAGGTGGTGGCATTAATTTTATTTGCCCTAAAAGTAGCGAATCATAAGAGAACTATTACCGATGAGCGTTACAAACAATTGATAGAACAACTGAGCGAAGTACCTACTATGGTGGAATGGATTTTCGCTACACAACTAGAAAAGATTAAACATATAGCCTACAAATATGCTAACGCAAAAGACTTTTTGTATTTAGGACGTGGCTATAATTTCCCAATCGCCTTGGAAGGGGCCCTTAAGCTGAAAGAAATATCGTATATACATGCAGAGGGCTATCCTGCTGCAGAAATGAAGCATGGCCCAATAGCACTTGTTGATGACACATTACCTATAGTATTTGTGGCAACAAAAGATAGCTATCATGAAAAAATAGTGAGTAATATGCAAGAGGTTAAAGCTAGGGAAGGGAGGGTGATTGCTGTTATCAGCGTGGGAGACGAATTGACGAAGGACATCGCTGATGACTATATAGAGGTTCCATATGCAGATGAAATTATTTCTCCACTATTATCTACGATACCGTTGCAGTTGCTTTCTTATTATATCGGTGTCAGCAAAGGCTTGAATGTTGATATGCCACGCAACCTTGCTAAATCTGTTACCGTTGAGTAGTACTATACCCTAAATAATAGCGTACTATGTGCTATTCTTTAGCGTACAATGGATAGATATTACTTTTTATTGCGCCATAGATAGGGTCTTCATCATATTCTATTTATGATACAGGTAAATTATTTGTCAGGATTTATAAAAATATGCTACTAATGTAATAAAGAATTGAAAGGAGATAAGGATGAACAATAGAACAATGACTTTTGGTGGAGGATGCTTTTGGTGTACTGAAGCTATATTTAGAGATACTGAAGGTGTACTCGATGTAAAATCTGGTTTTAGTGGTGGCTTTATTAAGAATCCGGCCTACCGTGAGGTGTGTACTGGTAGAACGGGCCATGCTGAGGTGATAAGACTTACTTATGATGCTGATGTTATCAGTTACAAAGAGCTATTGACCATCCATCTGTTGACACATGATCCTACGACATTAAATAAACAAGGTGCTGATAATGGCACCCAATATCGCAGCATCATCTTTTATGACAATGAAGAGGAAAGGCATTTGGCAGAGCAAGCAATTGCTGAAGCTCAAGGTGCATATGATGCTCCCATTATGACGGAGATACAACCTTTTGAGGTATTCTATGAAGCTGAAGAAAAACATCAAAACTATTATAATGATAATAAAGATGCTTTTTACTGTCAAGTTGTTATAAGTCCTAAGTTGGCAAAGTACCGTCAATTTAAGTCGGATAGTATGGTAAGCAAATAATAAGTGTATAGATAGAGTTTATCAATTTTGGGATAAGGCACCGATGGATAGCATCGTTACTGTGATCTTTTGGTGAAAACTATCCTATCGCAATAAATTGGATTATGGAAAAGATAACAGCAGAAATCTATCAACAGGACATAGATCGGTATATCTTGGTATCTGGTCATCAAGAGGGAGCCCCTACCTGTAGCTATGGTAATAAGCTAGAGTGGGTAGGCTATGATAATAAGGAAAAGAAATATGTACGATTTACCAAATCTGTATTTAAGAAATTGGTGAATCAACTGTAATATTTGAGGACTTTAAAATAGAACTATTATGCTTAATTGGAATACTATAATATCTTTTGTTAATAAGGGGAATCCTACACCTGACCGTAGAGTAGAAAAAACAGAACAACAATGGGAGGAAATATTGACGCCTGATCAATTCTATATAACACGCAAACATGGTACTGAGCGCTCTTACAGCAATGAATTTTGTAGCAGATTTGAGCCTGGACGCTATTCATGTGCTTGTTGCCATAGCTTGTTGTTTGATGCTAATGAAAAATTCGAATCTGGTTCGGGCTGGCCGAGCTTTACGCAGCCTGTAGCGGTCAATAGTATCAAATATAGTAAAGATGTATCTTTTGGGATGATACGTGTCGAAGCACAATGTAATGTGTGTGATGCACATTTAGGTCATGTCTTCCCAGATGGACCAGCACCTACTGGACTTCGGTATTGTATGAATGGTTTAGCACTGACCAAGGAAGAAAAAGCGTAATTGGTATTATACAGATCTATTTTGTTGATTTTAGGTCTTTATAACTTCAGAAATAATTAGGGGTAATAAAAAACAATCGATGACAACAGTTAAAAAGAATAATCTAGCGCAAATAGGCTATGGTTTCATATCTCCTTCATTTATGGCGGAAGATGAAAATGAATATACTATTCGTTTTTTACAACAACAAAATGGTAATATATATAGATTGTTGAATGCTACAGAGCGTGCTATATTGCTTGCCAATAACAATTATTCTTCCAATTGGGATCAGGTGTTTGTAACGGATCTATTTATTCCTCAACAAATTATTAATACTAAATTTTATGGGTTAGTTCGTATTGATGATATGTCCTCTAGTAGTTTAGCATATCGGGATTTAGAACTTCCTACAGGTATTTATAATAGTACGATTATTAGTTCTGATTTAGGTAAAGACGTCGCTATCCATAATGTAAATTATTTAGCACACTTTATAATCGGTGATCAAGTTATGCTGTCTAGTGTCAATGAGATGGAAACGAGTAATAGTGCCAAATTTGGCAATGGCTTGATCAAAGATGGGGAGAGCGAATCGTCACGTATTGTATTAGAATTATGCAATGAAAATGCTGGAAGAGCAGTTATTCCTTTTGATGGAATGCAGGCTACAGACGCTTACTTATGGACAAGATTTAGAGATGACGACGATTTGCAACGCCGATTTAAAGAGCTTACTGAGCAACAGTTTTCACCCAAAAGGGGGTATTATAGCGAAGTAGGTAAAGGGACAGTAATCAAAAATTCTGATATTATTAAAGATGTTAAAATAGGTAGTAATGCTTATATTAAAGGGGTCAATAAACTAAAAAATGTCACTGTCAACTCTAGTGAAGAAGCGCACACACAGATTGGTGAAGGCTGTGAGTTAGTAAATGGTATTATTGGTTTTGGATGTCGTGTTTTTTATGGAGTCAAAGCTGTTCGTTTTGTATTGTCCTCTTTCTCCCAATTGAAATATGGTGCTCGTCTGATAAACTCATTCTTGGGTGATAATTCCACTATATCATGCTGTGAAGTATTAAATTCCTTGATATTTCCAGCACATGAGCAACATCACAACAATTCCTTCTTGTGTGCTGCATTGATTAAAGGGCAGTCCAATATGGCAGCCGGAGCTACGGTAGGGTCCAATCATAATTCTCGAGCTGCTGATGGCGAAATTATTGCGGGCAGAGGATTCTGGCCGGGGCTATGTGTTAGCCTAAAGCACAATTCTAAGTTTGCTTCCTACACCTTAATCGTTAAAGGTGATTTTCTTTACGAAATGGATATCAAGATGCCTTTTTCTTTGGTAAGTCTTGATCTAGCAGAAAATAAACTCTTAGTGGTACCAGGGTATTGGTTTTTATATAATTTGTATGCCTTAATGCGTAATACTAGTAAGTTTCAATCTCGCGATCAACGGGCGCTCAAGAATCAATATTTTGAATATGATATCTTGGCACCTGATACGGTGAATGAGATGTTTGTAGGGATGGCTGAAATAGCGTATGCCGTAGGCAAATCTTATTCTAATATAATAGGTGCAGCAAGGGATTTCTATATTGACTATGGTACAGAATATCTGGAAGACCCTTCTTCTACTTTCGATAGATTGGTGTATGCCGATAATATAGAGTGTTCTAAGCGTAAGGTTGTTATTGGTAAACCGAAGGAAGCATTTATGGTTTACAAACGCATGATTACATATTATGCCGGAACTTTAGTGGTTGAATTTCTTAAAGATAAGTCGCTAGAAGATTTACTCTTTTTTATAAAGAATCATAATATTGAAAGGCAATATTTTGAGAATATAGGTAGTCAACTTATTCCGCAAGCTGATTTTAAGGCATTAATTGCTAATATAAAGAATGGATATTTTCAAGAATGGAATCAAATTCATTCTCATTATCATCACTTGAGTAAACAGTATGCACAAGCTAAGTTGTTGCATGCTATTGCATCATATGCCGAATTGAAAGGGATCAAGGGTGTTGAAGGATGGACTACAGATATCATTGTTGATCTGTTGATTACTACCCAAGAAACGAAACGATGGATGATGGAAGAGATTTATAATTCTCGATCCAAAGATTATGCTAATCCATTCCGTTTGATGGTATATGAATCGTATGCTGAAATGGAAAAAGTGGTAGGCCGTTTGGAGGATAATTCATTTATTAATAGTCAACGAGCTGAGCTTTCAATATTTGAGAATACCTTACGTACTATATTAGCTAAAATAGGGTGACATAGATAGCTATTTTTTCAATTAATCAGCATTCCTAGTATTTATTTCCTTTATAAAGGATAGGCCGTTTCACTTTTTGTTTCCGACAGTACAAAGTATGTTTGTACCGTATTTACATGTGGTAAAACGGCTAGTTTGTGTCTCAAAAATTGGTGATAAGCATCCATGTCCTTGGTCGCAATACGAAGCATGAAATCATATGATCCTGCCATTTGGTAGCATTCCATTACTTCGGGAAATTTGGCTACTTCTTTTTCAAATTCATTGAGCACTTCAAAAGTATGAGCCTTCAAAAATACTTGTGAGAATGATATCAAGCCGATTCCTATTTTATGGCGATCTAGGATGGCTACAGTTTTCTTTATATAACCTGCAGACTTTAATTTTTTTACACGCTCATGAATGGCAGCTATTGACTTATGCAGTTTTATCGCTAGTTCTTTATTGCTCAATGTAGCATCTTCTTGTAATAGTTTGAGTAGCTGATGGTCTGTATAGTCTAATGGCATGGTGTATTATTTTTTGTAAGAAATGGTGTTACGCTTGTTGTTCTGAAAAAAATATCGTTTAATGCACTAATTTATGTAAAATTTATCGAATTCAATTCTTGCTGTTGAATATTGTTTTGTTTTGTTTCATTTTTGGATAAGTTTTTAAGGTCTTATTTAGTGTACAAAGAAATGATCACAGAAGGTATATACAGCAAATGCTTATCTCCAGAATTAGATAATCGATTCAATCACTTATGGTGTTTAGTTGGGAATACACCCATGCTAGAGCTCCAATATTCCTATAAAGGTAAAGTTGGAAGTATCTACGTTAAATGTGAGAATTATAATCTTACGGGTAGTATCAAGGATCGTATGGCACTATATGTTTTGTATAAAGCATATATGAATTGTCAGATCAGCCCTGAAGATGTAATCATTGAAGCTACAAGTGGTAATACTGGTATTTCTTTTTCTGCTATAGGTAAAGCTTTAGGGCATCAGGTAAAAATAATTATGCCTAATTGGCTAAGTAAGGAACGTATTGATATTATCAAAAGCATGGGGGCAGATATTCAATTGATTTCTAAAGAAGAGGGCGGATTTTTAGGATCTATTCAATTGAGTGAAAAGCTTGCTGCCAATGGAGGTGTATTTCTACCTCGACAATTTGAAAATAAGTTTAATGCCGAAGCACATGAGTTGACTACTGGGAGAGAGATTGTAGCGCAGCTAGCAAATATAGGCTTAGTACCGGATGCTTTTGTTGCTGGTGTGGGTACTGGAGGTACGGTTATGGGAGTAGGTAAACACCTTAAGGATATAAATCCGTTCGTTAAAATACATCCTTTGGAACCACAAGAGAGTCCAACATTGACTACCGGTTATAAGGTTGGTGCACATCGTATTCAAGGGATATCTGATGAATTTATTCCTGCAATAGTAAAATTAGACGAACTCGACGAGGTCTTATGTGCCTCTGATGGTGATTCTATTATAATGGCACAAAAGCTAGCTAAACAATTAGGTTTGGCAGTAGGAATTTCTTCTGGTGCAAATGTCATCGGGGCGATTAAGCTAAAAGAGCAATTGGGGGATGCTGCGGTAGTAGTAACCTTATTGTGTGATGATAATAAAAAGTACTTAAGTACTGATTTGGTAAAAGAACAACCCATCAAAGAAGGGTATATTTCTTCTGATGTCGACTTCACAGGATTTACGCCAATAGCACGATTAGAAAAACCCTTTTTTGGATCTGGTAAATAAGAATTTGTTGTAGCCTAGGGAATAGGTACTGTTTATGTTTAGTTTATGATTCCGGGGTGGTAGTGAACTCCGGATATCATGTTTGATTAAATTGTATACCCATAAAATTAACCTTCATTTATGAAAATAATAAAATTACTTGTCCTAGTATTATTCTTCTCCGTAAGTATGTATGCTAGCGCACAAGAGAATGATAGCATTATCAATATTGATGACCTTGAGTTTGTAGAGAGTGAAACACCATCATCTCCAGTAGAAGGTATAGATTCTACTGCAGGTAGTGCTGTAGCATCTGTAGCGATAAACAAAATACCTGCTATTGATAAATCACCAATGGAGGATATCGAGAAGGCTTCCATATGGACTATTTTTATAACAGGCTTAATTGGAGGTTTTGCTGCCTTTTTTATGCCTTGTATATTTCCGATGGTACCACTTACGGTAAGTTTCTTTACCAAGCGAGCAGTATCACGTAGCAAAGGGATTTCGCAAGCATTATTATATGGACTATTTATTATCGTGATATATGTAGCTCTAGGAATGCTGATCACCATTGCATTTGGCTCTGACGCGCTCAATGCACTATCTACAAATGGGGTATTCAATTTCTTATTTTTCTTAATATTAGTCGCTTTCGCAGCTTCTTTTTTAGGGGCATTTGAAATTACTTTACCTAGTTCTTTTGTGAATAAAATTGACGCCAAATCTGATAAAGGTGGTTTTATTGGTTTATTTTTTATGGCTTTTAGTTTGGCTTTAGTCTCCTTCTCATGTACAGGACCGATTATAGGGACTTTACTTGTAGATGCCGCTTCCAAAGGAGAAAGATTAGGCCCAGCAATTGGGATGCTGGGCTTTTCTATTGCTTTGGCTATCCCCTTTGTGGTATTTGCTATGTTTCCATCACTCATGAAATCTATGCCCAAATCTGGTGGCTGGTTGAATAGTGTGAAAGTCGTTCTAGGTTTTTTAGAGTTAGCTTTAGCCTTAAAGTTTTTGTCTAATGTAGATTTAGCCTACCATTGGAATTGGTTAGATCGAGAGGTATTTTTAGCCTTATGGATTGTTATTTTTGGCTTATTGGGCTTATATTTAATCGGTAAGATAAAATTCTCCCACGATAGTGAATTATCATATTTATCAGTTCCGAGAACGATATTTGCCGTTGTTGTATTTGCTTTTGTAGTATATATGGTACCAGGGATGTGGGGTGCACCATTGAAGTCAATATCTGCTTTTTTGCCGCCAAGTGCTACACAAGACTTTGATTTGTCAGTAGCTCCTGCTCAGTCTGAGGGGGGAGAATCCTCCGCGCGTAAAAAGAAAAAATATTACGATATATTTCACGATCGTGGTACCCCTAAAGGGTTTGATCCATACTATGATTATGAGGAAGCTTTGGCTGCCGCAAAGGAAGCGCACAAACCTCTGTTAATAGATTTTACAGGATGGAATTGTGTTAATTGTCGAAAAATGGAAGCCAATGTTTGGACAGATCCCAAAGTAGCGTCTTTATTGAAGCAAGAATTTGTAATGGTGGAATTATTTGTCGATGATCGTACGGAATTATCCCCACAAGAGCAGTTTATTTCTACTTATAGTGGCAAAAATATTAATACCATAGGGAAGAAAAATTCGGACTTTCAAGCCTCAAAATTTAATAGTAACTCTCAACCTTTATACGTCATTTTAGATACTGATGGTAATATAGTAGTTCCTCCAACAGGAGCTGATTATAATGTTGAATCTTATGCCTCATTTTTAAAATCTGGTATTGATTTGTTTAAGAATAGATAAGTACACAACCTTAATATTTTATTTAAGCCTTCTAAATATTTTTGGAAGGCTATTTTTTAGCTGTGATTGGATGAAGATAAGATACCGATCATCATATGATTACACGTTGTAATCTATTTAGTAGGTGGTTCTATTTTACGATTCTTGTTGCTGTATATTACTTATGGAAAGCTAGCTAATAGTCTATGAAACCATTATGTTACGGAGAATTATTGGTAAAGGTTATAATTTTAATATATTTGTTTATAAAATTATAACACCGTAAACCGAAATAATTATTTAAAATTTCATTATGAAGAAATATATTTTGTATCCCTCCATGTTAGCTATTGTAGCAAGTAGTTTTGCTGCTTGTAATACAGCAACAAAGGATGCCGCAAAAGACGAAGTACATAATCCTGCATCGCAATCTATTCCTGAAGAATCTAAACCTTTAATTGGACGTTGGGATTTGACCGTGATCAAAGATGGTAAAGAAACACCTGCTTGGTTAGAGATTAAGCTTTCTGGTTTTAATACTTTAGTAGGCTATTTTGTGTCTGACGCGGGTAGTGCTAGACCGATATCACACATCAAGTTGAATGAGGGGAAATTCTCTTTTGAAATACCTTTGCAATGGGAAGATGGTACTGGTGTAATCGCTGTAGAAGGGGCGCTGGAAGGTCAAGAGATTAAAGGTAAATTGACTTCTAATAAAGGTAATGTATTTGAATGGACAGGGGTGAAGGCTCCATATCTCGTTCGCCAAGGTGCTGGAACATTGGGTAAACCTATTGATTTATTCAACGGCAAAGATTTAGCAGGCTGGACTACTTTTGGTGGTGAATCGCATTGGGTGGTAAAAGATGGAATTTTGATTAACGAAAAAGCAGGTGCTAACCTTGTTTCGGATCAGTCTTTTGAAGATTTTAAATTAGAGGCTGAATTCCGTTATGCTGAAGGAGGTAATTCGGGTCTTTATTTAAGAGGTCGTTATGAGGTACAGATTGAAGATTCGCCATTAGACAGACATCCTGGTTCTTTATATTTTGGTGGTGTATACGGCTTTTTAGCGCCTAGCGAAATTGCTACGTTAGGACCTAATCAGTGGAATAAATTTGAAATAACCTTGAGAGGACGTATGGTTACGATTGTTGCTAACGGCAAAACGGTGATCAATAATCAAGAGATCCCAGGAATTACCGGTGGTGCATTGAATAGTAAAGAAGGTGAACCAGGACCTATCTATATTCAAGGAGATCATACTGGAGTAGAGTTTAGAAAATTGGTGATTACACCAATTAAATAAATAGTAGAAATTGATTGATGCTACTTCTATATCGAATAGGAGTAGCATTTTTTTATGCCAATAAATTAAAGCTTCCTAAATATGTAATACGGTATTCTTATGCGAATAGAGTTATAGATATCTTATATACCAATATGTACGACTACGATGTCTTCATTGTGGTATGCAGCATGATAATTGGTGATTAAAGCAGCATTTTTATAAAATTTAAGCTCCTCGTATATAGTTTCACGTAACACGCCCTTACCTTTACCATGGATAAATTTTATCTCTGGGTATTCCCAATATATTGCAGCGTCAAGAGTCTCTCTCAATCTATCGATGGAAGCCATTAATAATTCATCAGCATCATAATCATCAGCATCAGATAAAAATGAGTCAGCATGTAAATCTACTGTCTTTGGAGGTCTTGGAAGTTCGCGTGCCATAGTTTTACAAAAGTAAAGGTTTGTCTGGATTATTACGTATATAATCTAATTTACTTAAATATCAGTATAGACAACTTTTGAGTACGCCATTACGATTTCTATTTATCCTCTTTATTTAGATAATGTATTAGGTCTTCAATGGGGCGTGTAGCAGGGTACTTAAGCTATTTCTTTTATGAAAATATAATTTTTATAATTAGTAGGTGACTATGACTTGGTTATAGTAATGTCGTTTCTATGCTAAACCGGTTTTTTATTTGTAAAAGTTGTTTTACTTGTTTTTTTTCTTCCAAAATTATAGTATGTTTATGTATTGTTTACTATAACAATTTGTTAATCATTTATAAATCAGGAGTTAATTTGATCCCATTAATTTAGCTTCAAAAACGGAAAAACCTATGCGAATAAATTCTAAACCTATTATGTGGATGATACTGCCATTATCCGCTATTCCCTTGACAGGTTTCCCTGTCGAAGGAAATTTCAACATGATTTCTACCGAACTATTAGCGCAAGAAGCTAGACTTCGAGGCAGGGTTGTTGATGAACAAGGAAGCCCTATTATTGGTGCTACAATCCTTAATAAGCAAACTAATACGACCGTACAGACAGCGGAAAATGGTGCTTTTGCAATAGCCGTACAAAAAGGACAAACGGTACAAATTTCTTTCTTAGGCTATGCTTCCCAGCAAATTGTCGTTCAGCAACAAACTAATTTGGTCATTCAGATGAAAAAAGATGATGCTATGCTCGATGAGGTTGTGGTTGTTGGATATGGTACCCAAAAGAAAGCCAATTTGACGGGTGCTGTTGATCATATCGGTTCAGAAGTGTTCGAGGGACGAAGTAGAGCTAATGCAAGTCAGATGTTGCAGGGGGCAGTTCCAAATTTAAATATATCCCCTGCAGATGGTAAACCGACTCGATCGCCAAGTTTTAATATTCGAGGAACTACTTCCATCGGACAAGGGGGAAGTGCATTGATCTTAATCGATGGGGTTGAAGGTGATCCATCTACAATTAATCCAAATGATATAGAGTCGGTATCGGTATTAAAAGATGCATCATCAGCCGCTATATATGGTTCAAGAGGTACTTTTGGGGTAGTTTTAATTACTACTAAAAGAGCAAAGGACGGCAAAAGTTCAATTAATTATTCAGGAAGTGTAGGATCACAACAACCTACAACATTGCCAAATTTTGTTAACGATGGTTACACTTTTGCGGAGCGATTCTATGAAGCATATACTGCATGGAACAATTATTCTTCTATTCCTAGCAAATTAAATAAAACTCAAATATTTTCACTTGATTGGTTAGAAGAGTTCAAGCGACGTAAGGAGCAGGGAATTGATGAACCTGTCACTGTATCCAGCAATGGCACTTACGTGTATTATGGCAATGAAGATTATTATGGCGCTCTATTAAAGAAAAGATCTTTTGTACAAGATCACAATTTATCCATTAGCGGTAATGCCCAAAAGCTAGATTATTATATTTCTGGTCGATTGTATGATAATGATGGATTGTATAAGTATAATACTGATAACTATAATTCATATAATACGCGTGCTAAGGCAGGATTACAAGTGACGGATTGGTTGAGGATAAGTAATAATATTGATTATGCAAGTATCAAATATCATGATCCTTCTACTGCGGGTGAGGGGGGTAATATTTGGCGTAATATAGCTGATGAAGGTCATACTTCTTCTCCAATTTTCAATCCGGACGGTTCATTATCATTCTCCGCAGCTTATACGGTTGGAGATTTTGTATATGGTAAAAATGGTACCGATAGTGACAAGACTGACTTTAGGAATACAACCTCTTTTGAAACCAAATTTTGGAACAATACATTTAGAATCAAAGGAGATTTTACCTTTAGAAATAGTGATTTTTCTTCTTTGAGAGTTCGTGTTCCTGTACCATATAGTGTCAAAGAAGGTGAAATATTGTCCTTGCGAACCTCTTTGAATGATAATATCTATCAGGTAGCACAAAAGAATAATTATCTATTTACTAATATTTATTCTGAGTATGAAAATACATTTAATACGCAGCATTATTTCAAAGCATTGGTTGGTTATAATTATGAACAACAGAAATATCAAGCTACTTATGTAACTAAAAATGGATTGTTAACAGAAAATACAGAAAATCTTAATTTAGCACTAGGTGAATCTGTTCAAGCAACAGCAGGATATAATAAATACCGTATAGCAGGTACTTTCGTTAGATTGAATTATATCTTTAAAGATCGTTATTTGTTTGAATTTAATGGTAGATATGATGGGTCTTCAAAGTTTCCTACCAATGAACAATGGGCATTTTTTCCTTCTGTCTCTGCGGGCTGGCGCCTTTCGCAAGAATCCTTTTGGAAAGTCAATCCACAGATTATTAGTGACCTGAAGTTTAGAGGATCTTATGGCTCTTTAGGGAATGGAAATATAGCACCTTATGCATTTTTGGATAACTATAGTATTGGGACTTCTGATAGAGTGCTTAATGGTATAAAAAATAGATATACTAATGTACCAGGTGTTATTCCTGACAACCTTACTTGGGAAACAGCGAGAACAGGAAATTTTGGTGTCGATGCTAATTTCTTAAATAACAAACTAACACTTACCGCAGATATATATAGCCGAAAAACATTAAATATGTATACGGTAGGTCAACAATTGCCTGAGATCTTTGGTGCTTCTTCGCCTAAAGGAAATTATGCCGACATGACCACTAAAGGTTATGAACTTAGTATTGGATATAATAATCAATTTGATCTTGCAGGAAAATCTTTACGTGTAGGCCTACGTGCTACTTTAGCAGATTATAAATCTACAATAGACAAGTATAATAACGAAACGGGTAATTTGAATGACTATTATGCTGGTCAGCGTGTTGGTGAAATATGGGGATACGTAACTGAAGGGTTATTTCAAAATCAAGCAGAAATAGATGCTGCTCCAAAACAAACGCTTATTAAATCTTCCAATTCAGGGCAAATATACCCTGGTGACCTACGATTTAAAGATATCGACGGAAATGGGGTCATCGATTATGGGTCTAATACATTAAGTAATCACGGTGATAAAGTAATAATTGGAAATAGAGACCCTAGGTATATATATAGTTTTAATTTGAATTTAGACTATAGCAATATTTACTTTTCAGCATTCTTTCAAGGTGTAGGAAAGCAGGATTGGTATCCTAGTAATGAATCTATTTTTTGGGGACAATATAATAGACCTTATAATAAATTACCGGAGTGGCATTTAAACAATTATTGGACAGAAGATAATACCGATGGATATTTGCCTAGGTATGCAGGATATAATACCTCTTTGAAGCAAACAACGCAGACGCGTTATCTACAAAATGCAGCCTACCTACGGTTAAAGAATATTCAATTAGGATATAACTTTTCCCCATCGATGATTTCTAAATTAGGCATGAAAGGTATGAGAGCCGGAATTTCTGCCGAAAATTTATTTACATGGTCGCCATTGTATAAAAATACGAAAGATATTGATGTCACTAATATAGGTTCTTCAGATCCTGATATTGGTACGGGTTCAGGAGATGGATTCAATTATCCTACCATGAAAACTGTTAGTTTTAATTTATCCATAAACTTTTAAAAAATTATAACATGAAAAATATCTTTGGATTTATAAGTATATGTACTTTATTTTTATCTTCTTGTGAATTGTCAGAGCTACCTCAAGCAACAGCTACAGAGGAAGATATATTTGGAACAGAGAGTGGTTTGAAAACCTATTCTTATTCTTTTTATAATAATATAACATCGGGATCGGATGCCTATAAAGGCGATGTTATGTCTGATTATGGGGCAGTAAATAGCCTAAATAGTTTTTTGATGGATGGTGCTTATAATGCTGAAGTAAGCTCTGGTTGGTCATGGTCAGCATTACGAAATATTAATCATTTTATAGTAAAATGTGAGGCTTCTCCTTTGAGCAGTAATATCAAGAATAATTATATTGGTGTAGCAAAATTCTTTAGAGCTTGGTTCTATTACGACAAAGTAGTTCGTTTTGGGGATGTACCTTGGGTAGACAGTCCTTTAGGGGTAGATGACAAAGATAAGCTGTATGGAACACGAGATCCTAGAACAGTAGTGATGGATAAAATAATGGAGGATTTGGATTTCGCTTATCAAAATATACAAGCGACATCGAGTGATGGTACCACCATTACTAAATGGACAGCATTAGGGTTGAAATCCCGTGTAGCACTTTTTGAAGGTACTTTTCGTAAATATCATACCGATTTAGGATTAGCAGGTACTGCTGATGTATTTTTGAATTATGCGGCCGATGCTGCTGCGGAGGTAATGTCTAAAGGTCCCTATTCTTTAAATACCGATGGTGGGCCTACTGTATCCCAAAGACAACTATTTATAAGTGATATTCCTGTAAAATCGGAGGTGATGTTGGCTGTAGCTTTTAGTAATAGCTTGGCTATTTTGAATGATGCCAATTGGTGGTGGACTTCTGCAACTTATGGCCCTCGATTTAGTTTGGTACGACCATTTATTAATACAATATTAAATGACGATGGAACACCATATACCAGTAGAGCGAATTTTCAAACGGAAGAGTTTTTTGAAGAATGTCAAAATCGCGATGCGCGCTTAGCACAGTTAATACGCACGCCTGGTTATAAAAGAAATAATGCCGCTGCTCCTCCAAATTTTTCTAGCTATACGTATACAGGGTATCAACCGATAAAATATACCTTAGATGATAGTTACTATGACAATGGTAGAAGCAATACAAATGCTGTTCCTTTAATGCGCTACGCTGAAATATTATTGAATTATGCAGAAGCTAAGGCAGAATTGGGAACCCTTGCTGTCGATGATTGGAAAAAAACAATAGGTGCTCTACGTGCTCGTGCTGGCGTAACTGGAGGCTTGGATCAATTGCCGACAACAGTTGACGCGTATTTAAAAAATACATTCTTCCCTAATATTAATAATCCTATATTATTGGAAGTACGTAGAGAGCGTCAAGTAGAATTGGCATTAGAGGGATTTCGTTTTAATGATCTAAAGAGATGGAAAAGAGGGGAGCTTCTTGCTGAATTGCCTTGGCAAGGAATCTATGTGCCAGCGCTTAATAAGCTGATAGATTTAGATCATGACGGAGTCAACGATGTTATCTTTTACGATGGTGCAGAACAAGCACCGACGGTACCTACAGGGGTTGCTCGTGTAGCTATTGGTGGCAAATCAACTAATTTTCAAACCCTGGATGCCACCAATCATTTAGAATGGTTTAAAACACAAAAAAGAACATGGTATGCCGATGGAAGGCAATATTTATATCCTATTCCTGCCTCAGCAATAGTATTGAACCCTAACCTTATACAAAATAGAGATTGGTAAAATCGTTCAATCTATATACTAAAATATCCCCTAAGGCATTAGACCTTAGGGGATATTTTAGTATTTCTTAGCGTAGTTTTTAACTATATCAATGGCGGTTTGTCTGGATTATTACGTATATAATCTATTTTACTTAAAAACATGACAGACATCTTTTGAGCACGCCATTTTGCTTCTTCTACTTTTGCACCTTCAAATAGACTGTCAATAGTTTCGGTAAATAACTGAAGCCAATGGTCAAAGTGTATTTGTTGAATAGGGAGGTGAGCATGTGGAGGAAAGGGACGGCCATCGTAAGTATACTCTTCTAAAAGAATTGTTTGCCAAAAGCGATACATTTTATTCAAATGCTCAGGCCATCGGTCTTGTATATTCTGTTTGAAAATTATTCCTAATATATCATCCTGTTGAATACGATTGTAGAAAGTGTCTACTAAAAGTATAATGTCGTCAATAGTTGTTATATCTTTCATAATTATTGCATATTTACGAACAAAAGTGCTGTTTTTTTAATGTACTTGCGTCATTATGCTGTCAATAGAATTATCCCCTAATAATGTTAGCCAATTCTGTAAAGCCGAGACGCTCGGCAAGTTCTAATGGTGTTACTCCTTGATTATCTGCTAGGTCCATTTGTGCTCCGGCATCCTTAAGGATTTGCACGATCTGCTGGTATTTAGCAGTACCATCACCAAGGATTATAGCTTCAATTAAGCCTGTCCATCCTAATCTGTTGATATGATTTATAGGGTAATCTTTAGTGTTCGATAATAATCGTACTGTTTCTACATGCCCACGTTCACAGGCAGGTATCAATGCAGTACCATTATAGCGATTGAATACATCGAAGCGAGCACCGTTCATCAAATATAAGTGTACCAATTCTGTTTGCCCCGTTGCTCCAGCATATAAAAAGGGACTATCCATATTGTCTGCTTGTTTATTTACATCTGCACCATATGCTACTAATAGCTTGGCCATCTCGGTATTAGCATTGTTTGTAGCTATAAGTAATAGTGTGCGTTTTTTTGAATCCGTTATATTTACGCTTATACCATTTTTTAAAGCCTGTTCTACTGTTATTTTGTCGTCCCTTTCGACAGCTTCTATTATTAATTGTTCATCCATGTTTATTACTATTGAATCATTGGCACTACAAGATTGTAAAGTCAATAGGCTAATGAATGTCATCATTATAATTCTCATATTGTTTAATTTTTAAGGGTTAATAAATAATATTACCCTGGTGTATTAAGGATCTTATAGGAGATATTCTTGATACCGCTTCAGCTGAACAGCTCGCATCTATGAGGACAATATCTGCTTTGTCCCCAATTTTTGGCCATTGTTGATTACCTAGATCGTCCAATGGGATAGGCCCTGCTGTAGCTAGTTTTAATAACCTCGAAAGCTCAAATTCTGACACTTGATTATATAGTTGTGCTGCGAGATTCGCTTTTTGTAAAACACTGCCTGTACCCATTGTATTCCAATGGTCAACAATGCTATCGTTGCCTGTCATTACATGGACACCATGATTCATAAGTGTTGGGATAGGCATTATTAATTTTCCAATAGGTACAGTAGATATAATTCCGATTTGTGCATTTGCCAGTTGTATAGCTATATTCTCTAACTGATAATTGTCTAATTTGCCCAACACAAAAGAATGACTGACAAAAGTTTTACCTTTTAAAGTAGGATTTTCATTCACCTTAGCGATAAGGTATTCTATTGTTTTGAGGCCTGATTCTCCTGTCTCATGAAGATGGATATCAATACCTTTATTATTGTCTAAAGCCAATTGAATAGTTGTATCCATGGTTTTCTCTAATGCGCCATCTACACTTGTAGGATCCAGTCCACCGATAAAATCAATATTCATTTTCGCCGCTTCCTTCATATATGGAAGCGAATCTGTGTAATATAATCCATGCTGTGGGAATATCACTAATTCAGCGTCAAAGCTATCTTTTTTGTGTTCCAATGCGCGCTCTAGATGCTTTAGAGAATCCAATTTTGAGGTTGGTTCTATATTTACATGGCTACGTGCAAACGATGATCCATTGGCTTGTAGCAGTTCGATAAGTTTCTCCGCCTTGTAGGTTGAATTTTTTAGCAACTCCGGTATTATCTGTTGTTCAAGCGCAATCATACCTTTTATTCCTCCTCCTTTACGGTTTACAGCTTGCCATTTGTCTGCATAAATAGTTTTGTCCAAGTGGATGTGCATATCCCTAAAGGATGGAAGCATAAGTAATCCCTTTGCATCAATACAATCTTTTTCTGGTTGATTACGGTATATATTCGCAATTTTTCCATCAGCTATGTCAATAGTGTATAAAGCTGTTTCTGTGCTTGTAATATGTTGATTATCATATTTGAATCCCGTTTCTAATAGGACATTCTTTAGCGTGTAGCTATTATTGTTTGCCATAGTGTAGTTTTCGTTAGTTATTTCCTTTGCTAATAGAATTTCTGGTAAGAATGATGCTGCTGTTAATCCCATAACGATATTTTTAAGGAATATTTTTCGAGATACTATTTCTTTATTCACGAACTATTTTTTTTAAATACAAAATACCTGAATTTATTATTTAATATCTTATTAAAATACGGTCTATACTTTTAGATTTTATAACTAAAAGGTAAATTCACAGTGGAGATAGTTAATGAGGGGAGGGGATTTTAGAGATTGAAGGAGTTTTGGCTGATTTGGTTAATCATGACCACGAAAATCACTCGGAGAAATACCTGTTTGATTTTTAAAGAAAACCGAAAAATAGGAGTTGTTGGAGAAGCCGAGATCATAAGCGATTTCCTTTATGGTGAGCTTATTATTTTGTAAATGCCTTTTTGCTTCTATGGAGACGCGCTGATGAATAAGTTCTATAGCAGATATTTTTAGATTGCGTTTGCAAAGAATATTGAGGTAATTGGCAGAAATATGTAGTTTATCAGCATAAAAAGTTACTGATTTTTGTTGTTTATAAAATTCATCTATTAGCATATTAAATTTAGCTAACTTCTCATTCGATTGGTATACTTTAAATTCTGTAAATACCTCTTCTGCTTCCGTGCTTATAATAGTAGCTATTACTGCTGCACGTGCACGGAGTAATTGAAGAAGTGAATTCTCTCTCTTAAGCTCTTCCTTTATTTCCTGAAACTCATAACTTATTTTTTTATATGAATCTTCACTAAGTTTAATTACGGGATGATTCTGATAGTTGGTAATTGAAAATCTGAAAAAGGGAGCAAATTGTTCTAGAAAATTAGGCTCTATCATAAACTGATAGCCCTTTGTATTTTCCTTAAGATGCCATTTGTGTGTTTGTCCTGGAAATAAAACGTGTATTTCTTTATTGCCAATTGTATAATCTATAGCATCAATAGTATGAATGCCTGATGCCTGATCAAAAAGAATAATTATAAAAAAATCATGCTTATGCGGTGATATTATACGTTTCTCCCCATTTAGTTCGTTAAATATTATTTCTGTACGTCCCACAATTTGTTCCTTCCTAAAGGAATGAATTCCAATTGTAGGGGCAAACTGCTGCGAATTTGATTTTTGCATTTTTAGAAAAAGGATAAATAAAATGAATTATTTTTTATTTCTAATGTAATTTAAATAAAAAAAACCTGAAATAATATGGTTAATTAAATTATTTCAGGTTTTAATATACTATAGCTATTACTTAAATAACTATTTACGGCTCAACATGATCTGTAGGTGTATGTACAATATCAAAATAAACCGTTCTGTCGTTGTTGTTTGGATAAATTCTATACGTAAATTCTGTCGTTGTCAATACCGTTATATCTACTACACGTGTGAATAGTACTTCATTATCATCATTTAGAGCAACAAGTGTTCTTGTCTTTCCATCTGCTGATACAGACCATGTACCTTGTAATTTTGGGGAATCATCTAAATTGACCATTATAAAAGACCCATTTGTCTTGAAATAAGCATAACCCACAAAATTTATAACATTAGGATTTGTAAGTGGTACAGTTGCTCCTTGGTTATTTTTAGCACTTGTCGTTTCCCATGATACACTAGCCAATATTTGTGAAGGCGTAAAAGTAAAAGTTGGTTCTACATGTGTAGTCGGTGTATGAATAATATCCAAGTATACAGATCTATCATTTTCATTTGGATATATTCTATACGTAAATTCTTGTCTTGTTAACACTATTATTTCTACATCACGGGTGAAAAGTGTTCCCCCAGCAGCATTTTTAGCCGTTATTGTACGTGTTTTTCCATCTGCTGTAACAGACCAATCACCTTGTATTCTTGGCGCATCATCTAGACTAAATATAGTGAATGTTCCATTTGATTTGAAATAAGCATAGCCTACGGTTGGAATAACATTTTCATTTGTTAATTCTACATTTTCGCCTTTTTCATTTCTTGCACCCGTTGTTTGCCAAGATACACTGGCTAATATTTGGCTAGGGCTTTCTTCTGGAGCAGGATCATTTTTATTATTGCAACTAAATAGTACTATTCCTAAGAAACCGAATAATAATGCAATTGTGAATTTTTTTGTATTTTTCATTTTCAATAATTTTGTTCCTGCAAAGATATGTATTTAACTTTAAGTTATAATTATGTTTTTTTTATTTTATTTTTAGGGATTTATAATTGTAGGTTTTTATTTGATATTTGTAGATGAAATGTATGAAGTTTTTTACAAATAGTACCATGTAAATCGGTAGGCTAAACTTTTCTTACAGTAGATCTGTTGTTTATTGAAAATTATCTTTCAATAAATCAGTATTTTACTAAAAAAATAGGGGAAAGGTATTGACAAGTGTGAAAAACGATGTATATTTGCATCACAATAAATAAAGGTGATACCTTTTCGGGGTGTAGCGTAGCCCGGTATCGCGCCACATTTGGGATGTGGAGGTCGTAGGTTCGAATCCTGCCACCCCGACAAAAAGAGTTCTAACGAAAGTTAGGACTCTTTTTTTTGTGGCATGATGAGAACCTGGGTTCGATCCGTGGAGGCTCAAGGTATGTGTTTGGGGATAGCGGGGCTGAGCCAATCCTGCCACCCCGACAAAAAGAGTTCTAACGAAAGTTAGGACTCTTTTTTTTGTGGCATGATGAGAACCTGGGTTCGATCGGATCATGCGCAAAAGTTGGATCAAGAAGAATTCGGATCATGCACAAAAGTTGTGTTTAAGCAAATATTTTAGTTAATCTATACAGAAAGAAATTTACATCTTTTACGCCTCTAAACTGTGCTCTGAAAGCTTTTATTTTAGCATTAAAGGACTTACTTCGTAGCTGCTTCGCGGTCAGCGGAAGCATTAGTTGATCTATTGATAAAGTAATTGAGGATAGATTTGTAATTGACTGATATGGTATTGACAATAGTATTGAAGGATTTGAATCCAGCCAATTCCACATC
>NZ_JADEYQ010000001.1 GCF_022627575.1 Sphingobacterium rhinopitheci
TGCGATTAAGCTTTTGTTGGCGGAGAGCGAGGGAGTGGTTTAGCCACACAGACCCCAAACGCAACCCTAAACCTTCATGAATCGAACCCACCCAACCCTTCTGGCTCGAATCTTATCGTGATTTCTAGGAAAATAACAGTGCTAGATAGGCAGGAAATGCATATAAAACAAAAAAGCTTAATCTTGCGATTAAGCTTTTTTTGGCGGAGAGCGAGGGATTCGAACCCCCGAACCTGTGACAGTTAACAGTTTTCAAGACTGCCGCATTCGACCACTCTGCCAGCTCTCCGCCACAAAGGTAGAAATTCAACCCTTATTTCCAAAATATATTTCAAAAAAAATGCCTTTAAACTAAATTAAAAGCACTTTTTACTGATTTCTAACCTTTTACAAGTTGAATATCTGCAGTAAATTTAACCTCATCAGACAACATTACACCACCAGTCTCTAATGCGGCATTCCAAGTAAGGCCAAAATCAGCACGATTGATAGCACCTGTTACGGTATATCCCACTTTGGCATTACCCCAAGGGTCTATTGCTACACCTCCAAGCTCTACTTTGAAAGTTTTAGAATTCGTAACTCCTTTGATCGTTAAATCACCAGTAACTTCAAAATCTTCGTCTGATTTTTTAACAATGTTGGTCGATATAAATGTAATCTTATTGTTTTCGGCTACGTTAAAAAAATCTGCATTTTTCAAGTGCTCATCGCGTTGCTCATTATTGGTATTGATCGAGTCTACATCGATGCTTACCGAAATCTTAGCTTCAGACAAATCTTCGGACGCACTCTCTACATTGATATCAAAATTATTAAACTGTCCTTTTACAGTCGAGATCATCATATGACGCACTTTAAACTCTATTTCACTGTGCGATTTGTCTAAATTCCATGTTGCCATTATCGTAATATTTTAAATTTTTATAATTATTTCCTTTTAACAACACAAAGATATATTCCATATGAAATACAATTCTTAATCTAGATTAAGAAATTAAAAAAAATATTCACTTGAAATGCAAACAGTTAGTGTTTTTCACTAAAAAAAAGATTAAAATATTTTGGATATCACGGTTAAAACCCTACTTTTGTTGAACCGAAAGGCAAACGCGCCAATAGCTCAGCTGGATAGAGCATCGGTTTTCTAAACCGACGGTCAGGGGTTCGAATCCCTTTTGGCGTACTCAAAACCACTTCTAATTCATTTAGAAGTGGTTTTTTGCTTTACAGCAGTTAGTAAACCACAGCCCATCAATCTGGATATAGCAAATATTTTTTGCGCATATCTTTATACGAAGACAAACCAGGCTCCCATGATGCTCTTATCTGTTCCTCAGACCAACCGGACTCTATCTGCTTACGAAAAGCATCGACCCCCACCAGCTTTTCTATACTTCCTATCTGTTTGGAGTAGCTCTGATCAAAAAACTTATCTTTCTCTGGCGAATTAGCATACAACTCTATTATCCAGCCTAGATTAAGCTTTTTACGATCCACCAAGGCCTGCAAATCATAATCACGCAAATCCAAACCATAACACACCTCCCCCATAAACAAAGGAGACTCACTCTTCCCCTTTTTACTAACAGGAACAAACGAAAAATCATACAGCCCCTTATACATCGGAGACCCAAGAAATACAAATGGAAAATCCGTCCCTCTACCATGATTAATCTTCACCCCCTCAAATAGGCATGTGCTAGGGTACAGAATAATACTTTGCTCGGTATTTAGATTTGGCGAAGGGTCAACAGGTAGCTTATACAACATATCATGCCTATAAGATGCAATAGGAACAATCTTGAGCTTTAACTTATCCGCACCCACCATCCATCCTTCTCCTTTTACCATCTGTGCAAATTCAGCAGTGGTCAATCCATGTGCTATAGGCAGTGGAAACTGACCAATACCAGATTTGTGCTTCATATCCAGTATAGGACCATCGATAAGATAGGCATTAGGATTGGGACGATCTAGAATCATCAACTCTTTGCCATTTGCTGCACACGCCTCCATGAGATCGCGCAACACATTGATATAGGTGTAAAAACGAACTCCTAGATCTTGAACATCATAAATTACAATATCTACATCCGCCAAATCCGCACGCGACGGCTTCTTTTTAGCGCCATACAATGAAACGACAGGAATATTGGTCACAGGATCTACCTCATCATGCACTACGGTACCATTACTTGCATTGCCCCGAAAACCATGCTCAGGACCAAAAATCTTCACTACATCGACACCCATAGCACGCAAAGTATCCACCAAATGCACCGCTCCTACCACTGAGGAAGGATTTGCCAACACAGCCACACGAAGACCCTTTAGATATGGAATATACTGCTCTGTCTGCTGCGCTCCCGTTCGTACAGAATCATTACTATAGACTAATTTTGATTGAGACTTTAAGTTAAGCGAATACAAAACACAAAGAAATACAAATATCACGCGCAGTACCATAGGTTTAAGTTTATTGTACTTCTAAATTAACATAAAAAAATCAAACCAAGAACAGTTACATTATATTACATGTATAGAATAGACTAACACAAAGATAGAGGGTTCAAAAAATAAGGTTGGTACCATTGACATTAAGGACTAACACCTCAAAACAAGGGAAACAAAAAAAGCTCATCCATTATTGGATGAGCTTTTGAGCCTCTTATCGGAATCGAACCAATGACCTACTGATTACAAGTCAGTTGCTCTACCAGCTGAGCTAAAGAGGCTTTACTGTTTTATTTTTTGAGCCTCCTATCGGAATCGAACCAATGACCTACTGATTACAAGTCAGTTGCTCTACCAGCTGAGCTAAGGAGGCATTCTTGAAATATATTGCTTTGAGCCTCCTATCGGAATCGAACCAATGACCTACTGATTACAAGTCAGTTGCTCTACCAGCTGAGCTAAGGAGGCATATCCTTTTCAAGAATGTGATGCAAATATCGAAACATTCAACCTAAAAATCAAGTACAAAATGCTTTTTTTCGCCCATAAACAGCTAAAAAACTGAAAATCAGTCAGAATTTTTTTTATCAAAACAGCAACAGCCTGAATTTTTGACATACCCATACAATAAATAGCGACAAAAATTCAGTTTTAGTTTTTAAAAAACAGTTGGGCATTTCCTTTGTTAACTACATAATATAACTTGAAAGGAGAAGTATTATAAAATGAATTTTAACAATTATACGATCAAAGCACAAGAAGCGATACAGAAAGCTTCAGAAATAGCTGTAGGCAATCAGCAGCAAGCGATTGAACCTGCACATATATTAAAAGCACTGCTTACGGTTGATGAAAATGTAATCAGTCATTTATTAAAAAAACTAAATGCTAACATCAATTACATCACTACTGAGGTAACTAAGCAAATAGAAAGTCTTCCCAAAGTATCTGGTACAAATGTATACCTGAGCAATAGCGCTAATGCGGTACTGCAAAAGGCTCAGAGCTACCTTAAAGAATTCAATGATGAGTTCGTATCAATAGAGCATATATTGTTAGGCTTGCTATCTGCAAATGATAAAACGTCTTCGCTGTTAAAAGACCAAGGCGTCAATGAAAAAGATTTAAAAATTGCAATTAAAGAATTGAGAGGAAATAATAGAGTAACAGATCAAAATGCCGAAGCCACTTATAATGCGCTAGGTAAGTATGCACGTAATCTAAACGAATATGCGGAATCTGGAAAATTAGACCCTGTAATAGGTCGCGATGAAGAAATACGCCGTGTCATGCAAATATTATCGCGTCGCACAAAAAATAACCCCATCCTTGTGGGCGAACCTGGCGTCGGTAAAACTGCGATAGCCGAAGGTATTGCACACCGTATCATAAAAGGTGATGCGCCAGAAAACTTAAAGTCTAAAACAGTATTCTCTTTAGACATGGGTGCCTTAATTGCTGGCGCTAAGTATAAAGGTGAATTTGAAGAAAGACTAAAGTCTGTGGTCAAAGAAGTAGCAGATTCAGATGGTGAAATAATCCTTTTTATTGACGAGATACACACTTTAGTCGGTGCTGGTGGTGGTGAAGGTGCAATGGATGCTGCCAATATCCTCAAACCTGCATTAGCAAGAGGTGAATTACGTGCTATTGGAGCTACAACATTAAATGAGTATCAAAAATACTTTGAAAAAGATAAAGCCCTAGAGCGTCGTTTCCAAAAAGTAATGGTCGAAGAGCCCGATACACAAGATGCTATCTCTATATTACGAGGTTTGAAAGAACGCTATGAGACGCATCATAAAGTACGTATACTCGACGAATCTATCATTGCGGCAGTAGAATTATCGCAACGCTATATAACAGATCGTTTCTTGCCTGACAAAGCCATTGACTTGATAGATGAAGCGGCTTCTAAGCTACGCTTAGAAATGGATTCAGTCCCTGAGATAGTAGATGAATTGGACCGTCGTATCATGCAGCTAGAGATTGAACGTGAAGCGATAAAAAGAGAGAAAGACGATAAAAAAGTAGCAGAACTTTCTGAAACAATAGCTAATCTTTCCAACGAACGTGACTCTTTAAAAGCAGCTTGGCAATCAGAAAAAACATTGGTAGACCGTGTCAACCAAGAGGTACAAAATATTGAAAACTACAAGCTTGAAGCAGATCAAGCAGAGCGTGCCGGTGACTATGGCAAAGTAGCCGAATTGCGCTATGGAAAAATCAAAGAAGCGCAAGATCAAGTAGAACAATTAAAAGCCGAGTTGAACGAAAAGCAACAAAGCTCACGTATGCTGAAAGAAGAAGTTACTTCAGAGGATATAGCTGATGTAGTATCAAGATGGACGGGCATTCCAGTGAATAAAATGATACAATCCGAGCGTGAAAAGTTATTAAATTTGGAGGAAGAGTTGCACAAACGTGTCGCCGGTCAAGAAGAAGCTATTGAGGCTATCTCTGATGCTATACGCCGTTCTCGTGCCGGATTGAGTGACGCTAAGCGTCCTATAGGATCTTTTATATTCCTAGGGACAACTGGTGTAGGTAAGACCGAATTGGCTAAAGCTTTGGCTGAATTTCTATTTGATGATGAACAGGCACTAGTACGTATCGATATGTCCGAATACCAAGAGCGACATGCTGTATCTCGTTTGATAGGAGCGCCTCCAGGTTATGTAGGCTACGAAGAAGGCGGTCAATTGACCGAGGCTGTACGTCGTCGCCCCTATTCTGTAGTACTGTTGGATGAGATTGAAAAAGCACACCCTGATGTATTCAACATCTTATTGCAAGTGCTTGATGATGGACATTTGACGGACAACAAAGGTCGTGTTGTAAATTTCAAAAACACCATCATCATCATGACATCAAACACGGGTTCTCATATTATTCAGGAGAATTTTATGCTGCTGAACGATGACAATAAAGATAGCGTCGTTGCGAAAACTAAAGATGAGGTTTTTGAATTATTGCAAAAATCTATTCGTCCAGAATTTTTAAACCGTATAGATGAGATAATCATGTTTACGCCATTGAGTAGAAATGAAATCAGCGACATTGTACGTATGCAATTCCAGCATCTTACGAAACAATTGGCAGATCAAAACATATTCTTATCAGCTACAGATGAGGCATTGGACTGGCTGGCACAATTGGGCTATGATCCTATATATGGTGCACGACCATTGAAGCGTGTGATTCAAAAACGAATCCTCAACGAATTGTCTAAAGAAATCCTTGCCGGTAAGGTAACTTCTGACGCCGTGATACAGTTAGATGTATTTGACAGTAAATTCGTATTTATAAATAAAAAAACGAATTAAAATAGTATATTTTATCTCCCTAAAAAGGTTCTTTCATCAATTGAAAGAACCTTTTTTTATACCCATAGCTTACTGCAGCAACCCAAAGTCCTTAATAATCAATAAGCCGTAAAAAGCATTTAAAAAAAGTGATGTTTAACGAGAACTTATTAAAACAAAAAAAGGCTTCTTTTGTTTTAGATAATAAATAATTCACATTTTATCATGACAAAAAAAAGCGTAGCATTACTCTATTTACTCATTCCTTTAACATTTTACGCCTGCATCAAAGACGAAGAACTAGACACCGATGCAGATATCATCGAGGCTTATATTCCACCTGAATATTTAAAAACAGACCCTATCATCACGAATACTTCTGTCGAATTCAGAGTTAAATCCAATGTAGATTTAACAAAACAAGCGCCATTTTTTACGCTTTCACCGTATGCAACTATCTCTCCAGAAAATGGAGTTATTCGCGACTTCACGACCGCACAAACAGTAGTCGTAACCGCACAAGATTCCAAATGGAAAAAAACATACACCATCACGTTCAATGTGGATGAATTAAGTACAAGATATAGTTTCAATAATGCCGAGCTGACTGACAAGGACAGGTATTATAGATTCTATACTATTGGTTCAACAGGAGATAAGGTGTACGATTGGGCAAGTGGAAATTCAGGTTATGTAACGGTTGCTGGAAGCAAGTCACCGGATGAATACCCTACTGCTGTAGCTGAAGGTAGAACGGGAGGTTTAGCGGCAAAAATGCAAACCGTATATACTAGTAGCTTTGCGGCAGCTACAGGGAATCCTATTGCGGCAGGGAATTTATTCCTTGGAAGCTTTAAGACAAACCTATTAAATACGCTAAAATCGACTAAATTTGGGTTACCTTACTCTGGGGCATTACCAAAATCTGTCCGTTCGTACTACAAATATAAAGCTGGCCCAGAAGTTAGAAATCAGGATTTTGAGGTTGTACCTGATAAAAAGGATTCTTTTGACATCTATGCTATTATATTTGAATCTCGTGCAAAAGACAATTTTATGTACGGTGACCATGACTTCAAAGACCCTCGCAATGTAGCTATCGCTCGAATACCTGCTTCACAACGATTAGAGACAGATACATGGAAAGAGGCCAATTTCCCATTTGAACTCGTTGCGGGCAAAACATTTGATCCAGACAAAGAATATGTTCTAACTATCGTAATGTCTTCAAGTATTGATGGAGCGAAATTCACAGGTGCTATCGGAAGCACTTTAATAGTAGATGATATTGAGTTAATTTACAACTAAACCCATGACAAACATATACAAAGTTTATATCCCTCTTATAATCTGCCTTATTTGGAATAGTGCCAATGCACAAGAAACCAAGGTGCAAGAAACAAAGAGTAATAAAGAGAAAATAAATGATTTCTTTAACGAAAATATAGAATACCAAGCCAAAATTCAACTGAGTATTGGCGGTGCCTCTCCCCTTGGGATACCAGCACAGATAAGAGAGATTGAGAGTTTTAAGCCTATGAACCCTTTTGGCATAGAGATGAATGCTACAAAATGGCTCAACGATAAGCAAGAGTTTGGAATAAGAACAGGGATTAAATTTGAAGGCCGAGGGATGAAAACCCAAGCGAGGGTTAAAAACTACTACACACAGATAGAAGATGATTCTGGTGCACAAACTAAAGGCTATTTTACAGGGCATGTGGTTACAGAATTAGATAATTTCTATTTTACCATTCCGGTATTATTTGTATGGAATGCATCCGAACATTGGAATGTATATGGCGGTTTTTACTTCTCGCTAACAGCAAACAAGTCGTTTACAGGACATATCTATGATGGTGCATTTAGAGAAGGTACTCCGGTAGGCGAATTAACAACATTTGAAGGTACAGCTCAGGGTCTTTATGATTTTTCGGATGACCTTAAAACATTTCAATGGGGTAACCAATTGGGGGTAGAATATAAGACTAAATCTGATTGGCGAATATTTGCGGACCTTACCATGGCAAATACACAAATATTCAAAAGTGATTTTGAGTCCATTTCCTTCAAAATGTATAATATCTTCGGAAATATAGGGGTTAGTTATAGCTTTTAGACCTCAGGTCATTGCTTTCATATAGAGATATTTTGAGATATAAATCCAAATTACTATCTTAAGACAAACCTTATATATTATGAAAGATGAGATTATAATTAGGAAGTTTAAGCTTGAAGATAAGGAAAAATTGGTTCGTATTCTTATAAACAATGTCCCCAGGTATTTTGCCGAAACTGAAGTCGATGATTATGAAGAATACATTAATGGCAAAGTGCAAGATTACTATGTCGCCCAATTGGGGGATGAAATAATTGCTGCCGGTGGCATTAATTATGACAAAGACAGACAATTGGCAAAAATAAGTTGGGATATTGTAGATATTCCATTCCAAAAACAAGGAATTGGTAGATTACTAATGAAGCATAGGCTCGAAGTAATTGCTGCAAAAAAAGATATTAAATCAATAATCGTCCGTACATCTCAACATGCTTACGGATTCTATGAAAAAATGGGATTCAAATTGTTAGAACGTCATAAGGATTATTGGGCAAAAGGATTTGATATGTACAAAATGATTTATAACAATTAATACCTATCTACATCCAAGATCTAATAATAAAAAGTCCACTTGAAGACATTTTATTCAAGTGGACTTTTTTATGCTATATGTTCCCCTTCTTAAGCTCTTCTATCGCATAATTGGATGCGCGAGCTGTCAATGCCATGAAGGTTAACGAAGGATTTTGAGTGCCGGTAGAAGTCATACAAGCACCATCTGTCACAAATACATTCTTACAATCATGTAGTTGATTCCATTTATTGAGTACTGATGTTTTTGGATCTTTACCCATTCGTGCTCCCCCCATCTCATGAATATCCAAGCCCGGGTTTCTATAATTTTTATTGGTACTAATATTTTTAACGCCTGCTGCTTCGAGCATCTCAGCCCCCTGTACAAGGAAATCATCTGTACTTTTAGCATCATTGTCATCGTATACGATAGCGGTAACAACCTGTGGTATTCCGTACTTATCGAATTCCTGTTCACTTAGTCGTACATGATTGTGCTCCTTAGGGATCGTCTCCCCCTGAATCATCATACCTACTCCCCAGCCCCCCAATTCTGTTAAGTTGTCTTTATACACACCGCCTACTTGATCCCCTTCGGTATGCACACCTCTCCAACGACTAGCACTATAAAATGAAGCATAGCCGCGTAAGAAATCAGTCTCTTGTTTATCTACATTTCTAAAGTTTGGTATCAATGGATTGGTGGGTCTTCGCCCATAATAATACTTATCTTCATAGCCCTCCATATTACCCCATATACCGCCAATATAATTATGAAAAGCAACGTACTTACCTAATGTTCCCGAATCATTGCCTAAGCCATTAGGAAATCGCTTAGATTTTGAATTCAGCAGTATCTGATTGCTAGCGATAGTAGAGGCATTAACAAATATTACTTTAGCATAAAATTCTAAAGTATCCTTTGTATCCCTATCAATCACAAGGACACCAATCGCTTTGTTTTGACTATCATCATATATAATAGAATGAACGATAGAATGTGGTCTCAATGTAAGATTACCTGTTTTTTCGGCCCATGGTAATGTTGAAGCATTGGCGCTAAAATAACCGCCAAATGGACATCCTCTTTGGCACAAAGACCTAGCCTGACATTGTGTACGTCCCTGCTTGATATGTATCTCTTGAGGCGCTGTTATATGTGCACATCGACCTTGTATAACTTGGCGTTTCGGATATTTGGCATGTATTTTATCCTGTATCACCTTTTCGACAGTATTCATCTCAAAAGCAGGTAAAAATTCACCATCTGGCATCGCCTTATTGCCATCTCGGTTTCCAGACACACCAATAAACTGCTCTACGTAGCTATACCATGGTGCTATATCACTATAACGAATAGGCCAATCTACAGCAAATCCATCACGCGCTGGCCCCTGAAAATCATAGTCTGACCAACGTTGAACTTGTCGTGCCCACAATAAAGATTTACCACCCACAGCGTCTGCTCTGATCCAATCAAAAGGTTGTTCTTGGACATAAGGTTGTTCTGCATCTTTCAAAAAGAAATGTTGCGCATCTTCTTTAAAAGCATAGCATCTGGATGCAATAGGATTCTCTTTAGATAGAGCTAAAGGAAGATGATTTCCGTGCTCAAATTCCCAAGGATCCATATGTGCAGTAGGATAATCTTTGATATGCTTGACATCACGACCGCGGTCCAAGACGAGTGTTTTTAATCCCTGATCACAAAATTCTTTAGCAGCCCATCCGCCAGAAATTCCAGATCCGATTACAATTACATCAAAATGATTATTTTTTGACATTATTTAAGTTTAGGTTAGGTTATAATATTTTTAATCTAAGAGTAATATCTTCCAAGCCATATCGACATCATCAATCGCTAAGTATTCTTTTGCTTTCAATTGTAAGTGTGTATCTCTTGTTGTCTCATCACCAATGAAAGCATTCATCAACTCTTGTATAAAGGAGAAAGATCTAATCTCGTCTACCTCTATTTCAGTAGGCAAGCGACTTACATGTGCTAATACTTCTTTATCCTGATCAGACAATACTACAGACTCTTTTATATAATTGGGTAAATTAATCATTTCTATTTTAATTTTTATAGATTACAACTGCATTAATTTGTACAATATACTTTTTGCAAACTTACTACCTAATAGTTAGGTTGCCTATTATATCAAAAAAATCACCGGCATTTAGATTGAAGGCATTGATGTATAACTAGCTATTTTTCTTTAGTAAAAATATTACCAATTTCACGACCAATTTTTCTTAAAATTGGTGCTGCTTGAACGTCTTCATATTCATCTATATGTTGGTTCTCTTGGCGACTAGGGAAAATCAAAATTAAGTTTTGATTTTTATAATAACGACCAACTCTTTTGGCTAATCCGTCCAAAGAATCTCTATAGGACACCTCACCATTTCGAGAAGATACGAATATTAGCATCGCTTCCGTATTACTGAAAGTCGCTAAGCCAAAGATATTATCCCAATCTTCATAATTAGAAAATATTATTTTTACACTTGAATTCAATGAAACTGCTACTTCGTCCAAACTATCTTCTGTGCGCGAATTACATACATAATTTACAGGTAAAGACAACTCTTGACCGAGTTTTAATACTTTTTCTACCCAATATTCAAAGCCTACTTCGGATTCTGCCAAAGGCGGCACAAATACAGTAATCAATTTATGTGATATAAAAGGCTTATCCAGCTTACACATCATTAAGGTAGTATCTGTATTATTTAGTATACTTTCCGTTTTCTCTCCGACGATTTTTTCAACAAATGAAGCTACACTCGGCCAGCCCATGATAACACAATCTGCCATAGTTTGTCGCGTCATCCTAGCTATACCTGCGGCAATATTAAAATCGACAGCTGTTATTAGCTCTACTTCAGTTTCGGAACCTGAAGCATATTTCGCCATATTGTCTAGATTTTTTCGTGCTTCAATTATATTTAACTCTGCTTGTTCATTATCTGCAACAACGCTAACAATATTAAGCGGATAGGGGGATTTTTTAGATTTTACCAAAGTAGCAAAGTCCAAAATAGGCTCCATATTATTAAGATTTGCAAGCGGGATCATGATTTGTTCCTCCCCTTCTTCGACATGCTCCACGTGGGAATCTGCTTGATGGCCTTCTAAAACGACTTTCTTAGAAGCACTCTCAGTCACCATTGAGGCAACAATACAAGTCACCAATATCAATAGAATCGTACCATTCAATACATTCTCATCTATTATATTGTTACTGAACCCTACCATAATCACGGCTAAAGTAGCAGCAGCATGCGCATTACTCAGACCAAATATTAAATTACGCTGACTACTAGAATATTTAAAAGATAGTTGTGTTGCTAAAGCTGCGAGATATTTTCCCGCTATAGCTACAACAGTTAATGTTCCAGCTACAATCAAAGCCATAGGCCCCTTTGTTAAAACGCTAACATCCACAATCATACCTACGGAAATCAAGAAAAAAGGAATGAATATCGCATTACCAATAAATTCAATTCTATTCATCAACGCTGATGAGTGTGGTATCAATTTATTGAGCGCTAATCCGGCAACAAAAGCACCAATAATAGACTCTAACCCTGCCATTTCAGCTAAAAAGGCCGCAAAAAAAACAACCGTTAAAACAAAAATGTACTGCCCTGTTTTTTCAGATTGCACCTTTTGAAAGAACCACTTGGCAATTCTAGGAATGATGCCAAACATAATCAACAAGAAAATAGCAAATGAAATACCTAATGTCACCCAAAACTCTTGATTAATCTGTCCTTGTGACGCACCTGTTATAATTGCTAATATGATTAACACTGCGGTATCTGTCAAAATAGTACCTCCGATCGTGATGGCTACAGCTTCTTGTTTAGAAATACCATAACGATTTACGATAGGATAAGATACCAATGTATGCGTCGCAAACATGCTAGCGATCAAAATACTCGCCAAAAAGTTATACTCCAGTAAATAATAACAAACAGGAAATCCAATAGAGATTGGGATTATAAAGGTGAAAAAACCAAAAAGCAAACTTTTATGCTTTGTTTTTTTGAATTCATTCATATCCAATTCAAGCCCTGCAATAAACATAATATACAATAGGCCTATTGTAGAAAACAAATTTACAGCGGAACTTTTCTCGAGCCAATTAAGGCCATGAGGCCCAATAATAACGCCAGATATAATCAAACCAATAATACCAGGTACTTTGATAGAACGTAGTAATATTGGGGACAACAGAATGATAAAGAGTACTAACGCGAAGATTAATACCGGATTAGTTAGAGGCGCTTCAAATGCTTCAGCTAGATGTTCAAATACTTTTCCTTCCATAGAATAAATTAAAACGGCACTATAAAATCAATACCTAAAAAATTTGGAGGTGGGAAAATACGAAAAAAAAAGAAAATTGATACTATAATTCTAAAGGTTAATTCTATTTAAATTGAATAGTCTTAATCGGGGAAATCCGTGAAATAAGCATCGAAGGAATAAATAACGTTATTAACGCAATAAAAACAATACTTAGATTAAGTATAACAACGGTCGCAAAATCTATAGATAAAGGAACATATTCAATATAATAAATAGTAGGATCTAAGGTAAAGATCTTCGTTTGCTGCTGAACAAAATAAAGTACTAACGCAATCGCATTTCCAAAAAACAACCCTAGTCCTATCAAATAAAGTGAATTATATAAGAATACTTTTCTAATCTCTTTATTAACCATACCCAAGGCCTTCAGCATACCTATCAAAAATGTGCGCTCCAAAATTGTAATTAACAACGAAGATATCATATTGATAACAGCTACTATTACCATCAGCACAAAGATGATATCATCATTCATATCTAACATTTTCAACCAGTTAAAAATATCAGACAATTGTTCTACGACATTGGTTGCCTTCATATCAATAGGCAATTCATCACTAATAAGCGCAGTTGTTTGGTCCAATAAAGTAAAGTCTTTTACGCGTACCTCATATGCTCCAGCGTCACGATCCCCCAGGTTATTTAGTTTACGAATTACACCCAAGCTACCAATAACATAATTTTTATCCAATTCTTCCGAATTGGTTCTAAATATACCTTTAACTACGAATTTTCGCTTCCGAGTACGATTATCATCTACAAATGACATAATAAAATCATCGCCTACCTTCAACTTTAATCGGTTGGACAAATACGAAGATATCAAAAGTTGATTATCAGCATTATCGGTGCTTAATGCCAGGGTATCACCTTGAATAATCGTCTTTGCAAGGTACTGCTGATTGTATCCCTGTTCCAAGCCTTTCAATATCACACCTTCGACCTCACCATTGACATTCATAATGCCTACTTTGGTTGCAAATGAAGATATAGACACCACATTTGGAAGACTTTGAATCTTTGCGATTACGGCTTCATCCAATGATATTGCTGTAGCATCATTAGCACCTAATTCTTGTTTGGTAAGAATAACATCACTAAAAAAGCCACGTTGTTTTTCAGTTATTTCATCTTTAAAGCCTCTAAGGATAGCAACAGATAGCAAAATAGCAATAATAGCTAGCGCCAACGCACCAATAGTGACGCGTACAATCAACTTTGAAAAAGTACGTTGTCCCTTAAATATAATACGACCCGCAAGAAATAATGGAAAATTCAAGCTAAAATATAATTTGTAACTTCGCAAAGTTAACAAAATTTGCAACTTGACAAACGGTACTTTTACCGTTTAAAAAAATAATAATAATTCTATGCGTATAATTTTTATGGGTACACCAGATTTTGCAGTAGCTTCGCTAGAAGCATTGTTAAATGCTGGCGAAAATGTGGTTGCCGTAATTACTAGCCCAGACAAACCTGCAGGACGTGGACAAAAATTACAGCAATCCGCGGTAAAACAATTTGCCGTAGCCAATAATATCCCTGTCTTACAACCAGAAAAATTAAAAAACCCTGAATTCTTAACGGAATTAAAATCTTACAAGGCCGACCTTCAGGTCGTAGTAGCTTTTAGAATGTTGCCAGAGATAGTATGGAATATGCCACCTTTGGGTACTATAAACGTACATGCTTCCTTATTGCCACAATATAGAGGCGCAGCACCTATCAACCATGCTATTATTAATGGCGAAAAAGAAACCGGTGTATCTACCTTTTTATTGCAACATGAAATAGATACAGGGAATATTCTGTTGTCTACGAAGGTAAAAATCGAAGAAACAGATAATGCAGGTATATTGCATGACAAACTTATGCGTGCGGGTGCAGACACTTTGATCGAAACGATAAAAGGATTTAAAGCGAATACCTTGGTTCCTATCCCTCAAGAAGAGGTCATAACGGAAGAATTAAAACATGCTCCCAAAATATTCAAAGAAGATTGTAAAATAGATTGGAATTGCAGCAATGACGCCGTTTACAACAAAATAAGAGGACTAAGTCCCTACCCTGCTGCATTCACAACAATAGAAAACAAAACATTAAAAATTTACGAAGTAGAAAAAGAAGCTAACAGCTCCCAAACACAAATTGGCGATTTTATAACAGACAAAAAGACATTCTTAAAATTCGCTTCAGCTGATGGATTGATTAGCTTAAAATCAATTCAGATTGAAGGTAAAAAAAGAATGTCTATCGAAGAATTTCTTCGTGGATTTCGATTTGAAAGCCACGACTAATCCTCGTATACAATAATATCACCCGGTTGGCAGTCCAATGCTTTGCATATCGCTGCCAACGTACTAAGTCGAATAGCTTTCGCTTTTTGATTTTTTAAAATTGATAGATTAGATAAGGTTATACCTACTCTGTCACTTAATTCGTTAAGCGAGACTTTTTTCTTTGCCATCACTTCGGCTAAATGTATGTTTATTTTCATTTGATAAATTCTTAACAATCATAAAACAATTTGAGAACGATAATGTTTTATTAACCAAAGGAAAATATACAAGATTTTAGATGAACATATAGAATTAGAAGAATAAATTG
This sequence comes from Sphingobacterium rhinopitheci, assembly GCF_022627575.1. Lineage (GTDB taxonomy): Bacteria > Bacteroidota > Bacteroidia > Sphingobacteriales > Sphingobacteriaceae > Sphingobacterium > Sphingobacterium rhinopitheci. The sequence goes on from NZ_JADEYQ010000001.1 coordinate 15,383, forward strand.
GAACGATTTTTGATAACAATATAACAAAAACAAAGGAATCCTAACTAACTCATAATGAGTGTTTAAATTACATTTTTGTTACAATAAAGATGAATAAATTTTCGTATTTTTGCATAATCCAAAAGAAAGGCATATAATTAATAAATGAGACAGCTCAAAATTACACAATCGATCACGAATCGTGAATCTCAATCTCTTGACAAATATTTACACGAAATTGGTAAAGTTGATTTGATTAACGCAGAAGAAGAGGTAATCTTAGCTCAACGTATTCGCGAGGGGGATCAAGTGGCATTGGAAAAACTAACCAAAACAAATTTACGTTTTGTCGTTTCAGTTGCTAAACAGTATCAAAATCAAGGTTTAACTTTAGGTGACTTGATTAATGAAGGAAATTTAGGCCTAATAAAAGCAGCTAAGCGTTTTGACGAAACTAAAGGTTTTAAATTCATTTCCTATGCAGTGTGGTGGATTCGACAGTCTATTCTACAAGCTATCGCTGAACAGTCACGTATTGTACGTTTACCATTGAACCAAGTAGGTTCATTAAGCAAGATCAGCAAAGCATTCTCAAAACTAGAACAAGAGTTCGAACGCGAGCCTTCTCCAGAAGAATTAGCTATTATCTTAGAAACGACAGTAGACAAAGTATCTGATACATTAAGTAATTCTGGTAGACACGTTTCAATGGATGCACCATTTGTACAAGGTGAAGAGAATACATTATTAGATGTATTAGAAAACTCAGACCCAGATACAGATAGTTCATTAATTGACGAATCATTATCAGAAGAAATCAAAAGATCACTTTCTACGTTGACAGAAAGAGAACGTGAAATCATTGTACTATTCTTCGGATTAGGATCTAATCACCCACTTTCATTAGAAGAAATTGGTGAAAAATTTAATTTAACTAGAGAGCGTGTACGTCAAATCAAAGATAAAGCATTACAACGCTTACGTCACACTTCTCGTAGTAAAATATTAAAATCTTACTTAGGTTAATATTTACATTAACTATAATAGCAAAGCGCAAGAGAACATCTTGCGCTTTTTTTGTCCCCTATTATGACTACTATGATGTGATGCCTCAATGAAATGCACTTGACTATTAACATGTGAGTAGATAGGCTAAAAATAGGATTAGGATAATAATAATATTTTTTTAGGCTAGATAACAGCGGTTATAAGCTATTGCTTCTGCAGCTTAGATAATTATACTTCGAAAATAATACATGCTCAGGGCTTTGGTATCTAATGCAGATGAGATGGAAAGTATACACATCTCCATCGTAGTAAGTCATCATACCCATATTCGAGCACATGAGCCGAAATAAAAAAACTTACTGTACATGCAAAAAAATGTTCCCATTTAATTTGCATATACAGTAAGCTGTATATAATTCAAAGTCTTACGTTTTCAGCTAAAGTATAATATCACATTACTTCTTATTACGTAATGCAATCACTTTACTAAATAAGGTAACGACTATCAGTATAAGAATTCCAGCAATCGTCCCAATCGCAAATTCTTTAATAATAGAGGGAACTGTAGGTAAAAAGTGATGGAAGTAATCTATATTATGCACAAATATACCCCCTGACACCAACAATAAAGCAATAGTCCCTATAACAGATAAGCTCTTAATGACGATCGGCAATCCTTTAACTAGCATATGTCCTATTTGTGCGAGACCACCTTTATCTTGAGCAGAATGAATCAACTTATAGCCTACATCATCCATACGAACTATCAATGCTACGACACCATAAACACCAACGGTAGCAATCAATGCAACGATAGTGACTGTTGGTATCTGTATATTCAATGGACTTTTTGACACAGAATTTAGAGCCAAAATGATGATTTCTACGGAGAGAATAAAATCAGTAGTAACAGCTGACTTTATTTTTGTATTCTCCATTGCAATATCGTTCAATAGCACTTCTTTACTTTCATGCTGTACATTATCTTTCTTATGAAATAGATATTCTACTATTTTCTCTACTCCTTCGTACGCTAAATAACAACCTCCCAAAATTAGAATTACATTAATAGCGACAGGAAAAAAAATATTTAATAAAATTGCTATTGGAATAATGATAATTTTATTGATAAAGGAACCCTTTGTAATAGCCCATAAGACTGGAAGTTCACGAGTAGAAAGAAAACCTGTTGCTTTTTCAGCATTCACAGCAAGGTCATCTCCCAAAATACCTGCAGTTTTTTTTGTTGCAATTTTACTTGCAACTGCTACGTCGTCCATCAACGCTGCTATGTCGTCTAAAACAGCGAAAATACCTGATGCCATATAAGATGTAGATTTAATGAATTAACTGTAAATATATTTAAACTAAATCAACAATTATAAATAATTTATTTTACCTCCAACCAATTTCTTTTCTTTCTTGTCTTTAGGATTACCATAAATATCGACTATACCGCCTGCACGTGTTTGAACATCTACACTTTTGGTAGCATTAATTTGGATTTTACCACCACCGCTAACACGGGCAATGGCTGTATTCGACAGCAGATATCTTCCGAAATAACTACCTCCTAAGGCTACATTTACATCTTGAGACACTGCATTTCCTTGTAGCATAATAGAACCGCCAGTAGTGACCAATGCCTTGAGATCTTTTGTATTTACCGTCAAGTCAATATTGCCCCCTTCGATCGCCGAAAGATATAAAGAATCACCTTTAAGTTCGAGTTTTGGATTAGTTACTTGGGCACCTTTTTTAGCGGTTATACTAGCGAGACGAGAAGAGTAAAGAGTTACGAAAACCTTATCTCCCTTCATAATATAACTTCCTGTCATTGTTAAGCGAAGCATATCATTCACCTGTGTTAACTCCATTTGATTTGCTAACTCGCCTTCTATTACTATTTTGTCGGTTGTACTTTCTACAATTTTGACATTAATTTTGTCCGTTACTTCTAATTCTCTAAAAGCATTTAATTCTCTAGACAATTGCCCAAAAGCAATTGTAGTTGTGGCTAATAAAAATAGCGCTATAGCATAAATTTTCTTCATAAATTTCCTTTCACCTCCCTAATAATATCAATTCCTGATCTGTATACATATTAGCTGCTTTTAAATATTTAAATAACAAGCTTTTTACTTCTTTATCCTTTATCTTGTATAAATTATTAACCAAAAAGTCTTTATCTTCTTCAATATCTCTTTTGTACCCAACATATTTTGGGAGATGATATTGAATACAAAGCCTAATAAAACGGAGCTCTGTATTATTAGGGTTATCTGCTATTTGTTGCTCTAATAAATCTTTACCTCCATTAAAATATCTCATCTTTTTGAATGGATTGCTGGTATGTTTTGCCATAAACATTTGAAAAGCCGCTGCATAACCTTTTTCTGTAACTGTATTTGCATTTTCTTTTAGTAATTCATAATGTCTTTTACAAAGGTCCTCATCTTTAACACCTTTATTAAAATCATTGCGGATCATATCCAAATTTACATTCTGTGCTTTTGTAATTGAAACAAAGCAAAGTACGATTACACACATTAATATCTTATTCATAAATAATCAGACAAAATTGGCTAACAATGAATCTTTACAAAAAACAAGCCAATCGTTTACAAGGACTAACAATTTATCATTAATTAACGATTACCTAAATAAGCGATTTACAATACGTAGTAGGAATATTACTGTTGAATAATACGGCTATAAAGGAGATTAGCAATTTCTCTTAGAAGGTCCACTTTGCCATCTGTATATGTGGGTATACAGCCGTTTGTAATCACCACAATACCGTATTTATCTGCAGGGGAGAAAAACATAGTACTGTACAATCCGTATGCCGACCCCGTATGTCCCACCATCACTATTCCGGGAATGAAATCAGTTACCTGACGCAATCCTAGGCCATATCCTTCTTTATCGGAAATTTTCGTTTGCATAGTTAGTGCTGATTCTTTGGAGATAATTCTATGTTTATCACTTTTTCCGTAATTCATATGCATTTGCATATATTTAGCCAAATCAACAGCAGATATCTTCATTCCTCCTGTTGGCGAAAAAACTGGAGTTGATCTTCCTAGCTGATAATTTTTTATTTCTTCTGATCTAGGATTATAAGCCGATGGCTGAATCTCGAAGGTATTATTCTCATAAGCATATAATTGTGCAAATCTATTATTATCCAAAGAATCTACGCAATATCCGCCATAAATCCCTATTGGAGATAGTATTTGGTCTTTGATATATCCATCAAAACGCTGTCCTGTCAATCGCTCTAAAACAGCTCCAGTCATATTAAAATTTAAATTACAATAATCATATGTACTCCCGGGTTCATTCTTTGAATAGCTATTTTTCCAATTGTTATTAGTAGATGGATTTATTACTGCAAGATCAAAGTAACCATTAGAATCATTGATACTAGAAGTATGCGACAATACCATTCGTAGGGTAATCACTTTATCTGGATAAAGGGGATTACGTATAGGAAAACCTATTAAATCACCAAAATCATCGTCAAGGCTAATTTTCCCTTGCTCTACCAATTGCATGATCGCTGTTGCCGTAAAAGATTTAGAAATAGAAGCTATTCTAAAAAGGGATTTTTCAGCATCTAAAGGAATACCAGCAGCTACATTTTGATAGCCTACAGCTCCATCATACACGATTTTATTATCCTTAACGACAGCATAGGCGACGCCAATAGCTTTGTATTTGTCTGCAATTTGTTGAATCTCATTTTGTAGCTGCTCTTGAGCAATAGCAGCACTTTCACACACATAAAGAAAAATGCTAATAATGAATAATATTCTTTTCATAATCTAGGTATAGTTAAGTAAGTTTAAGTCCTAATCGAAGCATATAACCAATGGTAATAGCGATCAAAAAACTAGCTAAAGTGCCCACCAATATATATTCTGTAAATTTAGTATCTTTTGCCTTTGTCAAATCCCCAAATCTAAAAATAGATTTAGCCGCCAATAAGAAACCTATTCCTGACAAAAAACCAACTTGAATAAAAAGCACAATAATCAAGCGCTCCATCACGCCTATCCACAATCCTGCATTTCCTAGGGTTTCACTCTTTTTTAAAGCAAATTCATTCTGTTGATTCCATTTACTGAAAACGACTTTCAAAAATACGGGACTCACTACTGCTGTCAATAAGAAAGCAATTAGATACAATAAACTTTTTACAGTTAATAATTGCTGTAGCAGATCGTAAGGTATTCCGTATTTAGCAAAAACAATAGCTACTAAAATAGTAATATGTAAAAATTGATCAACTACAAATAAAACCGCTTGGTTACAATTCCATTTTTTTTCAACCCATATTTTAAGACTATCTATTGCTAAATGAGATACAACAATAAATGATAATAAAATATAATATTGTGGCAACTGATCAACAAATATCAAGCACAATACCGCAGCATGTATTATTACATGGAGGAATAGATACATTACATTATGCTTTCGCTTCTCTACTAAAAAATTGGATTGCAATACAAAATCACCCAATATATGAGCTAGGAGCAATTTCAAAAATAGCATTAACATATTTTCATCAATTCAATTTGACAGTAATCAATAGCCTTTTTTATTTTCCACCAATTCGCTTTCCCTAATTCCGTGCTAATTTGACTTTGGTATTTTCGTTTCAATATTTTAGCAAGCTCTTTTTGGTTGTAGTTTGGATATTCAATAGCCACAGCCACCGTTTCCGCCATATTGACGGTCCACTTATTGGCCAATTCCATCGCTAATGACATCATTGTATTGGTCACATTATCCCATTCGGGGAAAGCAGATTTTGCAGCAAATAAATCCTTATTAAGATGATCAAATGCTTCACCAGAATAAATAAATGCTTCGCCTGTAGAATTCTTTATATAATTATCGACATAATCAATACCTCCTATACCAAGACCAATTCTAACATCCAAATTCTCTAAGGACTTAATACGCGATTTAATATAATAAATAGCATCGAGACAATTTTCAAGTTGTAATTCTGCTTGAAAACTATCTCCCCTAAAAATATCAAATTTTTTGGAATATTTAGTTAATGCTTCTTCTAAAACATTTAGCCAAGTGCTACTATGTAAACTTCGTGAGTTAACAAGATCTCCTATTATTATTACATGCATCATCTTTATTTAAAATTATCATCAATAGCAGTGATAATCTCAAATATCATCAATATCAGTGATAATTCCAAATATCATCAATATCAGTGATAATTCAATATATCATCAATATCAGTGATAATTCAATATATCATCAATAACAGTGATAATTTAAATATTATCTAAAAATTGGCAACAAAATATAAGTATAAAATAAAGTTTCATATGCTAAAACAATCCATTCATCATAAGGGTTCTATAAAAGAGAGCAATTATATTACGTGACATAATACATTAGACCAATGCTAAAATATCAACAGAAATTAAAAGCTAACAGTAAGTGTAAAATAGAGGATTTCCCAAGTTATCTTGATAAAATAGATACAAAGGATGCAAAGGAAGAGCTCAAGAATGTAAGAAAGAGAATAGCAAAAATACAAGACATCATGTATGCACATAATAAATATGCGGTATTGATATGTTTACAAGGAATGGATACCGCTGGTAAAGATTCTTTGGTGCGCGAGGTGTTCAAGGATTTTAATGCTAGAGGTGTTAATGTGAGTAGTTACAAAACACCATCCTCTTTAGAACTAGAGCACGATTACCTATGGCGCCATTACATTAGTTTGCCCGAAAGAGGGAAATTTACGGTGTTCAACCGTACACATTATGAAAATGTCCTTGTGACGAGAGTACATCCTGAATATCTTCTTAAAGAAAACCTACCGGGAATTAATTCTGTAAAAGATATTCCTAAGGATTTTTGGAAGAAAAGATACAAACAAATAAAAAACTTTGAAAACCACCTTATAGAGAACGGTACTATAGTCTTAAAATTCTACTTAAACCTAAGTAAAGGGGAGCAAAAAAAAAGACTATTAAGAAGGTTAGAAAAAGATGAACACAACTGGAAATTTTCCCCTACCGACTTGACAGAAAGAAAGCTATGGGATAAATATATGGAATACTACGAAGATGCTATACAGCATACATCAACAAAAAAATCTCCTTGGTATTTAATCCCTTCGGATGATAAAGACATCTGCCGATATCTCGTTGCCAAAATAATACTTGAAGAATTAGAAAAATATAAAGATATACAATATCCAGAGCTAGACAAGGATATTGACAACCATAAAAAATTATATAAGAGCGAATTAGAAGATGAAAAATAAGATAGTATTGTAATAAAAAGCTGTACTACAGTAATATGCTATTTGCGCTTATTGTGATATGATTGTGCTATAATGGTGACTATAAAAATCTGTAAAGCATGAAAAATCATAAGTGGCAAAAAGTACAATCCTGCATTTGGATTGTTAACGAATAGAAATTTTCCAAACACAGAGCCGTGGGTTAATGACTTTTTAGAGCCACAGAATAAAGCTGTAATTTGGTCAGTTTGTGAGAATTTAAATACATGCTTAGATAGAAAAAATACAATCGTATAGACCAAAACAAATAATAGGCTTACAGCTATAAATACATATAATAAATATAGATTACTGATTTTATCAAAAACACCACTCACAAAAGATTCTGCAAAACTACCATAAACAATAAAAAGTATTACTGTCTTATCAAATTGAGATAGCTTTTTACTATACTTGGAGGCCCAATGCCCTAAATATCGTTGTAAAAATAACCCTAAAGCTACTGGTATTATAATCTCTTTAATTAATCCCCAATAAACATCTACGAACACATTCTCCGTTTGAAAATCTAAAAATAAGGACATCCATAAAGGCGTAATTATAACCCCTATTAATCCTGAAATACTAGCGTTAAAAATTGCAGCGGGAATATTTCCCTTAGCAATAGACACCATCACAACAGATGATGAAACAGTAGATGGTAATGCCGCTAAAAAGAAAAATGATATCCAAAAATTATGCTGTGAAACTGTCTCTATTAAAGGATAAAATAGCAAGATAACAATAGGAAACAATAGAAAAGTAGTAGCTTGTACTAGAACATGTAATTTCCAATTACTTAACCCAGTTTTAATATCATGAATAGACAATTTAAGTCCATAAAAAAAGAAAATTAAGGATACGCCTATTGTCGTAATATACCCTAAAATATCCCCATTATGATAAACTGCTAATTGAGGGAACAGGTAAGCTAAAACAATACTTAGTAGTAAAAAGAGAATAAAGCTATCAAATTTCATATAGAACAAATATAAATTATTATTAAGAATAACTTATATTGCTTTAGTATTTATTAAATCGATAAATGCACTACTATTTTGATTATAATATCAACAAAAATTAGCTGAAAAATTGAAGATTATATAATATATTTGTATCACCATGAGCACAACATCATATTTATCAGATAGAATCAACAGCCTTTCAGAATCGGCTACATTAAAAATGACCAAATTGGGTCGTGAATTAGCTGCCAAAGGCATTAATGTTATTAGTTTGAGTGTAGGTGAACCAGATTTCAATACACCAGACAATGTTAAAGAAGCTGCTAAAAAAGCTTTAGATGAAAATTACACTAGATATTCTCCAGTACCTGGCTACCCTGATTTACGTCAAGCGATTGTTAATAAACTAAAGACAGAAAACAATTTAGATTACGATATTTCGCAAATCGTTGTATCAACAGGTGCAAAGCAATCTCTTTCGAATGTAATACTAACGTTGATTAATCCAGGAGAAGAGGTAATCATCCCTACTCCATACTGGGTTTCTTATTCAGAAATGGTTACTTTGGCGGAAGGTAAATCCGTATTTATAAATACCGATATTGAAAGTGATTTCAAAATTACGCCAGCGCAATTAGAGGCCGCAATCACGCCAAACACTAAATTATTCATGTTCTCTTCGCCTTGTAATCCTACAGGTTCGGTATACAGCAAAGAAGAGTTAGCTGCATTAGTTGAGGTATTTGAAAAATACCCTAATATCTTTATCTTATCAGATGAGATATACGAGCACATCAACTTTGTAGACAATCATGAATCTATCGCGCAATTTGACAGCATTAAAGACCGCGTAATCATCGTAAATGGTTTCTCAAAAGCATATGCAATGACAGGATGGCGTTTGGGCTATATTGCTGCAAACAAAGAAATTGCTGCTGCAAATGATAAATTACAAGGACAAACTACATCGGGTACATGTTCTATAGCACAACGTGCAGGTATTACAGCATATAATGATGGGTTAGCGAGCGTAATGAAGATGAAAGAAGCTTTCCTTCGTCGTCGTCAATTGGTTTATAATTTATTAAATGAAATCCCTGGCATAAAAACAAATTTACCGGAGGGTGCTTTTTACTTCTTCCCAGAAGTAAGTGCATTCTTTGGCAAGCAAGATCCTGATGGAAATGTAATTAAAGGATCAGCAGATTTGGCTTTATATTTATTAAATCATGGCCATATTGCTACTGTAGGAGGAGATTCTTTTGGTAATGATAATTATATCCGCTTATCATACGCTGCTGCTGACGAAGTGCTTGTAGAAGCATTACGTAGAATGAAAGAAGCTTTAGGAAACTTAAAATAACCGTAGTATTGCTATATTAAAAAGGGACTTTTTCAGGAAAGTCCCTTTTTTTATGTACTAAAACCCAATGGTAGTTCCATTTGGAATAATCGCATTTTTCTTAATTACAACAATCCCGTCACAAACGGTATAGTTATCGAAATCACCATCTTTAAGGTGCTTCCCTCCTGTAATACGCACATTATTTCCAATACGGCAATTTTTATCTAAAATAGCCATTTCAATATAACATCTTTCCCCTACTCCAATTGGTGGTGGCGTCTGTGTATTTCCTAATTCTACTACATCGCTCAGATCCTCATAATAATCTGCCCCCATCATGTAAGTCATCTTCATCACCGTACCTTTTCCTATGCGAGAACGAATACCTATTACCGATCTTTCGATCTTATCCCCCATTAATATACAACCATCTGCTACCACTGTATTATTGAGTGTTGTACCAGACACTTTGGACGGCGGCAACATACGTGCACGTGTATAGATTGCTTCACCAAATAGGTTAAAAGAAGGAAGGTCATCCGTCAAGTCAATATTAGCTTCAAAGAAAGAAGAAATCGTACCAATATCAGTCCAATAACTATCAAATTGGTAGCTTAAAACTTTATTATGCCCAATAGCTTCAGGTATAATCTCCTTGCCAAAATCCATCCCGGTATTTTCTTCTAACAAACGGCGCATCACCCCTTTAGAAAAAACATAAATCCCCATAGAAGCAAGATACTTACGTCCTTTGGCAGCCAAATCTTCAGAAACTTCGGAGGTCCAATCCTTCAATAAATCACGATTGGGTTTCTCTATAAAAGAGGTAATTTCATTGTTTTCATTGGATTTCAAAATACCAAAACCAGTGGCTTCTTTTGCGGTAACAGGAATCGTAGCAATCGTAATTTCACCGCCATTTTGAACATGAAAATCCACTAATTTAGAATAATCCATTTGATATAATTGATCTCCAGAAAGGATCAATACATAATCATAATCTACATTATATAGGTTTTTATGTGTTCGACGTACCGCATCTGCTGTACCTTGAAACCAACGATCTCCATCATTCGTTTGCTCAGCAGCGAGAATATCGACAAAACCACTACTAAACACACTAAAATTAAAGGAATTTTTGATGTGTTTATTGAGAGAAGCGGAGTTAAATTGTGTTAACACAAAGATCTTATTATAGCCCGAATTTAGGCAATTAGATATCGGAATATCTACTAAACGATATTTGCCAGCGATAGGAACGGCTGGTTTTGAGCGTTGGTCTGTCAGAGGATATAGGCGCGTACCGCGACCTCCCCCTAATACAATAGAAACTACTTTATGCCCCATAATTATTTAAGTAACTGATTATATAATGCTACATATTTTTTAGCGGATTTATCCCACGAAAAATCCAATTTCATAGCCTTTCCACGGATACTTTCCAAGGATTTAGGAATATTAAAAACAGAAATTGCACGATTTATAGTCAAGGATATATTTTTTATATCTAATTCTTCAAATACAAAACCATAACCATTATCATGATCAATATCGATTACAGTATCTTTAAGTCCCCCGATATTACGTACAATCGGAATAGTACCATACTGAAGAGCATACAATTGATTGAGTCCACAGGGCTCCACACGCGAAGGCATAATCAACATATCCGAAGCAGCATATACTTCATGTGCTAGACTTTCGTTATAACCAAAGAAAACACTGACTTGATTAGGATATAATTGTATGATATTAGCGATCTCACCTTGAATAATATCATCGCCTGAACCCAAAATAAATATAGCGATTTTATTTTCATTTAAAGAATACATTTCTCGTATCAATTCAGGCAATAAATCGGCTCCTTTTTCAAATGCAAATCTGCCTATATAACTCAAAAGAGGGATATCAAAAGGTAAACCTACTTTCTCACAAAATATTTTCTTATTCTGTTCTTTACCTTTTTTCACAGTAGTACTTGTGTAGTTTAGCGGTAATAATTGATCGATAGCAGGGTCCCAAAATTCAACATCAATACCATTTACGATACCTATTGCTTTTGCACGTTCATGCTTAAATAAATCTTGTAAACCATTGGCTTCAACAAATAGCTCTTCCAAATATCCTTCTGAAACTGTCGTATAACGATCACAACATTTTAATGCTGTTGCCATCGGATTGATGACACCATCCCAATCTAACAGCCCCCCGTGGTAACCATCAAAAGATGGTAGCAAATGCGCCTTATCCCAGCTAAGCCATCCTTGATATTGCCCATTATGAACCGTGAACACCGTTTTTATTCCCGCTAAGGATTGAAAAGAATAGGCATATTTAATCAAAAAAGGAACTAGGCCTACATGATGATCATGACAATTGATAAGATCTGGCTTATTATCAGTATTTACTATCCAATCCAAAAAAGCATGCTGAAAAGCAATCCATTGCTCCGCCTCATCGGGATAACAATACACCTCTGGACGATCCAACTTACCTTCGATATAAATAAGATAGACTGGAAAACCCAGTGTATCATATTGCTCCTTCCACACGGTATATGCCAATATCTCGTCCCCTTGAGAAAAAGAGCCTTCATATATGTTCAACAAAGCATTTTCGGTAACAAATGGTCTATTATAATAAGGCATCACAACAGAAGCATCAATACCTAATTTTCGTTGGTATTTTGGTAAGGCACCTACCACATCTGCCAATCCTCCAACTTTAGCTATAGGAAAACATTCTACACTCAAATGAATTACCTTCATATACAATAATTATATTTTATTTCGTTAGTTTTAAAATTACTCCAGCTAATGGAGGTAAATCAATTTCTATAGAATTCTCCTGATTCATCCAAGGAATTTCTTGCGTTTTTATATTCGAGAAAACAACACCCGACCCGTAAAATGATATATCATCAGAATTAAAAACTACCTCCCAATTGCCGGAGTAAGGCATCCCTAATCTATAATTATAACGAATTAAAGGTGTCATATTTAGCACGATAACAAGATCATTAGCTGCATCATGCCCTCTACGGATATAAGCTACCACGCCATTATCACTATCTCCAGCTTCTAACCATTCAAAACCGTGTACAGAGAATGCTTTCTCGTATAATGCGGGTTCACTTCTATAGATTTGATTCAGCTTCTTGACATAATGATGCAATTTCTTATGCGGTGCTTCATATAGTAAATGCCAATCTAGTGAACGATTTTCATTCCATTCGGAATTTTGTCCAAATTCAGCCCCCATAAACAAAAGCTTAGCGCCAGAAAATGTAAACATGTATAAATACAGGGTACGCAGATTAGCAAACTTTTGCCATTCGTCGCCTGGCATTTTATTTATTAATGATTGTTTGCCATGCACAACTTCATCGTGCGATAGTGGCAGCATAAAATGTTCACTAAAAGCATATACAGTTGAAAATGTCATTTTATCGTGATGATATTTTCGATTTATAGGATCTTCTTTAAAATAATTAAGGGTATCATGCATCCATCCCATCATCCATTTCATGTCAAAACCTAAGCCACCTTCTTGGATTGGTTTACTGACTTGTGGCCATGATGTTGATTCTTCGGCTATCGTCAATACATCTGGAAAATTAGCGTTCACTGCTTCATTAAACTCCTTAATAAAATGAACAGCTTCTAAATTTTCACGACCACCAAACTCATTAGCTATCCATTCACCATCCTGGCGCGAATAATCTAAATATAGCATAGAAGCAACTGCATCTACCCGTAAACCGTCAATATGGTACCTATCTAACCAAAATAAAGCATTACTTATCAAAAATGAACGTACTTCATTTCTACCATAATTGAAGATGTAAGATTTCCAATCGGGATGAAATCCTTTTCGAGGGTCTTCATGTTCAAATAAAGCCGTACCGTCAAATCGATATAATCCATTGGCATCACCCGGAAAATGAGAAGGAACCCAATCTAATATAACAGCGATATTATTTTTATGCAATGATTCGATCAGAAACATCAAGTCTTGCGGTGACCCATAACGTGAACTTGCGGCAAAATACCCCGTAATCTGGTAGCCCCAAGAAGGATAATAGGGATGCTCCATGAGGGGCATAAACTCTACATGCGTAAAACCCATATCTTTTACATAACCAATCAAACTATCGGCTATCTCTCGATAAGACAATTGTCTATCAGGTGTATTAGGATCCCTAATCCAAGAACCTAAATGCAATTCGTAAACAGATATAGGTCGATCTAATCGATTTGATTCTTTGCGTTGACGCATCCACTTTTCATCGTTCCATTGGTACCAATTGGTACTCACGACAGAAGCTGTACCGGGTGCTAATTCCATCGCTAAAGAAAATGGATCTGCTTTCTCTAATCGTTCATTGCTTTTGGTTAGAATACTATATTTATAAACTTCACCTAAGCCAATTCCAAAGATTACACCTTCCCAAATACCACTCTCATCCCAACGAACGAATAGCTGATGACTATTGGGGTTCCATCCATTAAAATTCCCTATTACAGACACCCCTTGTGCATTGGGTGCCCATATCGCAAAATAAACACCCTGTTTTCCATCTATATAAACAGTTTGGGCACCTAACTTTTCATAAAGCTTAAAATGCTTTCCTGCACAAAATAAATTAATATCAAATTCAGTAAGTAAGGAGAATACTTCAACAGGATTGTTCATATTAGGATTATTCTAAGGTTAGTTTTTTGAAATCATTATCGACAACTACGTATTTCTCTCCGTTATCATCAATTTCAATAGAGAGCTGAACCCCATCTACCAAAACTGTAGACCATTCGAAAGGAATACCTACAAAATAGATCTTATAATCATCATATCGCTCGCGATACAATCCTTCTCTATGCTGAAGTACGCTCAAAGAATTCTCATTAGCATGTTGAATAAAATGCTTTTCTAAGTATATATTTTGCTCATAGGCAAAAGTTTCCCCATGATCTGTATAGCCATAACTATGCTCTTCTGCTGCTGCATAATAAACGACTATTTTTAGTTTATCGATTTTCTTTTCTCCCGTATATTGCATAATAGGAAACTCTGGCAAAATCGTACCGCCCTTTATAAAAATTGGCATTTCATGCAATGGAGTTGCTATATTTATCTCTTGTCCACCGACAAACTTTTGATTATTAAAATAATAATACCAATCGCCTTCAGGAAGATACACTACCTTAGATTGCTGACCAGGGTGTATAACTGGAGAAACCAATATTTTATCACCAAAAGCAAACTCCTCCTCTCGCAATAGATTTGTATAATGTTTCTGTTCTAATACAGAAATGGGTCTTAAAATAGGTAAACCATACTTATGCTGTTGCCAAAAAACAGAATAGATATAAGGTAACAATTTATACCTGAGCTCAATAAATTTCTTACATATTGCTTCCCATTCTGGTCCAAAGCTCCAAGGCTCTCTATCCACAGTATCTCCCGCAGAATGCACCCGCATAAACGGTGAAAATACCCCAAACTGCATCCATCGTGTATAGAGTTCACCATCAGGATTCCCCGTAAAACCGCCAATATCTGTACCACAAAAAGATAGCCCTGATACCGACAAGCGCTGCAACTGCAAAGTACCGATACGCAAATGTTCCCATGTCGCTATATTATCACCTGTCCACACCGAAGAATAACGTTGCGTCCCCGCGTAAGCAGCACGAGTAATTGTAAAAGGCCGTTTATTCTTATACAGTTCCTTTAACCCTTCGTAGGTGGCCCTTACCATCTGCATACCATATATATTGTGTGCTTTACGATGCGAGCCACGATGTCCATCATACTGATGTCTTACATCATTTGGAAAGCTCCCTCTACCAAAAACAGCAGGTTCATTCATATCATTCCAAAATCCGGCTACGCCATCCTCGACCAATCCTTTGTATAAACCTCCCCACCATTTCCTCACCTCAGGATTAGTATAATCTGGAAATTGACACCTCCCTGGCCACACAAAGCCTTCCATAAAATAATCATCACCGCGTCTACAGAAATAATTATTGTCGTGTCCTTCTTGGAAAACCCAATAATTCTCATCGACTTTGATTCCTGGATCGATCATGACTACAGTCTTGAAGCCATTGGCGGATAAGTCAGCAATCATTTGCTTGGGATCAGGAAAATATTTCTTATTCCACGTAAAACATCGATATCCATCCATGTAATCAATATCTAGATATAGCGCATCGCAGGGTATTTCGCGTTTTCTAAACTCGTTAGCTACTTCTTTAACTTTGTTTTCTGGGTAATAACTCCATCGGCATTGATGATAGCCTATAGCCCACATAGGTGGGAGATAATGGGTACCTGTCAATTGATGATAGCGTCTGGTTACATCTAGCAATTGTGGCCCATGTATATAGTAATATTGTAGCTCTCCCCCCTCAGACCAAAAACTCGTTTGATCATCATGCTCAGCCGCAAAATCAAAATACGTACGGAAAGTATTGTCAAAGAAAATACCATAAGCATCGCCATCATTGACGCCAAGATAAAAAGGTATGGTCTTATAAAGAGGATCCTGATCAAAGGCATAGGAATACGTATCGGAGTTCCAATTTGTAATGCGTCTACCTCGAAGATTCAAGTTGGACGCTTTATCGCCACAACCAAAAAACACTTCTTTTTCATACGCTTTTTTGGTACAATACACATAATAACCACCAAAATCAAGATTCTCTTCCCAATGCATTGGTGCGTGATCAGCATTTAGTGTTTTCCCTTCTACATCTTGAAAAGAAACTAAAAAATTAGCCTTCTCAATGGCGCATATCACCTTTGGTGTTTTTACATAATAAAAATTATCATCTTCGGAGCAAGAAAATCCATGCGATGGATGTTCCTGTGGAACAACAGCGTAAGAAAAATCATCCAAAAATATCCCTTGGGGAGCCAATCTCACACGAATAATTTCATCAGAAACAACATTTATCTCTACTTTGGCTTTGCCATCAGAAAAGATAAATTTAGAACCATCCTTATAATAGCTATTGGCTGCATGCAGATATTTTTTCTCAATTACAGGTAGGTCAAGGACAGGATTATTAACGTGTTGAATATCATTTTCTAAAGATTGATCTGCAATTATATCAGTAGCAAATTCTTCTTTTTTCGTTTCTTGTTTGGACTCTTTATTAGATTCTCCCATAACTAATTTATCAAAATAGCAGACGCTGGTTAAGTTTATAATTTAAGTACCCTTAAAATACGATTAAAAAAAATGATTCCCACCAATATTCCTTAAATTAAATACTATTTATTTTGAAGCATATATTTATTATGAAGCTATCTTATTCATTATATTGTAAAATACAGTAATCATACCCCCATAAAAGGGGTTTTATGAATAATTTTATTTACTTTTGTATGCTTTATACTGCACTTTCACTAGTTAGTGTAAAATCATAAATATTGATTACAAATGAAATTATCACAATTTAAATTCAATTTACCAGAATCTCTATTAGCGTCGGAACCTTCTGAACAACGCGACGAATCTCGTTTAATGGTATTACATAAGGATACAGGTAAAATTGAACATAAAATTTTCAAAGACGTTTTAGATTATTTTGATGACAAAGATGTCATGATCTTAAACGATACCAAAGTATTCCCTGCACGTATGTATGGTAATAAGGAAAAAACTGGTGCTACCATCGAGGTTTTCTTATTACGTGAGTTAAACAAAGAATTGCGTCTTTGGGATGTATTAGTAGATCCAGCACGTAAAATCCGTGTAGGTAATAAATTATATTTTGGTGATGATGATTTATTAGTTGCTGAGGTTGTAGACAATACCACATCCAGAGGACGTACAATACGTTTCTTATTTGAAGGTACAGACGAGGAGTTCCGTCGCAACATCGAAATTCTAGGAGAAACACCACTTCCTAAATATATTACGCGTAAAGCTACTCCAGAAGACAAGTTCCGTTACCAAACGATATACGCTAAAAATGAAGGCGCTGTTGCAGCACCTACAGCAGGACTTCACTTCTCTAGAGAATTGATGAAGCGTTTAGAGTTAAAAGGTATTGATTTTGCTGAAGTAACATTACACGTAGGTCTTGGTACTTTCCGTACTGTTGAAGTAGAGGATTTGACAAAGCACAAAATGGATTCAGAGCAATTTATCATTACTGATGAAGCTGCAAAAATTGTAAATAAAGGTATTGATAACAAACGTCGTATTTGTGCAGTAGGTACTACTTCAATGCGTGCAATTGAATCATCTGTTTCTGCAGATAGACATTTGAAAGCCGCTACAGATTGGACAAGTAAATTTATCTATCCCCCATATGATTTCAGTATTGCGAATTCAATGATTACGAATTTCCATACCCCAGAATCAACATTACTAGTGATGATCGCTGCATTTGCAGGATATGAAAATGTAATGAATGCCTACGAAGTAGCTGTTAAAGAAAAATACCGTTTCTATAGCTATGGAGATGCTATGTTGATTATATAAGAATATTAAAATATATTTCAATATTTTTGAAGCGTAAATGGTTCTACCATTTACGCTTTTTTAGTACAGTACAAATAATCATATGTCACAAAAAATAGTAATTATAGCAGCAGGAGGAACAGGATCTAGATTAAATGCAAATCTACCCAAACAATACATGTTGCTTAATGAAAGACCCGTATTGATGCATACCATTGAAGCATTTGTCGGAATAACCGACAAGATTGTGGTAGCCTTACATCCCAACATGGTAGATTATTGGCTCGAGTTATGTGCTTGCTATAATTTCGAAATACCACATGAATTGGTAAAAGGTGGAGAGACCCGCTTTCAGAGTGTGAAAAATAGTATTTTGTATTTACACAATCTCCTTACGGAAAATATATTTGGGCAAGCCCTCATTGCTATACATGATGCTGCACGTCCCTTGGTGGATCGAGAATTGATAAAGCAATCCTTCAATCAAGCACAAAAAGGTATCAATGTGACATTGGCAGTAAAAAGTACGAATTCCATACGCATTGGAGACATCAATACCTCAGTATCGATAAATCGAGATACCGTTTGGCAAATCCAAACACCACAAACATTTCCAGCAGATATATTAAAAAAAGCCTATCAGCAAGAAGAAAGTCCCTTATTTACAGATGATTGTTCTGTTGTAGAAAAATTAGGCTATTCTATTCACTTGTTAGAAAGTAGTAATAAAAATATTAAACTAACTTTTCCTGAAGATTTTAAAATAGCCCAAATTTATTTAAATAATTAAGCATTACCTCTTATTATGCGTAGCAATACTACAATAATAGCAATTACCAAAAGTATATGAATAATTCCACCACTTACAAAACCGCCGAAAAAACCAATAACCCACATGATAACCAATATAACTGCGATTAAATACAAAAAATTTCCCATAGTAGTAAATGTATTAATAGTTAAACCATAATCTATATATAGAACACCTGATGTCATAAAATAGTTTTAATATTATTTCAATTTCACAGCTAGTTAGTCACCTCAACAAAGAATAATTCGAATTATTCATACCTCCCTAATCCATTCCAGTTAGTGATACAATAAGCTAAGGACGTTTATTTTTTTTACAAAAGCAACCATTATATTCCAAACCACATGGTTTGAACAATATGAGATTCTCACTACTTTAATGGTATTTGTGACGATCAGTTAATTATTCTCCGTCCGATTAGTGACAAATAGATTTTTGTATTAAACAATAAAAATAATTACACAAACACATTACTAAATCGTTTTATCTTATTATATTTAATATAAATATTAACCTATTTACGAAAATCAATTATAAAAGAATTCTCCCAGCTTATATAAAAACACTTATTAATCTGGCAGGTCAACAATTATCAACTCTTCCTTCTATACAAGAAAGAATAAGTAAGATAAATAGAGATTAGAGAAATTTAAATTCACAGAAATACGCTAACCAATAATTAGCATAAATCAAAAAATAACCATTATGAACTTAAAAAACAAAAATTTCCTATTGATTTTGTTAACCATATTTATAAGTATGGGTTGCAATATACAGCAAAGTAATAAGGCTAAAAAAAATAGACATACGAATATAAGTCAGCAAAAAGAAACCCTTATAACAAATAATATAATTCGATCGATGGCTATTACTGATGCTACATTTAAGCATTACTTTAAGGGCGATAATCAGGTAATGGCTCGATTCTATAACCCAATAGAAGACAAAAGCTCTAGTGAGATTGGTAGTGTATGGATGTATTCAGCTTCTATAGAAGCTATAAATACTATCCTTCAAGCACTAAAGACACAAAAGCTAATGGGTAAAGATTCATTACATAACATCCATTATAATAGATACGAAAACCTATTGACCAGATTATATGATAATCTAGAATACTACAGTGGCACATTCGAACATACATCTTTTACACAGACTAAGGATTGGACAGTATATGGTGTCAATCGAGGCGCAAAGAAAGGACAAGCAAAAGTAGCGGGAATTGAAAATGTGTATGATGATCAACAATGGTTAATACGTGAATTATTACATTCGTATAAAATCACAGATAACAAACATTACCTTAAAAAGGCTGAATACCTTACAGAATATGTAATTGACGGTTGGGATAGTACATTAGATGCATTCGGTAAACCAAATGGAGGGATACCTTGGGGACCTGGTTACACGACTAAACATTCGTGCAGTAATGGCCCTTTCATTAGTCCATTAATATGGCTATACGAACTGTACAAAGACAAAAATGATGAGCTAACCTATCTATATATTTCTCCTACTGGCGAAAGAATAGAAAAAAAAGTAAAAAAATCATCTTATTATTTACAGTTTGCAAAGGATATTTATCATTGGCAGAAAAGCAAATTAATCCGTTCAGACGGTATATATGATGATTTTTTGGGCGGATGTGATCCTGATTGTGCTGTTGCTTACGAAGTAGTTAATGGCACTACCTATAGAGCGAATACAAAGCTAAAAGACGTAGTAGGGCCAGCATATTCGTACAATACTGGTACTATGCTTTCGGGTGCTGTAGATTTATTCCGAGCAACAAGCAACAAAGAATACCTTGAGGATGTAAAATCACTTGGAAAGATGAGTTTTAGATATTTTGCTAAAGAAAGTAATACTTTGCCGGGATATTATGAATATGCTACTTCTGGTTTCAATAATTGGTTTAATGGTGTATTGATGAGGGCATTTATTGACGCAAACACATACGATCCAAACACAGAACTTTATATCGAAACATTTCAAAAAAATCTAGATTATGGATACGAAAAGTTTGCCAAGAAAAATCTATTACCAACTAATTTACTTCATGGCTGGGATCCCAAAAACGCTGATGTAGAGGGCATGTTTCAATTAACCTTTGCTGCAGAATATGCTTTATTAGCTACTTATGAGATGGGAAAGATAATATCAACCAATAAATAAAGTAAGGAGATATCTTTATTAAAAACTAATCATATATGATAAAAAATATGGAAATTTTTTTATTAATTATCAATACTGCCCAAATCTAGCGCTTAAGATTAATAACTACTGTCAACAGTAATGGTAAGCTGATCGTAAGCTACAAAAACATTGGAAGGGAGTTTTGATTGAATATAATCATTTGTGCCAAACCTATGACTTATATGCGTAAGATAGGCTTCTTTTGGTCCAACATCATTGATAAATGCAAGTGCCTCATCAAGAGTAAAATGTGAAATATGAGGCATTTCTTGTAATGCGTTGACGACCAATACATCTACCCCTTCTAACAATTGACGTGATTCTAGCGTTACTGATTTAGCATCAGTAATATAGGCAAAATTACCTATTCGGAATCCTAAAACAGGCATTTTATAATGCATTACCTCAATAGGCATTATTTCATGACCGAATAAAAATAATGGTTGTCCGGCATGGATTTCTTCTAAATCTAACTGAGGTACACCAGGATATTTTAAAGGCGAAAATGCGTAGTAAAATTCACGCTTTAATGCTTCTAATGTTGGCTCATTAGTATAAATTGAGATAGATTCATTCTGCTTATAGTTAAATGCTCTTACATCATCAAGTCCTGCTATATGATCCTTGTGGGAGTGCGTCATCAATATCGCATCTAAATGTTGAATATTAGCTCTCAACATTTGATACCTAAAATCTGGACCTGTATCGACAATAATATGACGACCTTCCACTTCTATTAATATAGAAGACCGCAGGCGTTTGTCTTTATAATCCGTTGATTTGCAAACTATACAATCACAGGCTATAACAGGTACACCTTGAGAAGTTCCAGTTCCTAGAAATTGAATTTTCAAAATTATTATTCGTTAGATTTTGTTAATGTTTTATAAAAAGCCCATTGCTTTTCATCCAGATCTTCCTTGTTGACCTCAAAATCTTTCAAAATCAAGACTAAAGAGTTTATTTTTATTTCAAGATTAGAGAATTTATTTACGACGATTACTTTGGTATTTTGTATTACACAAGCACCCGTCCTAAAATTACCTTTCTCGTATCGAACCTTATACCCAATTTGATCTAAAAGATCTTCTATTTTATCTAAATTATACTGTGTAATCGAAATCACTATATTATTATATTACTATCAAATAGATTATTGTTTTGTATCTCTTTTTAACAAAGCAACATCTACATAATTACGAATGAAGCCCATTCCATAGGCTAATAATTGTGTATACGCTGTAGCTATAGATAACACAGCTACGTGGAGACTTTTTGTATTTAGGAGGCTATGGATAAACAAAAAGACAGTATACAGGAGTAAGAATGTATTACCCATAATCACCAAAGAATGCAATATAGCGATTTGATCTAATACGAGTATATTCATCAAATTCAGTATTAACAAGGTAAAAAAACCTACGGTGAATACTGCCGGCAGAGCGTGTACTAACTTTAGCTCTCCTGGATACATCTGTCCAATATCTATCCTCCCCTTTCCAAAGCTAAAAATTTGCTTGTAAAATAAGGCTAAACTTGTACGTCGTTTATGATATACAAATGCATCTGGTATCAAACCTACTTTATAACCATTATTAATCATACGGATACTAAATTCAATATCCTCTGATCTCCTAGACAATTTATACCCTTTCGTATCTTGAAATACCATAGCCGAAATACCCATGTTAAAACTTCGCGGGTGAAATTTTCCGACATGTTTTTTATTTCCTCTTATTCCTCCAGTGGTGAAAGGCGATGTCATCGAATAACTAATAGCCTTTTGCATCGGTGTAAAAGATTCATGCGCCGCATCGGGCCCCCCAAAAGCATCCCAAGCATTGACCTCAATGCTTAATTTTACGGCGGCTAAATAGCCTTTTGGAACGATAACATCAGAGTCAAAGACGATAAAGAAATCACCTTTAGCACGTTCAAAGCCATAATTTCGCGCAAAACCCTGCCCCGCATTAGGTTTGAAGTAGTAATAAATATCTAACTGATCTTTAAAAGAATCGACTATTACTTTTGCGTCTTTTGTAGATCCGTCTTCTACAATTATCACCTCAAAATCTGTATAGGTTTGTTTTGTCAATGACTTCAACAACTCACGGATTTCGTCAGGACGATTATATAAAGGTATAACGATAGAAAAAAACATTATTTATTATATAACACGCTCTATGTGATAATTATTACGATCTGTACTGTTCCGAGATACCAATTCAGCAATAAACCCAGTCAAAAACAATTGTGTACCAATCATTATCGTTAATAGCGAAAGGAAAAATAAAGGTTGGTCCGTAATATTACGATAAGAAGTACCATTGGCTATAGAAATTAATTTTTCTGCAATCAAATATACTGTACAGAAGAAACCTACAAGAAAACTTATAACCCCCACTGGCCCGAAAAAGTGCATCGGACGTTTACCGAATTTTCCGACAAAAAAGATGGACATTAAATCCAAAAAACCTTTTATAAAACGTCCAGCACCAAATTTTGTGGTTCCATACTTGCGTGCCCTATGTTGAACAACCTGTTCTTGGATATTCGAAAATCCGGCCCATTTGGCAATTACAGGAATATAACGGTGCATTTCGCCATATACTTCTATACTTTTAACGACATCCTTTTTATAAGCCTTAAGTCCACAATTGAAATCATGCAAATTATTAATTCCTGACATACTACGAGTCACGGAATTAAATAATTTTGTGGGCAATGTTTTTGTTAATGGATCATAGCGTTTTTGTTTCCATCCTGACACCAAATCAGCGCCCTGATTTTTTACGCGATCGTACAATTCTGGTATTTCATCTGGACTATCTTGCAAATCGGCATCCATCGTAATGACCACATCACCTTGAACAGCGGCAAAGCCGACATTTAAAGCTGCGGATTTTCCGTAATTACGTCTAAATTTAATACCTGAGATTTGCGGATGTTCTTTTTTAAGATCCATGATCACTTGCCATGATTTATCATTACTACCATCATCCACTAAGATTATTTCGTACGAAAAATTGTGGTCAAGCATTACTTTCCGAATCCAATCCGTCAATTCGGGTAAAGATTCTTCTTCGTTATATAAAGGTATTACTACTGAAATATCCATAAAAAAACTATTGCATGATACAATTACGACTTTTTGTGTACGTGTGAACGAAACAGAAAAGCCAATACTAATGCAAATATAAAGTTAAGCAAAAGACTAATAAACATAGGAGGAATGACATTTTGAAAGGTAATTCCCGAAAAAGCGAAGTCACGATCTTGTTCAATTACTACTAACTGTTGATCGATCTCTTCATCGGTTGCACCTTTAGCTTCCATATCCTCGATTTTCAAATTCATCAGGTTTTGATACCCTGCTTCAACCACATCTTTGGGGATAATAACTTTCTGACACAAGGTAATCCCCAAGGAACTGACAATAATACTAGCTGCTAATAAAATATAGATACTTTTTAAAGCTCTACTAAATATCCAAACATCACCGTTTCTAACTTTCAACAAATACACAAAACCTACAGGTACTATAATAGCACCGATTATTTTGATGATCGTACTAACCACAAATAAACTAGAATAACTTGCTGCAGACTTTGTGTAAAAAATACTAAAGACAGAAAAAGCAATAGTCAATAAACCTACGATAACACCATAGATAATACTATCTTTTTTTTCTTCTTTAGTTAATTCGTTTGGTGACATACCTTACTTATTAAAATTAACAATTACTTCATACACTGAGGTTTCAAATGATTTATTTGAGGCAGCGCTTGTAAAAGCTTTCAATTGTTCAGCATCAGGATTCTGTTCGTAGAAGAATGATACAATTGGGTAAAACAATTCGAATAATTCATCATTAGATTCTACAGTATTAGAAACTTTAGCTATCTCAGGATAATCAGATTCAATTAAGATTTGATTGGCTATTACTTTTTCATAAATACGGTACTCATCTTGAAATTCGTCTTCTTCAACCAATAAGAATTCTTTCAAATAATCTTCCAAATCGGCTTCTATTTCTTCGTCAGCACATTCTTTAAGGTATAAAAATACATTTAACAATTCTGTACCTCTATCAATAGTGTCTTCTTCAATAGCTTCCCATTCTTCAGAATCTAAATAATCTTCTTCTAATTTCTGAACATCTTGTGCAAAGAAATTGATCATTATTAAATCGAAGAATATCTCACGTAATTCCTCAAATGGTTGCTCGTTATCAAAAACATCATCCATCAATTGGACTTTATCCATAAAAGGAGCATCAGCATCAAAAGCAGCTTCTATTGCTTTCAAAAATGATGTTGCATCTATATTTTCCAAAGAAGCATAACTCTTCGCGCCTGCTTCTACTGCATTTTTTACTTTAGCATCCATAGTATTAATTATTTATAATCACTTGATTATTATTTATCACTAAATTAACTTTACCCGTCAATTCTTGACCAAATAAAGGGTTATTTGCGCCTTTTGACTTATTTGTATGAACGTCAAAAGTCCATTTTTCGTGTATATTAAAAAGTACTAAATTTGCTTTAGTTCCAGTTTCCAATGTAGGCACTTCAATTCCTACAATTTGACGCGGTCCTACAGCTAATTTATCTACTATTTGTTCATCTGTCAATCCAGCCTTAATCAATAAAGGTAAAGCCGTTTGCAATCCAGTAATCCCATTTTTAGCAATATGGAATTCTACATTTTTAAATTCTATTTCTTGCGGTGTATGTTGTGTCACCACAGCATCAACAACACCATCCTTAAGTCCTTTTAATAAAGCTTTTATATCTTTAGATGTACGTAAAGGAGGATTTACTTTATAATTAGCATCAAAACCTTTTACCTCTTCATCTGAAAACACAAGATTATGTGCTGCAACATCACAAGTAACTTTTATGCCTTTAGCTTTCGCTTTTTTGATTAAATCTACTGATTCTGCAGTAGAAATAGTAGTGAAGTGGATCGGTGCTTCATTATATTCCGCTAGGAATAAATCACGTGAAACCATCAATGCTTCTGCTAAGTTGGGGCTCCCCTTCATGCCTAAATAGGTACTTACTATACCTTCATTCATTTGGGTTCCGCCGGCAATAGATTCGTCTTGTGCAAAAGAAATAATCAAACCGTCAAAACCTTTTGAATACAATAAAGCTCTTCCCATTAAGCCAGCTTGCTGAAGAGAACGTGTACCATCACAAAAAGCAATAGCGCCATTCAATTTCATATCGTACAGCTCCGCAAGTTCATTTCCTTCTCTTTTCTTTGAAATACTTCCTATTGGAAATACATCAACCAAATTCCCTTTCGCAGTATTAATAATTAGCGAAACCTCAGAACGTGTATATATAGGAGGATTTGTATTGGGATGAACAGATACTGCAGTAAAGCCTCCCGCAGCGGCGGCAGCTGTTCCCGAACGAATATCTTCTTTCGTCTCTAGCCCGGGCTCACCAATATTAGTATTCAAATCAAAAAAACCAGGACTCACAATCGAACCCTTAGCATCAATAATTTGAATCGTATTATCTGTTGCATTTATCTTAGTGTCAACATCTACAATTACACCATCTTTTATTAAAATATCAACCTGCTGACCATTAAGTTTGTGCGAAGGTGAAATAAGTTTGGCAGAAGTAATTAAGATCGAATTCATGGAATTTAGAAAAAATTAATTTAATGAAGTAATTACAGGTGAGAAAAAATGTGATATGCGACACATAAAATCTCTAAAAAAAGACTTTAATCGTGCTAAATAGGCTAAAAATATAGAATATTTATGTCGCTTCATTAAAAGACAAATGTACAAAATACCTAACAAAAATAAGGCTTTTTATTTATCTTTCCCCCACTCATAGCTATCAACATGTAAATCAGCTAATGACAACACTCTATCAATAACTGTAGCAGCCAATTCTTCAAAAGAATTCGGCAAACTATAGAAAGAAGGACTTGCAGGACATATTATTCCACCAGCCTGGGTGATGAGTGCCATATTCTGAATATGAATAGTACTTAATGGTGTCTCACGGGTAACTAAAATTAATTTTCGTCTTTCCTTAAGTATTACATCAGCCGCTCTAGTTGTCAAATCCGAAGAGGTTCCGTGCGCAATACGTGATAAAGTACCCATGGAACATGGACAAATAATCATCGTATCAAAACGCGCCGATCCGGATGCAAAAGGTGCCATAAAATCACTTTTAGCATAAAACTTAAAGGGATAGTTATTATAATGCTCATTTTCAAGTTCGTATTTCCATACATACTTAGCATTATCAGACATCACTACTGCTACTTCCTGAATTTGATCTTGAAGTAATATCAACTTATCCAATAAAACTTTAGCATATATCGATCCCGAAGCTCCTGTTACTGCAACTACTATTTTACGTCCCATAAAACAAAGCTATAAAAAAAGGGCCGAATAAGAAATATCCGACCCCTACATCTACCTATGAAAAACATGCCCTTGGGGAGGGCCTATACAAATGTACAAATAGTTTCAATAATAGCAATACTCAAAGGAATATTTTTATCTTAAATAGAAACATTTGTAGCTCAAATTTTACATAAATGTCGCAAAAGAACAATAAACGATGTTTTAGCGGAGAAAATCAAATTTCAGTTAAATAAAATAATAATTGATAATTAATATATTTTTACTCTTTTTTAGTTTTTTTTTATTTACTTAGAAGTATTATAACCAATAAATTGTATGAGCACATCAGTATTAGAAGAATATATAGAAACTGGTAACTTTCAAGATCTAGACTTATTACTAAGTAAAGATCCTCAATTAGTTAATGAAAAAACCAGTCAAGAGATTTCAGCATTATTATTAGCATGCTACTACCGTAAGCCTCAGATAATAGAGGTTATACTGAAACACATCACTACCATCACAATACACGAAGCTTGCGCAGTCGGACTAAAAGATCATGTACAAATGATGATAGATTATAAAAAAGATATTGTAGATGAATTATCCACTCATGGCTTCACCCCTTTGGGCATTGCCACACATTTCAATCATGAAGATATTGTAGGATTATTACTAAAGCACCATGCAGATCCAAATATCTCTTCACAAAATGGATTTAATGTTTTCCCATTACACGCTTCAGTAAGTGCTAATAACACAAGTATTAGCAGAATGTTACTTGAAGCTGGCGCTGAAGTTAATATTTTCCAACAAGGAAATATGACACCATTGCATTTTGCAGCACAACATGGTAATATCGATCTTATTATTTTACTACTTGAAAAAGGGGCCGATATTCATGCGATTACTTCGACTGGCGACACGGCATCCATGATTGCAAGTTCCAAAGGCTACCATGAATTAGCTAGTATTTTGCAGATTAATTAGTTTTTAAGATTGCTAATCCTATCGTACAGCTTAAACATTGCTTGTTATCGCAATATTGTTTCTTCATATACAACAATGCTTGCGAGTCAGCTGCAGATAGACACTTTATATTATAACGCGCAAATTCTTTTGTAATTTGATTATTTTCTGATGGAAGGCTATGTAACCAATCTAATGCTTTTTCTTTGTATTTATCTTGCTTCATAAAGGTCCCATACGCAAAAAGCATAGGTATAATGCAATTAATAGTAAGGTGTATTTTAAATGATAAAGACCAATTGATACTATGTTGCGCTGTCTCCACCCCAAAACGATAATGTGTAGCCCAATAACTATTCATGCCGCTAGAGTCAAAAATAGCATATAAATCATTCAGATTTTCTATCTCTTGAATATAAGAAAACCAATAAGATTTATGAATAAGAAGTGCCGTAAACTGAGCTAATCTATAAGTCGGGAAATTATAAGGCCTCATCCGCATAAATCGCCACTCTTCTACTTGTATTTCCTCCAAATGATGCAAATGTTTCAAATACAAAAATTCATCTTGAAGTTTCCATGCGTAATCATCTTCTTCCTGGTGTAAAAATCCAGCAAGTCCAAACATTATACTTTCAATTTTGATAGGATTAGACTGATATTTGTGTACCAACTTCAGATCTATACGTAAAGCTAAAGCCTCAAAAGCAGCAGCATTTACTTTCATCCCAAATGCACGTCCTAAAATAATTAAAAATACACGTTCCCAATCATAGTTTGTTTTGGCTAGCAAAATTGCAATAGCTTCAAATTTTTGTTCCATCCTACCCACAGTCATTCGAGCTAACCAACTATTTATGGTTACACTATTTAACGATGGCAACTGTTCGGAACAGGGAACCCAGTTTAGATTGTGCATCAGATCAGCATAGCGCGCTAACATATTAGTATCAACAAGATGCTTCAACTCCAATGTAGGGATTGAAGAGCCGTCGGTTCTATGTATTGATTTATTTGAATTTTCCCAAACAACATGAAGAATAGTAGCGTCGTATCGTTTATCTAGCTGATGCTGATGTAACAACCAATCATCCTCATTGACATGAACTTCTACTTGTCCCGACCAAAGTGTTCCTGCAATACGAATTTTGGCAAATTCAAAATCAGGCCCGGCATTATGATTATATATACCGACATCATCAACACTTAATACCTCTCCATCAACAGTACGCAAATTTAGCTGATCGAAAAGACGAAAACGCCAAATAAAATGCAGTAGTACTTCTTTAAATACCATTTTACTATCTTAAATAATTCAATTTATGCCCTACCATTAATAGTCGACATATTTAAAAAATTTAATATAGCGATTTTTAATATTAATTTAAAGTAAAATAAATAAACTTAATAATTATAGTAATAAAATAATGAATCTGTTGACACCTTCTTGATATCTAAAGGTTCTACAGATAAAGTAGGGGCCTCCACCCCATCCAACCATTTTGTATCCCCCACAAAAACACGTGCTTCATCCCATAGCCCTGCTTCAATAAAATGATTAAGCGTTTTTGCTCCTCCATCGATAATAATAGATTGTACATCCATTAAATAAAGTTGATACAATATATTTTGAGGTAAGTATAAATCAAAATTCTCTAACTCAATAAATTTAATATTTCCTTGCCAATCAGTTTTGTGGGCATTAAATATAATTAAATCAGTTTCTATATTATGATACAAAGGATGATCTTTAGGCAAAGTCAAATCTCTATCTATCAATACTCGCTTTGGTGACTTACCTTCCCAAAGCCTTGTATTTAAAGAAGGATTATCGACCAATGCTGTGCGAACTCCAATAAGAATAGCATCTTCTTCAGATCTCCATTTATGGACCAATTGTTTGCTTGCATTATTAGAAATCCATTGCTGGGTAGTATCTTTTGGTGCAATAAAACCATTTTCAGTCTGTGCCCACTTAAGAATTACATAAGGACGATGCTTACTGATACGGGTAAAAAAACGGCGATTCATAAACTGGCATTCTTTTTCTAACACCCCTACTTCAACCTCAATTCCGGCATCGCGTAATTTTTCTATACCTAATCCATTTACTTTAGCAAACGGATCTAAGCAACCTACTATAACACGTTTGAATTGGTATTTCACCAACATATCAGCACAAGGCGGTGTTTTTCCAAAATGAGCACAAGGTTCTAAGGAAACATAAATTGAACTTTCGCTCAATAACATTATTGCTACTTCCTGACCATAATGAGACAATACGGCATTTATGGCATTCACTTCGGCATGTGGTCCACCATAAGGCGAAGTAAATCCCTCACCAATTATTCTGTCTTGGTACACGATCACAGCACCTACCATTGGATTGGGGCTTACTGAATTTGCTCCTTGTATGGCTAAATCCAAACAACGCTGCATATATTGTTCACTCTTACTCATAATACAAACTTATGCATTTTATAGTATTTTGATAAAAAAGCTTTTATAATATTCTATTTTTGTATTATGACAAAAACATGGACGCAAGTAGCCTCTGATTTTCAACATGAACTGGCTGATTTATATCCTAAAGGAGAAATTCATCAATTATTTTTGATTATTTTCGAACATATCACCGCTAAAAAAAATATCAATTATGCGCTGATGGCGCAAAACAATGTAGGTGATAACGATATTATTAAAATCCAAACAATACTAGATGAATTAAAATCAAACAAACCTGTTCAACACATTATTGCGGAAGCTTATTTTTATGGAAATGTGTTTGAAGTATCAGAACATACACTTATCCCTCGCCCAGAGACAGAAGAGCTCGTAGATTTGATTATAAAAGATAATAAAGGAAAGCGTGATTTACATATTATAGATATCGGTACTGGCAGCGGATGTATTCCAATTTCATTGGCACTCAACCTACCAGGGCAATATACAGCTGTAGAAATATCTCCAGATACTATGAAGGTTGCAAAGCGTAATGATCTTAAGCACCAAACAAAAGTTCAGTTTATTGAAGCTGACATATTAGAATGGGATCTAATATTTCCTGCGGAAGCACAATTTGACATCATAGTAAGCAACCCTCCTTATATCACACCGAAGGAAAAATCAGAAATGTCCCCAAATGTATTGCAATTCGAGCCCCACCTCGCTCTATTTGTTGAAGATGATGCTCCTTTACTATTTTACGACTATATCGCAGACTTTGCTTTAGCACATTTAGCGAAGAATGGAACCTTGTATTTTGAGATAAATCAATACTTAGGTAAAGAGACTGTTGATTTATTGCATAAGAAAGGATTCGGGAAGGTTGAGATTATTCAGGATATTAATGGCGCAGACCGTATAATACGTGCAAAATGAGTTTAAATATCTACTAATTGAATCCAATGAATTATTTTTTTAGTTTGAATAACACCTACTTAAGTATATAACTAAAAAAATAAGCTAAAATCACTTGGCATGAATAAATGTTTTTTCTACCTTTGCATCACTCCAAACAACAAGGGAGTAACAAACAAGATTCTGTAGCTCAGCTGGTAGAGCAATACACTTTTAATGTATGGGTCCTGGGTTCGAATCCCAGCGGGATCACAAAAAAGCAACTCCAAAAGAGTTGCTTTTTTTGTTTCCCCTTGGAAGAGTACCCAAGGGTTCGATTCGAGAAGGCTCAAGGAAAGTGTGGATCATGCACAAAAGTTGTGGACTAGGCAAATAATTTAGTTAATCTATACAGAAAGAAATTTACATCTTTTACGCCTCTAAACTGTGCTCTGAAAGCTTTTATTTTAGCATTAAAGGACTTACTTCGTAGCTGCTTCGCGGTCAGCGGAAGCGTTGGTTTATCTATTGATAAAGTAATTGAGGATGGATCTGTAATTGACTGATATCGTATTTACAATTGTCTAGAATGCTTTAAGCCCTGTTAATTCTACATCTTTATACCAATGCGCTAACTTTGTGTAAGCTAACTCTCGAAATGGCTACTTAAAAAAGGAGATAGCTTGTAATAGATTTTCTATCTCGACATAGTAAGCTTTTAGAAATGATTCGTATTAGAATATATTCAACTTTACTGGTGCATATGAGTTTATTGTTATATTTAGTATAGCGTATAAATCCTCGCAGTAATATCAATAAACCTACCTAAATTGATTTTGGTCGTTAATTGCATGTAAATATTTTTTCAAATGACCGAATTTATTTTGGAAAGACATATCCTAGTAAAAGGAATCTTAATGCTAAACTCATAATCTTCAAAATAACTACAGCTAAATATACGGAGTTTTATAAAGCATAATTGTTTTTTCCTAAAAGCAACGACTGGAATTAATACCTAAAATTCGAAACAGTTTGGAGTATATTTTAACCTTTTCACTATAAAATAGCGTACGTAAATTGGTTTTTAAAATATTTTAATAAAAAGAATATTATATAGATTTGAAATAAATTATTACATATTAAAAACATTAGGTCGAATAATTAGGTTTTAATTAAAAAATGTATAATATTTTCAATTAAAAGTTAGCTATTACGTGATATGTATATTTATAACCAAATTATTTTACCAACAATAAAAAAAATGATAAGCTGGCAAAACCGCTCACCATTTTTTATTCTTATCCTAGCCGCTATTGTTGGTGCTCTCACAGGCATGCTAGGTTCTATATTCCAAATCTCTCTTAATGTTATCATAGATTGGCATCAAAACTTTTTAAAAGATTCATTCACCTCTTCTAAGTATCTGAACTACTTTTTAATATTTATTATTACCGCCATAATGGGTGCATTTTCTTATTTTTTGGTTCAAAGATATGCTCCAGAATCTAGCGGTTCAGGAATTCCTGAAGTCGAAGGTGCTTTAATTGATTTAAGACCTATTCGTTGGTGGCGTGTGTTACCTGTCAAATTTTTTGGAGGTATAGCGGCTCTTGGTAGCGGAATGATTTTAGGCCGAGAAGGGCCTACAGTTCAAATAGGAGCAAACTTAGGGAAAATGGTTTCAGATACATGTAAACTTAAAAATAAAGAATCACAACATACACTTATTGCTACTGGTGCAGGTGCGGGAATCACAACTGCATTTAACGCCCCACTAGGGGGTATACTATTTATTATTGAAGAAATGCATGATGAATTTACGTACACTAAGTCTTCAATTAAAGCCGTATTAGTTGGATGCATAACTGCATGTATCACCTATCAATTAATTATTGGCAATGCATCTATTTTAACTATTCCTGCACCTAATTCTGTGTCCTTAAATAGCTTGTGGATTTTTATTTTTTTAGGATTGATACTTGGTATAATTGGATCTTTTTCTAATTTTTTAATTTTACATACACGTAGTTACCTCGCTAATTTTTATAAAAAGAATAATTATAATATAATACTAACTGGCGCTATTTTAGCAGGTATTTTTGGACTATTATATTCAGTAATTTCACAATTAGCTGGAGATGGTTTTAATATTATTCCAAAAGTAGTTGATGGGCTCTATGCTTTTTATCCTTTACTGCTGATTTTTGTATTTAGATTTTTTGCAACTATTATTTGTTTTGGTTCAGGAGCTCCTGGAGGAATTTTTTCTCCAACGATGGCTTTAGGTGCAATAATTGGTGTATTATTTGGTTTCATAATTCAAAATATCTTCCCTAGTTATGATATTAATCTGAGCTCATATGCAATATTAGCAATGGCAGGATTATTTGCCTCCACAATTCGAGCACCTCTTACAGGAATTGTAATTATCATGGAAATGACAAATGGTTATATGCTAATTTTACCTTTAATTTTGACTTGCGTTTCTGCTACTTTTATAGCTCAAACCTTGGGATCTTCACCTCTGTATTCGGCGATACTTCAAAATACTTTACAAAGTAAAAATTCAGAATAATATATTAATTTTTTTTTAGTTTTAACGTGCTTCCAATTTTCTATTAGTAATATTTTTTAAGAAGAGTTATATTATGATATTCCTTTAACTCCTAAAAATAGACTGTAACGTAAATTGTATCAACGGAATAATTGATAAAATATTTAATTATTCAAACATATATAAGGCTCATGGGACTTCAAATAAATACAAAAGAAAAACAAAAAAGACAGTTATAGGTTTTAATATAGGAACTTTTGACCTTGAATCTGGCCGCTATCGATCAGGAACCTTTGAACCTAAAGATATCCCGAAGCGTCAGCGGATTATTACACAGCAGTTGGAAGGTCATAAGCTAAGCAAGTAGGTTAAAGATATAAGGACACGTGCTATAAGTGATTTGAGCAGAGATATTTATGCTATGGAAACATCTCGTATCACAGAAAGCAAAACAAGCTACCATATCTTAAATACTACTATAAAAGTTGATAACAACATTCTTACATACTATTTCATAAACACCTAAGTATAAACGCAAATCATAGAATTTTATTTGTAAAAACTACAGTAAAACACATTTAAAAGGATATAACAGCAAAAAAAAAGCATAATATATTTGGCATATATTATATATTTTTCTACCTTTGCATCACTCCAAACAACGAAGGAGTAACCAAAAAGATTCTGTAGCTCAGCTGGTAGAGCAATACACTTTTAATGTATGGGTCCTGGGTTCGAATCCCAGCGGGATCACAAAAAAGCAACTTCAAAAGAGTTGCTTTTTTTGTTTCCCATTGGAGGAGTACCCAGGGGTTCGATTCGAGAAGGCTCAGGGAAAGTGTGCGGGAATAGCGGGGCTGAGACAATCCCAGCGGGATCACAAAGAAGCAGCTCCAAAAGAGTTGCTTTTTTATTTCCCATTGGAGGAGTACCCAGGGGTTCGATTCGAGAAGGCTCAGGGAAAGTGTGCGGGAATAGCGGGGCTGAGACAATCCCAGCGGGATCACAAAAAAGCAACTTCAAAAGAGTTGCTTTTTTTGTTTCCCATTGGAGGAGTACCCAAGGGTTCGATTCGAGAAGGCTCAGGGAAAATGTGCGGGAATAGCGGGGCTGAGACAATCCCAGCGGGATCACAAAAAAGCAACTCCAAAAGAGTTGCTTTTTTTGTTTCCCATTGGAGGAGTACCCAGGGGTTCGATTCGAGAAGGCTCAAGGAAAGTGTGCGGGAATAGCGTGATAACATACAATAATAAAATATCTTATCCGGGATAAACCAACTAACAAACGCTTATAAAACAATAAAGAATCATTTATCGATTAGTTTACGAGCTACCAGAGGAAAAGCTTCTTTAAACCAATATGTGTATTTAGATGGTTGGACAGCGATATCACTAAATATATCCTCCAAATGCATCCACTTAAAATCTTGTGCTTCGTCCCTATTCAAATTTG
The DNA here is from genome assembly GCF_022627575.1 of Sphingobacterium rhinopitheci. Lineage (GTDB taxonomy): Bacteria > Bacteroidota > Bacteroidia > Sphingobacteriales > Sphingobacteriaceae > Sphingobacterium > Sphingobacterium rhinopitheci. The sequence goes on from NZ_JADEYQ010000001.1 coordinate 51,205, forward strand.
GGTCTTGGTTACTAAATCCAACAAAAATATGGTCATACTCATGTTCAATAAGATTATTCTCAACATTGGCCTTATAGATAAAAGAATGTGAATATTCTAAATCACATTGTAGGCCCATTTCAAAATATAATCTTTCTAAAGCACTCTCCTTCAACTGTTCGCCCGGTTGTGGGTGTGAGCAACATGTATTGGTCCATAAATCCCCACCATGATATTTCTGAGAGGCTCTTTGTTGTAATAAAAGCTCGGATTTATCATTAAATATAAATATTGAAAATGCACGATGAAGGTTACCATTCTTATGTGCAAGTAACTTATCCATCTCCCCTATCTGTTGATCATTTTCATCTACCAATATCACATTATTTCTGTCCATGATTATTCTATTAAAGTACTACTTATTATTATCTTTCAAAGCTTCACCATATACCTTTAAGGCGCGCTCCCGGGCAAAGCTATGCTCTACGATAGGTTGTACATAGTACTCTGCCCCGTATTCTGCAACCCACATCTTTACATATTCTAGATTTCTATCAAATTTTTGCGTCTGAAGCGCTGGGCTAAAAACCCTAAAATAAGGCGCAGCATCACAACCGCAACCTGCTGCCCACTGCCAGTTACCATTATTGGCAGACAAATCAAAATCATTGAGCTTTTGCGCAAAATACGCTTCTCCCCATCTCCAGTCTATCAACAAGTGTTTACAAAGAAAGCTTGCTACAATCATACGTACACGATTATGCATGAAACCCGTCTCATTAAGTTGTCGCATACCGGCATCTACAATTGGGTATCCAGTCTGACCATTGCACCAACGCTCAAAATCATCTTCATTGTTGCGCCATTTTATAGCATCATATTTGGATTTAAAAGCACGATCTACCACCTGTGGAAAAAAATACATTATCTGCATAAAAAACTCACGCCATATAAGCTCCGACAACCAAACTTGATTATGCAATAGGGCAAAGGATACACATTTGCGAATACTTATTGTCCCAAAGCGCAAGGCAATACCTAGCTGCGTAGTTTTTTGCATTGCGGGATAGTCTCTATATTTATCGTATTCATCGATAATAGAAGCATCCAATTGCGGATTTTCAAAATTTAGATCTGATTTTTCAAATCCAATATAATTTAATTGAATTATTGCGCTTGGAGGCTGTTTATAAAAACTATCATAATTTGTTTCACTTATTTGAACACCTACTGCAGAGAGGTTTTCTTTCCATTTTTTTGCATATGCTGTATATACTGTATAGGGTAAACCATCATTTTTTACAATATCATGTTTATCAAAGATGACCTGATCCTTAAAAGCTTTAAACTGTATAGTATGTTTTTCAAAAAAATCGTAAATACGTTTGTCCCGCTGAATTGCTTGCGGCTCATAATCACGATTACAGCAGATCATTTTAATGGTATACTGTTTTTCTAATTGCTCAAATATTTGATCTGGATTGCCATAATATGTATTTAGCGTAGCACCATACTCCTGCAGTTCCATATTAATTGCAGTCAGTGCCTGATGTATATAATCTACACGCCTATCCTTCTTATCTTCAAACTGATTTAGAATATTTTCATCAAAAATAAAAATAGGTAATACAGGAAAACCACTGTTTAACGCTTTCTGCAAACCGACATTATCTTCCAATCTTAGATCCCTACGAAACCAAAAAACAACAACTTCATTCTTCATCACCCTCCCTATTTTAGCATTCTCAGATTTGCTCTTTCAGCATAATATTTCTTTGCAAAAAGATGAAAAAAGTATAATACTAAAAGAAACTGCGTATATCCATATACTGCATCTTCTACAGGAATAGTAAACATCCTTACCCCCATAAAATCAGCTGGATTATAATTGACAATAGGCGATTCTAATCCAGAACCAGTAAGCACACCATTGACAGGGAAAAATCCAAGCATCAAAATTCCGTACACAACAGTAGCTTTAGTAATCCAATCGACACGCACAATAAAATGTAGATATACCAAAGTCAGCACGGTAACTAACGCTGTCACAAAGGTGTAGATATTATCGTAATGTAATAATCCGACAACAGCGCAAATAATAATGATAATAAAAACAATGATGTTATTAAAACCACTCAATGCATCCCAATTAAAAAATTTATCAAAACAGAAGTATGTAAAGACACAAGAAAATGGAATACAAACAAAAAATAACCATTCTTCAATCGGTAGACCTGCTACCACAATACCCAATGTATAATCGGTATTGAACCACCAAACACCATGTGCTGTAAACCATATATCCCAGGCGATAAAAGGAATCGCTACAATGATCGCAGAGAACAAAAAGGGTCCAAAAAAACGGTAAAATAAAATCCTTTTATCAAAAGATGCAATGAAACAGATGATAATAGTAAAAAATAATATTAATGCGTATGTATATGCTATCATTTGTCTGTCTTATTTAAATACATTCTAAAATATTTGTGTGGCACATATAAAAAACCAAAACACTCCCCTTCTTCTTTACCTATATGTTTATGATGCTGCTTATGTGCTCTTCGTAAAGCCAAAAAATATGGGTTTTTCGTATTCGAGAACACCTTAAATCTTTGATGTATGAATATATCATGGACAAAGAAATAAGCCATCCCATATAACATAATACCCAGACCTATATAAAATAAATAATTGAACTCCTGCAAAGAACCATAATACATAAGTGCTATAGTAGGCAATGCAAAAATCACAAAGAAATAATCATTCTTTTCAAAAAAACCTTCATTACTATGGTCATGGTGATCCTTATGCAATATCCATAGCAATCCATGCATGATATACTTATGTATAAACCACGTGGCGCCTTCCATTAATACTATTGTTATTAATACAATTAAAAAATTCATCTTTACAACTACTAATGGTTAAACTTCTTATCTAAAACTGCTCTCCGATAATCAAAAATATGTACCAATTTATTCTTGATCATTAGTTTATGTGCTAAATCCCCTATAACACCAAAGGGCAACTCATAATCTATGGTATCTTTCATTAAAACACCATGCTCATTGGGAATAAATTCGTGTAAATGATTCCAAAATTTATAAGGCCCTTTCGCCTGAAAATCTGTAAAACTAACTTGAAAATCCACTTTACGGATTATAGTTTTCCACTTTAGGGGGATTTTAAACAATGGAGACACAATATAATCGATTACCATACCATCATAAATAGTGACGTTATCGTAATCCGAAATCACTGTAAATCCCATATCCTTAGGCGTGATGGTAGATAGATTTTTTGGTGATGAAAAAAAATCCCAAGCCGTCTCAATAGAGCAATTCAATTGTTGCTCTCTATACAATTGGTACTTCATTTATCAATCCTTAATTAATGTTTCAATATTTTTCAATACGATATTCGATGTAATATTCTTTTTATGGGCTTTCAAAAAATCAGTATCATTCTGTATCATACTTCGGTACCCCAAAATAGCAGGTATATTTTTTTGAATAGACAACCTGATATACCGTAGCTCTACATTATTCTGATCTTCTCGTATTGCTTTTTCAATATTATCTTTCCCTTGGTTGAAGGTTTTCAGCTTTGTTATTGGATTCATCACATGATTAGCCCACACAGCTTGATATGCTCCTAGATACCCCAAATATATAGGTTGATTTGTGCTACTTTGCAACTCTTGAATCATCGCCTTACACGTTTCTTTATCTTTTACAGCTGCGCTGTAATTCAATCTCACTTGCTCCAAACTAGTCTGTGCACCTAAATAATTTGAAAACAACAAGCATACTAAACAAATCGATATCCTCATAAAATGGCTACTTTATAACGAAGATAGCTTTTGAAAGCGACAATAGCTTTCTGAAAATTAGGAATACGTGTTCTACTTTGTAAAATCTCTTGTGAAGATTTATTTTTTATTTTCTTAAACAAGGATATATAATACTTATAAGCTAAATACACCCCAAACTTGGAAGAATTGGGCAATTTTTTTATACCTATTAAAGCTTCCTGAAATTCCTTTAATATTTCATCTTCTATTTGGTATTTAATATTATTATCAAATACTAACAAATCTACATTAGGGAAATAAGTACGTCCAAGCAATTGGTAATCATCTTTCAAATCGCGCAAGAAGTTAATTTTCTGAAATGCAGAACCTAATTTCATAGCGTATGGTTTCAATTCTTCATATTGAATCTTGTCACCTTCTGTAAATACTTGCAAACACATCAATCCTACTACTTCAGCCGACCCATGTATATATTCATCATACAATTCAGAATTATAATCTATCTTACGCAGATCCATTTCCATACTATGTAAAAACTGATCTATTAACGTTCTATCGATATTATATTTGTTCACAGTATCTTGAAAAGAATGAAGAATCGGGTTTAAAGAGATCTTTTCTTCCAAAGCTTTATCCGTTTCCATTTTAAATCTAGTAAGCAAGCTTTCTTTATCATAGCCATGAAAACTATCTACAATTTCATCTGCTAAACGTACATAACCATAAATAGCATAAATACCTTGTCTTATGGAGGCATTTAAGGCCAAAATACCAAGAGAAAAACTTGTACTATACTTCACTGTTGTTTTCTTGCTTATGTCATAAGCCAATTCATCGAACAATTTTTTCATCGTTACTACTTATTTAGTTTACTAACTTCATTTGCTACTATTTTTCCCGATATGATAGACGGGGGAACACCAGGCCCAGGTACAGTAAGTTGTCCTGTATAAAATAAATTTTTAACCTTCTTATTTTTAATTTTAGGTTTTAATACCGCTGTTTGTCCCAATGTATTTGCTAATCCGTATGCGTTGCCGCCATAAGCATTGTAGTCCGTTACAAAATCAGACACACAATAGCTACGTTTATATTCCAATTTGTCATACAGATTCTTAGCACCGGTATGTTTTTCTAAACGATCCAACATATGTTTCAAATAAGATTCACGTGTAGATTCTCCATCGTCCAGAGCTGTAGCGACGGGCATCAACAAAAATACATTCTCCCCATATTCGGGTGCGACATTAGAATCTGTTTTAGAAGGACAACAAGCATAAAACAATGGATCTTGAGGCCATTTCTTATCTTCATATATACAATCAATATGATTGTCCAGTTCATTCTCAAAGAAAAGTGTATGATGCTTTAGCCCATTAATTTTTTCTTTAAAGCCTAAATAATAGATTAATGATGAAGGTGCAAAAGTTCTATTTTCCCAATAATTATCGTCGTAATTCTTGTATTTCTCTGGGAGCAAACTTTCTGAATGGTGGTAATCGGAAGAGGCGATGACATAATCAAAATCATACTTATCTCCATTGATTATCAAAGAAGCATGATCATCAGTAGAGATTTCTATTTTGTCTACATTATGACTAAAATGAAATTTAACACCTTGCCTTTCGGCAACTTCTTTCATTGCTAATACCAATTGGTAAAACCCCCCTATAGGGTAATGGGTACCTAATACAAATCCGCCATAGTTCATCAAACTATATAATGCAGGAATATTCTTTGGTGAAGCTCCTAAAAATATAACGGGAAACTCCATTAAAGATTTTATCTTTTGATTGGTGAAATATTTACCGACATATTTTCTAAAACTAGACAGTAAATCTAATTTTAAAGCACTTTTGGCAATTTTTGGAGATACAAATTCAAACCAATTATGACAGGGTTTGTTTACAAAATCTTGCATACCTACCTCATATTTATATTTGGCAGACTCCATAAATTTATCCAATTGGCTTCCTGCACCAGGTTCCAAGTCTTCAATTACACTTTTTAGGTCATCGTACTTTTCGGGCACAGCAACTACAGCGTCTGAAAAGATCATTTCAAACTGTGGATTTAAAGAAATAAGATCATAAAATTCAGCTGAGGAATAGCCAAAGTCCTTAAAAAAACCTTCGATAATATCTGGCATCCAATACCAACTTGGGCCCATATCAAATACATAGCCGTTATCGGTTTTAAACTGCCTCGCTCTACCACCAGGTTGATTATGCTTCTCAAACACATGTACTTCATGACCGTCTTTAGCTAAATATGCAGCAGCAGATAAACCTGAGAAACCTGATCCTATAACAGCAATTTTTCTTTTCATTAAAATTTATATATTAATTCCCTTTGTATGTAGAATAACCATATGGACTAATTGTAATAGGCACGTGATAATGTGCTTCATCTTTTATCGCAAATACTACTTCAATAAAAGGGTAAAAAGTATCAATATGGCTATTATCAAAATATGGTTTAGTCTCAAAAGTTAGTTTATAAACTCCGTTATTATTTTTATTATTTTCATAAGGCAGAAAATCCGTAACACGACCATTGTTATCAGTCTTTAAGGTACGAATAGTTTCCCATTTATTGTCTTTATTTAATTTCTCCAATTTAATAAAAACATCTGGTGCAGGCTTCCCTGTCGAGATATCCAGAATATGACTAGATAACTGAAAGTCTTTGGCCTGTCCAAAGGCAAAGCCCATAGACAGCATTAAGGCAATAACAAATACTAATTTTTTCATAACTTTATTTTTTATTTAATTTAATAGCCGTAGCTTTCTCTAACAACTCTTCAACACCTATATTTTTTTCATATATATCCATGTGAAAATCATGTAACTTATTTAATAGCGTTATAAGCTCAATTTTTTCACTATCCGAAAGATTTCCCGTCACGATACTGGTGGCATCTCTAATTTTTTGCATCTGACTATCCAAAACTTCTGACCCTAATGGTGTTATAGCAATAATTTTACTCCTTTTATCAGTAGAAGAACTTTCCTGTTTAACCCAGCCTTTAGACATCAATCTATTAATAATCAATATACCTACAGATTTTTCTTGTATATTCTTCCTTATAAGTTCCATTTTTGTCATTTTGCCAAAAGCTCTAAGGTTAATTAAATAGATAAAATCTTCTTGTGTAGAAAATTCCGAGTCACAAATAGCTGCCTTAGCATAATTCTTAGCAAACTTATTCATATGAACTAGCAATGTACTAATAACGCTATCAGCCGTACGACCACTATCTTTGCCTTGCCAATCGGGGGCAATATCTAATTCAACAGAGTTTGAATAATTAGCTGCAATCCACTTCTTAAAACCCTCTAAATCATTAGTATATAAATCATTAAAACGCCCAAACTCCTCCACTAAACCAACAATATTTTTTATTAGATTATAATTCATAAAAACAAATTAGTTTATAAATATACTAATTTTATTGATAAAAGTATAAATTTATACTTAAATATCCTTATTATTTAATTTCCATTTTTAATTAAGACCTCTATAAAATAGAATATTAGTACATAAAATCTTACCTTTGCAGCGTACTAAAAATAATTCAAAATAGAATGAATAAAGGATTAATTGCGTTAGCCTTTGGCGGTCTAGCTATAGGAATGACGGAATTCACCATGATGGGAATCCTCCCTGATATTGCAAAAAACATACATATAGATATTCCAACAGCAAGTAATTTAATAGGTCTCTATGCTTTAGGAGTAGTTGTAGGTGCACCTACACTTGTAGTAGCTACCTCCAAATACCCTGCCAAACAAGTCTTATTATTCTTGATGTTCTTATTCTTTGTGTTTAATGCCCTATTTACATTGGCACCAAATACATGGAGTCTTTTTGTAGCACGATTTACTTCAGGACTACCACATGGTGCTTTCTTTGGTATCGGATCAGTTGTAGCTGCAAAGCTTGCTAAACCAGGAAAGGAGGCACAATCGATCTCCATTATGTTTACAGGGATGACTATAGCTAATCTAATAGGAGTTCCATTAGGTACATACATAGGTCACGTATTTGACTGGCGTATCACTTATGGCTTTATCAGTTTATTAGGCTTGGTCACTTGTGTTGCGATCTATTTTTGGATGCCTGATATACCTGCTGACAAAGAAAATAAAATAACACAACAAATAAAATATTTCAAACGTTGGGATGCTTGGTTGATGGTTGCAATCATTGCGATCGGTACAGGCGGATTATTTGCTTGGATAAGTTATATTTCCAAATTAGTAACTACTGTTTCCGGCTTACCAGAAGCTAATGTTTCTATCATTATGGTATTGATCGGTGGCGGTATGGTCGTTGGTAATTTCCTCGGCGGAAAATTGGCAGACACCATTTCACCAAGTAAAGCAACCATATGCTCTTTTTCAGCCATGGCAATATGCCTACTGATATTATTTTTCACCGCACATATTACAGCTTTAGCCTACCCAATGGCATTTATTACAGGGATGATAGCATTTACAATAGGTCCACCATTGCAAATGATGCTTATAAATAACGCCAAAGGAGCCGAGACATTTGCCGCAGCAGCGGGACAAGCTTCCTTCAACATCGGTAATTCTATAGGTGCTTATTTTGGCGCTGTCCCAATCGCTATGGGCTTTGCCTACAACTACCCTTCCTTGATAGGTGTAGGTATGGCTTCTATAGGTGCATTTCTAGCTTTTATTTTCCTACTGAAAGTAGAAAAACAAAAGCCAGAGTAAAACGTAAAATTTAAGTGATTACTATAACGATTGGAAAAGCTCTAGGTATTTATCTATAGCTTTTCTTTTTTTGGTATCTAAATGAAAGTTTAGACTTTGAGTAAGGTAATACTTATAATCAAAATTAGCAATCGGCGGTAATGCTGAGATTACATCCGCAGGATGAGAAATACCATCTGCTAAAGCCTTATTAAAAGTAGCAATAAACCCCTCAGGAAGCACTTTATTCGAAGCCCATACAGCATAGGCAAAAGGAAGGCCTGTATATTCCATCCAGTAGTGTCCTAAGTCGTAAACATAGTTTACAGTGTCTTTTTTACCAAATGTACGATCTCCGATCAATACATAAGCATCTGCATCCCCTTCGGTAATAATCTCGACCTCTATCTTCCAGAAGTATTTAAGAAGAATACGTGCTAAGCCATTTGAGGTACGCGATTCCTTATCTAATCGCAATGTTTTTATATCTTCAATAGGTTTATCGGCAAATATAAAAACAGAATCCACCGCACCTACTGAACCGATACAATAATCAGTAATAATACGGTAATTAGGAATATCTATTAGTGCGGCAATGGGAATAATACCTAAATCAACTTCATCTTGTATCACTTTTCTTGCACACTCCGCCGGAAAATCTACCGTTAGATCAATCTCATCTATTATAGGCGAAGATTTAATACCTTGTAAAAATGGCAATGTGTTAGTATAACTCACTGCCGATATTTTTATTTTTTGCATTATAAACCTTCTAAATGTTTTGTATTGTAATAATCAATAATCTTATACTTCCCATCTTCATATTCTAATACATAAAGAGAGGTATTAGTATGTGGGAAATCATCCATCAAGTTGACAGAAACATCTGTCAGATGGCACATCAAAATACGAAGGGCTCTACCATGCATACAAACTAAGACGGTATCTTCCTCTTCTTTTTGCAGCATATATTCAAAAGCTTCCTTTTGTCTTTGTACAACTTGATTAGGAGATTCACCCAATTCTATAGCTAAATCTAAATCATTGCTGCGCCAAGATTCTACCACCTTAGCAAAGCCCGACATTATCGTTTCATCTTGCTCCTTACCTTCATAAACACCCCAGCTGATCTCATCCAGACCAATAAGCTGCTCTGTAGGTATTCCCAGTTGAATAAACTTATCTACCGTCTGATGCGTACGCAACAAGGTCGAAGTATACACTTTGTCAAATGGGATATCCTTATAGGCTTCGTAAAAAGCAGATGCTTGTTTTAGACCATTTTCATTCAGTGGCGAATTAACACCTCTTCCTTGCACTATCCCACGCAGATTAAGATCCGTTTGTCCGTGTCTTATGATGTAAAAAGTCTTCTTTTTCAATTTATATTTTTAATTTACTACTGGTAAAGCGTAATATTTCTTTTCTTTTTCCTCTTCAAAAACAACATCCTTATAATCCACGACAACATTGTACAGCGTATCACGCTCGATAGGATGTCTACCTACATTTTTGATTAACTCTACCAATTCTTTTGTACTCATAGCAGGTTTTTGCTCTTCAGCACCAGCCATTGAATAGATCTTGGTGGTATCATCCAGCGTACCATCGATATCATCAACACCATAGGCCAAAGACATCTGCGCTGTATTTCTAGATATCATAGCCCAGTATGCTTTTATATGGTCAAAATTGTCCATATAGATACGTGCTATAGCATAATTACGCAGATCTTCAATAACTGAAACCTCCGGCACATCAGACATTTGATTTTCTTTATTCCTGAATTTCAAGGGAATAAATGTTTGAAAACCACCGGTCTTATCTTGCAATGTACGCAAGCGTTCCATATGATCTACACGATGCCAAAATTCTTCGATGTGACCATACAGCATGGTTGCATTGGTACGCATTCCCAATTTGTGTGCTTGTTCGTGAATATCTAACCATTGCTCAGCAGTACACTTGTCGTACGCTATTTTTTCTCTTACTTCGGGATGAAATATCTCGGCACCGCCCCCAGGCATAGAATCTAATCCACATTCGTGCAAATATTTCATTCCTTCATAGTGGCTTAACTTAGCTTTTTTGAAGATATAATAATATTCTACAGGGGTAAGACCTTTGATATGTAACTCGGGACGATGTGCTTTACATTGGCGAAAGAAATCTGCATAGAATTCTAAATTTTGTTTGGGTACTACCCCACCCGTAATATGTACTTCGGTAACAGGTTCGCCATCATATTTCTTTACGACATCCATCATACCATCAACATCCATCTCCCATCCTTCTTCACGCTGTTTGATCATACGGGAATAAGAACAAAACTTACAATCATAGACACACACATTCGTAGGTTCAATATGAAAGTTTCTATTGAAAAAAGTATGGTCGCCGTGCTTTTTCTCTCGTATATAATTAGCAAGAACACCTAAATAGTTCAGTTCTCCCTTATGATATAATAGAACACCATCATCAAAAGAGATACGCTCCCCATCCACGACCTTCTGTGCAATAATTTTTAAATCAGTATCTAAGTTTTCATCATTTAATAGAAAACTTAGTTTTTTCGTAGCATTCATACGTCTTTCCTTCTTTTACAAATGTATCAAAAACTATAGCAAATAATCAACCCTTGGGCTTATGAATCTGCAAACTGTTGCATATCGATTAAACGCTTATAAAGGCCATTTTTGACTATCAATTCATTATGAGAACCTGTTTCAATAATTTGTCCAGCCTCGATAACAACTATTTTATCTGCATTCTGAATCGTACTTAAACGATGCGCAATAACAACTGTAGTTCTATTTTTCATCAACTTATATAATGAATCTTGGACCAAACGCTCCGATTCAGTATCTAAAGCCGATGTAGCCTCGTCCAGCAACATGATCGGCGGATTCTTCAGCACAGCACGTGCTATAGATATTCGCTGACGTTGGCCACCTGATAATTTGGCACCACGATCGCCTATATTTGTTTGATAACCATGCTCCGTTTGAGCTATAAAATCATGTGCATTAGCAATACGTGCTGCAGCCTCCACTTGTTCTAATGTAGCTGTTGTATTACCAAACGCGATATTATTAAATATAGTATCATTAAATAAGATAGATTCCTGATTTACGGTACCGATCTGATTACGCAATGATTCCTGATTCAATTCCCGCAGATCAATGCCATCAAATGTAATTCCTCCTTTATTGACATCCATAAATCGAGGTATCAAATCTATCATGGTAGATTTTCCTCCTCCAGACGGGCCTACTAAAGCAACTGTTTCACCTTTATTGATCTCGAGATTGATACTTCTTAATATCTCTTTATCATCATATGAAAAACCTACTTCATGGAAAACAATCTTATCGTTAAAATCTGTTACCACAGCAGCATTAGGCTTATCTACTAATTGCGGTTTTTCATCTATCAAATTCAATACCCGCTCCCCTGCTGCAATACCATTATGTATATTAGAAAATGCGTCTGTCAATGCTTTTGCAGGACGCATTACTTGAGAAAACACAGCTATATAACCAATAAATTCAGAAGCTTTTAAATCACCCTGACCGCTCAACACCAAACTACCACCATATAATAGAATAATAGCGACCATCACGACACCTAATAATTCGGACACAGGTGATCCCATCTGTTGGCGGCGCACCATTCGACGCATAATATTAGAATAGTTTTCACTTTCGCTATTAAACCTATTCTTTACAAAAGAAACAGCATTAAATGCTTTTATAATTTTGACCCCCGATAAGGCTTCATCCAAATAAGAAATCATATTACTATAAGACTCCTGACCTTCGATAGCTTGTTTTTTTAGCTTCTTGACAATCAACGATATAAACAATGCCGACACCGGAATTACCAGCATCGAGAAAATCGTCAATTTCGCGGAAATAGAAAATAGAAAAAGTATATATGCGATTAGTTGTAAGGGTTCTTTGAATATAACTTGTAATGTAGCAGTCACAGAAAACTGAACAACCTGCACATCCGATGCTACCTTAGAAATAATATCGCCTTTGCGCTGATTCGTAAAATAACCTAAATCTAAATCCATTACATTATCAAAAACAGATTTACGCAAATTTAATAAGGTATGAATACGTAGATTTTCCATTACACGCTGTGACAAGTAACGGAACAAATTGCTAATGAATACTGAAATTATGATAACAATACATACATATTGCAATGCTTCATAGGGACCCAAGTCATAATATAGCTTATCCGCATAATAGGTAAACCAATCGCCTATTTTGTCCCAACTTTCAGGCTTTTCCACTACCCTACTAGTGTCCACTTCGACATCTCCTGTCCCCTTAAAAAGCACCTGCAATAAAGGCACTAACAAAGCCAAGTTTAAAGTCCCAAAAACAACAGTGATAATCGTACAAATGATATAAGGAATCGCATACTTTTCTATGGGCTTAGCGAATGAGAGTAATCTAAAATATGTTTTCATCTATATTTAAAAAGTAAACAAAAATAAGAAAAAAAACAAGCATGACTGTTACTTTTGACTAACTCGCTAAATTGTTGCAATGTTTTGATTATTGCGGGTATAAATATTTCAAAAAATTCAACAAAACAATTAAGTTTTTATAAATTTAGCGACCAAATAGAATGTCAATGGAAATCGAAGTTGCAAAAAGGTTACAACAAACGGAAGAATACTACTTTTCGAAGAAGTTACGTGAGATAGATCAGATGAACCAAGCTGGTGCAAAAGTGATTAATTTGGGTATAGGAAGTCCAGACTTACCACCGCATCCCGATGTTATCAAAGTATTGCATGAGCAAGCGTCATTAACAAATACACATGGCTATCAAAACTATAAAGGAGCACCAGTATTGCGTCAAGCAATAGCCGATTGGTATTCCCGATATTATCATGTATCCTTAAATGCCGAAACAGAGATATTACCATTAATAGGATCTAAAGAAGGGATCGTTCATATCGCTATGACCTACCTACAGGAAGGTGATGAGGTATTAATCCCCAACCCCGGCTACCCAGCGTACACAAGTGCTGTAAAACTGACAGGAGCTACTGTTGTTCCTTATGAATTGAGCGCCGCCAATGACTGGTTAGTTGATTTTGACGAATTGGAAAAACGCGACCTTTCTAAGGTAAAAATGATGTGGATGAACTATCCACATATGCCAACAGGTGCTTCAGCAAATATTGCGTTCTTTGAGAATGCTGTAGCTTTTGCTAAGAAGCATACTATATTATTGGTACATGATAACCCCTATAGTTTTATCTTGAATGATAATCCTATCAGCCTATTGGCTGTAGAAGGCGCTTTGGATGTTGCGATAGAATTAAATTCACTGAGTAAGTCATCCAATATGGCAGGCTGGCGCGTGGGGATGTTAGTCGCTAATCAAAAACGCATAAGTGAAATCTTACGTTTTAAATCCAATATGGATTCAGGCATGTTTTTGCCCGTTCAATTTGCGGCAGCGAAAGCGCTAAGCTTAGACAAATCATGGTACGAAACCCTAAATAAAGAGTACGAAGCGCGTAGACTGAAGGTGTATGAAATAATGGATATATTAGGCTGTGATTACGACACCAAACAAGTAGGTTTATTCGTATGGGCAAAAATACCATCCAACTACAACAATTGTTACGATCTCGCAGACGATGTATTATACAAAGCTAAAGTATTTATTACACCTGGGGGAATATTTGGTTCCGCTGGCGAGCAGTATATTCGTATCAGCCTATGTGGTAAAATTGAAACTTTAGAAGCAGCAATCGAAAGATTGAAGGCTAATTTATAATTATTAATAGTAGAATATCTACCTAACAAATAAAACGATGAATATAGCTATTGTCGGTATAGGTTTAATCGGAGGCTCTGTAGCCATTCGATTGCGAGAGACAAAGTTTGTGGATAAAATAATTGGTGTTGACAAGAATGAAGCAAATCAAAAGAAGGCTTTGCAGCTGAATCTTGTAGATGAGATAATGACTTTAGATGAAGCAATATTAACGGTAAACGTTATTATATTGACTACACCTGTAGATGCTATTATGAAGTTGGCACCTTATATACTTGATAAGATAGAAGATCAAGTATTAATTGACATGGGTTCTACAAAGATTAATATTCTTCAACATATCGCCGATCATCCCAAAAGAGGACGATACGTAGCCGCTCATCCTATGGCAGGAACCGAATATTCGGGGCCAGAGGCAGCTTTATCGAATCTATTTAAAGATAAAAACATGGTCTATGTAGAAGCATTCAAGTCCGATGAAGATGCCTTTGATTTGGCAGATGCTATCACAGACCAATTGGAGATGAAGTCTTTATTTATGACTGCAGAGGAGCATGATATGCATACAGCATATGTATCACATATCTCCCATTTAACGTCATTTGCATTAGCATTAACGGTCTTAGAGAAAGAAAAATCACAGGGCAGAATATTTGAACTGGCAGGATCAGGATTTGAATCAACCGTACGCTTAGCAAAATCATCTCCAGATATGTGGACCCCTATTTTCAAACAAAACCGGGAGAATGTATTAGAAGTATTGGAAGAGCATATCAAGCAACTTCAAAAATTGCACGACAAGCTGGAGGAAGAGGATTATGATGGCTTACATAAATTGATAAAAAAATCAAACAAAATTAAAAGAATAATAAAATAACACCTTTTCTAAAAAAGCAAAGCTCGCTAGTATATAATTACTAGCGAGCTTTTTTGTGCTATATATCGTTCAATCGAATACAATCCGTACCTAGTCCTTATTATTCACTATTTCCACAGAATCTTTAAATTCAGAATAAGCATTAGGTGCTATTGGGGTACCATATAATAGAGCATAATTTTTGGTAAATACAGCACCAAAGTAAAGTATTATAGCCGAATAGTATACCCAAAATAGAAGTATCAAAATTGCACCTGCAGTTCCGTAAACCGTAAACTTATCTGAATTTTCGATGTACATACCAATTAACCACTTTCCAATCATAAAAAAAAAGGACGTAAATAAAGCCCCAACAAGGGTATCCCTAAATTTGATAACACCATCAGGTAATTCTTTAAACACATAAAAGATTATAAAAGTGATAACAAAAAACACAAATAACGTATCAAATAGATCAGCCAAGTAAATAATTTCTACATTAAACACTGAAGAAAGCTTGCTATAGAATACCTCAATAAAAGAATCTATGAGAAGAGAAATAATCAATATCAATCCGAAAATCCCTATCATAGAGAAGGAAAAAAATTGATCTATTACCGCATGTATCAATCCCTTTTTGGGCTTAGATTTCAATTTCCATATATCATTGATAGAGCTTTGTATCTCGGTAAACATTCCTGTTGCAGAGAACAATAACGTGATCATACCGAGCACCGTTTCTAAAATTGTAGATCTTGAAAATTGACTATTCTGCACTATTTCTTGAACTTGCTCTGCAGCTTGATTACCAATCATTTTATTGATTTGAAGAAAAAATTTCCCTGCGACCTCTTCTTCATTTAAAAAGAAACCAAAAAAAGAAATTAGAAAAATTGCAAAAGATGGCAAAGCGAAAATTGTGTAATAAGAAAGTGAAGCACTAAACTTCATACATTCATTGTCCATGAAATCTTTCCATGAATTTATAAAAAGCTTAAAAAAACGTTTCTCTTTAATTGTCATCAGCAAAATATATTCTAAATATAATTATCCTCTACCTACAAACAATTAGAAGCTCTAATGGTTTCATATAGCTTAAGTAATAAACAGCAAATATCAGTCAATTGTATTAAACTAGTACTAATAGTATAAAATAATTCACTATGAATTTCAACAACAAAACAGTGTTAATAACCGGAGGAGCTTCAGGGATAGGTAAAATAATGGGGCGTAAATCCCTGGAAAGAGGAGCTGCTAAGTTAATAATTTGGGATATCAATGAAAAGGGATTAGCAGATACTAAAGCGGAATTTGACAGGTTGGCTGGCGAAATAATAACCTATAAAGTTGATGTTTCAAATAGTGAAGAAATCATAAATACAGCACAGGTTGTAAAAGATAAAATAGGTACTATAGATGTGCTCATCAATAACGCTGGTATTGTTGTAGGTAAATATTTTCATGAGCATACCCATCTCGATATTAGTAGAATGATGGCGATCAATGCGGATGCTATAATGCATATTACACGCGCCTTTTTGCCGGAAATGATGCAAAGAAATATAGGTTCAGTATGCAATATCTGTTCTTCAGCTGGATTAATATCCAACCCAAAGATGTCAGTCTATGCTGCTTCAAAATGGGCTGCTATAGGCTGGAGTGATAGCCTAAGATTAGAGATGAAACAATTAGGGAAGCGCATCTATATAACGACTATTATGCCCTTCTATATAAATACAGGTATGTTTGATGGTGTAAAATCGAGTATATTACCTATCCTAGAACCAGAACCTACGGCAGAGCGAATAATGAAAGCTATAGAACATAAAACCAAAATGTTAGCAATGCCACTTCCATATTGGTTTATAAGGCTGAGTCAGGGATTACTTCCTATCCGCATATTTGAATGGATAATGCAACACATATTTGGAATTTATGATGGCATGAAGGAGTTTAAAGGTAGGCAATCATAAAAGCATATTTTCCAATCAGATTATAGGGATATAACCTGATTGGAATAAGTATCTATTAATATTTCCAGTTAAATCTATCAAATACTTTGGACCATAACCAAATAGGTCCAATGCCCAAAAATTTAAGCATAGTAATATTGTTCATATTTTTTTCTTTTTTCGCTAAAGCTAACAAGCCAAAAAAACCAACTAAAGAAAGCACACTACATACCAACACTACGGATGGTCCTCCATCTTTTTCTACATATTCTAATTGCACGATAAAAAAGCTCATAACACTAATACTAAATAAGGCTACATATGATAATGTAGGCGCTAATTTTAGATAAGAATAGATTACAATCGCGATAAAAAGTGAACCCCAATTTAAGAAAGTATGCATTTTTAAATTAATCAGAAATTGCATTTGAGGGAACGGTATCATCCAAATAAGCCCCATTATACCAAAAAATGCTAAACCTAAAAATACCGCATATAATACTTTATTTCCAATAGCAAAACTGTCATTTAGTTGATCAAAATACTTATCTATGGTACGCTTCTCTACGACCTTCTTTACGTTAGAATTAGATTTTTTATTCATGATACAAAGGTAAGTATATTTAAATGCAAAATATAAAACGTTTATTAATAACAGCCTAATAAAAATACCTAATTATAGTTATGATAATAAATTCATTTTCAATAAATTTGAGTGATAAACACCTTTACCTAATTGATTAACATGTCCTTAGAAATAAAGAATGAAAAATGGAAAGACCTTTTCGAGCAACAGAAATCTCAAACAGCTTCCAATGAACCTACAACGGAGAAAATAGATAGTTACTATTTCATTTATGATTGTAATATCAACCAAATTTCATTTATCAATTTGGCTTTCGAAATCATCACAGGATATGATTCAAAAACATTTACTGTAGAAAAACTGATAGAGATGATGCATCCAGAAGATCAACCTTATTTTTTCGGTTGTGAGGAAAAGGGATTACAGTTTACAAATAAATTATCATTCAATGAGCATTTTCAATATATAATGGGATATTCCTATCGTATAAAGACGGATCAAGATAAATATATTTGGATCAAACAGCAATGTCAGGCTTTGGAAGTAAATACACAAGGGCATCTTACCAAAACATTGGTTATACATCAACGTATCTCAGAAGGGAATTTTGAAAGACCTATCAATGATTATAGAATATTTGATAAATCAAGAAATATATATTTAGATGCCGAGAATTGTTATAATTTAACAAAACGTGAGCTTCAGATTCTACAACTTATCCAAGCTGGATTGAGTAGTACAAACATCGCCAATCAATTATTCACGAGTAAGTATACCATAGATACACATCGTAAAAATATACTTAAGAAAACAAATAGTGTAAACTTTATAGAGCTTATCCAGAAATTAAACATTACATAAAAAAGAGGCTGCCTATTATAAGACAGCCTCTTTTTTATGTAATCAATATTTTTAATCGTGATTATGAAATCTATTCGCTCTTTTAAAAGTACCTAAATCATTAAAACGTACACCATATTTCTTCAGTACTTCTTGTGCCTTTTTACGTCCTATATGTCGTATATAGAATGTTTCATTGACAACAAAATGATGTATACTATGTGTCCATCCAAAGAAAAAACAAAACAATTGAAAAGGAAAAGTCCACCAAACCGTCAACACTTGTGTTTGTTCCATTACATTACCATCTTCCACATCACCAAAATAGTGCATATTGGAGGTGATAAAATGCAATGAAAATTGACGCAATAAATTTGGTAACAATATGGTGTAGATAATTATATTTAACCAATCCAAACTTTCCTTAATAAACTCTGGCAATACGAAACTAGTATTAAAAGTTTTATGGAAGTAATCTAATATTAGATCACCAAAGAAAAAATACAATACCACATGCGCAATAATAGTGATCGGTATAATACTTAAAAACATAAACTTACGTAGCTTGTGCGAGATTTCAAGTTTCAGACGTCCCGCTTTCACTTCTTTATCCATATCTTTAAACATGACGCCTAGGCGCATCAAGCCTCCTAATACAACATCAGCTGTAGTTAGAAACCTCTTAAAGGTCCATTTTTCACCATTGGTAACAGATCTTTCTTCTACATCATGCAGGGTACCCGAAAACTTGTGGTGGTGGAGATGTAGTGTTCTTCGAATCCATGGATTTACCGTTAATGGTCTTAATATCCATACGACAAAAAGCATAAAATGATGTACGACTTTATTTCCTTTGAAATATAGCCAATGAATAAGATCATGCTCAATCTCATGCAATACACCCATAAAAAAGGCATTAATGATAATCATCAGCCAAGAAGCTATTTCCCCCTTATACCAAAAATAAGAAGTAAAGCCAATTGCTAAAATAGAGCCTAAAAATATGATTAGCCCTAAAGTATTCTGATAATTAAATATGGGATAAGCCTTTTTCAGTTGAAAATATGCAGCATTGATTTCCTTTCTGATTTTACTCGTTTTCTCTTGATGTGTCAAAATTTTAATCCTTCTATTTTCTCAAAAGTACACAATAATAGTATTTAAAAAGAAATCTATATGCGAAGTTTAACATTAAAAAGACGTAATAAAAGTATAAAAGCGATGCTACTAGCATCGCTTTTCGTAATTTTTATGCACTAATATGGTGATTATTTAATTTTGATGGGATCAAATACTATTGTTTTATAGTTGTCCTTTTCATACAAGACACCGACCGTATTTTTATTAATTAACACTAAGTCCGAATAAGCAGAATAAGCGCCTTTATAACCTTCAGGTGCTTTGGCTACTACTTTGTTAAAGTACCACGTTTTTCCTTGGTCTTTGGATAAACGAAGAGTTAAATTATCTCTATTACGTTCGTCCGCAGCATTGCTATGTGCTAATATAAATTTCTTACCCTTTTTCCACGATAATACAGAAGCTTGGTTTATAGGATCAGGCAAATTGGCATCTGGTGCTGAAGATACCCAGGTCTGTCCACCATCATTAGATATAGAAATGATACGCTGTTTTGGTGTTAGCTGTTGATTTCTAGAAGTCATATATACCGAGTTGTCATCGATCTGAGCAGCTAAAGATTCGTTAGTACCAGGGAAAGGAACTTTTTGGCTCAATTTAAATGTTTTACCATGGTCATCAGAATAATAAGCGTGTGCATTCCAATCTTTATTCTGTGGCGCAGGATTACCAGCATTATGATTAGCAGCAATATAAATCCTTCCCTTATTTGGTCCTGCCACAAATTGAAAACCATGTCCTGGGGTATTGGCATAAGTACGCCAATCTTCGCTAAAATTATATTGTGGATTGATTTGTGGTTGCTTTGGTCTATGTGTTTGCGTGGTTATATTTACTGCATCTTGCCAAGTTTTACCACCATCATTAGACACAACATACCACACCTCGCGCAGCCCTTTACCATTTCGCACATCCCCTTCATGCCCATTTCCAGTATTATAGAACAAAAATAAGCGGCCATTCGGGTAAGCAGGATCTAACAAATCTACAACAGGGGCAGGATTTCCTGCTTGCAAATTATCATAATCTACAGCAACCTGCAAGGGTCCCCAAGTTTTGCCATTATCTTTACTTACTTTAAAGACAATATCTACATTACCGTAGTCACCGGCATGATCCACACGGCCTTCAGAAAAAGCAACGAGATTACCATTTTTATTCTTAACAATTGCTGGAATACGGTAACTAGCGTATCCATCATCACCAGATTTAAAAACAGTTACTTCTTGCGCTTGTATTAATAAAGCAAAAGTAACAGCACAAACACTTAAAAATAGTTTTTTCATATTATGGTAGTTTATTTATTTCTAATCTACAGGAACAAAAGTAAACATCCATTTTACAGGAGTTTGCCAATTTTTCCCATTAAAATCTTTTACGGGAAGCTTTATAAAAACTTCATTCCAGCCCTTCTTCAAATTAATATTCGTAGGTGCCCTATAAGAATATCCTTCATCTACATATGGTATCTCCAAATCCCCGGCTATACCCGCTTGTTTCCAAATTGGTGGCTCTATTAGTTTATTGTTGACCTTTACCCAACTTTTTCTATTATCCCAAGTTCCTAAATCAGGAGAATCACTTGCATATGATCGGGATAAATTATCAAAACCGATCCAAAACCCTCTCTCCCCTTCTTGGTCACAGTATATACGTGCTCTAGCATACCAAGTCGTATTTTCCGAAGGATTATCAATTGCTCCTTTTACGACATCATTCCACCAATGCCTCAATACTACTGTTCCTCCTTCCACCTGCTTCATTGCGCTATAAGCTGTGGAAAAAGGAGCTTCTTCAATAGGAAATATCGCTTCTAGATCACCTCCATTATCAAAAGGGCCTATCAAATCCCAAACTAATCCCATTTGTTTAACATAGGGAAAAGGCTTGTCTGTAAAATAGGACGTTTTGTGGTTTAACAATCTAACTTCATATTCTTCAAAGTCATTATTTTCTCTTGTCCCCTTAGGCAGGATATTAGCGGTCCATAAAGATCTTCCTTGGCCGCGCCAGCTACGCTCGGCAAAAGTTAATAATCCAGGATAAACTGCATTTTGATAAAACATATCTATGGGATGAGCAACAGCACGATCAGGCCAAGCACATAAAGTGGCTCCCAGAAGATTATTGTTTCCTTCCGTTTGCTCACCGATTTTACGATAGAATAGCGTAGTTACAGTCTCTAATGGATCCATATGATTTATATAGAGGTGCTTTGAATCAATATAAACTTGGTCGCCCTTTTCTTCAATAACCGTTGGCCCACCCATCCACAATTGTCGGAATGTATTGGCTGAAAGATTAGAACCGGGCTCCCAGCCCATCGTCATTTTATAACCTAAGTCTTCCACATATTTGGTAATCTCAGGCATAAAATTATTGTTCGTTATCTTCACTTCGTCGCCACCAATATGCAGATAATCTAGTTCAGGATAAGTTTCTTTAAACTCTTTGAGTAATTCTTTTATATATAACATGCCCGCATCAGACTGCATATCCACCCCAAAATAGCGCTTAAAAGCAGCACTATGTCCGGGCATATCTATTTCTGGAAAAAATAAAATATTACGCTGTTTACAATATTTTATTAAATCTCTAAACTCAGCCTCACTGTAATACTTTCCTTCCCAACGTCTCATCACAGAGGCATCTGTCAATCCAGGATATTTTTTGCTCGCTAAGCGCCAAGCCAAATCTTCGGTAAAATGAAAATGTAAAACGTTTAATTTATATTTTGCCATTACATCGATTTGTTCCTTCAACATATCAATAGGTTGATATTTGCGACCTACATCCACTAAAAATCCGCGCCAAGCAAATGCTGGCTTATCTACTATTGTAGCATATTGAATTCTATTATTAGCTAATTCAAACTGCCTTAGTGTTTGCAAACCATAAAATATACCTACAGGAGAGCTCGCCGCTATTAGGATCCCATTCCTATCAATTTTCAAACGATAGGCTTCGTCCGATTGTTGGTCTTTAGCTGCTACTAATTCCAATCGAATCACCGGTATACCTTTCTTAGCATTGTTATGCAAAAGAATATTCCATTCCTTCAATACCCCTTTAAGCGCATCGATTTCAGCAGATAAGCTCTTGCTACTGATAGGGTCAAAAATAGAAGTTTGTAAGACTAATCCACTAGATAAATTTAATCTTCCGCTCTCTAGCTGCATATGGATAGGCATAGGTATAATATTGTTTTGTGCGAAAACAGTAAATACAATACCTGCAACAAAAGAAACGGCCATTAAAATAATCTTTAGCATATAATTATTTAGTGTATTTTTCTAAAATCGACATGCAATACCATTCTTGACGAGGTAAATGGAATGGACCTTTAAACATATTACCTTTAGCAGTCTGTGCTATGCGGCCGTCACGATGCAAGTAACCGAACCACTCGCCATGCTCTTTATCATGAAAATGTGCATATGCATAGTCATGAATCTGCTGATGCATAACTGCATATTTTTCATCTTTGGTAATCAAAAAGGCTAATAGCGTAGCAATAATAGTTTCATTTTGAGGCCACCAGAACTTCATATCTTGCCAATATTCTTGAACAGGCCTATCATAGACATCTCTAAAATATAAAATACCACCATGCTCTTTGTCCCATCCACGCTCCCACATATAATCTAACATACGACAGCCTAAATCGATCAATTTAGGATCGTTATTACGGTATATTGCTTCATGCAGTATAAACCAAGCTCCTTCTATGGCATGCCCCGGATTAAGGGTACGACCATCGATATGATCTATTATAGATCCATCGAGAGCGACTTGCTCCATTACACATCTTATATCATCCTTCACAAAATAGGTTTCAATTTCGATGATATATTTTTCTATAGCTTCATCACAGCGAGGATCACCAATGGTTTCGCGCAATTGCTGTGCCGTATTCATCATGATCATCGGTATACCAATTCCTTTTGATGGTCTAGTATTTTCAAATTTAGGTGCTATAGCACGTTCGCCATTCGCATACTCCAAGCAGACACCAAATAATCGTCGTGCAAGATCTGCCGCCTCTTGGTCTCCCGAAGCTTGTGCATATGCGGCGCAGGCAATTACAGCAAATGTCTCCGAAAAGAAATAACGCCTCATGCGAATAGGCATCCCTTCTTGATCCACGTGAAAATACATTTTACCATTGGTATCGAAGCATTTATTCTTAATAAATTCATACCCAATTTTTGCCCCTTCAAGCCATTCTTGTTTTGGTTCAACTGTATTATATAATGTCGCTAATAACCAACAAGCTCTCCCTTGAATCCATACCGCTTTATCTGTATCAATCAAGGAGCCATCCGCATCACGCATCAATAAATAGCCTCCATTTTCAAAATCATAAGATCTAGGGAACCAAAAAGGGACAGTATCATTTAAAAGCTGATTTTTATAAAATTCAGCCAACTCATTTAATTGTTGATTATTGTACATCATACTAATTGATTTTTAGATTAAATGTAGCAACAGGGACGTCACTGTTGCTGGACAAATTGCCTTCGGTGAATGCAGTATAACCATATTGTATAGATATAGCTCCTGCTAAGGGTTCTTTTATACGCACCTTATTTTTTATTATTTTACTATCCTGGATAGGTATAATATTTCCAAATCTATCCATTACAGATAAATCTTTGATGCCAGTGCCATTCGTTAACTTTAAGTGTTTACAGTTATTAAATGTGATGGTTATAAACCCTTTATCACTGACTACTGTTGTCGGCTGAGGTGAATTGGCTACGATCTTCTTTTTATATTCATGCTGTTTTACCAAATTAGCAAGACGCTTACCGATGATTTCTTTTTCTACAGGATGTACATCGTTTATGTTGCCAACATCCGAAGATACCGCCATATATGCTTTAGGAATTCTATTAGCCATTAATCGTTGTGAATTTCTAAAACTCCCCCACGAAGGGCGGTTTATACTGGATAATTGCACAAAATAGAAAGGCAACTCCTGCTTAAAAAGCGATCTCCATGAAGCTACTAATTTCTCAAATAAATATTCATGATGCTCCATATTGTGGGCATTGCTTTCGCCTTGATACCACAATACTCCTTTCATATTTGTATTAACCCACTTATGAACACCAGCTTCATAATTATATGCAGGATCATATGGATGACGTTGGTATTTGGCCGTAGCCAATTCCAAATTCTTAGCTCCTCTTTCACGACAAAAGTCTTGGACAAAATCTGACTTTCGCCATTGGTGAATATACGTAGCCAAGAGATTATCATCCTCCAATGTTTTACGTGGAATCCAAGACTCTGTATTACTGCCACCGACGGACAAATCTATTATTCCGATAGGTATATCCATAGCAGCATTCAAATCATTAGCAAATACATATGCTATAGCCGAAAAATACTTTACATTGTCTTTATTAGGCACTTCCCAAGTACCACTGAAGTAGGCTAAATCATTAACTTTTTGCAATGTATTTTGATCCCATTCCACATGTGTTGTTTCTACTAGATTTTTGTTTTTAAAAATCCTTACACGGGCATTATTTATACTATTATCAATATAAAACTTACTATTCTTCATTTGATGAAGCTGGAAAGCCATATTGGATTGTCCTGACGCCAAGAACACATCGCCAAACAAGATATCTTCTAGCGTTACCGTATCCTTATTATTAAAAATATTAATACTATAAGGCCCACCTGCTTTCATGGGAGGCAATGCAATAGTCCATTTACCTAATTGATCTGCCTTAGTAGTATATGTTTTAGTATTAAAAATCAACTTAACGGTTTCATTGGCGCTAGCAAGTCCACGTATACTATTGACTGTATTTCGTTGCAATACCATATGACTACCTATAGCCTCATCTACACTTAACTTATGCGCTAATGGCACCAAATATTGATATATATTATTAGCCAAAATCGTTGCTCCCTGAGCAGATGGATGAAGGTTGTCATCAAAGAGATCTATTCTTGCAGCTAGAACAATATGATTGTCTATTAACTGTGCATCATTCGCCCTGGCAATATCTGGAATCAAACCTTGAATCTGATCAAACCAATCACGTGTACCAGACAGAAAACGAGCATGTCCCGAAAAAATAGGGGTCATATTACAGATATATACCTCTACGGCAGGATTAATTTCTTTAAAGTCACGAATCAATTGGGAATAATCAGCAAAAAAATCATTACTGTAATTGGGCCAATTGCGTGGATCTGTATCATTCAGCCCCAAGGCCACGATAATCACATCGGGACGAAAGGCTAAAGCATCGCTATAGGCCTGAGTTTTATGATAAGGATTATGCCCTTTTCTCAATAAGGTAGCTCCCGAATGACCATAATTTTCAACCTGATAGCGCTCTCCTAATAACTGTTGCAATTGATAGGGATAAGATTTCGTATAATCTTTCAACCCATAGCCCTTGGTTACAGAATCCCCAATACAGGCTACTCTTTTTTGTGCCCAAATCAGCGTAGTTGTACTCGTTAATAGTACTAAAAAAAATAGCTTAAACAGGAACTTCATTTTTCTTAGGCTTCAATACCGTTAATTGAATAATCAAAACTACAAATACAATAACAGCTAACATCGCAAAATCAGACCCTAAGCTCCCTGCATCTGCTGAAGCGCCTAAATATTTGGTGATATATGCTCCCGCAAATACACCAACCATATTCATAATACCATAAGCTGTAGCTCTATATTTGGCGGCTACAAATTGGCATAATATAGGCATATTATTAGCATCAAACATACCAAAGCCAAAGCCAAACATCAATCCAGCAGCTACAATAGCAAAAATACTAGATCCATAACCGATCAATATTACAGCAGGAATAGTTAATGATAACCCTATTGCACTCGTATATACGCGACCTTTGCTATTTTTCTGTACCCATCTATCCGATAATATCCCTCCAAATAATACCCCCAGGAAAGATGAAAATGCAATTGTAATAGTAGATAAAGGCCCAGCTTGTTCCATAGGAATATGTAGATTTTCGGCGAATAATGTCGGTAACCAATTTTTTGTAGCCCAACCAGGTAGACTAGGTACTGCAAAATATAAGAGGATCACCCAAAAAGCGATATTACTAAATAAGATAGATAGCCCCTTCACTAAAGGTACTTTTTCAGATACTTGTTCTTCTTGTTTGGTACGTGCTGATGTTTCAAACAATGTAAATAAAAGGACAACAGCATAAATAATACCTATAAATCCAAAAAAGATAAACGTATGCTGCCACGAATAATTAGCTGCTACTATAGCACCAAATCCACCCAAGGCTTGGCCAAAGTACAATCCTGTCATATGTATCCCTATTGCTAGCGATCTTGTCTTGTCCGAGTGATAGTCCGCTATTAGGGACAAACCTGCCGGAATATAAATAGCTTCACTAACGCCCATTAAAGCGCGCATCACATACAATTGTTCATAATTCACGGCATAGCCCATGGCGAAGGTCACTGCTGACCAAACAAATAAGCTCCCAACAATTAAAGACTTCCTATTGAATTTGTCTGCGACAATCCCTGCTACGGGGCTCATAAACCCATATATCCACAAGAATACCGCCATTAAATTTCCGAATACCGCAGCACTTTCCAAATCACGAATATCCATTGCTATCGCAGGACGCATAGTAGATAATATCTGGCGATCCATATAGTTTAATAAAGCAACGAACCATAAGAGTCCGACTACGACCCAAGGATAATATTTTTTGGTTTTCATAATTTGGTTAAAGGTTATTTAAATAGGTTACTTAATTTTACCGGATAAGATTTGATTTGTTCTTACCCCTGCCCTAATCTCCCCACTAGGTATTACAATTAAATCATTCCATATTAAAGCAGTCGTTGTGACAGGACTATCGCCTACGATTTCATCCGTGGGTAACCATGCTTTGGTATCAAGGTCAAATCGCCATACTTTTTTACTAAAACCAGGATGTGCGCTTTGTATGTTATTTTTCTGTAGTGTTAATTCTTTCTTTTTAACCTCATCTGTTGTCATATTGATCTCCGCTATCAACTCTTCTACTTGGTGAAAAGTACTGGCATTGTCCCCACCGAACACCAGTATATTATCCTTATAGAAAGTACCTGTCCCCGCTGCCAATTGCTCAGGCAAATTGGGCAAAGAGGTTATATTTTTGGTATTTACATCAAGCTGATAAACCTCTTTATAAATGTCACTCTTGGCATTTACATTTCTTTTTCTACCACCTACGATATACAACTTATCCATCGCATCATTGACTACGATTGTATGTGTTATAGGATTGGGCAAGGTCAAGAATTCAGTCCATTTTGAACTAGCATCGTACAAATCTAACGCATAAATTTTATTGGAAACTGTATCCGCATTTTCACCGCCAATAAAATAAAGTACATTATTCAAATGCGTAAGGGATCCATTTGTCAATGGAATAGGCAGATTTGGCAAAACTAAATCCTGACGGATAAATTTATCTCCTTCTAAATAATAGATAAATACATCCGCAGTAGCATTTCCATTGCGTTCACCTCCTACAGAATATATCTTATTTGCGACACTAACATTAGCTGCATAGGCCAGACTATCTTGAAAATCCTGCCTTAATTGATATACTATATGTCCATTATCCTCTATGTCATAGATATAAACATCTTTCTGGTATGTCTTGGCACCACCATCCCATGGCATAGCAGCAGGGAAATTTGCGCCCCCTGCTATGATCAATTTATTATTTATAATACCCGTAATAGGCCCTGCAACACCAATATGCTGTTGTTTATTTGAATCTGGCAACACCGTATTACTTTGCCAATTTATAGCCATTTTATTTTTATTCATTTGACATCCTAAGGATAAAAGACTTACTAATAGTATAGCGGATTTGAGCATTAGATTTTAGATTTGAATGATTCAAAGCCTAAAGCTTGAACCTCCTTTTTGAAAGATTCAAAAGATTCTGTCGACATATTCGCAATAGGCAATCTAAACTCACCACAATCAATATCTACCAATTTCATATAAGCTTTACCAGTAGCAATACCGCCATATTTCCCTAATAAGCGAATCATGTCAATTGATTTTTGTTGTAATTCATTCGCTTTAACTAGATCACCACTATCAAATGCTGCAATTAAATCATGGTATAAAGGTGCTGCATAATTGTATGTACTACCAACGGCTCCTTTGCTACCTAATGCTAAAGAAGACAACATATTCTCATCACGTCCCCACAGCATTGTATATTTACCACCTTTGAAATTCATACATGATAAGAAATCCATAAAATCTTCATGTGTATATTTAATCCCTTTGAATGTTGGGACTAAACCATCTACCTCAGCCAAAAGATCTAACATAGCATAATTGCCACCCGTCAAAACAGGAATATGGTAATAATAGAAATCTGTATTAGGCGCTACCGCAGCAATCTCTTGGCAACATTTTGCCAACTGCTTTACATTAGCAGGTTTAAAATAGTAAGGAGAAGTGAAAGATATAGCATCAACTCCCTCTTGCTCTGCAATTATAGCCAATTCTTTACATTCTTTGACATTTGTACCTCCTAAGAACATAATTAATGCAAAATCTTTATCATCCTTAGTTAGAGCAGTCCAAGCTTTCAATACTTCGACCTTCTCTTGAAAAGTCAACGATACCCCCTCGCCTGTAGAACCGCATATAAAAGCTCCTGTTACTTTATTCGCCTTCAAAAGATTATAATAAGATGGTATGATAGAAACCTTTAAATTTCCTTCAGAATCAAAAGGTGTGAAAGGAGCTGAAATCAGGCCCTGAATATTTTGGTTTAACATAGTATAGATAATAATAAAACAATAATAAACAATATGTCATACATAATCAAATGTATAACATATTATTTACAATAATAAATGATTAGGTTCCCGAGTAACCTGGATTTTGTTGCCCACTTAACGTAGGATCAGCAGTTAAAGTATTCAAATCAATAGGCCATAATATTTTATGATTTTGTCCTGATACATTTTGCAACACACCTACCAAAGGTAAATCCGTTCTAAAAGCTAATGGCTTACCACTAGCATCTTGCATACGTCTCAGATCATACCATCGTTTGCCTTCAGCAACAAATTCTTTTGAACGTTCATAAAAAATAGCCAATTCATTCGCTTCAAAAGAACCGTTCACAAATTGAGGAGCAGAACCAGCGTATGCTCTATTGCGTACAGTCATAATTTCGGTTGTAGGATCTTCACCGAGTTTATTTTTTATTTCAGCTAAGAGAAGATATGCTTCAGAAAGGCGATAAATGGGATAATCATCAGTATATACTCTAATATTATTAAGAAAAGTACCTAAGTATTTACGTAAAACAACCGCATGAGTCGTTCCTTTATTAAAATTAAGGAAAGTAGCATTCGCACGTTGATCTTGGGGATCAAAAAGTTGATATAAACCAAATTTATATTCATAGCGAATAATGGAACCACTAGAAGCAATTTGTAACGGATCACCGGCCAAACTATTGCCTAATTCATCTACATAACCTGATATATCATCCGTAGGGGCATAAATAAAGTTGGAGAACAAACCATTTGCCGCTTCCCCAGCAAGGTACCTTATTGCAAATATGATCTCATTATTACCTAGGTTAGCAGGAACACTAGCCGAGTTAAAAACATTAATAAATGAAGACTGTAGCGAAAATTTAGGAATAATTGCTTCTACTGCTGCTTTAGCTAATTGCAGATCTTGAGCCGTATTAGTTGGTGCAGCGCCATCAATATCTACTTTTGCAGACCATAAATAAACTTCCGCTTTTAGCATTTGCGTAGCTGGCAAAGACCATTGTCCCTTTTGTTGCTTGATCGTATAATCCGCTCCAAAGTATTGCGTAGATTTATCAATTTCTGCTTTAATAAAATCTAAGGTTTCTTTTTCAGTTTCCGTTCTTGGCTTATATGCATCAGCGGCAGAGTTGGGCGTACTAATCGCCACTAAAGGCTCCGTAACTATAGGAACACGCCCATAAGTACGATACAAATGGAAGTAATAATATGCCCTAATACCATAAGCTTGTCCGAGATAATAAGCCTTTTGCTCATCTGTCATAAAGGCTGCTTTATTCACTTGATAAATAAAATTATTTACCTGAAATATTGGCGCGTATAAACCTGCCCAAGAACTAATGCCTGGCGAACTTTCTCGTATATCTTGTGTAATAATATTTGCTGAACTAAGAGATGCTGTACCAGTAAAACTTGTCCCATCACGTAAGGATCCACCTCTGATCTCTCCTAAATTCCAAAATGTACCTTGAAAATTTCTGAGTTGACTATGCAGCCCTATCATAGCACCATTCACCTGCTCAGGATTTTTCCAAAAGCTTCCACTTGCAAAATAATCTTCAGGCACCAAATCTAAGTCCATTTTATTACATGATGTAATACAAGTAGTTGATGCTAAAATAGCGATTGCTAAAAATATTTTTTTCATAATTTTTAAGATTCTAAAATGTTAATTGTAAACCAAAAATTATTGTTCTTGGCAATGGGTATCCACCGCCACCTTGCTCAATAGTTCCACTCTCTGGGGAGTATAAAGTACTTTTTGACCAATAGTGTAAATTTTGTCCGGTAACAGAAATACTCAAGTCCTCCAACTTAGCCTTTTGAGCGATTAATTTAGGAAGCTTATAGGATAGGGATAATTCTCTCCAAGCTAAATAATCTCCTTTATTATAAAACATACTACTAGGTCGACTGGTATTGTTTTTAAATAATTGATCTGCCCAATAATATGTTGGATATTTGGCTTCAGGATTTTCTGTTGTATAAGTATCCTTCACATCAGCAATTGTATTGAAGGTACCCTGCATCATTCCCAAAAACCAAGTTTTTGGACCATCATAAGCAACAAATCCTAGCGCATAATCAAAACGAGTATATATACTTAAATTTTTCCAAGAAACATTAATTCCATATCCCCCAGTCCAACGTGGTACAGTCCTTCCTTGGTAAACACGGTCATATGAATTAATAATACCATCTTCATTGACATCTTTCCACATAACATCACCTATTGCGATAGGATAATGAAGTCCTTTGTCAGTGGCGGACATCGCATTATAGACATCCGGATGAACAAGTGCTCGTGCACCTAATAAATCTTTAAGTTTTAAAGCATAACTATCCAGATCTGCTTGGTTACGAATGATACCTTCCGCTTGATACGCATAGGCCACATTTGGGTCTTGACCTTCTTGTGTTCCGCCAACCCAAATTAGCTCTTTCGTATTTGGATCATAAACTTGAAGGCCTCCTTGACGGTTATTTTGTACACCATTCTCTGGAAGTCGAAGGACTTTGTTTGCATTGTAGGCTGTATTCCACGAGAAATTTACATTCCAATCACTATTACGATAAACATTGTAGTTTAAATCTACTTCTACACCTTGATTTCTCATATCACCATTATTGGTAAATATGGGAAAACCACCAGATGTTGCCGGTAAGATCAATTGCGCAATTTTGTCATAAGTGGTACGGTAATAATACGCTACCGAAAGGTCTATTTTATTTAATAAACGAGCATCTATACCAACCTCCTTGGTTGTTAAGCTTTCCCATTTCAGATTAAAATTACTTGGATTGTTCATTACAAAGCCGATATTACCGCCATATGACGAACTACCATAAGCACCCTGTAGAAAGTAATTGCCACGACCATCCTTAGTAATTAAGCCTACATCACCATTCTCCCCATAACTAGCTCTTAATTTTAACGTATTCAACACATGATCTGCACCTACAAAATTCTTTGCAAAACTTTCATTATGTAAATTCCATCCTACAGAAACTCCAGGGAAAGTTCCCCAGCGATTGTTCAACAAAGTTGAATAACCATCACGTCGAGCGGTTAATGTCAATAAATAGCGCTGATCATAGTTATAATTGATACGTCCAAAGAAAGAATTAATTCGTTGTCTGGTATGATAAGAATCTATAGTACGCATATTAGCATCTTTACTTGTTAAGGCTAAATCCATAAAATCATCTGTAGGTGCCCCAGAACCAGACGCGGATAGCCCTTGATCATAAGAATCGAAAAACTCCCAACCCAACATGGCATCAAAACTATGCTTGTCAACAAATGTTTGTTGGTAATTTAATACGGAATTATAGGTTTGATTAAGCAACTTTTTATAGCCGGCACTTGAATTGCGACTTCGCACCCAATTACCCGGCGAATTCAGATAATCTTTATTAAAGGATTCATTTAATTCTTGATTCAAATACCAGCTTCCACTAGTTCTCCAACTTAGATTATCTAATAGATTAACCGTAAATGCTTGTGAAAGGGTATATTTTTGATTTTGATTATTACGAATAAACTTGTCAATATTCACGGCAACATTACCATCCCAATTGTCTCGTCCCAACAACAAATCTCCATTTTCATTATAACCACGCATAGTCGGTGGTGCACCTAAGGCGCGAGTCATATAATTTGCCTCTGCATTATCGGCATCTCTCCATTTTGTATTCGAAAAATTTACTCCTGAGCTAGACAATAACCAAGGTTTGATTTTATAATCGGCATTTAAGACAAAAGTAAGACGATCATAAAAGGTCTTTACGGGCATCCCTTGCTCATTGTATTTACCAATACTTGCATAATATTTGCCTTTATCATTTCCTCCTTGTACACCTACATTATAATCTTGGGTTACACTATTTTTGCGAAGAGCATAATCAGAATAGTCAAAGTCTGTATATATTAATTCTTTACCTGTTACAGGATCTATCATCGTTTTCCATCCTTTGGACAGTAATTCTTTATTTGTATCGTCCAAAAACATCGTACTCCAAACGGCAGTATTTGTAACATTACCGTCAAGAATATTTCCGTTTTGATCTTTATATTTATTCCCCGTTCCAAAAGGTGAAACCCCTGTCAATTGAGATAATTGACTTGGATTGTACATACCTGAAGTCTCTATAGATTTTCGTGACCAATAAATATAATCTTCAGCTCCCAAAAATTCAAAAGGTAAATTTAAGGTATTGATCCCCGTTTTGGAACGTAAAGTAACACTTGAAGCCCCTTCTTTTCCACGCTTGGTAGTAATCAATACTACACCATTTGAAGCTCTAGCACCATAAATAGCGGTAGCCGAAGCATCCTTTAAAACATCAATAGATGCGATATCATCTTGATTAATATCCTGAAAACCAGAACGGACCAACCCGTCAACAATTACTAACGGCTCACCACCACCACTATAAGTAGTACCTCCCCGCAAGACAATATTAGGTACAGAACCGGGTCTTCCAGAAGTTTGTTGAACACGTAAACCAGGAATGGTTCCTGCCAAAGCAGAGGCTGGATTGGATCGAACTCCAGTTTCAAGCACCCTATTATCCAATCGAGACACAGATCCTGTCAAATTAGACTTTTTAATAGATCCATAACCGACAACTACGACTTCATCCAACTCTTGATCATTGGTCAATAAAGTAATTTTTATAGGCGTATAATTAAGTACTGAAGTTGATAGGTCTTTATAACCTACAGAACTAAATTTCAATACATCGCCAACATTTGCAGAGATAGCGAATTCGCCATTGCCATTTGATTTGGTACTCGCTTTTCGAGACTCATTCACAATACTCACCCCCACTAAGACTGTCCCTTGTTCAGTTTGTACCAAACCCTTCAATACTGATTGTGCATAGGATACCAATTGCATACAACACAATGAAAGAAATAATAAAATCTTTCTCATAAATTAAGGTTTAATAAATTAATTAGTTTTATATTATGTTATACATAATAAATCAAATGTATAACATAATAACCTTTAATGCAAAAAAATAATATGTATTTTTTTTGTATTATTGTATATTGATCTAAAACTAATATGAGTAATTTGAAACCAGAAGTAATCAAAATCCCTATTATTGATACCTCTAGCTTAGTTGATAAAGCAGAAGAAGCAATAATAAATTATATAAAACTAAATCAACTTACTGTTGGTGATGTATTACCAAAAGAATTGGATTTAGCAGTACAATTAGGTGTTAGTAGGACAGTTATAAGAGAATCTTTACTTCGTTTGAAAGCAATAGGACTTATCGAATCCAAAAAACACAAAGGGGCAATTATTACAAATCCCGATGTATTGGGATCTATGAAAAAAATCTTTCACCCTTCCATATTGGATACAGATACATTAAAAGATCTTTTTGAAATGCGCTTAGCACTTGAAGTAGGTATAGCAGATTTTATAATCAATAAAATTACTGACAAAGACATTCAAGAGTTAGAACAAATGACAAAATCTATTGTCTCTGGTGATACAGCATTACCATGGAGTATAGAGGATGAGAAAAAATTTCATGGTAAGCTATATGAAATTTCTGGAAATGGTCTATTATTAGAGATTCAGGAAATGCTAATTCCGATTTTTCAATATGTTCATCAGTCAGGAATATTAGAAAAACCTATTATAAAAGGGGAATTTATATCACATCACGAATTAGTTGAAGTACTCAAAAAAAGAGATGCTGAAGCTTATCGTAAAGCGATTCGTATCCATCTAAACAATCACTTTGAGCGTATTCTTACTTAAAATTATTATGCAATAGCAAATAATAATAGGCATTATTAGTATGATGTAGCATGAAATTTTTGGGATTTTCTGCTGCATTGTACTTCGTATTATACCCTGTATCTGGATATAACAGAATTTGCCTACCTACCCTTACATACTCACTACTAGGTGAAAATGGAGGTAATTGAAAGGATGGATAATCCAATTTTATTTTGTTGCCAATATAATCACCCAAAAACTGTTGATACACATCAACAACTTTAAAAGGCGGTTTAATAATTTTGTTATAAATAGATTTAAAGAAAATCCTTTTGAACAAAGATTGTTTTTTAATTGATTCTTGAATAAAAGAAACAGGATTTACAGTAGGTAAATCATCTACCGTTTGCACAGTAAAAGGAGTTTGCGGTACCCAGTCTTCCGTATTCACGACATGATAAGACCATCCATCTAAAGCAACACGATCATAATCATAAGCAAAATATAAATTTCCAGGCTTAGGACTAGCAGTTGTATAAATTTTGAAACGTATATCTTGTGGTAATAGGCCATCCTTTTGTTGCCATAATAAATTAGCGGCTAATATATAAGAAAGTCCACCGCCTTGACTGTGCCCGGTGACAATTATATCTTTTATACCTATCTTATAAAGAGAATCTATCTTTGGTAATATATCACGCACCAAAAATGCAGTACTAAATACGTATCCTGCATGAACTGCTGCCTTAGGGCTCTCTGCTAATTTATAATTAAATACAAAATCCTCAGCTATAGTTAGTTGTCCTTTAGCAGGAATCTGGACCGCAAAAAGATTAGCTAACCAACTATCTGTAGACATTATAGATCCTCTAATACCTATTATAGCAATATGTTGATCTTTAATCCAAAGCTCCCATTTATTATCGAGCCCTAGCACAGGGCTTTGATATACCAGTTTAGAATATTTTGGTTTCGGCATTAAGTCTTTATTGGCTTTTGATTCAGAATAAGTAGTATTTATACTGACCAATTCTTCCAATTCTTTCTTATCAAAACCGGCAGATAAATACTGTCCATTAGCTATTACGGTTGTGAAAAAGAAAATAAATAGCACTGTAAACCTAAAAAAAGACAACATAAATTAATTGACTACAAAAAATAAATCCTAAAACTAGACCAAGGTAATTTACTAAAATTTAACACGAAAACAAATAAAGAGACCTTATAACGAATCTATATAGTTATTATACTTAGCTTTTCAAGTTAGACCTTCGAAACTTGTATTCATATATTTCTTTCACTTTGTACATTTATACCAGCTTTACTTACCATTTAACGATTTGGGCAATCTTTCGAAAACTTTTTATACGCAACTGTACTCTTGACAATAAAATGAATATAATAATAGATTCAATGAATAGGAAATAAGCATCATAATTACATAATAAACAGTCTAAAAGGATTCGGAACTAAATAATTATGACGAATTAATATGACTTTAAGATTAGATTTTATCTCCTAATTTAGGCAATTATGAAATTTAAGAAAATGATGTATACGCTATTGATATTGGTGCTGTTAAGCTTAATTGGTGGAATTTTATATATGTATCACCCAAGGTTTGGTACTGAAGCTACAGGAAAACGATTGGCGAATATGGAAAGTAAGCCAAAATACAAAGATGGTGCCTTTGACAATCTCGAGTACACACCTGCATTGGCAGAAGGCGTAACCTATACGGACATTTTAAAAAGCTTCTTTTTTGAAAAGAAAATCAGAGTAACCCCGATAGATACTCTTCCTGTAATTAAGTCAGATCTACATAATCTTCCAGCAGATAGCAACCTATACGTCTGGTTTGGTCATTCTTCTTATTTATTGCAGTTAGACCATAAAAAGATACTAATAGACCCCGTATTTAGCAAATATGCAACACCTGTGCGTGTCAGTGTAAAGGCATTTGATATGTCCTATGAATATACCGCTCAGGATATTCCAGAAATCGATATTATGGTTATCACACATGATCATTGGGATCACTTGGATTATAATACATTCCAAGAAATAAAACATAAGGTAAAGCATATCGTAACTGGATTGGGTGTAGGTGCCCATCTAGAGAAATGGGGATATCCATCTGCTCAGATAACCGAGCTTTATTGGGGTGAATCCGCTAATATAGCAGGCTTTGAATTTACGGCTGCCACAGCAAGACATTTTGCAGGTAGAACATTCAAACGTAATGTTACCTTATGGTCGTCCTTTATCCTACAGGCTCAAAATCTTAAATTGTTCCTTGGTGGCGATAGTGGCTATGGCAAACACTTTAAAGAAATAGGCGAAAAATACGGACCTTTTGATTACGCTATATTAGAAAATGGACAATACAATGAGAAATGGATTAATATACATATGCTTCCAGAAGAAGTCGTTAAAGCAACAAAAGAATTAAATTCGAAACATCTAATTCCGGTTCACTCCTCGAAATTTCCACTGGCAGTTCATCCTTGGGATGAACCATTGATACGAGTTACCAAAGAAGCGGAAAAAGAAAATATAGCCATAGTAACACCCCAAATGGGTGAAATAGTATCTTTAGATACCTACCAAAAATATCCCCACTGGTGGATTGGTCTAAATTAAAGTTAAGTTAAATTTATCTCCTTTATTACATAAGTTATGCTTAATTGAAACAAAAAAAGATAAAATATCAGCAAAACACAAAAGAGGCTACTAAATATTTTTAGTAGCCTCTTTTATTATTTTTATCCTAAATGTTAATCTTCATTAATGGCTTTCCACAGCATATCTTTCAATTGAAGAATATTCTTTCCTGCTACAGAAGATATGAAGATGGAAGGGATACCTTGAGGCAACTGAGCCTTCATTTCATCTTCCAATTCTTGATCCAACATATCCGATTTCGAAACCGCTAATAAACGAGGTTTTGTCAACAACTCTTTATTATACAATGTCAATTCATTCAACAATATATTATATTCTTCTTCGATAGTACGGTCCGTATCTGCAGGCACTAAAAATAACAACACAGAGTTGCGTTCTATATGACGAAGAAAACGAATCCCTAAACCTTTACCTTTAGACGCTCCTTCGATAATACCCGGAATATCTGCCATCACGAAAGATTTGCTATCACGATAGCTTACGATACCCAAATTAGGAACCAAGGTCGTAAACGGATAATTAGCAATCTCTGGTTTTGCTGCTGATACAACAGATAGTAAAGTTGATTTACCTGCATTAGGGAAACCTACCAAACCAACATCTGCCAATACCTTTAGCTCAAGAATAACCCATTGCTCAATACCAGGCATACCTGGTTGTGCAAAACGAGGTGTTTGTTGTGTTGGTGATTTGAAGTTATTATTACCCAAACCGCCTTTACCACCAGGGGTTAAGATTACAGTTTGACCATCTTCCGTTATCTCACATAAGATCTCACCTGTTTCAGCATCTTTGGCTACAGTACCTAAGGGTACTTCAAGAATCTCATCTTTACCTGTAGCACCAGTACAAAGCGCCGAACTTCCACATCCACCTGGAGCCGCGATAATATGCTTTCTATATTTGAGATGTAATAGTGTCCAATGTTGAGAAGAACCTTTTAAGATAATATGCCCACCACGACCACCATCACCTCCATCAGGTCCACCTTTCATGGTTGTCTTATCACGATGCAAATGTGCAGAACCTGCCCCACCATGCCCCGAACGACAACACACTTTCACATAATCAACAAAATTTGAACCTTGAGCCATATATACCTTTATAATTATTAAATATTAAAATTGATTAAGCGTTGTACCCATCAATTACAGCTGATAAATCAGCAAAAATTGTTTCAATCTCGCCTATACCATTTACTTTAGTCAATTTACCTTGAGCCTCGTAATACGGTAAAACATGAATTGTCTTACCAAAATACTCCTCAATTCTTTTTTTCAATTTATCTGCAGCATCATCAGCACGTCCTGATATTTCTTGACGTTTAGCGATACGCTCTGTTAATACTTCTTCGGTAACATCTAAGGCAACGACACCTGTAATAGCTGTACCATTAGCGATTAAAAAAGCATCTAAAGCTTCTGCTTGCGCAACAGTACGAGGAAAACCATCAAAAATAAATCCTTTAGCTTGTGGATTTTGTTTAATTTCTTCTTCCAACATTGCGATAGTAATAGAATCTGGCACTAAATTACCTTCGGCAATAATCTGGCTAACTTGTTTACCTAGCTCCGTTTGATTACTGATGTGTGCACGAAATATATCACCTGTTGAGATATGTACCAAATTGTACTTAGCGATAAGTTTTTCAGATTGAGTACCTTTTCCTGCTCCCGGAGGGCCAAATAATACTAGGTTTAGCATAATGATGCGAGTTATTTTTTTTTAGTGAAAAAAACAAAAGCCTAATCTTATGTTATAAGAATTAGGCTCTCAGTTAACTATGTGCACTCCAAGGGAGTCGAACCCCTAACCTTCTGATCCGTAGTCAGACGCTCTATCCAATTGAGCTAGGAATGCATTTTTCCATTCACTTCGAAGAGGTATCTCTTTCCCGTTTTGGTGATGCAAATATAGCTATATTTTCATTTAACACAAACATTTTGTTAAAAAAAATGAAAATAATCTATGCTTTATTTGTTGTGAACTAATCGTCTAATCAACAATTATAGTACAACTATCTAATAATGAAAATCATAGTGTATAACTTCAAAAATTAGACAGTTGTACTAAAAAAATTATTTCTTGATTGCGTATTTAAAGTTTTTACCGATGAAACGTGCATTTTCACCTAACTCCTCTTCAATACGTAACAATTGATTGTACTTCGCCATACGATCCGAACGTGAAGCCGAACCAGTTTTGATCTGACCACAGTTCAATGCTACCGCTAAATCGGCGATTGTAGCATCTTCAGTTTCACCCGAACGGTGAGACATTACCGAAGTATAGCCCGAATTTTGTGCTAAGGTAACCGCATTAATTGTCTCCGTTAAAGAACCGATTTGGTTTACTTTTACTAAGATTGAATTTGCTGTATTTGTATCAATACCTTGTTGTAAACGAACAGTATTCGTAACGAATAAATCATCACCTACTAATTGTACGCGATCACCGATTTTTTCCGTTAATGTCTTCCAACCAGCCCAGTCATCTTCAGCCATACCATCCTCAATAGAAATGATAGGGTATTTTACAGATAATTCAGCTAAGTATGAAGCTTGCTCTTCGCTAGTACGGATAGCACCTTTGTCACCTTCAAATTTAGTATAATCGTATTTACCATCTTTGTAGAATTCCGAAGCAGCACAATCTAATGCTAAGCATATATCGTCACCAACTTTGTAGCCAGCTGTTTCGATAGCTTTCAATACAGTCTCAATAGCATCTTCAGTACCGTCAAAAGTAGGTGCAAAACCACCTTCGTCACCTACAGCTGTAGATAAATTACGGTCATGTAAGATTTTTTTCAACGTATGAAATACTTCTGCACCCCAACGTAAAGCCTCAGAGAATGTAGGAGCGCCAACAGGCATAATCATAAATTCTTGGAAAGCAATAGGCGCATCAGAGTGAGAACCACCATTGATGATATTCATCATCGGGATAGGCAAAGTGTTTGCATTAACACCACCAATGTAACGGTATAAAGGTTGACGAGACTCTTGTGCCGCAGCTTTAGCTACCGCTAAAGAAACACCTAAAATAGCA
Source organism: Sphingobacterium rhinopitheci (assembly GCF_022627575.1). Classification (GTDB taxonomy): domain Bacteria; phylum Bacteroidota; class Bacteroidia; order Sphingobacteriales; family Sphingobacteriaceae; genus Sphingobacterium; species Sphingobacterium rhinopitheci. The sequence goes on from NZ_JADEYQ010000001.1 coordinate 92,219, forward strand.
TTAGCACCTAAATTACCTTTATTCTCTGTACCATCAAGATCAATCATTAATTTATCGATAGCGTTTTGCTCGAATACATCAACACCTTCTAATGCTTGTGCAATTTTAGTATTTACGTTTTCAACTGCTTTCAAAACGCCTTTACCTAAGTATTTTGATTTATCACCGTCACGCAATTCAACAGCTTCATATGCACCAGTTGATGCTCCAGAAGGAACAGCAGCACGACCTACAAAACCATTTTGTGTAGTTACATCAACTTCTACAGTTGGGTTACCGCGCGAATCCAAAATTTGACGCGCTTTTACATCGATAATTAAACTCATTTTATTTTTATTGGGTTTATGACTAACAGACACACACACTTAGTGTATATCGGACACTAATATAAATAATATTATTGCCTTTTCAAAAATACGAATATAAAAACATATAGTTTCCATATTTTTTTGGCAGATATAGATTAATTTCTTTAAAATGGATTATTATGGGTAATAACCATATTACTTAACAAAAAAAGTCTTCAGTTGGGGGAACTGAAGACTTTTAATTAACCAATTATTAACCTAAATTATGAATACTAAATACTAAACAAGCACTATGCCAAAAACATATTAATCCCCAAATCGTACAGTATTCTGACATTTGACAGGTATAAAAGCAAGCTCAGCATTCACTATTGAAACTAAATACAATTTGAATAACACAATCTATCGTACATTAAAAATGGAAATAGAAATAAACTAATAATCAATATTTTACCTAAAAAAACAGCAATAAATAGTCTCGACACAGAAAAGTCTCCAGCCGGGGAGACTGGAGACTTTAAACTAACCAATTATTAACCTAAATTATGAGTTAAACACTAAACAAGCATTGTGCCAAAATATCCTAAAAGAATAAAATACATTAGCTTAAGATAATTTATTACCTCAAAACGATATAAAAAAAATACCAATCATCAATATTTATAACTCCACTTCGATTGCTAAATCAAAATATTTTTAATACCCCCAAAAAAACGTTGTTAGCGGTCGATAAGTGATAGACTAGTGTTGAGGTACCAACCCTTCCATAAATAGCAAATGAAAAAGTCTCCAGCCGGGGAGACTGGAGACTTTAAACTAACCAATTATTAACCTAAATTATGAATACTAGATAATTATCAACGACTGTGCCAATACAAAAAATAGCTTTTCTTTTAACGAAGTTTTAACAAACAAAGGCTATTACTATACTTTAATTAGCTAATTTTGTGTCATGGAAATAAATTCAATTTTACAAAGACTCAAGATAGAGGCGCTAAACAGTATGCAAACTGAGGCTTTAGAGCGCTTTGAATCTAACAAAGATCTCATATTGCTATCACCTACAGGATCAGGTAAAACGTTAGCGTTCAGTCTACTGATTGAAAAAACACTCCAAAAGGACAAAAAAAATGAAGTTCAGGTATTGATTGTAGTGCCAACACGTGAACTAGCCTTACAAATTGAATCAGTTGTAAAAAATGTCATAAAAGGACAAAAAGTCCTATGTGTATACGGTGGTCATGACACGATGACGGAGAAAAATGCTTTAAAAGAAGCCCCTTCTATATTAATAGGTACCCCCGGAAGGATAATATATCATTTGGAGCGAAATAGATTTTCTACAGCTAGTTTAGAGACATTAATATTAGATGAATTTGATAAATCCTTAGAATTAGGCTTTCAATTTCAATTACAAACTATTGCGGATGCATTTCCAAATGTAAAGCGTAAAATATTAACGTCAGCGACAGATTTAGATGAATTCCCGGACTTCTTGACATTCAATGAGCCGATCAAATTAGATTTTCTACATCTTGATGACAACAAGCCAGATATTACCTTCAAAAAGGTAATTAGCCCAGTACAATATAAATTGAAGACCTTATTCAATTTAATATGCAGCCTTGGAGAGCAAAAGATATTGATTTTTTGTAATCATAGAGATGCAGTGGATCATATCAGTGAATTGTTGGACAACAGAGATTTGATTCATGATGTATTCCATGGCGGATTGGAACAAAGAGATCGTGAGCTGGCGATATTAAAATTCCGTAATAACAGTAACCGCATCCTATTAACGACAGATTTGGCGGCGCGTGGATTGGATATTCCGGAGATCGATGTTATTGTACATTATCAGCTTCCGAGCAAAGAGGATGCGTTTATTCACCGCAATGGTCGTACGGCACGTATGCATAGTAAAGGAGAGGTAATCGTGATGCTAAAACCAGAAGATGACTTCCCTTATCTGACGGAAGATGCAGAAGAGATTATCTTGGAAGAAGAATATCCAATGCCAAATAACACGCCTTATTCAACGCTTTATATACCTTTTGGTAAGAAAGATAAAGTCAACAAAATTGATATCGTAGGTTATATTTTAAAATTGAACGGTTTAGAAAAAGACGATATCGGCATTATAGAAGTTAAAGATAAAGAAGCTTATATATCTGTCAAGCGACACGTAGCGGCTACTATCATTCGTGAAGGAACCAACGGTAAAATAAAAGGACATAAGATTAAATTTTTTAGAACATAAAATAAATACTAAAGGCTCTTTTAAAAAGAGCCTTTAGTATTTATTTTACTAATTTTGATAAGTTTCCACAGCTTATCGCTAAATAGTATAATCAGTATCACATATATTAGCTGTGAAGCAAGGTAAAAAACATCTTGCACCGCAACGGAAGAAGAAATCCAATCCAAATTGCGACTTACTATAAAATTCAATACCGTTCCAAAGACAGTTCCTATCAAAAAGCATAGTACCGCAAAAAATTGACTTCTCCCCGCTTTGGCTTTATTCAGTTCATAGCTTTCAATCTTTGACATCATACGGTCCTCGAAATCAGAAAAAGGCATTTCTAGCCTACTGTCCTGCATCAATTTCTTTAGCTTATCATCTTCATAGTCCATAATAATCCTCCTTCATTAACTTTGATAAAATACCATATAAGCTCTTCCTTCCTCGAAAGAGAATGGTCTTGGTATTGGTTTCTGTCCATCCTGTTATCTCTCTTATTTCCATCAAGGACAATTCTTCTAGATAAAATAATCGCAGCGCTAAAGCTTCATTGGCTGAAATTTTGAGCAAGCTATCCTGAATCAACTGCTCACGCTCCTTCTTTACTAGCCCTGCAAAGGCATCATCATCAAACTGAACATCATGTAAAGCGACGTCTATCACATCATGTTTTATTTTATGTTTGCGTAAAGCACCAAAAGAGCAATTCACAACAATTCGATACAACCAAGTACTAAATTTAGCCTGTGCTCTAAAACGAGAAAGAGATTGGTAACATACCATAAAAGCATCTTGCACAACTTCCTCAGCAAGATGCTCTTGCTTAACGATAGACATAGCCACCGAATAGGCCATATTCTTGTACGTTTCTAGGAAATAACGAAAAGCTTGCGAATCCCCAGCCAATACCTTATCGATGTACAATTGGTCCATCAATATTAATCTTCAGTACTTTTATCCTTATCCAACACATTAGCGATTACCATGGCGACTCCAGCACATATGGTTACTATACCAACATTGATAGCATCATTATCAATGATGGTATTTGTGTGTAAAATTCCCGTCATTAAAATCCCAAAACCAATGCCTAACACCACAATTCCTGGCTTTTGCCAATCCGACTTCCTTTTTGGAGGCATCGATACTTCCAAAACATCTGGAGGTCTTACGGATTTAAATTTCATAATAAAATAAACTGTTAATACCACCATAGTAAAAGCACCAAGCCAAACTAAAGTTATCATCATATTACTATTCATAATTTATCTTTTTAGTACATTAGTTGCATGGTAGCGCTAAAAGGTTGCATTAAAAATAAAAAAGCATTTCACAAAAATGTAAAATGCTTTCATATAAACGTATTACCGAATAATACTACTTGATAAAACGTAGTATTTCTTGCGGCACTAAACTATTTACAGAACCTCCATTGGCTAATATATCACGTACTATAGTAGACGAAATATGACCTGTACCAGATCTACTCATCAAAAAATAGGTCTCTATGGATGGTGCTAGTATAAGATTATTCTGTGCTATTGGATTTTCAAATTCAAGGTCCTTCGCATTACGTAAACCTCTCAAAATAAACTGCGCCCCTACGATTTTGCAATAATCAACTGTCAACCCAGTAAATGTTTCCACCACGACTTGCGGATTCCCCGCATAGAGCGCTACAATAGAAGCTTTACGTTGTTCGTAATCCAGCATTCCCTTTTTGGAGGAATTTACACCAATGGCAATATAGATCTTATCAAAAAGACCTAAAGCACGATCTACTAAATCTTTATGTGCAAAGGTAAATGGATCAAAAGAGCCCGGAAAAACTGCTACTTTCATAAACTGCTATTTATTGTGGTAAAAACTAAAAGAAGAATAACCGTATTTACGGGTTTCTATAAACAAAGGATGATCTACCAACTTACGTAAGGAAGGATGCTCTATAACCAATATACCGCCTTCTTTAAGCAAGCCATTATCTAATATTAGCTGTGGCAATTGTGGTAGCTGTGCAACATCATACGGCGGATCAGCAAATATAAAATCGTATGATTTTTTGCAGGAACTGACAAATTTAAATACATCAGCCTTACGTGTTGTGATAACCTCCAAATCATGCTTCTTGGCTGTATCTTTCACATAAAACAAACATTTACTATGAATATCTACGGCGTCCACTTCAAGTGCTCCACGTGAAGCAAGCTCAAAAGAGATATTCCCTGTTCCACAGAACAAATCCAAACAAGTAGACTCGTCCCATTGGATCTGATGTTGTAAAATATTAAACAACGCTTCTTTAGCGATATCTGTTGTTGGCCTAACCGGCAAATTAGTGGGAGGATTGAGACGGATTCCTCCTATTTTACCTCCTATTATACGCATAGTATTGTATCTGCTAATATATTTAAAGATGATAAATTTTGCTGTACACCGGCATTACTTGTTGTCCAAGCCGTTTTCGGCTGCAATAGAATTAAATTCTCCGCATAATTCTGTAATCTATATGCCCATTCTGATTCTTTATCAGCACCACTCAATAACACCTTATTGAGCTTACCTGTCACCGCAAAATTCTTCAAAATACTAAGGACAAAATAATTTAAATCATCTGCAGTCGCTACTTCAAACGTATTATACAACTTGAATTCACCATTGATAAATAAAAATATATCAGCTTGATTGTCGTACACATAAACAGCTAAAATCGCCCCTTGATCATTTATATAACCTTTCGCTTGATGAATAAATATTTCAAAATTAGGCACCAACTTAGCCTGTGGAAATATCTTTGTCCATCGATTCAATAACAATTGGTCATACTGATACAATGCGACGGCAGCCAAATCATCAAAATCTCTAGCCAATATGGTATCTACATTTTCATCCAAAAAATAAGTGGCATACAAGTGCTTTTCAGACGGATCATACACCTCTGCGGGCACCCATACCAAATTTTGGTGCGGCATACCTATAATAACTTTTGCAAATGGTAGACTCAAAAATCTAACCGCTTCAGCCGAAGGCTGCAAATTATCATAATGTAATAATACCAACACTTCGTTATCTTCATTAACAACGACTAAATAATCATTTTTGAAGTCACTTTGAATAAATAAAGTATAGCTTGCGATATAATGTAAATGAAAGTCTTCTGAAATAAAATTCATTTATTAATGTATTAAAAAAAGCACTATTGCCTGATGAACAAAATTAGCTTTTACAATTGAATTGACAAACCTTTTTGAATAACTTTGACCGTGCATATACAGAATCTATTATTACAACAGTTCTCATGGAACCCTACAGAACAACAGAAAGAAGTATTTTCCCTTCTAGAGGAGTTTCTACACACATTTGCTAGGGATTCTACCTTTATCCTAAGAGGATATGCTGGTACAGGAAAGACTACGATTATCAGTGCATTAGTCAACACACTACCCAGATTAGGGAAGCGTTCAGTTCTATTAGCTCCAACAGGTAGAGCAGCTAAGGTAATGGGTAGCTACTCCGGTAGAACTGCTCTTACTATCCACAAAAAGATCTATAGAAAGAAAAGTGCTGCATCTATAGAAATGGATTTTGATATCGCCGAAAATCTATATGAAAACACTTTATTCATTGTAGATGAAGCATCTATGATTACTACAGAAGGTTTTTCAGTATTTTCGGAAGGCTTATTGAGTGACTTGATACGCTATGTACAGTCGGGAAAAAATTGCTGTTTGATGCTTGTTGGCGATACGGCACAGCTACCTCCAGTCGGCCTAGATAATAGCCCAGCCCTGAATGCTGCATTTATTCAAGCAGAATATGGCTTTACGACATTTACCTACGAACTAACGGATGTAGTACGTCAAGACAAAAATTCTGGCATACTCTTCAACGCCACCAAGATAAGAAATGAAATCCGCCTAGACGAGGAATTTCCAGAGTACCAATTCCCACAATTTATTACCCAAGGGTATAGCGATGTTTTCCGTATGACAGGAGAAAGACTGATCGAAGGATTACATTATGCCTATAACAAGTATGACATAGAAAATTGTATGGTAATATGCCGCTCCAATAAATCGGCCAATCTATACAATAAGCATATACGCAATCAAATTCTTTTTAGGGAAGAAGAGATAACGGGAGGTGATATCATCATGGTTGTAAAAAACAATTATTATTGGTTACAACAGCACGATGAAAAGCATACTGGCTTCATTGCTAATGGAGATATGGCTGTCATCAAAAAAGTAAGTAATGTCCACGATATGCATGGCTTTCGATTTGCCGATTTGTATTTGACCTTTATGGATAATAACGAAGGAGATGCTATTCGTTGCCGTGTACTGTTAGATAGCTTACATGTGGATGCCGCACAATTGCCTCGGGATCAACATCAGCTGCTATATCAAAGTATAGCAAAGGACTATGAAGATATATTCTCCAAGAAAGATCGTATGGAAGCGATCAAAAAAGACCCTTATTATAATGCCTTGCAAATAAAATTTGCCTATGCTATCACCTGCCACAAGGCACAAGGTGGACAATGGCCTTTAGTATTTGTAGATCAAGGCTATCTAAACGATGATATGTTGAACACTGAATTTTTGAGATGGCTCTATACCGGTATTACACGGGCTACAAAAGAGCTATTCTTGGTCAATTTTAATGAGAAGTTTTATTAAGCTATCTAAAATATTACAGCTGAAATAATTCAGTATATGTAAATAAAGCAATATTTTAGCGTTTCATAATCAACATTAATAATACATGAAATATTATTTCTTAGGTTTATTTGCTTTTTGTTATCAACTTAGTGAAGCACAACAGAAAGAAAATCTACCTACTCCTAACTATCAATTAGCGGCTAAGTATTCGCCTAGCAAATTAAGAACAGTAATACAATCTACCGATGTAAAACCAAATTGGATAAATTATGGTGAAAATTTTTGGTATGAATATACAACCTCATCCGGCAAAAAATGGTATTTAGTACAGCCAGCATCACGCAAAAAAAGCCCTTTGTTTGACAATGGAGAAATGGCTGCCCAAGTAACATCTATTGTTAGAAATCCATTTGATGCGCAGCATCTACCTATCCAAAATTTGCGCTTTATGGACAACGAAAACTTAATTCGTTTTGAAGTACAGAGCAGTAAAGATACAGTAAAAAGCAAAGATGAAATCGCAAAGCTTACAAACAAAAAAGATACCTTAAAAAAGAAGTTATTCTTCTTTGAGTATGATTTAAATTCAAAGAAACTAACAGAAATTAGTGATACCACGAAAGAAAAAAAACGCCTTAGTTGGGCTAGCTTCAATCCAGATACGACAAAAGTATACTATGCCAAGGACTACAATTTGTATTGGATGGACTATGCTAACTATCAAAAAGCACTAAAAGATGAGAAAGATTCTACTATTATCGAACACCAAATAACGAAAGATGGCGTTCAATATTATGCATGGGGCGGCGATCAGTACAGTACGACTACAAGAGATAAAAAAGCGGACGAAGAAGAAAAGAAAAAACGTAAAGGTGTTTGGTTAAATTGGTCACCTAATGGAAAATACTTTGCATTAACAAAGAAAGATTCTAGACATATCAACGATCTTTGGGTGATCAATAATACCGGTAGTGCACGTCCGACATTAGATACCTATAAATATCTATTGCCTGGTGAAAAAGATTCTACAGAAGTAGAACTATACCTATTCGACAGTGCCAATCATCAAGCGAAGAGAGTAAATATTGCGGCTTTCAAAAACCAAACTATTAGTTTATGGAATAAAGATCGTACGAAAGATAGTTTTAAAGGAAAGCATTTTATCAACTATTGGCATGGCAACAATGAGGAGTTCTATATCGCACGTAGCAGTAGAGATTTACACAAAATAGATGTTGTCGCAGTAGGTGTAGATGGAAAAACACGTGTGCTTGTCGAAGAACGTGCTAATGTATACCAAGATATCAAAAAGCCAAAATTTATCAATAATGGTAATCAATTCATACAATGGAGCCAGCGTGATGGTTGGGGTCATTTTTACTTATATGATATCAATGGTAAGCTGATCCATCAAATCACTAAAGGTGAATTCCATTGTGATGATCTATCGGCATACGATGAAGCTACGGGTACCCTATATTTTGTTGCCAACGGCAAAGAAAATAATATAGATCCTTATTATAGCTATTATTACGCAGTATCAAAAAATGGCGGTAGCCCCAAACTATTGACACCTGGTAATTTTGACCATCAAGTAGCCATCAGCGAAAGTGGGAAATATTTTATCGATAATGCATCACGTGTAAATACAACTCCGGTAAGTAATCTATATTCAGCTTCGGGTCAATTAATCATGAAACTAGAAGAAGCTGACTTGTCACAACTATTTGCTACAGGTTACAAATTTCCTGAACCATTCAAGGTGAAAGCAGCAGATGGCATCACGGATATCTACGGTGTGATGTATAAACCATATGATTTCGACTCTACTAAGACCTACCCTATTATAGAATACGTATATCCAGGTCCACAAACAGAGGCTGTAAACAAAAGCTTCGGCCGTAGCATGGATCGTATAGACAGATTAGCACAAATGGGCTTCATCGTTATCTCGGTAGGTAATCGTGGTGGACATCCATCACGTTCCAAATGGTACCATACCTATGGATATGGTAATTTGAGGGATTATGGTTTAGAAGATAAGAAAGTCGCAGCAGAACAATTAGCAAACAAGTATCCGTTTATTGACATCAACAAAGTCGGTATAACAGGGCACTCTGGAGGCGGTTTTATGTCTACAGCAGCCATGCTAGTATATCCTGATTTCTTTAAAGTTGCTGTTTCGGGTGCTGGTAATCACGAAAATAATATTTACAACAGATGGTGGAGTGAGCGTCATCATGGTGTGAAAGAAGAAATTTCTGCAAAAGGAGATACAACCTTCAACTACCAAATTGACCGCAACTCAGATTTAGCTAAGAACTTAAAAGGAAAACTATTAATTGTCACGGGAGATGTAGATAACAATGTGCATCCTGCAAATTCTATTCGTGTGGTTGATGCTTTAATAAAAGCAAACAAGCGTTTTGATTTTGTAATGCTTCCCGGTCAAGCACATGCTTTTGGTGATATGACAGAATACTTCTTCTGGAAAATGGCGGATTATTTCGCTGAACATTTATTAGGATCATCAAAAATGAATGAAGTAGATATCACAGAAATAAACAAAGAACGCCCTCTAAAACGTTAGTTGTGGATAACCAAAGAAAACTAAAAATAGCAGCAGTACTACAAACTTGTAGTACTGCTGATTTTAACGAAGATTTCCTCAGAGAAATTTCTATAGAAGATCTGATCACTATAATAAACAGATCCTCAGACAATAAGACAGCATTTAGAGCTGCTTGGGCACTGGAGCATCTATTACTACAGCAGAGAAACTTATTACTCAAATACAAAGAAGATGTGCTACACCTCTATTATACCAGCACAAATTGGAGCGTACTGCGAAGTGTCAGTAAATTGACAATAGAATTGTTAAAAAATCCGCTGAAGTATATTTTGTATGTCAGTGACGAATTAAAAGGTAAACTCCTAAACAGGACATTTGCATTATTAGAAAACAAACAGTGTGCTATCGCTGTTCGCTGCAATACCTATGATATAGCCTTTCTATTGGGAAACGATGAGCCTTTATTACTTAAAGAGCTCCAGCAGTATATATTATTGGACTTAGAGAAAGAGCCTACTGCAGCCATAAAAAGTAGAGCTACAAGAGTAGAAAAAAAAATTAGAAGGAATATTTAATGCCTAAAGAATAAAACCTATAAAAATCATTCCCATAATCTATTTTATCACCATTCCCATCCAATGGAGTATACCCATCCAAGATATCATTGTTCGCAAAATTAAATTGTGCATTTGCTACAAATCTTAAGATATATTTACCACTACTATTTTTCAACTTACGGTAATTAATCATGGGGGAAAAACCAAAATTAAGAGCAGGTAACATCCATGAGTTAACTTTATCTTTAAAGATAGGAATTCCGTCTGCATTGTAATGGTCTATAGGACCATAAGTAGTAAAGTCATTAGGATCTCTAAATATGGATTTTAATCGATTACTGGTTTTCATAACATCAACTTCAATATATAGCGCATTTAAGAAGTAGCGTTTAATCGATAAAGCCCCTCTGCCATTATCTTCTTCTTCGAGCAAGTCAAAAGGGTATATTAATACCCCCCCACCAAAACTGGTATAACGTGAAAATAAACTCCTATTATCAAATAACGGTTCGGCACCAGGTTCAATCCAAAGACTTCCTATTTGTGCACGTGCACCTAAGAATAAGCCTTTAGTAATTCTATAATCGAAATTAAAATACGATCCTAAACCATTTGCATTGGGCAATCGTCGATCAACTTTGAGCGTTGTTAATCCTGCGCCAAATCCGACTTGAAAGGTACTAATAGAATTATTATATTTTGCATTGGGCTTTTTTTTGGAATACGTATCAGGGCAATAAAGCTGTCCATGCAGCGTCTCAACAACTGTAATAGCTAGGAGTGATAGAATCAAATTTTTCATTGGCATTGTACTTAAATATCATTTCAACAAAATGAATTTACCCCGCAGTATTATAAATAACGAATTCTTTATCTAGAACAAACTAATTACATCAAACGTATCAAGTAAAAAATATTGTTATATTATCCTCCTATAACTACCTAGAATGAATAACGAAGACCCAGAGAATAAAAATTATATCTGTCATTCTCCTCACTTATTCGATTCATATTCTGATCATATGGTGTATAACCATCTAATTCATCGTTATTTGCAAAATTAAATTGTGCATTTAACACCAATCGAATTACATTTTTTTTACCTGAAGAATTTGTTTGTGTTCTACTATTCAATACAGGAGCAAGACCAATATTTAATGATGGAAGCATCAAAGAAGTTACTCTATTTTTAAAAATTGGAACTCCATCGGCATCATTACCTTCAATAGGGCCATAGCTATTATAGTCTGAAAGATCTCTATAAACTGAATTGAAACGACTGGAAACATTTAATACATCAACAGCAATATAAAAATCTTTTACTAAGTTTCTAGCCATCGAAGTAGCCCTCCTTCTATTGTCAGCACCGTTAATTAATTCAATAGGATGAATTAATACACCTGCGCCATATCCAAAATATCGAGCATCAGATTCACGATAATCATAATTGACGGGCGACATCTTAAGACTTCCTAGTTGCATCCTTAACCCAGCATACAAACCACGAACAAACTGATAATCAAAATTAAAATACCCCGCTGTACCCATTGCATTCGCGGATTTACGGTCGCCTTTTAACGCTGTTAACCCACCTCCTATACCAATTTGAAACCTTTTCATGGTTTCATCAGTTTTTGCAAATGGACTTGGGCAGCCTGGTTGACTTTTAGCAAAGCTAACAACAACAAGACACAGTAGTATAGTAATTATAGATTTCATATCGTTTTAAAACAAAGTTCCCCCCTTATTAAAATGATTTCTTCCAAGGTGCTTAAACGCTGCCTCGGTACATTCCCTCCCACGGGAAGTTCTCATAATATATCCTTCTTGTATTAAGAAAGGTTCATAAACCTCTTCAATAGTGCCTTCATCCTCTCCTACTGCGGTAGCAATAGTTTTAAGCCCTACAGGGCCTCCTTTAAATTTATCAATAATAGTTGATAAGATTCGGTTGTCCATCTCATCTAATCCATTTTCATCGACATTCAAAGCATTTAAAGCATAATTAGCGATTTCTTTATCAATAGCTCCATTGCCTTTAATCTGCGCAAAATCTCTTGTTCTTCGAAGTAATGCATTCGCAATACGCGGTGTACCGCGGCTTCGTCGCGCAATTTCATAGGATCCTTCTTCACTAATCGCTGTATTAAGAATACCCGAAGAACGCTGAACAATTGATGTTAGTAATTTGGCATCATAATATTGTAATCGTGCATTGATTCCGAATCTCGCTCTCAATGGCGCTGTTAATAAGCCCGATCGAGTAGTTGCTCCAATTAAAGTAAATGGATTCAAAGAAATCTGGACCGATCTTGCGTTAGGTCCTGTTTCCAACATGATATCTATTTTAAAATCCTCCATTGCAGAATATAAATATTCCTCAACGATTGGCGATAGCCTATGAATTTCATCTATAAACAAGATATCACCTTCTTCCAAATTAGTCAATAACCCTGCCAAATCCCCCGGCTTATCCAAAACTGGACCAGAGGTTATTTTTATACCTACCCCCATTTCATTGGCGATGATATTTGACAATGTCGTTTTCCCTAGCCCTGGAGGGCCATGTAGCAATACATGATCAAGGGCTTCTCCTCTTAACTTTGCAGCTCTAACAAATATAGATAGGTTATCCAATATCTTTTGTTGCCCCGTAAAATCATCAAATGTCTGCGGGCGCAATACGCGTTCAATATCTTTATCAGTAGGATTCAGACGTTCAGGATTAGGATCTAGATTCTCGTTTATCATATTTTATTTATAAGATTTAAAGAAACTATCAATCTTCATCTGTATAACACCAAAAAATGCTTCTTTAAATATTTTGGTACTCATTTTAGATTCTCCCAACGTACGATCCGTAAATATTATAGGTACTTCTACAACATTAAAACCATATTTTATGGCTTTAAATTTCATTTCAATTTGAAAAGCATAACCTACAAATTTTATCTCATCAAGGTTTATTTTCTCCAACACTTTACGGTTAAAACAAACGAAACCAGCTGTAGCATCTTGAATAGCAATTCCTGTAATAAATCGAACATATACAGAGGCGAAATAAGACATTAATACCCTATTCATAGGCCAATTGACGACATTCACACCGTTAATATAACGTGATCCTATAATCATATCAGCTCCTGCTAAAGCAGCCTCTCTTAATCGGATCAAATCTTTAGGATTATGACTAAAATCAGCATCCATCTCAAATACATAAGTGTAATTACGATTTAACGCCCACTTAAATCCATGTATATACGCTGTTCCTAACCCTAATTTACCTTTACGCTCTTCGATAAATAATTTGCCTTCATATTCGGTCATTAACCGTTTTACAGCATCTGCTGTACCATCGGGTGAATTATCATCTACTATTAAAACATGAAAATCTACTGGTAAAGAAAATACTTTTCTAATAATATTTTCAATATTTTCAATCTCATTAAAGGTTGGTATTATTACAATACTATCTACCACTTTATCCTATTAAAACGTTAACAAAAATAACTTTCTCAACTAATTAAAGACCTATTCTTTAACTATTTATAAAAAATCGTAATTAAATATCTACAATAGATATTTAAAAGATTCAGTTACAACACATTTGTATGCACAAAAGAACAACAATTATGTCAAATATTATTTTACCCCTTGCATCAGTTTTTTTACTAATGGAGATAGCAAAATCAACACAAGCCCTGCTATCAAGGCATATATTCCCAAATCTTTGTATCCTTCGGTATATGTCAGTATAGTCTCAGATGCTGGTGCTCCTTCTCTTGCTTCTGCTAGGTTAGCACCAATAATCCCTGCTACATATTGACCATAGGCACTTGCCAAAAACCACATACCCATCATTATCCCCTGCAATCGTGCTGGTGATAGCTTTGTCATAATAGATAAACCAATTGGGGACAAACATAGTTCTCCAAAAGTAATCACTAATAAAGCAATGGTAAACACATCCAATGAACTCACGCCATCAAAAGCAAAAAATCGTGTAGCAAACAGCACATAATATCCTAAACCTAGAAATATAAATCCTAAGCCAAATTTTATAATGGTATTGGGTTCAATTCCTTTTTTACCCATCCATATCCACAGCAAACCAAATACAGGTGCTAAAGCAATAATAAAAAATGCACCTGCTGAATTATTTACCCCATTAGGATCTACAGTTATACCCACTAAAGAATCATTCAAATGCTTGGCTGCAAAAATACTTAACGAGCCGCCACTTTGTTCATATATACCCCAGAATAAAATAGAAAACACAATAAATACCAATGCTGCGAGTAATTTTTTCCTTTCAGCGGTAGTAACATTAGTCATCTCATAAAACAGATATAGCAGTGTCAAGGGACCAATAGTATACATAAAATAGTTTGTATACTCCGGTTTTGAAACCATAATCTGTATAATAGGAATCAACAGCAACGTACCTCCATAAACAATATACTCTACCCATCTTGGCAATGGTTTAGTCTTTACAATCGCATCTGGATGCCCTGGTTGTAAACCTATAGGTCCTAATTTCTTTTGTGTAAATGCAAAATTTATTAAGCTTATCAACATACCAAATGCGGCTAAACTGAATGCCACATGCCAACGCATAGACTCTTCAATTAAGGAGGAGAACATATATCCTTTGCCTATGGCTACACATATATAACCTCCAAGAAAAGCACCAAGATTGATCCCTGCATAAAAAAGAGAGAAGCCAGCATCACGGCGATCATCATTATCTTTATATAGTTCGCCGACCATGGTAGATATATTTGGCTTAAAGAAACCAGTACCAATAATAATAAAAGATAGGCCGATAAAAAAACAACCATGAGGATCATACCCCAATAAGGCACTTCCTATTATCATCAATATACCGCCCCAATATAAAGATTTTCTAAAGCCTAATATTTTGTCAGCAAACAATCCCCCTACAAACGTAAAAGCGTAGACAAATGCCTGTGTAGCACCATATTGAAGGTTAGCTTCTTTTTCATTAAAATCTAATTGATTAATCATAAAAAAGACGAGCATACCCCTCATTCCATAGAAACAAAATCGCTCCCACATTTCCGAAAAAAACAAACTCCATATCTGTTTCGGATACTTCCCTTTAAAATCGTGTATTTGTTCTAATGTATACATAAAAAAAGAGATTGCTTTCATTGATGAAAGCAATCTCACAAATTTATAAAATCTTACGTTGGAAAAATTGATTTCCGCTAATTATTTAACACCATGCATCATGGCTACCAATTTCTTATTTAACAGTAGTAGACCTACACCACAAACGATAACGAAAATGGAAACGTATAAGAATATATTACCGGCCCCCATTCTATCTACATAAGAGGCTAAATAACCACCTATTACATTGGCAAAGAAGGACGATAATAACCAAACGCCCATTAGCAAAGAAGCTAATTTTGGCGGTGATAGTTTGGTAACAACAGATAATCCAACTGGCGATAAACATAACTCACCAATTGTATGGAATAAATACGTAAATACTAACCATAACAAACTAGCTTTAACAGTATCGTCAGCTACATTACCACCTCTTTCACCAACAGCACCAAGCATAAAAAAGAAACCTACACCCAATAGAATCATGCCCGAGCCCATTTTTACAGGTGTAGTCAATTTCTTACCTGCCTTAGAGCTCCAGAATATACTAAACAAGGGTGCTATAGCGACAATAAACAAAGGGTTTACAGACTGAAACCACGAGGTTGGAATAGTAAAACCAAACACATCACGATTGATATATTTATCAGTATACAAAGATAAAGAAGACCCTGCTTGCTCAAATCCTGCAAAGAAGAAAATTGCAAATAAGAAATAAACAAAAATAACCGTTATTCTTTGTTTCTCATCTTTTGTCAATGGTTTATTTGGATCTACTACAGCTACATTATCTGCGCTAGGAGAAGAATTTAAGCTACCTGGTTTTTTTCCAAGGTCACCCAAATATTTTTGCGCTAGCAAATTAAATACTATCTGCCCTAAAAACATACCTATAGCGGACGCTAAAAACCCATAACGGTAGCCATAAGAGATAATTTGATTACCTGCTTCATCTTTTACTGCAAAAATATTATCTGTTAATAAACCAATTACCAATGGCGCTAGGAAAGCCCCTAAATTGATCCCCATATAGAAGATAGAGAATGCAGAATCCCTTCTATCGTCCCCCTCTTTGTACAAACCTCCTACTAAAGTCGAGATATTTGGTTTAAAAAAACCATTACCTATAATTAACAACAACAATCCTAAATATAGGCCCACATGTGAAACCATGGAGAATAAAACTATTTGCCCTAGCATCATGGTAATACCTCCGATAGTGATTGAGTTGCGTTGACCTAAATATTTATCGGCTAACCAACCACCAATAAGCGGCGTAAAATATACAAAACCTGTAAACCAACCATAGATTAAACTTGCTGTTCCTTCTTCAAATGCTAGTCCTCCCTCTAAAAACGTCTTTGTAAGATAAAGAATTAAAATACCTCTCATCCCATAATAAGAAAAACGCTCCCACATCTCTGTAAAGAATAGAAGATATAATCCTTTAGGATGTCCCTTTTGCTCCGGTGCCCCCATATAATATTATTTTATTGTTTGATTAAGAGCGACAAATATAGTTGTTTCACATTATTGTAAAAGATAAAAAACAGCAAAAAAGAATATATAATTGTTTAAGCAACCTTATGTGACTTTTCTCGATAAAATATTCCCTAAAAATAGCGCATTACTACGGTTGGGATATCCTATTTTGAGTTCTCATTTCTTGAGGTTCGATGAGGTATAAGACAAAAACACCATCCATCAGATAATAACGCAAGCGTTCCCACATTTAGGGAAAACAAATAAGGGAGCCCTTTAAGGTATTTCTTCCTAAAGAATTTCCTTTAACAATAGATTCCTATAAAACAATTGGGTTAGTTAAATAAAAATAGCAGTAAATAAATTCAAAATTAGATGTATATCATTTTCATGAAATTTCCACGATAATAGATGATTAATAAATAACAGAGAGATAATATTAAGCAGGGTACAAAAAGTTTAAAAAAAAAGAGGCTGTCTCAAAATGGACAGCCTCTTTTTCTTATTTTATAACAATAAAAAATTACTTGACACCGTGCATTAATTTTTTAATTAATGGATTACAAATCATCACTAAAAGTCCTGCCGCAGCGGGAATTGCTGTAAATAAGAAGAAAAAATGACTCAAAGAGTACTGCTCTTGGATAGTTTCAACTTGTCCACCTAATACAGCGGCTAATTTTTGTGCAATTGCGATTGCTAAATACCAAATACCAAACATAAATGCTAACATTCGCGCAGGTACTAATTTAGAAACATAAGATAAGCCGACAGGCGATATAAATAATTCACCTAATGTATGAAATAAGTAAGTCAGTACTAAGAATATCATTGATATCTTCACCCCCTCAGATACGCCCATAGCACCTAATCCTAACACTAAAAATCCAATCGCTACTAAGATTAAACCAAAGCCATATTTGAAGGCTGCCGAAGGGTTATATTTGGATTCCCACAATTTGGAAACCGTAGAAGCTAAAGCAATAATAAAGAACGAATTTAAAGTAGAGAACCAAGAAACAGTAATTTCTGATGCTTCTTTGGAGAATTCATTTTTAAGCATCCATATCGCTGCTCCCCAAATAATAACAAAACATACGATTAGAATAATATTCGAAAGAGCTATTCGTGTCCATGTAGCCTTAGCTAAGCGTATTAATACCCAAGAAATAATTAATAACGGACCGATAGTAAGTAATGCATTAATAATATTGAACGTCAACAACGCAGATCCCGACAACGATCGATCGATATAATCACGCGCAACCAATACTAAAGATGTTGCTCCTTGCTCGAAACTCATAAAAAAGAATATCAAGAAGAAAGCTAATAATACAACTGCAAACATACGATCACGAACTACCTTATCATAGCGTATAATACGTGAAACCAATAGGTATACAAAAATCAATAAAGCGACAATAATCATCATATATTGTCCTCTTAGGAAACCTGTATCTAGAAAGGCGAATAAATCTATAATTCCATTTTTAGATAAAGGATCATTAAACGCATATAAGAAACCAATAACCCCAACTATTCCTATTAATAAATAATCACTAATTGTAAATGGGTTTCTTTTATCAGTATCCTCCAATTGTTTGGCCGCAACAGCTTCTTTATCGGTATTGATAACCCCTAAGTTGCCCATCAGAGGCTTAGCGAAAGCAAACTGCAATGTACCAAGGAGCATAAAAACACCTGCCAATCCAAAACCCCAATGCCAGCCTTGCGTTTCAGCAACATACCCACATAGCATCATTCCGAAAAAAGCACCTGCATTAACACCCATATAGAAAATAGTATAAGCACCATCTTTCTTCTCCGGAAGATCTTTGTACATCTCTCCTAAAATAGAAGGCATGTTAGGTTTGAAAAAACCTGTACCTATAACTAAACAACCAAGACCGATAAAAAACATAATCGTCGTATCAAATGCCATGGCAGCATGACCTAAGGTCATAATAATAGCACCTACAATAACAGCCATACGTGAGCCGATATATTTATCCGCTATAATACCTCCAAAAATTGGCGTCAAGTAGAGCATCATCGCATAGGTACCGTACAGGGCACCCGCCTGCTCCGCACTCCAAGCCCATCCTGATTTGGCATCCCCGACAAGCACGGCTGCTGTTAGGAACTGAATTAATAAAACGCGCATTCCGTAAAACGAAAAACGTTCCCACATTTCAGTAAAGAAAAGCACGAACAATCCGGATCGCTGTCCTAATACTAAGTCCTTGTAATCGCCTTGATTTGTTGATTCAGTAGATCCACTACTTCTAGAAACATTACTCATATATTATTTTATTTTACACACTATTCTTATAACAAGAATCTATAAATAGTTAAACAATAAAGGCTTGATTTCCTCTAATCAAGCCTTCAAACTCTTCTATTGATTTTTGAATTAATTCAATATAATTACCTCTACACGGCGATTTTTTTGTCTTCCTTCGGGTGTTTTATTATCTGCAACCGGATTCGAAGGGCCAAATCCTTTTGTCGCTATGCGTGAAGCACTTATTCCTACACCTTCCAAATAAGTCTTTACAGAGTTAGCACGCTTATCGGACAACCAGATGTTATATTGTTCTGTACCCGTTGCATCTGTATAACCATCCACACGGATTTTTTTTGTTGTTTCTTGCTTTAGTACTTTTGCTAACTTATCTAATTCTACCTTTGCCTTATCTGTTAAATAAGATGAATTTGAAGGGAAAAGTAAATCTGAAGACAAGGTAAATTTGATTCCTTCTACCGTTTCTACAGCATCTTTAAATTCCTTTTTAACATTCTTCAAACCATCCTTCGTACCATCTTGCGTCACTACAGCTCCAGGAAGCACCTTTATTTGTTGTTGTTTACAAGATGTCAGAGAAATTGCACCTGCTAATACAGAAAAAAACAATATATTCTTGATCATAATTTTAACGTAATTACTAAATGTCATCTAATATAAAAAGAATTAATCAACTTCTAAAACTGCCGTATTAAATAGTCGGTCTCGTCCCTTTTTCAATTCAGGAATTTTTTCATATAACTTCCAAATTAATCCTGTTTTAACATTTTCTAAAACAATTGCTAATGTGGATTGATTCATGGCTAAATATTCGTTTGATTCATCTTTATTACGCAAATCTAACCACGATTTAAAGCCGTATTCAGAAAATAATATATTACCATAATATTTATACAAAGCCAAAACTGAAGCTTTACCCAACTGTGTATCTACCAGCATAGCTGTCGGCGCTATAGAAGGATTGATACGATAATTCCCTACAGAATCTTTGTGTTGATAGAATCCCCAAATATCACTTGTATATGCCCCCACCCCCAATTGATTATCTCTACGTTTGACATAAGTAATATAAGATTTCAAAGCATCTGACCAATTGACCAAGCTATCCGTAATTATATTGGGTTTGATAGTAAGAAAGGGTTTATAAAGATCCATTAAACTATGTGAAAACTCTCCAAATGGCACTTTAACACCGTATTTATAAACCGGATTGAAAAGTGAAGATTTAGACATTCTGTCTACATAATTAATACTATCTACCGCCTGCGTAAATCCCTCCGCAGTAACACTATCTGCATAAACATTGGATTCAAAATCATCGATTTGTTCTATCGGCTCTACACCATATGTATTGTAAATAGCATCATAATAAGTATCAATTGGTAAAGAATATTTACGCGATGAAATAGCAAGGAGATAGACATTTATAGCTTCATTAGCTCCATGAATAGGCAATAGCAAATTATTAGAACTTTCGGTCATGCCATCTAATAAACCAAATTTGGGCTTTAATAATGCATTTTCATCGAGGATAGCATTCCACTCTATTTGATCATATAAAGAAGTAATTCTATTTCGTAAATCCTTTTCATTTTCTTGATCGCTATCAAAATACTCTCTAGCAATAAGTAATGCTTCTATCAACGAAGCTGTCGCTTGGACATCATAGGTATCTGTTCCTTTTTTATATTCAGGTAAGCCTTTACGACCATCAAAATATGCTGGATATATGCCATTCTTATGCTGTGCTTTGAGAAGAAAATAAGAAATCTTAGAGATGCGATTCAGTACCTCATTTCTTGGTATTTGTTTGTTTTCGACTCCAATAATTAAAGAAAGTATAGCACCTGCAGTTTCTTTGGTAGAAACAATAGCTTTGTCTTTAGCCCGAACGGGCATATACATACCGCTATTAACATCAAAATTCTCTACAAAATAATTGATATTTGCAGCTTGAATTAGATTAAGTATAGCCGTATCACTAAGTATCTTTGTTTCCACATCTTTCGATACCGAAGCAGGAGATTCTTTATAATTATGGTCAACCCATGCTATTTTATAAAAATACTTATACCCAACATTTGGTACTACATCTAAGCAGGACTGCAAATGTATAGGACGCATAGCTACAGGGACAAAATCTTTACCATTAGTAGAACGGTAAATCTTTACATAACGGATATTGGGTGATAAAGGTAATTGCCATTTAAGATGTACCATTTTATCATAACCAATCGCTTCACTCAATATAGCAGGATAGCTCAATCTAACATCAACCAACTTACCTGGGAGAAATTCAATTTGGTCCAAAAAGAGATGATGCTCCCTATCTGAGGGTTGATTTTGTACAAAACCTACCCCTGTGACAATACTTTCCTTGTTAAGACCTGAAAAAATTTTACACGGTATCTTTACCTGAATCCATTTTTTTGGTGCATAATCTACGAAATACTTATCCAAAGATATTGTATCTATAACTCCCTCATGGGAATTAATATACAGCCTTGGTAAATCTTTTATTTTTGTATTTTTAGAATTAACAAAGATAAAGAAGCTCAGTTGATCATTTTCGCTAAAACGATAATGGCTCTTATGTTTGTTATAATTAATTCGTGCATTCCAAGATCCATTATCTCCAGAAATATAACGTAGCGATAAGGAATTTCCTGGGGTAAAGAATAGCGTATCTGAGGTCAATAATCTATTATTCATATTTTCTACCCAGCTATTCCCTTTATAAGAGACAATACTTTTAGCATAACTACCTGCACCAATACTATTATCAAAAATCACTTCAGGATACGTATCAGCTACAACTAATCGAGGTAGATAAAATAAGACTATTAAAATGTAAATTATTCTTTGCATATTTTTTAGTCAATGTTTACCTACAAAAGTACACAAAACTGTCCATCATCCTGCATAATCTACTATTTATTCAAAAAATAAAAAAAATAATACACACAAAAACAAGCAATTACACACGAAATAAAAAGATATATAAATAAAAATTTTAGAAATAAATAAAACTCTCTATATTTGCATCATCAAAACCGATAAGCGCGATGCTTTGAAAACATTGAAAAACTTATAAAAGCGAAAATAGCTCAGCTGGTAGAGCACAACCTTGCCAAGGTTGGGGTCGCGAGTTCGAATCTCGTTTTTCGCTCCAGAGTTGCCTAGGTGGTGGAACTGGTAGACACGCAGGACTTAAAATCCTGTTCCCGTTAAGGGAGTGCGGGTTCGATTCCCGCCCTAGGTACAAAGCCTCGAGAGATATCTCGAGGCTTTTTCTTTTTATAGCTATTTTAGCAGACTATATCCTCTATATAAAGCTTTGAGGTCTTAAACAAACTGCGCGCTATAGAATTTTTAAGTACTTTATATTAACTGTAATAGACTGAAGTATTTTGTTCCCTTTAGTAAGAAGAGTAATTTTTTTAAATTTCCTTGCTAAAATTATGCGAATAAATCCGGCATTAATATCAGTTGCTTAGTTCCGTTTAGCATGGGTATTATTCTACCAGCCTTGTTCTTAATCTGCATTTTCGGTATCTCTAAAATACCTATAGATTATTAAAAATATTATTGGATCATATCTTCCTATTTTCAATATCAAGATATAGCATAGTTTTTACCTTCCAAAAGCGAAGTATCTACTCAACGGATGCTGCTTACCTTCCATCCATAGGGAAACCATTTCCATACCTGTAACGGAAAAGGTAATCCCATTTCCCCCGAATCCCAATACAAAATACGAATGCGGGAAATCTTTGTGTTCACCTATATAAGGAAGGCTGTCTTTTGTTTCTCCAAATGTTCCCGCCCAGACAAAATCAACATTAAAATCAGTTTTTGGTTTAATCCTATGATATGATTTAACAAGTTTGATTTCCTTTTTGTTCAACAAAGCATCCCTTCGGGCTGGATCTCTAAATTTCTCATCTTCTCCGCCTATCAGCATTCTATGATCATCAGTAGTACGTATATAAATATAAGGATCCGCAGTATTCCATATTAATAGGTCTTTATATTTATTGGCTATTTGTTCATCAATTTCCGAAACGACAGCATAAGTACTAATTAAGTTTACAAATTTCTCCTTCACCATGGATTGGCTTTCATAACCTACACAATAAATATTTTTTTTAGCTCTTATGGTAGCGCCAGTTGACAAGGTACATTCGTTATATTTCTTTCCATATTTCACCGTTTGTAATGCCGTCTTATCAAATACCTGTAAGCCTTTCTTTACATTAAAATCAAGGATTTCATGAACTAACATAAAAGCATCTACACTAGCACCTTGAGTAGATAGGATTCCACCATATGTATGTTCCAAGTCATATTTCTTTATAATATCTTGCGCATCTAACCATGAAACATCAAATCCCGCCTGCTTTCTACTTTGATATTCCTTTTGGAGCCAAGAAACATCTTTCTTACGTGCTGCAAAGTACAAGGATTTCTTTTTTCTAAAACCCGCTTTGGAATTTACGTCCTTGCATACTTGCTCCAATTTATCGATAGCGTCATGGCATGCCCAAAAACATTTTTCAGCTCCCTTTGCACCTATAATTTCGTTGAGCTGATACAGTGGTTTGTCCACTTCGTATTGCAACATCGCAGTGGTTGCTGAAGAGCTACCGTTAGCAATTTCCCTTTTATCAATCAATATCGTTTTCAATCCATCTTTCACACATTGATGAGCAATCAAAGAACCTGTAATTCCCCCTCCAATAACTAAAATATCACAATCCAAATTTTCACGTAGTGATGGATATGATTTCATTATCCCATTTTTTAGTAACCAAAATGGCTCATTAGATTTTAAGTTCATAGATTTTTGTTTTATTAACCGTGCATTATTATATCTCGTAAGACAAAGTAAATACCAATAAATGAGTTTGAAATTATATAGCATTTTAACGTCAACAAAAAGAGCTACCTATTAAAAGATAGCTCCATATTAATTTTTATGTACTAAGGGAATTTAACCCTTTCTTAAAGACTATCTAACCAATCTTCAATTTGTTCTTTTGTTTTACCGCTTTTCTTTTGAAGGCGTCCTAATAATTCATCTTCCTTACCTTCGGAGTACAGTAAATCATCATCTGTCAAATCTGCATACTGCTGTTTCACTTTACCTTTAAGCTCATTCCAACGTCCTGTCCATTTTAAATTGTTCATAATAACCTCCTTTTATGTTTGATGTTTATTAGAAGAACAAACTTTCCCCAATAAACGTTCATTTATTTTTATTTTTCCTTTCAGGATATTATAAATTGAGTCTTTTTTGGTGAAATCATTGTTCACCAAAAAAGAATAATCTAAGCCAAAAGCACATCAAATACATGTTTAAACACTGAAATTACAGCAACAAATACATTGGTATTATTAATCCAAATAGGTATCTTAGTTATTCTCCAAATTAAATCTATATATGCTAAAACAGCCTTTGTATAAAAAGTCGAAGATTCAAGATTTTGGATACCTTATTTGCACAGATAGCTCAGGGATAATAACAGGTATAAGTACTAATATTACAGATATATTACCGCAGCAATTTGATTATTACCTGGAAAAACCTTTTGCCACTATTAGTCGTACTATTTTTGTGGAATGGGAGGATAAAATCCTTGAAGCTATTCAAGCGATAGAGGAAACGCACTATATTAGAAAAATAATTGACATTCAGATTGATCATGAGCCCTATTATTTGAGCCTTTACAAAGAGGAAAGGTCAATTTATTATGAAATAGAGAAGAAAACAACCAATTCAATGACACACCTTGCATTGAACGATTTATCTTCACTATTATCGGCACCTTCAGAACAGCTTTGGCAGAATCTATCTAACAATATCTGCAAAATATTAGGCTTACATAAAACCATTATTTTCAAAATAAACAATGATCAAACAGGAACAGTATGTGCCCAAACTATCAATGGAGACTATAAATCAAGTATGGGTCTTCATTTTGCTGAAGAATTCATTTCTGACGATATCATTGATTTTTATAAACAATCAACATCGAGGTTTTGCTATGATATAAACAAATTAAATAGTCATTTATGTACTACACATTCGAGCGATGTTAAGCATCAGCATACACAACAAGCCCCATTTCCTTGTACACACCTTACATATCTTAAAGAAATAGGTGTTAAAACAGCGTTAGTATATCCAATTATAATAAACAACAAATGTTGGGGCTTATTAATTGGGACACATTATGAAACGAAATGGATGGACCTCCATCTTCGCCAGGTAGGCTGTCTGATGGTACAATATGCATCGAACGCTTTTGGATCATCTATGAAGCATAATCTCTTAAAATTTCACAAAAAAATTAAAGAATTTGAACTTGATCTTAAAGGACAACTGCTTGTTGATAATGATATAAACACTACATTAGCACATAATATAAAAACCTTATGCGAAGTGGTCCATGCCGACGGTATAGCTATTGTACAACAAGAGGATCATACATATTATGGCCTCTGTCCTTCCGAACACCAGTTAACTCAGATCCTAAACACTATAAAAACACATAAAGATAAAAGAGTGTTTAAAGATCATAATTTTTCGCTAAAACGTAAATCAATGATTGAAGGACAATTACCTTTTGCAGGGATAATGAGTTTGCGGTTAAACAAATCTTCAGATCACTACATTTTTTGGTTTCGCAAAGAAACAGCCAAAGAAATTATTAATATAGCACACAATCCCGAAAATATTACCCTTTCAAAAGGGAGCAGTAACCTAACAAAAAATCCTAAAATATGGAATAATATAATCTCCAAAAGTAGTATTCCCTGGAATGCGAGTGATTTATATCTAGTCAACAGACTCTATAATTTAGTTCAAGAAATTAAAATTAAAAAATCTGAAGAGCAAGAAAAAGTAAACCATGAACTGATTTCGCTAAATAACGAATTAGAGATGTTGACATTCACGCTTTCACATGACATAAAAAACCCATTATCTATCGTTAAACTAGGTTCACAGATGCTTCAGTTAAATGCAAAAATGACAAAAGACGAAGTTTACAAATGGAGCAAGACCATTCAAGAAGCAACCCAAAGTATAGAAAATCTCGTGGATAGTTCGTTAGTATTCACACAGGCTAAGTCCTATATATTTAAAAAAATAGATATTCAGATTACGCCAATCATACGTAAAGTGATCAATGAGTCTAGATTGATGTACGAAAAGAACTCCTGCGAGTTTGTCTGTGGCAACCTTTTACCACTATATGGTGAACGCAATCTATTGTATCAAGTATTTCTAAATATAATAGGCAATGCTATCAAATACAGCGCCAACAAAGAGTTTCCAAAAATAGAAATATATAGTTATATGGATGATAATCACGTGATATATAATATTCAAGATAATGGAATCGGTATTCCGGAATCTGATTTACTTACTATATTTGAAATATTTAAAAGGTCAAATAATGCGAAGCAATTTAATGGATCGGGCGTAGGATTAGCCTTGGTAAAGAGAATACTAGATAGATTGGATGCATCGGCAAAAATAGAAAGTATCGAAGATGGAGGAACACTAATAAGTCTATATTTTCCGAAATCACCGCATATGACACCAATAAATTAAATGATGAGTAAGGGATATTTGTCCTTTTAAAAGCTATTAAATAGAATTTTATTCTTTAGTTATTATTTTGAATAGTCAGGGCTATTTTTCTCTCAGCTAGAAAAAAATAGCTTACTATCGCATCGGCAGCAATTAGGAAATCAAACTATTCTTCACAGCATATTTTATAAGGGAAGCTGTATTTTTAGACTTCGTTTTATCCAATAAGTTTTGACGATACCCTTCTACTGTTCTTTTACTTAAAAATAATTTATCGGCAATTTGCAAATTCGTCATTCCTTCTCCTATGAGCTCCAATACCTCGAGTTCTCTTTCTGTTAAATCTATCTCTTCCATCAACTCCTTCAACTGATAAGACATTGATGGTAAATCTTGTAGCTTATCAAGCAATTGCATACTTATTTCTTCACATAGAAACCTCCCTCCTTTGGATACATGTTGAATACAAAATAACAATTCGTCGTAGCCGACATTTTTCACCAAATAACCCAATGCACCTTTGTCAAAAGCTTCAATTACATATTGTATATTATTAAGCATAGATAATACTATGACTTTTATATCAGGATATTGAATAGTCAGACGGTCTATTAACTCCAAGCCGTCCATCTCGTCCATTCTAATATCGGTCATCAATATATTTGGAACTACTCCATTTTCTAAAAGGGTTAATACCTCTTCACCACTACTAGCTTCACCAATAACTGCAAACTCAGCTTGTGATTCCAACAACAATTTTATCCCATTACGTACCACCAAATGATCTTCAGCAAGTATAATTTTAATCATTATTAACTTCTTTTTTTAATGTAATTAATAGATTCATCCCTTTGGAATTATTACGTATATCCATCATCCCATCATAGTACAAAATACTTTTTTCTATATTCTTAAAATGAGAACTACTTTTCCAATGTTGCTCGTTATCACTATGCGCTCTATTATCAGAGATTTCTACATTAACTAAAGCATTCTTTATTCTAATATTTATACTTATACTAGATATTTCGATGTGCTGAGAGACATTCAGCAGAAACTCTTGAATAATACGATACAAATGGAATTGATACTGTATCGATAAATTCTCTACCGTACGATCTGTCGTAATTTTAAATTTAATCTTTTGATTATTTTTTTGCGATATCAAATCATCTATTGCTCTCGCAAAGCCAAAATCTCTAAGTACGGTCGGGAGCAATTGATTAGCAATCTGTTGTAATTCAGAAATAGTAGCATTAAGCATTTTTTTGATAGCATCTATTTCATCTGTTCTCCCATGCATTATTATATAACGTTGTAAGGAAACTCTTACAGCATATAATTCTTGTGCTACATTTTCATGAAGTACATGACCTAAATTCAGCATATCTACTTCTTGCGAATTAATAATTGATTTATACAGGTTTATCTTTGTCTCTTGTTGCCCTACTTTCTTCATACCTATTCACCTTGTTAAGTATTTTATAATGCGTACAATATATTTACCACTTAGACCACATCAAGCGACAAGAAGGCAAATCTATTATATGTAGTTTATATCAAAAATAACTCCTAAAAAAGTTAAATAACTACTGATTTTGGTTATTTATCACACGTATAAATACGCAAGTAATCTTAAATCTAAGAAAAATAGATGAAGATGAGCCTTATAATAGGGAATAAAATATTTGTTTTTAAAAGCTTTTATACTAAATAATCGTGAGACTATAATTCGAATTATCGGTATAACATTTCATCCTACTAAAATACTATGGTGATTTCACCGCCTACCGTATATGTAGAGGACTTACCGTATAAAATGCATGAACCAATACGTAGTTATTTCTAATAAGCTATACAAATACGTATTCTTTCCTTTTTTTTAATGTCTCTAAAATGTTACATAAAATACAAATAACTATCCTAAAAGCGCAAAGAAGAGGGTTTTCAGTAGTAAAATCACTATAAACGTAGAAACTACGTATTATCAAATGTAGTCCAAATTATGAGAAACGTAGCATTTTTTTTGATGACTACTCAGTAAGGAGTTGAGAGAAAATCTCCGTGTAGTAAAATATAAACTTAAAAACAGAAACTTATGACTACCCAAATGATCAATGCTACAATTCAGGAAAATAGACCTATTCTACAACGCTTTGCATTCAAGTTTACAAAGGATCCATTTGAAGTAGAGGATCTTGTCCAGGAAACATTTATGCGTTCCCTAAAAACCATAGAAAAACTCATCAATGATCCTAAATTATTGACATGGTTATTTGTGATCATGAAAAATATATACATCAACAAATACAGAAAAATAAATCGATACAAGCAAATTGAAACACATTTAACGCATTCGGCCAATACTGTAACATGTAAAAATAATGCCGAGTCCAATCTCGTTTACAGTGATATCAATACGGCACTCAAGAAACTTAAAACCAAGCATTATGAATGTATCGTCATGCATCTTAATGGCTATAAATATCATGAGATAGCAGCGTGCCTCCAAGTTCCAGAAGGAACTATAAAAACAAGAGTACAGCTATGTAAAAAAATTCTAAAAAAGGAACTGAAGTCCTATAGAAGTTAGCGGGAATATTATATAAAGAAACCATATAGGTACATATTAGGCGTCTACTTATTTCGTGTTTTTATTGGCAGTTGTCGTACACAAAATGTGTCATTGACGAAGTCAAAAACACCAAATACATTACTATTAAACTATTTAGCATATAATATTATTGTTTGCTAACAAAAATTAAGTCTTGTAAGGAGATAGAAATAAATGAAGAAACAATTTTTTCACTTTTCAGCTTACAGGTGATTTTCTAAACAAGATAAGACTATAGCAATAGTCCTAACAAATAATAAGACCTATGAATAAAAAAAGAACAATTATTATTTCCAATCGTTTACCCATTCGAATAGAAAGAGAAGATAATGAACTCAAATTTATTCCTAGTGAAGGTGGATTAGCCACAGGGCTTGGTTCGATCTATCAAAATGGAAATAATATTTGGATAGGATGGCCTGGTATTATTCCTCGTGACGAGCACGAAGCGCAAATCATTAGCGATCGCTTAGCAGAATGGAATTTAGTGCCTGTTTTTTTAACAGAAAAAGAAATTGAAGAATACTACGAGGGATTTTCAAATGAAATATTGTGGCCTGTCTTTCACTATCGCCCTTCCTATGCACATTATAAAACTAAATATTGGCTCGCATATCAAAAAGTAAATGAGAAATTTTGTGCCGCAACTATTGCGCAAGACATAAAAACGAAAGATAAAATATGGATACACGACTATCAGTTAATGTTGCTACCGCAGCTAATCCGAAATATATATAGTGATCTTACAATAGGTTATTTTCAACATATACCATTCCCTAATGACGAAGTATTTAGAAATATCCCTTGGCGGGATCAATTACTCAATGGTTTATTAGGTGCTGACCTAATCGCTTTTCATACGTTCAATGACACACAACACTTTTTGAATTCTTGTGCGCATATATTGGGCTTAAATATTAAAAATAGTTGTTTACATGCTGATGGACGCACTATTTTTATTGAAGTATTCCCAATGGGAATTGACTATGAAAAATTTAGCTCCTTAGCCAACAATGCGGCAGTACGTGAACGAGCAAAAGAAATAAAAGACTACTATGCTGATCAAAAAATAATCCTGACTATCGATCGCTTAGATTATAGCAAAGGCATCTTAGAAAGATTAGAAGCATTTGAAAGCTTACTGAAAGAATACCCAGAATTAATAGGCAAAGTAGTATTATATATGCTCGTTGTACCTTCTCGAGATAAGGTATCTCAATATCAACTATTACTCAATGAGATAAATCGCTACGTAGGACACATCAATGCAACATACGGCACTAATGAATGGACGCCAATTGCTTATTTTTATAACTCTTACCCTATCGAAGAGATAGCAGCCTTATACGTAGCAGCGGATATCTGTTTGGTGACTTCTATAAGAGACGGGATGAACCTTGTTTGTAAAGAATATATCGCCTGCAAAGAGGAAACCGAAGGGGTTCTTATTTTGAGTGAACTTGCGGGAGCATCCAAAGAATTAATGGAAGCTATTCAGATAAACCCCAATTCTATTGACCAAATAAGAGAGGCAATTCACCGAGCAATACATATGTCTTCAGTAGAGAAAAGAATACGGATGAAATCTTCCATAGATATTGTTCGTAAATTCAATATCAGACATTGGGTAAGGCTATTCTTTAATAGATTAAGAGAAATTAAAGTATACCAAAAGCAGGAAATTGCAAGACGTATAAACATCAATACAAAGGAAGCTATTCTTAACAATTACGATAATGCCTCAAGGCGATTATTTTTCTTGGATTATGATGGAACACTAATAGGTTTTCAAAAGGATGCAGAGGTAGCTAGCCCTACACTAGCATTATATAACCTTTTAGAAATGTTGAAGAAGGATCCTAAAAATGAAATTGTTATTATCAGTGGGCGCCCTCATCATGTCCTCGAAGAATGGTTCGGTAATCTCAATTACTATTTAGTCGCAGAGCATGGGACATGGACAAACTATCCATCCTATGTATGGACATACACAGCAGAACTATCTACACGATGGAAAATCCCTGTAAAACATATCATGACAAAATACAGCAGTACTACGCCTGGAGCATTTATTGAAGAAAAAACATACTCCATAGCATGGCATTATAGAAGAGCACAGACCGGATTAGGTACTTTGCGGGCTCAAGAATTGGAGGAACGATTACGCTATTTGATTCAACATCATGGGTTACAACTGATCATGGGAGAAAAAGTGATCGAAGTAAAAAATAGTGAGCTAAACAAAGGAAAAGCTGCTAGAGAAATCGTTAGCGATTACAAACCAGATTTTATTTTCGTTATCGGTGATGATACAACTGATGAAGATATGTTTACCGAATTGACACTCGATGCTGTGACCATCAAAGTAGGTAATAATAAATCGGCAGCCAAATATTACGTAGATACACAGATTGATGCTGTTAAGCTCCTTGAATACTTCGCTGACAAAAGCAAAGATGAAAAACATGAAAATATAAAAGCTATTATTTCAAACTAATATGAGGATGGAAGCACAAAAAAGACATACATATCAGAGCGGTATAATTGGAAACTGCTCCTATATCGCACATATTGCAAAAGATAGTAATATTTGTTGGCTCTGCTGGCCCACTTTCCAAGATTCTTTTATATTTGGCGGATTGCTAGATACTCAAAAAGGAGGTGAATTTTCTATTAAGCCTACTACAACATTATTGGATAGCCAACAAGAATATATTCAAAATACAAATATATTATGTACCTCGATCACTAGTGAAGATGGTAGCTATAAAATAACAGATTACGCTCCCCGATTTGAGCAATATGACAGGTACTATAAGCCATTGATGCTCATCCGAAAAATAGAACCTTTACATGGCAATCCCAAAATAAGGGTTAATTGTAAGCCCCGTTATGAATATGGAAAATCAGGCTTCGTAAGAAATAGAGGAAGCAACCATATTCAATTTGATAATGCTAACATCAAAGTAAGATTGACTACGAATATGCCAATAAGCCATTTTTTTGATGATATAGCCCACGTACTTAGTACTCCAATATACCTTATCCTAACTGTAGGAAACGTCTTTGAAAATTCAATTGAGGATACGGCAGAAGATTTTTTAAACCGTACCCGAAACTATTGGCAAAACTGGATTAAAAGAGCCTCTATTCCATCATTTTATCAACAACAGGTGATACGATCAGCTTTAGTTTTAAAAATGCACCAATACGAAGATACCGGTGCTATCATTGCGGCCAGCACAACAAGCTTGCCTGAATTTCCAAACTCAGGCCGTACTTGGGATTACCGGTATTGTTGGCTTCGAGATAGCTATTATGTGCTTACCGCATTAAGTCATATTGGGCATTTTGAAGAAATGGAAAAATATGCATCTTATATAGCTAATATTACGCAAACGGATCACGGTCGCCTACAACCGCTCTATAGTATTATGGGGCAACACAAGCTGACAGAAACTACATTGGACCATTTAACTGGATACCTAGACAACAAACCAATAAGAATAGGTAATCAAGCCTACGAGCATATTCAAAATGATGTATACGGGCAGGCATTAATCACGTTGCTACCACTTTTTACGGATTACAGATTCAGATTTCAAAATACCGGGTTTGCTAAATCATGGACTACATTTATTCTTAATAAAATTAAAAATACGATTGACGAGAAAGATGCAGGCATCTGGGAATTTAGAAACTTAGAAAACAGGCATTGCTACTCCAATCTTTTCCAATGGGCTGGGGCTACTGCTGCCTTAAAAATCGCCAATCAATATGGTTTTGAGGAAATGAAAGAAGAAGCTGAAATGCTACGCAAAAAAGCTTCAGAACATATTGAAGATTGTTATGATCCAGATCTTAAAGTTTATAAAAATGCCGTCGACAGCGCCAATTTAGATGCATCTACTTTACAATTAATAATGATGGGGTATTTGGATCCTACTAGTGAAAAAGCTAAAGATCATTTACAAAACTTAGAAAAAGAACTGAAAGGGGAAAAAGGATTATTCTATCGGTACCTTCATAAAGATGATTTCGGAAAACCCAAAGCTACTTTTTTAGTCTGTGCCTTTTGGTATGTCGAAGCTTTAGCGTGTGTCGGTCGTATTGATGAGGCAAAACAAGTTTTCGAACAACTATTATCTTTCGGTAATCATTTAATGCTATTTAGTGAAGATATCAATGATAGCGATGGCAGTCAATGGGGCAATTATCCACAAGCTTACAGCCATGTCGGATTGGTAAATGCAGCTTATCGAATAGCCATAAAACTAGATAAACCTACATTCTTATAATATATGTAATTGTTCAACATAACTTGAAATAAAAGATTAATAAAAAACAGATTTTATACATCCTCATTAATTTTTAATTATTAAAAATCTATATATCATGGACAAAGAAAATATCAAGCAAACGGAATTATTAAATGATTTAATAGCAATTAATACTAAACGAATAAAGGGTTATAATAATGCTATCACTTGGATAGCTAATAAAAACAAAGCCTCCATACAAAAGTATTTCGAAGACCATAGAGATCAATCCATACAAATCAACACCACTCTAAAACCGCTAATAACATTAGAGAACATACCCATAACAGATGACCGTTTACCTATAGATTATGCTCAAAAGAGTAATACAGAAGCTAAAACTGAATCATGTCATGAAAAAGATTTGAATGCGATTTTAATTTACTGTCAACAATTAGAAACTGAAACTACCCTTGCCTATAATCAAGTAATAGAACAACAATCTGCTTTAAATCCGCAACTATTAAGCATCATAGAAAGCCAAGCATCTATGCTTCTTGAAGCACATAAAATGATTAATAAAATATATAACCAAATACATGCTGCGACTTAGGGATGCTAAACTAGAGATATACAACATACTACAATAGCTATTCTACAGTCATATCATCGGAAGAAATTATAATAATAATATAAAAAATGAAACGAAATCATGCTTTCGTTTGTTATTAATTAAAAATAGCATAAAACACTATATTAAATATAAATCATATGAAAAATTTAACAGTATTATCAACAGTTCTATTGAGTGGGCTAATATTAGCTTGCAATAGTAATACGCCACAAGAGAAGGCTGAAAGTGAAATGCAAAAGTATGAGGAGAAAGCTATTGATGCAGCTAAAGAAGCTAATAGCTCTGCAATAGATGCAACGGACAAAAGTATTGAAAGTGCTGTTTATTCTAATATAGCAGCAGCAAATGAAGCTATTGCACAGATTCCACTGCCGGTATTATCCAATGCGGAAGCAAAAGATTTGTGTGCAAAATTAGGAAAATCGATCGTAAATCGTATTAATGCTACTGATGCCTCTGAAGCAGCAGAAAATGAGAAAAATATCATGAAGGAAAAGACAGAGGTAGAAAATGCACTTATAGATAAAAAAATCACGGAAGAGGATAAAACTAAAATTATGAAATATGTGGATGATTGCTTAGCAGCATCAAAAAGTTTCATTTAATTCAATCAGATATTGTTAATGCCCTTCATTGAATTGTTCTAATGAAGGGCATTTTTATCAAATTAACACCTATCATCAGCTTCTTAGCGCTAAAAAAAAAGAATTGGTCAATATATTTATTATTTATATCGCCCCATTAAAGGTTTTGTTTTAAACAATTAATAATAAATGCTCCAATAGTAATAAGTAATTGTTGAAACAAATCGAAAAATAATAAACATCTGCTATACCACTAAAAAAATAACATATTAAAATCAACATATTAAATTTCAGATAATCATCTTTAAACCTTAAACGATATTATAAGTCTAGATAGCGTAAAATATTAGTTTTAATCATAGAAAAATGAATTATAGAGTAATATTACACTAGTTTAATAGCTATGCGAATAAATATTAGCTCTTAAATTAAGATTATGATGAATAAATAATAGAATTTACATATAAATGTTGCAATCGAGAAACTAACATTTTAACAATTTTACAGTTACCTACTGAAAAACAACATGAAAACATACGAAGAATATAAAAAAGAAGAAAACTATTTTAACTTAGGTCAATTGAGTGTATATAATGATTTTATAACATCAAATAACCTTAAACCAGACTATAAAATATGGGATGGAGCGATTTTCTTACTGCTTGCTCATACAAATGTGGACGAATTGTTGGCGGAAGACTTTAAAGATTACAAATCATATTTTGACATTATTCTATTAGAAAGTAATGTTGTTAAATCTGATAATAATCATCTTTTTAATGCCTATCAACTCAAATTAAAAGAATAAAAATATTAATTATCTCAACCTAGTAAACCTTGATAGTTAATACTATTCCTTCGCATACAATATTTAGTACCTCCATAAAATTACTTATATGCACGAGTAAAGTCTATATAAATTAATTAATTAAAAGGATAATAAATAGTGTACGTGTAATTATTAGACTATAAACCTTAGCGCCTCGCGATATTCAATGCTAAAAGTATTTATTATATCCTTAAAGATATTAATAAGGAAAAATATTAATTGATATTAGCGAAGTACATAAAACACTTCTAATCAACATTTTAACCAAAGTGTAAAAAACAATCGACTAAATTTTCTTAAAAACTAAAAATTAATTAATGTAACAGAATATTAATTACTCAAAAATTATATTAATTTATTTTTGATATATTAAGTTAATTTATTAATTTTAAATTAACAATTATATCAACAATATGAAAACATACGAAGACTATAAGGCAATAGAAAACTTTATAAGTTTAGGTCATTTAAGCATTTATAATGATCTTTTGAAAACCAACAATCTAAAAGCAGACTACAAAATATGGGACGGGGCGATATTTTTGCTACTTGCTCATATTGATGTCGATAAATTACTTAGCGAAGAATTTAAAGATTACAAAAAATATTTTGATATCCTTTTAATTGAAAGTAATATCATAAAAAAAGAAAATAATCACCTTTATAATTGCTACCGCCTGAAATACAAAAATTAGATTGTTATTATTTTATTAATATATCGACACTATTACGATTCAATTTGATACGTCCCTCTGTTTCTAGGGCTTTCAAAAGCCTAGAAACAACAACCCTAGAGGTATTTAATTCTTTAGCAATATCCTGATGTGTTTTATTTACAACCCTACTGTTATCTATTTTTGATTTTTCAAAAAGGTAATTTAACAATCTACCTTTCATATCTAGGAAAGCTATAGTATCAACGGCATTTAGCAATTCATTAAATCTATTATTGTAACTTTCAAATACGAAGACCATCCAGCTTTTATACTTACCGATCCATTCGGACATCTTTTGAATAGGAATCATTAATAATATACCTGGTACCTCACCTATTGCACGTATTTCGCTCTGTTTTTCACCCATACAACAGCTCATCGACATAGCACAGGTATCACCTTTTTCGAGATAATAAAGTAGTAACTCGCCACTATCGTAGTCCTCACGCATTACTTTGACTGCACCAGACAATAATAGTGGCATGCTCTTTATATATTGGCCATAATCGATCAGTACATCCCCTTCTTTATACGCTACTTGCTTAGCCAAATGAGCTATCTCCTGTAAAAGTTCTTCCTCAAAGACATGGCCATAAGCCTTATATAATAAATCTTCCATAGTAGTTCAATTAAAAAAGCATTACAAATTTACACCCTGAAAAAGATAAAATAGGTAACAGTTGTAACCTATAGATCAAGAAATATGATCCTTATAAAAGGATTTACGAAATTCAAAAACATCAAAATCCAATGGAGACAATTCTCTATATGCATGCAATATATCATCTAACTGATGAACAGTACGTGTACCAATCAGTGCTGAGGATACTTCCTTTTGTTGAAGTACGTAGGCCAAAGGCAATATTATTTCATTCAAATAATGTATTTGGCTATATGCTTTGAGTTGACCTTGAATATTGGCAACCTCATCTTCCTTGTAATCAAGATAACATTTAGCTTTTTTATTTACCAATACTCCTTGTGCCAATACGCCACGCGCAATTACACTTACATTAGATTGTTCAAACAATGGAAAATAAGGCTCGGGTCTATTATCCAAAATACTGTATTGCATCATATTTGAAACAATATTCGACTCCTTACAATATTTTGTAAATACATTGGGACGGATAGATGAAATGCCATAATATCGGATTTTCCCTTGCTTCACGAATTGCTCCATCGTATCCACTACAGCTTCAAAGTCGTCTTGATTTGTTCCCCCATGAACTTGATACAAGTCAAGATAATCCGTCTGAAGCCGTGTAAGTGAATTATCGATAGCTTGCGTAATATAAGCCGGTGAGACGTCCCAATCCCAACCACTTCCATCTTTACGCCACCTATTCCCTACTTTACTGGCTAGAACTATATTCTTACGAAAAGGCTTTATTGCTTTACCAAGCAATAATTCATTGGCTCCATTATCATATAAATCTGCAGTATCAAAATAATTTATCCCCTGACCGAAGGCATACTGTACTAATGCTATGGCTTCTAATGGTTGATTTACATCCAAAGACATCGCTCCAAATCCAATAGAGGATACTGCTAAATCTGAATTACCTAATTTATTATATTTCACTACTTTTCTTTACCCCCAATAACTCTACTTCGAATATCAATGTACTAAAAGCAGGAATAGCTCCAGTTGCACGTTCTCCATAGGCAAGATTATAAGGTACAAAAAACTTATATTTAGAACCAATACGCATCAAAGGGATACCGAGTTTCCATCCCTCAATAACACGATCCAAATTTAAAGTCAATGGTTCATTGCGATCATATGAACTATCAAATTTTTCGCCATCTATCAATGTCCCTTTATAATGAACAACAACTTCGTCCGTACTTGTAGGATAAGCACCCTCACCTTCCACCAAGACCTCATATTGTAATCCTTCAGGTGTAACTCTAACATTAGGATTCTTTTTATTCTCCGTCAAAAAATCACGACCCGGCTTGGATCTCATTTCAATCATAGCGGCAGAAATAATAGATGATGTTTGATCTTCTGCTATTAAAATAGGTTTATCAGCAATATGCTTAGTAAGTGCTTCTGTAAGCGCAATTGTATTTAAATCAAAACCACTCTGCTTTAATGAATTAGCAATATCTACTCCTAATGCATAAGATAAAGAATCCTTGATATTTGTTAATTGGAAAGGTTTTGCTGCTGCAGCAGCACCTTTTGTAGCGCTAGTCGTTGTCTTCTTAGCACTTGGTTTTGTTTGTGCCTTCGCACAATTTATAGCCAATCCCGCAACAACGGTAAGGCATAATAAAGATTTTATTTTCATATGTTACTTTTCACAATTGATTCTACAATTGACATTGTATTATTAGGATAATTTACTTGAATTTGATTGTGGTTATTCAACCACAATTCTATATCATATTCATACTTTCTTTTTAAACTCTGTATCACGGGCACCCCCATATTTTCAAGAGATGCCGCATTCAGATGCTGCTCATATTGATTTTTCATTGGTATGACCAATAATTTCTTTCCCAAATATAATGCTTCTGCTGGAGTCTCAAAACCAGCACCGCACAATACTCCTTCTGCTGAAGCCATACTATTTACAAAAGCATCACTAGAAATAGGGTTAATATTTACATTCTTGAAATTCAATGGTTTGACATTGTGTTTCGAAAAAACATCCCATTTCACACCAGAGAACTTTGTGAGGTGCTTGAGCAGATGCGCATCATCATAAGATGGTAAATACACTGTATAGTGGCCTTTATTAGTAGGAGTTAAATTACGGATAGATTCCCTTATGACGGGTGTAAAAATAGACTTATGATATTCTTCAAAATGAAAACCATACGCCGAAGTTACGGGAGCATAATTTTTCATAATAAACTTACCCATCAAATCCCCCTCTTCAGGCTTAGGGCTATTGGGGTGCAGCGCACCGATCTGATGACTTAACCCTATACAAGGGATTTCTTTAATATGACAGGCCCATGCCGTAATAGGTTCAAAGTCATTAATAACTAGATCATATTCCTCAACCGGAATAGAGTTTATTTCTTGAATAAATCTACGAATCGTAGAACTCATGAATGTCTTCCATAAATCTACACCCCCGGACTTTCCAAAAATAAAACTTAAGCCATGTAATCTATATTTTATGGGAAAAGGCAGTTCAATATCCGCCTGAATACCACTTATCAAAACATCTACCTCACCTAGCTCTTGCAAACAAGGAACAACATCCATCGCTCTACACAAATGACCATTACCTGTCCCTTGAACGGCATACAATATTTTCATAGCTATAAATTACTCATTCGAAAATAAGAATTTTTTTCCAATCGCAATAAGGAGTTTAGATTAATTAAAAATTAAAATATTTTATTACCTTTAATATCCACAAAACTCCTTGATAATGAATAAAATACTTATCACACTAATTACCGCATTCTTATACATATTATTTTCATCATGGGGATTCTATGCACATAAAAAGATAAATGAAAGTGCTGTTTTTCTATTACCTACAGAATTAGCTATTTTCTACAAAAAAAATATCAAAGAAATAACGAACAAAGCTATCGATGCTGACAAAAGATGCTATACAGACTCGCTAGAACCTCCACGTCATTATATCGATATCAATGAAATTGACGACAATATAGATTCTATTCCAGTCCATTGGCGCAAAGCAACAGAAAAATACACCGAGCGCAAACTAATAGCAGCAGGAATCATCCCATGGCAGATTTCACGAACGTATCAAAATCTAGTGCAGGCTTTTAAAATAAAAGACAGGAATAAGATTATTCGCTACAGCGCAGATTTAGGGCATTATATCGCTGATTCGCATGTCCCTTTACATACGACAAGCAATTATAATGGTCAACAAACCAATCAAATAGGTATACATGCCTTTTGGGAAACAAGATTACCAGAAATGTTTGCCAAACATTATAATTTATTTATTGGTACTGCATCCTATGTAAACAAGCCTTTGGAGGCAGCATGGGAAATCGTTCGAAAGAGTAATACCATGGTAGATTCCGTATTAACACTCGAAAAGGAATTGTCACAAACATTCCGTCCATCGGATATCAAAGCCTACATTGAACGTAATAATCAATTGATACTCATGTATTCAGATGCTTATGCTACAGCCTACCACGACGTTTTAAATGGGATGGTAGAAAGACGTTTTCGATCTTCTGTACATGCCGTTTCTTCATATTGGTATTCGGCATGGATTGATGCGGGGCAGCCAAAATTAAACAGCTTAGATTCAACAAATGGGCTAGAAAATGAAATAGAGGCTAAAGAAGGCATAAAATCATTGGGACGCCAGGAATGGCATTGATAATAAACATTTTGCTCCAATACTACATAGGCTTATACCATTGTTATAAATAACCTTGAAAATAACAAAAGTATAATATTAGCGTAATAAAAACCATATATTATAATATTCATGTACAATAGATATCAAATTCTATTTTAAATTATCTTACCTTTGCGCAAAGATTAAAATATAATAACAAATGTCACATCAAGTACCTGAAGACGGCACACTTTTACCTCTTATGGAGGAATTTTATACTATTCAAGGTGAAGGATTTCATACAGGTAAAGCTGCGTATTTTATCCGTCTAGGTGGTTGTGACATCGGTTGTCATTGGTGCGATGTAAAAGAAAGCTGGGATGCTACTTTACACCCATTAACTACTGCAGAAACAATTGTAGAGAATGCTAAAAAACATCCGGCCAAAACAGTAGTTATCACTGGAGGAGAGCCTTTAATCTACAATCTAGACTATTTGACAAGACGCCTACAAGAAGAAGGTATAAAAACATTTATCGAAACATCTGGTGCATACCCGTTAAGTGGCTCTTGGGATTGGATTTGTTTATCTCCAAAAAAATTCAAAGGACCAAGAAAAGATGTATTAGAAAATGCAGGCGAATTGAAAGTAATCATTTTCAACAAAAGTGATTTTCAATGGGCCGAAGAACATGCTAAAATGGTAGGGCCAAATTGTAGATTATACCTACAACCCGAATGGTCAAAAGCAGCAGAAATAACCCCATTAATCATTGACTACGTCAAAGATAACCCACATTGGGATATTTCGCTACAGACGCACAAATATTTAAATATTCCTTAATTCTTAAATACGACAATAGTTTCTTATTTTTAAGTAAATAAACTTAATTATATGAGTCTTTATTGTAGCTTACGTTTTGGTATACTATTTATGCTTGTGCCGATACATTTTTTATTAGCACAGCCTACTCCTGCCAATAAAAAAGCTTTAAATGCATACAAAAAAGCGGAATTATCTCTCAATAACCGTAATATTAAGGAAGCAATAAATCAACTTCATATAGCTATTGAAAGTGACCCTAGCTTTGCGAAAGCCATTCAACAACTGGCCGACTTATATAGAGTAGACAAAAATTTTAAGCAAGCTATCCCCCTTTACGAAAAAGTAATACAGATAAACCCCAACCTTACATCGCTCTCCTATTTTGGTTTGGGAGAATCGCTCTTGGCAGAAGGCAGATATAAAGAAGCATTACCTTATTTAACGGAATATGCTAGAGGTAAATTAACAGAAAAAGGAGCTTTACTTACAAGTAAGTATATTGAGGATTGCAAATATGCTTTAAAGAATGAGATTAATCCATTAATAATCATTGAAAAGCTCCCTTCTACTATAAACACTAAAGACAATGAATATTTCCCTAAATTTGCAGCGGATAGTAGACGTATCATATTCACACGAAAAACTAACGATCAAGAAAATTTTCACGAAAGCATCTTCAGAGATGATAAATGGTCAGCGGCGCAAAAGCTAACGGAAAATATTAATACTACAGACTTTAATGAAGGCGCACATTCCATCTCTCCAGATGGCAAATACCTATATTTCACCGGTTGCAACCGCCCCGATGGACTAGGCAGCTGCGATATATATGTCTCACAACTAACAAATGGTGACTGGGGCATACCACGAAACTTAGGTGCTCCTATAAATTCCAATAATTGGGAATCTCAACCTTCCATATCTGCAGATGGTCGTTTTCTATATTTCACCAGTAATAGACCTGGCGGATTCGGAGGATATGATATTTGGAAAAGTGAATTGCTTGAAAATGGCATTTGGAGCACAGCAATCAATCTAGGGGATAAAATAAATACTGCATTTGATGAAGGATCCCCATTTATTCATGCAGACAACAAAACACTGTACTTCGCATCCAATGGCTGGCCCGGATATGGTCAGCAAGACCTATTTATGAGCAAAATAGATAGCATGAATAATTGGAGTACACCCATCAATCTAGGGAGTCCTATTAATAATCACTATCATCAAAACTCAATACAGATTACGATGGATGGTGATAGTGGCTATATTTCCTCTCAAGATTCCAGTAGGCAATTAGATATATACAAATTTGCTATACCTAAATCCATAAAACCTAATCCTATAGCTTATATCATCGGTAATATCTATGACAAAGACACTAAGAATAATATTTCCGCAACTATCGCTATCACCAATACAGCGTCCAAAGAGATCGTGTACAAGGAAAAATCTAACTATATAGATGGTAGTTTTTTGGCAACATTGCCAATTGGCTATAACTATGCTCTACATATTCAAAAAGAAGGTTACTTGTTTTACTCGGAGCAATACGATCTTTCACCAAGCCAAATAAAGGATAAAGAGTTTATAAGGGAAATATTTTTAGATCCCATCAAATCAGGAAGCTATATTAAATTGAACAATTTATATTTTGATACCAACAAATACAATCTTTTACCAGAATCATTCACCGAACTACATGTACTTATTGATTTCTTGAACCTCCATCCAAACTTAAATATTGAAATTGCGGGGCATACTGATAATACTGGAGCTGTTAATCATAATATCCTACTATCAGAAAACAGATCCAAAGCAGTATTTACATATTTGGTGGAACATAAAATATCGCCAAAAAGAATAACCACCATTGGCTATGGGGACAAGCAACCAATAGCTGATAATAATGATGGCGCAGGAAGAAAATTAAACCGAAGAACAGAAATTAAAATCATCAAATAACGAGAACCACCTATTTCATATTAAAACCATAAGCTCCTCATAGCTTGAGGAGCGCTTAATATGGAAAGTAGGTTAAAGGTTAATTGTATGCCCTGTTTTTACAGATTCATCACAGGCCAGCGCTATTACTAAGCTATTCACCGCATCTTGCATAGACTTAGTCAAATCAAGGTCATGGCGGATAGCATCTAAGAAAAATAGTTGCTCTCGGTTACATAATTCCTGATGATCAGGCTCATCTGTTAAATTTATCCATTCATCATTTTTGACAAATTTATTGTCATGATCAATCGCTGCATGGTGAACACGTATGGATTCTGTCTTGGTATGCGATTCAACAGAATCCGAATTACCATCTTTTGAGGCTTCATCAGCTACTATGGATACGGAGCCATTAGGACCGATAACGTCTTTCACAAAAAAAGCCGTTTGGCTCATCATAGGCCCCCATCCTGCTTCATACCAACCGACACTACCGTCATCAAAACGAAGCTGCAATTGCCCATAATTATAATTATCATCAGGAATATCAGCTGTCAGCCGAGCACCGATAGCCGAGACGCTGACAGGCTTGGCATCCGTCATCTGGCACATGACATCAATATAATGTACACCACAATCAACAATAGGGCTTAAGCTCTTCATCAGGTTGCGATGTACGTTCCACATGTAACCCTGACTCTGTTGGTTCAAATTCATTCTAAAAATCAAAGGACTACCCAATTTGCGTCCTTCTTCTATAAATCGAATCCAAGAGGGATGATGCCTCAATATATAACCGACGACTAGTTTTTTATTAGCTTGATTCGCTGCTTCGACTACTCTCTTAGCTCCTATAACAGTATCTGCTAATGGTTTTTCGATAAAAACATGAGCTCCACACTGAAAAGCTTTCACCGCATATTCT
The DNA here is from genome assembly GCF_022627575.1 of Sphingobacterium rhinopitheci. Taxonomy (GTDB): domain Bacteria; phylum Bacteroidota; class Bacteroidia; order Sphingobacteriales; family Sphingobacteriaceae; genus Sphingobacterium; species Sphingobacterium rhinopitheci. The sequence continues at coordinate 136,720 of NZ_JADEYQ010000001.1, forward strand.
TCGTGTGTATCTGGATAGGTCGATATACATACCGCATCGGGAGAAGTAATACGTAAGGCTTCGTCATAATCATTAAACAAAGGATAATCTGCGTTCAATACTTCATTCAATTTTATTTTACTATCTCCTCTAGCCACTAATCCTACGATTTCAAAATCATCAAAATCATGGTATGCCTTAGCATGTGATGCGCCCATATTACCACATCCTACTACCAGAATGCGTATTGCTCTATTGCTCATTATACAAATTTCTTTAATCCTGGTCTAGCAATTTCAGCTTCGTCCAATTTCATATCTTTAGAATACTGATCTGAATGAGGGCCCAACGTTTCCGTTGAGTTCATAATTTCTTCATAGGTAATCTTCTTTCCCGTATATGCAGCCGTTCTACCCCATATCGCTAATAAAGTGGAATTAACCATGTGATCACCGTCATTAAGGACTTCATTATTATGTATTGCCTTCATCAACTCATCATGTTGTGTCTGATACATATTATTGATCGTGCCGGAATATACATAAGGAGAATCGCCTTTAATAGCATAATTACTCATAATATTCACATCCAACACCCCTTTGGTTCCAATCACTTCAACAGTATTTCTGGAGTCAGCACCATTCTGCTGACGTGCAAAATGCATCCCTTTGATACCATCACCGTAATCATATTCTACGGCAAAATGATCGAATATATTACCTTTAATATTCCAGGGTCTACTCTGACGTCCACCCGTAGCAAATACAGCCTTGGGAAGTTTATTATTCATCAACCAATTCATATAATCGACACTATGTATAGACTGCTCGACAATTAAATCTCCTGAATAACGTTGATAATTGAACCAATTTCTCAATTCATAATCCAAATCACTCCAATCAGGCTTTCTATCATGTGTGGTCAATTCACCACCACAACGAAAGGTCATTACCGATTTTATATCTCCTATCGCTCCAGCCTGTACTCTCTTCATTATCTCTCTATTAGGAAAAGAATAACGGAAACAAAAACCAGACACCAATTTCAAGTTACGCTCTTTAGCAAGCTTTACGCTTTCCATTACACGCTTTAAGCTAGGAATATCTACAGCAACAGGTTTTTCACAAAAAATATGTTTATTTTTTTGAACAGCATATTCTAAATGATCTGGTCTAAAATTTGGTGGACTACAAAGCAAAACAACATCAACACCTGAATCAATTAACTTTTTATAGGCATCAAAACCTACAAATTGTCTTTCAACAGGAATATCAATACGCGCACGATCTTTATTATTCAACACCTTCAACGTTTGATCTAGTTGATCCTGATACACATCTGCTAAAGCTGTAACGACCACAGCAGGATCAGCTGTAAGCGCTTGTACGACAGCACCTGTACCTCTCCCCCCACAACCTACCAATCCTACTTTAATTGTAGATTTACTATCGATGGTATTTGCTATAGAAATAAATGGCATCGTGCTCAAAGCTAAGCCGCCAGTTTTCACAAATTGCCTTCTAGATATATTCATATTGTTCAATTGTTATCATAATTAGATGAATCTAAAAACCAAATTAATTAAAAATAATGTTACATTAGAAATCTTATCAATATTATTACATATTTGCATAAAATATTAAATTTAAACTATGTCAACCTTAGCACTAGCACCTGAACCATTAATTACAAATACTACCGTGATCGTCGGGATATTAATGAGTATTTTAGGTTTAGTTTTTTACACTTCCAATTTATCAAATAAATACATTAAGGGATTTTATAACATAATGCCTCCCTTATTAATGTGCTATTTTATTCCAGGGATTCTTAACTCATGTGGCGTATTTGATGGCGAAAACTCCCCATTAACTACAGTTGGAAGTCGTTACTTCCTCCCTGCTTGTTTAATTTTATTTATATTAAATCTCGACCTAAAGGAGATGTGGGCATTACGCAAACGCGCAGGCTTAATGTTCATTACTGGCACAATAGGGATTATTTTAGGAGGTCCAATCGCCGTTTACCTAACCTCATTAATTGCTCCACAAGTAGTAGGCGGAATAGGCCCAGACGCGGTATGGAGAGGATTGGGTACATTAGCAGGATCTTGGATCGGCGGCAGTGCTAATCAAGTTGCACTTAAAGAAATACTTCAGCCTTCACCAAAGTTATTTTCTTCTGTGATTGCTGTCGATGCATTTGTGGCTTACTTATGGATGGCCTTTTTATTATACGGCGCTAGTAAATCAGCGCAATTTGACAAATTTTTCAAAGCTGACGCTAGAGATGTAGAGGAATTAATGGTAAAGATGGAAGCTCAAGACAAAGAGAATGCACGATCACCAGAAACAAAAGACATTATAATAATGCTTGCAATAGCTTTCGCAGGAACAGGATTAGCCACCTTTTGCGCAGAGCCAATAGCCCAGTATATCACAGCTAATTACCCGCATTTAGAAACATTCTCCTTGACAAACACATTCTTTTGGATTATCCTTTTTGCGACTATAGTAGGTGTTATTTTATCCTTTACACCGGCGCGTAAATTGGAGCATGCAGGCGCTTCGAAATTTGGCTCTGTACTACTCTATATGCTAATCGTGACAATAGGAATGCAGATGGATATCCTTGCAATATTAGAGAATCCAGGATTATTTGTAGTAGGTATAATATGGATATCATTTCATGCTCTTTTATTATTGATCGTAGGTAAAATATTCAAAATACCATTCTTCTATTTTGCTGTAGGATCTATGTCGAATATTGGAGGGGTCGCTTCTGCCTCTGTAACCTCCGCTGCATTTCACCCATCTTTAATTTCCGTAGGTGTTATATTGTCCGTATTCAGCTATGCTATAGGCACATATGCAGGTTGGCTAACTGCGAAGCTCATGGAATTAGCATCTCCCGTACTTTAATACCTTTAATCAAACATTTGAAAAATACAAAACTCAACAGGACAACTATTGATAATATAGCAACTCATAATAAATAAACGGACAATATTATATATATTAATAAAAATCAGGTATTTGCATAAATTTGTTTTTAGCGATCAAAATATACTTTAAACAAATGAATATAACACACCTAAAACTAAGCGGATAGGTATAAAATACGTTTACTAACAGTACTTATTAAATAGCATGGTTATTAATAAAAAATAGTTCATATGAATAAGGGTAATTTCTTCAAAGGGCAAGTATTATGGTCTCAAATAGATGCTAACAGACATTTGAGACATTCGGCGTATGCAGATTATGCCACCCAAGCAAGAAGCAATATGCTCAATGAAATAGGCTTATCATTAGATCTGTTTGCGTTAAAAAAAATTGGTCCTATTTTATTTAAAGAGGAATTACTCTATTATAAAGAAGTAAAATTAGATGAATACATCCATGTTAGTGTTCATCTTTCTAAATTAGATAAATCAAATGGTCGTTTTTCATTTCGACATTTAATATATAAAGAAAACGGGACTGTGGCTGCTGAAATCAATGTAGATGGCGCATGGCTAGACTTAACAACACGAAAGTTGACCGCTATACCTTCTGAATGGTATAGTATATTTAATAAAATACCGCAAACCGAAGATTATACAGAAATTCATTCTTAATCATGTTTAATAAAATCTTTCCATACCTCCTTATTGGTATCATTTCTTTCTTTAATGCAGATGCATATTCGCAATTGATGCAAGCAAAAAACATGTATACTAAAGCGGATTCCTTACGTGGACAGTTAACTCCTTTACGAACATGTTATGATGTCAAATATTACCACCTCGATATAAAAGTAGATATTGACAATAAATTTATCTCTGGGTCAAATCTTTTTAAATTTCAATCCGTTGAAGATTTTGACAAATTACAATTTGACTTATTCGACAATCTTTCCGTAGAACGAATTGAATATAAAGGTGCTCCCCTCCAATTCACACGTGAATACAATGCTGTATATGTAGAGTTTCCTAACGTAATACCTAAAGGTGAAGTCGACTCCTTCAAAGTATTCTATGCAGGACATCCTATTCAAGCCACAAAAGCACCTTGGGATGGCGGTTTTGATTGGAAAAAAGACAGCAATGGTAAGCCATTTGTTGCTACAGCATGCCAAGGGTTAGGCGCTAGCGTATGGTGGCCCAATAAGGATCATCAATCTGATGAAGCAGATAGCATGCTTATTTCGGTAGCTGTCCCTAAAGATTTGATCAATGTATCTAATGGAAGATTAGTAAAAACAGAGAAATTAAAAGACGGCTATAAAAAATATCATTGGCAAGTACAAAATCCAATAAACAATTACAATGTAGCTTTAAATATAGGCGACTACATCACATGGGATGAAGTCTACGAAGGGGAAAAAGGAAATTTAGATATCTCTTATTATATTTTGAAAGAAAATAATGATAATAGAAAGAAAGAGCACCTTAGTAAAAATGTCAAGGAAACACTAGAAGCCTTAGAGCATTGGTTTGGTCCTTATCCTTTTTATGAAGATAGTTATAAAATCGTAGAAACTGCACATCTGGGGATGGAACATCAATCAGCAATAGCCTATGGTAATAAATTTGACAACGGCTATCTAGGTGGTGACGGCTCCGGTACAGGATGGGGCAAAAAATGGGATTTCATTGTTGTACACGAGTCTGGTCATGAATGGTTTGGGAATAATATAACAGCCAAAGATATAGCAGATATGTGGATACATGAATCATTTACCAACTATTCTGAGGCCTTATTTATTGATTACTATTATGGTAAAGAAGCTAGCCAAGCATATGTACATGGCAATAGAAGATCTATTCGCAATGACTCCCCATTACAAGGACCTTTTGGTGTCAATAAAGAAGGATCTGGAGACATGTACAACAAAGGAGGTGTGATACACAATATGCTACGCACCATTCTTAACGATGATGAAAAGTGGCGCTCGATATTAAGAGGATTAAATAATAAATTCTACCATCAACAAGTTTCTTATGACGATATAGTAGAATATATCAATGAAAAGTCAGAAATGGACTTGAAAAAAGTATTCGAACAATATATAAAGCACAAAAGCATTCCCGTTTTAGAAATTAAATTTGAAAATAATGAAGCATTTGCACGATGGATAAGTGAAGTAAATGACTTTCAAATGCCAATTCATATTGGTATTGGACATATGGATAAAAAGTTATTTCAGGTAACCACCTCTTTCAAACCCATTGATTTACAAGGGTTGACAAAAGAAAATATAAATGTTGACACTTTTAATTACTATATTGGAGTCTTATTACAATAAAAAGTAATTTTTAACGTTTCTAACAGTAGGATAATCATAATAAAAATTGACGTAATAATTTAACGTATTTTTATATATGGTTACACCATCTTAATCATTTTTTTTTAATATTTTTGCCTCATATTTAAATAGAATCAGGACTTACTAAATGGGTTTATTCAATTGGTTTACGCAAGAAGTTGCGATTGACTTGGGTACTGCAAATACCCTTATAATACATAACGACAAAGTAGTGGTGGACGAGCCCTCTATTGTTGCATTTGACAGAACAACCAATAAAGTTATCGCTATTGGTAAGCAGGCGATGCAAATGGAAGGTAAAACCCATGATAATATAAGAACTTCTCGCCCATTACGTGATGGTGTTATCGCTGACTTTACTGCAGCAGAGCACTTGATACGAGGAATGGTAAAATTAGTTAATAATGGAAAATCGTGGTTCTTTCCTTCATTACGTATGGTAGTATGTATTCCTTCGGGAATTACAGAGGTTGAAAAACGTGCTGTACGTGACTCTGCTGAGATTGCAGGTGCGAAGGAAGTATATTTAATTCACGAACCAATGGCTGCTGCTGTAGGTATCGGAATTGATGTAGAAGAGCCTGTAGGAAATATGATCATCGATATTGGTGGTGGTACCACTGAAATCGCTGTTATTGCCCTTTCAGGTATTGTTTGTGATCAATCTATACGTGTAGCTGGAGATAATTTTGACGCTGATATCGTTCAATATATCCGTCGTCAACATAATATCATGATTGGTGATCGTACAGCAGAGAAGATCAAAATTCAAGTCGGCGCAGCACTTCCCGAATTACAAGAGCCACCTGAAGATTTTGCTGTTCAAGGAAGAGATTTAATGACAGGTATCCCGAAGCAAATCACTGTTTCTTATACTGAAATTGCTCATTGCTTGGATAAGTCTATTTCTAAAATTGAAGAAGCTATTTTAAAAGCATTAGAAATTACACCTCCGGAATTATCAGCAGATATCTATCAAACGGGTATTTACCTTACTGGTGGCGGAGCATTATTAAGAGGACTTGACAAACGTATTCAAGCAAAAACAAAATTACCCGTTCATATTGCTGAAGATCCACTTCGTGCTGTTGTTCGTGGTACAGGAATTGCTTTAAAAAATATCGGAAGATTCAAATTCCTTATGCAATAAAAAAGAAATAAATAACGTTTTAATACGCGATATAGAAAAATATTTTTCTATATCGCGTATTTGTTAATAACAAATACAACAACTATAGTAGTTTATGAAAAACCTATGGCTCTTCTTTGTACGATTTAATGCCTTTTTTTGGTTTTTATTGTTTTTCACCTTTTCTATAGTTTTAGTAATCCGTAACAATAATTACCAGCAATCAGCTTTTATTAATTCGTCAAATATTTTTGTTGGCACACTATACACAAAATTTAACTCGTGGCAAGAGTATATCAATCTTTCGAAAGATAATGAGCTATTAACAGCAGAAAATGCAGCACTTAGACAGCGTTTGCAATTTTTTGAAGATTCAGACTCTACTGTTATGCCTGCAATAAAATTAACAATGGATGAAGCTCAGTATGAATTTATTCCTGCAAATGTTATTAATAATAGTATAAGCCAAAAAAACAACTTTATCACACTAAATAAAGGTATAAAAGACGGTATCGAGCCTAATATGGGCGTTATCTCTTCGAATGGTGTAGTTGGTACAGTTTTAAAAGTATCAGAAAATTTTTGTACTGTTACCTCTTTATTAAATTCAGCAACAAAGATTTCGGTAAGTCTAGATAGTACGAGTGAGACTTTTGGTTCATTGGTATGGGGTAATAATATAGACTCTAGATATGCTATGGTAAAAGATATACCTAATCATATTAAAGCTTATGTTGGACAACCCCTATTTACATCAGGATATTCAACTAAATTTCCCAAAGGAATTAAGGTTGGTCATATCTTAGAAACTGATTTGACATCAGGAGGTTCGTTCAAAGATATGCGTGTATTATTGACTACTAATTTTTCTAATTTAACGCATGTATATATCGTTAAAGACAAATTAGCTAAAGAAAAAATAGAATTAGAATCCTCAAATAATAACAATGGCTAAAATTATTATTTTCAACATAATACGCTTCATATTACTAGTTATCTTACAAGTAGCACTATTAAAAAATGTAAGCTATTACAATATAGCCACACCATTTCCCTACATATTATGTATCTTACTGCTACCTTTAGGTATATCAAATTTAACACTATTTACATTAGCGTTTCTGACAGGTATAACTATCGATGCTTTCTATGATAGTGTAGGTGTACATACTGCTGCATGTGTAGCATTAGCTTACTTTAGAATATTTTTTCTAAACATTACTTTAGAGGTTGACCAAAGAGATTCATTCCAGACACCTAGCTGGGGAAATATGAAATTCAAATGGTATAGTACCTATATTCTATTGGCTACTTTAGTACAGCATATCGTTTTATTTACTATAGAAATATTTTCGTTCGAGAATATTTTACAAACATTAATTAGAGCATTATTAAGTACTATATTTACTATTGCTATTATCTTTGTTATTAGTTTACTTACATATTCTGGTAAAAATAAAATACCTAACAATTAGAAATGAATAGTTTTTTTGAACGAAAGTATATTATTCAAGGTATATTCATTGCGATTGCTTTATTAATTATAGCACGGTTGTTTTATTTACAAATAATAGATAATTCGTATATCTTATCTGCAAATAATAATGTCCTTCGCAAAGTAATTGTATACCCTGCTAGAGGTGTTGTTTTAGATCGACATGGTCAGGTATTAGTTCAAAATGAACCTGTTTACGATATCTTAGTTACTCCACGCGAAGTAAAAAATATTGACACATTATTTTTGTGTCAATTATTAGATATTAATAAAGAAGAATTTGATAAAAGGCTAAAAAAAGCACGCGACCATTCTCCATATAGAGCATCCACCTTTGAGAAATTATTGGATGTAAAAACATTTGCCAAATTCCAAGAGCATCTTGATAAATTCTCAGGCTTTCAAGCACAACCGAGAACCATTAGACATTATCCAGATAGTATTGCGGCACACTTTTTAGGATATATACAAGAAGTCCAAGAGAAGGATATAGAAAAATCAAATGGGTTTTATCGCTCAGGAGATTATATCGGAGCTTCAGGTGTCGAACGATCTTACGAAGAATTGATTAGAGGTACTCGTGGTATAAAAAACCAGATGGTAGATGCTTTTAGTAGACCTAAAGGTATATTTATGGATGGCAAATATGATACTCTTGCTGTTTCAGGCGATGGACTAGTTTCTTCTTTGGACAAGAATTTACAAATGTTAGCAGAGAAGCTAATGAAGAATAAATTGGGATCCATTGTCGCTATTGAACCAGCAACTGGTGAAATATTAACTTATGTAAGTAGTCCAGGCTATGATCCTAATATGATGGTCGGTAGACAAAGAGGTAATAATTATATGAAATTATTGAACGATCCTAATCGCCCTCTTTTCAATAGACCAATAGCAGCCTCTTACCCGCCGGGATCTGTATTTAAGGTTGTTGCTGCACTAACAGCACAGCAAGCAGGAGTTATCAATCCACAAACAGTGTTCAACTGTCCGGGTGGCTATTATGTAAACGGTGCACGTATGCGCTGTACACATGTCGATGGCCCGACAGATTTAATCAAATCGATCCAAAAGTCATGTAATACGTATTATGGTTATGTATATGCAAGAATGTTAGATTCAAGAGGTATTTCTACCCCTGAAGCATACAGCCTTTGGAGAGAAGGATTGACAAAATTTGGCTTAGGAAATCCGTTAGGAATTGATTTACCGGGCGAGAAAGGCGGTGGAATATATACAGCAGAGCAATACACCAAAAAATTTGGTAGTGCCAAATGGAAATCTACGTACAATATCTCTAATTCAATTGGCCAAGGAGAAATCGGAATTACCCCGCTTCAAATGGCAAATATAATGGCTATTGTTGCGAATAGAGGGTTTTATTACAGACCACATCTAATAAAGGGAATCGGTGAAAAACAAATTGTTAAAAAAGAATATACAGAAAAACTTTTTGCCGGTGTAGATGCTAAGCACTATGAACCTGTAATAGAAGGAATGAGCCGAGTAGTAAATATGCCTGGAGGTACTGGTTATTCTGTAAAAATAAACGGCATTGAAATGTGTGGAAAAACAGGTACCGTACAAAATGCACATGGAGAAAATCACGCTGTATTTTTTGCTTTTGCTCCACGTGTTAATCCTAAGATTGCAATTGCTGTCTTCGTTGAAAATGCAGGTTATGGCGGTACATGGGCTGGACCTATAGCGAGTATGCTGACCGAACAATATCTACGTGATACAATTACTTTACCAAAGCATCTTCAAGATCGTATATACAATGGCTATTTATTACCCAAAGTAGAGAAGAAAAAGGAAGAGGTAAAGAAAGAAGATAATAAAATAGATAGTTCAAAAACTAATAATCAGATTGCTATTGCAAATAAGAAAAAAGAATTAGTAGTACACCATAGCCAAATTGTAAGATAATGAATAATCAAAATAATAGCTTCTTTGGAAGAATTGATTGGATTACCATCGCTTTATGGCTAGCTTTATGTATTATTGGCTTGTTCAACATCCATGCTGCAGTATTTAATCCAGAACACCCTGGCTTATTCAACATGGAAACCAATTATGGTAAGCAATCAATTTATATTTTCACAGCCATAATTATTGGTTTTAGCATATTAATTATTGATCAGCGTTTTTTTATTTCTGCAGCGCCGATCATTTATTTTATTGTTGTATTACTATTAATTACAGTACTTATTGTAGGTCGAAATGTCGGTGGAAATCAAGCATGGATACCTATCGGTAGCTTTAGACTGCAACCGTCCGAATTTGCAAAACTAGCGACATGCTTACTTCTTGCTGTATACTTAAACTCACAATCTAGTAAAACACCCAATATGCAATCCTTATTAATAGGCTGTTGCATCGTTTTATTTCCGGTATTTTTGGTTATGCTACAACCGGATACAGGTTCTGCTTTAGCCTTTTTTTCCTTAATCTTTGTATTCTATAGAGAAGGATATGTAAGCACAAAATTTATGGTCTTTGGTGGTTTAGCTATAGTATTATTTGTGCTCGCTTTATTAGTTCCTAACGAGTGGATATTAATTATCTCGTTAACATTGATAGCAACAATATCCATATACCTTAACAGGCAAAAAAGAAAGCATATAATCAATATATCCGTCCTATTTTTAGCCTCAATAATTTATGTTTTATCGGTAGATTTTGTTTACGAAAATGTATTACAATCACATCAACGGAATCGTATAGATATAATCTTAGGGAAAATGGATGACCCACGAGGTCAAGGTTATAATTTAAACCAATCTAAAATAGCTATTGGTTCAGGACAATTATTTGGAAAAGGCTATTTGCAAGGTACACAAACAAAATATAACTTCGTTCCCGAGCAAAGTACTGATTTTATTTTCTGTACGATTGGCGAAGAATGGGGGTTTGTAGGATCAGTAACCTTAATAGGGATCTATATATTTCTTCTACTAAGGATCATCAATATTGCAGAGCGACAACGAACGACATTTGCTCGCGTTTATGCTTATGGTGTAGCTTCTATATTATTCTTTCACTTTTTTATTAATATAGGAATGACTATTGGTATTGTTCCTGTTATTGGTATCCCGCTACCATTTATTAGCTATGGGGGATCGTCGTTATGGAGTTTCACTATACTCCTATTCTTATTGTTAAGATTTGACTCCGCAAGAAAAGGAATAAATCAAAACTAAATTAAAATGCGCTACTTTTTAAAATCGTTAGATCCTAAAAAGTAGCGCACAAAATATAAATATTTTTATTAAAATCTATCCAATATATAACGAATAGCGCCATCAACAACCTGTTGTGGATTGTCACTAAATTCTTCTTTTACACGCGATGCGAGAATCGCATTTATGGATATAGCATGATGGCCAAACATATTCGATAGAGCATATATCCCTGCAGTTTCCATCTCTAAGTTAGTTATCTGACGGCCATCGACCACGAATGAATTTGCCTTTTGAATCAGATTGGGATATACATTATGTGAACGCACACATCTACCTTGAGGGCCATAAAAACCAGGTGCTGTCATCGTAATCCCTTTAGGTAGATCCTGAGCAAACTGTTTTAACAATTTTTCACTTGCTCTGCCTACATAGGGACGGAAGGATAAAGATGAAAACTGCTCATCGATAGCTTCCTTTATACGTTCTTCTTGATCTGTATAAGATTTAATATAATATTGCATTAAAGCATCAAAGCCTATTGCATACTCACTAGCCAATATAGCTCCTATAGGAAGATTGGGTTGAATAGCTCCTGAAGTACCAATACGAATGATATCTACGGATTTAAGATTTTCTTTTAATGTTTTTGTTGCAAAATCTACATTGACCAAGGCATCTATTTCATTCAATACAATATCAATATTATCAGTACCTATTCCGGTAGATATCACAGAGATACGCTTACCTCTCAATGTACCGGTATGCGTTATAAACTCGCGCTTTCCTTTCTTAATATCTACAGAGTCAAAATATTGGGACACCAAGCCTACACGATCTGGATCTCCAACGAATATAATGGTATCTGCTAAATCTTCTGGGCGAAGATTCAAATGGTAAATACTACCATCTGGATTTATAATTAATTCAGAATCTGCAATCATATAGTAGTTATATATTTCGTCTTTACACCTTCTATTTTATCAAATTTGCCAATAACAGTATTAACTTGCTGCTTACGCATTTCCACTTTAATAACGCAATTATTATCAAATTGTTGTTCTGATACCAGTATATTTTCATCCTTAATAATTCGCATGACATCATTCATCTGTAGATAATCAAAAGCTACAGCATATATATCATTGACTGTTTTTTCTACTATAGCAGCATTTTCTAAAGCGTCTAAAGTAGCCATTTTATAGGCATTGATTAATCCTGGTACGCCCAATAAAGTACCTCCAAAATAACGAACCACAACCACAAGGATATTCGTAATATCTTTGGAAAGTAAAACATTTAAAATAGGACGACCTGCAGTACCAGATGGTTCACCATCATCATTAACACGAAAAACAGTACGATCAGGGCTCAATCGGTAAGCCCAACAGTGATGTCTAGCTTTGGGGTGTAAAGCTTTAAGCTCGGCAATAATATCCTTAATTTTAGATTCATCACGAAAAGGATAAGCATAGGCAATAAATTTACTCCCCTTATCTCTAAAAATTCCCTCCGATGACTCTTCGACTGTTGAATACGTATCTTCAAATAAACTCACAGATATGTAATTATAATTATTGAAACAATAGCCAAAATTAACCCAATAAGATTGATTTTACTTAATTTTTCTTTAAATAACAAAATACCTACAAACGTGCCTAAAACTATAACACCAATATTCATCGTCGTAAATACGATAGATGGATTATCCGGTAAAGCACGATGGGCCTTCATATAAAAGAAAATATTGGAAAAATTAAATACCCCCAAAATAATACCCCATACAATAGCAGATCTATCAAAATACTCTCTTTTGACTAAAATCTTCCACAATAGCAATAATAACGCAAAGCATAAAGCACCAATAAAAACAATAAACATGGACGTTATATAAGGAATTTCCTTGTGTTGCGCGATCTGCTTAAATAGAATATCTATAATCCCCATTCCTACAAATACTATAGCAGGAAAATAGAAACTTCCCTTTTTGGATTGTCCCGATGATTGTCCCCAAGAAATAGAACATATAACCGCTATTAGTCCTACAGATATACCTATAGCAGTATTCACAGTTAGCTTTTCATGGAATAATAAGAAAGATGCTAAGAGCGGAATAAATAATGACATCCGTTGAGCAACGTCAGTTTTTACGATTCCACTATATTTAATGGCTAAAGCAATAAAAATAAACAGACTTGGCAAAAGAACTATTAGTGGTACATACAACTGAATAGGCAATCGGTCTATAGCAATATCAGAAAATGAAGGTTGAAATAAAAAATAAGTCAAAAGCACAGTACTAGGATAGTTCCACAGCACCATTTGCTGTACATCGATCTCCCGCTTACGCGCAATCTTAATAAGAACAGCCACTATAATACTGCAAAAAACACTTAAAATTACATACAACATATCTTATATCTTTACCTCCGACAATAGTACAAAAAAAATATACATTAATAAAATGCTAAAAAAATCACTGAAAAATAGGATATATAAAGGCTAAATATTTGATTAAAAAAATCATTAAAAAAACATAAAAAAATAGCATATATTCATATTAAAAAAACACCATTAAAAACACAGTAAAAACAACAAAACCACATTTAAACGCATTAAAACACTATTTAATAAAAAAATACATACTATTTTACGGTAAAAAATAAGGATAAAAAAAATACAAAATAAACACTATTTTTAACGCAAAAAACAACATCTTTTTTCAATTATTTTAAAAATAATTTTGATTTAATATATCAATAGTATACCTTTGATTTATCAAAACAGGAACATGAATAACTTTTCGACATATAATTTTTATTATTTCTTTTATTTTAACAATAAAAGCAAGGACTAATTGTACAGTTAAAAGTTAACTAGTAAAATATACAAAAGGTCCGGATTTGAAATCAGGGCCTTTTTTTGTTAAAAAACAAACTATGAGTATTAAAATTGCAATTCAAGGTGTTAAGGCCTCATTTCATGAAGAAGCTGCTTATAAATTTTTCGGTGAAGACATTGAAACAATAGAATGTGGATCATTCAAACAGACATGTGAAATGTTAAAGCAAGGGAAAGCTGACTATGTAGTAATGGCTATTGAGAATTCTATTGCAGGAAGTATCTTACCAAACTACAATCTATTGAGAGACTATAGATTCCATATCATTGGAGAAGTACACCTTAATATACAGCAAAATCTATTAGCATTGCCCGGTGTAAAATTGAGTGATATTCAATTTGTAGAATCCCACCCTATTGCCATTCGCCAGTGTGATGAATTCTTAAGCGAGCATCCAAACTGGATCGTAAAAGAAGGTATGGATACTGCAGGATGTGCAAAAAAGATTAAAGACGAAAACTTAACACATACTGCAGCAGTAGCTAGCGAATATGCTGCTAAAACATATGGATTAAATATCTTAGAAAAACGTATTGAGACGCACAAAAAAAATGCTACACGATTCTTAATTCTATCCAATGATGTAAAAGAGCAAAAAGGTGCTAATAAAGCTTCTTTGTCATTCCAGACAGGAAATGCGGTAGGCGCTTTAGCATCAGTACTTCAATGTTTTGCAGAGCAAAATGTCAACTTAAGCAAAATACAATCGATGCCAGTTATTGGTCGTCGCAATGAATATGATTTCTACGTAGATGTAGAATGGAAAAAACAATCAGACTATGATGCCGCAATACGCAAAGTACTAAAACACACCGTTAACTTTAGTATAATGGGTGAGTACATCAAAAACGAAAAAGTATAAATAACAGAGCTACTAACAATTTGTAAATAAAAAAATTAAAATAAAATGAAACATTCATTAGAGATTCTTCCTTTAAGTTCATGGATTGACACAGAAGGTAAACCATTGATCATATCTGGACCTTGTAGTGCAGAGACTGAAGATCAGTTAGTATCTACAGCACACCTATTAGCAAATACGGGCAAAGTTCATGTATTGCGCGCAGGTATCTGGAAGCCTCGTACTCGTCCAGGAGAATTTGAAGGTATCGGAAGCATCGGGTTAGAATGGTTAAAGCGTGCTAAAGAAGAAACAGGTTTATTGACAGCTACTGAAGTTGCAACAGCAAAACATGTAGAAGAAGCATTAGCTTCAGGTGTTGATATTCTTTGGATCGGTGCACGTTCTACAGCAAATCCTTTTACTGTTCAAGAGATTGCAGACGCTATCAAAGCTTCAGGAAAAGATATCCCTGTTATCGTTAAAAACCCAGTAAATCCAGACTTATCTTTATGGATTGGTGCATTAGAGCGCATCAATGGTGCTGGCATCAAAAAAATCGCTGCTATCCACCGTGGTTTCTCATCATACGAAAAAACAGCTTTCCGTAATGAACCCATGTGGGATTTAGCTATACAATTGAAAACTATAGCACCAGAATTGCCTATTATCAATGATCCTAGCCATATCTGTGGTAACCGTGAACTAATTCCTTACGTAGCACAAAAAGCAATGGACATGGATATGCAAGGTTTCATTATCGAGTCACATATTGATCCTTCCGTAGCATGGACTGATGCTAAACAACAAGTTACTCCTGCTGCATTAGCTGAATTATTAGACAACTTATCATACCGCACACCAGAATCTAGCGATCCTTCATTCGGAGATAAATTGGCTGAATTGCGTCAACAAATTGACAAATTAGATGACCAAATATTAAAGTTAATTGGTGATCGTATGAAAGTAGCTGAGAAAATTGGAGAATATAAACGTGATAACAACGTTACTATTTTACAAGTAAATCGTTGGGACGAAATCATCCAAAAACGTGTTCAGTTAGCTAAAGCTTTGAACTTGGGTGAAGATTTCTCTATCAAATATCTAGAGTTATTGCACAACGAATCTATTCGCAAGCAAAACGAAATTATGAACGTAAAAATTTCTGCGGAGGCATAATATAATGAGTCAAAAAAGCATTACGCTAACTCATCCAACAAAACATGTAAGCGGCACGGTACAGTTGACAGGCTCTAAGTCTGAGAGCAACCGTGCTCTTATTATTAAAGCGATAAGCAATGGAAAGGTAACGATAGAGAACCTGTCCGAAGCTGATGATACTGTTTTATTAACGAGAGCACTGGAGATAGCCAATACAGCATCAGAGGACGCTAAGATCATAGATATCGGCCCTGCAGGTACTGCTATGCGTTTTATGACGTCATACCTTAATCTTATTCCAGGAAAATTCACATTGACTGGAACAGAGCGTATGCAACAACGTCCTATTGGTATATTAGTAGATGCACTGAAAGATATTGGTGCTGATATTCATTACCAAAACAAGGCTGGCTTCCCTCCTCTTCAAATAGAAGGAAAAATTTTCCAAGGCAAAGATACTGTAAAAATTAAAGGCGACGTAAGTAGTCAATACATATCTTCTTTATTATTGATCGCTTCAGTATTGAAGAAAGGATTAACGATAGAGATTCAAGGTGAACTAACATCGCGTCCTTATGTAACGATGACCTTAAATATGCTTGAAGAAGCAGGCGTCAAACACAGTTGGATTGACAACAAGATTACCATAGCGAAACAAGAAGCGCAAGAATCCACGATCTATATTGAACCAGATTGGAGTGCTGCTTCTTATTGGTATGCTATCGTTGCCTTAGCACAAGAAGGAGAAATTAGACTTCCAGGATTAAAGAAGAATAGTCTACAAGGTGATATTGCAATCGCTGAAATAATGGAATACTTCGGTGTAAAAACTACCTTCGAAGAAAAAGGTATATTACTTCAAAAAATTGCTATTGATACTACAAAGACACTTTTTGACTTTAAGGAATGTCCTGATTTAGCACAAACGGTAGTAGTTATTGCCGCAGCACAAAAGCGAAATGTTTCTTTTACAGGCTTAGAAACGCTAAAAATTAAAGAAACAGACCGTATCGCAGCATTACAAAATGAGATCGGTAAATTTGGTGCTACATTGACGGAAGATAATGAAGTCTATCATTTAGACAGTACTCATGTCAAAGAACCAGATTCTATTTCAATAGCTACATACGAAGACCACCGCATGGCCATGGCATTCGCACCATTAGCGTTGGTATTCAAAGACATCACTATCGAAGAACCACATGTTGTTGAAAAATCATACCCTATGTATTGGGATCATTTGACAGCACAGGGTTTTTCGTACTAATTCTATATTTTATAGGATAAAACATAATCGGCATACCGTAGCCTGCAAATCAACTATTCTAATTAGCACATTCTACGGTATATCGATTTTTTAGTTACTTTTTAGTAAAAATGTAACTGCCTAGCCGGCAAAATGGCTATTATTTATATAATTCTTATATTAGTAATTTACTAATCATTATGGCAGGAAATTCATTCGGAGATTTATTTAGAATTACTACTTTTGGCGAATCCCATGGGAAAGCAATAGGTGTAATTATTGATGGATGTCCATCCAATATAGAAATAGACGAGTTATTCATTCAGTCTGAATTAGACAAAAGAAAACCCGGTCAATCAAAAATAACAACCCAACGCAAAGAAAGTGATACTGCACAGATTCTATCTGGCACATTTGAGGGCAAGTCTACAGGAACACCTATTTCAATAATAATTCCTAACGAAGACCAACGATCAAAAGACTACTCGCATATTTCAGATAAGTACCGCCCCTCACATGCCGATTATACGTACCAAATGAAATATGGTATACGTGATTATCGTGGCGGCGGACGTTCTTCAGCACGTGAAACGGCTGCTCGGGTCGCGGCAGGTGCAGTAGCTAAATTGTTCTTAAAACAAGAAGGTATTGAGCTATTTGCGCATGTATCCGGTGTAGGTGAAATTGAAGCACCCAATGTAGATAGCACTGATCTTAATGCTTTATTAGAAACACGTGAAGCTAATATTGCGCGCTGTGCTGACCCTGCAACAGCCAACGAAATGATTGACTATATAGATAATACAATTCGCAAAAATGGCGATACTGTAGGTGGTCGTATATCTGCTATTGTACGTGGTGTTCCGGCAGGCTTAGGTGAACCTGTATTTGATAGACTTCATGCCGAAATAGGCAAAGCAATGTTGAGTATCAATGCTGTACATGGCTTTGAATATGGATCAGGCTTTGAAGGTTCTAAATTAAAAGGTTCGGAGCACAATGATATATTTACCACAGAAAACAACAAAGTAGTAACAAAAACTAACTTTTCAGGAGGTATACAAGGGGGCATTTCAAATGGTATGGATATTACATTCAAAGTAGCATTCAAACCTGTAGCCACAATTATGCGTGACCAAGATACACTCAATCAATCGGGAGAAGAAACGACTATTTCGGGCAAAGGACGTCACGATCCTTGTGTAGTACCACGCGCAGTTATCATTGTTGAAGCTATGGCAGCTTTGGTGATAGCCGATCAATTATTAAAACAAAGAGCTTACACAAAATAAAGAAATAAACTTCCGTATATATTTACGGAAGTTTATTATCACAAATTGTATCTCATTCCATAAAAAAATTATGTGCGTAACGTTTTTTAATTAAAACGCGAAAAAAGATTTTTTGATTTAACAAAGAACAAAAATAAACATACAACCAATGCCTGAGATAAATGCTTTTTACAATTAGCATTTATAATAATAATAATAAACAAAATTATCTCCAAAAGATATAGAAAACATATCTTTGATATATAACAAACCATTGCTATTTACCAATTATGTCAGAAAATCCTAAATATATTTTATCATGTGATATTGGAGGTACTCATATTACTAGCGCTATCGTCTTAAAATATGATTGGAAGATTATTCAGAATACGATCACTAGAATGTACATTGATTCATCTTTAGATGCTAAATCGATTTTTCAATTGTGGGCTTCAAATATTCAACGCTGCATAGATCGTAGTGATCATGAGATTCTGGCTCTTGGTATTGCAATACCAGGGCCCTTTGACTATGAAAATGGCATATCTTTAATGACAGGACAAAGTAAATACGACTCCATCTATAGCCTCAACACAACTTTAGGAATCCAAAAAGCCTTAAATAACCATACCCTCGAAATCCGATATATCAACGATGCCGCAGCATTCCTACAAGGAGAGGTTTATGCAGCACATCGTGAAAATGAAAATTGTGTATTAGGATTAACGCTAGGTACGGGGTTAGGAAGCGCTGTTAAACAAAAGGGCACGAAAGCATTTGATGCAGACCTATGGAATATAGCCTATAAAGAGTCAATCTTTGAAGAATATTTAGTGACCCGATGGTTTACAAAAAGGTTTTTTGAACTAACAACAATTCAAGAAAAAGGATTGAAAGAAATCATTCAAAATCATCAAGATACGATTGAATTTCAACAATTAATGGAAGAATATAGACATCACTTAAAAGACTTTTTAGATTATTTTAGTAACAAATATGACTGCAATAGTTTTATTATAGGTGGTAATATTGCCAAAGCTTGGTACATTATAAATATACCACAAACATTTAATAATTATAATATCACAATTGGCCAATATGCTGAAGAAGCAGCACTAATTGGTGCTGCTTCTTTATATTAAATTCCTATAAAAATGTGGGAAATTGTTGTGGGTTGACATCATTCATAATACCATATACCACCTCTATTACATCCTCAACGGATGGCTTCGAGAAATAATCTCCATCCGAACCATAAGGAGGTCTATGTGCTTTTGCAGACAATGTAACAGGCTGACTATCTAAATGATAATAACCTTTTTGCTCTTCCAATATCTGTTGTAAGATATAAGCAGATGCTCCACCCGGAAAATCTTCATCTACAACCAACAATCTATTTGTTTTTGCTAACGACTGTGCACACAAATGCTCTCTATCAAATGGCTGTAAACACTGTGCATCTATGATTTCTATAGAGATACCTAATTTTTCTAATTCCAATGCTGCTTCATATACTACACGCAAAGTAGAACCATAAGAAACTACAGTTACATCGCTGCCTACACGAAGTGTTTCAGCAATACCAATTGGAACTGTAAACTCAGCTATATTAGTAGGCATCTTCTCTTTCAGTCGATAGCCATTCAAGCATTCAATAACAAGTGCCGGATCATCTGACTTTAATAAGGTATTATACATACCTGCTGCTTGAGTCATATTACGAGGAACACAAATATGAATACCACGCAATGCTCCTAATAAAACTGTCATTGGTGAGCCCGAATGCCATATTCCTTCTAACCGATGTCCTCTAGTACGAATGATAACAGGTGCTTTTTGGTTTCCTTTTGTACGGTAACTCAAAGATGCTAAATCATCACTCAAAACAGGAAGGGCGTAAATCAAATAATCTAAGTACTGAATTTCCGCGATTGGGCGTAGCCCTCGCACAGCTAGACCTATCCCCTTTCCAATAATCGCGGATTCACGAATACCCGTATCAAATATCCTTAAATCCCCATATTTATCTTGCAAGCCAGCAAATCCCTGATTTACATCACCAATTTTACCTACATCTTCACCAAAAGCAATAAGTCGTTCATCTTTAGCAAAATTAGCATCAAAACAAGCGTTTAGCACTTCTCTACCATCTACTATAGGTGCGTTATCCTCATAAATTGGTACGGAAGCTTTAATATTAATAGGAGATTTTTCAGACTCTGAAAACAACATACTGTTGTATCTATCTTTATTAATTTCTTTCTTTTTATTATACCAATCTAGTAAAATGGATTTCTCTGAAGAATCTTTGAATCTTAAATCTCTTAATACCTGACGAACTAAAGAATATATCTCCTTTAAAGAAGGATCTGTTGAACTTTGTAAAGTTTTCAATGGTAATTCTACGACATCTTCTTTGATTGTATCAAGTAATACAATCGCTTCCTCTAATTCTTGTTGAAGTAATTTCTTATAGTCTGTCCAAGCACGTTTTTGTTCTGCCCTAACAAAATCTTTTGCTTTATCTTCAATTTCAATCAATTCACTATCAGTAGCAATCCCTGAGCTCAATAACCATGAACGCATCTTTGCATTACAATCATGATCCAATTCCCAATTCAACCTTTCTGAGGATTTATATCGCTCATGAGAGCCCGATGAAGAATGCCCCTGAGGCTGTGTTAGCTCTGTGACATGGATTAAACAAGGGATATGCTGCTCCCTAGCTATCTTAGCTGCATTTTCATACGTTTCTACTAAGCCTGGATAATCCCAACCTTTTACTTTAAAGATTTCAAAGCCTTCATTATTTTCATCCCGTTGGAAGCCTTTCAATACTTCAGAAATATCGCCTTTAGTAGTTTGAATACTGTTAGGAACAGAAATACCGTAACCATCATCCCAGATAGAAATAACTACAGGAATTTGCTTAACACCCGCAGCGTTTACCGTTTCCCAAAATACACCTTCAGATGTGGCAGCATTACCAACATTACAGAAAACAACCTCATTACCATTATTTGAAAAAGAATCCAAATAGGCTAATTCTTTATTGTTTCTATACAATTTTGAAGCTAATCCTAAGCCCATGATTCTGGACATCTGTCCACCTGTAGTGGATATATCTGAAAAAGAATTCTTTTGAAGCGTCTGGTTTCTCCATTCTCCAGATTTATCTACCAAATTAGTAGAAAAATGGGCAACCATCTGCCTACCTGCAGAAGAAATATCTGCTTCTATGGTAGGATTGGCATATAACTGTGAGAAAAAATTATATATAGTACTTATACCTGTAACAAATGCTAATGTTTGATCACGATAATATCCAGAACGCCAATCCCCATCCCTAAACACTTTAGCTAAAGCGATTTGAGGTAATTCTTTACCATCTCCAAAAATACCAAACTTAGCTTTTCCTGTCAGTACTTCCTTGCGTCCCAAAAGACTAACAATTCTACTCTGCACCGCATATTCATAATCCTTCAAAATCAATTGACGAAAATCATCATAACTTAATTTAGAAGAAGATAAATCTGCAGGTCCTTTCAAATTCGAATCTATCATTAATAAATATTCTATTTCAACAAAAATAGCAAAATAACTTATACCAATATAGCCAATAATTTATTATTCTACTTAAATTATACATGATAAATATGTACTTTTAGCCAGAATAAAAAATACTAGAAAAGATATATGAGTGCAACAAATAATGAGAACGCTACTGAATTTGGTTTAGGGGATTTAGAAAAAACAGTAACATTAAATGCCTTATTAGAAATTCCTTTTGACCAAAGAGATCAAGCTTGGGTCACTACTTTCTTAGATAATATTGCTGGAGCAAATCTAAAAATTAGTCAAACAGAAGTCGTTATAGCAAGTGATGGATTCCCTTATGTACAATTAGAATCCGTTCACACAGACGAGAATTTTCAAGCTTTTGTTATTAATAAACAATTACCTACCTTACTAATGCAAGGCTTTGGTGTTGTTATAAACCCTCAAAACACGCAGCCTGATTGGGTATTTTCATATGGTGACATCGTAAATTACGAGTTAAACGACTCCTTCTATACCGAAGAGAGTATATTTTCACACAACAAAGAAAATGTAGCTATCGGATCTGATGAAAAGATATTAATAGGGCAACCATCTGATGCCATATTACCCAAATATTTAAGAAATCAACTGCGTGAATTTTTGAAACATGCTGGTATCGAAACCCCAAAAGCAATGCTTATTGCAAGAAATCCTGAAGATGAAGCTAACGTAAAACAAGATTTAGTTTTTAATTTTACACCGCATCAATTTGCTAATGAAGAACAATTTCAACAAGTTGGAGGAACCATTGCTTGGTTTTTACCTAAGCACTATTCTTTTTTGTTCGTCGATGAAGCAGCTGTAGAAAACGGCTTTCAAGCTATTTAAATAAGATAATGAGTATAAGAAATAGTTTTAAGTCACTATTCCTATTTGGATTAATAAATCTCACCTGTGTGTCATCTTCTTTCAAGGAAGACGAATGGACAGCATTGTTTAATGGTAAAGATCTAAACAACTGGACAGTAAAAATATATCCTTACGAGGTAGGCAATAATTTTGAGAACACTTTTCGTGTAAAAGATGGTGTTATCCAAGTAAATTATGACGGATATGGTGATGACTATAAAAATAGATTTGGTCACCTATACTATGACATTCCTTATTCTCATTATCACTTAAAATTAGCCTATAGATTTTATGGCGATTTATACCCTGGTGCACCATCCTATACGCTAAGAAATAGCGGCGTTATGTTTCATGCGCAAGATCCACGTACAATGCCTACACATCAAGATTGGCCCATATCAGTAGAGATGCAATTTTTGGGTGGCTTAGGTGATGGAAAACCGCGCCCTACCGGCAATATGTGCTCTCCTGGTACACATATATATTTAGCGGACACCTTTTTCCCAACACATTGTGTGAATTCAAAATCAAAAACATATGATGGGAACCAATGGGTTCAGGCAGAATTAATTGTCTTAGGAGATTCTATCATAAAACATATAATCGAAGGAGATACCGTATTAACGTATTCCAAACCACATATTGGTGGCGATGTAGTGAATAATTATGATCCTCGAATTAAAATTGACGGAAAGGCACTAAAGTCGGGTTATATCGCGCTACAAAGTGAAGGGCAACCCGTAGAATTTAAAAATATTTACATAAAAGACTTATCTAAGCGAAATAAATAATAGTTATGTTCCCATTTAATGTGCGTGTGTATGGAATATTAATAGACGAGAATAATCGGGTATTAATCAGTGATGAAAGAACACAAAATGTTTCGTTCACCAAATTTCCAGGTGGAGGATTAGAATACGGAGAGGGTTTATTGGATGCTTTAAAACGAGAATTTTTAGAAGAATGTAATCTAAAAATAGAAATTGTACGACACATCTATACAACAGATTTCTACGAAAAATCAAGCTTCAATAGCAGTCAAATTATTTCAATATATTATCAGGTAAAGGCTATAGAGGAGATTAATATTAATATTAAAACAAAACCTTTCGACTTCAATCCAGTACAGAATGATACTAATTTTGACAAAGAAGAAGCCTTTAGATTTGAAAAAATAGATAGCCTTCAAGAAGCAGATTTAACATTCAAAACTGATAAAATAGCGTGGAAAGTTTTTACAGAATTAAAAAACTAAGAAATACAATAACTATTAATTAATTTACAATAAAAATTTGGCGATAATGGATAGTATTCATTATCTTTAAATTGATAAATGTCCATAAGTAATATTCCGGCATTTATTTATTGAGGCCTTTTGTTCGAAAGGTACATCAATAATAGTTAGTGTGATATAAGGCGATACTCCCAATATCGCCTTATTTTTTAACCAAAAATCTAATCATGACTTTCCCAACAACGATGCACTGCGGGATGTCGTAATAGGTATTAACTATCTAAAAAAAATGCTATCGCCGCTAATGCTATCCCACATACTATTATCAACCATGTTAGTGGTCTTTTATTTCCCTCGTCGCTCCTGTATTTAAAGTCGCGTTTATATTTGTTCATATCCATATTAAAACTCCCATTATTTAATAATACTATATAGTTATCAAATCCACTATTCATGATGATAGGGTTCACCTTTCATAATAGAAAATGCTCTATAAACTTGCTCTACGAAAAATAAACGAACCATCTGATGGGAGAATGTCATTTTCGAAAGAGATACCAAATAATTGGCTCTTTCTCTAACTTTCTCTGCAAAACCATAAGGACCACCAATCAAAATAACCATATGTGTAACCCCAGAGACCATTTTTTTAGAAAGATAGTCCGCAAATTCTACAGATCGGAATTCTTTCCCCTTCTCATCCAATAGTACAACAAAATCCTGATTAGTTATATTTTTAAAGAATAATTCGGATTCTTTATCCATCTGCTGGGCTTGAGACATATTCTTTACATTTTTTACATCTGGTAAAACCACGATATTAAAAGTAATATAATGCTTCAAACGATTAAGATATTTATCAATCCCCTCTTGAATAAATTTATCATCTGTCTTACCTATACACAGTAATGTAATCTTCATTTAACAAAAATGATAAATAATAATCAAAAACCATATAATGTAAAAACAAAAAGCTATCCTCCGCAGGAGAATAGCTTAAAACAACAAACTATACTATATATTAATCCTTAACTTCCTAGTTAACGGTAGATCCTACTTTATTACTAAGCGTACGTTTACCATCTTTGGACTTTTTTTTCATTTCCTCACGTTTAAAATACGGTTTCCCATCATTGTGAAGATCAAATTTTTCTGCGATAATTTTTTGTTGCTCTGGGGTCAATATTTTGAATAATTGATCTTTAGACTCCTTCTTAGCGAGGCGATTTGCATCACTTTCTTTTTGTCGTGCCTCCATTTCTATTTTCAGGGCTTTGGCATCCTTAAGATTTAATGCATAAACTTGCTTACGCTGACTCGCTGTAAGTTTAACTTCTTTATCCAATCGATCTGTACGCATTTGAGCAATTTCTTCTGCAGACTTTTGCATCATCTCTTTTTTGTCATGCCCTGTATGATCATCGTGTCCTTTTTCAGACACATCTTGCGCCATAATTACAAAACTCATACTTGATAATAATAATGCTAACGATAATATCTTTTTCATCTTTATTTGTTTTAATTCCATGTCCTTTAAATCATAAATCTACAACAATATAACTACTGTAAAGAAAATAGTTTAAAATAATATAAAATAAATATCATTAAAAAATATTTAACAAACTAAAAAGTAAATTATTAGATTATGATAACATTAATTCATTAGCTATTTACATAAAAAATAAGCTATCCTGAAAAAGGATAGCTTTCATATACACAAAATATTTTATTAGGCTTTGTGACTTTTAGTTAGTTTTAGCTTTATTCTTAGCGTCTTGACTTTTAGCTGATTTATGGCTTTTACTTTTTTTATCTGCTAATACTTTTTGCTGCTCAGGAGTAAGTAATTTATGTACTTCATCATTAGCACCCTTTTTAGCATTTCCTTTTCTCTCCGTATTAGTTTGACTAGCTTTTTGCTCAGCTTCTATCGTAGCTTTTGCTTCTTTCAGATATAGCGCATACACATCTTTACGTTGCTGTTCGGTAAGTTTCACCTCTTTATCAATATGTTCAGTACGCTTCTTAGCAATCTCTTCTGCTGTTTTATCTACCAGTTCCGATCTCTTACGATCTGTACGACCATCTTTCTTAGGCGTTTGTTGTGCGAATGCTGCAATACTAATACTTGATAACAGTAATACTATTGATAATATCTTTTTCATGTCTAGTTATTATTATTTTATAACCTTAATACAATTAAAAATGCTAATTGTTTACTAAATACTCACCTATTTTCACCAATAATAATAGCATTAAAATAAGAACAAATTGTAATGATAAATAAAAAGCTATCCTCTGATCGAGGATAGCTGAATACCTAACTATACATTTTTTTAACTATTTCTAAGATTTAGAAGTACCTCCAGTAGATGACTTTACCTTGTTACCTTCGCTACGATTACCACCTTTAAAGTCCTTTTTATACCCTTCTCGTCTATGCGATTTTTTTCCTTCATCCTTAGACATCTTTTCTGCCATCAATTTTTGTTGTTCAGGAGTAAGTATTTTATTCAGTTGCTCTTGAGAGGCTTTTCTTGCATCTTGACGTACCTGCATGTCTTTCTTACGTGCATCCATAGCTTGTTTTTTTGCTTTAGCATGCTCCAAATTCAAAGCATACACATCTTTGCGTTGCTGTTCAGTAAGTTTTACTTCCTTATCTAAGCGATCGGTACGCATTTGTGCCATTTCTTCAGGTGTTTTCTGAATCATCTCTTTCTTGTCATGCCCTCTACGTCCAGTTTTATCTTTTTTAGTAGTCTCTTGTGCAATAGTTGCAAAACTAATGCCTGTCAATAATAATCCTAATGCTAATATCTTTTTCATTTTTTTATTCTCCTATTTTGATTTTTATATTATATAGCGTACTATAAGCCGCTAAAGTTAAATTCTATCCTAAATTATATCGTTTATTAATACTAAACTGAAGCTTTACTAACTTAAGCCTTATTCATCGACTTATCTGCTCCTTTTCTTTCTTTTTTGATACCATCATGATATACTGGTTTTACATCTTTAGAACCTTTGCCATGCCCATCGTATTTCTTTGATTTATCAGCAGACATATCATCACTTTTAGATTTATTCAATTTATGATACTTTCCTGAGCATCTACCTTTCTTGTCAGCAGACTTTTGAACCATTTCCTTTTTTCCTTGATCATTACGACCTACTGTACCTTCACTTGGCAATTGTTGTGCTATAGAAGCGAAACTAATTCCTGATAATAATAATCCTAATGCTAATATCTTTTTCATATTCTTTTACTTTTAATGTTATAAATCTCTATGTTATTAACTATATCAATAGAGCTATTTAATTCTGTAAAGTTTAATTACAACAACGTTAAATTCTGTTAATTCAAATAATGTGCAATGAAAATTCTAAAAACAATAAAATATAACTATGCACACTACTTTATATAGAGTAATTAAACCGGCATTTGTTTAATCGATCTCTTGTTAAATATTGTTAATAAGAAAATTGGGAATAAAAAGGTCTATAAACAAAAAAAATGCTTTCGTATGGAAAAGCATATCATCTGATTTTTTGTTTTTTAAGTTTAACGGGTAGTTAAGCTTTCTGTTTTTTTGGCATTTGCCTTAGTTGGCTGTTGATCTACGAATCCCCAATTGGTAACATAATACATGTATGGGCTTCTGTCTAATGTAGTTTGATTTTTCTTTTCTTTTTTTATCATATTATACCTTTCATTTTGTTGTACGTAATATAAGACTCAATAAGCGAGCCAAAGTTTAATCTTGAATAGAATATTTTTTTTATTACACTTATGTCATGCTATACCTCTAAAAAACAGAAGATAATGACAGGATTTCACAATATATGTCAGTCATACCGTTAGATATAGTGAAAAGATATATAAGAATCGAACAAATACTGACTTCGATAAAATTGTCCATATAGCCGTTGACAAGAATTGGGCTAGACTTACCTGTTTTTCAATCTGTTCAAAAATGTTACCATTTTTTGAGACAAACATCTCTTATAGGCATTAATAATATTTCCCCTAATTTCCATCAAAAATATATAATGGGTATCCTAAGAATATCTGATTATAAAAACATTAAATTAGATGAGAATGGAAAACCGATTAATAACCCATGTTAAATTTTTTGAAATTGAAGAAAATTGAAAAAACACATAATCACAATGATACTTATAATTGGTATGACTATAGTATCTCAAGCACAGGTATATGTTCAAGGGAAGAATGTTGTCCCTTTTAGTACAATAGCGAACAGCACCTTGTTAAATCCAACAAATCGGCTGAATATGGATGTTGCATATAGTAGACAAGCGCAAGTAAATGCGGCTAATTATTATAAAAACACAAATGAAATGGTCGGGGAATTTTGGTGGGTAGATGGAATGTTAGTACAGATTGTTTCTCGTCGCATCACAGCGACCTATCCAAAAGACAACCTTGAACATGTACGTTATGCCACTACCCCCTCTGTTAACTCTATTATCGGAGGCCCGGCACCAGACAGGACTGTTCAAAATGATCATTTTTCGGAGATTAAGTCTGTCAATAATTATGAAGTACTAGTTCATTATTTACGTACACGCTCAAATATAAAGTATTTTGAAATGCAGGACAATCAAGATAAGTACAAAGTTTTCGGTACAGTATATACTAATGATCATCATAAGGCACATAATTTAATCAACACTATTTTAAACAGTATAAGTTTTAAATAGTCATTCTTAAAAAATATTAATCAATTACTCTATCGGATTATAATAAAGTAGTCTGATAGAGTAATTGATTAATACAGTATAATAAACTAATGTGATTAAAAAACAACCTTATTCCAAAAGTCTCAATAACCCCTAGAAATATTAGACAGTACATATGTAACGAGCAAAATTCTAGCCCCAATTAAGATTTTATAATTCATTGACTAGCTTGCTTCTCTTAGGTCCAAATAGCTCATCTTTCAATAGTTATTCGATCACAATAAATCTATTGGCCTTTTCTAAAAACATCCTTGTTTGAAGTTTTTCTGAAACCCAACTTGCAAAATCTATAAATTCGGGATTATTCATTTTATACGTAAGATCTCCCACTTTATTCTATCAATTTTCTTTTCTGTTATTGCTTATAGTTTATCACCTACATTAATATTAAAAGCTATCTCCCTTCTCGGATTGTCAATAATTTTTAATTCAAATACAATTTTTATTTACCAACTTCTACGGATTGTACTATCTTGAAAAAATAACTCAATTCTATTAAGATACAATACTAAATGCTATTAAAGCGATAAAAGAAAAAAGCCTCAAAACAAATTTTGAGGCTTTTTTCTTTTATGTAAAGGATATTAAATCACGATATTGATAATCTTTCCTTTCACGAAGATTAGTTTTTTGACTGGTTTACCATCCAAATAGCGTTGTACATCAGCATTAGCCAATACTATTTCTTCTACTGCTTTATTATCTAAATCCAATGCCAAAGGCAAATTCATTTTCATCTTTCCATTGATCGAAACAGGGTAAGCAAATTCAGATTCTACTAAATAATCAGGGTTAAATTTAGGGAATGACGCATATGAAATTGTTCCTGCATCATTGCCTAATAAAGTCCACAATTCCTCAGTAATATGTGGCGCATAAGGCTCTAACACAATGATTAAATCTTGCAAAATAGCACGTTTATTACACTTCAACTCTGTCAATTCATTTACACAGATCATAAATGCTGATACCGAAGTATTGAAAGAGAATCTTTCGATATCATCTTCAGCTTTCTTGATGATCTTATGCAATGCTTTGTATTCTGCTTTTGTAGGCTCTTCCTCAGAAACATGGAAGTTGCCTTCCGTATCATGGAATAAACGCCATACCTTGCGCAAGAATTTATAGACTCCTTCAATACCATTTGTATTCCATGGCTTCGCTTGCTCCAAGGGCCCTAAGAACATTTCATAAAGGCGTAATGTATCTGCTCCGTATTGATCAACAATATCATCAGGATTTACTACATTAAACTTAGATTTGGACATTTTCTCCACCTCAGTACCGCAGATATATTTACCATCTTCAAGTACAAATACAGCATCCGTATATTCTGGTCTAGAGGATTTAAATTTCTCTAAATCCAGTACATCATTATATACGATGTTTACGTCTACGTGCAATGGAATAGTATTATATTGATCTTTCAACCCTAAAGAAACGTATGTATTGGTACCTCTCCCCTCTTCATCTAACACACGGTATATAAAGCTAGAGCGTCCTTGAATCATCCCTTGATTAATCAATTTTTTGAAGGGTTCTTCTTCATTGTGGTAACCCAAATCCTTCAAGAATTTATTCCAAAAACGAGAATATAATAAGTGACCAGTAGCGTGCTCCGATCCACCAATATATAGATCTACAGATTTCCAATAATCTACCGCTTCTTTGGCTGCAAAATCCTTCTCATTGGTCGGATCCATATATCGAAACCAATACCATGAAGAACCAGCCCAACCTGGCATAGTGCTTAATTCATAATCATATTGATCTTGGTATTTCCAATTTTCGGCACGTCCAAGAGGAGGTTCACCAGATTCTGTAGGTAAATATTTATCTACTGAAGGTAATAATAATGGTAACTCTTCTTCTTTAATCAAATAAGGTAAACCATTTTTGAAATATACAGGTACTGGCTCACCCCAATAACGTTGACGACCAAAAATCGCATCACGCATACGGAAGTTTATTTTTGCCTTTCCTAGTTTTAATTCTTCTAATTTAAGGATTAATGCATCCACAGCTTCTTGATAAGTCAAGCCATTGATAAATCCAGAGTTGATATATCTACCCTCTTTATTTGCGTCAGCTGCTTCTTCGATATTTTGAGAATCAGAAATCGCAATGATCGGTAAGTTAAAATGTTTTGCAAAAACGTAATCACGTTGGTCACCTGAAGGTACAGCCATAACAGCACCAGTACCATAACCTGCCAATACATAATCTGCAATCCATATCTGCACATCTTCGCCTGTGATAGGATGTTTCGCATAAGAACCCGTGAATACACCTGATACCGTCTTAGTATCAGCCATACGATCTAATTCAGATTTTTTGGCTGTTTTATCGATATATGCATCTACTTCAGCACGTTGTGCATCCGTTGTCAAAGCATCGACTAAATCGTGCTCTGGTGCCAATACCACAAAAGAAACACCAAAAATAGTATCCACACGTGTGGTAAAAACCTCAATATTCGTATCCAGCTGCGGCACAGGGAACTTGACAGATGCGCCTACCGATTTACCGATCCAATTGCGTTGCATCTCCACCAAAGGCTCTGGCCAATCGATGGTATCCAAACCACGAAGCAAACGATCTGCATACGCCGTGATACGCATCGACCATTGCATCATTTTCTTTTGTTCCACAGGAAATCCGCCGCGTTCCGAAAGGCCATTAATAACCTCATCGTTCGCTAATACAGTTCCAAGTGCTGCACACCAATTTACGGTACTTTCGCGTAGGTATGCTATTCTATATTTTAACAACTCGCGTTGTTGTTCTTCTTCAGAAAAAGCTTTCCATTGATCCGCAGTGAAAGACAACACCTCATCATCAGCTTCAGCTTTAATATTCGAAGATCCTGTAGTTTCGAATTTAGCGATCAAGGTATCGATCAGCTCTGCACGATCTGTTTCTTTATTATACCATGAATTGAACAATTGAATAAAAATCCATTGCGTCCATTTATAGTATTCAGGCTCTGATGTACGTATCTCACGCGACCAATCAAATGAAAAACCAATATTATCCAATTGCTCTCTATAACGATCAATATTAGCTGCCGTAGTAATCGCAGGATGTTGTCCTGTTTGAATGGCATATTGCTCTGCAGGAAGGCCAAAAGAATCGTATCCCATTGGGTGCAATACATTAAAGCCTTTCAATCGTTTGTAGCGCGAAAAAATATCCGAAGCAATATAACCTAGTGGGTGTCCAACGTGTAAACCTGCTCCTGATGGATAAGGAAACATGTCTAAAACATAATATTTAGGTTTATCTGTTGTCTCTGCCGTTTTGAAGGTTTGATTATCCGCCCAAAACTTTTGCCACTTTTGTTCTATTGATTTATGATTATAATCCATCTTTACTATTAAAAAGAAAATTAAATAAGAGATACAAAACTAAATATTTTACAGCAATATAGATACAAAAGTTTTCGATTAGCTAGAATAAATTCAGATATTAGGAGAGAATTAATTCAAATGTGATAAAGTGAAAAAATGTTAAAACCTAAATAATCAATGCATGTAATTACATTATTAATTCATTAAATCAGCTTAATTCTTTATTTTCGCATCAAATATTAATGCTTTATGTCAGTATTAGAACAGGGATCACCAAGAACAAAAACAAAATCAGTATATATATCTACAGTTATTAGTATCGCTTTGGTACTCTTAATGATTGGATTATTGGGTTTAATATTAGTAAATGCCAAAAACCTATCTAAATATGTTAAAGAGAACATCGTACTAAATATTATCGTTAATGATAATGTAAGTGAGGGTGAAGTTTTGACGTTGCAAAAAGATATTGAGAAAAATAACTATGTATTGCGCACAGAATACGTAAGTAAAGACCTTGCCGCAAAGAATCTTAAAGAGGATTTGGGAGAAGATTTTGTAGAATACCTTGGTAAAAACCCATTATTGCCATCCATAGACATATATCTAAAAGAACAATATGCCAACTCGGATAGTATTCATACTTTCATTCAAGGAATCTCAAAGAACAGTAAAATAAAAGAGGTGGTATACCAAGAATCACTGATTGATATGGTGAACCAAAATATTCGCAATATATCTATGGTAGTATTGGCTTTTGCGGTTATACTATTAATTATAGCCATTGCATTAATCAATAACACCATACGTTTATCAATCTATTCGCAACGATTTTTGATTAAAAGTATGCAATTGATTGGAGCAACAAAGAGCTTTATTCGCAGGCCATATATCCTTTATGGTATTGTTCATGGCTTAATTGGTGCCCTTATTGCTATTTTATTACTAATATTTACGTTACAATTTGCACAAAAACAAATTCCGGAGATTATCATTTTAGGAAATTGGGCAGAATTTGGAGTAATATTTGTGGCTATCATAATTCTAGGAATTTTAATATCTGGATTAAGCACTTATTTTGCGGTAACAAAATATCTGAAAGCAAAGTCACATAGTTTATACCGCTAATAATTAGCACTATACTTAAACATTATATATCATATAATTTAATTATGTCAGAAAAAAACACGTTAACAAACGATAATAAAAAGATGAATGGCTTTGTTTTCCAAAAAATAAACTATCAAATCTTTATTCTAAGTATACTAATTGTTGCTATAGGCTTCTTCTTGATGATGGGTACAGAAGATATCTATAGCTTCACAAAAATAACATTAGCACCATTAGTCATCATTTTAGGCTTCGCATTAGGTTTTGTTGCTATTTTATACAAACCAAAGAATAAATAATATATACCTAAAATATGAATTACTTTGAAGCTATTATACTTGCTATAATAGAAGGGTTAACCGAGTTTTTGCCTGTTTCCTCGACAGGACATATGATTATAGGCACTGCATTGATGGGTATAGAACCTTCCGCATTTGTCAAATTATTTACTATCGTCATACAATTAGGCACAATTCTATCCGTATTAGTACTATACTGGAAAAGATTTTTCAAGTCAATGGACTTCTACTACAAATTGGTAGTAGCAGCGATTCCAGCATCCATATTAGGCTTATTATTAAATGACTTTATCGATTCATTATTAGAAAGCCCTCTTATGGTAGCTATCATGCTCGTTGTAGGTGGTGTTATTTTATTATTTGTAGATAAATGGTTCAACAAACCTACTCTAGAAAGCTCAGATGATATATCGTACAAACAAGCTTTGGTTATTGGTTTTTACCAATGTCTAGCGCTAATACCAGGCACATCACGTTCGGCGAGTACTATCGTGGGTGGTATGACCCAAAAATTGACACGTAAAGCTGCGGCAGAATTTTCATTCTTCTTAGCAATCCCTATGATGCTAGGAGCTTCCGTGGTTAAATTATATAAATTTCTTAAAGAAGGACATACATTTACGGGTGAAGAGATAAATTTACTTATTGTAGGTAATATTATAGGATTCATTGTTGCTATTATAGCAATAAAAACATTTATTGATATCTTAACTAAATACGGTTTTAAAGTATTTGGTTGGTATAGGATTATAGTTGGGGTGGTGATTATAGCTATGCTTTTAAGTGGTCATAGCTTACAAATTATTTAATGGAAAACATTCAAGATAAAACTTTCTCTTTTGCCGAGGGCGAGTTGTTGTTAGTAGACAAACCATTGACATGGACAAGTTTTGATGTAGTAGGTAAGCTTCGAAATACGATGAAACCACTAAAACTAAAAGTTGGTCATGCGGGTACATTAGATCCGTTAGCAACAGGTTTGCTAATCGTGTGTACAGGTAAGTTAACAAAGAAAATAGATTTAATTCAGGCGGAAGATAAAGAATATACAGGTACAATCACACTAGGTTCTACTACAGCATCTTTTGATTTGGAAACAGAAATAAATCAAACCTTTGATATCTCTAGCATTACAGAGCAAGCTGTTTTGGATACAGCCAAATCTTTTGAAGGAGAGTTAGAGCAATATCCACCAGCTCACTCAGCGGTTCAGATAAATGGTGAGCGCGCTTATGAAAAAGCAAGACGTGGAGAAGAAGTAGAATTAAAATCACGCAAAGTATTCATTCAAGAATTTGAAGTAGAAAAAATCGAATTACCACATGTATTCTTTCGAATTAAATGTTCGAAGGGTACCTATATTCGATCCATAGCTAGTGATTTTGGAATTCGCCTTAATAATGGAGCACATCTATCGTCATTACGTAGAACGATGAGTGGTGAACACCACGTTGATAACGCGTGGAATTTGGATGAATTAATCCAAAAAATTAGAGAACAAAAAGCTTTAGCAGAATTAAATACTGAAAATAGCGATCATGAAAATTTATAGAAGCTTAGAAGAGTTTGAATCGCTTGACAATGCAATTGTTACTATTGGGACATTCGATGGCGTTCATATCGGTCATCAAAAAATCTTAAAGAAACTAGTTGATTGCGCTAAAGAAACAAACGGTGAATCTGTACTATTAACTTTTTTTCCGCATCCACGACTCATTTTCAATCCAGAAGATGAAAATCTACGATTGATAAATGATATCGAGGAAAAAGTACATCAATTAGCAATTGCTGGATTAGATCATCTAATTATAACACCTTTTACACGTGATTTTTCGAATCAAACAGCGGAAGAATACATCCGTAATGTGTTAGTTAATAAATTGGGTACTAAAGTGATTATAATCGGCTATGATCATCATTTTGCTAAAGATCGTAAAGGGAGTATCAAAGACCTCATAGAGTTGTCTGACATCTTTGATTTTCAAGTAAAAGAGATCCCTAAGCAAGATATTGAAGATGTAGCAGTTTCGTCGACACGTATCCGTGAAGCGCTTATAACAGGTAATATAGAGAATGCAAATAAGTACTTAGGTTATGCTTTTGAACTTACAGGTACTGTTATAAAAGGAGATCAGATAGGCCGTACAATAGGATTTCCTACGGCTAATATTCATGTACACGAATCCCATAAGCTGATCCCGGCATACGGTATTTATGCGGTTGAGGTGGAAATATATCCTTCAGTGCCATCTATTTCTGCCGGAGAATATGTAGACCCTACGCCAGAAAGAATAGCTAAAGGTATGTGTTATATAGGTACGCGTCCTACTGTAGACGGAATGAATAGAAAAATTGAAGTCAATTTACTAGATTTTAGTGATGACCTATATGATAAAACGATTAGAATAAATTTTTATAAACATATACGTGGCGATGAGCGATACGATTCATTGGAGGAACTACAAGCGCAAATCAAAATTGATGAAGAAAATATTAGAGCCTATTTTAACAAATAGGCTCTATGTCTTTATATTTATATAAGATCAAATAAATCCTTTACGCCTAACAATTTTCTTGATGTAAATGCTTCGGCATATTTCACTTGAATATTACGTCCAAACTCATGCGCTCTACCTCTAGTAGATTCCATAAAACTAGGATCTGAAATATATGTCTGTGGCCCATCTTCGGTCGAAGAAGAATTAAACTGCGTTTTATAGGCTAATATTGATTGTTCTTTTATATCCCAAAATTCGGTGATATCCAATATAACGTCGGGTTTTATATATTTATCTTGTATCAATTGCAGCTGCAATCTGGGCCTAAATGCCTCCTGAAGCTCACCACTATCATAAGTTTCAATACGACGTAATCCTGCTAAAAAAATAGAGTCATTAACTAATTTACTGGCACGCCCATGATCAGGATGTCTATCATCCAAAGCATTAGTAATTACTATCTCGGGTTTATACTTGCGGATGGACTGAATAATGATTCGTTGCGATGCCTCTTCATTAACAAAAAAACCATCTCGAAGTCCTAGATTTTCGCGTATAGCTACGCCTAATATTTTTGCTGCGGCCTTAGCTTCCTGTGCTCTCGTTACCTCAGTACCACGTGTACCGAGCTCTCCCTTGGTAAGGTCTATTATTCCGACCTTCTTTCCCGATGCGACATACTTAGCTATTGTTCCTCCTGCGCCCAATTCGGCATCATCAGGATGAACCGTCATGACCATTAAATCTAACTTTGTATCCATTATCGTTATGATTAAGTACAAATATACTAAATCATAATACTACTCTGACAATAGCTGTTCAATTCGATTTTCTATTTTTGAAGATAACGGTGAAGTCGTAGGGTAAAAATAATCTATTACCTCTCCTTTCTTATTGATTAAATACTTGTGAAAGTTCCATATGGGCTTACTACCTACCCTTCCATTCAATTCCTTGTTCGTCAAAAAATTATATAAGGGATGGATGAATTCACCTTTTACATGTATTCTTTTAAACACAGGAAATGTAACACGCTGATTAATGCGACAGAATGTTTCTAGATTTGTTCCTGTTCGAGGCTCTTGGTTATTAAAATTATTGGATGGAAAAGCTAGTATTTCAAAACCCTGGTCTTTATATTTTACATATAACTGCTCCAACGTCTTGAATTGCTTTGTAAAAAAACACGCACTAGCGGTATTTACAACTAACAATACTTTGCCCTGAAAATCTTTTAAAGATCGTTCATTACCAGAAAATTCAAGCGCCTTAAAATCGTATATATTATTTGACATAATTGGGCTATTGATAGGGTTTATTAATAGGTCTTACACTTTCATATTCACGAATAATATTCTCAATTACAAAATCCTCTTGTGGATCATAAGTCGTTTTCAGGTTATGTCCAAATACCCTTGCGACTCCTTGATAAACAAAAGCGCGCACTGAACCTTTCATGCTCTTGACTAGTTCATAACTTGTACTTCCTGTTTGACGTTCAATGAGCTTTATTAATATTTTACCTTGTGAAACGGACAAGTTTTTTACTTCATTATGAATCTTATCCTTTATTTCATCTTCACAAGCTTCAATCAATTTTTTTTCTTCTTTTTTTGAACTTACGAGTGCCAGGTCCCGATCCAACTGTTCGTAGCGTTTTTGGGCATAGATTGCATAAGGAAGCACACGTAAAACATTCCTTTTTAATCGCAGATATTGCTCTCTTTCTGCCGCACTCTTCCATTCTCTACGCGCTTTGACCACGACTGTTTCGATAGGAAACCAAGGTACTTCTTCTCCAGATTCCAGTTTTGTAGTAAGGTAATACCCCACCACTTCAGGCTTGCCATCGCCATAATGCGGAAGTGTTAATAAAGACATACTTTCTTGCCCACTTAGTTCATAAATGAAAAAAGAAACTAAAAAAGTTATGATTATAATTTTTCTACAGCGCATTATTTTTTAAGTTCGAATTAGTTGCTTACGTTTATTTTTTGTCTATATTTATTTTTGTACAAAAAAACAACTCACTAACAATAATATTTTAATATAAAAATATAACTTTAGTCTGAAATTACGAAATAAATAAACGAGGGTGGTTATGGAAGAATATGTGATTGATATTGAAGCCGAAAACAAAGAAATTAGAAAGAGATATAGAGCATTGCTTCGTGCTTGTAAACCAACCTTACAAAAAGGAGACAAACAACAAATCCGCAAGGCCTTTGATTTAGCGCTCGAGAGCCACAAAGATATGCGTCGCAAATCTGGGGAGCCCTATATTTACCATCCTATCGCAGTTGCTCAAATTGCAGCGGAAGAAATAGGGTTGGGTACTACTTCTATTGTCTGTGCACTTTTACATGATGTAGTTGAAGACACTTCCATTACATTACTTAATATTGAAGAACAATTCGGAAAGAAAGTAGCTAAAATAATAGATGGCCTAACAAAAATATCTGGAATATTCGACCCAAATAGCTCTATACAAGCAGAGAATTTCAGAAAGATGCTCTTGACACTGGCTGATGATGTTCGTGTAATTCTAATCAAATTGGCAGATCGGCTACACAATATGCGTACCATGGAATTCATGGCGCGCCATAAACAATTGAAAATAGCATCAGAAACAAGCTATCTATATGCCCCGCTAGCACATCGTCTAGGTTTATATGCTATAAAATCGGAATTAGAAGATTTGTCAATGAAATATACAGATCCTGATACGTATAAATTTATTGCTAAAAAACTAAATGAAAAAAAGGCTGAACGTGAGAAATTTGTTACTGCTTTCGTAGCCCCAATAAAAGAAATACTCGAAGAGCAAGATATTCGTGCGCAAGTATTTGGCCGTCCCAAATCAATACATTCCATTTGGAACAAAATGCGTAAAAAATCAATCCCTTTTGAAGAAGTTTATGATTTATTTGCTATTCGCGTAATCATTGACACTTCATTAGAAAAAGAAAAAACTGAGTCTTGGAAAGTATACTCCATCATCACGGATCTATATCGTCCAAATCCAGACCGTCTACGTGATTGGATCTCTACACCGAAAGGCAATGGCTATGAGTCTCTACACACTACTGTAATGGGCCCCAAAGGACAATGGGTAGAAGTACAGATTCGTACCAAACGCATGAATGAGATTGCAGAGAAAGGCTTTGCTGCGCATTGGAAATATAAAGAGTCAAATACTGACAATGGTTTAGATCAATGGATTCAAAAAGTACGTGATATTTTGAGTAATTCAGATCAAAATGCGATTGACTTTTTGGATGATTTCAAAATGAATTTATTTTCAGATGAGATATTTATTTTCACTCCAAAAGGGACATTGATACAGCTTCCAAACGGTGCCACAGCATTAGATTTTGCTTTCGAAATACACACTGATATTGGTGCAACCTGCATTGGAGCTAAAGTAAATCATAAATTAGTACCTCTGAGTCACCCGTTGCAAAATGGCGACCAAGTAGAAATCATTACTTCTAGTAAACAAGCTCCAAAAGAAGATTGGTTAGGTTTTGTGGTTACCGCAAAAGCGAAATCTAAAATTAAATCTTCCTTAAAGGAGGAAAAACGCAGAATTGCCGAAGATGGTAAAGAGATTTTAGAACGTAAACTAAAATCG
The DNA here is from genome assembly GCF_022627575.1 of Sphingobacterium rhinopitheci. GTDB lineage: Bacteria > Bacteroidota > Bacteroidia > Sphingobacteriales > Sphingobacteriaceae > Sphingobacterium > Sphingobacterium rhinopitheci. The sequence goes on from NZ_JADEYQ010000001.1 coordinate 176,574, forward strand.
CTCAAAATCACGTATAACACGGATAATATCAATAAAATCGCCAATTTCTTTAAACTTCCTAGCTCACAGGATCTATTCGTTAATGTGGCCAAAGGTGCGATTGATATTAAAAATCTACGTGAATTTGCTGCCAATGAAAAATTAAACGAGCCTATTCAAAATCAATTCAATACCCATATCTCTGGTCTCGTTGATAAAATTGACAAAAAAAATGCAGACACTATTCTCATAGGCGATGATTTCCAAAAAGTAGATTATACATTAGCACCATGTTGCAATCCTATACCTGGAGATGACATCTTTGGATTTTTAACTGTCAATGATGGTATAAAAATACATCGTACCTCATGCCCCAATGCGTCAAAACTAATGGCAAACTATGGCTACCGTATTTTGAAAGCTAAATGGGCGTCCTCTAAACAAGAAACCTGCTTCCTTACAGGGATCCGTTTGGTGGGAATCGATGATGTCGGTTTGGTAAATAAATTGACAACAGTTATATCCCAAGAATTCAAAGTAAATATTCGATCCCTTTCGATTTCTAGTAATGAAGGTATCTTTGAAGGAAATATCATGGTAAATGTAAATAATTTGGAACAATTAGATAATCTAATTAATCACTTACATGAAGTTTCTGGAATAACAAGCGTATCACGTTACGAATCAGAAAATTAACACCCAAATGACGCGCATATTTCAAAAGGTGTGAAAAATAGAATAGAATTTGGTAAATTTGTGAAGGAGCAAGTATTAACATGAATCAAGTGGAAAATTACGAAACCGTAAAAAAAATATTCGAAGCTTACTTAGAGAACAAAAATCTAAGAAAGACTCCAGAGCGCTATGCCATTTTGGAAGAAATCTATTCGCGCACGGATCACTTCGATGTAGAGTCTCTCTATATACACATGAAAAACAAAAAGTATCGTGTAAGCCGTGCTACGGTATACAATACATTAGAGCTTTTAGTTTCTTGTGATTTAGTGACTAAGCATCAATTTGGGCGCAATATGGCACAATTTGAGAAGTCTTATGGCTACAAGCAACATGACCACGTAATCTGCATTGACTGTAACAAAGTAGTAGAATTTTGTGACCCTCGTATTCATCAAATACAAACTATGATTGGTGATTTATTGAATTTTGAGGTAAAGCATCATTCCTTAAATTTGTACGGTGTTTGTCAAAGCTGTCAGTTGTTGCGTGCCAACAATGATAAAAATAAAACGAGTAAGGAAGTAATTTCAAATTAATTCCTATAACTACTTTTTAAATATTAAATTTGTTCGGAAAATCGCAATAGCATTTTCCGAACATTGTTTTTTAGACGTATATAGAAATTTCAATTTTAATCTCAAAATAATACATTATGCAAGTTGATGTGCTATTGGGCTTACAATGGGGCGACGAAGGTAAAGGTAAAATCGTGGACGTATTATGTCCGCAGTACGATTTAATCGCGCGTTTCCAAGGAGGTCCTAATGCCGGACACACACTAGAGTTTGACAACAAAAAATTTGTTTTAAACACTATTCCTTCAGGTATTTTCCATACAAAAACCTTAAATCTTATAGGTAATGGTGTCGTAATCGACCCTATTATTTTAAAAAGAGAATTAGACAATCTTAAAGCTGCTGGATTTGATCCTGTAGGTGCTGGTAAATTAGTATTAGCGCGTAAAGCTCACCTTATCTTACCTACACACCAATTATTAGATGCTGCTTCAGAATCTAAAATGGGGGATGGTAAAATTGGTTCTACCCTAAAAGGTATCGGCCCTACTTACATGGACAAAACTGGCCGTAATGGTCTACGTGTAGGCGACACTACGCTTCCTGATTTTAAAGAGCGTTATGAGAAATTGAAAGAAAAACACCTTAATATCTTATCACACTACGGTGAAGTTCCTGACTTCAAAGAGCGTGAAGAAGCTTTCTTAGCAGCTATTGAATTTATAAAATCTATCCCTCATGTGGACTCAGAGCATTTAGTAAATCAATACCTAAAAGAAGGTAAAAAAGTATTAGCTGAAGGTGCTCAAGGTACATTATTGGATATTGACTTCGGTTCTTACCCATTTGTTACTTCTTCAAATACCACTACTGCAGGTGCATGTACAGGTCTAGGTATTGCTCCAAATAAAATTGGCGGCGTACTAGGGATCTTTAAAGCATACTGTACACGTGTGGGTGGCGGTCCTTTCCCTACAGAATTAGACAATGAAGTAGGAGAGAAATTACGTCAATTGGGCCATGAATTTGGTGCTACTACAGGTCGTGCCCGTCGTACAGGATGGATTGATATTCCAGCATTGAAATATGCAATCATGTTGAACGGTGTTACAGAATTGGTAATGATGAAAGCTGACGTATTGGATACTTTCGAAACTATCTATGCATGTACACATTACAAGCACGATGGTGAAGTGATCGACTATATGCCTTACGACATCAATTCTATCAAACCAGAGCCTATCTTAGAAGAAATCGAAGGATGGAATCAAGATTTGACAGGTATTCGTACAAAAGAAGAGATTCCTACGGCATTAGCTAATTACATTGCTTACTTGGAGAAAGCATTAGAAGTGCCTATCAAGTATTTGTCTGTAGGTCCTGATCGTACACAAACTATTATATTGAAGTAATAGCATGGCTAAAGCCATTTTTGAAGTTGACATATTGACTTTTGAAGCAAAAGCCCTGCAATGGGCTCAGCAATTCAATGAAGTATGTTTTCTACAATCTAATGGTTATACCGACGAATATACCCGTATTCAAAGCCTTTTGGCTGTAGATGCAGCCTATTCATTCAAAGCAATGGATAGCAATGCTTTTGAGGGGCTTGAAAAATTTAGAGCCAAGCATGCAGATCAATGTATGCTTGGCTTTTTTTCGTATGACCTCAAAAATGAGGTAGAACAGCTCGAAACTACTTTTCCCAATCGATTAGGTTTCCCTGAGAGCTACTTTTTCATACCACGTATTCTTATTCATTTTTCAAAGGGCTCTTTGGTAATTGACGCAGATAACCCGCAGGATATATTTAATAGCATAGAACAAATTACGGTAGTAAATGAACCTACGCATTTGACTTCCATTAAGATCAATAATCGTCTTTCAAAACTACAATACTTTGCGGCATTTGAAAAAATGATGGAGCATATCCGACGTGGAGATATATATGAAGTAAACCTATGCCAGGAATTCTTCGCCGAAAAGGTAGAAATAAACCCGCTGTCCGTGTACCAAAAATTGAATAGCATATCTCCTACTCCATTCTCTACCTTTTTCAAATTAGGTGATAATTATATATTGTCAGCTTCGCCCGAGCGATTTATGGCAAAAAGAGGAAATACATTGTTATCTCAACCGATTAAAGGTACTGCAGCTCGAGGAAATAATGCACAGGAAGATGCTTTTCAAATAGAGACCCTCCGTAATAACCCAAAGGAAATTGCCGAAAATGTTATGATTGTTGATCTGGTACGCAATGATATGACACGATCAGCAATGCCAGGCACAGTAAATGCGGCACGTAAGCTAGAGGTACATTCCTTCAAACAAGTACATCAGCTAATATCAACTATTACCTGTACTCAAGATCCAAATATTTCGGATATTGAGGTTCTCAAAAATGCATTCCCTCCGGGCTCAATGACTGGAGCACCAAAAATATCAGCCATGCAACTTTGTGATTTATACGAAAATTCTAGACGCGGAATTTACGCTGGTTGTGTAGGGTATTTTGCTGCAAATGGGGATTTTGATTTTAATGTAATTATACGCACCTTATTATACAATAGTAGTACACAATATCTATCCTTTCATACTGGTGGAGCAATAACTATAGATGCAGACGCCGAAAAAGAATATCAAGAATGCCTACTCAAAGCATCAGGTATTTTAAAAACACTAGAGGCTTAAACAAAATCTACTACATCCTACTACAAACTGATCTTTAGTTAAACAATCTATTATTCTATAGATTAGTACATATCCATACCGATATATACTGGTAATCTATAATTGTACTATACCCTTACAACGAGTAATACCTTTGCAAGGTATGAATTAAAGGTATTTATACATCAGCTGACACCCTCAAAAGAAATCCCTAAAATAATCTTAATCGTAAAAACACAATGGTAAGGCTATAAAAAATTGCCCTTCAATATATTATTAGGTCAGCCTGTGTCATTATATCAGCAATATTAATAAAACAGCAAAATATTGCAAAAATCAAGTTGTGAGAATCTCGTATAAACCTTACATTTATGCCAAATAACTAACTTAACATGGCATTAAATTACGTCTGGGTATCATTTTTCTTAATAACATTTATTGTTGCAATAATAAAGTTAATCGGTGGAGACACAGAAGTATTCCAAAATATTGTAAAATCACTCTTCGATAGCGCAGCAAATGGAGCTACCATTTCATTAGGCTTAATCGGCATGATGACTTTTGCATTGGGTATTATGAAAATAGGCGAAAAAGGTGGTATGATTAACGTATTCGCAAGAATTGTAGGTCCATTTTTTCATAAATTATTTCCCGAAATCCCCAAAAATCATCCTGCATTAGGTTCCATTCTAATGAACTTTTCAGCAAATGCTTTAGGTTTAGATAATGCTGCTACTCCACTAGGGTTAAAAGCAATGAAAGAATTGCAAGAATTAAACCCAAATAAAGACACAGCAAGTAATGCACAAATTATGTTCATTGTATTGAATGCATCCAGTTTGACATTACTACCTATTTCAATCATGGCATACCGCCAAGAAGCAGGTGCAGCACAACCATCAGATGTATTTTTACCTATATTAATTGCTACCTTTTTTTCTACTTTAGCCGCGTTAATACTCGTATCTATCTACCAAAAAATAAACCTTCTTAACAAAACTGTGCTCTTGTATTTAGGTTCACTTTCATTTATTATTGGTGGTTTATTGTACTATTTCTCTACCCAAGAACAAGAGCAAATAGAGATTATCTCTAGAGTAGTAGGTAATGTAGCGTTATTCTCCATTTTTATATCATTCATAGCACTAGCCTTTATCAAAAAAATAAATGCATACGATGCTTTTATAGAAGGAGCAAAAGAAGGATTTAGTATCGCCGTAAATATTATTCCGTATCTTGTAGCTATTTTAGTTGCTATAGCTGTATTTAGAGCTTCAGGAACCATGGATTATCTCGTTAATGGTATTGCATATTTATTTGCTACATTGGGTTTGGACACCTCTTTTGTAGAAGCCTTACCAGTAGCTTTCATGAAACCTTTGAGTGGCTCTGGAGCCAGAGGATTGATGGTAGATTTAATGAATGCCAAAGGAGCGGATGATTTTGCTTCTCGCGTAGCCTGTGTTATTCAAGGTTCAACAGAAACAACATTCTACGTATTAGCAGTTTATTTTGGGTCCGTAGCGATTAAAAATACAAGACATGCTTTACCTTGTGCTTTGATTGCTGAAGCCGTAGGTGTAATTGCTGCAATCATAGTAGCTTATATATTCTTTACATAAAAAACTAAATATATGAAGACCATTGCATTAATTGCCCATGATGGAAAAAAAGCTGAAATGGTAGGTTTTGTAAAAGACCACATCGCATTTTTGCGCAAAGCGAAGCTTGTAGCCACCGGTACAACAGGTACCTATATACAACAAACAGGATTAGCGGTAGAGTTGAAATTAAGTGGCCCTAAAGGTGGTGATGCACAAATTGCAGCTATGACTGCCGAAGGAAAAATTGCTGGTATTATATTCTTTAGAGATCCACTGGGCAAACATCCACATGAACCAGATATTCAAATGTTGATGCGTATTTGTGATTTATACAATGTACCATTAGCGACCAATCCTGCTACAGGATCTTTAATAATAGAGGGTTTACTAGAAGATTAATTCTTAATAAATGACGCCAGCAGTTATAGTCAAAATAGGAAGAGATAAATATCAAACAGAGGTTTTAATAGACAAACATCAGATTATCGTTGATGAACCTGAAGATATTGGAGGTCATGATTTAGGCCCAACACCTATGAGCCTGCTCCTATCCTCCTTAGGTACATGCAAAGCTATTACAATGCGTATGTATGCTGACCAAAAGAATTGGGCCCTAGAGAAAATAGAGATCAATTTGGATATAGATATTGTTAAGAATGGAATTGAACAACTAACACATATTACTATCGGAGTAAAGTTATTTGGTGAATTAGATGATCTGCAACGTGAACGTATCTTAAAAGTTGCCGAGAAATGTCCTGTTCAAAAAATATTAAGTAATCCTATCTACATAAAAACACATATCGTCCAATAATAATCTATTTATTATAGGTTCAAGATAGTATATTTGCGCTTTAAAAAATATAGCATGACCTCATTGCAAGAAGAGATGGTATTAAGTGGTCCATATGAAAAATTTGGACGTAAAGAGTGGAAAAATTTGAACGGTCACTTCAATTTAAATATAGAAGCAGCCGATCTACACAAATTACATGCACTAAACGAACCACTTACGATCCAAGAAATAGAAGAAATATACTTTCCTCTTGCACATCTTATAGAGCTACATATTCAGAACTACGTACAAGTACACGAAGCACGTAAATCATTCTTCCAACGTGATCAAAAGAAATTACCTTTTATCATCGGTATTGCAGGATCTGTCGCTGCGGGAAAAAGCACTACGGCGCGTGTTCTTCGTAAAGTGCTCTCATTGTTGCCACAAAAGCCTAAAGTAGAATTAGTCACTACCGATGGATTCTTATATCCTAATAAAATCCTTGTTGAAAAGAATATCCTTAATAGAAAAGGTTTTCCGGAGAGCTACGACACAAAGAAATTATTAAATTTCCTATCCGCTATGAAATCGGGTAATCCTACATTTAATGTTCCTGTTTACTCCCATTTGGAATACGATATTTTACAAAATGAAGATCAAAAAATTGATCATCCTGATATCTTGATTGTTGAAGGGATCAATGTACTTCAAGTAAACTCTCAAAAAGGACAAAATAACAAAGTTTTCGTTTCGGACTTTTTCGATTATTCTATCTATGTTGACGCTTTAGAAAAAGATATTATAACCTGGTATATTGAGCGATTTGAGTCATTAAGAGCTACAGCCTTTCAAGATCCTACTTCGTATTTCCACAAATATGCCGATATGACCATTGCTGAAAGCACAGATATGGCTACGCAGATATGGAACGAGATCAACAAACCCAATCTCCATGACAATATACTACCTACTAAGTATAGAGCTGATTTAATATTGAAAAAAGGATCCAATCACTTCGTAAAAAATATACGCGTTAGGAAGCTTTAGTTCGAAGAGTTTCCATCAAAAGAATCTGCTTTAAGATTTCATTTTCGATTTGCTTATGCAAATAATTGCTACTACTCGTGGCATGCAATTCTATTTTATAGCGTACATAATCCTTTCCTACTTCATTTATATTGAGATCAATAGATGAATTAGGGTCTAGATTAGGATGATTAATAAGTAAAGACCTTATTTCATTCTCCAAATCCAAAAGATTGGTTGCCATAGCGATCGGAAGTTCAAATCTAACGGTAAACAAATTGGAGCGATGTGCCGATAAATTAACCATGGAATTCGTGAATACAAGATTATTAGGGATCATCACGATATCGTCTTCTTCATTTTGTAATTCTATGTGTGCAAAAGTGATATCTACGATTCGCCCTTTATGATCGCCTACCTTAATACGATCGCCTACAGAAAGTTGCTCTGAAAACATAATAAACAATCCACTTATCATATTCGTGATATAATCGCGTAGAATTACAGCGATCGCCATGGCTACGATTGTCAAACTTGTTAAGAACTCGATAGGTTTTATCCCAAAGGCTATCATAATAGCTATGACAACGAAAATAAAATTCAAAACGGCTGTTAAACGATTTATCCCTAGCACAAAATTACCTCGTACTGTACGATTAGCATGTCGGGCATTATAAAAGGAAATAATTGTAAGCCTAGTGATTGAAAAAACGATACTGGGTACTAAGAAATAATTAAGTCCAACTATTGGATGTAATAAATACTTTTTTTCACCAATATTATCAATGCTGCCAAGAATAATAAAACTTGTAATTACTAATACTATCTTAACAACAAAAGTTAATAGTTGTCTAATCTTGCTGCCTTTTTGATCCATACTTATTCTAATAACCCACAAAAATACTAATTTACTAAATTTTGCTGAAATGGCATATTCAATTATGCCATAAAAGAGGTTTTCAATTCCAAAAAAATAAGTTAACTTAGCCGATTCTAAGACGTAAAAGTTTTTATATGAAGACAACATTTGATTTTGAAAAACCGATTGCAGATTTGCAAACTCAAATAGAAAAAGTACATCAAGTAGCTGAAAAAACTAAAGTAAGCATGAGTGCTACTATTAGTGAACTTGAGGAAAAATTAGAGCAAACGAAACTCGATGTGTATAAAAATATGTCAGGATGGCAAAAAGTGCAAATGTCTAGACATGCCGATCGTCCCCAGACATTTGACTACATCGAAATGATTTGTGATGAGTTTGTAGAATTACACGGTGACAGAACAGTTAAAGACGATAAAGCTATCGTAGGTGGTTTTGCGTCTATCAATGGCGAGTCTGTGATGATTATTGGTCATCAAAAAGGTAAAAACACCAAAGAAAGACAATTTCGTAATTTCGGGATGGCTAATCCAGAAGGATACCGTAAGGCTTTACGCTTAATGAAAATGGCAGAGAAATTTAATAAACCTGTTGTTACATTGATCGATACTATGGGTGCTTACCCAGGTTTGGAAGCTGAAGAACGCGGCCAAGGAGAAGCTATAGCGCGTAACCTACTAGAGATGTCAGTATTGAAAGTCCCTATTATCTGTATTGTTATCGGTGAAGGAGCTTCTGGTGGTGCATTGGGTATTGGTATCGGTGATCGTGTATATATGATGGAAAATACTTGGTATTCGGTGATCTCTCCAGAGTCATGTTCATCTATCTTGTGGAGAAGCTGGGATCATAAAGAAAGAGCTGCTGAAGCATTGAAATTGACAGGCGAAAATATGCTATCTAATGGTTTGATAGATGGAATTATCCCTGAGCCATTAGGTGGAGCACACCAAAACCCTCTTGTTGCAGCTGAATTTGTAAAGAATCAAATCTTGTCAGATTTAACTGTATTGAAAGCTAAAGATAAAGAAACACTTGTTGCAGAGCGTATCGACAAATTCAGTAAAATGGGTGTTGTAAACGAATAATAAGCTGTTTGAACAATACACAAAAGCCTCCATGGATCCATGGAGGCTTTTGTGTATATAAATATGTAGAGCTATTACTTAAAGGCTACATAACTTGCGAAGCACAAATTCTTGTGCAATATATCAACTTCTTTAAATCCTACATGACGTAATAAATCCAATTGATACATCAGTGGACGTGGTGAGTCTTCCTTCTCTATATATGCAAATACCTCATCACGATATTTTTCATCCTTTAGTGACGTGAGATACCTCCCATATCTATCGTCATAAATAAGCTGTTGTAAAGAAGGGGTTGCCTGTTTTACTAAATCAAATATCCAGATACTACCGCCGGGTTTCAACCATCGATAAAAATTAGAAAACGACGTTTCCCAATCGGCGTCATCACGAAGATGATGCAATACAGCTGTCGCCATGATGACATCGAACGTTTCCTCCCCTACCGACAAGTCTCTAAAATCACCCTTTACGATTTTTGTCGTACCAGCAGTATTCAGTGCTTCAACCCGCTCTTGTGCTTTAAGAAGCATAGGCATACTTAAATCAGAAAGTGTCATGTGCATTGGAGAGGTATATTGTAGTAACTTGACATCATAGTTGCCCGCACCGCAGCCTATGTCTAACACAGATGATAACTGAGGATAGTATTTTGCTATACCTTGTGCCATCAATTCCATATTGAAAGAAGAATCGAGTGTGGTAAGCTGTCCCGTTTCTAAATTTGAAAACCGTCTAACATCATGATCAAAGCGATTCTCAATTTCCGCAAGTGTAGATTTATTTTGCATAGCGATTATGAATATATCTAAAGCTAAATATAACATTTAAAAATAAAAAAGGGTTTGTGACAAATCACAAACCCTTTTTTATGCTATATTAAGAATATATCTACCACTTTATTATATCATTACCAAAGGTAAATATCATCAAAGCGATCAATATGAAGAAACCTATCATCTGTGCCGTTTCTAATACCTTTTCACTCACAGGTTTGCCTTGTATCATTTCTATCAATAAGAAGACAACATGACCACCATCTAGTGCCGGAATAGGCAATAAATTCATAAAGGCTAATGCCATAGATAAAGTACCTACAAGAGTCCAGAATTTCACCCAATCAACCGTTGTTCCAAACATCTTGGCGATTCCTACAGGGCCAGACAATGCTTTATCAGCACGTATCTCTCCTTTAAATATTTTACCAAAACCTTTAATATTATCTGTTACCACAGAAACAGCCTTGTTGATACCAATTGGTAAAGACTCCGCAAATGAATATTGTCTAGATACAATCGGTAGATTATTAAAACCCAACTTATCGGTAGTATCTGCTGCCGCCACAAGCGTAACAGGCACACCAGCTCTGCTGACATCAAGTTTAATCTCTTTTCCTTTACTCTTAGCTACTTCGGCTTGAAATTCATCTAGACGCACTACAGCAACACCATTAATAGCAATAATACTATCTCCTTTGGCCAAGCCCATATCTTTAGCTCTGGTACCTTCAATAACAGTATCTACCGGAAGCATCTTGAAGATAGGCGTTACGAATTCATTGCGTTTATGATCTGCCACATCATTCAACATCGTAGCTGGCAACGTAATATCTAAAGTTTGTCCTTGACGCTCTACTTTTAATACCGCATCCCCCATCAAGACGTCAGAAGTCATTAGATCCTTCAAAAAAAGATTTGCTTTATTACCATTTACAGCAATTATCTTATCTCCTTCTTTAAGACCAATTTTCTCACCTATTATTCCAGGCTGTACGCCCCATAGTTTTGTATTATCATAGTCAGCCTCACCATATTTAAAGGTTAGTCCCCAGAAAACAACAATACCCACAATAACATTAACGATGATACCACCAAGCATCACAATCAAACGTTGCCAAGCAGGCTTGGAACGAAATTCCCAGGGTTGAGGATCTTGTTTCAGTTGCTCTGTATCCATTGATTCGTCGATCATTCCGGCGATTTTTACATAACCCCCCAAAGGCAACCAACCAATACCATACTCTACGCCTTTATAATCAAACTTAAAAAGCTTTACCCCCCAAGCATCAAAAAATAAATAGAACTTCTCCACCTTAATTCCGAACATACGAGCGGCAAGAAAATGTCCCAATTCATGTAATATTATTAAAATTGACAGGGCTAAAATTACCTGTCCAATCATTACTAAAGTACCCATCTATATATTATTAGTGTTTTACTGTATTAAATATTAAATTTCGTGCCACACGCCTACTTTCGGAATCAAAGGCAATATAATCCTCTAAAGAAAGGTTATATTGATTTTTGACCTGACACAATGTCTCTTCTATAATAGAAGACATCCCTAAAAAAGAAACTTCATTTTTCAAAAAAGCCTCTACTACTACTTCATTTGCTGCATTCATCACACAACATCTATTTCCTCCCGCTGCCAATGTATCATAGGCAATTTGTAGATTTCTAAAAGATTCTAAATCGGGCTTTTCAAAAGTTAAGGATGGGTAATCTACGAAATTAAATCGTTTAAAATCATTTTTAAAACGATTAGGATACGTCAATGCGTACTGAATAGGTAACTTCATATCCGGTAATCCCATCTGTGCTTTCATAGAACCATCCTCAAATTGTACTAAAGAATGAATAATAGATTGAGGATGTACGATAACATCTACTTGATTAGGTTCTAAGCCAAATAACCATTTAGCTTCTATTACTTCTAACCCTTTATTCATCAAACTCGCCGAGTCAATAGTAATCTTTGCACCCATCGACCAATTAGGATGTTTCAACGCTTGTGCTAACGTCACCGATTCTAGCTCCTGGGTAGACATCCCTCTAAAAGGACCTCCTGAAGCGGTAAGATATATTTTCTCGATAGGACTAGGCTCCCCTACCAAACATTGAAAAATAGCAGAATGCTCCGAATCAACAGGTAACATTTTAACATTATGTTGTTCCACGAGCCCCATGATTAGTTCGCCAGCAACTACAAGTGTTTCTTTATTCGCTAACGCGATATCTTTACCTTTTTGAATTGCGCGCACTGTAGGCTTCAAACCTGCAGACCCCACAATAGCATTGAGTACCACATCAATCTCTTGCAGCTCTACAGCCTCTACCAACGCAGATTCACCTGACATTACGCATATTGAGGTAGCGGCCAAAGCTTCTTTTACAGTTGCATAATGTTTTTCATTAACGATAACGACGATTTTAGGTAAGAAAGCTAAAGCTTGTTCTATCAGTAGCGATACATTATTTCCCGCTGTTAATACAGAAACACTAAATTTTTCCGGAAAAGCCCTTACTACATCTAAAGCTTGCGTCCCTATGCTTCCAGTAGAACCAAGTATTGCAATATTTTTTTTCTTCAAAATGCTATTATAATATATTTTTAAACAATTCGGGATTATCACTCCCTTTATATTCTTTTATCATATCGACATAGGCTATTGCCATAACGATACTAACTGCTGGAATAATAATAAATGTATTCAATATCCCTGAGATACTCGCTAATATAGGATATTCCAAATATTCAAATGTTAGTTGAAAAATATAAGCTATCGCTAAAAATAACATCAACACCAATAAATTAATAACATTACCTTTTGTAAATGAAATACTTAATTTAAAAGCTCTAAATATGTTAAATCCTTTTTCTAAAATAAAAAATGGAAAAAATGAAATACGTATTAAAATCAACATCATCACTATCCCTGTCATGAATGGATTAAGCTGCCAGAGAATAGTATCCATTTCTACCCCAATGTACAACAACGGCATACAAAGTAATGAACATATCAAGTAAATAGCGGGTAATAATATGGAATAAATTATCAAACCCAATATAAAGTTCAAAAATTGCTTCACCGATGGCAAATAAGTTGTCAATGGTGCATGTTCAATATTATTAGCTAATAATACCGCCCTTTTTATCAGTACCAATTGTAAACCAAAAAATAAACTTACAAATACTAGCAATAATATTATTTTAATAAAATTTCCTGCTATATCATCTAGATATAATGCTAAATATGTGGACAATGTATTTGTTACAAATAACAAAAAACATAATCCAGCTACCGAAATATAGTGCTTTTTGAGAATGGTTAATGCTCGAAAAAAAACATCATTCGCTCGAAAGGTACTGTTCTTTAAAAATTCTAACATATTGATTAATAATAGTGCAAAGATGATATATTTTTTGGATTAAGACAATGATAATTTATCAATATCTATATTATTTATTAACATAAAAAATACGGTTTTGTTAGGCGCTAAAATAAATAAGGCTTCTAATATTAGAAGCCTTATTTTATATATTATTTTATAGTTTATCAAATTCCTTTGGAATAGGTTTTTCCAATAAATATTGGTAATAAAAGCGTACTCTTTCACGGAAATCATACTTCGTTTTACTACGATTCCATCCATGTCTACTTCCTGGATATATCATAAATTCAAAAGGTACATTACGATCGGTCAAGGCATCAACTAATTGCAAAGAATTTTGTAGATGAACATTATCGTCCATATCACCATGCATCAAACGTAAACCACCTTTATACTGATCTACATAATTCAAAATAGAACCATTTTTATATCCTTCAGGATTGTCTTGGGGAGTATCCATCCAACGCTCTGTATAGTGGGTATCATACAATTCCCAGCTTGTTACTGGAGCACCAGCAATACCATAATCAAAATAATCTGCCCCTTTTGTCAGGGCCAAACAGGTCATATATCCACCATAACTATGACCCGTGATCAATAACTTATCATTAGCTACATAGGGTTTATCTTTCAACCATTTAGCAACAGTGATATAATCTACCAACTCCCAATTGCCAAGGTCACGGTGCATCCATGCTACGCCTTGCTTACCAAAATGTCCCGATGCTCTGTGATCACAAGCGATCTGAATTATCCCTTCGTTGGCCCAGTATTGAGACATTGCGCCATATGGGCTCATCGAAGACGACTTCCATGTATTCTTAACTGTACCCGCATCTGGACCACCATAAATATACATGACAACAGGATATTGTTTTGATGGATCAAAATCTGTTGGATAGGTAATTACAACAGGTAAATCAAATTTGCCATCGTCAGACTTTATTGTAAGATATTCGGTTTTACCAAATTTATAATTCGCAAATTCCGGAGACTTAGAATCTGCAAGCTCTCTTATTACTTTACCTTTATTATCTACTAATGCAACTTTATTAGGTGTAGACACATTAGAATAGTTGGTAATAAAATAAGATCCATTAGGAGATACATTAACATCATGTGAATACTCACCAAAAGTTAATCTTTTCAAATTTCTACCTGTATAATCTACACGATACAAATCTGAAGTAGCTGAATTCTCCTTACGAGCCGTAAAATAAATAACTTTATTTTTTTCGTCTATATTTTTTAAAGATGTTACTTGCCAATCACCTGCTGTAATAGGGTTAAGCAATTTTCCATCTAAAGTATACAAATAATAGTGCGCCCAGCCTGTCTTATCAGATTTTAAAATGTAATGCTTGTTATCGCCTAAGTACGTGATGCGCTCATCATGATCCAAGTTTATCCATGTAGGTTGCTTTTCATCATAGATTTCTTTCTTTGCGCCATCATTAGGATTAACAGCATAAAACTTCAAATTATTCTGATCTCTGTTCATCCATTGTACCATGATAGATTTACTATCAAAGCTCCAATAGGGTTCTCCAAAATACTGGTCGTCCTTAGGATTAAAATCTGCCCACACTACTGGTGATCCTTCGACTTTAACAAAACCTATTTTTACTTCTGGGTTATCTTGACCAGCTTTAGGATAGCGGGTCTCTTCTAGGTATCCATTCTGTCCTTTGGATACATAAATTGGAAACATAGGTACTTTGGTATCATCGAATCGCATAAATGCAATTTCTTTACTATTCGGTGCCCACCAAAAAGCTTTATAATTTGTTGCTCTCCCTAATATCTCTTCGTAATAAACCCACGATGACCAACCATTATAAATAACATCTGTACCATCTGTTGTGTATTGAATCTCTTTGCCATCTTCAATATTTATAGCATATAGATTGCTCATCCTTGTAAAGGCTACATATTTTCCGTCCGGAGATAAGGTAGGATTTTGCTCTGCAATAGAAGGTGAATTGGTCAACTTCTTTTGCTCTTGCTTACCATATTTGATGTATATATCATTATTCTCTACATACACTTTTACATCATCCTTGGGTTGGGGTGTATATAATTCCTTTTTACCAGTCTTTACGTTTACGATATACGTTTTACCACTTACATTGTCATACTCCAAGTAATTATTATTATCGGCCCAACCAATATATCTATTAATAGGTTCGGTAATAGACTTCTCAATCCCCCATGCTTGATTGAAACTAAGTGGTTTTGTCTGTGCTTGTGAAGAGTGTGTAACAATGAACAAACCAAAAGTTAAAACTCCAGCAAATACTTTTTTCATCTTAAAATTAATTTTCGCTAAAATAAGAATACCCTTCATGAATATTCATACCATTATTGTAACATAATTATAATAAATAGAAAAAGTCACCTTATCCATAGGTGACTTTGTTATACTATTGAGAGAATCTTACTAAAAAGTAAAGTTATCTTTAGCGACAAGATCTTCTCTACTTTCGTAAGTACCTTCTTCTTGTCCTGGCTCGTATCTTTTCTCTATAACTTCTTGGTTGCTTTTAATATATTCAACAACACCTGTCAATCCTTCTGCAAATTTTTCAAAATCTTCTTTGTATAAGAATATTTTGTGTTTAATAAACTGACCATCTTCAAAACGTTTTTTGCTCTCCGTAATAGTCACATAGTAATCATTTGATCGTGTAGCTTTTACATCAAAAAAATAAGTACGTTTTCCAGCTCTCACCTTTTTTGAAAATACCTCTTCACGTTCTTTGTTTTCAAAATCTCCCATTAGTCTTGTTTAGTATTTAAGTTTAATCCTCTTTTAATATGTCATAAATATATAATATTTAATTTTAAACAACCAAATTTTCAGAATAAAAACATGTATATTTTATAATCTTTTTTTATTTCCAATAGAAGTATGGTATTTTCACCGAATAAATGGTTCATTTCACCGACAAAGTAAAAACTTACACCTAATTAGAATATTTGAAGCGTAAAGATGTTTCTACTTTTGAACCATAGAACAACAAACAAATGGAAACAATTAACAATACACAGCAAAAGCCCGTATTACCGCCAAGTAATAATAAAAGTTCCACAACAGTAGGTACTATTATCATCCTATTTGGTATATTCTTATTAATGAAGAATCTTGATTTGGGTTATTTCTTTCCAAATTGGTTATTTGGATGGGAAATGATATTGATTATTATCGGACTTGTTATCGGTGTAAATTCAAAATTTCAGAAAAAATCGTCTATTATACTTATCGCTATCGGTTCGATATTTTTACTTAAAGATTTATTGAATTTTTCTACCGGCAAAGTATTGATTCCTATCCTTGCTATATCAATAGGTATTTATATTATCAACCGCAATCGCAAAACAGTAGAATTACCTACTCCACCTCAAGATCCACCAAAACATCCTACAGATGAATTTGACTGGGACAAACGTGTAATAGATTTTTCTAGCGATACGAACGAACAAGCGTACAAAAATACGATTGCCCAAGAGCCTACTGCTCAAGGGCAGTATTCAAATTATTATGCAGAAAATTACTTGAAAGTAGAATCTATCTTTGGTAATGCTAAAAAAATTGTTCTTAGTAAAAACTTCTTAGGAGGTACTATAACAAATGTATTTGGTAGCACACAAGTCAATCTTTTACAAGCAGATTTACGTCAACCTATTGTTATTGATGTATTTTCCCTATTTGGAAGCACAAAGATTATTGTCCCGCCACATTGGATGGTTAATTCATCCATATCATCTATATTGAGTGAAACTGATGACCGACGAGTGATCATTAATCATGCATTTGATGATAGTAAAAAATTATACATAACAGGGACCTCGATATTTGGGAATGTAACAATAAAAAACAGTTAATGTTACATGGCAACAGAACCTTTTAAAATAAAATCTAAAAATAGTCTTATCCACCTTAGCTCGTGGATCATTTTTATTTTATACTTTATCGTGTCTTATCTTCTTCTTTGGTGGGAATTCAGACCTGCAAAGATTAATATATATGAACCATTGATAGGTTCACTTTCTATTACTGCTTGTTGTTATATTATATTTAGTTCTATGCAGTTCTATATGCCTAGAAAAAATCAATACCTAAAGATTATATTGATATGTACTACATTGACTACACTTAGTATCGTTATATCTTTATTTGTATTACTTCAATTTTTTGACATTCAATCTATAGCACATTATTATAATAATATACCCTACAAATTTATCATCAACTTTTTACTATTAACATGTGTGATGATAATCAATATTTTTTGGAATATCCAAGAAGAATACATCGATAATAAGAAACGTAAAGAAGAATCTGAGCGATTGGTTCGCGAAGCAGAATTATATAATTTACGCCAACAATTGCAGCCTCATTTTTTGTTTAATAGCTTAAATTCTATCATCGCATTGATCAGCATTCAACCAGACTTGGCAAAAAAAATGACGTTTCAGTTATCTGATTTTTTACGTGGAACACTACGCAAGGATGACACCCAGTTAATTCCGCTTTCTGATGAAATCAAACACCTTGAATTATACCTAGAAATCGAAAAAGTGAGATTTGGTCATAGATTGAATACGGCATTTAAGTATGATGAACGTATTTTACATGCAAAAGTTCCTGCTATGATAGTACAACCACTCATGGAGAATGCCATCAAACATGGACTATACAATATAACGGGTGATGTATGTATTGAAACTAACCTTACGCTAGAAAATCAAATGCTTACAATTTCTATTAGCAACCCGTTTGATGAGGATCAATTCTATAATAATAAGGGCACAGGATTTGGATTAAGCAGTATTCAAAGGAGATTATTTCTCCTTTACAGTAGAACAGACTTATTACAAATCCGTAAAAATGAACAACAATTTACCGCAACCATAAAAATACCACAACATGATTAAAGCAATTGTAATAGATGATGAACCATTAGCACGGATGATCATAAAAGGATATCTCAGTAAAGAAAGTGATATTGAAGTCGTAGCAGAATGTGGTGATGGCTTTGAGGGGGCAAAAGCGATACAAGCACACAATCCAGATCTTGTATTTTTAGATATTCAAATGCCAAAATTAACAGGTTTTGAGATGTTGGAAATATTGGACCATATGCCTCACATTGTATTTACGACAGCATTTGAGGAATTCGCAATCAAAGCATTTGAAAAATCTGCTGTAGATTATTTATTAAAGCCTATCTCAGAAGAACGATTTGAACAAGCATTACAAAAATTTAGAGGATTATATCAGAATAAACAGCCTCAAAAAGCGCTTACAGCATTAAAAGAAGAAATTGAAGAAGAGGTATTAGAAAGAATTGTGGTAAAAAACGGCACGCAAATAAAGCTTATACCGGCACAACAGATTATATTTCTTGAAGCATACGATGATTACGTTAAAATTCATACTAAAGATGGGATGTTTCTAAAAAATAAAACGATGGCCTCTTTTGAGAAGCAATTAGATGCCAAGCAATTTGTCCGTGTTCATCGTTCATTTATCATTAAAGTAGATCAATTAGCAAAAATTGAGCCTATGGAGAAAGAAAGTTATAGGGGAATTTTATTAAATGGCGAAAAAGTAAGCATTAGTAAATCAGGATATGCAAGACTTAAACAAACAATTGGTTTATAGTCATTGCATTTTGTAATTTTGCTACATGATTTACAAAGCATTTATAAGTTTCATTCTTATACTATCAAGTTTACCTATTTTTGGACAATCTTCAATAGAGGATAAAAACAGAATAGTCTATAACCGTATAGAATATTTTTTCAATACGCAACAGACGGATTCCATTTATGCATTGGCAACTGAAGATTTCCAAAAACAAGTTTCCTCGTCGGATTTTGGTTTAATCATACAATATTTTTATCAATTCGGTAAAATAAAAGAAGCTATTCCTGTATCGGCAAATAATAATATTATTGGTTACAATATTGTATTCCCAAACAAAACTAGTTACCTTCAATTGGCCGTTAATGATGATTTTAAATATTATGGCTTTACCATTAAAGACGAACCCTACATTGCAGTAGAGGCAAAGGATATCAAATCAAATGTAACAACAACCACAACGTTAGATTTCTTTGTGGATTCAATTGCTAAAACATATTTAAGCAATCCTAACACAGCATCTCTTTCTATAGGTATAATACACAATAATAAAATAAACACTTTCTTCTACGGCGAATCCATAAAAGGGGATAAAGCTTCACTACCTACAGGTAGTAGTATTTATGAGGTAGGCTCTATCTCTAAGTTATTCACTTCTATCCTACTGGCAGATTTAGTAGAGAAGAATATTATATCACTTGATGATAGCATAGCCAAATATCTACCCGATTCTGTAAAAACTAATCCATATATCCAAAAGATAACTTTTAAACAACTAGCAAATCATACGTCAGGATTAGCGCGTATTCCTTCTAACTTGGACAAAGCATTGAAATATGATGCTAAAAATCCATACGCAAATTATACACGAAAAGAGTTATATCATTACTTAAAGAGTGTACAACAAACCACAGAACCGGGTGAAATGTACGAATATAGCAACCTAGGCTTTGGGTTATTGGGTGATATTATAAGTACTATTACGCGCAAAAGTTTTGATCAAAACATTAAAGAAACGATTAGTATGCCATTGGGCATGACGAATACAGTAGAGAAGTTAGATCCAAAAACACAAAAAATGGTGGGTGTTTACAATACGGATGGCACAGCAACACTAGCATGGGATTTTCAAGCATTAGCGGGAGCAGGAGCATTAAAATCTACCACAAATGACCTGTTGCGTTTTGCGCAATATCAATTCAAAATGCCTGAAAGTAACTTGGAAAATGCACTTGCATTAACAAGACAATTTACCTACTATTTGCCGCCAAATACGGATATCGGTTTGGCATGGAATATGAACATGTCTAATGATGTGATTACTTATTGGCACAACGGAGGAACTGGTGGTAGTTCATCTTTTATAGCGATAGTTCCAGATTTAAAATCTGCCATCGTTGTATTGTCAAATTCAGCAAATTCCGTAGATGATATAAGTATAAAAATATTAGAAAAGCTATTAAACACCAAATAATCTATAACAGGAACTTAACAATAGAATTATAGTGATATAGAACAAATAGCTATATTATTTTTTTATATTTGACTATTCACTTAACATTTAAATTAAAGCTGTGAAAAAACGTATTGCTATTTTTGCATCGGGATCAGGTTCAAATGCTCAAAAGATAATGGAACACTTTAAGTATTCTGAAGAAGCTGAAGTTTCCTTAGTATTGAGTAATAATCCAGATGCCTACGTATTGCAAAGAGCCGATAATTTCGAAATACCATCACATGTATTTGACAGACAAGAGTTTTATCAAACAAATGAGATCGTTGATTTATTGAAAAGATTAAACATTGATTTAGTCGTATTGGCAGGATTCTTATGGTTAATTCCAGAAAACCTTTTGCAGGGATTTCCTAATAAAATAATCAATATTCATCCGAGCTTATTACCAAAACATGGTGGTAAAGGAATGTATGGAGATCGTGTGCACAAAGCCGTTTTAGCTGCTGGTGATGACGAACATGGTATTACTATTCACTTTGTTAATGAGAATTTTGACGAAGGAGAGGTCATTTATCAAGGACGTTTTAGGGTTGAAAAGGGAGATTCATTAGAGCTTCTAAAATTCAATGGTCAACAATTAGAACACCTACATTATCCTAAAGTGATCGAAAATCTGATTAAAAAAATATAAGCGTAAGCGTCTTTTCAAAGCCTCCAAAAAGTTAACTACTTTTTGGAGGCTTTTTTATGGTTTAGATTTCTAACACAAAATACAATCAACACTCAATCTTAGCCATTAAAACAGCATGATATGCTTCGGCCGTTTTGATATAGAATCTCAATTGTAATAGTAAGTTCAAAATATGTGTCTTACTACATCCCAAGAGCATTTTGTCCTCTCTAATATATTATATTTGCTTTGTCCATAATAGTTGAATCTATAGATTAGTTTGTCTCTATAAAGAAAAGATACAAAATCCAACATAACTAACTTGGTTAATAAAAAATGTTTGATGATTATCAATTAAACATCTACCCTAACTAAGCTTTGTATATGTAACAAAATTCTACCGACATAAATAAAGATTTTATACAACAAAAAATAATACATAAATGGCACTAATAGATGATTTAAATTGGAGACATGCAGTAAAAGCATATGATCCCTCAAAAAAAGTTTCTCCAGAAAATATAGATAAAATAATAGAAGCAGCACGCTTAGCACCTACATCTTCGGGATTACAGCCCTTCACGGTTATCATCGTAGAAAATCAAGAACTTAAAGATAAAATGACTGCTGGAGCATTAAATCCAGAATGTATGCGTGATGCATCACATATCATGATATTTGCGGCATGGGATACCTACACAGCTGCACGTATAGATGAAGTATATGATTTCACTACTGATGTACGTGGATTACCACGTGGAAGATTCTCTTCCTATACAGACAAATTAAAATCGATCTACCTAAACGAGTCAGACGATAACAACTTTGCACATGCTGCAAGACAAACGTATATCGCACTTGGTCTAGCACTAGCTCAGGCTGCAGAATTAAAAATAGATAGTACGCCAATTGAGGGTTTTGACAACAACCATATCGACGAAGTATTAGGATTAAAAGAAAAAGGCCTTAAAAGTGTATCCTTAATCTATTTGGGTTATGCAGATCAAGCAAAAGATTGGTTAGCCACAATGAAAAAAGTACGTAGACCAAAGGCTGATTTTATTATAGAATACCGCTAATTAAAACCAATAAAGGGCGAGTTCACACCGTAATATAAGACGCCCCCTTCTTATTATAGATGAATATCACAGTATCTAATACTATCAGCATATTCATCTATAATTTTTAGACTTATAAACGTAAATTGGTAAATCTTAAACAAACAAAATATACTATTCTAGAACAAACACTAATTAAAAATTACTTCAATTTCCAACGTAGTATTTTGTCTGTATTTGTTAAATAAAGTGTTTTTTCATCTTTGGACAGCGTACAATTAGATATGGCATTAGGAACTATTAAACGTGCTATAGGTTTATAATCTTTATTAAATATCCATAACCCTTTGGGACCAGTAAGATAAATATTACCATTGCTATCAATTGTCAAGCCATCCAAGACGCCATGACCATTTTTTACTTCGTTGGAGAAGTCGTAAATCTCCTTTCTATTTTTTATACTATTCGTCGTATTATCCAGTTCAAATTCATATAATATAGCTTTATTTTTACTTGTATTAGCTACTAATAAATACTTTTCATCCAAACTCAGCCCTAAACCATTAGGACCTTCTAAATCAGAAACTAATAGAAACAATTCATTATCCTTAGTCAACTTATATACTCCTCTATGCTTAAGGTCTGGCGTTTGATCCATGCCTAAGCCAAATATCGGATCTGTAAAATAATAATTGCCTGCGCGATCTTGTATTATATCATTAGGGCTATTTAATCGCTTACCATCATAAGTATTCACCAGGGATTTGAATTTTGGCACTGGTGTATCTACTGGAGCCTCCATCATGGCGATTTGCCTATTACCATGCTGTGCAATTATTAATTGGCCATCCATATTTAATAATAAACCATTCGATCCAGGCTCCTTACCTACATATTCTATACTATCCGCCAATCCTGCATTTTCGAGATATACCGTTGAACTACGTCCTTCTTTCCATTGGTAAATTTTATTTTGTGCTACATCAGAAAATAATAAAGACGATTGTTCGTCAAGCCATAACGGCCCTTCTGTCCATATATAGCCTGAGTCTATTATTTCAAGGGTAGACTCATCGCTTAAAATACCATAAGCATCATCATCTAATATTTGCACCTCTCCTATTGCCTTGGGGTATTCATGTACCTTCGTATTAGTGGCACATCCAACAATACAAGCAACACAAACAGATAATAACATCCAACTAATAAACTTTATCATAACCGTAATATTAATTATAAATATATAAAAAACAATCATTAGTTAACAGGTGAGTTTCTAAATATTTCAGCCGATGTATACTATACCTCATTAACCAAATATTGCTTCAAATTCATTACATGCTGAACAAAAGGAAGCCAACAGGTATAGATGATTATTCAAATGCCTTTATATTAAAGAGAACTATGTATATCCTTAATCATAGAGACTCTTCATTTTAAATAAATATCACAACAGATTAATACTTAAAATTCGTACATTTGCCCCTTCAAACAAATCAAAATGAATCATCCTGTTAAGATCAAAAATGCTTTGGTGTCTGTTTATTATAAAGACAACCTAGCTCCTCTAATCCAACTATTAAACAAATACGGTGTAACTTTCTACTCTACAGGCGGTACGGAAGCTTTTATCCGTGATTTAGGTATTGGCGTAGAACGTGTAGAAGATTTAACTGGCTATCCTTCAATCTTAGGTGGTCGTGTAAAAACATTACATCCAAATGTATTCGGTGGTATACTTTCACGTCGCCCTTTAGCGGAAGACAAAAAACAAATCGAGGAATATAATATTCCAGAAATCGACTTAGTAATCGTGGATTTATATCCATTTGAAGAAACTGTAGCTTCGGGTGCTTCGGCAGAAGATATTATTGAAAAAATAGATATTGGTGGTATTTCACTGATTCGCGCTGCAGCGAAAAACTTTAACGATGTTGTGATCATCTCTTCAAAAAATGATTACACAGAATTAGAGCAATTATTAGCCGCTCAAGAAGGTACAACAACATTGGAACAGCGTAAATCATTTGCAAAACGTGCCTTCAATACTTCATCGCACTACGATACTGCTATCTTCAATTATTTCAACCAAGAAGAACCATTACAAGTTTTCAAACAATCAGAGCAAAAAGCACAAGTGCTACGTTACGGAGAAAATCCACACCAAAAAGGAGTTTTCTTTGGTGACTTAGAAGCTATGTTTGATAAATTAAATGGTAAAGAATTATCCTATAACAACCTTGTAGATGTAGATGCTGCAGTAGCCATCATAGATGAGTTCGAAGAGCCTACATTTGCAATCTTAAAACATACTAATGCTTGTGGTGTTGCATCACGTACTACGGTAAAACAAGCATGGATAGATGCGTTAGCATGTGATCCTGTTTCTGCTTTTGGTGGTGTATTAATTACAAACCGCGAAGTAGATGGCGAGACAGCATTAGAGATAAATAAATTATTCTTCGAAGTATTAATAGCTCCTTCCTATTCTTCTGAAGCAATCGCTACATTAACAGAAAAGAAAAACAGAATTATCTTGCGTCGTAAAGATGTTCAATTGCCTACAGCGCAATTCAAAACTTTATTGAATGGCGTTATCTTACAAGATAAAGATAATACAGTAGAAGGTCCTGATCAAATGACTCCAGTGACGACTGTAGTACCTACAGCCGAACAATTGGAAGATTTGTATTTCGCGAACAAGATTGTTAAACATACGAAATCAAACACTATTGTATTTGCTAAAAATGGCACATTGATTGCGTCGGGTGTTGGTCAAACATCACGTGTTGATTCATTAAAACAAGCTATTGAAAAAGCTAAAGCTTTTGGTTTTGATTTAAATGGATCATCCATGGCATCAGATGCATTCTTCCCTTTCCCAGACTGTGTAGAGATCGCTGGTGACAATGGTATCGCAGCAGTATTACAACCAGGTGGTTCTATCAAAGATCAATTGTCTATTGATATGGCCAATGAAAAAGGTATCGCAATGGTAACTACAGGCGTGCGTCACTTCAAACACTAATAAAAAAATATACTTATATACAATAAATAATGCGGTTTTCATACCGCATTATTTATTGTATATAATATTTAATATTTAGAGTCTACACTATAGTGAAAGAAAGTAGGATTAATGAAACTAATACAATTAATCTAACTATTGTATTACATAAAATAAGCTTAGATAACGGGATTACAAATTTGTAAAAAGCCCTTAATAAAAGCTGCTGATCGTACTGTACTTACATGTATCTCTTGTGGACTATAATGCGTATTGCTACTTACCAATTTAATCCAATCTTCTCCCTTATCTGAAGAATGAATGTAGTGAACTGTCATATACTCACCATCGTCCGTATTGAGATCAAGCAGATACATTCCTCCCCAACATAAATTATCTTTAAAATCATTGATTTGGGAATAAAAAATAATATCTCCAGATTTCAATATTGGAAACATAGAATCACCAATAATAGAAAAAGCACCATCTACCTTTGGTAAATTCGGAATGCTATAATAGTCAACAGGTTTTTGAATATTGTTATTGAAAAACAACTCCAATGTTGTTATGGAGTTAATATCATACTTAGGAATAATTTGATTATGTTGAAATATACTGCCTGTAATGACTGATAATTCACCAATAATATTTGTAAAACTATTTAAGCTAGGATCTGAAAAAGAAAAATCACTTGATACATTTTGAGTAGCATTTGATTTTAACATCGTTCCCTTCCCTGTCAATAACCAATTAGCATCAATATCTTCACACTTTGAGATTACTTTTTCGTAATCCATTGTGTTTCTACTGTACCAATTTGCTAAAGAATTAGGCTTAATACCTAGAAACCGTGCAAACTCGGCATCAGTCTTTAGCCTATAATGCAATTTTATATCCCTAAGAATCAGTGAATTATCTTTTTTCATACTCAAAATGTGACTAAGCTTTTTTATTATTCACAAATCGTATATACATTTACCTAAAATAAGTAAGAGTAAACACTATTTACTTCAAACGCAACTATATAAGCAATGGACAAAGTTACGAAAAAAAGGAACAACTACAACAGTGCTGTGATTGAGTATATTGTAAAGAAATATGGAGTCTCCAAAACTTACATTCGTCAAAGCATAGATGGTACACGAAAAGGGGTTACATGTGATATATTGAAAAAAGAGTATCACAAACAGGAAGCTGCAGTTAACCTTGCTTTAAAAAAAGTGCTAAAGCAATGAATACATCATTTGCTTTATAAAGAAATATAACACTAACTTTTAAACCAAAACATGTTATTTCCACTAATCAAAACTATTACAAAAAATAGTTAATTCGACTCGCGATTAGGGTACATAAAAAATGTATAAATAGCTCCCTTTTATACGAGCAAAACATATACACGATAATGCATTACATAAGAACCAAGCTACCTAAATAGGTATTTATACTATTAGTAATAACTATAATTAAATAGTACTTAGTTGATAAATGGTTTAATTACTGTTAATGGATATGCTAGCTGCAAAAAATATACAAGCAATACAATATGACATTATAATAGTTTATTATAGAGGATCTACACAACAGTTTAATCGAGTTATTTTATATTGAAAAATAACCAGTGCTCCATATATTTCTGTTAACATTATTCATCGGGATATAAAAAATCAAAAAAGTAACCCTATTATAATACTTAGATATTTTTTAAATCCCGATAACCACTAACCTGATAGCGTATATATTATTCATTTCAGATATATTCACTAATAGCTTTTTTTATCTTTTCTAAACAAAATAAAAATTAATGTTGCTATACCAGTTAAGAATGGATAATAAAGGTATTGGATAAGGTCCAAAGGGCTAATTGTAGGTTTTCCTAAATCGGCACCTGCGATTATCGACGTAGTAGCCAATGCCGCTAATATTTGAGCACCATAAGGGATCAAGCCTTGTACAAAACAAGAAACGGTATCTAAAATACTTGCTACCCGCTTAGGTACTAAATTAAAACGATCAGAAATTTCTTTTGCTATTGGACCAACGATAACTATTGTAATCGTATTATTTGCTAACGTAAAATTTACTAAAGCTGTCAACAATGCAATCCCTAGCTCTGCTCCTCGAGATGATTTAATATTCTTTAATACAATATTTAACAAATAATCTATACCTCCATTGAAACGTATAATTCCTACTACACCACCTATAATCAAACATAAAATGCTCAACTCAAACATACCGGCAAATCCGGTGTTAATCGCTTTTACACTCTCCAGAAAAGTTATATCCCCAGAACCTATCCCTATCAGCAGAGCTGTTATAATACCTATCCCCAGAGTCCAAATTACTTGTAGCCCTAGTAAAGCTAATATGAACACCAATAAATAAGGTACTATTTTTAGGAATTCATAATCTTCGACATTTAGATAATCAATATGCTGAACCAAAGCAGCACCTTGAAAATAATAAATGATAAACACAATTATGGCAACAGGCATTACAATTCCAAAATTGACTTTGAATTTATCTTTCATACTTACATTTTGGGTGCGTGTAGCTGCTATTGTAGTATCAGATATAAAGGAAAGATTATCGCCAAACATAGCCCCTCCTACTACCGCAGCCAATGCTAATGCTGTAATCCCCGGCAAATAACTTTCAAATCCGACAGCTATAGGAGCCAAAGCTACTACAGTACCTACGGATGTCCCTAATGAAGTAGACACAAAACAAGATATCAAAAATATACCTGATATTATAAAACTAGGCGATATATAGGTAAGCGCGAAATTGATCGTCGAGGATATAGCACCTATAGATTTAGACAGTTCACCAAAGGCACCTGCTAAAAGAAAAATAAGAATCATAATCAATATATTCTCATCTCCAGAACCTTTGGAAAAGTGATGTAATTTAGTCGCAAATGATTTCTCTGGGTATTGTAAGAAAGCGACAAAAAGTGCTATAACAAAAACCACTAAGACAGGAACAGCATAAAAATCACCGATTAGCAGTGACGACAAAAAATACACTACTATAAATAATATTAAAGGCAATAAAGCCCAAAAGCCCCCAATAGCTTGATTCTCTCGATCCATGTATAAAACAATTTATTAATGGACAAAAGTAGCTAAATGATAGTATTATAAGATAGTATAAAAAGGATAAATAATACTATTTATCTTTTTCCCAAAACTCCGCATTTTTGATACCTAAGGATTTCGGATCAAATTTAGGATCTAGAATACCTGCCTTTCGTTGTTTGACATAATCCTTCCAAACTGTTATGCCAGTTTTACTTAACAAAAGAATGGCTATCAGATTGACCCAAGCCATTAACCCTACGCCTATATCTCCCATATCCCAAGCAAGCGTTGCTGTCTTAATAGTTCCTAAATATGTAGCAAATAAAAATATAACCCGCAATAACCAAATAATTACAATCTTAGTTTTTTTACTCTTAAAAACATAGGCAAGATTAGTTTCGGCATAATAGTAATAAGCCATAATCGTGGTAAATCCGAAAAAGAATAATATAATAGCTACAAAGTAATTTCCTACAACAGGAAATAAATTTGCTATAGCAGCTTGTGCAAAAGCACCGGGCTTCATATCCCCCACATTATCTACGATATACTTAGACACATTTCCATTTACATCGATTTCTTCAGCTACATTGTAGGTTCCACAAATCAATATCATCAGCGCTGTAGCTGTACAAACAAAGAGTGTATCTACATAAACAGAGAATGCTTGTACCAAACCCTGTTGTGCAGGATGAGAGACGTTGGCAGCTGCTGCGGCATGCGGTGCTGTACCTTGTCCCGCTTCATTGGAATATATCCCACGTTTGACACCTAGTGAAATAGCCGTCCCCAAAATCCCAGCAAAAGCAGCATCCATACCAAAAGCAGCACTAAAAATCAACTTGAACACGGCAGGCACCTGTGTTATATTCATCCCTATAATGATCAATGCTATCAAAATATAAGCTCCAGCCATAAATGGCACAATAAACTCAGACGCTTGCCCCAATCGTTTTACCCCACCTATAATAATAATACCGAGCAGTACTACAATACTTAGACCAACCCAGCTAATGGTAATCTCATTACTTCCGATAATGAGTATATCATTTGAAAGATTAAATGCATTCCCTAATGTCGCACTAATAGCATTGCTCTGCACCCCAGGCAATAAAAAACCCGTACTAACAATGGTAATCAAAGCAAATAAAACAGCATACCATTTTACACCCAATCCTTTTTCAATATAATAAGCAGGGCCACCACGAAAGTCATCTCCATCCTTTTGTTTGTATACTTGGGCTAAAGCAGACTCTATGAAAGCCGATGAAGCACCTAAAAATGCAATCAGCCACATCCAAAATATAGCGCCAGGACCACCTATTAATATAGATGTAGCTACCCCTACTATATTTCCCGTCCCTACGCGTCCCGATATCGCCAAAGAAAAAGCTTGAAAAGAAGAAATCCCTTTTTCATTATTTTTCTTCTTAAAAAGAAGCCGAACCATATCTTTTAAGTAGGTTACTTGTAAAAAACCTGTCCTAAAAGAGAAGTACAAGCCCGTTAGCAAACAAAAAACAATAAAAAAATCACTCCAAACATAGCTGGATATAGTTGAGATTATATTTTCCATTAAAATGTCGTTATTAACTTTTGATTAATTATTTTTTGAAAAATACAAACAAATTGACGCAATATAGAATCTACAAGGAAATAAAAATAAATCAAAAGAAAAATATCATTCATAAATAATCCATTACACATATATTTATAAGTAGGATTACTATTGGAATTAAGGACATATGAAGCTAATAAAGTAAATATTGCGAAAATAGCTAGCTAATAAATAGAGCTTATAAAGTACCAATACTTTATAAGCTCTAACTATATTTATAAGGTTTATGACAACAACCAAACTACCTATAGTAGTAGATATCTATAAGCGAAGAAACAGTACTATTTGTCTTTTTTCCAAAAATCAGCATTCTTTATCCCCAAAGACTCTGGATCAAAATTTGGATCTTCGACACCTGCTTTACGTTGTTTTACATAATCCTTCCAAACCACCATTGCTGTCTTACTCAATAATAAAATGGCAATTAGATTGACCCAAGCCATAAGGCCAACGCCGATATCACCCAAATCCCATGCTAACTTGGCCGTTTTTATGGTTCCTAAATAGGTGGCAGACAAAAACAAAATACGCAAAACCCATATAATCAAAGTTTTATTTTTCTTCTTAAAAATATAAGCAATATTGGTTTCAGCATTATAATAATAAGCCATAATAGTTGTAAATGCGAAGAAAAACAAGGCTATAGCGACGAAAGCATTACCAAAGCCCGGAAATACATGTGAAATAGCAGCTTGTGTAAAAGCATCAGCTTGCATGTTGGCAGCATTCTCAACGATATAATGTGTCACCTCACCTTTGGCATTTACAGTATCTGCAACATTATAAGTACCTGCAAACAATATAATCAGTGCTGTAGCAGTACAAACAAAAAATGTATCTACATAGACAGAAAATGCTTGTACTAATCCTTGTTGAGCAGGATGAGAAACTGCTGCTGCAGCTGCAGCATGTGGCGCAGTACCTTGACCAGCTTCATTGGAATAAATACCACGTTTGACCCCCCATGCAATAGTCATGCCTATGATCCCTCCAAAAGTAGCATCCATACCAAGTGCAGAAGTAAAAATTAATTTAAAAACTGCTGGCACCTGTGTAATATTAATTCCTATTATCACTAAAGCCATCAAAATATAGGCAGCAGCCATAAATGGCACAATAAACTCAGAGGCTTTACCCAATCGTTTTACCCCACCTATAATTATAAAGGCTAATAGAACTACAATAAATATACCTACCCAACTGATCGTGAACTCACTACCTCCAATAAATATGACCTCATTGGTTATATTAAAAGCAGTAGTAAATGTATTGCTTACTGCATTACTCTGGATACCTGGTAATAAAAACCCAGTGCTAACGATAGTAATAATAGCAAATAAAACAGCATACCATTTTACACCAAGTCCTTTTTCAATATAGTATGCAGGACCTCCTCTATACTCATGGCCATCTTTCCGCTTATACACTTGAGCCAATGCTGATTCCACAAAAGCTGAAGACGCCCCTAGAAAGGCGATAAGCCACATCCAAAAAACAGCTCCAGGTCCACCCATGAAAATAGCCGTCGCCACACCTACAATATTACCTGTCCCTACACGGCCAGAAATCGCTAATGTAAAAGCTTGAAAGGAGGATATTCCTTTATCCGTTTTGTTTCTCTTAAAAAGAAGCCGAACCATATCTTTCAAGTAGGCAACTTGTAAAAAACCTGTTCTAAAAGAGAAGTACAAGCCCGTTAGTAAACAAAAAACAATAAAAAAATCACTCCAGACATAGCTGGATACCGTTGAGATTATATTTTCCATCAAAATATTTTTATTTATCTTTAATTAATTTTATGAAAAATAACAATAAAATAATACAATAATGTATTTTAACGAAATAAAAATAAACATCGAGAAAATAAAACCTTTTTGTTTAGATATTAAAATTCAACCGCTACGCGGTAAAAGAATTTATAATGATTAGGGATAATTATTGGTAATTAAGTATTTGATAGCTATTGCATAACATACTGCTCATAATAGTAGCTATTTAAAAAATAGCTATTAAAAAAAAAGAGGTCATAAAGTACCAATACTTTATGACCTCTAGCTATAATTCAAATGCTGACGATAATGACAATACTACATATCCTTGTAGATATCTATACGCCAAAAAAAGCACTATTTGTCTTTCTTCCAAAATTCTGCATTTTTAATGCCCAATGATTCGGGATCAAAGTTAGGATCTTCAATACCCGCTTTTCGTTGCTTCACATAATCCTTCCATACCACCATTGCTGTTTTACTCAATAACAAGATGGCAATTAGATTGACCCAAGCCATTAAACCTACCCCGATATCTCCCAAGTCCCAAGCTAGTTTTGCGGTCTTGATAGTCCCTAGATATGTAGCGAACAAGAATACAATACGTAAGGTCCAAATTAAAAGTTTCTTATTTTTATTTTTAAAAATATAAGCAATATTAGTTTCTGCATAGTAGTAATAAGCCATAATAGTGGTAAATGCAAAGAAAAATAATGCTATAGCCACAAAAGAATTACCAAAACCTGGGAACTCATGTGAAATTGCTGCCTGCGTAAAAGCATCAGCCTGCATATTTGATGCATTCTCTACAATATATTTGGTTACCTCACCGTTAGCATTTACTGTATCTACAACATTGTATGTCCCGGCAAACAATATCATCAATGCTGTAGCGGTACACACCAGGAAGGTATCCACATAAACAGAAAATGCCTGTACCAATCCCTGCTGCGCTGGATGCGAAACATCTGCCGCCGCCGCTGCATGAGGGGCTGTTCCTTGACCTGCTTCATTGGAATAAATACCACGCTTTACCCCCCAGGCTATCGCCATACCCAAGATACCACCAAATGCAGCATCCATTCCAAATGCAGAAGTAAAGATCAACTTAAAGACTGCTGGTACTTGTGTAATATTTATGCCTATTATTACTAAAGCCATCAAGATATAAGCACCAGCCATAAAAGGAACAATAAATTCAGATGCTTGTCCCAAGCGTTTTACCCCACCTATAATAATTATAGCTAAAAGAGCTACAACACCAAGTCCTACCCAACTAATTGTAAATTCACTCCCTCCGATTACTACTATTTCATTGGTTATATTAAAAGCATTAGCTAATGTACCACTAATCGCATTACTTTGAACACCAGGCAGCAAGAAGCCTGTACTAATGATAGTTATTACAGCAAATAAAACAGCATACCATTTTACACCCAATCCTTTTTCAATATAATAAGCAGGCCCACCACGAAATTCATTGCCGTCTTTTTGCTTGTATACCTGTGCTAAAGCAGATTCTACAAAAGCAGATGAAGATCCAAAAAATGCGATTAGCCACATCCAAAATACAGCACCTGGTCCCCCCATCATAATAGCTGTAGCAACACCGACAATATTTCCGGTACCTACACGACCAGAAATAGCTAATGCAAAAGCTTGAAAAGATGATATCCCTTCATCAGATTTTTTCTTTAAAAATAACAACCGTATCATATCTTTTAAATATGTTACTTGTAAAAAACCTGTCCTAATAGAGAAATATAAACCTATTAGTAGGCAGAAATAAATAAAAAAATCGCTCCAGACATAACTGGATATCGTTGATATAATCCTTTCCATTAAAAATTGTTGATTAGATTTTGTTTTATTAGCGAAAAATAGTGATTTTTTAATAAAAACAAATAATTAAATTCAGAAACAACATAAATAAAAGACTATTTATAACGATAGAATAATAAATATGTAAAAATGGATAAAGTGCTTAGAATAATACACTAAAAGACAAGGATCATATTTTATTATAGAAAACACTTTTACATCCTTCAAAATGGTCAACATATAAATAGTTTTTTTTACAAGTATTTAAAAGAAAAGGTATGTTGAATGGATTCTTTTAGAATAAAAAATTTAATATTGGACGGCTCAGCAAATTCGTAATACAAGGCACAAACTTAAAATTTCTAAGTATAAATCATTAGCAACAAAAAAGCGATCAATTACCTATTTAGATGATTGATCGCTTTGAAGTTATTAGATGGAAAAACTATTTGATAGCCTCTCTAATACGTATTAATTTTTCTAATAAAGGCTCTAAAAGATCTAACTGTAACATATTAGCACCATCAGATTTTGCGTTCGCAGGATCCGGATGTGTTTCAATAAATAGACCATCAGCTCCTACAGCTATTGCCGCTTTAGCGATAGTTTCAATCAAAGCCGGTTTTCCTCCTGTCACACCAGAAGTCTGATTGGGTTGTTGTAAAGAATGCGTACAATCCATCACTGTAGGTACGCCAAATGAACGCATCACAGGGATTCCTCTAAAATCTACAATAAGATCTTGATAGCCAAATGAGTTACCTCTATCCGTCAAGAATACATTATTATTACCCGAATCTTTTACTTTATCAACCGCAAAACTCATTGATTCAGCGGATAGAAATTGTCCTTTCTTAATGTTAACGATTTTACCCGTTTTTGCAGCAGCAACTAATAAATCAGTCTGTCTACACAAGAAAGCAGGAATTTGTAATACATCAACATATGCTGCAGCCATTGCAGCCTCTTGACTTTCATGAATATCTGTTACGGTAGGTACACCAAACTCCTTACCTACTTTTTCAAGTATCTTTAATGCTTTTTCATCTCCTATACCTGTAAATGAATCCACTCTAGATCGATTTGCTTTGCGATAAGAACCTTTGAATATATAAGGTATATTTAATTTGTCTGTAATCGTTACAATTCGTTCTGCAATACGTAGTGCTATTTCTTCACCTTCAATTGCACATGGCCCTGCCATCAAGAAAAAATTGTCTGAAGTACCGTTTTTAATATTCGGCAAATAAGTATTAATCATTTTAATTCCCTAACTCTGATAAAAATTTAATTCGCATTAATTGGATATCTTCATAAGAATAATCCTCTTCCCCTAATTCAGCAAGTGCTGTTTTTATAGAATCAACTTCTGCTGATTTAAAATAATCAAACACTTCTTCCTGTCTATCTGGGTCAATCATCTCGTCTACAAAATACCCAATATTGATTTTTGTACCTGAATAAACGATAGATTCTAACTCTTTCAAAATATCCTCATAACTAATCCCTTTAGAAGAAGCTATATCCTCTAAACCTATTTTACGATCTATATTTTGTATTATACTCACTTTAAGAGCTGATTTATTAGCGGCACTTTTCACGACTAAATCCTGCGCGCGATCAATTCCATGCTCTTCGACATAGTTTTTGATTAACTCCACAAAAGAAGCACCAAATTTTAAAGCTTTCCCCGCACCTACACCATGAATCTGTTTCAATTCATCTATTGTAATTGGATAGTGGGTACACATCTCATCCAATGATGGATCTTGAAATATTACAAACGGTGGTAATGATTTTTGTTTAGCGATCTTTTTACGTTGATCCTTCAACATTTTCAATAACTCCGTATCCAATGCACTAGAAGCTTGATTGGTGTCATCTACGCTACCATCTTCATCTGCTGACTCCAATGGCCTATTCAATACATACTTAATCGCATATGGATTATTAACATATTTTTTGCCATCTTCGGTTAAGGCTAGAAGACCATAATGGTCAATATCTTTCTTTATAAAGTCTGATAATTCGGCCTGTCTAAGTAAGGAGTTCCAATAATTTAGACCTTTTTCTTTGCCAGAGCCAAAAAAAGGATGTTGATCATGCTTATAAGACGATATAGGCTGATTATTTTGACCTAGGAAAACATTGATGATATGATGGTCATCAAATTTGTTACCCTCATTTTTGATAAAGTTCAATACTTTTAGTAAATCCTCCTCAGCATCAAAATACGTTTTCTGTGTACGACAATTGTCACACATATTATTACATCCTGTCTCATCAAATTTTTCACCAAAGTAATGAAGAATCTGTTTACGTCGACAGACAGAAGATTCAGAATAATCTATAACTTCTTTTAATATTTGAGTACCTATTTCACGCTCTGCAACAGGCTTGTCTTTCATAAATTTTGTGAGCTTCTCGACATCTTTTTTAGAATAGAAAGCTACACATACCCCTTCCCCACCATCACGGCCTGCTCGTCCTGTTTCTTGATAATAACCTTCCATTGACTTAGGAATATCATGGTGAATCACATAACGGACATCCGGTTTATCAATCCCCATACCAAAAGCAATCGTTGCAACAATCACTTCCACATCCTCCATTAAAAATTTATCCTGCGTATCTGCACGTGTCTTGGCATCCAAGCCTGCGTGATAAGGCAAAGCTTTAATACCATTGATATTAAGTACTTCTGCTATTTCCTCAACTTTCTTGCGACTCAAACAGTATATAATACCGGTTTTATCTGCATTATTTTTTATGAATTTAACGATCTCCTTAACGACATTTTTCTTGGATTTGACTTCGTAGAACAAATTAGAACGATTGAATGAAGACTTAAATAAAGTAGCATCATTCATTTGCAAATTCTTACGAATATCCGATTGAACCTTTGGCGTAGCTGTAGCTGTAAGCGCTATAATAGGAATATTATCACCAATTTCATTTATTATAGAACGAATCTTTCTATATTCAGGTCTGAAATCATGTCCCCATTCAGAAATACAATGGGCCTCATCAACCGCTACAAAAGAAACTTTTATACTTCTCAAAAACTGCACATTATCTTCCTTCGATAAGGATTCAGGTGCTACATAAAGCAATTTAGTTTTGCCTAAAGTAACATCTTCTTTAACTCGGGTAATCTCTCCCTTTGTCAAAGATGAATTTAAGAAATGAGCAATACTATCTGTACCTCCAAAAGCCCGTAATTGATCGACTTGATTCTTCATCAATGCTATCAAAGGCGATATCACAATAGCCGTACCTCCACTCATTAATGCTGGTAATTGATAACATATAGATTTACCACCTCCTGTAGGCATTATGACAAAAGTATCCTTCTTGTTTAAAATATTAGTAATAATTGCTTCTTGATCTCCTTTGAATGCATCAAAGCCAAAAAACTCTTGAAGATTATCGTATAACGATTTTTCTATTTCCATCTGCGCGGCAACAAAATTAGGTAGTTCTTTACCAAAAGTGAAGTTTAAAAAACTTATTTTTGTAAAACTTAATATAAATATAAAAATAAGGAGAATTTCTGTGAAAAGCAATTTAGAAATTAAAAAAGAAGCAATTGAGGTATTAGAGTTAGAGTCTAGAGCACTACTCGAAATCGCTACTAAAATTGATGATAATTTTGTAGAAGTCATCCATTTAATTACAAAATTAGCTGGTAGGGTCATCGTAACAGGGATAGGTAAGAGCGCAATTATAGCACAAAAGATTGTTGCTACCCTAAATTCAACAGGTACACCTTCTATTTTTATGCATGCAGCAGATGCAATACATGGAGATCTAGGTATTATACAAAAAAACGACCTTGTGATCGCGATATCAAAAAGTGGAAATACACCAGAAATTAAGGTTTTAGTTCCATTTTTAAAACAAGCAAATAACCCGTTAGTGGCTATCGTAGGCAACAAAAGTTCTTTTTTAGCAGAAAAGGCTGATTATATTTTAGATACAACAGTAGAGAAGGAAGCCTGTCCGAATAATCTTGCACCTACGACGAGTACCACAGCGCAATTAGCAATGGGAGACGCACTAGCCGTATGTTTGCAAACTGCTAGACAATTTACAGATCGTGATTTTGCTAAATATCACCCCGGAGGTGCTTTAGGGAAGCAATTATACCTTAAAGTATCTGATTTATCAGACAACAATGGCACCCCTTCCGTTCGTTCGACTGAGAATATTAGACAAACTATAATTACGATTACAAAACATCGATTAGGAGCTACAGCAGTGATCGAGAATGATCAAATAATAGGGATTATAACGGATGGTGATATCCGCAGAATGTTAGAAAATCATGAAGATTTGACAGCTCTTACAGCATCTGCTATTATGTCTGTTTCTCCAAAAGTAATTGACGCAGAAGAACTCGCTGTAAATGCCCTTCAAACAATGAGAGAAAACAATATTTCTCAACTTTTGGTTACCAAAAACAACGTATATTCTGGTATTATACACATTCAAGATTTATTGAAAGAAGGTATTATTTAACGATAATTATAGCCAAAAAACTACACAATGAGTGTATAATGTAAAATTATTGTGGTTTAAGGGTTGATTAATTTTTAATCACATTAAATAAGTTACATTTGGCATAGGTATTGACTACATATTGTTAATTAAGTTTATAAATTTCGAAGTATGAAAAAAATATTAGGACTAGCTACAATTTTTATTGCATTTGTAACATTCACAGCAATGTCATTTGCTATTGGCGAATTTAAATTTGATAAGGAAACGCATGACTTTGGCACTATTCCTTTCAACAAACCAGCTACTTATGAGTTTTCATTTTCAAATGCTGGTGATGCTCCAATTATCTTAACAGATGTAGCTCCTTCATGTGGTTGTTCGGTGGCTGATTTTTCAAAATCACCTGTTGCACCTAATGGTTCAGGTAAAATAAAAGTTACTTACAATGCTGCAGTAAAAGGACCATTTACAAAATCATTTATTGTAAAGTCTAATACAAAAACACCTATCAAAACCTTAACTATTAAAGGTAACGTAGAATAATATAAAACAACTATAATTTGTAAAAAGCCGTAATGATATTCTATCCTTACGGCTTTTTTAATATACAGTTTTTGTATCTTTGTAGTACAAATTTTTATAAAACTAAAACAGAATGCCGAAGATTTCGCACAAAGGTATTAATATGCCTGCATCACCTATACGTAAGCTTACGCCTTTCGCCGATCAAGCGAAAAAAGAAGGAAAAAAGATATACCATTTAAATATTGGACAGCCTGATATTGAAACACCAGAAATTATGTTGAATGCTTTAAAAAATATAGATTTTAAAGTATGGGCATATACACCTTCAGAAGGTACAGCTTCTTATCGCAATAAATTAGCTGAATATTATAATAAACTAAATTACAATATCACAGCTACGGATATCCTTGTTACTAATGGTGGTTCCGAAGCAATCACAATAGCACTTCAAGCATGTTTAAACCCAGGGGAAGAAATTATTATTCCTGAACCATTTTATGCTAACTATAATGGCTTTGCTTGTTCAGCAGATGTTGTTGTAAAACCTATTATGTCTTATATAGAAAATGGTTTTGCATTACCTCCAATTGCAGAGTTCGAGAAATTAATCACAGAAAAAACAAAAGCTATTGCGATATGTAACCCCAATAATCCTACGGGCTACCTATATTCTCGCGAAGAACTTGAAGCATTGCGTGCATTATGTATTAAACATGACTTATATTTATTGTCAGATGAAGCATACCGTGAATTTTGTTATGATGGCCGTGAATTTATCTCTCCTATGCACCTTGAAGGATTAGAGGAGCATGTAGTCGTATTGGATACAGTTTCAAAACGCTATTCCGCATGTGGCGCACGTATCGGCTGTTTGATTACAAAAAATAGAGAGTTGTATCTTACGGCATTAAAATTTGCTCAAGCACGCCTAAGCCCTTCATTAGAAGGACAGATAGCTGGCGAAGCAGCAGTTGACACACCAGATTCATACTTTGAGGCCGTTACCAACGAATATACAGCAAGAAGAGATACACTGGTTACAGGCTTAAATAATATAGAAGGAGTTTTCTGTCCTAATCCAGGAGGTGCATTTTATGTAGTTGCAAAATTGCCTATTGATAATGCGGATAAATTCTGTCAATGGATGTTAGAAGATTTTTCAAATAATAATGAAACAGTGATGATGGCACCCGCTACTGGTTTCTATAGCTCAGAAAATGTAGGTACAGATGAAGTACGCTTAGCATATGTATTAAATCAAGAAGATTTGGTCAAAGCATTAGCTTGTTTAGAGAAAGCTTTGAAAGTTTATCCAGGCAGAACGATCTAATCCTAATAAATATATATGTAAAAGGGTATGTAATACTAATATTGCATACCCTTTTTGTATTTACCGCATATTCAAAAGGATATATTTCTTAATGTAGATTAACTTTTAGCAGTACTATTATTCTGATTTTTGTGCTATAATATTAAACACAAATAATTGTATGAAAAAATTAATAAATCTATTAGTTGCTATTATATTAGTAAGTAATGTAGCGGTAGCTCAAGTAAAATGGTCCGTAGATCCTGCGCATACTAATGTACGTTTTGATGTCAATCACTTAGGTATTTCATTTGTTGATGGCCAATTCAAAACTTTAGAAGGAAATGTAGAATCCGTAAATGAAAAAGATTTTGCTGGCGCAAAGGTAAATTTTACTATCGATGCAAATAGTATTGATACGCGTATAGAAATTCGTGACAATCATTTAAAATCTGATGATTTTTTCAATGTAGAGAAATTTCCTAAAATGACATTAAAAAATGGCCTTCTTACAAAAGATAAAAAGGGTAAATACATATTGACAGGTGATCTAACCATCCGCGATGTCACTAAAAAAGTAACTTTCCAAGTAGCTCAAAATAATGGAATCATTACAGATCCTTGGGGAAAAACTAGAGCAGGTTTTACGGCAACAGCCACAATCAATCGTTTCGATTATAATATCAAATACAATGATAAATTACCTACAGGAGTAGATGCTGTCGCTCCAAACGTGAAAATCGTTGTGAATGTAGAGCTTGTAAAAAATTAGCAAATAGAAAAGGTGTTGATCGCTCAACACCTTTTCTATTTTATCTTAAAAGTTATTAAAATGTATAACGTGCAGTCACGCCACCATTGAAATATACACTATTGTAATAATCCGATGCTTTTACGATATGTACAGTAGGTCTAAAATCTATTGAAAATGCAAAAGGCGATTTTTTAAGTTTATAGTCTACCCCCAAAGTCGGAAAAATACCCGCACTAACTCCTTTGTAATAGCTCTGGTCGGAAAAAGTATTTGTCAATATAACACCAGCACCATAATACAATTTCAATCCTTTATCCTGCACTGGAATATGGTATTGATAAGCAGCAGACAACGACAAATTCGTCCATTTGTCATCTCCCACAGAGCGTGTTCTGAAACCTAAATCAAATTCTAAAGCCGATGGTTGACTGATAAATGTTTTAAATGAGATTCCTGCAGTTTCATAATAACTCTCTCCAAATCTAATACCTATTGAATTTTTGTAATCTTGCGCTTGGCTGAAACCAAAAATTAATAATCCAGCTATTGTTAAGTAAATTTTCTTCATTAAAACTATTTGTAATATATTTTGTAATTATTTATTACACACTAAAAACAAATTAGCGCAAAAATTGTTTTGGGCGCTTACAGAAAGGATTAAAACGTAGGATTTATGAAAACATATTTTATATTTTAAAAAAAATAGCATAACTTTGCACTCCGACAAAGCAGTCGGAATTCTCTTCTAAAACAAGGCATTTCGAAGGTTTGTCCATAATTTACAATTTGTATTTTAACACTTTTTGATTTAATAAATAATGCCAAGAAACACCTCCATTAACTCCGTATTAATTATAGGTTCTGGTCCTATTGTTATCGGACAAGCGTGTGAATTTGATTACTCGGGATCTCAAGCTGCACTTTCTTTAAAAGAAGAAGGCATCAAGGTTTCGATTATCAACTCAAACCCTGCGACAATCATGACCGACAAAGTTGTAGCAGATAATGTTTATTTATTACCTCTTACATGCGAGAGTATTGAACAAATCCTTCAAGAGCAACAAATCGACGCTGTATTACCTACAATGGGTGGTCAAACAGCATTGAACTTGTGTATCGAAGCATCGAATCGCGGTCTTTGGGAAAAATACAATATTCAAGTTATCGGTGTTGATGTAGCCGCGATTGAAAAAACAGAAAATCGTGAAGAATTCCGTCAATTAATGATTGACATTGGTGTTGGTGTGGCACCATCAAAAATCGCAAACTCTTTCTTAGAAGGTAAAGAAGCAGCTCAAGAGATTGGTTTTCCCTTGGTAATTCGTCCTTCGTACACATTAGCTGGTACAGGTGGTGGTTTTGTACACAATAAAGAAGAATTTGATGCGGCATTAAATAGAGGCTTACACGCTTCTCCTACACATGAAGTATTAGTAGAACAAGCTGTATTAGGTTGGAAAGAATTCGAGTTAGAATTATTACGTGATAAAAACGATAACGTTATTATTATCTGTACGATTGAAAACTTCGATCCAATGGGTATCCACACAGGAGATTCTATTACGGTAGCACCGGGCATGACTTTATCGGATAAATGTTATCAAGACATGCGTAATCAAGCAATCTTGATGATGCGTTCTATAGGTAATTTTGCAGGTGGTTGTAACGTACAATTCTCGGTTAACCCTGTTGACGAAAGAATCATTGCCATCGAGATCAACCCACGTGTATCCCGTTCATCAGCTTTAGCGTCAAAAGCAACAGGTTACCCTATTGCTAAGATCGCTGCCAAATTAGCGATTGGATACAACTTAGATGAATTACAAAACCAAATTACAAAAACTACATCTGCTTATTTTGAACCTACGTTAGATTATGTAATTGTAAAAGTTCCACGTTTCAACTTTGATAAATTCAAAGGTGCAAACAAAGAATTAGGTTTACAAATGAAAGCTGTAGGTGAAGTAATGGCTATCGGTCGTACATTTATCGAGGCATTACAAAAGGCTGCTCAATCATTAGAAACAGGCCGTGCAGGTTTGGGCGCAGACGGACGTCAGTTGCGCAACTTGGATGAGATTATGTACAGCTTAGAGCATCCTAGTGCAGATCGTTTATTCCATATCAAAGATGCCTTTGAATTAGGTGTTCCATTAGAATCTATTCGTAAAGCTACGTTAATTGACAAATGGTATTTGACACAAATCCAAGAGTTAGTAGGCTTTGAAACAGAACTTCGTCGCTACCAATTGAATAATATTCCAAAAGACTTCTTTATGACTTTGAAACAAAAAGGTTATTCAGATGTGCAGATCTCTTGGTTATTGGGCAATGTTACAGAGGATGAAGTATATGCACGTCGTAAAGAATTAGGTATCAATCGTGTTTACAAAATGGTAGATACATGTGCTGCTGAATTCCCTGCTCAAACGCCTTACTATTACTCGACATTCGAAGAAGAAAATGAGTCAATAGTTTCGGATAAGAAAAAAGTCGTAGTATTAGGTTCAGGACCTAACCGTATCGGTCAAGGTATTGAATTTGATTACTCTTGTGTACATGGATTATTAGCTGCTAAAGAAGCAGGTTTTGAAGCTATCATGGTTAACTGTAACCCTGAGACTGTTTCTACCGATTTCAATATGGCGGACAAATTATACTTTGAGCCTGTATTCTGGGAACACGTTCGTGAAATCATCGAATTAGAAAAACCTGTAGGTGTTATCGTTCAATTAGGTGGTCAAACTGCACTTAAGATGGCGGATAAATTAGAAGCATTAGGTGTTAAGATTATCGGTACATCTTTTGAAAACATGGACTTAGCAGAGGATCGTGGCCGTTTTTCTGACTTATTAAAATCATTAGATATTCCTTATCCTAAATATGGTGTTGCAGAATCTGCTGAAGAAGCTATCAAAGTAGCTAACGAAGTAGGTTACCCAGTATTAGTACGTCCATCTTATGTATTAGGTGGTCAAGGGATGAGTATCGTTATCAATGATGAAGACTTAGAAAAAGCAGTAGTTAACTTATTGAAAAACCTTCCAGGTAACCGTGTTCTGATTGATCACTTCTTGGATCGTGCGGAAGAGGCAGAATCAGATTCTATCTGTGATGGTGAAGATGTTCATATCATCGGTATGATGGAGCACATCGAACCTGCAGGTATTCACTCTGGTGACTCTTACGCTGTTCTTCCTCCATTTAGCTTATCACAAGCTATACAAGATAAAATGGAAGAATATTCTATCAAATTAGCAAAAGCATTAAACGTAATCGGTTTATTAAATATTCAATTTGCTATCAAAGGTGACAATGTATATGTAATCGAAGCAAATCCACGTGCATCACGTACTGTTCCTTTTATTGCTAAAGCATACGACGTACCTTATATCAATATTGCTGCAAGAGTAATGTTAGGTGTTAACAAATTGAAAGATTTCAATATCGAGCGCAAATTAACTGGATGGGCAATTAAAGAGCCTGTGTTCTCATTCTCTAAATTCCCTGAGGTAGATAAACAATTAGGCCCAGAGATGAAATCTACGGGTGAAGCTATTCGTTTTATCAAA
Organism: Sphingobacterium rhinopitheci; assembly: GCF_022627575.1. Taxonomy (GTDB): domain Bacteria; phylum Bacteroidota; class Bacteroidia; order Sphingobacteriales; family Sphingobacteriaceae; genus Sphingobacterium; species Sphingobacterium rhinopitheci. The sequence goes on from NZ_JADEYQ010000001.1 coordinate 220,822, forward strand.
GATCTTCAAGATCCATATTTCAGAGAATTGGTTTCTAAGAAATCAATGTTCTTAAATGCACAATAAGAATAGCATATAAACTATTTAAATAATAAAGAAGGTGCCTAAAAAGGCACCTTCTTCTATTTTATAGCTTTCTCTAGCGCAATTCAATTTTCATTTTAAGAGCAAGCAGCTGCTGGCGTTGCTATCCTTTTAAAATAATAAAAAGTTATTCCGAAAATTTTTAAGCGCTTTGAGCCCTGATAAATTTTTCAAAATAACTTTTCAACTTACACAGCTAGCGAGATGTTATCACCAAAAAAAATACCAGTTGAGTCCATCCGTATCGATGAGCTCAACTGGTAAATATTTATTATTTTTCAGTGCTCTGATGGTCTTCCTTTGGGACTACACGAATCCTAAGAAGCCTCTTCTTGACTCCTGTCTGCCGAAGCGATAGCTTCCTTGAAACGATTCAAACGGATCCATCCTGGGCATTTTTCCAAATCTTTGGTCCATTGCTCTGCTTCAATAAATGATACTTTAAGAAACAAAGGTACATCGACGACTATTTGATCCACATGGATTTGTACTTCATCGGGATATTCTTTACCTAACAATTCAGCTTTCAATTCTTCTATACTCATCGTAACTCTATATACTATATCTCTTTTAACTATTCATTGATTAGGAAAGAATATTTATCCTATATACGCATAGGTGATTCCATCACCACCTCTATCGGCATGCTCATCTTCAAAACGACTTACATGATTATACTTACGCAGGTAATCTCTAATAAACTTGCGGAGGATACCATCCCCTTTACCATGGATAATCTTTAGGGAAGGATAACCAATCATCACTGCTCTATCCAGTACTAATTCTAACTTATGCAAAGCATCTTCGGTACGCATTCCTCTCACATCCACTTCAGGATGGAAATCAGCAATCGACCCTGTAGAGACATTTGTTTGACGTTTGATAGCTTTGGACTTATCCTTACTCTTCAATTTAGATACCCTATTCTTTTTCACAACCGTTCGAAGTTCACCTAAGGCAATAATCAAACTATTATTCTTGGTAATTTCTAAGATTTCACCTTCTGATCCTGAATCGTTAATACTCACCCAATCACCCACTTCGAGGTTAGCATTATCTGTTGACACTGTAACATTTGGTTTCTCGGGCTTCTTGAGAGCGCTATTATGATTGTCCAAGGCTTTATTTAAGCCAGATCTCAATACTTTAGTTTTCTCCTTGTCTGCTTGAGAAGACTTAATTTCAGATATTGTATTTTCGATGAGCTTATTTGCATCCTTAAGAATAGTACGCGCTTCGTCCTTCGCTTTTCTAATAATTTCTTTTTTGTTCTCTTCAATAGAAGACTGTAAAAGCTCATAATTTGCTTTGAGCTCTATCAATTCCTTCTCGCGTTTTGCTACAGCGTATTTGGTATCTATGATTACTTTTTTGTCTCGTTCCAAATCTACCAGAAGCGTATCTACTTTCTTTTGTTGGACACCAATTTTACTTTTTGCTGATGCTAATATTTCCTTAGAAAGCCCAATTTTTTGCGCTATCTCAAATGCATATGAACTCCCCGGTTTACCGATTTGCAATACATACATGGGCTTCATAGCTTGATTGTCAAATAGCATAGAAGCATTTTCCAAACCTTCGGTATGGCTTGCAAAAACTTTCAAATTTGAATAGTGAGTAGTTACAACACCACGAACCTGTTTTTTGTTCAATTGCTCTAATACAGCTTCAGCGATAGGTCCTCCAAAAAGAGGATCTGTACCTGTACCAAACTCGTCAATGATAATAAGCGTTCGTCCATTGGCAAAAGAAGTAAAATGCTTCATCTTGGATAAGTGAGCACTATACGTACTCAAATCAGATTCTATAGATTGATCATCGCCAATATCAGCAAAAATCTGCTTAAATATCCCTACAGAAGAAGTATCATCTGCCGGGATCAATAATCCTGACTGCACCATAATCTGCAACAGGCCTACTGTTTTCATACATACAGATTTACCGCCTGCATTGGGGCCTGATACTAAAATAATACGATCGGTATCATCAATTTTAATGTTTAAAGGAACAACAGCATGGCCATTATTTTTCAAGGCATTGAGGTGAAGAATAGGATGTCTTGCTTCTATTAGGTTAATCGAAGCATCTTTACTCAATACAGGCATCGTAGCTTGTAAGTCAATAGCAAATAATGCTTTGGCACGTACAAAATCCAATTTTGTCATTAGACTATGATACGACATTAATAAAGGCACGTGAGGGCGCAGATCATTCGTCAGACTTGTTAGAATACGTATAATCTCCCTACGTCTTTCAAAAGACAAATCCCTAACTTTATTATTCAATTGAAATACTTCCTCAGGCTCGATATACACCGTCTGTCCCGTTGCTGATTCATCATGAATCAGACCTTTGAGCTTGCGCTTATTCTCCGCTAAAATCGGAATACTCAATCTTCCATCACGAATGGTCAATCCTCCGTCAGCTGTCCATCCTTTGGCTTGCGCTTGTTTAAAAACAGTATCCAGACGTTTTCTAGCTTCCTGTTCTGATTTTAATATTTGCTGTGTCAGCTCTAACAGCAATCTTGAGGCATTATCTTTCAGACGACCATGATCATCCAATACTTGCTCAATAGAACGTAGTATTCCCTTTTCTATGGGGAGATGTTCAAATAGCAACTCCAAATGCTCATACTGCCCTTCACGCTCATTAAAATAGCGTATAATAGCGTATACAGTCCGCAACGACAGCAGCATACGATACAACTCATCCTCCGCCAAGAAAGATCCTTCTACCCTTACCTTTTCGGCAAGAGGCTTGATGGGATACATATGATCCACAGGTACAGGGGAATCATGTAATAGCAGTTCTTTAAATTCATTCGTTTGACGTAAGAAACGTTCTATTTGGTCAGGCTTAATTTGCGGTTGGATTTTATCCACCATTTGCCTCCCCGACTCACTCAAACATTTTTCCTTTATTAGGTCACGTATTTCTGAAAAACCTAATTTTTCAATGGCATTCTGTGGATAAATCATTAATTACGCTGTTGTATTATTTGCAATTTCTTAGGTACTTGTGCTGTTGTATCTTTACGTATAATCTTCTCTTTCACGGGCTCCAAGGGGATTTTCTTTTCGCTTTCGGGCAAAATTATTTCGGCTGGCGCTATCTCACGTGAGATAACATTTGTCGTATCAGACACTGATACAACAGCTGGCGTAGGTTCAAAAGTAAATCCTGACCTTACATTAAACCCTTTATTGTGAAGAAAATAAGCGCCATGTAATTTAAAATCAAAAGGGGTTGAATTTTTCGGTGCATTAAGTAGTAATTGCTTAATAGGAACATTCAAATATTCCTTCAATGTCGTATTCGACAAAATAGGATCTGTAAAGACAGGTGTATTCTGCTGGCTCGGAATAGCTTCAGTTTGAATACCGTAGGCATTTAAATTTAGCTCTGCACGTCTTAAGAAATCCAAACCGTTAGTTTTATAATTGTATGTAGAATTGTCTCTATAATAATTTGTGGTAAGATTGCGACGTTCAGAATCTAACATTTGTATACGAGTGACACGACGTATGCTATCGGTTACAAAAGCATTTCTAACAGAATCCTCTTGGCGAATATTTCTCTCATATTGCATCAGTTCCGTAGCGACATTTGTATATATTTTTTCTGTCAAGACAGGATTACCATAGTAAAAGTCCAAATTCTGTTTGAATTGCATCGAATCAATCTTAAACTCTTTAAATAAATTATCATAAAGCACTGGCATTACTTTACGGCCACTATCGAGCGGCAAAGTATTAAGATAAGCATCTATTAAAGAAGCCTGCGTTAATATTTCTGTAATTTCACTGTCCGACAAAATGCCACTAGGCTTCTTTTTTGCACAAGAAACAATAAAAAAAAACGAGATAAATATGATATAAAGTAAACGTTGCATTTTGTAATTTTGTTCAAATTTACAAAATGCCTTCGTAATAGGTATCTTTGTATTAAATATCTCCAAAAAAATATTTCAGATCATGAGCATAACATCAAATATTCAAGATATACAAAAAGAATTACAACCGATAGGCGTTACTTTGGTTGCTATATCTAAGACGAAGCCCAATGAAGATATAATCGAGGCATACAATGCTGGGCAGCGTATTTTTGGGGAAAACATGGTCCAAGAATTAGTAGAGAAGTATGAACAACTACCCAAAGATATTGAATGGCATTTGGTGGGACATTTACAAACAAATAAAGTAAAATACATCGCTCCATTTGTATCATTAATACAATCTGTCGATTCTTTAAAATTATTAAAAGAAATAAACAAATACGCAGAAAAAAACAAACGCATCATCGATTGTTTGTTACAGATTGATATTTCATTGGAAGAGACCAAATTCGGCTTAGATCACGTGGAACTCATCGAGTTGCTGGAGAGTGAAGATATGTTTGGTATGCAAAATATTCGTATTCGTGGTTTGATGGGAATTGCGACAAATACAGATAATCAAAAAGAAATTAAAGAAGATTTCTACGAGCTTAAAATGTTATTTGATGGTATCAAGGTAAGTTACTTCCGCCAACAAGAATCTTTTGATATGTTGTCAATGGGTATGTCTTCGGATTATACCATCGCTATCGAACAAGGTAGTAATATGGTGCGCTTAGGAAGTACTGTATTTGGACAGCGTGTTACTAAACACTTTAAAGCTAAATAGCAGTATTGTACGATGAATATTCAAATAAGGAATGCAAAAATTGAGGATTGTGAAGCTATGATGATCCTTGTACAAGAGTTAGCAGATTATGAAAAAGCCCCCAATGAAGTAACAGTAAGTATAGACGAATTTAAAGAGGCTGGTTTTGGAGAAAACCCCGTTTGGGGAGCTTTTGTAGCTGAAGTAGAGGACAAAATAGTCGGTTTATCATTATATTACATACGATATTCTACATGGAAAGGTCGTCGTTTATATTTGGAAGATCTTATCGTGCATGAACCATACCGTGGATATGGTGTTGGCAAATCATTATTGGATCGTACAATAGCATATGCTAAGGAGAAAAAATATTCGGGGATGATGTGGCAAGTATTAGATTGGAATGAGCCTGCTATTAAATTTTACGAAAAATATGACGCCACATTTGATGGTGAATGGATTAATGTAAATTTAAAATTTTAATATAAGATGTCTAGGCTATTAATATATATTCCTCTCTTGTTTTCAGCATGCAACAATCTACCGCAAGCAAATACCAAGACGAATACTAATTTACATTTGAATACCATAGATACTATTACATATAGTTATAATACGATTAGTGAGCATAGTGAATTCTTTATAGCCAACGAAGATATAATAGACACAACCTATTTCAAAATAACATATCCCATTTTCTCCAAGGACAACCTTAATGATAGCATTAAGAAATATATCCTCATTGATGGAGAGAATACCCCTGCAGAGGCGGCACAATCTTTTATAGATGGTTACGATGAATTTGCGAGTGACCTACAGGGTAATGGAATTCATGGCACCTGGTTTAAAGATGTAAATAGCCAAGTAATTCTAAATACACCGATGCTTATATCATTAGCTACACAAGTAAATGAATATTCTGGAGGTGCACACGGACAACATTACACGCTTTATGCCAATTTTGACCTCCATAGAAATCAAACTATCATTTTAGAAGACATCCTTCAGAAGGATAAGCTTAAAGAACTAACAGCAATTGCTGAAAAACATTTTCGCAAGCAAGAGAATATCTACGAAAAGGAATCTTTAAGTAAAGATTTTTTCTTTGAGGATGGAATTTTCACATTAAATGATAACTTTGGATTTACAAAAAATAGTCTTATCATCTATTACAATGAGTATGAAATCAGGCCTTATGCAGACGGGCCTACAATCTTAGAAATTCCGTATAAGGATTTGAAAGATGTATTCAATATTCGTGGTCAAGAATTTGTTAAAAGTATTTTATAATTACAAAGCTAATAACCTTATACATCAATAATGCAGGTCTTTAAATTCGGTGGGGCTTCCGTTAAAAATGCGGAAAATATTAAAAATGTAACTTCAATTATTTCGAAATACAAAGCTTCAGAGCTTCTTGTTGTAGTTTCAGCAATCGACATAACTACAAACAAGCTAGAAGCGCTTACCAAAAACTATTACCATCAAAATGGTGATTTTTACGGCTTATTAGAAGAGGTAAAGAAAGATCATTTTGAGGTATTAAATGATTTATTTGAAGATCAAACACATCCTATTTATGACGACATAATAAATTCATTTGTTGAGATAGAGTGGATACTGGAAGAAGAACCACAGGATCCTTACGATTATTTATTTGATCAAATTGTATCGTTGGGCGAAATACTTTCTTCAAAAATATTGGCTGCTTACTGCACACATATTGGTATTGCTACAAAATGGGTAGATGCACGTGATTATATCTGTACAGACAATACCTATCGTGAGGGAATTGTTGATTGGCAACAAACCGAAGATCGCATACGCAAAGACCTACCTGAAATTTTAGACAATCATGTCATCATCACACAGGGGTTCATCGGCTCTACATCCGAAAACTTTACGACTACTTTAGGTAGAGAAGGATCTGATTATTCTGCAGCTATTTTTGCATCATGCCTGAATGCGGAGGATATCACCATTTGGAAAGATGTCCCTGGCGTACTGAATGCCGATCCAAAATGGTTTGAGAGAACAGAGCTGATCCCAGAGCTTTCTTACACTGATGCTATTGAGCTTACCTACTACGGAGCTACAGTAATTCATCCGAAGACAATAAAGCCACTTCAGAACAAAAAAATTACGTTAAATGTACGCTCTTTCATTAATCCTGAAGGTGCAGGTACAAAGATTAGAACGACGAACCAAACCCTCCCCGTTCCTTCTTTCATATTTAAGGTAAATCAAGTATTCATCAATATATTGCCGCGTGACTTCTCCTTTATTGTCGAAGACAACCTAAGTCATATTTTCAATCTATTTCACCAACATCGCTGCAAGATTAATATGATGCACCACAGTGCCATTAGTTTTTCGGTAAGTATTGACGACACAGGCGAAAACATTCAAAAGCTACTCATCGAACTAGAGAAAAGATTTAAAGTAACCATGGAGAAAGGGTTAGAATTAATTACTATTCGCTATTATAACCAAGAAACAATTGATCGTGTAGTAGTCAATAAAGAGATTATTCGTGAACTAAAGGATAGTTATACTTGTCAAATGTTAGTGAAAAATATCTAAATGAATACTCATATTTTAGATAAAGAAGTTCAAGCTTATATCAAAGCACATCGGGAATTATCACCTAGTGATATTGCGTTGAAAAAAAGTCCTTTTGAGCATGTTAGTTCCTCGGAAATTGCTAGTCAGATCGATGGTTGGCAGCGCGCTGTCAAAAAATTACCTACATGGGCTTTCTCTACTAACATTTACTACCCTGACAAAATAAATTTGGAGCAATGCTCCTCTGAACATACCGCTTTAGTAAAACAAACCTTGATTCACAAAGGAGCTAAAGTAGTGGATGTAACAGGAGGATTTAGTGTAGACAGCTGCTATATCGCGCAAGAAGCCGAAATCGTCGTTCACTGTGAACTCAATCATAAACTATCTGCTATCGTAAAACACAATGCTCGTGAATTGGGTGTTTCAAATCTCATTGCTTTAGCTACAGATGGCGTGGAGTATGTTCGAAATCAACCTGATGATTCATTAGATTATATATATATAGATCCTTCGCGTAGAGTAAATCATGCTAAAGTATTTCTATTGGAAGATTGCGAGCCCAATATTGTCGAACTACAGGATATGTTCGTCCAAAAATCACGTTATACCATAGTCAAGTTATCGCCACTGATGGATATAAGCACCGCTTTACAAAAACTTAAAAATGTAAAGCTTGTCTATGTAATTAGTCTGGATGGCGATTGTAAAGAGCTTTTATTTTTTCAAGATCGCGAATTTATTGGTGAAGCGAAAATTTCCGCAATTAGACTCGCGCAGCACCAAATTCAAGAAATTACTTTTACGGTAGAAGAAGAAAAAAATGCTTTAATAAAAACTTCAGAGCCCCTTAAATATCTGTATGATCCCGATGTAGCCGTGACCAAAGCTGGTGCCTTCAAAACAACGGCTAAGCTCTTTAACTTAGCAAAGTTGCATACCCACGCACATCTATATACGTCTGACCTCCTTGAATTAAGATTCCCTGGTCGGATATTTGAAGTTGTTAAGGTCTATAACTTTAATGAATTTAAAAAACAAAATACAATAGCGAAAGCTAATGTAGCAGCTAAGAATTTCCCTGTAAAAGTAGATGATATTCGCAAGAAATTTAAGCTTAAAGATGGTGGTAAAGATTTCTTGTACTTCACAACCGATCCTTCGGGTAATCATATTGTCATTCATTGCCTTAAAGTCCAATAAAAGACATTTCGCTTACAAAATTTTATTTATTTCATAATATCTTCGTATATGAAGACATTAAAACTATCGGCACTAGAATTGGTGACCGTTACCAAGGGGAATAATCATACACAAGCAATACAAAGAGCCGTAGAAGGTGCTCAACATATAGAAAAATTAGGATACAATAGATTGTGGCTTGCGGAACATCACAATATGCCACATATTGCGAGCTCCGCAACAGCGGTACTCATTGGGCATATCGCAGGCAAGACCAATCAAATTCGCGTAGGCTCTGGAGGCATCATGTTGCCAAATCATACGCCACTAGTCGTTGCAGAGCAATTTGGGACATTGGAGAGCATCTATCCAGAACGTATAGATCTTGGATTGGGGCGTGCCCCAGGCACGGACCAAGCGACCGCGATGGCATTGCGACGTAATAATATGAATACATCATTCTATTTTAAAGATGATATTCTAGAGCTTCAACAATATTTGGATGAGAATAATGCACATGCCACAGTACGCGCTTTCCCCGGCGAAGGGTTAGCTATTCCTATTTATATACTTGGCTCCAGTACAGATAGTGCCTATCTTGCTGCAGAGCTGGGCTTACCTTATGCTTTTGCGGCACATTTTGCCCCTGCTATGCTAGGGGAAGCGTCAAAAATATACCATGCACATTTTCAGCCTTCGAAATATCTACAGAAGCCTTACTTTATAGCTTGTGTAAATATTGTTGCTGCGGATACCGTTGAGGAGGCTCACTTTTTAGCGACTAGCTTATTCAATATGTTTGCAGGGATACTTACCAATTTACGTAAACCATTGTCCCCTCCTACCGAAAAAGTAGTATACCATGGAATACCAGAACTGGAACAAGCGGTACTAAGCATGGTAAGCTGCACATTTATAGGTACCGAAAAAGAAATCAAAGAAGATGTATTATCTTTTGTTGATGAATATAATGTAGACGAAATCATGACAACAAATTATATATTTGATGATAGTAAACGTTTAAAAGCGTTTGACATTATTGCTAAAGCATTATTATGTTCAGAAAAATAATATTACTATCGATATTCCCTTTTGTTTTTGCTTGTCAGCAAAAACAAAAGGATGATGCGAAAGACAATCAAGATTCAAGTGCTATAGTACTTGATGGGCCAACAGAAAACACTTCTTTAACAAATAGCCCCGAAAATAAAGAAAATCATACATCAACAATAAATTACAAACAGGGAGATTTGTTGCTTGCAAATGCGAGCTACCGTATTGGTGAAGAAAATGAAATAGGTAAAATATTAAATCATGGCACATGGTTTATGTTGCGCAAAGATCAAAAAGGTTATAAAGTTGAAAAGGCTCAATATAAACTTATCAATGCGGAAGAAGAACCTTGCTCCGGATTGCCTACGCAAACCCTAGAATCAGATAGAAGTAGTTTACTATTCTTCAATATTCCTACTATAAAAATAGGTACTGTAGATACCATTGCTATAGAGTACAAAAACATAGCACCAAACAAATCACAATCTTTTGTTTTCAATGGACATTCTTATACATTAGAAGCTAAAGGAATCGATCCGCTGAAACAAGATTATTCAAGTACAGCAAATGCATTTTATCAATTAATATTGACAGTAGACAATATAAGCCAGGAAATATTATATCAAACAGAATATAACGACACCCATACAGAAATTCTATTTATTGGCGATTTGGATAAGGATGGTAAACTAGATTTTATGTTATCAAGTCCTAGAGATTATGAAGAAGAAAGAATCATCCTCATATTATCTAGTGATCCCATACATTATGAAGAAACAAGACAATTTGACTGTTAACATATATTATTATAACAGCTAGTCAAAAAATAAAAGAGTCAAAATATTATATTTGACTCTTTTATTTTTATTCAATATCGCGAATATTCAGTAAGCTATGTTGTGTGGCCGTAAACAAATTACGAAAGACAATATTAAGTTCTTGGTCCACTTGTGCCGCTTGGATACCTAGTAAAGGCATCAATATAGTAACAGCATTACGAATAGATTCGACAATATCTTTAAATTGCTTCGATATTTCTGCTAAGAAAGGGTCCTCCGCAGAAACCGTACCCGCTGCGGAAAGAACATTGACCATATCAGCGATTTCATTGACTACAGCACGATGATGCGCGAAGTTCTGTTGCAAACTATCGAGCAATTGAAATCTAGATTTACTGTATTTATCGGCCCAAAAAGGGTCTTTAGATTTCTCAAAAAAATACTTTTCCGTAAGGTCTAAGAAACGTTTATACATCCCCATGTAGTTCACCAATAATGTCAACTCCGCAAATGTCATAAATGGTATCCTATATAATGGACTATCGTAATATCTTTTACTTGGTGATAATATAAATGCATTTGCCGCATCGACTTTCACGTTATCAAGGGAAAAACTATGGCTTGCAGTACATTCTAATCCGAATGTATTCCAATCGTAATGCACCAAAACATAATCACGAGGCACAAAGAAAGAATAAACTACAGGTTTACCATCTGCATCATGACGAGGAATATCTCCATCATAAACAGGCGCATTCAGCGTAAAATGGGACAAATGTGGTGCCCCCGTCGCAAAGGACCACATGCCGGTGATCTCAAAAGATCCATCTTTCCAAATCGCTTTACCTGCGGTTCTTCCTGACCCTCCAAAGCACACTTTGGCCGTACTAAATACTTCCTTGGCTTTGCTAGGTTCAATAAATCCTGCAAACATATTGGCTCCAGAACAAAGGGTAATGGTCCAAGCCAGTGCCCCATCGTGGTAAGCCAGCTCCTCCAACAAATTTAACCCTTGTTCAAAAGAATACTCCGCACCACCATATTCTTTGGGTACCCAAATATTAAACCACTTGTTGTCATAGATAACTTGCAATTGGCTATTAACAAGAGCCTTTGCTGTAATACTTTCATATTGACTATCCCGTATTACTTGTATTTGTTCAGGTTGTAACATATTTTAGATAGGTTGATTATTGAAAATGCGCTTCCATTGGAAAAAGCCAAAAATAGCGACTATAAATAAAAATAAGGTAAGTGCAGCAAATAGATAAAGTTCCTTATGTATCTGTAAAGGTATAGCAAATAGGTTACTAATATTAAGCAATATCCAATTTTCAATTTTTCGTTTGGCCAGCAACCACATCCCAGCCCATGCTGTAGCGCTCACCCATGCATCCCATAAAGGTACATCAGAATCGGTAAATTGTGAAAGAATTAAATATAAAAAAGCAAATCCTAGAATACTAATAGCGGCAACAATGGTCCATTCGCGCCTATTGCAGTATGAGATAGGTTGTATTTGAGCTGATGTATTGATATTCCAATACCACCATCCATAGATGCTCATCACGAGGTAATACATATTGAGCGCTATCTCTGCATAAAGTTTAGCACCAAATAATACATACATACCACTTAATATCCCTAATATACCAAATATATAGTTAGATGATTTATTATTTTTTGAAAGTATAACTTGAATAATGCCACAAAGGACAGAAAATCTCTCTAACCAAGAGGTTTGGTAGAAAGCGGTTAGTAAATTTTCAAATATTATTTCCATAAAAGTGTGTTTAATTAACAAACTACACTTATGAAAATGCTACTAAGACATTTATTATAAAATCCCTACGCCAGCATTACCTGGATCAGGTTCCTTTCGAATAAATTCGAAATTGGGTATAATCTCAGCCTTATTAAAGAGACCGTCTAAAAAATATCTAACCTATTTGCTAGAACAGAAAATACGAAAAAATACTTTTTAGACAGTGACCTTAATAGCACCCCATAAGTACTATATACTTATAATTTATTTATCTAATTTCAATGATCGTTGTGAAGCCTCACGTACCTTAGCACATAGCTCAGCATCATCATTTAATTTTTTACCCCATGAAGGTATCATCTCACGAAGTTTGGCTTTATATTCTTGTGAAGTAGCACGCTCTGGGAAACATTTTTTCAACAACTGAATCATGATAGCTACAGAGGTAGATGCCCCCGGAGAAGCGCCCAATAAAGCTGCTATAGAACCATCAGCACTTGATACTACTTCCGTACCAAATTCTAATACACCGCCATGTTTAGGATCTTTTTTAATTACTTGAACACGTTGACCAGCAATTTCGATTTTCCAATCTTCCATTTTTGCTGTAGGCATGAATTGTTTCAAAGACTCTAATTTATCTTTTGGTTTTTTCATTACTTCAGTGATCAAATACTTCGTCAAATCTAAATTATCCAAACCTGCAGAAAGCATTGGTTTGATATTCGATAATTTGATAGAAGCAGGTAAATCAAAGAAAGAACCTTTTTTCAAGAATTTCGTAGAAAATCCAGCATATGGGCCAAACAATAATGCTTGCTCGCCATCAATATAACGGGTATCTAAGTGAGGAACAGACATCGGTGGAGCACCTACAGATGCTTTTCCATATACTTTTGCAGTATGTTGTTTAATGACGTCCTTGTTTATACAACGCAACCATTGACCACCTACAGGGAAACCACCATAACCTTTAGATTCCGGAATTCCTGATTTTTCTAACAATAGTAAAGAGTGACCACCAGCACCAATGAATACAAATTTAGCTTTGATATCACGTTTATCACCAGTTACTAAATCTTTAACTTCGACTTCCCAACGACCATCATCTTCACGCTCAATATCTTTTACTTCTTGATTCAGCGATAAATTGATGTTATCCTTTTTTGCTAAATGATTAATTAAATCTCTCGTCAATTCACCAAAATTTACATCGGTACCGATTTCCATTTTCGTGGCAGCAATCGGTTCATTAGCTTGACGACCTTGCATCATCAAAGGAACCCATTTTTTCAACAGCTCAACATCTTCTGTGTATTCCATTCCTTTAAACAAGTTTTGCTTCGACATAGTCTCAAAACGCGTTTTCAAGAATTTAACATCTTTTTCACCAAAAACAGCACTCATATGAGGCACTTTACGAATAAAGTGTTCAGGTTTTTTGATTATACCTTTCTCGACTAAGTAAGCCCAAAATTGCTTAGATATTTCGAATTGCTCCGCAATGTTAATTGCTTTTTCAATTTTTACAGAACCATCCGCCTGTTCAGGCGTATAATTTAATTCGCAAAGAGCAGAGTGTCCTGTACCTGCATTATTCCATGCGTCTGAACTCTCAGCTGCTACTACATCTAATCGTTCTACAATCTCAATATTAACGTCGGGATTTAACTCATTGATAAGTGTACCTAAGGTAGCGCTCATTATACCACCACCGATTAGGAGTACATCAACTTCTGTGTTTTGCTTTTTCTTACCCATGTCTTCTTAAAAAATTCGTACAAATTTACCATTCAAAATCATTACAAACGAATGATTTTGTCAAAATTCTTTCATTAAATTTCGAATTTGATCACATTTTTAAACCTATTTTACAATTATTAAAAAAGCATGTCATTTTTCAATAAATTAGTAGTATTTCAAAATTTGTTTATTTTTGTTGTGTTCGACTAAAAATTAGGAACTATTATATTCCATAGACGAGCAACGATTTGTTTAATTGAATAAAATATAATATTAATAATATGAAATTACTAGAGGGAAAAACGGCTTTAGTTACTGGAGCCTCTAAGGGTATCGGTCGTAAAATTGCAGAAGTATTTGCGCAGCATGGTGCAAATGTAGCATTCACCTATTTGTCTTCTGTAGAAAAGGGCGAAGCCTTAGAGCAAGAATTACAATCATTTGGTACTAAAGTGAAGGGTTATCGCTCTGATGCTTCAAAATTTGATCAAGCAGAACAATTAATTAATGATATCGTAGCTGAATTTGGCACTTTAGATATCGTAGTTAATAATGCTGGTATTACTAAAGATGGTTTATTGATGCGTATGACAGAAGAAAACTGGGATGATGTAATCAATGTAAACTTGAAATCTATTTTCAATGTTACCAAAGCAGCATCAAAGGTAATGATGAAAAATCGTAAAGGATCATTTATCAACATGTCTTCTGTAGTAGGTGTACAAGGAAATGCAGGACAAGCAAATTATGCTGCCTCTAAAGCAGGCATCATCGGCTTCACCAAATCTGTAGCCAAAGAGCTAGGCTCTCGTAATATCCGTGCTAATGTGGTGGCACCAGGATTTATTAAAACAGAAATGACCGACGTATTAGACGAGAAAGTAGTAGCAGGATGGGAAGCAGGTATTCCATTGAAACGTGGTGGCCAACCTGAAGATGTTGCTAATGCATGTCTTTACTTAGCGTCAGACTTATCATCTTATGTAACAGGACAAGTATTACCTGTTGATGGTGGTATGTTGTAATAACAAGCATATTTATTAAAAATAAAGCCTTTTCACAAAATGAAAAGGCTTTATTTTTTAGTCATCTAGGGACTTTCCTTTGGTCTCTGGAAGACATAGAATAAACAAAAATGATATAACTACCATGATAGCATAGAATAAAAAGATATAATAACCACCATCAGGAATCCCTTCCACGATAACAGGAAAAAACCAAGATACTAATGCCGCAAATACCCAGTGTGTGGTACTTCCTAATGAAGAGCCTTTAGCCCGAATTTCGTTAGGAAATATTTCGGATAAAAATACCCAAATAACAGCACCTTGAGATAAGGCAAAACATGCTATAAATCCTAATATATAATAGAGTAGAAATACATTGTTGCTATCACGCAAGCCAAATGCAGTGAGCAGTAAAAAAATAAACATCCCTACGGCCCCTGCTAGCAATAGTTTCTTGCGTCCCAATCTATCAATAATAGACATCCCTATTACTGTAAAAAGTACATTAGTGCCACCAATATAAATGGGTTGTAAATAACTCATCTCCTGACTAAACCCCGCCAATTCAAATATGCGTGGTGCATAGTAAAGAATAGCATTGATCCCTGTCATTTGATTGAAAAATGCAAGAAGCATAGCAAACAGAATCAGCTTGGTATATTTAGACTGAAACAAGGAAACATCTGCACCTGTACTCGTTGTAGTAGTATTAACATGAATTTGAATATTTAACTGATCTGCTATTGCATTGGCTTCATCGACTCTATTATGCTGCATTAACCAACGTGGGCTTTCCGGAATATTTCTTAACAGAAAATAAAAAGCAATAGAAGGCACAGCCATTATCCCTAGCATATAACGCCAAGCATTATCCCCAAAATTTACAAAAAGGAAATTTGTTAAATAAGCTATGAAAATTCCCGTAACAATCATAATTTGAAACAAACCAGTCAGTTTACCCCTATCAGCGGCAGGAGATATTTCGGATATATATACTGGGCCTACCACAGAGCTTATACCTACAGCTATACCTCCCATAAGTCGGAATAATAAAAATAAGCTCCAAAAAGGAGATATGGCGCAGCCAATAGCTGAAAAAAGATACAGCATTGCAATAGCAAAAAGTATAGGTTTACGTCCATATTTTTCGGACACTCTACCTGCGACTATAGCACCTAAAATAGTACCTATCAACGATATTGACACTGTTAAACCATGCCAAAAAGCACTCAGTTTCCATAATTTTTGTATTATTTGTTCTGCCCCAGATATTACTGCCGTTTCAAAACCAAATAAGAATCCTCCCATTGAGGCGATTAAGGCGTACTTCCATACATTATTCATAATTTTATAATTGATTTAGTTCGTTTATATATTAATACTGGTCATCCCGCAAAAGATGTTAAAATCATCCATTGAGGCTACTTTAATTGGTATTTTGACCTTTTGCTGTAGCCTATTTAGAAACAAGGCATGCGCTTTAGCAATACTACCACCTATAATAATGGTATCTGGCTCGAGTTTGTCTATATATTGATGGATAAAATCTGCTAATGAATCTGCCAAATAGGAAAAAGCCTCCGAACAGACCACTTCTAAATTATCATCTACAATAGCTTTGACATTAGTATATTTTATCTGATAACGCTGCTCTACAAAATCAAGGATACCCCTAGTAGAGATATAATCTTCAGCTATTCCATCCCTAAATTTTGCCGATCCATAGTTTAAATCTACCGCATTGTTGGAGTTATAAAAGGCGGAGCCTAATCCAGTACCTAATGTTAAACCTACTACTTTTTTATCAAACAATTGACTAAAATATAATTCACCTAATAGAAAAGCTACAGCATCATTATAAAAGTGAATACACTGAACATCAATGCTATACATATGAGCAAACCACGATTTCACATCCATATGCAATAGGCTTTGGTATTTATGCATACCGTCCATCAGGCAAATGCCATTATCATAATCAAATGGCCCCGGGATAGATATAACAATATTATCAATAGCGAATTTACATTTTTGTAATACCGCCGCAATAGCATCATCCCATTGCTTCAATATAGCCTCTCTCCCGGCATTACTATCTACAACAGCATGAACTTGGGCATTATTATATAAAGATATCGTACCCTCATCAATTACCGCAGCTGCAATGTGCGTACCACCGATATCTATACAAAGTGTGCGTTTTTTAGTCATCATATATTTAGGGTAAAGGGTCAAATTCACTTGGGTTATTTGGGTCAAAAACAGCTACACCGACTTTTGAATCCGCACAACCATAGTAAAGAAACCATTTGGATTTATAATAAGCCAAACCTTGCAGGAAAACTGTTCCATCAACATATTGACCACTCTTCTCAAAAGCTTCCATGGGCCGCAAAAAAGGAGTATCTAGTCTATGCAGTACTTTAGTTGGATCATTCTTATCAAACAATACTTGTCCAGCACTATAAGTACCTATATTAAAACGTGGATCAGCATACTGGGGGTCATTATGATTTTTTCCATTGTATAATAATAAAATACCTTTATCTGTCATCACTGCAGGAGGCCCGCATTCAGTCAATGCACTATCAAAATAACCTTCTCTAATATTCATAAAAACTGCTAGTTCACCATTTTCATCCAATACAGGCTCCCAATCTATAAGATTGTCCGATGTAGCACCTTTTACCCCATGCTCTCCCCAATACATCCAATATTTACCATTTACCTTAGCAATGACTAGCTTATCATCTTTTAGGGCAGTGACGATAGAAGCGGATTTATGTGAGGTGGTCATTAATTTTTCATACTTAGATTTAGCGAATATTGGACCATGTTTATCCCATTTGCGTAAATCCTTAGATGTTGCAACTCCCAAACGCGGAACATCTCTATTCCATTGGGTATAGAAAACTACATAAGTACCATCTTCAGTGACACTCACACGCGGATCTTCTATACCACCTGGCCATTCATATTCCTTTTGACTATCTTCATCTGGAAATAACACAGGCTCATTGGCACGTTCAAAATGCAAACCATCTGTACTCTTTGCTAAACCGAGCCTCGAAGTACGAAATCCTATTCCGATACCATATTTATCTTCGGCACGATACAGTACAAATAAAGTATCATCTTTGACAACAGCACCAGGGTTGAACGTATCATTCTCCTCCCATCGCACTAATTTATTAGACATAGGGTCTAAAAAAACTGTTGTTGAATCAGGTTCAATAATTGGATTTATGGCTGTAGGGCGTACAAAGCCTCCCAAAGTCCAATCAGGATTTTGTACTTTTTTAGTACCGTTACAGCTTACTAGTATACTTGACAAGGCAAGTGTAAAAACATAATTGATTTTCATATTTAATAATCTGGATTTTGTGATATTTTACCTACTGTTTTATCTACCTCAGCTTGAGGAATTGGATATAGCATATGCTTATCCTCAAAAGGTTTCCCTAAAGTTGATAGAGTAATTTTTGCAATTCCCCATCTTCGCAAATCGGACAAGCGATGGCATTCCAAGCCCAACTCTACCCTACGCTCCTGCTGCAACCATTTTATAGCCGTAGAAGCATCATTCTCCAAGACAGAATGATCGGCTAAGATATTTGTATTCTCTCCTCGAGCTCTTTGTCTGATTTTATTGATTAGCTTAACACCTTCCGCCACCTGCTGATCTCTTATTAAAGCCTCGGCTTTCCATAATAACACATCAGCATAACGAATATAAACTCTATTCACAGGAGAATTATCATTGCCAATAAAGCTGGTATTTTGTGCACCTACTAATTTATAAATAGCCTTATCAGCGGTATTTACTGTTGCAGATTTACGAGGATCCCCAGTTTCAAAAGCCGCTAAAAAATCAGTTGATGGCGCCATAAAGCCCCACCCCATTAATGCCGTAAAACCATTGCCTCGACTCGGTTGTTTTCCTGGTTCGTGGTCATAAATAAATATATTTTCTGACTCATTGTAAGTCTTCGACTCGTCAAAAGAGTCAAAATAATTTATGTTCAGGGAATAATAACCTAGGCTTTCAAGACTGTTTACTTGTTTTATCACTTCCTTCCAATCCCCCTCATACAAGGCAACCTTAGCAAGCAGTGCAATAGTGGCCCCTTTGGAAGCACGCCATTTTTCCGAAGAGTTGCTATACTTGCTATTCGGAAAATAGTCTACCGCTATGATCAGATCACTCTTTATTTGCTCATATATTTTTGCTTTATCTGTCTTTACAGCAACATCATAAGCTTCATTAAAATCTTGGAGAGGTTTTAAAACTAAGGGAACATCACCAAAATTCTTCACCAAATCAAAATAAAAAAATGAACGCAAAAAATAAGCTTCTGCAAGCAATTGCTTTCTTTTATCTTCGGGCATATTTACCTTAGATAAGGTAGATTCATCGGTCAACTGAAAGATCGCCATGTTGGTACGAGAAATACCCTCGTAGTCATATTTCCATATTCCTGCAAAAGCACCATTTTCTGCTGTAAAATTATAATTAGCAATATCATCCATCCATGCTTGATCACCATCAGGGCTCCATTTCTTGGCTGCATCCCCTGAAGCAATATCCTCTAATAAAAAATCGGGACGAATTACTAATCCTCCAGTCCAATCCCAATTGCCAAATATGTTAAGCGTATAAGCCAAGGGTCTATATGCATTTTCTACTGCTGCCACTATGGTGCCCTCTGTAGGATCTACCTGAACCTGCTCTTGTGTCAAGATACCAATTGGATCTTTATCCAAATATTTAGAACAACTTGAAAATAATAAGCTCGTTCCTATTATATATAATGCTAATTTCCTCATAATCTAAAAACTAAAGTTTAAACCTAGTAATATGGTTCTTGATTGTGGATAAGTACCTCTATCAATCAAATCTGTATTTTCAGGATCCAATCCAGTATATTTTGTCCAAGTAAAAACATTCTGCGCCGACAAGTAAACTCGAGCATGATTGACTCCTATTTTATTTAAATATTTACCAAATGAATAGCCTAGTTCAATATTCTTTAAGCGCAAATAAGAAGCGTCTTCAATATAAAGTGTGGAGAATTTACTAACCCCCGTATCTTCGAAAGCTAAGCGTGGCAATGAATTTGATGTACCTTCACCGTCCCAAGCGTCTAACATTCGTGTCGTATAATTGAATGGCCTAGTATCAAAATTTATAATTCGCATACCATCATTATACCGATCTACGGCTTTGACTCCCTGAAAAAAGATATTTAAATCAAAAGATTTATAGTTTAAATTTGCGAAGAAACCATAACTCCATCTAGGGATAGGATTACCGATGTAAGTACGATCAGCATCATTTATTAATCCATCTTGATTAATATCTTTAAAACGAATATCTCCTGGCTTACTACTTGGTGAGCCTACAGAAAATAAATGAGATTGTATTTCGGCTTGATTTTGATAAATTCCCTCCATTTGGTATCCATAATATACATCTAAAGGCTGTCCTATCTCTGCCCTCGAAACCTCGCCGATTATCCTTGGGACATTTTCATGCAAGGCAACTACTTTATTTCTAATCCCAGTCAAATTACCACCTATACTATAGCTAAATCCTTCAGTAAATGTTCCTTTGTATTTGGCACTAACCTCAAAACCCTTATTATCAACCTGCCCAGCATTGACATAAGTGGCATCTACATTTCCTACAAACGTAGGTAAACTAGCCGCTAGAAGAATATCCTTTGTTTTCTTATAAAAAATATCCGTAGTTACTTCTAGTGAATTTTTAAAAAAACGTAAATCAAGCCCCAAATTATCCTGCGTAGTAGTCTCCCACTTGAGCTTTGAGTTACCATATCTAGTAATATTACCCTCTCTACTATATAAAGTCAAATAAGCATAATTGGGGATATTCTGATTGCCTAATTTCCCTGTGCTTGCCCTTATCTTGGCATAGGTAATAAAACTATTTGCAGGGAAAAAATCCTCATTACTCACGGTCCAACCAAGCGCTACAGAAGGAAAATACCCCCATTTATTGTCTAAACCGAAACGAGAGGAAGCATCAGCTCTAAGATTCCCTGTAACAGCATATTTATTTTTATATGAATATGTAGCAGAGCCAAAAAGAGAAAATAAAGCCCACTCTTGAGCAAAGCCTCCATTCCACAGGTCCTGACCAGTACCTCCTAAATCTAAATAGTGGAACCTATCCGAATCATATTCAAACCTTCTACGAGAGGCATTTATCGAACTACTATTGTTATTAATAAATTCAGTACCTACTAGAGCATTAATTAAATGATCTTCATTAATAGTCTTGTCATATGATAGAACATTATTCCAAGTCAGGGTATAATCCTGACCACGGTCTTCATTCAGACCATTTGGCCTATTGATACGTCCGAGCCCTACATCTACTGTGGGATCCGTCCGATCTTCATCACCAAAATTACTTAAGAATGATTTGCTATGATTGAAATTCAGCTCTATTCCTAACATTGAACGAAAGCGTAGTGATCTATCTTTTAATAAAGAAACCCCAAGTTCCGCATTTCCGAAAAGCTTAAATTGGTTCTGATTGTTATTTGAGAAATAAGCTAAAGCCACAGGATTTTGACTCCATTCGTACAAGCTAGATTGAAAATTTGTGGGGTTTACATAATACGGTAAGTCCGTAAATGGATCTTGTACGGAATATGTGGGATCGGTTTTATCTTTGTACACTCCAAGAACGGGAGGTCTTAATAAAGCATGTCTTATAATACCTGGAGAATCTCCTCTGGAAGAAACAACCATTTTATCTTGGCTATTTAATAACACATTCGTTTTTAGCTCTATTCTATCCGTAAGGTTTATTTGTAAATTCGTTCTAAATTCTAGACGTTTATATTTATCATTATCATAAACGACAATACCATTTTGATCATAATATGCTGTAGAAATCAAATACTTAATCTTCTCTGTTCCTCCAGAAATCCCTACTTGAAAGCTACTTGTCTTCCCTGTTTCAAACAACTCACCCAACCAATCGGTATTCGATAAGTCAGTACGCGATAATTGATTTGTATAAGGATTTACACCCGTTGAGTTTGAATTGTTCCAGGCCTTTTCTACACTTTTTAGATACTGATTAGTATTCATCATCTTAGGTAGATTGACTGCATTTTGAATTCCAGTGTACGCATTCACGTCAAACTTTGTTTTACCTAGCTTCCCTTTCTTTGTTGTAACCAATATGACACCGGCTGCAGCTCTAGATCCATATATCGAAGCCGCTGAAGCATCTTTCAAGACAGACATAGTTTCAATATCTGCGGGATTAATAAAGCTAAAATTCGTTGTGGGCACCCCATCTACTATAAACAAGGGTGAGTTGTTACCTATAGTACCGACACCACGTATACGAATATCTATAGCATCCCCCGGCTGTCCTGTTGATTGTGTCACTGTCACACCAGAAGTTTGCCCTTGTAACATCTGCGCGACATCCTGAACCCTTCGTTTGTCTGCATTTGCCATATCCACTCGACTTACAGCACCCGAAATATTAGACTCCCGCAAACTATTGTACCCGATCACGACCACTTCATCTAGATCCTGAGCATCTTCCTTTAGTTTTATCTGTAATACTACATTTGAATCTAAAATAATACGTTCAGCAGTATATCCTGTGTATGAAATAGCAATGATATCCCCTATACTTCCAGTCATTGCAAACTGCCCCTGAGCATTAGTAACCGTTACTGTATTCTTACTTACATTACGTATGGAGGCTCCATCTAACACTTTACCATCTATACCACTAACACTACCATTGTACATTTGTTGTGTATACTTGGACTCCCAAAGGTTCACACTTCGTGCAAGAGAAGTAGGAACATTTATAAGGGAAAACGCAACATAGCTACACATCGCACCCAAGCAAATGATTTTTTTTGATTTATACATAGAGTTTATATTGGTTATAAACCAATGCAAAACCGGTTTTGCATTGGTAAAGTAAAAATAGGTATTATTTTTACAAATAAAAATTTATTGGGTACTTTCTCTAATAATTAACTCAGAAGGGATAATAATGTCGTCAAAAGGCTTTTTATGATCATTAATTTGTCCTAATAGTGTAACAACGATTTGTTTAGCTATTTCTTCGATAGGTTGCCTCATACAAGAAATTGTAGGCAAATTCAATTCAAAAATCTCATGATCATCGAAGGTAATCATGCCATAATGCTTATGCTTCTTATTGGCTTTTAAAACTTTTAAGGCCGATACACAAAGATAATTTGTACTAAAATATAAAGCATCAAAAGAATTTTCACTTAAAAAACTATCAATCATCGCTTTTCGACTATCCCCCACCAAATTATAAGGAATCTGTAGAATATCTTCCGTACTATTATTGCTATCTACAACTTCGCGATAACCTCTAAGTCTATCCAACATTTGAACTTGCTTTGAATCAATTGTTATCATACCTATTGATTTATAGCCACATTCAAATAAGTACTGAACAGCCCTTTTACTGGCGGAATAATTATCTGTACCGATATAATTTGTTTCCAGAGATGGGATCCTTCTATCAAATACGACTAGTGGAAGTTTAGTGTCTATTAGCTTTTGAACCTGTTCTTCTTGTCCCAAAGTAGGTGCCATTATTATACCATCCACATACTTATCCAGCATTGTATCTAAGATAGTATTCGCTAGTTTTTCATCATTTAAAGTGCTACTATATAATACATGATAATTGTATTTGCGTAAATATTCTTCAATATACAAGGCAATAGGACCAAAAAAAGAATCGCCAATATTCTCTACGATGAGGCCAATAGTACGTGATTTGCCTGTTGCTAAACTCTTGGCTAGCGCATTGGGTTTATATCCTATAGAATCAACATAATCCATTATTCGCTTCGCAAGTGCTTCACTAATCCTACCTTGCTCCGCCTTGCCATTAATAACGAGGGAAACTGTAGACTTAGAAACATTTAATTTAGCAGCAATCTCTTTAATAGACATACACAAGCAAATTTATTTAATATAGGAATACTCAAATATCCTAATTTATATCCTAATATTGAATTCATATGCCTTAAAAAGGCAAAAACTATCGATAATAAACTACATCTCATAGTATATCTTCATATGATAAACTATGAGATGTATATAATTTTGATTTTATGAAAATCTATATTGAGACAGCAACTTGCGATATTATACAATTTATTATTCATGAATAAACTTCATGTCACTCGTAATTATACTACGGTAATTAATTAACTATAACAACTACTTAATTCTATTATATTTGCATTTATTGTTATGGAAAAAAAAATCGTTTTTAATATCAGCGATGATGCTAAGTTTAATCAGGTAGCTCTAGCCGTATTCAGGCATCAAGCAGAGACCGTTGAAGTCTATAAAAAATATATTAATTACTTAAAAATAAATGTAAATAGCATCTCTACTTACCGTGATATTCCGTTTTTACCCATACAATTTTTTAAAACGCAAAATATCTTAGAGCAAGGTTTACAACCGCAGATTACCTTTACGAGTTCTGGTACTACTGGCATGATCAACAGTCAGCATCATGTGCCTGAGCTAAGCTGGTATGAAGAAAGCTTTAGAAAGGCTTTTGAGTTATTCTATGGCAGTATTAAAGATATAGCTATACTGGCCTTACTCCCCAATTATCTTGAGCGCGAGGGATCTTCTTTGATTTATATGGTTGATGATCTTATCAAATCTTCAGAACAAACAGAAAGTAATTATTTCCTTTACAATCACAAGGAGCTATTTGAAAGCTTGTCATCCCTAAAAACGAAAGGTACAAAAACGATATTGATAGGAGTTACTTATGCCTTATTAGATTTTATTGATACCTATAAGTTAGATTTTCCAGAATTGATAGTCATGGAAACTGGTGGGATGAAAGGAAAGCGAAAAGAAATGATTCGTGAAGAACTTCATCAACTATTATGCGATGGGTTTGGGGTTTCAAAAATACATTCTGAATATGGCATGACCGAATTACTATCACAGGGATATTCAAATGGCGATGGGCTATTCCAGACACCTCCCTGGATGCGCATTTTGATTCGCGATACGAATGACCCATTAACACTATTAGACGATACAAAAACAGGAGCTATCAATGTTATTGATTTAGCTAACTATCACTCTTGTTCATTTATTGCAACACAAGATTTAGGTAAATTCCATCCCGATGGCACTTTTGAAATTCTTGGCCGCTTTGACAATGCAGATATTAGAGGCTGTAATTTATTGGTTCAATAAGCAAAACCCTTTTATTTTTAGTAAATTTGCAGTAATTTAAAGTAGCCTATATGAGTTTAGAAAAGCAATTACAAGACAGGAGTAACCATCAATGTGAGTTATGCAACAGCACAGACAGTCTATCCATTTATGAAGTTCCTCCTACTTCAAATGCCAATATAGACAATTGCATTTATGTATGTAACGAATGTAAGTCTCAAATAGAAAAAACAGAGCAACTAAATCCAGAACACTGGAAAGTACTTAGTGATACAATGTGGTCTGAGTCACCTGCCGTTCAAGTAGTAGCATGGCGCATGCTTAGCCGATTGAGAAATGAGGGTTGGGCATCAGACAATTTGGACATTCTATATTTGGACGAAGAAAATTTAGAATGGGCAAAAAAAACAGGAGATCATGAAAATGAAGGTACTGTAGAATTTCACCAAGATTCAAATGGAGCAAGATTATACGAAGGAGATACCGTAGTATTAATCAAAACACTGGACGTAAAAGGATCTAGTTTATCTGCAAAATTAGGTACTGTAGTTAAGAATATCCGTTTAGTACATGACAATGTTGAACAAATAGAAGGAAAGGTTGAAGGGCAAACAATCGTAATCCTTACAAAATATCTTCGCAAAGGATAATCCCAAACCTTTGCATATTATCACTCTATTTTATCTCAAAACAAAATAGAGTGATATTTTTTTTCTAAAAAAGATAATTATTATACTTTCATTATCTATATTTGCTATACAGAAGTAACAAGTGTTTAATAAAAAGAAATTTACTTCACTATGAAGACAGATATTTTTGTGTATATCGAAAAATATTGAAAGAAAAATACTCAATCACAAAATTAGATTTTGTCTGCTGATTACTTTTTTGAATATGAACCTTTAAAATCAGATGATTTTTATAAGTTTTTCATAGACCTAAATATTATAAACTGTGTTAGAGAAAAAAAAGCTGAAAAACAGAAGACTATTAATCTCATTCTTAATGATTACAGCGTTATTAAGCTTAAGTATTTTAATAATCTATCATTATAATAAGTACAATCAAGTTGAGGATAGGATAAATACAGCTTATTCAGCTTCAAATTTTCAATCCTCTACATTGTACAAATTATTCTCCACTTTTAGTGAGGCAGATTATATTTTTAGAATGTATGCCATAAATTTTAAGGATGAGGATTATAACTTATACCGTCATAAACTAGACTCTGTAAAAATTGTAATTGATTCACTAGCATCGATACCAATCTCTAATAAAGCGATAAAACAAAAAACCGTTAACGATTTAGCTTTAACAACAGAATATTTATTATTAAAAAAACAAGTAGATCATCTTGTAATCTATGCAAAAGACACCATGGCTTACATCGTTGATATCGAGTCAAAAAATGCTTTAGAAAGACCTAACATACAATTACTACAACCTGATTCTATCATTAAAAGTATTCTAAATGACACCTCATTGTACCTAACTGATGTAGATCCTAATTTCAATAGTAAAGAAAGCATATTTAAGCGTGTATTTACCGCAAAAAAGAGATCTCTCATCCCAACAGATAATCCCGAAAGATACCATTCTGATCCTGCAGATATTACTTTTAGAAATAATTTAGAAAAACTAATTACACATAATAAAAATATATATAACGATAATCTAAATCAATTAAAGGCTAATTTTGAAAAATTACAAGCAAAAGAAAGGCAATTATTATTTGCAAACTTCACCCTATTGAACAGCTTAAAAATTGGAATTGAAAGACTTCGGAATTTAGAATTTGATAACTATAAAAAGAATCAAGAAACAGATTTTTTACTCTATAATAAAAACACAAAAACGATAAGAAACCAACTGATTGCAGCTATATCGCTAATGATTTTAATGATTATCTTAATTATCGGTTATCAACGTCAAGTTTATTATTATGAATTGAAGCTGATCAAAGAAAAAGATTATGCCGACAAAATAGCAGAAGAAAAAACGAGTGTATTGGCTAATATTAGTCACGAAATTAGAACACCCTTAAATTCATTAAAAGGATTAGTAAATATCTTAAAAAATAATAACTCAGCTAATCTTATAGATAAAGAAATAATACATTCTGTGGATCATGATATAACTATCATAAATAGTACTATCAATGATATATTAAGCCTTAGTAAATTAGAATCTGAATCATTGCAGATTATCAATGATCAAATAAATATTTATAATCTTATAGAAGACGTAATTGCATTGCATACCTACCAAGCTAAGACAAAAAAACTACAACTAAATAATATAAACAGACTTCCAATATCAGCTTCAATATACTCTAATTCATTCAGGATAAAGCAATTATTATCAAATCTTATTAGTAATGCTATTAAATATACAGACAAAGGCCATATAAATGTAATCAGTGAAATCATAAATAAAGATACCCTTATTGTAAAAGTTGAAGATACAGGAATAGGCATTAGCAAAGAACATAGCGATCAGGTATTTAGAAAGTATTATATCGCTGAAAATAAAGGTAAAACTGGAGGATTCGGTTTAGGATTATACATTTCAAAAATATTATCTGAACAAATAGGAGGTAAATTATATTTCGAAAGTACCATAGCGTGCGGTACTACGTTTACCTTTGAGCTACCGCTATCGAGCATTAAACAACACGACTTAGATAAGATTACTATTCATAAAATTCAAGAAATTCCTGAATCAATTCATATCGTATTTATTGATGATAGCAAGATTAATTTATTCTTCATACAACAACTTTTCAGGGACAAGAAAAATATAAACCTTTTCTTAGATGTATCAACAGCTCACGCCTACATCAAGAACAATCATACTGATATTGTTATAACAGATATACATATGCCGCGAATTACGGGATGGGAAATATTAAACATCATTAAAGAGGATGAAAATCTAAAGCACATAAAAGTATTTGCG
Source organism: Sphingobacterium rhinopitheci (assembly GCF_022627575.1). Lineage (GTDB taxonomy): Bacteria > Bacteroidota > Bacteroidia > Sphingobacteriales > Sphingobacteriaceae > Sphingobacterium > Sphingobacterium rhinopitheci. Next base: position 248,867 of record NZ_JADEYQ010000001.1, read on the forward strand.
CATACTGCAGATCCTCTTTTAATAGAAGATAAAAAAAATAAATATCAATTTGATGGTGTTATCAACAAGCCTATTGATGAGGATGATCTTGTATATGCCATCATGAATACATAAGATTACAAATCGACTGGATAATATATTTTACCGTAAGAAGTTAAGTGGTTTAAATCAATACTCTTTTCAAAGATTCCGAAAACCGAAGATCCTGACCCAGACATAGATGCGTACAATGCTCCTTCTTCATATAATTTATTTTTTAATGCTCCAATTAGCGGATATTTCTCGAAAATACCCAGTTCAAAATCATTAATAATATGGTATTTCCATTCTTGTATAGGTAATTGGATTGCTCTTCTGAGGTCAGAGGTAGGCATTTGTGGTATTACATTTTGATAAGCCTCTGCTGTTGAGATGTGTATATCAGGCTTAATAATTACTATGAAATACGTAGACAAATCAACATCAACATGCTCAAAAGTAGTACCTATACCTGACGCATAAACCGCTTTATTTTCGATAAAAAATGGACAATCAGCGCCTAATTTCTCTGCATAACTCTTTAACTGATCTACCGTAAGCCCTAATTGTTGCTGTTCATTAATTGCTTTTAATACAAATGCTGCATCCGAAGAGCCTCCACCCAAACCGGCACCAATGGGTATATTTTTTAATAAATAAATAGATTGAGGTTGTATCTCAAAATCAGCTCTCAATAGATCATAAGCTTTCTCACACAGATTTTTACCCTGATCAGGGATATTAAGGCCCACCGTTTCAAAAGAAAATGTATCCGCTGAATGCAACTCCAATACATCATACAATTTTACCGGATAAAAAACGGTTTCGAGATTATGATAACCATCTAATCTTTTCTCCGTAATTAATAAGCCTAAATTTATTTTAGCATTTGCAAATGAAATCATAGAAGCAATTTAGTAATAAATCCGATTAAGGCAAAGAACAATACTTAATATTTACAGCATACAAAAGCTATTCGTAAAATCAAATTTGCAGAATTTAACCATAAAATAATATAAAAAAAAGCTTCCGTGGCACAACTTTTTTTTACCTTTATCTTATGAATAATTATGCTGTATTGTTCGATATGGATGGCGTTATATGTCATACGAACCCCTATCATGCTAAAGCTTTCGAAGCTTTTTTTGATAAATATCAAATATCGTATACCGAAAAAGAATTTGAGGAGCATATGTATGGTAAACATAATAGCCATATTATGACTTATTTTTTTAAAAGACCTATCCATGGCGAAGAGCTTATGCGATTTGAGCATGAAAAAGAAGCATTATTCAGAGAAATATATCGTGACAAAGTGGAAACCATTCCGGGATTTATTACCTTTCTAGATGCATTAAAAGCTTATGGTTTCAAAACTGCCGTTGCTACATCTGCTCCTAGAGCCAATATGAATCTGATTATCGATAAACTTGGGATTCGTAATAAGATGGATTCCTTAATGGCTAGTGAAAATGTAACCTTACATAAACCACATCCTGAGGTTTATCAACATACTGCCTCAAATGTTGGTGTTCTACCTGAAAATGCTCTTGTTTTTGAAGATTCCTTTTCTGGCATCACTGCAGGGCACAATGCAGGCATGAAAGTAGTCGGCGTATTGAGTACACATAGAAAAGATCAATTACCTCCTTGTAGCTATTACATCAATGATTACACGGAGATAACAGTAGAAATAGTATTGGAGATACTACGGAAATAACATGCAAGAAGCCTTAGCGCTCATCAGCAGCCCTTTGGGTTGGGTAATATATTTCTCCTGTGCGATTCTTATTGGCATGTCAAAAGCTGGCATCCAAAACATAGGAGCTTTAACGGTACCGTTATTCGCTTTATTATTTGGCGCAAAATATTCCACCGGTATTGTACTTATCCTCCTATGCATTGCCGATCTTGTAGCAGTAATATACTATCGTAAAACTTTTTTATGGAATGAGGTAAAGAAATTACTTCCCTTAGCATTTGTAGGGCTATTGGCGGGCCTTTTCATTGGTAATTACATTGATGATAAGTCATTTAAAACAATAATGGCTATTTGCATTATAATAGGCTTACTTATTATGTTGTTTTTTGAAAGCATAAACCAAAATAAACAGGCCACTATCGTTAATAAGAAATGGTATTCACCCATATTTGGATTTATACTTGGTATATCCACTATGATTGGAAATGCTGCTGGACCAGTATTATCGGTCTATATGCTATCCAAAAGATTAGATAAAATATCATTTGCTGCCACCTCCGCTTGGTTTATCATCCTATTGAATGTCACGAAGATTCCATTACAAGCATTCGTATGGAAAAACCTCAGTTGGTCTGGTTTTTACTTAAATCTAATGGCGATTCCATTTATCCTTATTGGAGGATATATAGGAATTAAACTCGTCCAAATACTACCCGAAAAATTGTACAAAAACAGTATTAAAATTTTGCTTTTTATTTCATGTATTATTTTACTTATTACTTAATTAAATAACAATATTGATGTGGCTATCATGGTTTTTTCATAAAATGCTAAGTGATCATTCAATCTTTTAAGCACATCCGCGCTACATCAAAAATTAATAGTATTTAATTACATGATCTCTTAAAAAAAACTAGCTATCTTTGTTAATAATGAACGTAGAGAATTTATTAGAACGAGCACTGCATTTTGAATTTCTTTCTAAAGAAGAAGGAATGTTTTTGTACAACAATGCTTCTACAGCTGATCTGGCTTTTGTCGCTAACGAACTTCGTAAAATTCAAGTTCCTCATGGCAAAGTCACTTGGCAGATTGATAGAAATGTAAATACTACGAATGTATGTATTGCAAACTGTAAATTTTGTAACTTCTTTAGAAGACCAGGTCATGAGGACAGCTATATCACAGATATAGAAACGTATAAGCAAAAAATCGAAGAAACTTTTAAATTAGGAGGTGATCAACTACTATTACAAGGTGGTCATCATCCAGATCTAGGAATTAACTTCTATGCGACCCTTTATAAACAATTGAAGGAGTTGTATCCCAATCTCAAACTTCACTCTCTAGGGCCTCCTGAAATAGCGCATATAGCAAAATTAGAAGGTATGTCGCATCTGGAGGTATTAACTACGCTCAAAGAAGCTGGCTTGGACTCGCTACCGGGTGCTGGAGCAGAAATTTTAAACGATCGTGTACGTCGCCTGATTTCTAAAGGTAAATGTGGGGGGCAAGAATGGTTAGATGTCATGCGCGCAGCACACAAAATCAACCTTCCTACTTCAGCGACTATGATGTTTGGGCATATTGAAACGATCGAAGAAAGATTTGAACACTTAGTTTGGATCCGTGAAGTACAGGCAGAAAAACCCGACGGAAATTATGGATTTATAGCATTTATACCATGGCCATTTCAAGATGATGGTACCTTGCTTAAAAGGTTAAGAGGTATATCTAATAATGTAACGGGAGACGAATATATTCGTATGATTGCATTAAGCAGAATTATGTTGCCGAATATAAAAAACATTCAAGCCTCATGGCTTACAGTGGGAAAACCTGTAGCGCAATTATGTCTACATAGTGGTGCTAATGATTTTGGATCTATTATGATTGAAGAGAATGTCGTTTCTGCGGCAGGTGCTCCTCATCGTTTTACATCAAAATCAATACAAGATTCAATTAAAGAAGCTGGTTTTGAACCTCAACTGCGTACGCAAACATATAAATTTAGAGAGATTCCTGAATCTATGGTTGAACAAGTAATCAATTACTAAGTGAAAGATATTCAGTTAAATATTGAAGCATTAATTTTCTCTTCTGAAGAAGGGATTTCGGCACAAGAAATTAAACACGTCCTACAAGACGGTTTACTCATTACCATCAATAAAGATGAGGTTCTTGTATTCATAGATAGCATTAAAAATAAATACGAAAGTGAAGATTCTGTATTCTCACTTAAGATGATCAACAATAAATATCAACTTTTAACAAAAGAATCTTACCATGATGTGATTAATCAATTACAAGCACATCGTGATCGTAAAAAATTAAGTCAGTCTGCATTAGAAACATTAGCCATTATAGCCTATAGACAGCCTATTACGAAATTAGAGGTTGAACAGATCAGAGGGGTAAATTGTGACTATTCGATACAACGATTATTAGAGAAAGATTTAATTAAGATTACTGGAAAAGCAGAAAGTATTGGTAAGCCCCTACTCTATGCAACAAGTGATCAATTTATGAACCATTTTGGTATTAATTCGGTAAAGGATCTTCCACAACTAAAAGATATTATTAACGAAGAAAACAGTATAGGAGAAATTGTAGAATAAGTATGCAAACACTAACTATATAACACTGACTGTCAATGTTATATTTTTTAAAAAAAATTTTATCTTTTCAATTTCTTATCTAATTTTACAACTTGAAATATTACTAGAAAGATAACATTAAGATTATGAATGTGAGTGTAGAAAATGTTGAAATTGATGAGGAATTTATTAATTTCAATGGTCCTGAAGACGACTCGGATGATTTTGAAAACGATGATTTCGACTTAGAGATTGATGCTACAATTGGTGGTTTTGATGATTTTGATGATGAAGATGATTTCTAATCTAGAGAAAAGGCATTATTTACCAATTTAACAACAAAAAAGGCGATTAAAAATTTAATCGCCTTTTTATTACTTTTTATGTAATTGCTCGTAAAGATCAATTACTTTCTTTTGTAATTCAATCACTTCTACTTCTCTATTCTGAAGCTTTTGTGATAAATCATTCACTAAGTCTAATTTTTCTTTATCTTCTTCTGCTTCAGATGTAGATAATAACTGAACTAATGATAGTTCAAAAAGCTTAGAAATCTGGTTAAGACGTGATAAATTCACATCTGTAATCCCTGTTTCAATCTTCGAAAATGCAGGAATGGAAATATCCAATCGCTTTGCTACATCCTCTTGACTCCACCCCTTTTGGTGTCTGAGTAATCTAATTTTTTTTCCTAAAGTATTCATTTGGTAAATGTTATTATTAATTACTTCAAAAGTAAATAAAATATTCAAAATAAAAAACAATTTAAATAAAAATTATTTTACTATAGAGAAAAACTTGTCAGAAAAACTTAACATATTTACACCGCTATAATTATTGGAACTCATAAATAACATGTTAAAATGTTGATTATCAAAACTCTCAACATATGATATCAAATCATTAACATTCGAAATAACCAGTAAATCGTCATGATTAAAATTAAACTTAATTACATTAATAATATTATCTAAATCAATATTTTTTTCCCTAATAATACTTTTGTTAACAAATACTATAGCCGAATCCGATTCTTCCATAGTTTTATTATATTGCTTTATTTTATCTGTATCAAGGACATCATAAGGATTTAACTCAATTATTGTTAACAATTTTGAGGCCGGGAATTGTTCTTTTACCGCATGAATACTAGCCTTTAATTTGAATGGTGTATGTGCAAAATCTTGATAAACTACAGATTCTCCATCACTCGCCACGAACTCCAAATATCGTATTGAGCTTTTAAAATCTTTAATAGCATGATAAAACTCATCTCTTTTAACACCCAACCACTCACATACTGTATAGGCTCCAGCTATATTAGAGAGGTTCTGTTTACCTATTATTTGCAAAGGAATAACTTCTTCACCAACATGTACAAAGGTAACACCTTTATTTATAGAATACATAGGGATTTTATACCCATGTCTATTTATCTTACATCCTTTGGTATGAGATAGCAGACTTTGGATATTTTGATCTTCTTTGTTATACACAAGCGTACCTTTAGGTACAATTGTATCTACAAATCTTTCAAATTGATTCAAATAATCCTCTTCACTAATAAGCATTTTAAAATTATCCCATTGAATATTACTTATCAATGCAATATTTGGGTTATAATAATGAAATTTTGCATGATCATCTATGGAAGAAGCATAAAATTCATCCCCTTCAATCAAAATAACAGGTGAATTGGCAGTTAACTTAATTAAAGAATCAAACCCTTCCAACTGAGCACCTATCACGTAATCAAAATCCTTCCCAAGCTTGCGCAAAACGTGCATAATCATACTTACAATCGTTGTTTTTCCGTAAGTACCGGCAATAACAACCCTAATTTTATTTATCGATTGCTCATAAATAAACTCAGGAAAGGAGTATATCTTAACATTTAACTCTTGGGCTTTCAATAATTCCGGATTATCAGCCATAGCATGTTTACCCAAAATTATAGCATCCAAGTCTGTGGTTATTTTTTCAACATCCCATCCTATTTGCGTAGGCAACAATCCAACTTCTTTCAATTTAGATTTTGAAGGCTCAACAATTTGGTCATCAGAACCCGTTATCTGATGCCCCATCTTAGCCAAGCTAATAGCTAAATTGTGCATCACACTCCCGCCTATTGCAATAAAATGTATTCGCATTGGTTATTGTTTTACAAACTTGGCAGCACACCAATTATCCATCACTTTATTTTCTTTAAAGATGATGTTTAAACTTTCACATTTATCCTTTAAAATCTGTAAATCTTGATCTTCGTAAAAACCACTTAAATATAATTCACCTTTAGATTTCAACACAGCGGCGTACGTTTCTAATTGATCTAATAAGATATTGCGATTGATATTAGCAATAATAGAATCAAACATCTCTGCCCCAATAGCTTCTTTAGAACCTAATCTAGCTTCAATATTAGTGACATTATTCAATTCTCTATTTTCAATCACACTATCAAAACAAATAGAATCAAAATCTATAGCTACGACAGATGCAGCCCCACGTTTAGAGGCTAAAATAGCTAAGATACCTGTGCCACAACCCATATCAAGAACTCTCTTTCCCTTAAAATCATTTTCAAGGATATAAGAAAGCATCATAGATGTGGTCTGATGATGACCTGTACCGAAAGACATTTTGGGATCAATAACAATTTCGTAATCATAGCTTGGTAGTGCTTCATGAAAGGTTGCTCTCACATAGATCCTATCATCCACTATGATTGGATTAAAATTACTCTCCCAAAGAACATTCCAATTCTGTTCTTCGATATCTTCAATTTTATAGTCAAGTTGATATCCATCAACTTGACTTAATAATACTGTTTCTAAAGCTTGAATATCTAGATTCGAACTAGGGATATAAGCTGAAAACCCATAATCCTGGTCCTCAAAAGTATCAAAACCTACTGATCCTAATTCATCAATAAGTAAGTCCTTTTGCCATTCTTGGATATCCGAACTAAAAAAATTTACTACTGTATATTTCATTTTAAGCGTTAAATACTTTCACTATTTCTAAGAAATCACGTGATTTCAAAGATGCACCACCGATCAAACCACCATCAATATCTTTTTGTGAAAATAAAGTCTGTGCATTCGAAGGATTACAACTACCACCATACAAGATTGTCGTTGACTCTGCCACTTCTTCACCGTATTTTGCAGCAACTACTTCACGAATAAAGGCGTGAACTTCTTGCGCTTGCTCTGGAGAAGCCGTAAGTCCTGTTCCAATCGCCCATACTGGCTCGTACGCTAATACAACTTTAGCAAATTCTGCAGCCTCTAAATGGAAGATTCCATTTTCCAATTGCGTTTTGATAACATCAAAGAAACGACCTGATTCACGTTCTTCTTTCGTTTCGCCAATACAGAATATAGGCGTTAAACTATGTTTTAAAGTTACATTTACTTTTTCTGCTAATATTGCATCTGTTTCTCCAAAATAAGCTCTACGCTCAGAGTGACCTAATATTACGTAATTAGCGCCTACAGATTTAACTTGTGATGCGGAGATTTCTCCTGTATAAGCTCCTGATTCAGCTTGGTAAATATTTTGTGCCCCTACAGCTACATTACCAACTGTTTCGGCCAATTTGCCTATTGTATTTAAATGGATAAATGGAGAGCAAACAACAACCTCTTGTTTACCGATTACTTCATCTTTAACCATGTTCACAATCTCTGAAAAAAGACTTACTCCTTCTTCGAAATTCAAATTCATTTTCCAGTTTCCAGCGACAATATTCTTACGCATAATATATTTATTTAGTGTTGATTATTTTCTCTTAGTTCTTTCGTATCCTGATGAATATAGCTTAATATCATCATATCATGATCTGTTAATTTTTCTTTCTTCAACAATGCTTTACGTTTCATCATATCTTCAAAACGAGAAAAGAGATACGTCTCACATTTATGATCTGTCAGCCAACAAAAGTCAGGTACAAATTTCGGAATAAATTTTGACATTGCAACCTGCGCTCCAACACCAATAATTGTTCCTGTCGTAAGCATGGAATGAATACCCAACATTACCTGATCTCCAATCACAACACCACACTTTTGTAGGGTAGTATCACGAAGTCCATTGATAGCATAATCGTACAGCTTTACTGTACTCCAATCATTTTTTAGGTTAGAATTTGTTGTACCTGCACCCAAGTTACAACCCTCCCCCACAACAGCACATCCCAAATAGCCAGCATGACCTTTGGCAGAATTTCCCCATATTACGACATTGTTCAACTCTCCTCCTACCGTAGAAAACTCTCCTATTGTAACATTCGGATAGATAACAGCGCCGGATTTCACCCTACAATTTGCACCGATTGAAACAGGGCCGTAAATGACTACATTGGGTTCTATGACGGCGCCCTCACCGACATAAATCGGTCCTTTGGTCGTATCCAACACAGCTCCATTTATAGCTGTATTTTGTGCTATATATAAATCATTACCGATAATGGTATTAGTTGAACTAACCTCATTAGGCTTAATATTCATGAGCTGCAAATCAAATAAAATTTGTGATGCATTATTTAGGAAAATATCTTCAGGAAATAAAATTCTATTTACATCTCCTTGAAGCTCTACTTTTTCGTAACCTTCTAATGTTTCCGCATTAAAATGAGCTCCCTGCCCCACCTTAACAGCAATCCACTCTCCTGCCTTATCTACTAACTGCTGATTTAAGGTTAATGAACGTAATGCCTCAAGGAGGCTATCATTAGGTAAAACAGAACCCTTTATTACCAACAGCTCCCTATCTGAAAAGGTATTTATAGAAAATTTGTCTCTTAAGTAATCGACTGTAAGATAAGAAACATCAGTATTGAATATCGATTCCCATTTTTTGTTTATCGTCAGTATACCGACACGCAAATTGCCGATAGGTCGCGTAGCAACTAAAGGCAACAAATGATTACGTGCAATCAAATCATCAAACAATACAACAGAAAATACCATACCCTAAAAATACAAAAAATCCCGATAATTGCTTATCGGGATTTGTACCTATATTATAATATAGATTATTTCTTGTTGTAACGAGTACGGAATTTATCAATACGACCTGCTGTATCAACCAATTTCATTTTACCTGTATAGAAAGGGTGTGAAGTATGAGAAATCTCCAATTTTATTAATGGATATTCAGTACCATCTTCCCAAGTTATCGACTCTTTAGTATCTACACATGATTTAGTTAAGAAAGCATAGTCATTTGACATATCTTTGAAAACAACTAATCTGTAGTTTGATGGATGTAAATCTTTTTTCATTTTATCTTATGATTACTATATATTCTACTAACAATTGAGGTGCAAAGATAATTTATTTTATAGATAAATACAAAATAAAACTTATCCACATTGATAATTTTTCTCCACCTCTATTACGGTTCCGATTTAGTCTACAAAAATAGGTATTATTTGACATATAAAGAACATAAAAAAGCGAATTTGTTTATGCTTTTTGCTATTTTTGCAGACTATTTAGAATAATTCATAAATCATGAGTATTGCATTATCCGAACAGGAACTACAACGCAGACAAAATCTTCAGGGAATAATCGACTTGGGTATCAATCCTTACCCAGCCGAAGAATTCGAAGTAAATGTAACTGCCGAAGATATATTAGAAAACTACGAAAGAGACAAAATCAATTATAAGAGCATTCGTATCGCTGGCCGTATTATGAGCCGTCGCATCATGGGTAATGCTTCTTTTATAGAGATACAAGATTCTACAGGTCGTATTCAAGCTTATGTAAAGCGTGATGACATCTGCCCTAATGAAGATAAGACTTTTTACAATACCGTATTCAAAAAATTATTGGATATAGGTGATATCATAGGTATTGAGGGCTATGTATTCACGACTCAGACGGGTGAAATTTCTATTCACACAGAAAAACTTACTGTTTTAACCAAATCTTTACGTCCGTTACCAATTGTTAAGGAAGCGGAAGGAAAAACATTTGACGCATTCACAGATCCAGAGCAACGCTACAGAATGCGTTATGTAGATTTAATCGTAAATGCTCAAAACAAAGATATTTTTGTAAAACGTACGAAACTATTCAATGCTATGCGTCATTTCTTTAATGAAGCTGGCTATATGGAAGTAGAGACGCCTGTTTTACAAGCGATCCCTGGTGGAGCGTCAGCACGACCATTTATCACACACCACAATGCATTAGATATCCCTTTATACCTACGTATCGCGAATGAACTATACCTTAAGCGCCTGATTGTAGGTGGTTTTGATGGTGTATACGAGTTCTCTAAAAACTTCAGAAATGAAGGAATGGATCGTACGCATAATCCAGAATTTACGGCAATGGAAATATATGTTGCCTACAAAGACTACAACTGGATGATGGACTTTACGGAGCGTCTATTGGAATATTGTGCTATTACTGTTAACGGTACTTCAGCAGCTACATTTGGTGAACACCAAATTGACTTCAAAGCACCGTATCCTCGTGTTACTATGACAGATGCTATTAAGCAATTCACTGGATTTGACATCACAGGCAAATCGGAAGAAGAGCTTCGCGAAGCAGCTAAAGGCATGGGTATCCCTGTTAATGAAACAATGGGCAAAGGCAAGTTAATAGATGAAATATTCGGAGAGAAATGCGAAGGTAACTTTATTCAACCTACTTTCATCACGGATTACCCTATTGAAATGTCACCATTGACCAAGAAACATAGAGACAATCCAGCGTTAACAGAGCGCTTTGAATTAATGATTTGCGGTAAAGAAGTAGCGAATGCTTATTCAGAACTTAATGATCCTATCGATCAACGCGAGCGTTTTGAGGAACAATTACTTCTATCTGCAAAAGGAGATGATGAAGCTATGTTTATCGATCAAGATTTCTTAAGAGCATTAGAATATGGTATGCCTCCTACCTCAGGATTAGGAATCGGTATGGATAGACTTATTATGTTTTTGACAAATAACGCTTCTATCCAGGAAGTATTATTCTTCCCGCAGATGCGACCTGAAAAAACAGAGCCTGTTGTAGAGTTGAATGATGACGAAAAAATTATTTTAGCAATTTTATCGACAGATGAAATTTCATTATCTGAAGCTAAAGAAAAATCAGGATTGAGTGGCAAAAAATGGGATACAGCATCAAAAGGCCTTCGTCAAAAAGATTTAATAAATATTATAGTTGATGGAGACAATAAATACATTGTCAAAAAATAATCACTATTAATATAATAGTAAAAGGCGATCTATAATAGATCGCCTTTTTTTAGCGTTTTTCTTCCAACATATTTTGGAGATCCTCTCTTAACTTCTCGTAAGAAGAATCTTTCTCTATCCTCTTCCAAGTCATATAAGCATGTACAAGTTCGCCATTTGATAATATGGGCTCTAAGGTTTTCTGATATAATACATCCCCTTCAAAATCTAATTTCCGTAACAATTTTGCACCCATCCAATTTGGATATAAAGAAGTCTCGATATGATAGATTACGCATGCTGCTTCATTGTCTACAGCATACTTACCCGAAAATGCAATATAGGTATTCAATCTATTTCTTAATTCTTCATCAGAGGCAATCATCCGGTCTTCAGAGACAAAATGCTGCGCATCATCAGCAGTGATTTGGACAGACATAAAACCATCAGGATTATAAATCAAAATACCTTTAGGCATTTTTCCGACAGGAAAGTAAGAATCAACACCATCTATTGGCACTTCTATATAAGATAGTAGCTTCCAGCTACCTATAATTTCATTTTTTATGGAGGACATTCGATTATTTTCTTTTAATTAAAACGTCTGAATTATAAAAATAGTTTGTCATCAATTGACAAATCACATCTTTTTACACTAAACAATATATTCTTGATATAAAGCAATAAATATAACATTAATAAAATACATGATATTATAAGAACATTTTTAAATAATTAACGCGTCCAAATCATAAACCTCAATTTTTACGTATTTTTACATTGTATTAATTACTCATTAAAGTTAAAAAAATATGACCTGCCCCTGTGGAAATACTATAGAATTTGAAAACTGTTGCCAAAAAATACATACCGACCCAAGCTGCGCCCAATCTGCCGAAATGCTCATGCGTGCACGTTATAGTGCTTTTGTAAAGCATGAAATAGATTTTATATATAACACATTTCATCCGAGCACACGTCATTTCCAGGATAAAAAAGATATTCAACAGTGGGCAATATCATCCAAATGGATGAATTTAGAGATCTTAAAATCTACAGATACTATTGTTGAATTCAAAGCACATTATTTGGATCAGTATTTAGAAACCCAAATACACCACGAAAGATCTACTTTCAAAAAAGATCAAGGAATATGGTATTATGTAGATGGTATAATATTACCATAACAACTATTAATGCAAACTTAACATCCAATTAATATATTGATAATTATTGACAATTATATTTGTATAGTTAAAATATATAATATGATTAAAGATTTAGAATTTGCAGTACTAGAGCACATCACTGAACCAATAGAATGGTTGTACGATGGCGACGATTATGTTGTTTTAGAAGACTAAAGCATCCATTTACTTAAGTTTTAGTACTTAAGTAATTCACTTTGTATAATACAGTATACTACTATATATTAAAATACAAAAGGCTAATCCGAAGATTAGCCTTTTATTATTTTGAACACTTACTATTTTAATTACTAAAGTAAGCGCGTACATTTTTACCTTCAACCCAGTTCATATAGGCTCTATTTACTACTTTGTTACCACCAGGAGTAGGATAATCACCTGAGAAGTACCAATCACCTAGATGATCAGGACATGCAGTATGTAAATTATCAAGTGTTTGGAAAATAACTTTCAATTCGGCTTTCAAATTCACTGGACGAACGATATTCGATATTTCTTCGGATACCTCTTCATAGGTGAATGGTTCATAGATTGCCTTTACGTAATTCTCAATCTCATCTTTCGGTTTAGCTATTGAAGCTACACATTTTTGATATACTTCTTCGATAATATGCGCTAAGCCCTTACGTCTTAATAAATTGATTGCCGCCTCAAAAGCTACAAACTCACCCATACGGGACATATCAATACCATAACAATCAGGGTAACGAATCTGCGGTGCCGAAGAAACAACAACAATTTTCTTAGGATTTAAGCGGTCCAATATTGTTAATATCGACTGTTTCAATGTCGTACCACGTACGATAGAATCGTCTATAGCTACGATAGTATCAGTATGATCTTTTACAATACCATATGTCGTATCGTACACATGCTGAACCATATCGTTACGATCGGCGTCTTGTGTAATGAATGTACGCAATTTGGCATCTTTGATATTCAATTTCTCAAAACGCGGATGAATACTTAAGATATCATTCAATTCGTTATCAGATATTTTCTCATCACGGTTTAATAAAATCTCCTTTTGATAATCACGTACATATTTATTCATTCCTTCCATCATACCGTAGTAAGAAACTTCGGCTGTATTAGGAATAAATGAAAATACTGTATTCTTTATATCGTTATTTATAGCACTTAATACTTGTGGACACAATAATTTACCTAAAGTCTTACGCTCTTGATAAATATCAGCATCAGAACCTCTAGAGAAGTAGATACGCTCAAAAGAACATGATTTTTGCACTTCTGGCTGTCTAAACATTTCCTCAGTAATAGTACCATCTTTCTTCGCGATCAAAGCATGTCCAGGCTTGATTTCTTTGACAGCACCTAATGGGATATTAAATGCAGTTTGAATCACTGGTCGCTCAGATGCTACGACCAATACTTCATCATCTTGGTAATAAAACGCAGGACGTATACCTGCAGGATCACGCATTACAAAAGCATCACCATGCCCCATAATACCTGCGATAGTATATCCACCATCCCAAGTTTTTGCGGAACGCGTTAATATTTTAGCGACATCAAGGTTTTTACCTATCTGCGCAGATATCTCCATATTTGAATAGCCGTCTTTCTTAAATTGATCAAAAAGCTCTTGATTTTCATCATCTAAGAAATGACCTATTTTCTCTAAAACGGTCACGGTATCAGCCTGCTCTTTTGGATGCTGTCCCAGGTCATATAATTGCTGTAGTAACTCATCAACATTAGTCATGTTAAAGTTACCTGCTACAACTAGATTTCTGGTCATCCAATTATTTTGTCTCAAAAAGGGATGACAACTTTCGACACTATTTTTTCCATGTGTACCATAGCGCAAGTGTCCCAACAGCACTTCTCCTGTAAAGCTCACATTATCCTTAAGCCATTGTGTTTCTTTAGATTCTATAGGATGTGCTTTCTGAACCGCAGCAAATTTCTTTTGAACGTATTCAAAAATATCGGCTACAGCAGTAGATCCCATAGCTCGATAACGGCTTATGTAACGGTTACCTGGCTTAACATCAAATTTAATAGTAGCAATACCTGCTCCGTCTTGACCACGGTTATGTTGTTTCTCCATAAGAAGATACAATTTATTAATTCCGTAGTAAGGGGTACCATACTTTTCTTGGTAGTAAGATAGAGGTTTTAGTAGTCTGATTAGTGCGATTCCACACTCATGTTTTATAGCGTCACTCATAGCTTGAATTGATGGCACAAAGGTAACAAAATTCACTTTGTTATTAATCACCTCTATACTTTTTTACAAAAAAAAAGAGGAATTGACAAAATATAATAGTAATATTTGAAACAAAACACTGAAAACCAATACATAACAACCTTATACATAGGGGATAATAAAAAATACATCTACTTTGCTATTGAGCGATAATCCTACGCCAAAAGGCACTAAATATTAATAATAATAAACAGCGATCTGTATTTTACCGACCGAACTCCAGGTATCGTATGGGTATAATCATATAACTAAATCTTATAGCGAAAGCTAAAAATGAGAAATAAACATGGCAACTGTAGCTGCTTATTTATAATAACTAACCTACATAAGCTTAAAATGTCTATGGCTATTTTTGAAAGCACACTCTATACTAGGTCAGATCAATAGTTAGATATAAAAAATCTAGAGCTCCTACAGAATAAATGAGGAGCTCTAGTATAATAACACACCTTTAGATACTTCTGCTAAATACATTCAGCATTGGAATTTTAGAGATATCAAAAATTAAGCCATTTTTTAACATTAAATAACATTTTCAACACAATAAAATTAAACCAACTAATTATCAACACTATATATAAATAGTCCACATTCCAAAAAAACACATAATGCGATTTAACAAGTCCATTTAAAAAAGTATACTTTTTTAGTATAAAATCAATAATATACCTGTAAAACATTGACAAATAAACAACTAAGACATGTAATCAAGTTTTATTTTATACCTAAAAAAACTCGGCCCTGAACAGGACCGAGCTATCATAATTTAGAACGAAAAGTGTAGGTAAATTAATAAGATAATTTTTCTCCATGTTGCGACTCATCCAACCCAACCTCTTCTTCCTCTTCCGTAACACGTAACGGCGTTATCAAATCCGTAACTTTTAATAAAATAACTGCGAATACTAATATAAAAATAGCAGTACCTATTAGACCTATAATATGTGCTTTGAATAACGTCGTTTCTCCATAAAACAATCCATTATTTTCAACTGCAGAATTTATCGCTTTATTAGCAAAAACACCTGTCAAAATCATACCCACCATACCACCAATGCCGTGACTAGGAAATACATCCAATGTGTCATCTACTTGAGATTTTGTTCTCCATTCTATACATAGACGACTTACTATAGCTGCTACGGATCCAATCACTAATGAATTAGGGACTGTTACAAAACCCGCAGCAGGTGTGATAGCAACCAATCCGATTACAATACCAATACAAACCCCTAACGCTGATGGCTTAATACCACGAGCTGCATCAAAGAATATATAAGTTAACGCCGCTGCACCTGATGCTGTAGACGTCGTTGCTAATGCTGTAGCTGCCAATTCTGTCGCTCCAAAAGCAGAACCCGCATTGAAACCTACCCAACCAAACCAAAGCATACCAGTTCCTAATAATACGTAGGTAATACGAGCGGGAGTATGATCTTTAAAATGCTTCCCTTGTTTCAAATAAATGGCCGCCACTAAAGCCGTCAATCCAGCAGACATATGTACAACAGTACCACCTGCAAAATCCAAAACCCCCATTTTGAATAAAATTCCGTCTGGATGCCAGGTAGCGTGTGCTAAAGGGGCATATATAAAAATAAAGAACAGGCAAATAAACAAAACGTAAGATGTAAATTTAATGCGCCCCGCAACAGCACCTGTAATTAAAGCGGGCGTGATAATAGCGAATTTCAGCTGGTATATTGCGAAAAGGGTAAATGGAATAGTAGGTGCCCCTCCCCAAGGTTTACCATCTAATACATTATTAAACATAAAAAATGTCATAGGGTTACCAATAATACCGCCTAAAGAATCTCCAAATACTAATGAAAATCCAAATACAACCCACAAAACTGCAACTACAGCCATAGAAATAAAACTCTGTAACATGGTAGAGATAACATTTTTCTTTTTCACCATACCACCATAAAAATAGGCTAAACCTGGCGTCATAATCAATACTAATGCTGTAGAAGCTAACATCCATGCCACATCTGCTCCATTATATTCATAATTTTTAGTAAAATTAGGTAGAGATGAGTTAAATAATGCTACAAAAACAAGAATAAGCATCAATAAAATAGGTAAATATGATTTTTTTCCAGATAAACTCATGTATTTTTGATTAGATTTTTAAATTATACCCAAATTAACATGTTTGAAAATTAAAAAACAACAATATTTTGATTTTTTTCTATAAAAAAAACATTTAATTGAAAAAAACCATAAAAAAAAGGTAAAAATGATATCAAAAACAACATTTTGTTATACAATCACTAAAATGTATATTTAATAAGTGAAAGAATTATTTAAAATATACAAGATTGGTCATTTAGATGCTTTACACATCGCAGAAATTGACAATTCTCCACATCAACATAATTTTGAAGAACTCATAATTGGTATAAAGGGCAGATTAGAGCATTTTATTGATTATAATACCCAATATTATGACGCTCCATTTATTTCTTTTGTTACAAAAGGAAAAATACACCGTATTCAGCCTCATATCTTAAACAATGAGTGTGACTTTTGGGTAATTCGTTTTAAAAGTGAGTTTATTCCAGACATCACCTTTCAATTGTACAACTATTACCATGATCAAGCTAATATTTCACTCGTTAGCGATAAACAGTTTGACAGACTAAATCGACTATGCCAATTTATATACGAGGAAATGCAAAATCATCATCCCAATCTAGGTACCGTAAGAGACCTCCTCTCTGCCCTATTTTCTATGATTGAAGAAAGACGTATGAATCTTGTTGAAAACAGTAATAAAATATTGACGAATCAGAATAAAACATTTCAAAACCTCCTTGCTATACTTGAAGAAAACTTCCGACGATCTGATGGAGTTACCTTTTATGCCGAAAAATTATTCACCAGCACAAAGACATTAAATACGATAACCCAGAACATATTACACTTAACCGTTTCCGAACTTATTGAAACAAGAAAACTTGTAGAAGCCAAAAACCTACTCTTTACAACAGAAATGACGATTTCGGAAATTGGCTACGAAATTGGCTATAGTGACAAAGCATACTTCACCAGTGTGTTTAAAAAGAAATCCGGACAGACACCTACAGAATTTAGAGAAGATATGAAGAAAATTATTTCCTAATCTTTATACATTTTCGCCAAAATTTCATACTTACCACAAACTACTTATACTGATATTTGTAATAATATAATAACATATTGAATTGAACAATGGAAAATATGAATAGAAAACAGTTTTTAGTTGCAGCTGCAGCATTACCGCTTACAGGAGCAGCGTTCAAACTGAGCTCTCTTAATAAGTTCTCTAGCGAATTGCCCGAAACGAGCAAAATGCCTGTTCTATTTTTAGGACATGGTAGTCCAATGAATGCTATCGAAGAAAATGAATTTGTAAAGGGGTTCCGCACTATCAGCAGTCAAATAGAAAAACCTAATGCTATCCTTGTTATATCTGCGCATTGGGAGACAAAAGGAACCTATGTTACAGCCATGGAAAACCCACAGACTATTCATGACTTCGGTGGATTTCCACAGGCTTTATTTGATGTACAATACCCAGCTCCAGGGTCTCCAGACTTGGCCCTATTAACAAAAGAAATAGTTACTTCGACAGATATACACCTTGACGACAAATGGGGTTTGGACCATGGATCTTGGTCTGTTATCAAGCACCTATACCCAAACGCTGATGTTCCCATCATACAAATGAGTATTGACTATACAAAGCCGCCTTCCTATCATTATGCACTAGCCAAAGAGTTAGCAGCACTACGCAGAAGAGGAGTATTGATCGTTGGCAGCGGTAACAATGTCCACAATCTACGTATGATTTCATGGCAACATCTCAATACAGCAGGATTTGCATTCGATTGGGCTAAATATGCTGATGAAAAAATGAAGGAATATATTAGAGATGGTAACCATCAACCTTTGATCGATTATCATCTACAAGGAAAAGAGTTTCAATTAGCTATACCCACTCCTGAGCATTATATGCCTATGATATATGCATTAGCACTTCAAGATAAAGAGGAAGAAATTAATATTTTCAACGACCAAGCAGTAGCTGGCTCATTAGCGATGACATCATTTAAAATAGGATAACTCATAAATAAATAGCGTAATAAATAATTACGCTATTTACTAAACAGTCTACTCCACAAAGAAGAGCCAAAATAAACCAAACACCTATCTGCTTCTATTTTTGTGGGATATATTTTTATATAATTATGTTGTCCTAATTTACCTCGTCCAGTTTTAAGATCAAAACTATGCCTATGAAAAGGACAAACAATCTGCCCATCTTCACACCAGCCATCAACCAATGGCGCACCAGCATGAGGACAGCTTTTGGAAAAAGCTACCCATTTGTCATCATTAAATACTAAGCAAAAACTCCTCCCTTCAATATTCAACAACTGAACACGACTACGAATAGACATATATTTGACGGGAATTTCATACCAAGGCATAGTTTAAATGTAAGCAAATTCTTTCAAAAATTTATGCTTAATAATTATAATTATTGCGTTATAAAAGATACTTTGCTTATAGATTTATAAAAAACTTTAAGAGAATTGGAGATATATTAATTCATCTACAGTCCAAACGCATTGTAAAGGCTCGTGAATTAGCTTAACTTTTTAACGTCAGCCTATGTGACATTTGTCGCGATAACAAAAACTTAGAATAATCTGGCGCACCTATTATTGATGAAGCTGGCAGTGGCTACAGCTTAGCCGATAGCTACATCTTCAAACCTGATACTCTTGGATATCCCGAAAATCATTATCGAAAATATAGAGGATGCTCAAAGGGATGAAAAGATATTTGCTACCCCTTAAAATACGATTTGTAATGACAGCTAAAAAAGCAACCTCTTTTTTTATGGCACAGCATCCTTTTGCTACATTATTTTTAAATGAGGAGGTTACGTTGAAAATTTTAAGTAAAATGTTAGTGCAAAAGAATATTACAACCACACAAATTTATATTAAAATACTCAACAAAAAAGTTGGTAAAGGCATGTTAAAAGGTATCACATAAATTCAAAGGTTTGGAATAGTCTTCTGTTTGGCAACTATAAATCAATTAAATAAAGTTTTTAAAATTTAATATTTTTTCGCATTTTTAGTTTTAATAAACTATTTATTCTATTATACCAATCAATAAGTTTAAATTAAAATGAAAAAATTCCATCCATTTTTCACAATCGGAACTCTAGGCACAGTTGTAATTTCCTTATTGCATATTTTTTTGGCTTTGGGTCTATCATTAACCTCAGTTCATTCTTCGTTTTTTGTCCTTTATCCAATATTTTTTGCCTTTCTTATGATTGGTTTTGGATTAACACTTAAAAAGCAAAAAGAAACTAAATCCGCATAAAAACCATTTTTCTAAACATTTTTTAATCAGCTAACGCTGATAGTTAACGTTCAATGCCTTTATAATGTTCATCAGTAGGTATACTTCCTGTTGGTCGAGCCATTTTGTGGCCTTTTGCAATATCTTGTAGGCTGCAGGTATTTCTTTAATCAAATTAGAAATATCCTAAACTTTTCTGTGCAATTCTCCCAAATTCTAAATATCTAAACTGTTATTTACATATTCTAATCCACATTGACTTCAAATGTATAAGGTGCATCTTTAGGCCGTTCGAATATTTCTTTCAGAGGGACATATAGCGTTCAATGACTGGATACTGCAATACAATACCAGTTTCGGTTTATTGTTTTTAGCGATATTTTATTGTGATTTGTTGCTGCTACTTCAACACTAATAGCTGAATCTATAAAAGATTTAGTAAAAACATTACTAGCTAAAAACTTAAAACGAATAATATAAATTCTAAACACTTAAGCCACAAAATTAAATATTAATTCAATATATATTAGAAAACTGATATGTTGTAAAACATAAATCAGATTTTGATGTTATAAACTATAAATTATTGTTATTTAATAAAAAAAATTTAGAATTAATTATGAAAACCTATTTATTCTTTATGTTGTTATTGATGAGCATCAACATTTCCAATGCTCAAAACATACAAGACAGCATTGCAACAAAACATTCTAAAAAAGATAGCAACCAGCATAAGAAAAACAAGATTGACAGCACAACGACTAAACACTGGAATATAAAGGGGACAACCTCTCTTTCAGGGAATCAATCAGCATTCAGTAATTGGCTAAATGGAGGAACAAGCAATATTACAGTAAATTTGCGATTGAATTATGATTTCAACTACAAAAAAGACAATTGGGTTTTAGACAATAAATTTATAACGGCTTATGGCTTCAACAGAAATAAGTTTAGTTCCGTAAAAAAAACAGAAGATAAAATCGAACTCAATTCTATATTAGCTAGAAATATAGAAAAAGAATGGCACTATTCATTCTTCTTCAACTTCAAATCTCAATTTGGTAAAGGCCTAGATCCTAAAGATCCAAAAAATAAAGTATCACATTTTTTATCCCCCATATTCTTAATGACTGGACCAGGTATATTTTGGAGAAAGTCTGATAATTTCAAAATTAATTTCTCACCTGCTACACCTCGATTTGTATTCGTCCATAGTGAGTTCACAAAAATGGGCAAATCATTTGGCGTATCACAAAATGAAGTACATCGTTTTGAATTTGGTTCCACAGTGTATGCATACTACAAATTTGATATAATGAAGAATGTTACTATGGAAAATATCTTAGGTCTTTTTGCAGATTATACCCATGATTTTTCAAAAGTAGATATTGATTATCAAGCAAGCTTATATTTGAAAGTAAATAAATTTATATCTGCCAATGTATATTATGATGTATTGTACGATTATGATACCTCTAAAAAACTACAACAAAAAGAAACTGTCGGTATAGGGTTTAAATATTCATTCTAAAAAAGCAATCGCTTTAGTTTTTATACTAGAGAAATCTAATACTAAGAAAACAATTTGACGCAAAGATATCCGAATGAAATAATAAACTTTAGGACTAAGTTGAACAAACGGAATTTGAAATATCTACACCACATATGAGGGTATAAAGCAAAAATGCGTTAATAAGCTATTAATAAACGGCTAAAAATTTGTTTATTTAAGAAATATAAAAAAATCCCTACAAAATATTAAACAATACGAAGTGGATAACACCTCTAATTGAACATATCTAAACAGCTTAAAACTCCTCACTTTTTAAAAACAAAAGGTAGAATAAAATGAAGAAAAAATATATAACCAATTTTTTCTTATATTTATAAGAAAGCTATAATGTTATGAAAGACAATTTTTCAAATTCTTCAGACAAATACGCTAAGTTTCGGCCCACCTATCCGCAAACTATTTTTGAATTTTTATACCCTTTATTAAGAGAAAAAAATAGAGCGTGGGATTGCGGAACCGGCAATGGCCAAATCGCACTAGAGCTTAGCAAGGAATTCGACAGAGTAGAAGCAACAGACATCAGTCGATCCCAGCTAAACCATGCTTTTCAAGAGAAAAACATACAGTATTCTCAACAACCGGCGGAAAAAACAAATTTCGAAAGTAATTCCTTTGATTTAATTACCGTCGGGCAAGCGGTGCATTGGTTTGATATTGAATTATTCAACCAAGAAGTCAAGCGTGTAGGTAAGCAAAATAGTATCATAGCCTTAATAGGCTACGAATTAGCTTATATAACGCCTGAAATTGACGAAGTGATTCTACATTTTTACAAAAAAATAATCGGTCCCTATTGGGATGCCGAAAGAAAGCATTTAGAACAACGCTATGAGTCGATTCCATTTCCTTTCAAAGAACTAGAAACTCCGGCAATCACTAACATTAAACTTTGGAAATTAGAGCATTTAATTGGCTACTTAAATACATGGTCTTCCGTAAAACACTTTATCAAGGCACAAGGTTATAATCCAATCGATGAAATAAGTAAAGACCTAAAACTAGCTTGGGGAACTACAGAAATACGTAAAGTAAACTTTCCTATCATATTTAGAGTAGGAAGAATAAAATGATCTTCCTACTCTAGTTTATTTAAAATCTATCCCAGAAAAATGATAGCTCAGTCGCCAAAGATCTAAGACAAGCATCCTCCTGACCACGATGATGAATCTCTTTATGATTAAAATATAGAATAGGCTGAATCACACTAACACGTAGCTCAACATACATAGCAAACTCCTCATGAAATTGCCCCTTTGAAATTTGATTGTACAATTCATAATTTGAAGCAATATCTAAATCCCACATTTCCATGATAGCTTTTTAAGTAACCAAGTGAACACTATAATTATAGCCTACCTTTTGATTTTTCAGAGTAGCATTTAATTCAAGTACAGCTATACAGAACAATTCATTTATCCTACCATCATTTGTATGCATTTAATCGTAATGAATGTAAATAGTTTATTCTCAAAAAACCGCTATATAGCCTTAAGTGTCGAGGCACGATATAACTACCAAGCTTTCAACAATTCATCTTTAGAAATAATAGTTTCTGTCATCATCATTACAATGAATATATAGTTATGTTATATAGATGATTTCTAGTATTGACGGCTGCATATCCTTAGATTACACCTTGAAGAATATATTTAAACATTTTTTATTACGCTAGTAAAACTATTATATCTCTAATTTTTCGTAAATTGTCACTATGAAAATATTAATATTTGGAGCAAGCAACAGTTATGACTCTATCAATAAAAAGTTTGTCACTAGTGTGAGTAAATATTATAAAGAGTTGGACGATGAAAAGGAAATATTAGATCTTAATGATTATGATATGCCTATCTTTAGCAAGCAACATGAAGAAAAAAATGGTATACCTCAAAAAGCATTAGATTTTGCACAAAAGATAGATTGGGCAGATCTAATCCTAATTTCTTTCGCAGAAAACAATGGAAACTACAACGCATGTTATAAGAATATAATAGACTGGATTTCAAGAATACCTGGACGAAAAATATATCAAAACAAAGCTGTTTTTCTTTTAGCGACCAGCCCTGGAGCAAGAGGAGGCCAATCAGTGTTACAAATCGCTACGGACAGAATGCCTTTTGATGGCGCAGAAGTATTAGAAACATTTTCATTACCTGAGTTCAACACTAAATTTGAAAATGGTAAAGGCATTACCGATAATCTTCTTCGCAGCCAACTAGAAGCTAAAGTAAGAAAAACAAAACGCTTGATGGCAGCACGTTTAACACAATCGTAGTAAACTAAATTTATTATTAATTGTTATTAACATATTAGAAATCTCTATATCATGGCAAAAAAAGTTTTATTATTAGTAGGTGACTTCGTAGAAGATTACGAAGCAATGGTTCCTTTTCAAGCAATGGGCTCTATCGGCATCGAAGTAGATGCTGTAGCTCCAGATCGTAATAGTACAGAAAGTGTACCTACTGCAATTCATGATTTTGTAGGATTTCATACTTATCAAGAATTGCGAGGACATAACTTTGCTTTAAATAAAGACTTTGATAAAGTAAATCCTGAAGATTATGACGGCTTATATATCGCTGGAGGAAGATCAGCAGAATACATCCGTCTTAATAAACGTGTAATAGAAATTGTACAGCATTTCTTTGAGCAGAATAAGCCTGTAGCAGCAATCTGTCACGGCATACAGGTTTTGACAACAGCACGTGTATTAGAGGGCCGTACATTAACCTCATATATTGCTGTAGGACCAGATATAGAACTTGCGGGAGGGATTTGGAAAAATGTCCCTGCTGACCAATCTGTATTAGATGGTAATCTAGTTACCTCACCCGCATGGCCAGGACATCAAGCTATCCTTAAAGATTTCTATACGTTATTAGGCATTTCAATCAACTCATAAAAAAATGAAAAAAAGAAAAAAGGTATGGTTTATAGCCATACCTATTATTTTAATATTAGGTTATTTAATATACGATGGTTATAGCCAACCAAGCTTGACAAGTATACCAGGTCAGTTTGAAGAAGTTGCTTTTATTAGAAACGAACAAAATAAAGGAGGCATTGTACGAATTTATGCTGTAACAGTTGGTAATATGACGGATGCAGCATACGATGTAGCGGCGGATTTATTCCCTATAAATGACTATAATAGCGTCACAAGAATATTCTTTTTTGACAAAAATAAACCTTTTCCTAAAGAATTAAGTTTAGATCCCCCCTATTATGACACTACACAATACGAGGCTGTTCATATCTTAAAGCGAACAGGTACAAACTAAGATAATGATGCGTTAATAAAAATTAAATAATTACATCATATTCAATTTTTATTTTTGAATAGCAAACAGGTAGTATGGCACAAAAGTTTATTCCTAGAGATATAAGTTGGTTAAGTTTTAATGGTAGGGTTTTACAAGAAGCAGCTGACAAACATGTCCCCATTGCTTCTAGGATAAATTTTCTAGGTATATTTTCTAATAATTTAGACGAATTTTTTCGTGTTCGTGTTGCTGGCTTAAAACGAGCATTAATTGTAGACGAGAAAGAAGCTAAAGAAATATTCTTTGAAAAACCACAAATTATACTAGATCAAATCACTTCTATTGTCATCAAACAACAAAAGAAATTTGATACCATTTGGAATGATATACAGAAAGGAATGGCCAAAGAATCTGTATATCTTAAGACCAATGAGAATTTAACGCTAGAACAGCAGAAATTTGTACGAAGCTATTATGAAGATGAGGTAGAGCCAAATATTATCCCACTATTATTGGATGAACATAGAAATATGCCTTACATACGGGATAAATCATTGTATTTGGGGATATCTATGCGAAAAGAGGAATGGCAGTATGAAACGAAGTATGCCGTTATAGAAATACCTACTACACAAAATGGAAGATTCACCATCTTACCCTCACCAAAGAATGAGGTCCATGTCATTCTATTAGAAGATATTATAAAGTATAATTTACCGTATATATTTTCATATTTCGGTTTTGATAGCTTTAGTGTGCATGCATTTAAAATAACAAAAGATGCTGAGTTTGATATTGACAATGACATACAAACTAGCCTGGCCGAAAAAATAGCTAAAGCGCTAAAAAATAGACGAAAAGGAAAACCTACCCGTTTTGTTTTTGATGAAGAAATGGACAAAGGCTTAGTAGAATTCTTAATAAAAAAACTTCATCTTTCAAAAAAAGACAGTATAATTCCCGGTTCAAAGATTCATAATTTCAAAGATTTTATGAATTTCCCTAATGTTTTCAAGACCAATAAACCAGTAGAACGCACCTCCTTTTTGCACCCGGATTTGGCTCCATACTTTCGTGTTACAGATGTTATAACTAAAAAGGATGTTCTCCTTTCTTTTCCATATCATAGTTTTGTTCACGTGATTGATTTATTAAGAGAGGCAGCAATGGATCCCGATGTGATATCTATTCAAATCACTGCCTATCGTTTAGCTAGTAATTCCAAAATCGGTAATGCATTAATCAATGCTGTACGCAATGGTAAAGAGGTAACGGTAATGTTGGAGCTTAGAGCACGGTTTGATGAACAAAACAATCTCAATTGGAAAGAGAAATTTGAAACTGAAGGAGTTCAAGTTTTAGTAGGTATACCCAATAAAAAGGTACATGCCAAACTCTGTGTAATAAAAAAACGAGTAAATAAAAAAACCATACAATATGGTTTCGTAAGTACAGGAAACTTTAATGAAAAAACAGCAAAAATATACGGTGACTATTGTCTTATGACGAGCAATAGAGCAATAATGGCTGATATAAATAAAGTATTCGCAGCGATCCGAAAACCAATCGAAGACATCAGCCTTCTTACGCAAAAAACTGGCAAAGGACTAATTGTCTGCCCTAATCAAATGAGGGAGACTATGATGTCCTATATAGATACTGAAATCATCGAAGCATTAGCTGGACGAAAAGCCCATATCATCATAAAAGTAAACTCATTGAGTGATAAAGAAATGATAAAAAAAATATATGAGGCTGCAAAAGCAGGTGTAAAAGTAGAAATGATAATAAGGAGCATATACTGTGCTACCAATCAAAAAGCTTTTGACAAACCCATATATGCTATTAGTATTGTGGATGAGTACCTAGAGCATGCGCGCGTTATGTACTTCTACAATAAAGGTGAAAATTCAATTTATATATCTTCAGCAGATTGGATGACAAGAAATCTAGATCATAGAATAGAGGCTGCAGTAAGTATTCAAGATAAAAAAATAAAAAATGAATTATTGGAAATGCTAAAAATCCAATTGAAAGGAAATGTAAAAACAAGAATTCTCGACAATAAACTATCGAATGAATATGTAACAAATAACAAACCTCCTTTTCGTTCGCAGATCGAACTTTATAGATATTTGAAAGATATAGCCTCAAAAACAGAATAATTGATGACTTTGGCATAGGCATACACCTTAAAAACAATCCCATCCATCGAAACAATGAGATATAGATTCTTTTGAGGTCGATTCTGCCAAGCAACTACTTCGCTAGTGCGCATTGGTGATAAGGAAATTAGTGGATGTGGATATGTAAAAATCATGCATTTAACGGATTTGCACCTTAATGTCAGTAACGTTCATTCCTTTAGCGCAAAAAGATAATAATATTTTCCAGCCAATCGGTATTCCTGTGACGTTTCGGGATTAAAAAAGGTAGGTAACTACCAGATCGATTGCTCGGTACTTTAATCTCCGACTCGCCGGATAAGGATTATATTTATTTATTCCATGACCGTTTCATTAATAGCCATGAATCACCTTGTCGTGTTATGAATGGTCAAAACAATAGTGTAATTATCCATATAGCATGTGTTCTACAGCATTATTATGTAGTTCTTTGAAAATGATGTTAAATCTTCTCCATTCTAAAAGAATTTGCAAAAAGTATTGTTATTCAATAAATCTACTTTATCGATCATAACTATGGAACGTCTAAATTCAGAATAACATTTCAACTTACACAGTTAGCGAGATGCTACCAACGAAAAAAGCCTCTCGAACTTATTCGAGAGGCTTGACACTAAATTATTAACTATAATTAACTACACCCTATTTCCATCCGCCTCCTAAAGCTTTGTACAATACGATTTGATTCAATAGGTTTTCCTTCTGCAACTCCACTTGTGCTACTTGTGCTGATATTATACCTTTTTGTGCTGTAATAATATCCAAATAACTAACACGTCCAGCTATAAACAATTCTTCTGCAGCTTCGATTGAAGACCCCAAAGCTTTCACTTGGTCTTCGATCAATACCGCTCTATCTTGAATCGCTTGTTGCGTCTGCACTGCCAAAGAAACTTCATTTACAGCATTTAGAATTGCTTTTTCATATTCTAAAAAAGAAATACCATATTCTGCTTTCATTATTTCATATTCACTTTTTAGTTCACGCTGACGTAGGATAGGAATATTTATACCTCCAAATAATCCATAAGCTACCGACTTATCAAGGTTAAATAACTTATCAAAGCTAAATGTCTGTAACCCCAAATAAGGACTAATGGCTACTGAAGGAAGAAATGCTAAACGAGCAACGTCAACATTGGCAAATTTACTTTTCAAAAGAAAGCCTGCTTGTCTTATATCTATCCTATTATTTAATAATAAATCAAAAGAACCTACATTAGCATCTGCGAATAAGTTTTTTTGCATCACCTGAGTACCAGATCGCTCTATGGGCTGATATATCCTCCCTAGTAATTGATTGATCTGATGTTCATATTTCAAGATTTCTTGTAAGGCGAAAGCTCTATTAGCACGGGACTCAGCAAGAATTGATTTAAATTGCTGCACCGCCAATTCATCAGCACGCCCTGCTTCTTTTTGTGCTTCTACTATTTCTAAAGCTCGCTCATGAAGGAGAATATTTTCATTGTAAACAATAATTTTTTCATCCAAGCCAATAAGCTCAAAATAGGCTGCCGAAATACTACTTACAAGCTCTGTTTGTACTAATCGATGTGCTTCTTTATCTGCCATATACCCCATATAAGCAGCTTCTCTTCTATTGCGTAGTTTTCCCCAAATATCAATCTCCCAAGAGGAACGGACACCTACAAAATAATCTGGAATAAATGGTTCAGGAATCTTCTCATCGGCTTTTAGATTGTCAGAGAAATTAGAATCATAATTTCCTATTCCAGATTCCGTATAATGTCCATATTTACGTATACCACCTTCTATAGCACCTTCCAAAGAAGGTAATAAAGCCGCTTTTCGTTGTTTAAAATTGGCCTGAGCTATTTCGATACGGAGTAAAGCTTGACGTAGATCTTGATTATTTGCTAAGCCAATATCTATCAATTCTATAAGCTTATCATCGTTGAATACAGTACGCCAAGAAATATTAGCCAAGGAAGTAGTATCTTTTAATATTTGTGAAGCATTAGCCTCTATGTTTTGAGACAGTTGCTCCGGTACAATTTTCTTAGGAACCGAACAAGCAGAAAACAAAAATAGTACCCCGATAATAGCTGCACCTTTTGTTACTTTCTTCTTATTGCCCTTTGCAAATAACACAATCAATCCCGGGATAACAATAACACCCAAAACTGTACCTATAATCATCCCTCCAACAGAAGCTGTTCCAATTGTACGATTCCCTAATGCTCCAGCTCCAGTAGCTAACATTAATGGAATAAGTCCCGCTGCAAAAGCAAATGATGTCATCAAAATAGGGCGCAAACGCGCTACTGCACCTTCAATCGATGCGGTTAATACATCCATTCCTTGCTTATGCTTCAGATTGGCATACTCTACAATCAGAATTGCATTTTTACCCAATAAACCAATTAACATTACCAATGCTACCTGCGCATAAATATTATTTTCTAAACCTAAAATTTTGAGAAATAAGAATGAGCCAAATATACCAGCAGGTAAACATAATATCACTGGTAGTGGCAATAAGAAGCTTTCGTATTGAGCAGATAATAATAAGTAAACAAATACTAAACACAATAAGAAAATATAAGCCGCTTGATTTCCTGAAATCTTTTGCTCACGCGTCATTCCAGACCATTCGATTTCATATCCTTGAGGTAAAGATTCAGCTAATTTCTCTACTGCTTCGATTGCTTGTCCAGAGCTAAATCCTGGAGCTGCTTGTCCTGTAACCATTGCTGAATTGAACATATTGTATCGCGTAATCTGCTCTGGACCATAGACACGATTCATCTTCATAAAAGAAGAGTAAGGAACCATTTCACCTTCAGCAGTCTTAACATACAGAGCCAATACATCTTCTGGTTTTTGACGCGTAAAAGCATCCGATTGAACCATTACTTTGTACATCTGGCCATAACGAATGAAATTGGTCGCATACTGACTTCCTAATAATGTCTGCAATGTATTCATTGCATTTTCTACCGAAACACCTTTTTTTGCTGCTAAGTCATAATCTATTTCCAACATATACTGTGGAAAACCAACGTCAAAAGTTGTACTTGCTGATTCAATAACATTATCCGCTTCCAAAGCTTTAATAAAATCATTGACAACAACACTTGTTTTATTTAAATCCTCATTTCCACTTTTATCTAATAATCGCATCTCAAAACCGGATGAATTACCAAATCCTGGTACTGTAGGTGGCGGAAAGAATTCTAGCGTAGCGTCTGCGATATGTGCTGTCTTTTCACGTAAAATACGCATCACATCGTCTACTGTTTCTTTACGGTCATCCCAAGCTTTAAGGTTGATCATACCCATTCCATAAGAAGAACCAGAAACTTCAGTTATGATACTATATCCTGCCAGCGTAGAAACTGTCTCAACCATATCTAAATCACGGGCTATCTGATCCACCTCATCCAATACAGCCTCCGTTCTATCTACAGTCGCCCCCGGTGGAGTCGTAACCGCAACGTATACCATTCCTTGATCTTCAGTAGGAATAAAACCACTAGGCACAATAGACATCGTACCCCAAGTCGCAATAAACATGATCACCAAGGTCAATAAAGTAAGTATGCGACGTCCTGCAATACGTGTTAATAATCCTTTATATCGTCCCGCAATTTTCTCATAATAGTGATTGAATCCTTTAAAGAATCGTGCTAACAAACCATTACTTTCTTTGGCATCATGTGGTGAACGCAATATAATAGCACATAATGCTGGTGTTAATGTCAAAGCATTAATACCAGAAATAAAGATAGAAGCTGCTAAAGTCAACGAAAATTGACGATAGAACACACCAACAGGTCCATCTAAGAAGGCAACAGGAATAAATACTGCCGACATCACTAAAGTAATCGCAATAACGGCTGTTCCTACCTCTTTCATAGCAGCCAATGTTGCTTCCATAGGTTGCATATGCTCTTCTTCCATCTTTGCATATACAGCTTCTACTACAACAATACCATTGTCCACAACGATACCAATAGCCAAAACCAGTGCAAATAAGGTTAACAAGTTTATGGAGAAGCCCATCAATTGCATAAAAAACAATGCACCAATCAAACATACAGGCACTGCTAATATGGGAATAATCGTCGCTCTAAGATTTTGCAAAAATATAAAGACAACAATAAATACTAAGATAAATGCTTCCAACAGGGTTACTAATACTTTACCAATAGAAGCATCCAAGAAACGTGAGACGTCATAGCCCATCGTATATGTCATTCCCGGAGGGAATGTACTGCCTTTAAGCTCTTCCATACGATCTTTTACGCGCTGAATAACTTCCTGAGCATTAGATCCTGGCAATTGTTTTAACATGATAGATGCAGAAGGACGACCATCTGTTTTAGATACCATCTCATAATCTAAAGATCCAAATTCTACATCAGCGATATCTTTAACACGAATAATAGAACCATCTGCATTGGCACGAATAGGTATATTATTGTATTCCTCTACTTCTGTAAACTTACCTGGATAGCGCAATACATATTGTTGCATATTGCGGGCTTTGTCAGATGAAATACCTGTTTGCCCTGGTGCAGCCTCAATATTTTGACGACGCAAAGCAGCCACAAGCTCATCAGTAGAAATAGCATACGAGGACATACGATCAGGTTTTACCCATATACGCATCGCATAATCCTTCGCTCCCATAATCTGTGCAAAACCAACTCCTTCGATACGCTTTAATTCTTTTAAGATATTGATATCTGTAAAGTTGTAAATGAATCGTTCGTCGGCCGTCGCATCATCCGTAAACATATTGAGATACATAAGCATGGAGTTTACCTCTTTTTCTGTGGTAACCCCTGCTTTGATAACTTCCTCTGGTAATTCATCCAATACAGTAGTCACTCTGTTTTGAACGTTTACAGCGGCAATATCGGGATCTACTCCTACCTTAAAGAATACCTGAATTAATGTAGTACCATTATTTGTCGATACCGTATTCATAGATGTCATACCAGCGACACCATTGATAGCACGCTCCAATGGTATAGCTACCGCATTAGTACTCACCTCCGCATTAGCACCCGTATAATTCGCCGTCACCACTACGGATGGTGGTACAATATCAGGGAATTGTGTGATAGGCAAAGTAAATAAGGCCAATAACCCCAGTAAGGTTATAAAGATCGAAATAACCAGTGACAAGACTGGTCTTCTTATATACGTTTCAAACATCTATTTCATCCCTCCTTGTGTGCTTAAAACTTCTTGAGGTTGTATTTGCATACCATCACGCAAAGATTGTACTCCTTCATATACCACTTTGGTGTTTGGTGCCAAACCATCTTCAACAATATAATAATGACCTACGCGCTGTCCATTTTTAAATGGAGTCATCTTTACTTTGTTGTCATTACCGACAACATACACATAAGCCTTATCTTGAATCTCTAATACTGATTTTTGATGTACAAATAATAAATCACCTGTACTCGTCGGCACACCTATTCTACCTGAGGCTCCATGTTTTAATAGACCAGTAGGATTATTAAATTGAGCACGCAAAGAAATGGACCCTGTACTCGCTTCAAATTCATTTTCTACCAACTCTGCTACACCAGCATAAGGATATATATCACCATTAGCCAGTATTAATTTAACATCCTGTTTAAAGGATTTATCTTTAAAAGAAGAGTCTGTAGCAAGATCCAAATATTCAGATTCAGAAATATTATAATATACATTTACATGCTCTAAATCTGAAATGGTAGTAATCAAAGCGCCTTCCGTAAGCAACGATCCTTCTTTCAATTGAATACGATCAATCTTACCATCAAAAGGAGCACGAATCAATGTGTAGCTTAATTTTGTACTTGCTTGATTCAAAATTGCCTCTCCTTCATTAACTTTAGAGATAGCCGCTCGCAACTGTACTTGCAACAAGTCAGCTTCTGTAGAGCTCACAATATTCTTTTCAACAAGTTTTTTTGTACGTTCAATTTCCAACTCTACTTTCTTTACCTCCGCTTTAGCACTGTTCAGTGCTGCTCGTGCCTGTGCTAAATCGGCCTTATACTCTTCATCATTGAGGGCAAATAATATCTGTCCCTTCTTAACAAAAGCACCTTCATCAATATAGATTTTATTCAAAAATCCAGTAAGCCTAGAACGTAACTCTACATTCTTTTGTGATTGAATATCAGCGATATACTCTTTGTATATCACGGTATCCATTTGTACTAACTGAACTACAGGTACAGCCTTCAGCTGTTCTTCAGATTTAGCAACACCTTTGGAGTCTGTACAAGACGCAAAGATTAATGTTCCCCCCAATAAGGAGTACAACAAACTATTTTTCGACATAGTTATAAATAGATTATAATTGAATTATAAAAAAAGAAATTGACCACTAATGAATACTAGGGCCTAAAAAAAAGGAAATTAAAATAACTAAAACGGGATATACCTATATAGAAAAGTATAATAACCCGGCAAAATCAATCGCTTTACATAATATATAGAATGAATAACTCTATCATTAATTAAATAAATACGACGTAAAAGCCACGAGAAGTAAAGTATTACAGGTAATATACTTAGCAGCAGTACCAATATCCGATAATCATCAAACATAATCTCAGGTAACTTCTCCTTTTCATGATTATGGTCTAGTTCTAATATATCTTCCAATACCACTTCTAAAATGGTCTCACTTGCCGCTACTGGCTTTGAATCGAACAAATTACAATACTTCACCTCATAACAAAGGATGTTGAGGTAGCCAAAAAGCGCCATGAAGTACATAAATTTATACATATCGCAAATATAGAGAGCTCAAAACTATTAATAATAATAATCTTGTAAAAAAAATGTTAGATAGTTTATAATAATCTAAAGGGATTCTCTATTACCATAGAGAAAGAAAAATAATAAATAGAACAGTAATTTTGCTCCATTAACATATTATTCATGTAACCGATATTGAGTAAGATGATAGCTACTAGCTATTAAAACCTTCCTATGGCTATTCAAATCAGGATAAAACTCCTGATTAACTAGCAATATAGATGGACGATGCGCTGTAGGGTTATCCCCTTGACCTATTTTAAACCCTGTCCCTACATATGTCATCGACTCCAAGTCCTTGGTTAAATCTTGACGCAAACCAACAGCATACCAACTGCCTAGTTCTATATCACCCAATCCAGAAGGATAAATCTGAGCTTGCGATGATCTTACATATAGTAATGCGAAGGATAATATAAAGAATAGCATTTTCATAGTTTCGAGATAAAAGAATTATTGTTATTAACTTAATATTAAACAAAACTATAAAGTGATTCTGGAATAAATTAGGAATTACGACTCCAAGAAAATCTAATAAACTCAAATAAAGTATTTTTTAAAACTCTCAAGATTATATAATTATAGCTATCGCCCACTATCTAAAAAAATTGGTTTTAAAAAACAAATTCTTTTGCAAAAGTTAGAAATATTCATACTTTTGTTATTTAGAATTAATTTAAATAAAATTAACATAATTACATTATATTAAAATATATGAAAAAGACATTCTTTACTGTCCTATTAGTAGCGGCAGCATTATTTAGCAAAGCACAAAACAATACCCTTATGTCTGCAGACTTCTGGAAAAATTCTCCAAGTATAGAAGTTGTAAAAGCAGAAATAGCTAAGGGTAATAGTCCATCACAACAAAATGCAGGATTTTTTGACCCTGTAGTAATGGCGATCAATAATAAAGCATCGAATGATGTCGTTAAATTTTTAATTGATCAAAAAGGTAACGATATTAACAAAAAGACACATCACTCTAGAATATATTTACAATGGGCTGCCGCTCAAGGTAATTTGGATTTAGTAAACTATCTAATTGCCAAAGGATCTGATGTAAATTATAAGGATAGTCATGGTGAATCGGTGATTGCATATACAGCTACAGGTAATAAAAATACAGCAGTTTTTGATGCCTTATTCAAAGCAGGGGTTGACCCAAAAGCTAAATATGAAAATGATGCAAACCTTATTATGTATGCCATTGCATCTGACAATGATTTAAAAATTACAGATTATTTTATCTCTAAAGGTATTTCGCTACAGGATACCGATAAGTACGGCAGAACAGTAGCTGACTACGCTGCTAAGCTAGGTAATTTAGCGATTATCGATCAATTGATTGCAAGAGGTGTTAAACCTACGGATCAAGCACTATTCTTTGCTACACAAGGGTCACGTCAAAAGCAAAATGGTTTAGATGTATTCGAAACTTTAGTAACGAAATATAAATTAAACCCAAAAGCAGTAAATCCTGACGGAGGCAATATCTTACATGTTTTAGGACGTCGTCCGAATACCGAACTATTCAATTACTTCTTGAATCAAGGTGTGGATGTAGCTCAAGTAGATAAAGCAGGCAACACAGTATTAATTGCTACTGCCGGAGGACCGAACGTTGCTATTATAGAAACCTTATTAGCTAAAACAAAAAATGTAAATGCTAAAAATGAAGATGGCGAAACCGCATTAACAAAAGCTATTGCTGGAGGTACAGCTGAAGTTGC
The DNA here is from genome assembly GCF_022627575.1 of Sphingobacterium rhinopitheci. Classification (GTDB taxonomy): domain Bacteria; phylum Bacteroidota; class Bacteroidia; order Sphingobacteriales; family Sphingobacteriaceae; genus Sphingobacterium; species Sphingobacterium rhinopitheci. The sequence continues at coordinate 284,756 of NZ_JADEYQ010000001.1, forward strand.
GGCATTATTGATCAAAAATGGTGCTGATGTAAATGTTTTAGATAAAAATGGAAATAATCTAGCTTACTATTGGTTCAACTCTTACCGTCCTGCGGGAGCACAAGCAGGTAGACCTGGTGCTGCAGCACAGAATCAAGGTCCTAAAGTAGATGACTTTGCGGAGAAATTAATGGTATTACAAAAAGCAGGTTTAGATTTCACAAAACCACAACAAAACGGCATTACTTTATTACACTTGGCTGTAGAGAAGGATAATTTAGCACTTATCAACCAAGCTATAGCCTTAGGTATAGATATCAATGCACAAGATGAAGAAGGCAATACAGCCTTACATAAAGCGGCGTTGACTGCAAAAAATGATAAAGTATTAGCAAAGCTTATTCAATTGGGAATCAATACAGAGTTGAAGACAGATTTTGATGAAACAGCTTATGATTTAGCGCAGCAAAATGACTTCTTAAAAAGTAACAATGTAAACATCGACTTTTTGAAAAAATAATATGAAACAAACTTATAAAACTTTATTACTAGCTTTTATAGCTGTATTGTTTAGTGCGAGTACTTTTGCGCAAACGACAAAGTACAAATGCATGATTCAGATGCAAAGTTATACGGGCAAAGAGGCATACCTTATTATCTCATTAATTAATCCTCAAGGACAATACGATAAAACATTAGCGGTATTAGGTCCAGATAATGAGTGGTATAACACCCTAATAGAATGGGATAAATTCCGCAAAAAGAAAAATGAAAAACTAAATGCTATTACTGGTGCTTCTATCGCTGGTGGTGCAAGAGCAACACGTGTATTAGATATTGATACAGATAAATTTAATAAAGGCTATAGCTTGCGTTTTGAATCTGCTGTAGAAACACAAAAATACTACGTTAAAGATGCTGAAATACCACTAACTACGACAGTATTAGATAATAAAGAAGGGGTAAAAGGAACTGGATATATCCGTCAAATACGATTTATTAAAGTACAATAATACTAAGAAAATGACATTATCTATTTGGAGGTATGCCCATCTTGCATTGGCCGTTATTTCCAGTGCCTTCTTGCTGATCCTTTCCATCACAGGTGTAATATTAGCCTACGATGCTATTGAAGAAAAAACTCCAGCATACCGTGTAAAAAATTTTAATGAAATAACACTCGCGCAAAGCCTACCAGCTTTGCGTGATGCATATTTTGAGGTTTTAGAAATCAAAATTGACCACAATGACTTTGTTACTATAGATGCTATGGATGAGGATGGTAATCCTTTACAAGGGTATATTAATCCTCTTACAGGCGAAATAATAGCAGAGATAAAACCCAAGAGCGATTTTATTCAATGGACAACCGCATTGCACCGTTCCTTATTTTTAAAAGAACCAGGACGTGCTATTGTAGGTATAGTTTCATTTTTACTAATGTTAATTACCATCAGTGGTTTTGTTCTTATTCTTAAAAGACAAAAAGGAATACGTCATTTCTTCGCTAAGGTAAATAAAGACTTCTTTTCTCAATATTTTCATGTCGTAACAGGTAGATGGCTGTTACTACCTGTGTTTATTATTGCCTTAACAGGTACTATTATCTTTATGGTACGTCTTGATTTTTTCAAATCAGAAAACATTGAAATTGATTATAAAAATAAAACCTCAGACGATATCACCAAAGAGTTAAAAGAAATAGAATTTTTCCAAAACACCAAACTTTCGGACGTCGAACGTATAGAGTTTCCATTTATCCCTGATGATGCTGCAGAGCCATTTATCGTGCACCTGAAAGATAGATCTGTTTTTATAAATCAAATAAATGGGGATATCATATCGGAAACACAATACCCTTATGCTGTAGTTTTAGAAAAAATAAACATTGACTTACATACGGGCAGAACAAATATTATTTGGGCTGTTATATTGGGTCTGGCATCATTAAATATTGTATTCTTTATTTATAGTGGATTTGTCATCACCTTCAAGCGTACACGTACAAAGATCAAAAATAAATATAAAGCGAGTGAAGCGGAGATTATAATACTTGTAGGTTCAGAAAATGGTACTACCCTATTTTTTGCGAACCAAGTACAAAAGCAGTTGATCTCCGATGGTAAGAAGGCATATTTATCAGAAATGAATAGATACCAAGCATACCCAAATGCTAAACATCTCCTCATATTCACTTCTACTTATGGATTAGGTGATCCACCAACTAATGCTACGCACTTTAAGGAATTAGTTAGTAAAATACCACAGAATCAAAAAATACAGTATTCAATTGTTGGTTTCGGGTCTAAATCATATGCAGATTATTGTGCCTACGCCGAAGATGTTGATCAATTCCTTTCACAACAAGAATGGGCCGAGCAAATTATAAACTTACAAACTGTAAATGATCGTGCTACAGAAGATTTTGTGAATTGGGTACAATTGTGGTGTGAAAAATCATTATATGCATTAGCAACAACTCCAGCAGTTTACAATAGTAAAGTGCCCGGATTAAAAAAATTCACTGTTGTAGAAAAAACTTCCGTAACAGAAGATAATAGCACATTCAAGGTAGTGCTTAAAGCACAATCTGGACTGAAGTTTGAATCAGGCGATCTTTTAGCGATCTACCCTGCCAATGATAATAAAGAGCGTTTTTATTCTGTAGGTAAATCAAATGGTGCTGTTCAGCTTATTGTTAAGTTATTTCCTGATGGATTAGGGTCGAGCTACCTACATAATCTTACTAAAGGAGATAGTATCCAAGCTAGAATAATGGCTAATCCTAATTTCCATGTACCACAATCAACGAATAAAATAGCAATGATTGCTAATGGAACAGGTATAGCACCATTCTTAGGGATGATACAAGAGAATAGCACAGACATAGAAATCAATCTTTATGTAGGATTTAGATACAATAACTCCTTAACACAGGGATATCAAACCTTTGCTGATGAACAAATACAGAAAAAACATTTACAGCATATACATTTTGCCTATTCAAGGGAAGGAAACAAACAATATGTAATGGATTTGATCCAAAGAGATGCAAAGTATTTCACAAACTTATTGAAAGATGGCGGCATAGTGATGATCTGTGGAGCACTTAAAATGCAGAAAGATGTAGAAATGCTATTAGACGAAATATGCATCACTTACAATGGTACACCATTACAGCATTATATAGATAATAAACAATTGCTAACGGATTGTTATTAATGAAGAAAAATAACTTATCGTCAACAAAAACAGTATTAATCTTACTGTTTTTGTTTTTTTTAAGCGTTAATATTTTCGCTCAACAGAAAGTGACTGTAGAAAGGCAAACTATCTTGATGGGATCACAATTTCAAATCACGATAGTAGCTGAGGATAGCTTAAAAGCAAACCACTATATCGATATGACGATCGATGAAATAGCACGAATCGAAGAATTGATATCAGAATGGCGCCCACATACGCAGATTTCTCAAGTGAATGCTTATGCCGGAATCAAACCTATCCAAGTAGATAGCGAAGTTTTTGATTTAACAAAAAGAGCTATTGCCTATTCTATGATGAGTGATGGCGCATTTGACATCAGCACAGCAGCAATGGATAGGATTTGGAAATTTGACGGTTCCATGGATACACTACCAAGCGCACAAGCCATAAAAAATTCTATTGCACATGTAGACTATAGAAATATAATACTAGACAGTACCAACAGTACTATTTTCCTGAAAAACAAAGGTATGAAAATAGGTTTTGGTTCGATAGGGAAAGGCTATGCTGCAGACAGAGGAAGAGAGCTCCTGCTCAAACACCATGTCGAAGGTGGTATTGTAAATGCATCTGGAGATCTTTCAACATGGGGCACACAACCAAATAAAAAACCATGGCTAATAGGGATACGCAATCCTTTCAAAAGGAATAAAGTTATCAAAGTATTAAAGCTTAAATATGAAGCTGTAGCCACTTCGGGATCCTATGAAAAGTATGCCGAAATAAATGACATCCGCTATTCACATATCATCAATCCCAAAACAGGCTATCCCGTTACAGGATTGACTAGTGTAACTATATATGGGCCATCAGCAGAATTTGCCAATGCCCTGAGTACATCTATAATGGTATTGGGAGCACAAGAAGGACGAAAATTAGTTAGGAAATACCCTAGCTACAAGTACTTGTTTATTACAGATAACGGTACTGTAATAAAATAACGTTAGTAAAAGAGCTACTATAGTAGATACAGTAAAGCTATAAAAACAAAAAACCTATCAGTGTTGATAGGTTTTTGTATTAATCATTATCATGATCTGCAACAGCTAGTGAGAACTTCACTGCTTTCTGCGGATAAGCTGCTATACTTTTTGCACTGTTATTAGCAATTACTTTCTTAACACTAATACGATCTCCGGTTCTAAAATCAGATACTACTAACTGGTAGTCCAATAATAAAGGACCACAAAAATAATTTCCGTCAGCATCTCTTTCTATAACTCCTTGGTATAAACCTTCACGTGTTTCTCTTGCCATTCTTATTAATAATTTTTTTTCAAAGTTACGAAGATTTATTGCTTTATTTCAATTTATCTGCTGCATCCACTTCACGAAGTTCATCATCAAACAAAATTCGTACCGCTGGCGTATACGTATCTTCATATTGTTTGGTTCTACTAGCCCACAAAAAGGCCACTAAAAAGATCAATGCAATAAAGACCGAAAAACCAATTAACATAAATATAATATTCATATTGTATATTCTTTATATTTTCAAAAGGACACCCTTCAACAGCTACTATAAATTTAATTAAAATAAATCGTATGCAGAAAGGACTATATTATCCCTATATCAAACCGCGTTTCCTTCCATACAAACGCGTCATTAAACTTGTAAATGATATAATCGTCACCGTACTAATAGGCATTAATATTGCAGCTACCAAAGGAGACATTGTTCCTTGTACAGCAAAACTAAGGCCAACAACATTGTATAAAATAGAGATTACAAAACTCATCTTAATCACTTTGACCGTATCCTTACTAAAAGCAAAGAATTGTGGTAACTTCTCAAAAGAAACACCATCTAAAATAGCGTCGCATCCTGGCGAAAAATTATTGATATCATCGGATACTGCGATTCCTAGATCTGCCTTTCGCAATGCTCCAGCATCATTGAGGCCATCTCCAAGCATACAAACCTTTTGTCCTACTTTTTGCCATTCTTCAATTTTCAATAGTTTATCACTCGGATTTTGATTAAATAACAGATTGGCACTCGAAGGAAATATTAATTTTAGGGCTTCTGCCCTGCGTTCATTATCGCCAGATATTAAATGTAAGTTATAATCGCTATTCTTAAAAATGTTGAGCACGTCAGAAAGGCCATTTCGCCAAGATTGTTCCATTGTAAATAATCCTTTTATCTGATTATTTATCTTTACATACACAATAGAGCCTTCTACAATTTTCTTTTCTACTTCGACAAAAGATGCAGACCCTATTTGTATAGTATAATCTAAATAGGTAGCTTTTTGTCCTTTTCCAACGTGTTCTTCATAATTTTCAAGAGGTAATGTTGGGCAATCTCCAAGCCACTTTATAATTTCGCGGCTCAATGGATGATTAGAATTACGGCAAACGGCATAAACAAGGTTCTTCTCCATAGGTGACAGCTCACCTTCAAAATACATACTCGAAGCCGTTGGCGAAGTGATGGTTCCTGTTTTATCAAATACCATTGTATCTATAGCTGCCATCTGTTCAATAGCTGCCGTATTCTTTACATACAGTTTATTTTTATCAAAAATACTTAATGCTGCAGACAAGGTAAATGGTGAGCTCAATGCCAAAGCACATGGGCAAGCAATAATAAGTACAGCTGTAAATGCCCCCCAAGCCTTATCTGTATTACCACCGACCATCCAAAACAAAGCTGCTACAAAAGCTATAGAAATCAGTCCTACCGTAAAATATTTACTAATAGTACCTACGAAAGTATCAAAATTCTTATCGTATGATTTGAAACTATCATTGTTCCATAGTTTAGTAAGATAACTTTGGGATACGGCTTTAACTACTTCTAGCTCTATAGCACCTCCTGTCTGACGACCACCCGCATAAACTACCTCTCCCAAAACTTTATCTACCGCTTTACTCTCGCCAGTAACAAAACTAAAATCTACCGCAGCATCCCCTTTTAGCAAAATCGCATCTGCAGGAATAATCTCATTGTTGCGGACCAAAATACGGTCACCAACATTTAAATCCGCAATCTGCGTAGGTTTTTCTTTATCATCTTTCAATACCGTTACAGCGACCGGAAAATATGATCTGTAATCACGCTCAAAAGAAATATGATAATACGTTCGCTGCTGTACCCATTTACCAATTAAGATAAAAAATACTAAACTGCATAAGGTGTCCATAAAACCGGGACCCGTTTGCGTAATAATTTCTACAGCCGAACGAAAGAATAGGACAAAAATCCCTAATGCTAAAGGTACGTCTAGATTCAGGCGTTTTTGCTTCAGACTATACCAAGCCGATTTAAAATAATCCGATGCCGCATAAAATAAAACAGGTATTCCAAAGGCCAAATTCATATAGCCAAAGAAGCTTGAATACTCTCGTTCAAAAGAGCCCATTCCAAAATAATCAGGAAAACTTATCATCATTGAATTACCGAAGCAGAATCCTGCTACCGTAATTTTTGTAATAAGGCTATTCTGATTGTGTTTCTTTCCTTCTTTAATTACATCTTGCAACGTTATTTTGGGATCATAACCTATATTGTGAAGAAGTCCAACAAGTTCACGCAAGGAAAGCTCCTGCTTGTTAAATGTAATACTAGCCTGTTTTTTCATAAAATCAACTCGCGATGATTTTACGGCTGGAGCTAATTTATATAAGTTCTCTAATAACCAAATACATGAACTACAATGAATAGCAGGCACATAAAAAGTGATTACTGCCATTTCTTCGTCTTGATAATCAACCAATTTGGCTATGATATTGGGTTCATCCAAATAGCTTAAATCTTCTTTTTGAGATTTTTGAGATTTCCCCGGATGTGTATTGTATTTATAATAGCTTGCTAAATTATTTTCATTCAAAATTTGATAAACCGTTTGACATCCTAAACAACAGAATTTGTGCTCTTGTAGAACATACGAGGAATCCTCAATTTTGTCTCCGCAATGATAGCAATTTGTTGCAATTTTCAACGATGAACTAGTAGCCATAATATATCAATTAAATTGCTTGACTAAATAAATTGCTGCGTTCTTTAGTCTTTTGTAGACGCTCATCAAATACCATACATACATTGCGTAAAAATGATCTACCTACTTCTGTTATTTGAATGATATTACCTTCTTTAGTCACTAGTTTGTCTTCAATTAACGGTATCAAGCGTTCGCATATCTTTGAGTTTAAGGAAAAATCTTTCTTCAATATTACTTTTCCACGGCACATCATATCCAAAATATATTGGCGTATTACTAAATCTTCCTCATGTAATAAATGACCTTTGAATACCGGTAACTTACCTTCATTAATTAAAGCATGGTACTCCTCTACAGTTTTCACATTTTGACCAAATGCAGACCAAGCATCTGAAATAGAAGATACCCCAAGGCCGATCATCAGCGGTGTATACCGATCTGCATAGCCCATAAAATTACGGTGAAGAGTCCCATCTTCAGAAGCCGTAAATAAAGCATCTTGAATCTTTGCGAAGTGATCCATCCCTACATCACGATACCCTGCTGCTTGTATCATTTCTTTACCCAATTTATACAGTTTCAATTTATCTTCGCCTTCGGGCAAATCGTGCTCTGTAAAGCCGCGCTGACCAGGTTTGATCCAAGGCACATGCGCATAACTATAGAAAGAAATACGATCAGGCGATAGAGCTAAAGACAATTCAAACGTAGTGTAAATTGTATTCATCGTTTGCTTAGGTAAACCATAAATAAGGTCAAAATTTATGGAATCATAACCTATTTCGCGAGCTGCGTGCATGACAAGTTCAACATCCTCGACGGTTTGACGACGGTTTATCACTTTTTGTACTTGATCATCAAAATCTTGAATACCTAGACTTAATCTTCTAAATCCTAAATCAAACAATGTTTGCAGATGCTCTTTTGTTGTATTTGCGGGATGTGCCTCGAAAGAAAATGAAGCGTTATCAGTTTTCTCATTTCCTAATAAAATGCCATCTATCAAGCGCTCTAAATTTGCAGGGGCAAAAAAAGTAGGCGTACCACCACCGAGATGGATTTCACTAATTTTGATAGCACCATTACCCAATGTTTTTTTATACATATCCCATTCCTTTAACAAGGAAGAGATATAAGGATCTTCTACCTGATGATTTTTGGTGATTCTAGTATTACAACCACAATAAGTACACAGACTCTCACAGTATGGGAGGTGAATATAAATACTTATTCCTTTATCTTTAGAGGAGTTATAACGCTCTAGGACGCGAAATTTCCATTCTTTCTCTGTAAAAAAATCATTCTCCCAAAAAGGAACTGTCGGATAACTTGTGTAGCGTGGAGCGGCAACATTATATTTAGTAATCAAAGAATTTAGCTGCATAATACGTTATTTTAGATCTTCTTTTTTAGCACATTGAAAGGCACAATGACAAGATTGGCCTAGACAATCACCTTTTTCCCAATTATTCAAATTCGCAATCGTCTGATGAGCGATACTTTCTAATGAATCATCTTCTAAAGGAGTATTAGCAAGGTGTAACTGTAACTTACCGGCATATTCTATATCAATATGATTTAGAGTTCTAGAACGACTGATGATTTTTTTTACGCCAACGGCTGCTAGCAAGTCTAATATATCTTTAGTAAGAATATCACGATCTGATACAATAATAACCTCTTTACCTTCAGCATATTGAATAGTACTAGCATCCAAAGGGTTAGATATCAATGTAAAATCATGAACCTTAGCATTTGCCTTAGCTAATGATTTCTTCTCAAAATCTAAAATATTATAAGCGACTACTTTCATAAATAGCTGAATCGTAATTATTGTTCCAAAACTATCTCAATTAGGAGGAAATATCTATGTAGACTATCAAATTAATATGTGACATAAATCACAACTGCCATAAAAAGCAAAAAGACAGTTACTAGAACTGTCTTTTTGCTTTTTATTGCTTTACATTTTTGAGTTTTTCTATGGAATAGATCCGAATAGCATTCCCTTCTTTGACGATTAGTTTTTCGTCCTTAAAGTCTGCTAACATCCGGCTAATGGTTTCATTTGCTGTACCTGCCAGTGCGGCTAGATCATCTCTAGAAATACGAATTAATACCTCATCCTGGTTTGGATTCTCGACAGATTTTAGCGCTACATTGACCAACGTATTAGCTACTCTTTTGCGAACCGAATCATAAGCGAATCCAAGCATCTGCTCTTCCTTTTCCTTAATATTGCCAGACAATAGTTTTATAAACTTCGTTGCAATAGCCGGTTTCTTATACATCAATTCAAAAAATTTATCCTTCGCTATTAAGGCAATTTCAGAATCTTCTAGCGCACCAGCATTATCTGTATATTTTTCATTCAGCAAGACCGATTCATAACCAAAGAACAAATCATCAATATGAATGCCTGTGGAGAGCTCACGTCCATCTTGATAATAAAGAAAAGTACGAATCTTGCCCTTCATCACATAATATATAAATAAAGGACTATCCCCCTCTTCATAGATCAATTGCTTCTTTTTGAATGTTTTTATCCGCGCTTCTTTTAGGAGATCTTTCAGCAAGTAGTTCTGCTCCTCTTCATCTAAAAACAGACTAGGTGCTGTGGAAGGAATTACCGATTGAAAACTATCTCTCTTTTTTAAACGACTCTCTATAGCATTTAATAATTCAATATCATCAAAGGGCTTCACTAGGTAATCATCTGCCCCCATTTCCATTGCTTTACGCATGTCCGAACGCTCAGATTTGGCCGTTAAAAATATAAAGGTAATATGACGTGTAGCCTCATACTTATTAAGCATATACAATACCCCATAACCATCCAGCTCTGGCATCATAATATCACATAGAATAAGATCAGGAACATGCTTAATAGCTAGCTCTACACCGATTTTTCCATTTTCTGCAGTAATAACCTCATAGTCTCCAGTGAGGTTCAATATTTCTGCTGTCCCCTCTCGAATCTCAAAATTATCTTCAATGATGAGTATCCTTCGTTTATTCATAATAGGATGTATGTTTTATTTCTTAAAAGTCATCTTAAACAGCGTTCCTTCATTCACCGCCGAGTGATATACCATTTCACCTCCCATCAGAGAGATGTACCTTTTCACTATATTAAGCCCCAGTCCCGTTCCCGGAATATTACCTATATTATGTGCTCTAAAAAAAGGCTCGAAAAGGTTTTTTTGATCTTCTTCAGGAATCCCAATACCATTATCCTTCACACAAATAGTACATTCATCCCCATTTATCTCCGTTGTAAACTCTATAAAAGTATCTTCACCTGAATATTTTACCGCGTTGGAAATAAGATTAATAATACTACTTTTCAACAGATGAGCATCTAATTCAAATTCAGCCTCAGAGCCAGTATGTTGATATACAATATGTTGATTTTTCTTACAAATCATCTGCATCTCCTCAGATATTTCTTCCCCAAGATGCACTAGATTTATTAACTTCTTATTTACGACGACAACACCAGTATCTAACTTTTCTAAAGATAAAAAGTCATTAAGAATACCATTCAACAATTGAACGGCACTTTTGATCCTTCCGGTATGCTTTACGACAGATTCAAAATCAGCTTTTTCGGTATACTTATTGATTAGAGAAGCTGATAATTGAACGGAACTAAGCGGAGTTCGAAATTCATGTGAAGCCATCGATACAAAGCGTGATTTCAACTGGTTCAATTCACGCTCCTTTTCTAAAGAGTTACTTACCTCAGCTTTTGCAAATTCCAATTCCGACACTAATTTTATTAAGTCTTTCGTACGCTTACGAACGATCTCTTCCAATTCTAACGTATGACTTAACAATTTGTCTTCCGCTTGCTTCTCTTTGGTCAAATCATGTATAAACCCTGTAAATACAGACCTATTATCATAATATACCTCACTTACGGCCAAGCGAAAGGGAAAAGTACTGCCATCCTTTTTGCGTCCTAATACTTCTCTACCTTCCCCAATAATTTTCTTTTCACCCGTTTCTTTATACTTAGCGATATAGCCATCATGACGACTGCTATCAGGCTCTGGCATTAGCATAGAAATATTATTCCCTACGACATCATCTAAACTATATTCGAATAATACTAATGCCGCAGGATTCATAGATTCAATTATTCCACGGCTATCGATAGTAATAATACCATCAATAGCCGTGTCAATCATTGCCGCTAATAGTTTGGACGATTCTAGACTCATAAATAACTACTTAACAAGTTTTTTATATTTCACACGTTTAGGACCGACGTCGCCTAATCTCTTTTTACGGTTTTCTTCATATTCGGAATAGTTACCTTCAAAGAAATACACTTGAGAATCACCTTCAAAAGCTAAGATATGTGTACAAATACGATCTAAGAACCATCTATCGTGGGAAATAATAACAGCACAACCGCCGAAATTCTCTACCCCTTCTTCCAAGGCACGCAATGTATTAACATCTATATCATTGGTAGGCTCATCTAATAATAATACATTGGATGCTTTTTTCAAGGTAATAGCAAGATGAACACGGTTGCGCTCACCACCAGACAATACACCAACTTTTTTCTGCTGATCACCACCATTGAAATTAAATTTAGAAACATAGGCTCTAGAATTGATAGTCTTATTTCCTAAGATCAAATTATCATTACCGCCTGTGATATTTTCCCATACAGATTTCTCAGGATCCAAATCATCATGCATCTGATCTACATAACCCAATACCACAGTCTCACCTACACGGAAAGATCCTGTATCAGGTTGCTCTTGGCCCGTAATCAAACGAAACAAAGTAGTCTTGCCGACACCATTGGGACCGATGATACCTACAATACCTGCTGGAGGTAGAGAGAAGCTTAAATTTTCGAATAAAATACGATCTCCATATGCTTTAGATATATTTTCCGCCTCAATAACGACATTTCCTAAACGCGGTCCTGGCGGAATAAATAATTCTAAGTTATCTTCTCTTTCTTTAGTTTCTTCCGAAGCTAATTTCTCGTAGTTGTGCAGACGAGCTTTAGATTTAGCGTGACGTGCTTTAGGAGCCATGCGCACCCATTCCAACTCACGCTCTAAAGTTTTTTGACGCTTTGTCTCTTGCTTTTCTTCTTGTGCTAGACGTTTTGCTTTTTGATCCAACCAAGAAGAGTAATTTCCTTTCCATGGAATACCTTCACCTCTATCTAATTCTAAGATCCAGCCTGCCACATTGTCTAAGAAATATCTATCGTGGGTAACGGCGATAACGGTACCTTTATATTGTTGCAAATGTTGCTCTAACCAGTCTATTGACTCCGCATCCAAGTGGTTGGTAGGTTCATCCAATAATAACACATCAGGTTCTTGCAGTAACAAGCGACACATCGCTACGCGGCGACGCTCACCTCCTGACAAATTGGCAATCAAAGCATCCGGCTCTGGACAGCGTAAAGCATCCATTGCTCTTTCCAATTTAGAATCTAATTCCCAAGCATTTGTTGCATCTATTTTATCTTGTAGTTCACCTTGACGAGCCAACAACTTGTCCATCTCATCAGCGTTTTCATACACCTCAGGTAAGCCAAATTTTTCATTTATCTCTTCATACTCTTTCAAGATAGCCGTGATTTCTGCGACACCTTCTTCTACAATCTCTTTGACTGTCTTTTCGGGATCCAAAATAGGCTCTTGCGCCAAATATCCTACTGAGTACCCAGGAGAGAACACCACTTCACCTTGAAATGATTTATCTAATCCGGCGATAATCTTCAACAAGGAAGATTTACCAGATCCATTCAATCCTATCACACCTATTTTCGCACCGTAAAAGAAAGAAAGGTAAATATTTTTTAAAACTTGTTTTTGAGGGGGGTAAATTTTATTTACTCCCGCCATTGAAAAGATTATTTTTTCGTCTGACATATTGTGTCGGCTAACAATTAATACTTATTTATATATGTTAACAAATATATCAATTAGAAGCCTAAATAAAAAGCTATTGAAGACAACAAAAGGTAATTCCTTTACAGTAAATTGTAATTTCAACTGTCAATTTGACGAATAATAGATATGGCTTGATTGTTGATAAATAATAGTAAAATATAAGACGGGATAATTATTTATTTCATACATTTATATCATCCGTCATATTTTAATTTAAAGAAAGGTAATTACATGGAAGCAAAATTCTCACCAAGAGTAAAAGACGTTATCTCCTACAGTAGAGAAGAAGCATTACGACTTCGTCACGACTATATAGGGACAGAACACTTATTACTTGGGCTTATTAGAGAAGGTGATGGTGTGGCAATAAAAATTCTTAGAAATTTAAATATAGATACCAGTGCAATCAGACAATCTATTGAGGATGCTGTAAAAGGCTCTTCAGTGTCTCGATCACCTGTAGGATCCGTTCCTCTTACTAAACAAGCTGAAAAAGTATTAAAGATCACCTATTTAGAGGCGAAAATTTTTAAAAGTGATATCATCGGCACAGAGCATCTTTTACTTGCAATCCTTCGTGATGAAGATAATATTGCTTCGCAGATATTACAACAATATAACATCTCTTATGATCTCTTCAAAAATGAAGTAGAACAGAGTAAGACAGGTATTACGGGGGACGTGGGTGGATCGCCAGCTTCTGATGACGATTATGCTGAAGAAGACAATTTTTCAGCTCCAAAGAAGGTTTCAGATATTAAATCAAAAACTCCTGTTTTGGATAATTTTGGGCGTGATCTTACACGTGCTGCTGAAGATGGAAAATTAGACCCTATCGTAGGGCGCGAAAAAGAAATTGAGCGTGTTTCTCAGATATTATCACGTCGCAAGAAAAACAACCCTATTTTAATCGGAGAGCCTGGTGTTGGTAAATCTGCTATAGCGGAAGGTTTAGCCTTGCGTATTGTTCAGCGTAAAGTTTCACGTGTACTCTTCAACAAGCGTGTCGTTACATTAGATCTAGCTTCATTAGTAGCAGGCACAAAATACCGTGGACAGTTTGAAGAACGTATGAAAGCTGTCATGAATGAATTAGAGAAATCACCTGATGTGATTCTATTCATTGATGAGATTCACACCATTGTTGGTGCTGGAGGAGCTTCAGGTTCTTTAGATGCTTCCAATATGTTCAAACCAGCATTGGCACGAGGTGAAATACAATGTATTGGTGCTACAACATTAGATGAGTACCGTCAATTTATTGAAAAAGATGGTGCATTAGATCGTCGTTTCCAAAAGGTAATCATTGAACCAGCTTCACATGATGAAACATTGGAAATATTAAATCGTATAAAAGATAAATACGAAGAACACCATAATGTTAATTATACTCCTGAAGCACTAGAGGCTTGTGTAACATTAACTACAAGATATATAACGGATCGATTCTTACCAGATAAAGCGATCGATGCTTTGGATGAAGCCGGCTCACGTGTACACTTAACTAATATTCATGTTCCTCAAACGATCATCGAAATCGAAGAGAAAATTGAAGAAGTAAAATTAGAGAAAAACAAAGTTGTTCGTTCCCAAAAATATGAGGAAGCAGCAAAACTTCGTGACACAGAGAAAAAGCTATTAGAAGAACTCGATAGGGAAAAAACAGCGTGGGAAACAGAGACTAAATCTAAACGTTATACGGTAACAGCGGATAATGTTGCCGAAGTAGTATCCATGATGACAGGTATACCTATCCAACGCGTAAACCAAACAGATAGTCAAAAACTATTGAATATGGGAGATGCGATGAAAGGACGTATCATTGGACAGGACGACGCTGTAGGCAAATTAGTGAAAGCTATTCAACGTACCCGTGCAGGCCTTAAAGATCCTAAAAAACCAATTGGTTCCTTTATTTTCTTAGGACCTACCGGTGTTGGTAAGACCGAATTGGCTAAGGAATTAGCACGTTTCATGTTCCATTCAGAGGATTCATTGATCCAAGTGGATATGAGTGAATATATGGAAAAATTTGCGGTATCACGTTTAGTAGGAGCGCCTCCAGGATATGTAGGTTATGAAGAAGGTGGTCAATTGACGGAAAAAGTACGTCGCAAGCCATATTCTGTAGTTCTATTGGATGAAATTGAAAAAGCCCATCCAGATGTATTCAATCTACTGTTACAAGTATTAGAGGAAGGACAGTTGACAGATTCATTGGGTCGTAAAGTAGATTTTAGAAATACAATCATCATTATGACATCAAATATTGGTGTTCGCCAGTTGAAAGAATTTGGTCAGGGAGTTGGTTTCACAACGACGGCTAAAGAGAATCAAACAGAGTCACATTCTAGAGGCGTCATCGAGACTGCCTTGAAACGTGCCTTTGCACCTGAATTTTTAAACCGTATTGACGATGTCATTGTTTTCAATTCATTAACGAAAGAGAATATTTTCAAAATCATCGATATCGAATTAAAATCTTTGTTTGGACGTATTGAAGCTTTAGGTCATTCTATTACATTGACAGATAAAGCCAAAAACTATATCGCTGAAAAAGGTTTTGACACTAATTTTGGAGCACGTCCACTTAAACGTTCTATCCAAAAATACCTTGAAGATCCTATTGCTGAAGAAATCTTAAAAGGTGAATTGAAATCTAAAGATATTATTACAATAGATTTAGATGAAGAGAAAAAGGAAATTATCGTTAAAGGTGAAAGCCCTGCAGCATCTGAAGATTCTGTTTCTACGGATGTAAGTGACGAAAAAGAGAAATAATTTCATTCTTTATATCAATAAAAAAGAGGCTGTCCATTTTGAGACAGCCTCTTTTTATTGATATAAAATTTAACTTTTATGGCAACTTAGAAAAATTAACCTTTGGTGCTTTCTTTGTATTATTAAAAGTAAACACAGTACCCGGTTTTTCAACCTCATTAAAGAAACCACCCATCTTTAGGAAATATCCTGTCGACGTAGTCCCACCAGTAGCATCTACACGCTGATTGGCATTATATGTAGCATCAACAGTTAGTTTAGCACTTTCTACTTTTTTCCATGCCCCATCATAAACCCATTGATTATTAAAGTTCACTTGGCGTGTCAAATAGCCTTGATTGGGGTTAAAATTTTCTAAGAAACTATGAAATCTTGTCAAATACGTATTGGTCTTCGGCCTTTTAAAACTAGCGATCAATTTCCACGTTTTCATTTCAGGAGCCAAAAACCAAGCGGTATAAATAGTACTACCATTGCCATCAGGCTTACCTTTTAACAAAAATTTATACGATTGACCAGCTTTCCAATTATAGCGTAAGTAACTCTGCCCACCCGAGCCTTCATTACCAAACTCACCAGTATGTACATCTGTACCTTTTTTCAATAAATGTATTTTCTCATCATCAGGAATCGCTTTCGGATCGTCTGTATGGAAAGGACTCCATACCGAGAATAATATACGTCTTTCGGTAGATGAATTTACTTGTATCCCAAAATATCCTTCTCCAAAGCCATTAGCCATAAAATATGAACCTATTTGATCCTCTCCTTCTGGTACTAATACTTCATTATAATAGTAAGTAATATCAGATTTAGTAGGTACAGTATAGCCTAAATGACATGATGGTCCTCTTCTAGCCCAATAATAATAGCTTGGATCATTCGAATAGATAATACCAGCTTCTACAGCAGTCCCCGAAACAACGATATCCGTAATCTCAGCACTACCAGCTACAGCTGTTAGATCCACATGGTAATAGCCTGCAGATTTAATGTCGAAATCACCCAAAGGTAAAGTTTCCGTAGTCTTGGTAAAATTAACAACCTTGGTTTGATTCATAAAACCAACCTTTACACTAGCCCCATTTGAGGATCTACCTTTTACACTTACTGTCAAAGTACCATGACCTAGTACTTTAAAATAGACATTAGTACTATTTTTTGTACGTTCAGAGATCGTTGCAAAATCCTTTCCTATTGTGGACCTGCCTGCAGTATGACCAATTTCAAAAGCATTGCCTATGAGTGGTATAGTATATATTTTTTCAGGGTTAGAATCAGCAGCGTATCCTACTGAAATATGCATTAGACATAATGCGGTAAATACATATAAATAAAATAATCTTTTCATAAAATAACAGTTTAAGTATCAAATGTAATAGAAATAAAATAGAGATCTATAGCAAACTCATGAAGCAAACGATTGCCCCACAGATTTGTTACTAACGAAAAAATCCAATTTCTTACGAAATTGGATTTACAATATTTATATATTATCCGTTAAAAACCTACAGATTTCAAATTAAGCCCGGTTCTCTCTTCCAACCCAAACATCAAGTTCATATTTTGAACTGCTTGGCCCGAAGCACCTTTTAATAAATTATCTGTAGCATTAAGAATCAACAATTTGCTTCCGTGCTTCTCCAAATGAATAATAGACTTATTAGTATTAACCACTTGTTTTAAATCAATATTGGCTTTAGATACAGTAGTAAACGGATGCGAAGCATAAAATGTAGTATACAAATCATAAGCTTCATCTTCTGTCAAGTCAGTATCAACATAAATCGCTGAAAATATACCTCGCGTAAAATCACCACGTTGGGGAATAAAGTTAATTTTCTCAGCAGCTCTTTCTAATAGAGAACCTCCTTCAGTCGGAAGAAAACCTGATTGCAATTGATCCAATGACTCTGAAATCTCCTGCAAATGCTGATGCTCAAAAGACTTATATGCGGACTGATTATTATTGCGCCATGAGAAGTGAGACGTCGCTGTAGGCTTTTGCCCTGCGCCCGTCGATCCTGTTGTCGCATTGATATGAATCTGATTTGGCAACAATCCTTTGGATGCTAAAGGCAATAATGCCAATTGAATATTCGTCGCAAAACATCCTGGATTTGCAATATACTGCGCGGATTTGATAGCTTCACGATTCAGCTCCGGTAATCCATATACGAATTGTTTCCCTTGATATGCTGTATTAGCACGTAAACGATAATCTTGTGATAAATCAATAATTTTTACGGAAGGATCTACAGGATTAGCATCCAAAAACTTGCGCGCATCACCATGACCAACACACAAAAATAAAACATCAATATTAGAATGAAAATCGGATGAAAACTCTAAATCTGTGTCACCAAACAAATCGTTATGTACATCGTATAACTTATTGCCTGCATTGGAGGCCGAATTAGCAAATACAATCTCCACATTGGGATGATAGATGAGTACACGCAGCAATTCACCACCTGTATACCCTGCTGAACCAACTATTCCTACTTTAATCTTGCTCATAATATTTTTAAGGTTTATAAAAAACGTCATTTTGAGGAATTCAAAATGACGTTTAAGTTATATATTAAAACTACAAATTAGCCTTTATTGTTTACTTTATGCCAAATGTTAGTTTGATTACCAAAGATTTTAGAGAATCCTTTTACATCATCTCCTGTATATCCTTCGTTCATCTCACCGTAGCTACCGAATTTATTATTCATCAAATCGTGTTCTGACTCAACACCTACTACTACAAATCTGTATGGGTGCAATTCAACAATAACACGTCCCGTAACCATCTCTTGAGCGGACGTCAAGAATGCTTCAATATCACGCATTACAGGGTCATGCATTTGACCTTCATGCATCCAGTTACCATAGAAAGCAGCGATCTGGTCTTTCCATGACAATTGCCATTTTGTTAATGTATGTTTCTCTAAAGTATGGTGTGCTTTTACCAAAATAATTGGGCCTGCAGCCTCAAAACCTACACGACCTTTGATACCGATGATCGTATCTCCAACGTGGATATCACGGCCGATACCATATGGTTGTGCGATGTCTTGCAACTGTTGAATAACTTTCACAGCACCAATTTTTTCACCATTTAAACCCACAGGCTCACCTTTTTCGAAATCTATAGTAATCGTTTGCGGCTCCGTAGAAGTTGCTGGCGTAGGCCATGCTGACTCTGGCAAATACTGATTTGAAGTCAATGTTTCAGCACCACCTACAGAAGTACCCCAAAGTCCTTTATTGATAGAATATTTAGCTTTTTCAGCACTATAAGGGAAACCATGTTTACCTAAGTAATCAATTTCAGCCTCACGAGACAATTTCAAGTCACGAATTGGGGTAATAATTTCAACACCTGGAATCAAGGTATTGAAAATCATATCAAAACGAACTTGATCATTACCAGCACCCGTAGAACCATGTGCTACACATTGAGCGCCAATCTTCTTAGCATAATTAGCGATTGCTGTAGCTTGTACAACGCGTTCCGCAGAAACGGATAATGGGTAAGTAGCATTTTTCAATACGTTACCGAAGATCAAATATTTAATAGTATCGCGGTAGTAGTCTTCAGTCTCGTCAATCGTAGTATGTGACTTCACGCCTAATTCGTAAGCGCGAGCTTCGATATTTTTAATTTCTTCATCAGAAAAACCACCAGTATTTACAACTACAGAATGTACTTCTAAACCTAAATCTTTGGATAAATGAATACAACAGAAAGATGTATCCAAACCACCACTAAATGCTAAAACTACTTTTTTCATTATTTTGATGCTATATATTAAATATTTAGAGCTCTTATTTTAAGCTTAACAAATTTACAAATTAAATTTCTTTTACTGTCTTCGCAGCGTCAGGAAGTACAGCAGCTACAATTTTCTTTGTAGACTTCCACAATTTTGCCTCAATACGTTTTAGCAAAGATTGCTTTTTGGAGATCCGTTCCAGACGCTCTTTAGCCTCCGCACGACGCTGAATTTTCTCTTTCAATTCGCGTTCCTTTTCTACAGGATCCCACAACATTGCAGTACACATACAGTTTTTACGCTCTTTGCTGACGAGAATATCAAAATTTATACAACTTTGGCATCCTTTCCAAAATTCTTCATCTTGGGTAAGCTCGGAGTAAGTAACTGGTTCGTAGCCCAAATCGGAGTTAATTTTCATGACCGCTAAGCCTGTCGTCAAACCGAAAATTTTCGACTTAGGGTATTTTTCACGTGAAAGCTCAAAGACGCGTTTTTTGATTGCTTTTGCCAATCCTACTTTACGAAAGTGCGGATTTACAATCAACCCCGAGTTAGCGACATAATCACCGTGTCCCCAAGTTTCGATATAGCAAAAACCAGCCCATCTACCGTCTTTATGCAAAGCAATAACGGCTTTACCTTCCTCCATTTTTTTCGCTACGTACTCTGGTTTACGTCTTGCGATCCCTGTTCCGCGCGCTTTGGCGGACTCAAACATTTCATTACAAATGTTCTCTGCATAACCTATGTGGTTTGCAGTAGCAGGAATAATTAAAAAATCTGAAATTGTCATCTAAGATGTCGACCTAATAATTAATACACTTTCGTGTGATAAAACTAATAACTAATGATTAAGAAATTCATCGAGCTAGATGAATTCTTTGTGAGTGGAAGTAACCTGCCTCTCGAAATCAAGCTCGAGGCAGAATAGGTCGTCGAAATCGCAGAATTGGACAATTTAAACGATTATGACCAGACAACAGCATACTAACAAACTTATTGAAAGTCTGCATTTTGCTATATATATATTCTGTTCTGTAATTCATTTAAATCTTAAATGTTTCTTTCTTAAATCTAACAGCGCAAAAGTATAAAATTTATTTTTTCTTTTATGCAATTTTAGTGTAGTTTTTTTTAAAAATAGATTATACTATTCCATTACCTACGAAAAACTATTAATAAGACATAAAAAACGTTGAAATGTTTAAAATTGTTAGTATTTGATTGGGAAGACCTACTTCCAATACGCATTAATAATGAAGACATAGCATCACAAAAGTCTCATAATAATGATTCTCATTTTGTTAATCTTATTAAATAGACTAATTTTGGCGAATAATTTAATTGACAAATAATATCATGGTAGGACCAAGCATAATCTTCTATTTAATTTTCGCAATTCCATACATCTTCGTTATGTATTGGTTAGTAAAACAAGATAAACAAAAATATGTTTGGGGTATTTCTATTGTTACCATCTTAGCGGTCATTGCTATATACGTATCTCAAAAAGCGAGTAAAAATGCTATAGAGAACTATAAGCAACACCAAATAGATGCTCGTGAACAAGAAGCAGACAACATAAAATAATATTATATATACGGAAAAGTCCTTTATAAATATACCCCGAGAAGTAATTAAACTATCGGGGCATATATATTGTTCTTAAGCTCTTTTTTTTTAATTGATTTTCTCTCCAATTAAATTAATATGGAGGATAAAATCATCTTCAATAGCGCCATCTCCTAATCCAGAGAATATACTTCCCGATTTATATGTGACATCATATTTTGTACGATTAACTTTGACTTCTAAAGCCTTCGCTATGACAGCATCTTTCGTATAAGTAATATCTGCAGGGAACGACAAATCATGTGTAATACCTTTAATCGTCATTTTTCCCTTTACAAGATTACCAGAAACACTCGTTATTACAAATGAAGCTGTAGGGAACTTATCTACAGCAAAGAAATCATCATTTTTCAAGTGCTGAATTAATTTTGCTGGAGCTTTATCAGATGAAATACTCTTCGTATTCATTACAATTTCTCCAGATACCAATTGTTGCTTGCTAAAGTTTAACTTACCACGCTCTAAAGCAATCGTTCCTTCTGTAAGACCACCTACAATCTTCTTGCCCGACCATTTGACGGTTGATTTGGCTGTATTAATTTTAAATTGTTCTGTATTCTGTGCGAATACTACAGTACCTATAAATAACAGTAAAACTGTCAATAAATTCCTAATCATTAATCTGTTATCCCTTCTAATTTTAATATAAACGCGTATTCTAAAGCCTTATCCTTTAGGTAATCAAATCGCCCTGAGGCACCACCATGACCAAAGTCCATGTCAGTTTTTAATAAAATCACATTGTCACCTTTCTTCGTAGCACGTAATTTAGCGACCCACTTAGCGGGTTCAAAATATTGAACTTGACTATCATGCAAACCAGTAGTAACCAATAAGTTGGGATACTCCTTAGCCTCAATATTCTCATACGGAGAGTACGATTTCATATATTCATAGGCCTCCTTATTGTTAGGATTGCCCCACTCGTCATATTCGTTTGTTGTCAATGGAATCGTTTCATCCAACATCGTATTAACGACATCGACAAATGGCACTGCCGATATCACACCATTCCACAACTCAGGTGCCATATTAATAACTGCCCCCATCAACAAACCACCCGCACTACCACCATTGGCGTACAAATGCCCCTGACTGGTGTATTTGTTTTCGATTAGGTATTTGCCACAATCAATAAAATCGGTGAACGTATTAATCTTCTTCATCATTTTACCATCCTCATACCATTGGCGTCCCATCTCTTCTCCCCCACGAATATGTGCTATAGCATATACAAAACCTCTATCCAACAACGCTAACCGTGCAGTACTAAATGTAGGATCCATCGATGCCCCATACGAACCATAAGCATATAAAAACAATGGTGCAGAGCCATCTTTGTTGGTTCCCTTTTTATAGACTAAAGAAATTGGCACTTTGGTACCATCAGTAGCGGTAGCAAAAGTACGCTCAGTAATATATTCCTCTTGGTTATATCCACCCAATACTTCCTGTTGCTTTAATAAAGTCTTCTCTTTGGAATTCATATTATAATCAAAAGTGGACGATGGTGTTACCATTGAAGTATAACCATAGCGTACCACATCAGTATCATACTCTTCATTAACCGAAGGATATACCGTAAATGCGGCCTCACCAAAATCTAGATCATGGGTAGACTTATCCTTCAAATTAAGAATAGATAGATTCGTCAGACCATTCTTACGCTCAGAAATAACTACGAAATCCTTAAACTCATCAATCCCTTGTACCAATACATCTTTACGGTGTGGAATAAATTCTTTCCAATTTTCTTTTGTCGTTTTATTCAAAGGTGTTTCTACGACTTTAAAGTTTTGTGCGTTGTCATTGGTTACGACCAAGAATCTATCTTCTAAAGGAACGACAGAATATAACACATCTTTCAATCGCGGTTGAAAAACCTTAAAAGTACCATTAGGATCATTAGCGTCCAAATACAGCGTTTCAGAACTTAAAGTCCCTTGTGATTCAATAAATATATATTTATTATTTTTGGATTTACCAACACCAATATAGTTTGTATTATCCTTTTCATCGTAAACCGTAACATCAAGATCTTCACTTGTTCCTAAGGTATGACGTTTGATTTTTTCAGACAATAAAGTAATCGGATTTTTGGCGGTATAAAAAATAGTCTTATTATCTGCCGCCCATGTCGCACTACCTTCAGTACGTGAAATTCTATCTTTCAGAATTTCTCCTGTTTCCAGATTCCTAACCTGTATCACATATTCACGGCGTGATACGGTATCTACACTATAAGCCATCAATTTGTTATCTGGACTAATAGAATATCCGCCTAAGGCAAAGTAAGGTAATCCTTCAGCCATCTTATCAACATCTAATAGCACCTCTTCAGGAGCATTTAAATCCCCTTTTTTACGACATATCTTATAATACTGCTTCCCCTCCTCCGTCTTATTATAATAGTAATAACCATTCTTGAAGTAAGGAACAGACTCATCTTTTTCTTTGATACGAGATTTCATCTCTTCAAATAAGCGAGCTTGCAATGGCTCGGTACTTTTCATCATCGTTGCAGTGTAAGCATTCTCTGCCTCTAAATACTTAATAACATTTGTTGAATCATCACCTTTTTTAAAATAATCATTCATCCAATAGTAATTATCTACAACGGTATCACCATGAATGATACGCGTATAAGGTTTTACATCAGCTATTGGAGGAGTGGCATCTGGCCATACTACGCTCATTTTTTCTCTTTTTTGTGCACACGAAGACACAATTACGCCTAATATTATCATGTAATTAAACTTTTTCCCTCTCATACTAGTCTATTCGAATTAAGATCATGATTAGTTAATTAAAGAATAAAGCTATGCAAATAAACCGTTACATAGCTAATTTTAGCTAAATTTAACGCAACAAAAAGTAGAGTAACCTTATATTTGTTAATTAAATTCATACTATGTTTAAATCTAAAGTAGCAATAGCTTTACTAGCAATCAGTATATTACCATTCTCCGGATTTTCCCAATCTACAGGAGATAAAGCCCCTGCCAACTGGTATAATCTAGATTATAAAACCGATAAAGTAATGGGCATAAGCACTGAAAAAGCTTATGATTTATTAAAAGGCAAAAAATCAACTCCTGTAATAGTTGCTGTAATTGATGGTGGTGTAGATGTCAACCATGAAGATCTCAAAGATGTTTTATGGATTAATGAAAAAGAAAATACCAAAAGCAGTAAAGATGGTAATAATAACGGCTATATAGGTGACAAATACGGTTGGAATTTTATCGGCAATGCCAATGGAGAGAATGTCAATTATGACAATCTTGAGGTAACAAGACAAATTGCGCTATTTGAACCTAAATATCAATCGGTACTCCCAAGCACTAAATTATCTGCTAAGGAAAGAAGAGAATTTGTAGCTTACCAAAAAATGGTTGCCGACTATGCAACTAAGATGGAAGAGGCACAATTTGGTGAACTAAACTATTTGAAGCTTAAAGAAAATGTAGATAAAATAATAAAAGCTATAGCTAAAGAACCAAAAGATATTACCAAGAAAGATTTAGATGACTATCAAGCTAATAGTGACTCCGAGAAATTAGCCTTGCGTGTAGCAAAAAAAGAAGCTGATAAAACGAGTTTCAATGACTTCTATAAAGATATTATAGAGGCTACCGAATATTTTACCGCACAGACAAAGTATCACTTAAATAAGGATTATGATTCCAGAGTAATCGTTGGTGACGACTATAATGATGCTTCCGAACGCTATTATGGCAATCCTGATGTAAAAGGGCCTGACGCTAGCCATGGTACACATGTGGCAGGGATCATTGCTGCTAAGCGTAATAATGGCATCGGTATCAATGGCGTCGCTGACAATGCAAAAATCATGTCTATCCGCGTAGTGCCCAATGGCGATGAAAGAGATAAAGATGTAGCTAATGGTATACGTTATGCTGTAGACAATGGTGCTAAGGTAATAAATATGAGCTTTGGGAAAGGCTATGTTTATAATAAAGCAACAGTAGATGAAGCGGTAAAATATGCTATGGAGAATGATGTATTATTAATCCATGCTGCAGGCAATGACGGCAATGACATTGATATTACCCCAAATTTTCCTACAAAATATTTTACAGATGAAGATGACGCCATAACTGGAGAAGCTCCCAATTGGATTACTGTAGGTGCTACATCATGGAAATTGGACGATGGATTATTAGCCGATTTTTCTAACTATGGTTACAAATCTGTAGATGTATTCGCGCCAGGTGTAGAAATTTATTCTACAATGCCAGAAAATGAATATAAAGTTCAACAAGGAACAAGTATGGCCGCACCTGTAGTAGCTGGATTAGCTGCAATATTGCGTTCGTATTATCCTGAGCTAACTGCCAAAGAGGTGAAAGACATCATACTCAATTCAGTAACTAAAGTAGATAAGAAAGTGAAAATCAAAAAAGAAGGATCTACAAAAAAGGTATATTTAGATGAAATATCGGTAAGCGGAGGTATAGTGAATGCCTATAACGCGATCGTAGAAGCTAATAAATATATAGCTAATAAAAAATAAAAAAATGTTAAATATCTATAATAATAATTTTTATTTTTCGTTAACTAATTAAAAGCTAATATAAAATAAAGATTGCTTATGGTAGAAAACTTTACTCCAGTTGACGAAAATGCTTATAAAAGTGATTTAAATGAAGGAATAACAATAGTTGACAAACAGTTTGAAGAAAAAATCAAACTTAGTGTACAAAGCTTAGCCAAAGAGCCCAGTCAAAAAACTATAGATAATATACTTCAATATTCAAAGTCATACAATAAGTAATAACGAAAAAAAGGTCTTCAAAATTTAGAAGACCTTTTTTTATATTCATAAAAAAAGAGCCATCCAACTGGATAGCTCCTTTATATTTAAATAGGATATTAAATATTTTTAGAGAAATTACTTTTTGCTTCCGAAACCTAAGATTCCAAAAACAGTCTTGAAAGCAATGAAAGATGCTACTAAAATAGCAACATTAGCTATTGTAGAAAACAATAAAGTATATTGGTTTAATGCTGTAACCTCATCTGGTACAAATCTAATAAATACACCGATTAAACCGATTACGATAGCAACCGTCAAAGTCACATAATAATGCGTTTCGTTTGCGTTGTTATCAGTAGTTTTTGGTTGTCTATCTGCTGCTCTATTTTCCATGTTAATTAATTGCTATATTTTTCTTCAACAAATGTACAAAGTATATCTACATTTTAAAAATTTTTTACATTTTAAAACTATAGATTTTAGTCTACTCCTAATTATTTTATTATCATTGTGCCAAATTACATATGAAAGCGACACTATTAGTAATCATCACATTAATATATTCTTCATTTGCTTTTGGGCAAGAAGCAGATTTTCAAATCAACAATTTCGAAATAAAAGAAAGCTTAACTTCCAATAGCAAAATTGCTATAATAGCGACGGATTCGTTAGATCAAGCCAAAGAACATATTAATGGCACTTATAAATTTACAATCAACGGTTTCGAGCAAAATTTAGCCTTTCACGGCGGTGTAGCTACGCCTATCCATCCTATCGAAGGTTCTACATTTGTATATTTTAAGCACAAAAATCAAGACAAATCAACAGGTAAGCTTTACTTTTTATACAAAAAAGATACTGAAATTACACCGATCAAAATCAATGGATTACTACTGATTATTATCCCTGCCATACTTTTATTAATAGCATACACATTCAAGCGATTGTTAAGTACCTTTGTGGTATTGGCTATTGTATATGGATATTTTTCTTTCAGTAAAGGATTGTCTGTAGGACATATTCTAGAAAGTGCTTATGAGATAGTAAAAAAAATAATTTAAAAAGGCAATCCAATTCCAAAATTGTACTGAATAAAATTATATCTATCAGGCTTGTGACTATCATAATAAGCATCCTTAAATTCTTTGGCATCAAAGAAATGCTTAATGACCCATTGGTCCTTGCCACTAAACTGCGGGTCTTTTAATTTCAATCCTGCATCTAGTCGCATGGTAAAATAATCCATATCAAAACGCAGCCCAAATCCTGTTCCAATGGCAATCTGTGAAAAGAATTTATTGAATTCTAAAGCACCATTTTGATTTAAGGGATTATCCCTCAATCGCCATATATTTCCCATATCTACAAAGGTAGCTCCATTCAATTTTGCGCCCAAAAAGTTATTAACCATGCGGAATCTATACTCTACATTGGTCTCCAATTTAATCTCTCCCAATTGATCTAGATTACGTAAATTTAAACGCAACTGTTCAGATTGTATACTACTTCTATTATAATTACCTGGCCCCAATGTTCGTGCTTGCCAAGCTCTAATACCATTCATTCCACCTGCAAAGAAGCTTTTTTCAAAGATCAATAATTCGGAGTTATTGCCATAAGGAACAGCCAAACCACCATTAAATCGGAATACAAACTGTCTATTACCTCCTAGATATCTATACAAACGATAATCCACCTCCCCTTTTACATATTGTAAATAAGGAACTTTTAATAACGTTTTTTGATTATCAGCATTTGTTTTGAAATTGAAGAGATGGCTCAATACGCCCAATGTATTTCCACTGACATCCACTGTCCCGCGTATAAATGTAAAATTCTCTAATGATTGTAATTTTGGGGCATTCCAGGTAACAGAATACTGTGATCCTAAACCGAAATATTCTCTATTATTTGACTCTACATACAAGCGATATCCTTCATCAATAAGATTTTGCTTGAATGCTTCATCAAATTTGCCTTGCCTATACTCTAAAACCAATGGCGTATAACTATGCTGTAAGAAAGGCGTCTGCCACCAAGAGTAATTGAGGGTATTAATAAAATATTTGTTAGAATAGGTAGCGTCTTGATTAAACAACTGCAAACTCGAAGAGAAAGTAGTCCTTGGCAATCCATAGCGTGCCGAACTATGATTGGAAAAAGGCAACATCAAACGTGGCACTATTAAGTTTACACCTACTTGAAAATCATTGTTAAATATTTTTTGGGATAAACTACCAGGTAGTCTTGGGTCAAATAACACGCCATATCTCATCTTAACCTCTACCACTTCGGCACCACCAAAAACATTACGATGCGAAAATGTATTACCAATATTAAATCCACTCATCCCGGAGCTAAAAGTAAACTCCCCTTCTACTTGGTTTGACATACGTGCGCGCGGAATCAAATCGTAGGTAACATCCAACAAATTACTGTCCACTTCGGTATAATTGATTTTCACACTTCGAAAACCATTCATCTCATATAGCCTATCATAAGATAGATTTTCATTTGCCAAACTGTATAACTGCCCAGCGCGTAAATACATATATCGAGAAATAGGCTTCAGTCGAAACAATGAGGTATTGTCACGAAATTCGATTTTAGTAGTCGAATCCCGATAGCTATTTGTGGAGACTACTCTATTGTCATGAGGATGAATATTTACACTTACATTATTTATTTTATACACCTGGTGCTTACCCTCATCAGGATTAACCACAGAGAATATCAGATCAGCATTATTGCCTACTACATTAGTATCTACACCGATACGGGTATATTGTCTTAAAAATTTATAATAGCCTTGATCTTTAGCTGCTAAATACAACTTCTCTCTTTCCGCTGTCAATTTAGCACGATCATACTGCTTATCTTTTTTTAATAATGAAGTTGGGTATACTTCTTTGTTGTAAATATCACGTATTGCAGAATCTTGGATTTGATACGAAATGTTATTATAGAAAAAAGGATCGCCCATATTGGCTACAAAATCTATTTTTGCTCTTTTATTTCGTATTGTTAATTCAGGAACAACTGTGGCATTAAAATATCCCTTAGTATGCAAAAAACGCTCTATTTGATTGGCTGAAAGCTCTACTAATGAAGTATCTAAAATATGCGGTGGTTCACCGACTGATCGGATCTTTTCCTTTTTATAGCGTCCGCCTTTAGTATTAAAAATATTATAAATCGTTAGATTAAGCGCTGAATTGGGTCTAATTTCATTTGATATATACGAGGAAGACTGTTCCTTTAGCGCCAATGGAATAGCTGTCATATCAATATGTGTAACTAGCGCTTGATCGGCTTCAACAAATCTTGCAGAACGACAGGACTCGAATATTAGCAACAAAAATGCTATACTTGCATAAAATAAAATAGTTCTTCCTCTAGTAGTCATTTATCAATGTTGTCAAAAGCTCAAATCAGTCATATCAACTCATTACAACAGAAAAAATTCCGTTTACAACATGGTCTTTTTATTGTTGAAGGGATCAAATCTGTTCTTGAATTTGTAAATTCATCGTACAAAGTACAAAAAATATTTTCTACGGCTCAAGCTGCTGCAAAGTTGGGGAAATTACCGCAGATTATAAAGCATGAAGAAATAACAGAAACAGAATTTTCAAAGATAACAAGTCTAAAAACCCCACAGGGCGCACTGGCACTTGTAGAGATACCTACTCAGCCTGAATTTGACCATTCTTTATTAGCTGACAAGCACAGTTTAATCTTAGATGATATCCAAGACCCTGGCAATCTAGGCACGATCATTCGTACTGCAGAATGGTTTGGTATCAAACATATTATTTGTTCTATTGGCACTGTAGATGCCTACAACCCCAAGGTAGTACAAGCCACTATGGGTTCACTTGCGCGTGTTCAAATAGACTATTTGGACATTGAAGAACTCATCGACACGACATCATTACCTACATTTGGCGCATTGCTAGATGGTCAATCAATTTATGAAACTGATTTCACAAATGCCGGATTAATCATAATGGGCAATGAAGGGAATGGTATTCGCAAAGAATTAATTCCAAAGATCAATCAAGCCGTAACTATCCCAAGAATTGGTGCTGCTGAATCATTAAATGTTGCTGTAGCTGCTACCATATTTTGCTCCGAAATAGCAAGACAAAAATTAGATAAGTAAGTTAATGGAAGTTAAAGTAGAAAAATCAATATATACCTTTCAGTTTATATTATTGTGTCTAAGCTCTTTATTGTTTTCTGCGAGTTTCAATATGATAATTCCGGAGCTTCCGAACTACCTAACCACATTAGGTGGTGCAGAGCATAAAGGACTTATTATCGCCCTGTTTACACTTACCGCAGGAATTTCACGACCTTTTAGTGGTAAACTAACCGACCAATGGGGCCGTGTCCCCGTGATGGCTATAGGATCAATAGTATGTGTGCTATGTGGTTTTTTATACCCTATATTAACCACTCTTTCCGGGTTCTTTTTTTTACGCCTTATCCATGGGTTTTCTACAGGATTCAAGCCTACAGCTACCTCTGCCTACGTCGCCGATATTATCCCTTCTAACCGTTGGGGTGAAGCTTTGGGTATGCATGGCTTATGTTTTAGTATTGGTGGTGCTGTTGGCCCTGCTATAGGCAGTTATATAGCCTTTCATTTCGACATCAACACAATGTTTTATACGTCATCCTTATTTGCTTTTTTATCTATTATTATAGTCTTAAATATGAAGGAGACATTGATGACAAAGCGTAAATTTGATGTCAGTATGCTACGTATCAATCGTACAGAAATTATAGAAAAAAGGGCTATCCCTGCTGGCATAGTGACATTATTTTCTTATTCTGCCTATGGTGTTATCCTTACCTTGATACCTGATTGGAGTGAACACCTCGGTATACAAAATAAAGGCTTATTTTTCGCTGCTTATACGATAGCTTCGATTTGTATACGCTTTGTTTCGGGCAAATTAGCAGACAAGCACGGACGTATCAAAGTCATGCTCGTTGGTCTTTTTATTATAAGCTTATCCTTAGCCTTGATCGGTTGGGGCAACAGTATACAAGGCTTGATTATTGGCGCCTGTACGTATGGGATTGGTACCGGAATATTATCCCCTGCACTAAATGCATGGACTATCGATTTATCACTACCACAATATCGAGGTAGAGCGGTAGCGACGATGTATATAGCTTTAGAAATAGGTATAGGTAGTGGCGCGCTATTTGCAGGGTATCTATACAATGATTTCATCTATCGTATTCCCTATATTATGTATGGAAATACAGCCGTAATTTTTATTGCTATATTTTATATATTTTATTGGGATAAAAAGAAGGCTAAAGCAAACTACTAAAGCATTATCTATGGAAAAAGAATTTTCAAAAATACCATATTCTATACAGCTATCGGCACGCTTATTTGCGATTATTCTCATATTGGCAATTGTTTATTATTCGCAAAGCATATTATTACCGATACTTTTTGCAGCTATTATTTCGATTTCATTATTTCCATTAGCCCAATTATTGGAACGACTAAGGATCGGCAAGGCAGCTTCTGCTTTACTTGCCGTCACTGTAGCCATTACTATTATTTCTGCTGTGATATGGTTTATTGTCCATCAAAGCATTATAATAGGCCAAGATGCTACTGCGATTACGAAAAAAGTACTATCTGTACTTGAAGTGGGGGAGCAATGGATAGATAAACAATTTGGAATAGGACGCAATGAGGTATTAAAAAAATTAAAAGAACAAGGTAATAGTTCATTAGAAAATGCTGGCGGAATCATAACAAGCACCTTTGGTTCTATAGGTAATCTCCTAGCTAATTCATTATTAGTCCCTCTTTATAGCTTCTTTATGCTTTATTATAGAGACTTTTTTAGGGAATTTTTCTTTAAAGCATTTAAATCTAGTCCACAGGCCAAAGTAAATGATACATTAAATAAAATATATCAAGTAATACAAAGCTACTTGATGGGCTTAATTACGGTGATGGGCATCGTAGCCCTCCTTAATACTGTTGGGTTAATGGCCTTAGGAATTGACTATGCATGGTTCTTTGGTTCTCTAGCTTCTTTATTGATGTTGTTACCTTATATTGGCATCACCATTGGTTCTATATTACCTGCGTTATTTGCACTAGCTGTCAAAGACAATGCATGGTATGCTATTGGCGTTATTGCTTGGTTTCAAGTTGTCCAATTTCTAGAAGGCAATCTCATCACACCTAATATTGTCGGCAGTAAGGTTAGTATGAACCCCTTGATTGCCATTATAGCGATCCTCGTGGGCGGAATGCTATTTGGCCTTGGCGGTTTGATCCTCGCCTTACCTTTGACTGCTACATTAAAAGTTATCTTTGATGCTATCCCTTCTACTGAAGCATATGGTTTTTTAATAGGTGAACCCGAAAAGGAGCATTTAAAATACAATTCAAAACAAGCATTACTTATAAAATGGGGTATTGTACGAAAAAATAAACGATCCATGAAAACACCTACTACACAGAACAATACAGAAGAGCCTAAAAAATCCGATGTTAGCGAAAAAGAATAGATCTGTCGTGAGAAGATATAGCTACTAGATATTTCTAACTACTAAATCTATAGCCTAATTTTCGCATGGCATTTACTTCAATACTATAGACTCCAAACTCTTCCATCACACGGCCATGTAACTCGTAGAAGCCCATGCCTAAGAATGGATATTGACGTAGTACAGGCGGAAAATGAACTGTATCCAACCAATTACCTTCAGCATCGAGAAATGTACCGAAAGACATACGTTCCTTTTTTATGGTCCACGTATCTTTCGTTGTTACTAACCGACCTATTATCTTTATATTTTGTCCCAGGTATTGTGATAAGTTACCAGCATAAACAGTACCTGTTAAATAGTGCGGATCCAATAATTCAAAAAAATCACCTATCAAAAAACCTAATAAATCAAGCTCTTCCTTCCTATCCTCAAGCCTATCATCTTCAAATGTAGGCAATGTAAATTGTACTGATTCGCTAGCAAATAGTGTTACTTCCGCTTGCTTGTCGACACGTTGCTTATTTCGGAAATTCGATTCCCATAATAATGTTTTCTTATCTACCCCTGTAAAACGAAGTGCACCGATACGGATCAATATATTCAATTGTTCGGGTTTGGGCTGCAATCGCAAGAGCACATCATTGAGATCACGATAAGGCCCTCTACATTTACGTTCTTCTTCTATCTTTCGTCCCAATGTTTCCTCTAAGCCCTGTAGATGAATAAAACCTACATATACCTCATCTCCCTCAATGCTGGTTAGGTATTCACTATGATTCAAACATGGAAGTTGAACTTTCCCACCATTGCGACGAAGCTCATGAAAATAAAACTCCGTGTGGTAGAAACCACCAAAATTATTAATGACAGCGACGTAGAATTCCTTGGGATAATATGTTTTCAAAAATAAACTTTGATAACTTTCGACAGCAAAAGATGCGGAATGCCCCTTTGCAAAAGAATAACCACCAAAGCTCTCCATCTGTCGCCATACCTCCGTGGTCACCGCATCATCATATCCAAAAGCATGACAATTGGCAAAAAACTTCTTTTTCAAATCGTCAAATTTATTCTCAGACCGATATTTACCACTCATTGCGCGGCGCAAAATATCTGCTTCTTCCAGAGAGATGCCCCCAAAATGATGTGCTACCTTGATGACATCCTCTTGATATACCATCACACCATATGTTTCGGAGAGCAGTTCTTTCATCTTAGGATGAAGATATTCTACCTTTTGGGGATCATGATAACGCTCGATATACTGCTTCATCATCCCCGATTGTGCTACACCAGGACGTATAATAGAGCTTGCGGCGACAAGTGTAATATAATCCGAACAGGCCAGCTTTCCTAACAATTGGCGCATGGCAGGACTTTCAATATAAAAGCAGCCTATAGTATTGGCCGTACGAATTTGCTCCGCTAATATAGGATCGTTCAAAAAATCATCTATATTATGTATATCAATGTGCTTCCCTTTATTTTTTAGGATCAAAGCCAATGCATCCTTGATATGACCTAATCCACGCTGACTAAGTATATCCAACTTGTACAAACCTATACGATCTGCCTCAAACATATCCATATGAATCGTCGGAAAGCCTTTTGGTGGCAGTTCAATGACTCCGTATTGACACAATGGTTTTTCAGCAATAAGAACTCCTCCAGCATGTACACTTATATTGGTGGGAAAATCAACCATCAAAGCACCATACTTCTGTATCCATCGTTGTATTTTATCTTGAGCATTCCATTCACGCTGTTTCACCAAGACATCGATCTCCTCTTTAGGTAGTCCAAACACTTTACCCAACTCCCGTACGATGGCGCGTCGTTGCATGGTATTATACATCCCTAATAAGGACACATACTGTCGACCATAACGGACAAACATATATTCAAAAATAGCATCGCGATCTTGCCAAGAGAAATCAATATCAAAGTCAGGAGGAGAAGTACGGTTAGGATTCAAAAAACGCTCAAAATACAAGTCCAATTTTATAGGATCTACATCCGTAATACGCAAACAATAAGCGACGACAGAATTTGCTCCACTACCACGACCAACATGATAAAATCCTTGCTCATTTGCATAGCGCAACATATCCCAAACAATCAAAAAATAAGCGTTAAAATTCTGATCGGCAATCATGTTCAACTCTTTCTCTACACGTTCCAAAGCCTGTTTATCCTTCATGCCATAGCGTATTTTACATCCTTCCAAAGCAAGTTTTCGCAACAAGGCCGCATCATCCTCCGCAGAGCTTGTAAAATACTTTTTATTCTTATCGGTTTGAAACTCCATAGCTATATTACAAGACTTTATAACTTGGATAGTTTTGGAGATAACAAATGGAAAGCGCGCAAATAAGCTTACGATATCTTCCTCAGCATACATAATCTCATTTTTACCCGCTATATCCTCAGGCTTCAATTTGGATAGTAAAGTATTGTGAGCGATAGCACGCAATATACGATGTACGTCGTAGTACGTTTTATCTTGATAGGTCACAGGATGCATGACGACAAAACAATCCCGTCCCTGCGCAAACTGCCAATTCAATTTGCTTATATCATCAATACCTAATCCTATCAATTCATGAGGCCCTAATTCTTCATTCAATTTTTGAGCTGTACACCGATAAATTACCCATACATTATCTAAGGAAAAATTAGGTGTATTCGGAAAATCTTCCTTGCGTTGTTTGTGATACGATAAAAAAGTTTGAATGGCCAAAAGTCCTTCATTATTCTTTGCTAGTAGTACATAACAAAAATCATTGCCATTGCGAATTTCTGCCCCCACAATAGGCTTAATATCCTCTTGAATACATTTCTTCACAAAGTCCCAACAATCGGCAGTAGAATTAATATTCGTAATAGCCAAAGTCTTTACCTGAAGCTCTTTCGCTCGCGCAATCAATTTCTTGGTAGAATATGTACCATAATGAAAACTAAACCAACTCTTACAATTCAAAAACATAGTACAAGATTACGAATTTGAAATCTATTTTACTAAAATTTTTAGCAAAAATACACAAACTAAGCCCTACTTAATCATCATCAATCATCTGCAAATAATAACAAAAGCAAATTTTCACCTACACAGATAGAATAGCTATGTACTAGCATCAACAGATACCAATAAAAAATCAGTAGTGAATGCAATGAATAAGATTGAATACCATTTGAAAATACATTAGGAACATCCTAATAAGGATATTTTATTGCCTTTATCCCGAACAAATAATTCCAAAATTCGTACCTTACGGACATGTTACCTTACATCGACATCCATACGCATCAACATATTGTAGAAAACGAACTTTTTCAAGTTTTAAACACTATAATCGGCAAAGAAGAAGTACCAAATTCTATTTGTTCGGTGGGTATCCACCCTTGGTATTTTGACAATAACCTGGATGAACAATATGCTTTATTAAGAGTAGCTATACAGCAACCAAATGTTATTGCTATTGGAGAATGTGGATTAGATAAAATTTGTAATACCCCTTGGGATAGACAAATTCAAGTTTTTGAGCAACAGATTCAACTCGCCAATACCTCACAAAAGCCTTTGATTATCCACTGTGTACGTGCTTACGAAGAGGTTATATATGTTTTAATGGAACAAAAGGTACAGGTACCTGTTTTATTCCATGGCGTAAATAAGAAGCTTCCCTTAATCCAATCGCTTATCAAATTGGGGTATTATATTAGCTTCGGGGCATTCATCTTAGATGGGCAGCATGACGAAGCCATAAAAACGATAGATTTAACCAAAATTTTCTTAGAAACAGACAATAAATCTACTAATATCATAGATATTTATTCTTACTTTTGTCGCGTTCGAAATATCAGTATTGAACAGCTTAAGCAGCAACTTGTTCAGAATATGTCGAATGTATTCAATTACAAAATAGTACCACAATAGCATCCATGAAAGATTTAGCTTGGTTATCAAGAACAGAAGCATTGATTGGCCGTGAGGCATTAGAAAAATTAGCAAATTCACACGTATTAGTATTAGGTTTAGGCGGTGTTGGTTCCTTTGCTGCGGAATTTATAGCACGCTCTGGTGTCGGAAAGATGACGATCATAGACGGTGACACTGTAGATCCATCGAACCGAAATAGACAATTGCCCGCTTTAGCAACCAATCATGGTGTCTCCAAAGCACAAATCATGAAACAGCGTCTTTTGGATATCAACCCAGAGTTAGACCTAACGGTATACGAAGAAT
The DNA here is from genome assembly GCF_022627575.1 of Sphingobacterium rhinopitheci. Taxonomy (GTDB): domain Bacteria; phylum Bacteroidota; class Bacteroidia; order Sphingobacteriales; family Sphingobacteriaceae; genus Sphingobacterium; species Sphingobacterium rhinopitheci. The sequence continues at coordinate 321,634 of NZ_JADEYQ010000001.1, forward strand.
TTATAATCCCTGACCGTGTTGAAAAGCTAATCGCAGAAAAACCTGATTACATCGTTGAAGCTATCGATAGTATCACACCAAAATTATTTCTTATACGTCAAGCTTTTGATGCTAAGATTCCTTTTGTGAGTTCGATGGGAGCTGGAGGAAAAGTAGATCCTACAAAAATAAAAATTGCTGATATTAGCGAGACATACAATTGTAAATTGGCTCACCATATACGTAAGAAACTGCGTAAACACGACATAAGAACGGGAGTTAAGGTCGCTTTCTCTACAGAATTGCACGACAAAGATTCTCTACTATATACGGATGGTACAAACTACAAAAAATCAGCCTACGGTACAATGTCTTACTTACCTGCTGCCTTTGGTGGAGCAATTGCTTCAGTCGCCATTCGAGATTTAATAGATATCAAAACAATATAAAAAAAGCACCAAAGCTAGAAATTGATCTAGCTTTGGTGCTTATGAATACTACCTAACATTAGTATTATTGATTTTATTTCTAAAAGTACTACTTATTCATTTTAACAATAAATTGGCCTAAGGAATAGCCGAAATTATAAATCAAAAATGCGGCTAATAATACAAAGGCTACAACAGCGATATTGGTAATCGTATTCCTACTTATCTTCATAAAGAATAATTTACAATACGCAAAAATAGTATTTTCAATCCTAACTAATATTAATTATTAACACCCCATTTTGAAGGGTACTTTCATTCAAAAATATTAATGATTATATTTATATAAAAGATAATCGTTCAATTAAATAATATCAGCATCATTTTTACCGAAAAATATATCAGTCTTACCGAAGATCTCACTATACTAACCTAAACTTGATATTGAATCTAATTGTACTTATCTACATTTGAAACAGAATCTGAAACACTAAATAAAAAAAGTTATGGCATACAAAGAAACATACAACATTTCGGGAGAAAATTTACTTAAAAAAGTAAAAGATTTATTTAACGAAACTAACGTTACTAAAATCACTATAGCTGACAAAAATGAAAAAGAAATTATAAGCTTCCCGGTATCTATAGGTATTATAGGACTCTTTTTAGCACCAGTATTTGCTGCTGTAGGTGGTATTGCGGCTATCGTAGCAGAGTGTAAGATCATCGTAGAACGCAAGGATGATGAACCTAGCAAAGAGCAGGATACGACAGATGAAGAGGAAATTAATCCTTTAGTTTAATTTTAAAAAAAAATACAAAAATGATATTAATAGCAGTTCTATTTCCGTGGTTATCTTTTTTCTTAAGAGGGAAAATTATTAGAGGCTTTTTATGTCTAATATTACAAATAACATTAATCGGCTGGTTGCCCGCTGCTATTTGGGCAGTAGCATCACAGTTAGACGCTAGAAATAAAAAACGTATTAAAGATCTTCAATACAACGTACAATACAAATAACGTTTATTGTTTAGTTTAGTTAGAAAGGTCCGATCGTTTCTCTCAAAAACATCGGACCTATTTGTTATATTATTACAGGTATATTATTTGGCAATGATTTCTTGAATTTCATTGATAATTTTTTGCGCAACAGCTTCTGCTGCCTCTGCCGATGGTCCTTCCGAATAGATACGAATAATAGGTTCCGTATTTGATTTACGCAAGTGTACCCATTCATTTTCAAAATCAATTTTCAAGCCATCAATAATAGAATGATTTTCGTGTGCATATTTTGCTTGCATAGCAGACAATAAAGCATCAATATCTAAGTCTGGGGTCAACGTAATTTTATTCTTTGACATGTAATACTGAGGCAACTCGGCACGATAAGTAGAAATCTTAGTACCCAATTTTGCTAAATGAGACAATAAAATCGCTACACCTACCAAAGCATCACGTCCATAATGTGAAGCAGGATAAATCACACCACCATTACCTTCACCACCGATTATCGCATCTACTTCTTTCATCTTGGTAACGACATTTACTTCACCGACAGCAGCAGCGAAGTATTCACCACCATGTTTCAATGTCACATCGCGCAGTGCACGTGTAGAAGAAAGGTTGGATACTGTGTTCCCTTTTTTATTAGCAAGAATATAATCTGCAACAGCTACTAATGTATACTCTTCACCAAATAATTCGCCATCTTCCATCATAAATACAAGACGATCGACATCCGGATCAACAGCAATACCTAAATCAGCACCATTAGCTAATACCGCAGCAGAAAGATCTGTCAAATGCTCTTTTAGAGGCTCTGGATTGTGCGGAAACTTCCCATTAGGCTCACAGTGAATTTTAAAAATTGTCTGTACTCCTAAAGCTTCAAGCAAAGCGGGAATAAAAATACCACCTGTACTATTAACAGCATCTACAGCGACCTTAAAATTGGCCTTTTTAATCGCTTCAACATCAACATATTCTAACGCTAGAACTGCATCTATATGCTTTTGCAAATAGCTCTCATCATATTTTACAGTTCCTAAATCTTGCACTTCTGCAAAATCAAAATCCAAACTGTCACCTAAAGCCAATACTTCTTGACCTTCGATATCAGAAATAAATTCACCTTTATGATTTAATAACTTCAAAGCATTCCATTGCCCAGGATTATGTGAAGCAGTCAAAATAATACCACCAGCAGCATTTTCCAATGGAACAGCAATCTCTACAGTTGGAGTAGTAGACAATCCTAGATCAATAACCTCAGCACCTATACTTTGTAAAGCACCAATCACTAGATTATTTACCATCTCACCAGATTCACGTGCATCACGTCCTACAACAAATTTTTTATTACCTGTTTTCTGCATTAAAATTTTCCCATATGATGCTGTAAATTTTACAATATCAATTGGGGTCAAACCTTCTCCAGCACGTCCACCTATGGTACCACGAATTCCAGAAATTGATTTTATTAAAGTCATATTTTTGATTTATTTAAGAAGCCATAAAAATAGGTATTCTTAAATAAATTCAAGTTATTTCTCTAATATAAAAACAAAAACATATCTTTGTTGCAACATTGTGTATTTTAAATACTAAAGATTTATTATTTTAGATCATAAATAAAACAGAAATCAACCTAAATACACAAATTTACAACTTATGTTAGATCAACTTATTCAATTCGATAAGGAGTTTTTCCTCGCTATAAATCAAGGGCTGAGTAATCCGGTATTTGATTGGTTACTTCCAATTTTACGTAATCCGTTTACATGGGCACCGCTCTATTTGTTTATCATTATTTTCTTAATCAAGCATTATGGAAAGATGGGAATACTTATCGTTGCATGCATCTTAATAAATTTTGCAGCTACAGATGGTATCTCCTCACATTTAATCAAAAAAAATATCAAAAGAATACGTCCGTGTAATGATATAGAATTTAAACATGATGTAAACGTAAGAGTACGCTGTGGTTCTGGATTTAGCTTCACTAGTTCCCATGCCACTAATCACTTTGGTATGGCTGTATTTTTGATCGTTTTACTACGTCGCAAGTGGAGACATATAGTCTGGATAGGTCTTGCATGGGCATTTATGATCTCTATATCGCAAATATATGTAGGCGTCCATTACCCTATAGATATATTATGTGGAGCACTACTTGGTTCATTAATTGGATTTATTAACGGTAATATTTTCAAGCGATTTGTACCATCCTTTTTTGAAAACAAAACTGTACTATAAATAACGCATATGACTCCTTTTTTAATTGTAGCTATTCTCTTCATCTCTGCTTTCATCAGTGGATTATCGGTATTCTTTGTAAAGAGAAACAATGCAAATTTTCTAAAGTTAATTCTTTCTTTTAGTGGTGCCTATTTGTTTGCTATAACCGTATTACATCTTATTCCACACGTCTATCATGCCGGAGGCAATACGAGTCCAGAAGTGATCGGCTTATACATCTTGGGTGGTTTTATTTTCCAACTGTTATTAGAACAATTTTCTCAAGGTATTGAACATGGCCATATTCATCATGACGAAAACGCAGGTTTTCCTATTGGTATCATGATTAGTTTATGTTTACATGCTTTCTTGGAAGGAATGCCTTTAGTATCGGGTCATAAGAACGAATTAGTCTTTGGTATTGCTATACATCATATCCCTGCAGCCTTCGCTTTAGGTAGCTTATTACTAAATACATCATTACGTAAAAACAAAATCGTAATCATGTTATTTATTTTCGCCGCTATGACGCCAATGGGATATTTGACAAGTAAAGCATTAAGTCAAGGTGAAGTGAGCAATATTTCACAGTATTTTGATAAGATAATGGCAGTTGTAATTGGTATATTCTTACATATTTCAACGACAATCTTATTTGAATCAGGCTCTGCAGATCATCACCATTTCAACAAGAAAAAAATGGCTGCGGTATTTTTAGGAATTGCTGTTTCACTTACTACATTTTTAATTCCGAGTCATGATCATGGTGACCATGAAGGACATAATCATGAGTCAGCTATTCCCAATACAGAGATAAAAGCACACGACAATCAGCATGGTGAAGGACATACGCATGAAGATCATAGCGACCATAATCATGAAGATCACAGTGACCATAATCATGATGATCATAGCGACCATAATCATTAAAATATAAATAACTACTCTCCTCTTAGCTTATCTAACAATTGGCTAAGCTGGAGAGCTTCAGTTTCCGTTATATTTTGAAAAAGGATATCACCCAGTATCATATCTTCTTCCAAAGATGCTAAAAGCTTCATTCCTAATTCAGTGATCATTAGATCAACGATTCTCTTATCAGCAACATTTTGGGCTCGTACAACCAAGTTTTTTAAGACCAATCTTTCTACCAATCTAGAGATATCAGGAGTTGAATTAATCATCCTTTTCTTGACTAAAGTATTAGAAATTGGATTTGGAAATTGCCCTCTTAAAATACGCAAAACATTAAATTGTTGCAAAGTAATATCTTTGCGATTTGCGCGCAATTCTAACTCTTTGATCAACCAATTATTCGTCAATAATATATTGATTGTTGTCTTATGCCATTCATTTTTAAAATGGCTAATTTTAACTTGGTTATTAAAGCTCATCATTTATAATGAATCTAAATAATACATTTATTTGACAGAAAAATAAGCTCAAAAATGGCTCTATTTAACTATCTTTGCTTAGCAAATAGGTTATTGACACTCGTAAAGTTACAAATTAATTATTATGCAAAATAAAATATCTTTGAACAAACTAAAAAGAGGAGATATAGCGACAATTATTTCTTTTGAAGATAGTAATTTACCGGCTAAGTTCTTCGAATTGGGATTTATGCCAGGTGCAAAGATTGAAATAAAGCACAAAGCTCCTTTAAATGGGCCTATTTGTGTCAATATCATTCAAAACAATACTTTAATTGCCCTTAGAGTAACAGAAGCTTGCACTATTCTGACTGATAAAATATAATGAAAAAAAAAACTATATCGTTACTTGGTAACCCCAATGTAGGAAAAACATCTTTGTTTAATCGTATTACAAAGCTCAATCAAAAAGTAGGTAACTACCCAGGCATTACAGTAGAAAAAAGAGAAGGAAAAATTACCGCTAATGGTAATGAATATCATATCATTGACCTACCAGGAACATATACACTTTTTCCAAATTCGCTTGATGAAGAGGTTGTTCTACGTACATTTATCAACAAAGAAAATAGTGATTATCCTGATTTAGTAGTTGTCGTTTCTGAACCTAATACCTTAAATAGAGGAATAGTAATATATCAACAAGTACGAGAATCTGGCTTGCCGGCGATATTTGTAGTAAATATGGAAGATGAGTTAGAGGACAAAGGGATAAAAATAGATTATCCTAAACTCGAAAAATATCTTCAAACAAAAGTCTTAACAACAGATGCTCGTAATGGTAAAGGAATTGACACATTAATTGAGAATTTTGAACTACAAGTTCCACCCTATTTCGGTGCTCTAGAATTACCTTCAGAATTTTCACCTGCACTAGAAGAAGCAAAAAAAATATTCCCCTTAGAAACAGAGTATAAGACCTGGCTTCATTTGGCACAAGAAGAAGCTGTAGGTCTTAGTGATGATTCAATAGCGCAATTAAAAGCAATTCGCACAAAATATAACATCACTACACAGCAACTTCAAAAAGAAGAAGCTATACTTCGTCACAAAAATATAAACAAAGAATTTGAGAATTTCGTTCAGAAATCTGAGAATAAGAAATTATCAAATACTGAAAAAATAGATAATATCCTTTTACATCCTGTATTTGGTTATATTATATTTTTCGGGATTTTATTTTTCATATTTCAGGCTGTATACGCTTGGTCAGGTCCGCTGATGGATGGTGTAGATAATACATTCTCATCTTTGGGTGAATATGTCGCTACTATCCTGCCAGAAGGACCTCTTAATAGCTTAATAGTCAACGGCATCATAGCGGGTATCGGAGGGATAATTATCTTTTTACCGCAGATTATCATTTTATTTTTGTTTATATCCCTAATGGAAGAAACGGGGTATATGAGCCGTGTGGTATTTCTAATGGATCGCTGGTTAAAACCATTTGGTCTTAATGGGAAATCCGTTATTCCTTTGATGTCAGGAGCAGCATGTGCTATTCCCGCGGTAATGTCAGCTCGAAACATTGAGAATCCTAAAGAGCGCTTACTGACAATGTTAGTAACCCCTTTTATGACTTGTGCAGCGCGTTTGCCTATATATATCGTTATTATTGGATTAGTTATTCCTGACGAGAAGTTTTTAGGTTTCAACTTACAAGGAATTACTTTATTTGGGATGTATATATTAGGCGTTATAGGTGCTTTATTTTCGGCTTTAATTCTTAACAAAATCATCAAATCGGTTCGTAAATCATTCTTAATATTCGAATTACCAATTTACAAAGCTCCAGATTGGAAAAATGTCTTGAATACTGTATGGGAAAAATCATCAGGATTTCTAATTGATGCTGGTAAAATTATTTTGGCTATTTCAATTATACTTTGGGTATTAGGGAATTTTGGCCCTAATGATAAATTCTCAAACCCAGAAAAATATATAGCATTAGAAAATCCACATTATACAGAAGAGCAAATTGAAGATGATATAATCGCATTCAAAACTGAATACTCCTATTTAGGCTATCTAGGTAGAGGTATAGAGCCTGCGATAAAACCACTCGGATATGACTGGAAAATAGGTATAGGTTTATTAGCATCCTTTGTGGCACGCGAGGTATTTGTAGGTACTGTAGCTGTAGTTTATTCACTAGGTGATGAAATAGATATTGAGGATGAAGGACAAAAGCAAACATTATTGGATCGTATGCGTTCTGAAATAAATAGAAATACTGGAATGCAGACTTATAATTTTGCTACAGGAGTATCGTTATTATTATTTTATGCATTTGCAATGCAATGTATGGCTACAATAGGTGTGGTACGCAAGGAAACAGGCTCATGGTCATGGACATTAATTCAAACAGGATTTATGACAGGCTTAGCTTATTTCACAGCATTGATAGCCTATCAACTTTTAAAATAAGTTACTATGTCACTACAATTACAATATATCATCATTGCAATAATCTTCATTATTGCTGTGACATTCGTGATTAAGAAATTTATACCCTCAAAAGATAAAACTCCGGGCTGCGGAAAAAATTGCGGCTGTGATCATACGATGCAAAAAAAATAAGTATTCAATGAAGGTGTCCCAAGAGGACACCTTCATTGAATACTTAAAACAAAGAAAGCTGATGGTCACTAGATTTGACTATTTCTACATCATAAAAATTAGAAATAGAAAGTCCTATTAATCTTACTCTTTTATTATCTAATTCTATCTTGGTTAAAAGACTACATGCTGCTTCAAATAATTGTTCCAAATTAGTATAATAGAGCGCATTTGTACCCCCTCTAGTTACCTGTATAAAATCAGAATACTTAATCTTTAAAGTCAAGGTCCTTCCAATTATAGATTTTGCAGACATCCGCTTTTCCAATTTGACACAAATCACCATTAACTCTTCTTTTACTTCTGCTATGCTCCTTAAATCAGCGCTATAAGTATCTTCTACACCTATTGATTTCGCAATACGATTGGGACGTACGGGTCTATTATCATCACCCCTTACCATATCGTAAAAAAAAAGACCTGATTTACCAAAATAGGTATGCAATTGGTCTTTAGAAAAAAACTTTAAGTCTTTACCGCAAAATATACCTTTAGCTTTCATTTTTGCAGCAGTGACCTTCCCTACGCCAAAAAACTTTTCGATAGGCAATGCCTCTAAAAAAGATACAATCTTTGAAGGCCCAATAAAAGTAATACCGTCTGGCTTATTATAATCAGACGCTATCTTGGCCACAAATTTATTTATGGAAACACCTGCAGACGCAGTCAAATTTAACTCCACTTTGATGGCATTTCGGATTTGCTGCGCAATATCTATAGCAGATCCTATACCCAATTTATCTTCAGTAACATCGAGAAATGCTTCATCCAACGAAAGCGGTTCAATCAAATCAGTATACCGTGCAAATATAGCGCGAATATGCTGCGATACTTCCTTGTATACCTCAAATCTTGGAGATACAAATATAAGTTCTGGACATAATAGTAATGCCTGACGAGAAGACATAGCTGATCTCACACCAAATTTCCGAGCTTCATAACTTGCTGTTGCTACTACACCTCTACCATCAGGCGATCCTCCCACAGCTATCGCTTTACCTAATAACGCTGGAAAATCACGTTGCTCGACAGAGGCGTAGAATGAATCCATATCTATATGGATAATTTTTCTCATTTTCACCCTCCATAATTCATTTAAATATAATTACCGTATTTAATATTTTCACTTCCCTAGATTAAGAAATTGTTAACTAATTATTATAAATAAGTTATAATCTGCAAATATCTTTCATCTACGTCTGAGAATAGTATCTTTGTGTAAAGATAATGTTAACTAACAATATGTTAACACCTAAAATTCGTTATATTTATAGATTTGCAAAATACTACGCTCAATTATGAAACTCATTTACGCAGCTTTAGCCACGACATTTGTCACAGCATTATTTAATAATGTTAAAGCACAAGAACGTGATGATCGCGCGACGATTCTAAATTTTAAAGGTATCCAATATACGTCTAAAGACTCCCTTTTCTATACCAATTTTAGGTTTAGAATGCAAAATAGAGCAGGATATTCTCATGTTTTAAATGGCGAAGACAACAATAAATTTGACGCAAGAGTTCGTCGTTTACGTATGCGTATGGATGGTTATATTTATACTCCAAAAATATCATATTCAGTTCAATTAGCTTTTACCAGAGGAGATCAAGATTTTGATGATACTGGGGTAGCTAATATTGTACGTGATGCCGTAATATTTTATAACTTCACCGATGATATATACATTTCATTTGGACAAAATAAATTACCCGGAAATCGCCAACGCGTTAATTCATCTGGACAACTTCAATTTTCTGATCGCTCATTAGTAAATAGTATTTTCACTTTAGATCGTGATTTTGGTGTAAGTTTTAACCTAAGTAAAAAAATAGGGCAACTACCATTCAATGCAAAAGTCGCCATATCTACAGGTGAAGGAAGACCCGCACAATCTACCGACGACGGTCTTGCTTATACAGGTCGTTTAGAATTTCTACCACTAGGCACATTTACAAATGCTGGTGATTACTCAGAAGGGGATATAGAGCGGGAGAAAAAGCCGAAAGTTTCCATCGGCGGTGGTTACAGTTATAATGAAAATACAATCCGAAGAGGTGGCCAAACGGGACGTTATGTAGCAAATCCTTTTGACCTAACAACCATATTTGCTGATGCTATCTTCAAATACCAAGGCTTTGCTTATCAAGCCGAATATATGCGTCATAATACCGACACACCACTTAATATGACTACAGATGATACTCCTAAAGAAACATATATTTATAAAGGATGGGGATTAAACCAACAAACGTCTTATTTATTAAATCATGGATATGAAATCGCAGGACGATATACATTTGTACAACCCGATGCTGAAATAGCACAATTTGAAGACCAAACCGAAATCATCGAATTGGGTATAACAAAATATATGAAAGCGCATCGATTAAAATTTCAACTAAATGGCAATTATACTTTTAAGGATGGTGCCTTTAATAATTTTAACAAAAAGAGCTCTTGGGGTGCTATGTTCCAAGTAGAACTCGGTATATAAAATAGGATATTAGCGCAATAATAAAATCCATTATAATTAAAAATTATAATGGATTTTATTATTGCGCTATTTTATGAATCCAATATTGGAAATTCATGTACAGAAAGTAACTTCTGATACCGTTGATATTTTTTAAAAAAGTAAATTTCTATACTTTTTAAATATGGAATATTAACACCTTATTCATCCTTGCCTAAAAAGAATACTTATCTTTAGCTTTTTAATTCAATAAAGAATGAAATATTATATCATAGCAGGAGAAACATCTGGAGACCTTCATGGTGCCAACTTGATTAAAGCATTAAGAAAAGAAGATCCTGATGCCGTATTCAAAATTGTTGGCGGTAACCAAATGCAAGAAGCAGCAGATCAAACAGCATTGATACATACTTCTGAAATGGCATTTATGGGCTTCGTTGAAGTGATTAAAAATTTAGGAACAATTGCGAAAAATTTAAAAAAAGTAAAAGCTGATATCGATACCTTCCAACCCGATACTGTTATACTTATTGATTTCCCAGGATTCAATTTAAAAATTGCCGCATATGCCAAACAGCATCATATAAAAACATGCTATTATATCTCTCCAAAAATATGGGCTTGGAATCAAGGCAGAGTTCACAAAATAAAAAGAATTGTCGATCATATGTTCTGTATTCTACCATTTGAAGTAGATTTCTACAAAAAATTTAATATGAAAGTAGATTATGTAGGTAATCCGTTATTAGATGCTATTTCTACCTACCGTTACAATTCGAATTTTAGAGCTGACAATCAACTTTCCGACTTACCCATCATCGCATTATTACCCGGTAGTCGTAAGATGGAAATTGAAGAAATATTACCCGATATGGTTGATTTATATTTTTCATTTCCTAAGCATCAACTAGTCATTGCGGGAGCACAAAACTTTGATCACTCCTATTACAAAAAATATATCGGTGATTTGAATATTCCTGTTGTATTTGATCAAACTTATGATTTATTAAAAAATGCAGATGCTGCCGTTGTCACTAGTGGTACAGCAACATTAGAAACAGGTATTTTAAAAGTTCCACAGGTTGTGGTATACAAAGCGAATCCTCTTTCAGTTTGGTTGGCTCGAAAATTGATTAAAGTAAACTTTATATCGTTAGTAAACCTGATAAATGGATATTTATCGGTGATAGAATTAATCCAAAAGGATTGTAATTCGTCTAACATAAAAGATGAAATTGGCAAAATAATTACGGAGCCCCAACATAAAGCAAGTATAATGGAAAATTATGACTTGTTAGCCGAAAAAATAGGTTTACCAGGAGCTTCTGAAAGAACTGCCAAATTGATTGTACAATACATAAGCAAATAATGGCACACGAATAATTTAGATTATCTGTGCTTAATATTTAAACATTTATATATGAAAACAATTAAATTTTTATTAATCACAGGAACTATATTATTTGGACCTTTAAATTTAGTTCATGCACAGCAAAAAACTGAAGGGGAAGTTATCCATGTCCAAAAACTGACTTTAGACAAAAAGAAAAAGCAAGTTTATCAAGGAAGAGACTCAGTACTTACCCTTTATATTGATACACTTGTCATGAAAGATAAGTCCACGTTACAATTTTTTGGTAAAAAAGATGTCAATCTAATTGTTAAACATGCTGATATTGCTAATGATGTAGCATTTTTAGGGCAAGGCATTAAAAATAATGGTACGAACTTTAATATCGATATTGATTTTGACAAATTAGGATCACTATATATAGTAGCACGTGGTCAAAATGCTAATAATGGTTCTAAAACGTTTCCTAATGGTGATGCTGGAAATGTAACATTAGTCTATGAAAGTGATGGATTTACGCCACAAACAACGAACAAAAAAGGTAAACATTATATTAAAATTGATAATACAGAAGGCGGTTTGAATGTAACACCAACATCTGAAATAAGTAATATTTATTCCCGTATAGCATTATCTGCTCCTGGCCTAAGAGGATTACCACAAGGACAGATTTATTCCGGATCACCAGGTAAGAAAGGTGAAGTAGTTGTAAAAGCTAAAGAGTAGTATTCCAAACAATGTCCTAAGTATCAACTTAGGACATTGCTTTTAGGAACATATGACTATAGTAGAATATCTTTCACTTTAGTACACTTTTTATAAAACCATTAATATTAAAACTATTATTACTTTAAACAGCAACTAATTACCTATTTTTGCCGGTCTAAGATATCATTTATATGCTTGACAAGATTATTAAAAGATTTATTACCTCCGCTATATCCATATATATATTACGCTGTTTGATAGGATTTTGTATTGGATATGCGATGTTTTTAAAATTTCCAGAATACGAATTATTTTGGACATTACTCTCCATTATCTTAGTAATATCACCCGAAGAAAAAGACTCTCGCAAATTATCTATTGAACGTTTCAAATCCAATCTAATAGGTTCTTTGGTAGCATTAGCATGTATACAGACGATAGGTTCCAGTTTCTATTCTATTATTGCCGGTATTATTCTGACTATCATTGTGTGTCGTAGTTTTAAGGTCATGAATATGGCCCGCGTAGCTTTAGTAGCCTTATTGATTATTATGGTACAACCACACCATTCCTCTATAATTGAGGCACCTATATTCCGCTTTGTCTCCGTTAGTACAGGCTGTTTTATAGGCTTATTGATTGTGGTATTTACTTCAATGATGATACGGCCATTAAAAAGAAAATACGGGATACCTTATTAAGGTATCCCGCATTTATAATTTCTATTATAAGTTATTTTCTATTGCTTTCACCTCTTCGCCAAACAAATCTATAGGTCCATCTAACAATACGGCTATTACCGTTTGATACTTGTCCAATCTTTCTTTGGGCACATCGATATATACTATTCCTGGAGTATCACTCCAATATAATTTATTAAATAGTTGGTGACTGATCATTGACCCCTCCCCGACGATTCGAATACGTGCTATTTTATTCTTCAATCCTTTTAGTGCAATTGGGCCCGTAGGCTGCCCATCGACAAAAAGATATAATGTCTGTCTATCCGGTGACAAAACAGATTTTCCAGCATAATGATTAAAATCAACTCCTGCTTGAACATCATGTAATGCTTCAGCATGTTTGGTTATCCATTCTTTTAGATTTGGTTGTGCCGCAGCTAACATCCCAGTAATTTGACTACCATCCTCATAGATCATACCTTTTAATATATTATCCCCGGCAGCATTTGCTGCTACAATATAATCTATAGACTTATTCGTATTAGCACTTGCAAAAACTTCCTGTAATGCTGGAGCTTTTATCGACTCTTCTAACTTAAATACTGGATAACTATCAAAATCAATCGCTAGCACAGAAACTGCAGGATCAAAATCTATATTTGTCAATTTAATAGTTAATTGCGAACCATCATCTTTAGGAATAGCTTTATCTTTACTACTTAAGAAACGGATAGCTTTGGGCTTTGTTTTCAAACCATTTATCTGAACATGATCCTTCACAACATCCAAATAAATGAAAATTGTCTTTCCATCTTTCGAAAAAGCCGTTTTCTCCGCTATATACTTAGCCTCTACTCCAGCTCGAGTACCATAAATAGCTTCCTTGTATTTACGCGTCCATCGTCCCAATTCTTCCAAAATAGTAACCTGCTCCACAGGTATAGTACCATCCTCTTTGGGGCCAATATCGAGTAATAAATTCCCACCCATAGCGATACAATCTACCAATGTCCGTACTATCATATTGGGCGTTTTATAGTTATTATCAAAATGTTGATATCCCCAAGAGTCATTCATCGTATAGCACAATTCCCAGTAGCGATCTTGTGGACGTTTCACGGGAATCCCCTGCTCTGGCGTAGCATAATCACCATGATTATTCAATCGAGAATTAATGATAATATTGGGGTTATACTTACGGAGCAATGCCAAAGACTCTTGTGCCTTCCACTCCTGGGAGCTATGTTCCCAATCCCCATCAAACCAAAGAAGATCGGGTTTAAATTGTTGGGACAACTCCTCCAATTGCCCTTGATAATAATCAACGAACTTTCCCCATCGCTTAGTATCTTGAGCAATATCATAACGCTTTTGTGTACGTGTAATAATATCATAATACGGATGACTCCAGTCGGGCAAAGAAAAATATAGCCCCGTCTTCAAACCAGTGTCTTTAACTGCCGCTATAAATGGTGTCAATACATCCTGTTTTACTTTTGCATCTCTACGAGTTGTCAATGCTTGCTCTTGCTGACTATCCCATAGTGAGATACCATCGTGATGCTTGCTTGTTATGACAGTATATTTAGCGCCTGAATTCTTGATGAGGGAGGCCCAATACTTAGGGTTATAATTCTCAGCAGAAAAACCATCCAATTGTTTTAAATATTTAGGATGATTTATATAATTATTAAAAAAAGCCCAAGATTCTGAAATTCCATTTACAGAATAAATGCCCCAGTGAATAAATATACCCAATTTGGCATCGTCAAACCATTCCATTTTAGTATCGACTGATGTATTTTGGGCATAGGCATTAATGGAGCTGCATAATACCATAATAGGCGCTATAAATTTCTTTAACATAATGAAGGTCACAAAAAAGATTAGGATTAAAAATAAAGGTAATGGGTACGAATAACAAATTTTAAATCCTCTTTTATATTTAATACTGTATTTTTGTGACAATGATTGAGCTTTACACAGACGGTGCATCAAGTGGTAATCCTGGCCCAGGTGGCTATGGAACTATTTTAAGAACAATTTATACAGGTAGCAATCCAGATTACCATGGTAAATTAATAGAAAAAGAATTTTTAGGGGGCTATAGAAGAACCACCAATAACCGAATGGAGTTAATGGCTGTAATCATAGGTCTTGAAGCATTAAAAAATACAAAACAGCAGGTAACTATCTACTCCGATTCTAAATATGTAATAGATGCTATTGATAAGCGATGGGTTTACGGTTGGATGCAAAAAGGTTTTGCTGGAAAAAAAAATAAAGACCTTTGGCTCAGATTAATGCAATCCTACAAATTACATGATGTAAAGTTGGTGTGGGTAAAAGGACATAATGGTCACCCATTGAATGAGCGCTGTGATCAACTTGCGGTAGCAGCTTCCAAAGCTAAAGATTCGTGGCAAATTGACTCTGTATTTGAAATGGAAGAGCAAAAAGGCACTAATTAAATACGATGATAAAGCAATCGTTTACGCCTATCCTACCATTAAATCCTAAAATTTTAATTTTAGGATCTTTACCCGGCGATATATCTATTGCACAGCATCAATATTATGGTCATCCCAATAATCGTTTTTGGAAAATATTATTCCATATATACCAAGAGGAATTCACAAGCGACTATCGCTCAAAAATAGACTTTTTGCATAGACATCATATAGCCCTTTGGGATGTCTGTGCTACCGCACATCGTCCAGGATCAATGGATATTCATATTTCTGAAGTGATCCCCAATCCAATCCCTACTTTGTTGGCGAAAAATCCTACGATACATTCCATCTATTTTAATGGTCAAAAAGCACAACAACTATACGATAAAAACTTTAAGCCTATCAATACGATCCATTATCAAATGCTCCCCAGTAGTAGCCCAGCTAACGCACAATTCTCATTTCAAAAACTAGTAGAATTATGGGAGATCATCCTAAAATAAGCCCTTCGACCAACTACACTACCGTTTATTTAAAAAAGCCAAAAGAATTATTTATAAAAATTATTTTGCGCTCAAAAATAATCACTCAGGAAAACAAAAAACTTTCGCTATAATCATATCCTTTGATTATTTTTGTGGCAAGATGTCAGATTTAAAATACAATCAAAGAGGTGTATCCGCTGGGAAAGAGGACGTACACAATGCAATCAAAAACATTGATAAAGGTTTATATCCTCAAGCTTTTTGCAAAATCATCCCTGATATACTAGGGGCAGATGAAAAGTGGTGTAATATCATGCATGCTGATGGTGCTGGTACAAAATCTTCACTAGCCTATGTTTATTGGAAAGAGACAGGTGATGCTTCGGTATGGAGAGGAATAGCACAAGATGCAATTATCATGAACTTAGATGATTTATTGTGTGTAGGTGCGATAGATAACATCTTATTGTCTTCGACAATTGGAAGAAATAAAAATAATATCCCGGGTGAAGTAATCGCTGAGATAATAAACGGTACCGAAGAGATACTAGCTGAGTTGCGTGAATTGGGTATTGGTATCTATTCTACAGGAGGCGAAACTGCTGATGTAGGTGATATTGTACGTACTATTATTGTCGACAGTACAGTGACATGTAGAATGAAGCGTGAAGACGTCATTTCTAACCATAATATCAAAGCTGGAAATGTAATTGTAGGTCTTGCTTCTAATGGTCAAGCTACTTACGAAAAAGAATATAATGGCGGAATGGGATCCAATGGTCTTACTTCAGCTCGTCATGATGTTTTTAGTAAATATGTAGCCGAAAAATACCCGGAAAGTTTTGACCCAGCTGTACCTTATGATTTAATATTTGCCGGAGGCAAAGCTCTTACTGATATTATTACAGTAGAAACTGGAGAAGAAATTACAGCAGGTAAATTGGTCTTATCACCAACGCGTACTTATGCACCGGTTATAAAACAAATATTAGACAAGTACCGTTCTCAAATCGATGGTATGGTTCATTGTTCTGGTGGAGCACAAACAAAAGTATTACACTTTGTAGACAAGGTTCACATCATTAAAGACAACTTATTCCCAATTCCACCATTATTTGAATTAATACAAAAAGAATCAAATACGGATTGGAAAGAAATGTACAAAGTATTTAACATGGGCCACCGTATGGAAATCTATGTTTCGGAAGAAATTGCAGCAGATATAATCGCTATTTCTGAATCCTTTGGTATTCCGGCACAGATTGTTGGTCGTGTAGAAGAAAGTACAAGCAAAAAAGTAACTATAGAATCACCCAACGGTACATTCATTTACGAATAAAATAATATTTTAACAGAAAGAGATGCTTACTATCGGCCATATTGAACTTGTTGACTTACCCGAGTTAGGTTTATTCAATATAAAAGCAAAGACCGATACTGGAGCTGCTACTTCCGTTTTACACTGTGAGGATTTTCAAATTATCGAAAAAAAAGGCCATAAATTTATCAATTGCCATATCAGAGTAGATTTTGAGAAAGATGAAGTCCTCACATTTACCTTCCCCGTTTATAACGAGCGTATCGTAAAGAGTTCTTTTGGTCAAACAGAAACACGTCAGATATTTATTACCAAAATAAAAATGTTCGATCAATTATTTGATATTAAACTATCTTTACGAGATCGTTCATGTATGACTTACCCAATGTTACTGGGAAGAAATTTTATACATGGTAAATTTTTAGTCGACGTATCCAAACGAAATTTAGCTAAAAATAGCTTATAATAAAATCCTTTATATTTACAGATTGTTTGACAATTTAAACAGTATTTTTTGTGAAAATAGTAGTATTATCCACAAATAAACAGCTTTATTCTACACAAAGGCTTGTAGAATCGGCAACACAACGTGGTCATGAATGTATAGTCATGGACCATACCAAATGCTATGTTGGCATACAACAAGGTAAACCTAGTATTCATTATAAAGGTCAAGATATTACAGATATCGATGCTATTATTCCAAGAATCGGAGCATCTGTCACGTTTTATGGCTCAGCCATCGTACGTCAATTTGAGGTAATGAATGTGATCTCTGCCAATCCGAGTCAAGCAATCACGCGATCTCGCGACAAACTGCGCTGCATGCAGATACTATCTGGAGCAGGTTTGGGATTACCAATCACGGGCTTTGCACGTATGACATCTGATGTGGACGACCTGATCAATATGGTAGGTGGAGCACCATTAGTAATAAAATTATTAGAAGGAACGCAGGGTATTGGTGTTGTATTGGCAGAAACAAAAAAAGCAGCATCCTCAGTTATCGAAGCTTTCTACGGCTTGGGGAATAATATTTTGATCCAAGAATACATCAAAGAAGCCAAAGGAACAGATATCCGTGCTTTTGTAGTAGATGGTAAAGTAGTAGGTGCCATGAAACGTACCGCAAAAGAAGGTGAATTCAGATCTAATTTGCATCGTGGAGGTACAGCAGAAATCGTAAAGCTAACACGTCAACAAAAAGAAACAGCAATTGCTGCCGCTCGTGCTATGGGTTTAACGATAGCTGGCGTTGATATGTTACCATCTTCACGTGGTCCACTAATCTTAGAAGTTAATTCATCTCCTGGATTAGAAGGCATTGAAAAGGCTACTAATAAAGATATTGCAGTAGAAATAATAAAATATCTTGAGCATCAATATGAACAGAAACAAAGCCTCAAGCCTATTATAAAACGAAAAATCAAGAAGGAAAGTAAATTGTAATAATTACTCTTCTATTTCTTATAGATTGGAATTCTCCTTAACGATATTTCATCTCTTCACTAACACCTTTTCGGTTTATTGGAGAGATTCTTCCTTGTCCGTATATATTATCTGCTTAGACTTCAATGCATGGATTTTAACAAAGAATGCCAATAAAAGCGATAATTTTATCATCTCGCCCACAATAGAATTACGATTGATATATATATAACAATAAAAGCCTTTAAAACTGATAAATAATCAATCTTAAAGGCTTTTAATACCGTATAAAAGCTTAGTTATTTCATCAAGAAACCACCGCCAATTAAATCATTCCCTTCATAGAATACTGCGGATTGTCCAGGCGCTATTCCTTTCACAGCATGTGGAAAATCTACCTGCATAATATCTCCATTTTGTGTTAAAATAGATTGTGCACCTGCATCTTTGTAGCGAATCTTAGTAACAGCTTCCATCGGTTCATCCAAAGAAGCATATTTTACTAAATTGATATTACGTACGAATGCTTGTGAACGCTCTAATTCGTGCTCCTCACCTAACATCACAGAATTACTCTCTGGTAATATCTCTATCACAAACATTGGCTTACCTAAAGCTATACCTAGCCCTTTGCGCTGTCCAATCGTGAAATATGGATAGCCAATATGTTTCCCCACTACAGTACCATCAGATAGTATAAAATTACCTGGACCAATCTCTTGATCTAAGGTCGGTCTTTTATTTCTCAAGAAGTCACGATAATCATTATTAGGCACAAAACATATCTCATAAGACTCCGACTTATTCGCTATTTCGTGTTGCCCCATATCCAAAGCCATCTGTCTAATTTCTGTTTTACGGAAAGACCCTAATGGGAATTGTGTACGCGCCAAATTCTCTTGCGATACGCCCCACAGCACATATGATTGATCTTTATTCTCATCTAATCCTTTGGAGATTACATGACGACCGTTTTCATGTTTACGAATATTAGCATAGTGCCCTGTTGCAATAAACTCACAATCTAATTTGTCAGCACGCTTTATCAAGGCTTCCCACTTGATATGTGTATTACACAATACGCATGGATTAGGTGTACGACCAGCAATATATTCATCCACAAAATTGTCGATTACATAATCACCAAACTCGTTACGAATATCTAATATATAATGCGGAAAACCGTAGTTTACCGCCAATGTTCTAGCATCATTAATACTGTCTAAGCTACAACAGCCAGTTTCTTTGGATGAACCACCAGACGTTGCGTAATCCCAAGTTTTCATCGTTATACCGATTACTTCATACCCTTGCTCATGCAACATCACAGCAGCTACTGAACTATCCAATCCACCGCTCATCGCTACCAGTACTCTACCCTTTTTACTCATATCAAATTACAATAAAGTGCAAAGATACCCTAATTAAGATTATGATGTGTTTATTTATTGCAATTTTATTGTAGTCAAAATCAGCGCATTGCAAATTAACCCATTTTTTTTTCAATAAAAGTTTTAAAATTCAAAAAAAGAAGCTAGATTTGCATCGCAATACCCAATAAGGGGACAGCAAAAAAAGGTGCCATAGCTCAGTTGGTAGAGCAAAGGACTGAAAATCCTTGTGTCGCTGGTTCGAATCCAGCTGGCACCACCACAAAACTGAAAGTAACAGTTTCCAATCAAAAACTTAAAGGTGCCATAGCTCAGTTGGTAGAGCAAAGGACTGAAAATCCTTGTGTCGCTGGTTCGAATCCAGCTGGCACCACTAAAAAGCCTTCTCACACCGAGAAGGCTTTTTTTATGTTATTAATTTCTATAAAAAGGTCAGATGGATCATGCACAAAAGTTATGTTTAAGCAAAAATAATAGGTTAAAGCGTAATTTTTATGGGTAAATTGATTCCATTCAAACCCATAAAAAAATTATCACACTCACTAAAAGCACTTTAGTAGCATATCGCAAAAAACATTTTGTTTTCAATCAACATAGTTCTATATTTGTATCGTTGACAACGACAAATAATCAACATGGTGCCATAGCTCAGTTGGTAGAGCAAAGGACTGAAAATCCTTGTGTCGCTGGTTCGAATCCAGCTGGCACCACCAAAAAGCCTTCTCACACCGAGAAGGCTTTTTTTTATGTTATCAATTTCTATAGATATACATCATCAATTTATTAGTAAATTTAACTTATGGCTATTTTAACAGAGAAATTCAATACCATCCATGATACAGCTCCATTTTCTCAAATAAAAAATGAGGATTATCTCCCTGCTTTCGAAGAAGCTATTGCAAGCACTAAGACAGAGATAGATGCTATCGTAAATAATCCAGAATCTCCAACCTTCGCAAATACAATTGAAGCATTAGCCTATTCAGGCATGGCTTTAGATAGATTATCTAATATATTTTTCAATCTTCATTCAGCGGAAACCAATGATGAATTAGAGAAGATAGCGCAAGAAA
Source organism: Sphingobacterium rhinopitheci (assembly GCF_022627575.1). Lineage (GTDB taxonomy): Bacteria > Bacteroidota > Bacteroidia > Sphingobacteriales > Sphingobacteriaceae > Sphingobacterium > Sphingobacterium rhinopitheci. Next base: position 342,698 of record NZ_JADEYQ010000001.1, read on the forward strand.
TAGCGCCAAAATTATCAGCTCTAGGAAATGATATCACGCTTAATTTTGACCTTTTCAAGCGTGTAAAAGAAGTATATGATGAAAAGGAAAACTTGAACTTGACGATCGAGCAAAATACATTACTCCTGAAGAATTACAAAGATTTTGTACGCAATGGTGCTTTGTTAAATAACAGCGAAAAAGAAGAGCTCCGTAAAGTTGACGAACAATTAGCTATTCTACAATTGAAATTTGGAGAAAACGTATTAGCGGAAACAAACGCATATCAACTACTGATAACCGACGAAAAAAATCTTGCAGGCCTTCCTGAAGGTACTATTGAAGCTGCTAAAGCATTAGCTATTTCAAATGAAAAGGAAGGCTGGTTATTTACTTTAGACTACCCTAGCTACATTCCATTTGTTACGTATGCAGATAATAGGGAATTACGTAAAGAGATAACTATAGCTGCAGGTAAAAAGGCTTTTCAAGACAACCAGTACAATAATGAGAAAATTGTCTTAGACATCGTTAAACTGCGTTACAAGCGTGCCAAATTATTAGGATATGCTACACATGCCAACTTTGTGTTAGAAGAGCGCATGGCACAAAGCCCACAGAAAGTAAATGATTTTTTGAAAGATTTACTGTTAAAAGCAAAACCTGCTGCTACAGAAGAATTTGATGAATTATCACTTTTTGCAAAACAGACAGATGGCATTGATAAATTAGAAAAATGGGATGGCGCATATTACGCAGAAAAATTGAAACAAGAGAAATTCAATTTAGATGATGAGCAATTAAAACCATACTTCAAACTAGAGAATGTATTACAAGGAGCATTTGAGGTAGCCAACAGATTATTTGGCTTACAATTTCATGAAATAAAGACCATCGATACATACCACGAAGAAGTACAAACTTTCGAAGTAAAAGATGATAATAATAATCTTGTTGCAGTCTTTTATGCTGATTTTTTCCCTAGAAAAGGAAAACGTAATGGGGCTTGGATGACTTCTTTTAAACCACAATATACACTCAATGAAAAACAAGAAAGGCCCCATGTATCTATAGTTTGTAATTTCACGCGTCCCACACCTTCTAAGCCTTCTTTATTAACTTTTCAAGAAGTAACAACCTTATTCCACGAATTTGGACATGCTTTACACGGGATATTAGCCAATACTACCTACCCTAGTCTCTCTGGTACTTCTGTCTATTGGGATTTTGTGGAACTACCTAGCCAAATCATGGAGAACTGGTGCTATGAAGAAGAAGCGCTAAAATTATTTGCTACACATTACGAAACTGGTGCTATAATTCCGATGGAATTAGTAGAAAAAATCAAAGAATCAGCCTCTTTCTTAGAGGGAATGAGTACAGTACGTCAACTGAGTTTTGGATTACTAGATATGGGATGGCACGGAAATGACCCTACTTCAATTCACGACTTGAAAGAATTTGAAATAACTAACTTTGCCGATACGAGTTTATATCCCGATGTAGCAGAAAATGCAATGAGTACTTCTTTTTCGCATATTTTCAATGGTGGTTACTCGGCTGGATATTATAGCTACAAATGGGCAGAAGTATTGGATGCTGATGCATTTGCGTACTTTCAAGAGCATGGAATATTCAATAAAGATATAGCAAATAGATTCAAAGATAATGTACTTTCTAAAGGAGGCACTGATCATCCTATGACATTATATAAAAAATTTAGAGGGCAAGAACCTCAAGTAGATGCGCTACTAAAACGCGCAGGACTATTAAAATAACTATTTATAGCAAGCCACAATTGAAACTCCTATAGGGACGTTTTATAGGAATGTAGAAATATTAAACATTTATAACACTAAAGTTATTGTAAACAAAAAGGTTCACTAATCATAGATTAGTGAACCTTTTATATAAATGTAAAGGTTACTATTTCTTAGCAACTAAAGTAACTTTGAAATTGATCTCTTTAGAGATTAAATCATCTTTTTTACCAGCGTAGCTAACGCCCCAATCTTCACGTAAGATATTGAAATCTGCAGTAGCTTTTACTGAAAACTGAGAGATTTCTTCTACTTTAGCATCAAAAGTAATATTTTTTGTAATGCCTTTGATTGTTAAGTTACCAGAGATAACAACATCATTTGCTGTAGCGCCAGCTTTTACTTCTGTGATAGCGAAAGTAGATTCTGGATTAGTTGATACTGCGAAAAAATCATCAGCTTTTAAATGTCCATCTAATTTTTCTTTATACTCACCTGTAAGGTCTGTAGAAGAAATAGTATTCATATCTAAAGTAAAATCACCCGCTGCAATAGCATTATCAGCAATAGTAATAGTACCCGATTTAATAGAAATTGTACCTGTATGAGCACCTGACACTTTTGTACCTGTCCATACTACAGTAGACGCTGCAGTATCTACTGCTAATGCTTCACCTACTGCTGTTACACTTGCTGTTTCAACTGAATCTTTAGTTTCAGCTTTTTTACCTTCTGGATTACCAGCACAAGATGCTAAAACTATAGCAGCCACAGCTGAGAATAATACTAACTTTTTCATTTTATTAATTTTAATGTTTAAACATTTAGTCTTACAAAAATAATATTCTTTCTAGAATAACAAGTATCTTTTAAATATATTAACAATTAAAAGACAATTCATTAATGTCCTGACGGTATGGCTTCTACTCGTTTTATATCAGCACCTAAAGCTTTCAAACGCTCTTCAATATCTTGGTAACCGCGCTCAATCTGCTCAATATTAAAAATTGTAGATTTTCCTTGCGCTGACAAAGCAGCTATTAATAAGGATACACCTGCTCTAATATCAGGAGAAGACATCTGAATACCACGCAATTGCGTTTGTTTATTTAGTCCTATCACTGTAGCACGGTGTGGATCACAAAGAATAATCTGAGCCCCCATATCTATCAACTTATCTACAAAGAACAAACGACTTTCGAACATTTTTTGATGTATCAATACATTACCTTTAGCTTGAATCGCCGTCACCAATACAATACTCAATAAGTCAGGGGTAAATCCTGGCCACGGCGAATCCGAAATCGTCAAGATTGAACCATCAATGAACGTATCTATTTCATATGAATCTTGGGCAGGTATAAATATATCATCACCTCTCAACTCCATCTTTATTCCCAATCGTGAGAACACTGAAGGGATAATCCCTAGCTCTTGATAATGTACATCCTTGATAGTAATCTCTGATCCTGTCATCGCTGCTAAACCAATGAAAGAACCTATTTCAATCATATCTGGTAACATACGATGCGCTGTTCCGCCCAATTTTTCTACACCTTCGATTGTCAAAAGATTAGAACCGATTCCAGAGATATTAGCCCCCATACGGTTCAACATTTTGCACAATTGTTGTAAATATGGCTCACAAGCGGCGTTATAAATTGTCGTTGTACCCTTTGCTAATACTGCAGCCATTACAATATTCGCTGTCCCCGTTACGGAGGCTTCATCCATCAAGATATAAGCACCTTGCAATTCGGTTGCATCCACATTGAAGAAATGATTTTCGGCATCATATACAAACTTAGCACCTAACTTTTCAAAACCTAAAAAGTGAGTATCTAATCTTCTACGGCCAATTTTATCCCCTCCAGGTTTAGGGATAGCAGCTTTACCAAATCGTGCTAATAAAGGGCCTACGATCATAATAGAGCCACGTAAACTACCGCCTTTTTCTTTAAATTCTTCGGATGTAAAGTAGTCAATATTTACATCTTTAGCTTCAAATTCGTATGTATCTTTATTTAATTGATTAACCTTAACTCCTAAGGAACGCAATAAGTCGATTAGTTTGTTAACGTCCTTAATATTAGGAACATTACTAATCGTCATTTTTTCTTCTGTTAATAATACGGCTGATAAAATTTGAAGAGCCTCATTCTTTGCTCCCTGAGGAATGATTTCTCCTTTTAATGGTTTTCCACCTTGAATTTCAAATGCGTTCATAGTCTGTATTTGTAGTAAAATACGAATATTTCTTAAATAAGAAAAGTAACCAATACATTGAGATTAGTTACTTATCAAAGAACGAAATATGTCGTTACTTTTATTTCTTGTAATTATTATTTTGATAAGGGCGCTTATTAGTAGTATTAGAGCTACTTGATGAATTGGTATTATTCATGCGTCTCTTACCATTATTATCCCTATTGTTATTATCTCTATTGTTATCCCTATTGTTGTTATTATTGCTATAACTACCACCGCTATGTGTTCTTTTATTATTATAACCCGTAGATTGTTGTCTATGATTATTATTGTTTGAGTTATTAGCAGGAGTATTTGTTCCCTTCGCACGATTTCCTGGAGGCGGTGTACGGAAATCCGACTTCGTTAATACCGTATCTTCCGCTAAACGCAAAACTCCACCCGATAAATCAGATAAGTCTTGAATAATATGTTGATCCGTAACTGAATCTTTGTTCCACGTAGAATATGCCATTTTCATAAAATTAGCAATACTTGTTGCCATTTTAAGCTTCGTTTCATCTGTTGAAGCAGCCATTGCCTTAGCGATCATTTTCTCTACAATATGACCATAATGCTTAAAGCGGATTCTATTTTGAGGATAAGCGATAGGCTGAGGCTTATGTCTGATCTCGTCTCTATTTGGTATTGGATAAGGCGAGTCAACATCGATTTTAAAATCGGAAATAATATATAAGTGATCCCAAAGCTTATGCTTAAAATCAGAGACATCTCTTAAATGCGGGTTTAATACCCCCATCATATCTATAACTACCTGAGCTAATCTATTACGTTCTTCCTTGGAAGGCACTGTACAAATATAGTCTACCATATTTTGTACATTCCTACCATATTCCGCCAAGATTAGGTTAGGACGCGTACTGTTATAATCAAAATTCATATTGTGATATTAAACGTTTTTAATAATAACGTTATTTATTGTTTTCTATTTTATAGTTGCTAAATAACTATTCTAAGTTTTGCAAATTTAAGCAACAATTGTTTCTGTCCCAACTCTTTGAAGAAAATAGTTGCTTTAATATCTGGCTTATTCCCTTCAAGATTAATGACCTTACCAAAACCAAAGCGTTCATGCTCTACATCCATACCTACTTGTAATCCACTTGTATCCGAAGGAGCAAATCCTTCTGTAGGTACATGGGCCTTCGGTAATATAGAAGTCGTCTTTATGACTTTGGGCTTAGGCTTACTAAAAGTATCCTTATCCTTTTGTTGCCACGCTATTTTATCAGACTTAAACCCTTCATCAAAATTAGATGGCATCCGTGGTTTGAAATCAAGGTTCAAACAAGCAGGGTTTAATTCATCTAAGAAACGACTCGGTTCGCAATTATTTAATGAACCCCAACGATATCTGGACGTGGCATAAGAAAGGTGCAATTTCGTTTCTGCACGTGTTACCGCAACATAAAACAAACGTCTTTCTTCCTCTAGCTCAGAACGCGAATTTACGGATAATTGGGAAGGGAATAAATTCTCTTCCAATCCAACAATAAATACATTTTTAAATTCCAATCCTTTAGAAGAATGAATTGTCATTAAAGAAACTGTATCTGCATTAGGATTTTTATCGTTATCATCATTTGTCAATAATGCTACGTCTTGCAAAAATATGTCCAAACTTTTTTCTTCAAGATCTTCGCGCTCAGAAAATTCCTTAATACCATTCAGTAATTCTTGAATATTCTCATATCGAGCGAGGCCTTCTACAGATTTGTCTTCATACAAATCTTTAAGAATACCCGAATGCTGTGCAATATGCATCGCTGTATCAAAGGCATTACCACTATTACCGATGGCCTGAAAACTTTTAATCATCGTTGCAAAATTCACAACCGATGTGGCACTTCTACCATCCAAGAACATCTGCGCATTACCAACGACATCCCAAAGACGATATTTATGTTGATCTGCAGCAACAATAATCCTATCTAAAGTGGTATCACCAATCCCTCTACGCGGGTAATTGATCACTCGCTTCAAAGCTTCCTCGTCATTTGGATTATAAGTAAGCCTAAAATACGAAATTAAATCCTTAATTTCCTTACGCTGGTAAAAAGAAGTTCCTCCGTATATCTTATAAGGTACGTTTAATTTACGTAAAGACTCCTCCATAGCACGTGACTGTGCATTGGTACGGTACAAAATAGCAAAGTCTTTATACAAGCCACCACTCAACGCTTGCTCTTGCACAATTGCTTCGGCAACAATCTTCCCTTCTTCATTATCAGAATATGCTCTTGCTACTTTTATCTTTTCCCCTTCTTCATTATCTGAGAACACATTCTTCTCTAGCTGATTCTTGTTATTTGCTATAATGCTATTCGCGGCATTAACAATCATCTTCGTAGAGCGGTAATTTTGCTCTAATTTGAAGACTTTAACATCAGGATAATCTTTCTGAAAATTTAATATATTCTGAATATTAGCCCCCCGAAAAGCATATATACTTTGGGCATCATCACCAACGACACATATATTTTCATTTACCGCAGCTAATCGCTTAACAATCAGATACTGTGAAAAGTTAGTATCTTGATACTCATCCACCATCAAATACCTAAATTGATGCTGATACTTGTGTAATACTTCAGGGTGCTTATTTAACAAAACATTAGTCTTGAAAAGCAAATCATCAAAATCCATTGCGCCAGCACGATAACAACGCTGGGCATAAGTCATATAAATCTCCCCGAGCTGAGGGCGCCCATTTTCACGGTCTTCCGCTAATAGGGCTTCATTTTTATTGTACTCCTGCGGAGAAATCAAATTATTCTTTGCAGAAGATATCCTACCATATACTTGATTGACATTATACAATTTATCGTCCAAATTCATCTCTTTGAGAATAGCACGCAATAAACTTTTTGTATCGTCAGTATCGTAGATAGTAAAATTCTTAGGATAACCAATCAGCTCCGCTTCTACACGCAATATACGTGCAAAAATAGAGTGAAAAGTACCCATCCATATATTTTTCGCTTCCGAGCCTACCACTTTTGTGATACGCTCTCTCATTTCTTTTGCTGCCTTGTTTGTAAACGTCAGTACTAAAACATTAAAAGGATCTATACCTTTTCGTATCAAATGGGCTACTCTATAAGTAATAACACGTGTTTTTCCTGAACCTGCACCTGCCACAATCATCACCGGCCCTTCGGTTTGTTCTACCGCTGCTCGTTGTGTAGGATTTAATCCTGCTAAATAATCCAAAGTATGTCGAATTTTTATCCGTTAGAAAATAGGTTGTAAAGCTACACAATTTGTAGCAATAAGCGTTAATTTACTATCATTTATTAACATAAATATATACCTTTAGAAAGACTACAATTACAGACAAATGAAAAACCTATTTATAGTATTTACCTTACTACTCGTATCGTCTAGTTATGCACAGCAAAAAACGAATAAGCTACCCCAAGGATTCGTCTATATAACAGATTACATCCCTAATATACAGACCGATATCCGATATTACGGGAGTGACAATTTTATTGGCAAACCAGTGAAAGGCTATACCAAAGAGGTGGCTATTTTTACAAAGTCTGCTACTGAAGCATTAGCAAAGGTAGAAAAAGAGTTAAATAGCAAAAATTTAGGCCTCAAAATATTTGACGCCTACCGTCCGCAGCGTGCCGTAAATCATTTCAAACAATGGGCCACGGCCATAAATGACACCTTGACAAAGGCCAAGTACTACCCATCCGTAGACAAAAGAAACCTCTTTAAAGATGGTTATATCGCTAGCAAATCTGGTCATAGCAGAGGAAGCACGATAGATCTAACAATAATAGATCTTAAAACAAAAAAAGAGCTTGATATGGGCACTATTTTTGACTTTTTAGGGCCCCAATCAGCACATGATTATACAGGAGTAAATACTACGCAGAGAAAAAATAGAGCGCTTTTAAAATCAGTAATGGTAAAATATGGCTTCAAACCGTATGCTAAAGAATGGTGGCACTATACCTATAAAAATGAACCCTACAAAGAAACATACTTTGATTTCATAATACAATAGTACCAATTCTAATGTACGTCTCTACCCCACTTTATTAGGCACATAGCCAAAATGTTTTTTAAATGCTGCAGAAAAATGATTAGCGTGTTTATAGCCGATTACACGAGCTACTTCATTGATATTATTTTTCTGCATTAATAATTTACGGGCACGTTCCATCTTCACTTGTTTGATATACCCATAAATCGTGGAGCCAAAAACCAATTTAAAATTTTGCTTCAAATAACAGGCATTTGTCCCTAACAATCGAGCCAACTCTACAATTGTAGGCGGAAACAACAGATTGGCGAGTATGATATCTTTAGCCTCCATCATTCTTTGTCTTTCTATTTTAGAAACTACAGTCGTTGTAGTTAATGCTATTTTATTCTCCATTTGAATTTGTAGCAAGGCAAAAAATTCAAGCAGCTTACCTTTTATATACAAGTTTTTTGCCACTTCGGAATACCGACAATATATCATATCATACAATATAGATTTCATCTTTGGATCCAATACCGTTGGAAAATCATAGAGTAAAGAAGAATTTAACCTGTCCCTAGAAATATTCAACTTTTGATATAAAAAATGCTTCTCAGATAAGAGATCTAATAAATAATCCACAGAAAAACTCATTTCAAAAACAGTACTTGGTTTGTTTTTATCAAGATGTAGGTGCATAAAAGACCCCTTCTTCCGGATAAAAGCCATTTGTTGTAATGAAAAAATAGGGATTAGCTGTATCAAACTTTCATCATCAATAATACCATAAGAACGATTATTTTCTAATACAAATACAAAATATACATAATCACTTTTAGCTTCGATTTCAATACATACTATTTCATGCGGTATGATTGTACCATGCATCAAGTACATCCCCGCCCCAACAATTACCTCATAGACATCTAGTTTATTCCCTATATCGGTTAGGTAGCTAGTATAGTATTCATTCAAAAAGCTCTTTTTCACCTCATTAATATCAAAACTCAGTGCAACCATATTACGTGATGTGTTAATATTCAATGGTATATTTTCAATTTTTCCTATTTGCGTATTTAATATTCCCCTTTTCATTATCTATAAACGATATTTTTATAATCTTAATTAGACTAATTAAATTTAAAGTTAACAAAGTTATTGAAATAAAACACAAATTCATGAAAAAACTAAGAAACAAAGGTCAATTATATAAGTATACGGCCATTTGTATATTTAGCAGTATAACGATTACTGCAATAGCGCAAGAAAAAGAACGAGATACTACAAACTTAGCACAAGTAAGAGTGGTAGCTGAAGATCCAAAACGTGTTTTTAAAAATGTCCCCGGCACAGTAAATATCATCTCGAACAAAGAGATAAAAGAAATAGCACCCATAAGTGCAGGTGATTTATTACGTAAAGTGCCAGGCATCTATATTAATGATGAAGAAGCGGCAGGCTTACGATTAAATATCGGTATACATGGTCTAAATCCACAACGGTCTACCAAAGTATTAGTACTGGAAGATGGTATCCCAGTCACATTGAACCCATATGGAGAGCCACAGATGTATTTCAGCCCTACTATCGACCGTATGACAGGTGTTGAAGTATTAAAGAGTAGCGGCCAACTTCTTTTTGGACCACAAACAGTAGGTGGTGTAGTAAACTTTATCACAGCCAACCCTCCTACAGAGTTAACGAATAGGGTAAAAATAAACGGTGGAAAAGGAGGTTTCTTTACTGCTTACGGAAGCCATGGCAATACAATAGGAGATGCAGGATATACCATCAACTACCTACATAAACGCGCAGACAATCTAGGCCCGCTTAATTTTGTGGTGAACGAAGCTACCGCAAAGTTTAATTATAAAGTAAGTGAGAAATCGCAGTTAGGCTTTAAATTTGGATTTTATAATGAAGAATCCAACGCTACCTACATAGGTCTTACACAAACCATGTATGATGCAGGCAATTGGGATCAGGTAAATATCGCACCAAATGACCTAATGCTACTTGATAAATACAGCGCTTCCTTAGTTCATAATTATAAAATTAATGCCAATATTGATTTGCAAACCAATGCATTTGCTTATTATATCCGTCGAAATTGGAGAAGACAGAATTTTGACCGCGTGAATAACCCTGATCGTACTTATGAACGAATCATAGGAGATGGAGCAGATCAAAATTCTATATTTTTTAGAGAGGATGCATTATGGCGTAATAGACAATACGTAGTCAAAGGTATTGAGCCTCGCTTCAACATTAGACACCAATTATTTAATATTGATAACACCCTAAAAACAGGCGTTCGTGCCATGTGGGAAACCGCGTACGAACAAGCAGTGACGTCCAGATATGATGGCTTCAATGGGCCTAGTAACAATAATGAAAAACGATCGGGTTTTGCCTTAAGTATGTACGCTGTAAATGATTTTCAAATAACAAAAAAACTATCTGCTAATGTAGGTTTTAGAATAGAAAATTATGATATGAAAAGACTAATATACAAAACAACAGACAACCCACTTGACGTCACCAATGAGAGATCAGTGTTTGCATTTATCCCTGGCGCTGGCGTCAACTACACGATAAATAATGAAATCGTATTATTTGCAGGAGTACATAAAGGATTTGCTCCTCCAGTACTACGTAATGCGATCAATGTGGCAGGATCTGTTGATTTCATCAATAAAGAAGAAAGTGTCAACTATGACCTTGGGGCAAGAATTGCTCTTGGCGACTACCTTAATATTGCTCCATCTATATTTTACTTAGATTTTCAAAATCAACAAATCCCAGTTACACTAGCTACTGCAGGAAGTGGATTTGCTGATGGAGGAAAAAGTAAACATAAAGGGGCAGAAATAAGTATAGATTACGATATAGCACGCGCTATGGGTTCTTTTAATTCCTTGGTAATAGGTGGTACATTTACCTATACTGATGCGCAATTTGGGGACAATGGGGTGACCGAAAATCGTGCTGGTGAACCAATTAACAGTGTATTGAACAACCAACTCCCCTATTCTCCTAAAGTGATGATAAACAATTACGTGAGCCTAAATCTACATAATGGACTGGGCGTCAGGGTATCGGGAAATTATATTGGTAAACAATTTACGGAACGTGATAATATCATTATTCCATCCTCAAATGGTACAACAGGACAATTAGATGCACGCTATCTATTGGATGGTAATCTATATTATACCCTAAAAAAGAAATATACCTTCAATATAGCGGGTAAAAATCTAACCAATAGCCGTGCTATAGTGACACGTCATGCTCAAGGCATCCGTGTTGCCCTAGATAGATTCATAACGGCTGGTGTAGATATAACATTTTAAAAAACAACCCATTTAACAATTAATCGTATAGCGAGAGTTTACAAAAAACAATCGTTGTACGATTACCTATTATATGTCAAGTGTGGCTACTAAAAACATAAAATTAACGTATACTATTTCTCAACTATATAGCAAGCAGCATATAATCTCAAGGCAAGCTATATATTAAAGGTAAATAGGTAGGACAATAATCACACGAATAGCTTAGCTGCTAGACATGGAAACAGTTATTCAGCTGTAAGTAATTCTAAGCGATGTTTGCGCCCCCATTCTACTAAGCTATCGATGATATCAGCTGCACCCCTACCGTACATTGTAATGGAATATTGTACCGTCTTAGGTTTAGTATTCATTTCTTCTCTATGAATCAACTTATTCTCTTCTAAACTTTTCAATTCCTTAGAAAGCATTTTGGCAGATATCCCTACAATATTGCGCTCCATTTCTTTGAAAGAGTTAGACTCACCATCTCTAGTAATAAGGTAATGTAATATTAATAATTTCCACTTTCCACCCAACACTTCCAACGTATCACGCATAGCTAAAAGATTTCCTGTACAAGCGGGTGGATCATTTTTTAATGTTTGCATAGTTGTAGATAACATCAAGGTTACTAGTTACCAAAGGTTAACTCATGGTAAATATATTAAAAAATGACCATAATTTTGATTAACAATTAATAAAGATAAGTAATCATGAAAGATACAGTTTTGATCACAGGTGCTACGAGTTTTATAGCACAGCATATCGTTAAGCTCTTAAATAACGATTACACCCTAAAATTTTTAACACGCAACCCGAAAGATGCCAATCACTACGCTTGGGATATTGCATCAAATACGATAGATGAAAAAGCATTAGATGATGTTCAACATATAATACATTTAGCTGGCGCCAAATTAAATGATGGAACACCCTTAACCGCAGCAAGGAAACAAATTGTTAGAGCGTCTAGAATTGATGGAGCAACGTTAATATTAAACAATTTGAAGCGCAAAAATCAGTCTATTAAAACATTTATTTCTGCTTCAGCATTAGGATATTATGCATTTGATGATAAGACATTAGAAATTACCGAAGATGGGAACAAAGGATATGGATTTGCGGCACAATTAAGTGATGACTGGGAAAAAGCAGCTGATTTATTCCAATCAGAAGCTATCGCCGAGCGTGTTGTTAAACTCCGAGTGAGCTTGGTTCTTGGCAATGAAGGAGGCATCTATAAAGATTTCAAACAGCAGCTACATCATCATCCGAGCAAATTTAAAATTGCCAGCGGGACTACATACTTCCCTTGGGTACATGTAGAGGATATGGCAGCTATGTTTGTATTTGCCATTCACAACAGAAATATGGCAGGTGTGTATAATACAACAGCACCATTTCCAACTTACCAAGAGACGATGTTTAACAAAATGTACGCTCTATATAGTGATGACATGAAGGAATTCAACAAGAGCAGTATAGAATTTAATGGACAATATCTATCCTCAAAAAAAATCCAAAATGTTGGCTTCACCTTCAAATATCAAACTATTGAGAGTGCTTTACTAAATTTAAAATAACAATGAAAACACGAAATATTGAAAGAATAATTGCACCTGCAAACTACAATTGGGTGGGTGACGCATTTTACACTACATCTTTTGTAGGCCAATCAACGGGCATAACACGTCGCCGCATGGACCCCTTCATCGGTATAGGTTATAACTCACCAATAAACTTTCCACCTAGAGCAGTACCACGCGGTGTAGGGGCTCATCCGCACAAAGGTTTTGAAACTGTAACCTTAGCCTATCAAGGAAAAATCGCTCATCATGATAGCAAAGGAAATTATGGCATTATTAGCGAAGGTGATGCGCAATGGATGACAGCAGGGGCTGGAATACTACATAGCGAATACCATGAAAAGGAATGGAGCCAACAAGGAGGAATATTCCAAATGGTACAACTGTGGGTTAATCTACCTGCAAAAGACAAATTAACAACTGCACATTATCAAGACATGATACATGACAGTATACCAAAAGTAATATTAGACAATAATAGCGGTGTTGTAGATGTGATTGCAGGTAACTTTAACGGTCAAAATGGTAAAGCAAAAACTTATACACCCATCCATGTATACAATATAAGATTAAATAAAGATGGACTGGTTTCATTGGACCTACCAAATAATTACAACACTGCATTCATCACAATACAGGGTTCGGTAAGTGTAAATGGAAACCAAGTTGTGCCTACAGACAACTTTGCTATGCTTGAAAATAACAAAGGAACAGTCTTTGCTATTAAAGCGTTAGAAGAGCACACTATTATATTACTATTAAGTGGAAAACCACTAGATGAACCATTAGTAATGCACGGTCCTTTTGTTATGAATACAGAAGAGCAAATAAAAGAAGCATTTACCGAATTCAAAGAAGGTAAATTTGGCATTATATAGCAATAAAAAAACGTAGTAATTTAATTACTACGTTTTTTATATATTATTAATATTGTTGATTAAAAAGGTGCATCATCAGGCATATCATTCATGCGTGAAGGCATCGTGATACCACCACCAGCCGAGAAGCTGTCGAAAGATCCCGAAGGCATCATTGCAGAAGGAGCGCCGAAAGGAGAATCACCAGCGCTAGCGCTAAATGAATCATTACCCATTCCTGAAAAATCCTCTTCCAAATCTACGAATTTAACATACTTACCTACGAATTTAAGAGGTACAATTCCAGTTTCACCATTACGGTGCTTAGCGATGATAACCTCCCCCACACCGGCAGTAGACCTACCTTCTTCATCCTCTGTCAATCCATAATATTCAGGACGGTACAAAAACAGCACCATATCCGCATCCTGCTCAATAGATCCAGACTCACGTAAATCGGATAGCATAGGACGTTTACTATTGCCGGGACGAGATTCTACGGCACGACTCAATTGAGAAAGTGCTAAAACAGGAATATTTAATTCTTTAGCAACAGATTTTAGTGCACGAGAGATACTACCTATCTCTTGTTCACGGTTACCACCACCCTTACCTTCAGCTTTACCATGCATCAACTGTAAGTAATCGACGATCACCATTTGTATATCATGTTGTGCCTTTAGACGACGACATTTAGCCCTAAATTCGAAAACATTAAGTGCAGGCGTATCATCTATAATAAGTGGCGCAGCAGTCAAGCGACCAATTCTAGAGTGCAATTGTTGCCACTCATGATCCGCGAGATTACCTTTTTTCAATTTTTCTTGTTCAATTTCTGTTTCTCCAGCGATCAGACGATTCACCAACTGAACAGAAGACATCTCTAATGAGAATACAGCGACAGGCTTATCGTGATCTACCGCAGCATTACGTGCTACCGACAAAACGAAAGCTGTCTTTCCCATCGCCGGACGTGCCGCAATAATTACTAAATCTGATGGTTGCCAGCCTGATGTCATTCTATCGAGTGCTGTCAACCCCGAAGGAACCCCCGTAAGGCCATCTGTTTTATCACGAAGTAGCTCTAAATTATTGATAGCTTCACGCATGATATCGTCCATCTTACGTGAATCACGACGTAAGTTATTTTGGGCTATATCAAATAAACTTTTTTCGGCATGATCTAAAAGGTCGAAAATATCACTTGTTTCATCATAAGATGAATTAATAATTTCAGTAGACACCTTGATAAGCTCTCTTTGAATATATTTTTGGGATATTATACGGGCGTGATATTCTATATTAGCAGCAGATACAACACGATCCGTCAACTGTGTAATATAGTATGCACCGCCTACCATTTCTAATGCCCCCAATTGACGCAACTCAGCCGTTACGGTCAAAATATCGATTGGTGATGTTTTTTGAAATAAACTAAAAATAGCCTCGAATATTTTCTGATGTGATTCCTTGTAAAAAGATTCAGGTTTTAAAATATCGATAACTTCAGTTAATGCATTTTTCTCTAACATCAATGCACCGAGAACAGCTTCTTCTAAATCAACAGCCTGTGGCGGTAATTTCCCCAAGCCACTCACTAAGTTATTTAAACTTGTACGTTTCTTGTTAAAATTGCCACGCCCAACGTTTGTTGATTGCCCTGAAAAATCTTGTTCCATATTGTTTTAATTATTGTTTTATTTCTAAACTAAGGAAATAGCTTAAATGACTTATTTCGATGAATATACAAAAGTAAAAAATAATACTATGTTTTACTCATTCTAATTCTTAACAACAGTTAAAAGTTGCAAAAACAAGCACCGCCTTTCAGCTATAACCCAAGGTATTATTATTAACAACAGATGTTTATAACTTGTTGATAAAGCAAAAATCACGCTGTAAATCAATTAATTACATCAATGTTAATAACTTTACAATATGTTAACAATTATACATTAATTCAATGTTAATTTCAAAATAAGGCAAAAATCGGTTAACTTTTCATTATCAGTTAGTTAAGGAAATAGTGTAAAAAAATCGTCTAGATAAAATCTTTTATTGTACATAAATATTATAGTATCTTTGTATTATGTCAAATGAAGCTTCAACATTAAAACCATACAAGTCCAAAGAAGGTGGAAAGAAGGAACAAGTCGCTGATATGTTCAACAACATCTCTCCCAAATATGATTTATTAAACCGTATGATGACCATGCGTATAGATATTATTTGGCGCAAGAAAGCGATTCGTGCATTATTACCATTGGCACCACAATTGATCTTGGATGTTGCGACAGGCACTGGTGATTTTGCGATTGAATCTATTCAGATTTTAAAACCAAAAAAAATTATAGGTGTTGACATTTCTCAAGGCATGCTCGATGTCGCTAAAGAGAAGATTATCAAAAAAGGATTGCAGGACCAATTCGAGGTAGTTTTAGGCGATTCAGAACAATTACAATTTGAAGACAACACGTTCGATGCTGTTACTGTAGCATTTGGTGTTCGCAACTTCGAAAATTTAGAAAAAGGATTATCTGAGATACATCGTGTATTGAAACCTGGAGGAAAGGCTATTATTTTAGAACTATCTAATCCTACAGCATTTCCCGTGAAACAGCTCTTTCATTTATATTTTCATAAAATCGTCCCTGCTATGGGCAAATTAATTTCTAAAGATTCAAGCGCTTACACCTACTTGCCTGAATCAGTAGCAAAGTTTCCTGATGGCAAACGATTTTCAGCGATAACAGATAAAGTAGGCTTTAAGGACACCAAAGTAAGACCACAAACATTTGGTTTTTGTACGATCTACGAAGCTACAAAGTGAGTGTATTCTATTTAATATTGATATTTTTATTCTTCAATATTAAAGGATATACGCAACAAAAGATATCATTCCCATTTAGTGGATATTTCGACAAAAATTCTACTGTTTCTTTTGGTATACAATACAATTATGTATACCAAAATTTTCAATTAGGTTTAAAAAATAATTGGCAGCAAGATTATCCTTTAGATTACCCGATAGATAATATTCTTTATCTAGGCAATCTAAAAAGTATCCGTTCTAAAGCGGGGGCTGGTTTTTCGGTAGGTATTCCTATAGACATCCTTATGCATAGAAATATATACCTATCCACCCAACCCTCTTTTTTATTTATTAACAATCTAGGAATAATCTATGAATCGCTAGATGTGGAGAAAGAAACATTGATTCGAAAAGGTAAACATGAAATAAACACCGCAAAAGGCACTAATTTTAACGCCTTTGAAATACCAATAAATATAAAATTACGTTCAGAGGATAAGTATTTAAAAAACAAATTCGACTATTATAGCGTTTATTTCACAACAGGTATTCGTTATAGTAAATGGATTGGCCTAAATCAAGCGTATAAAAACATCGCCAATCGTAAAGATCAATCACTAGATCCTTTAATCTTCAAGACAAGTTATATTTCATGGGAAGGTGGCGTTGGTATAGATATATATCTTGACAAGTTTAAAATATCTCCAGAGATTAAATTTAACCAGAGCTTTAATACGGTTTTAGACCATAAGCATACGTTAAGTACAAACAATAAATTTATGAACCCCATTGAAAAAGCGCTTGTACGTAATATATATGTGGGATTAATATTTCAATAAAATGAGAACAGTTTTAATTACAGGAGCAAGTTCTGGCATTGGCGCTGCCACAGCTGAAGTTTTAGCCCGTGAAGGCAATTATCGTTTATTATTGTGTGCACGTCGTCAAGAGCGACTCCAAGAACTTAGCACAAAAATATCTTCCGAATATCCCGATACAGCGATCCATACCTTCATCCTAGATGTAAGAGATGCTAATGCTGTTATTGACGCTATAGGACAACTGCCCGCAGCATGGAAGAATATTGATATATTAATAAATAATGCAGGCTTAAGTCAAGGCTTAGATCCTATTCAAGATGGGGACTTTGGGGATTGGGACAGAATGATTGACACTAACATAAAAGGCTTATTGTATGTTTCAAAAACTGTAGCACCCCTATTAAAACAAAGCAAAAATGCACATATTGTAAATATTGGCTCTATCGCTGGAAAAGAAGTATATCCCAATGGAAATGTATACTGTGCTACAAAGCATGCTGTTGACGCCTTGAATAAAGCAATGCGTATAGACTTATTACCTTTCGGCATAAAAGTGACCGCTATCAATCCAGGCATGGTAGAAACAGAATTTTCGGAGGTACGTTTTAAAGGTGATACTGATAAAGCAAAAAATGTTTATACAGGCCTTACACCTTTAAATGGTCATGATATCGCAGAAACTATTAGCTTTGTACTTTCTAGACCAGCACATGTCAATATTAATGATTTATTAATAATGCCTACTGCTCAAGCTAATGGAACAATCGTAAATAGAAAATAATTAAAAATAAATATTATGTCATTAGAACAAACAATAAACCAAGATATTAAAGCTGCTATGATTGCAAAAGACAGCGTACGTCTTAGAGGTTTGCGTGCTATCAAATCGGCTATTATTTTAGCCAAAACAGAAAAAGCAGGTATTGATGAATTAGATCAAGATGTAGAAATCAAAGTACTTCAAAAATTAGTCAAACAACGCAAAGAATCTGGTGATATCTATAAATCTCAAAATCGTGAAGACTTATTTCAAATTGAGTTTGAGGAACAACAAATAATAGAGGAGTATCTACCTAAACAATTGAGCAAAGAAGAAATTGAATCAATTGTTAAAGCTATTATTATAGAAACTGGTGCTGCAGGAATGAAAGATATGGGCAAAGTAATGGGCTTAGCAAATCAGAAATTAGCAGGTCAAGCAGACGGAAAAACTGTTTCTGAAGTTGTGAAAAATTCTTTGTCCTAACTATGGATATGATAAACTGGAGAATAAAAAGATTTGATGAATTAAATAGCATGGAATTATACAAAATCCTACAATTAAGGATTAATATATTCATGTTAGAACAAAACTGCTTATATCCAGAATGTGATGATAAAGATTTTCATGCTAAACACTTGTTTGGTATGGATGAAAATGAAATCATAGCATATGCGAGGTTGCTACCTCCAGGGGTATCTTATCCGGACGCATCTATAGGTCGGGTGATCATTACCACCAAATATAGAGGTCAAAAAATAGGGTACCAATTAATGAATAAAGCTATTGAAGGAATACATTCAGAATTTACGCCTATTGACATACGTATTAGCGCACAAGCTCATTTACAAAAATTCTATGAGAACTTAGGTTTTAATTGTGTGAGTGAGCCCTATTTGGAAGATGACATACCCCACATAGAAATGCTCCTTAAAGCATAAAACAAAAAAGAGGAATAGTGCTACTATTCCTCTTTTTTGTTTTATGCTTCTACTCTACTTCCGTAGACTTTATCTCTATCATAGGTTGCCATATGTCTTTCCTTTTTGGCAGGATATACATCACCCAAGGTAATCAATATACCTGTTTCTTCCACTTCGCCAAATTCGTCATTCAGCGCCGTTCCAAAAGTCATCATTGTAGGAGAAAGATTCATGTATGTATTGATTAACGGAGGTACATTCTCTCCTAAATCCCTAACATGCTTATTCAATATTTTATACCCTTCTTTATATGTTAGGCCATCAAATATCCCCAAAAAAGGCGTTATATCCGTTTTATAACCTAAGGCTATTTTAGCATAAGGCTGTACTAATTTATTATGATCAGGGAAGTATGTTTCCATAAAATAGATCAATAAATCACGAGCTTGCTCATTAAAATGAGGATACATTGTCACTTTACCAAACAAATATTTAATATCCGAATTGATTACTACTAAAGCGCCCAATCCATCCCATAAATTATCCAAAGAGAACAGCCCTTTTCTATTATCAATAGAAGGTTGATACTTTGGTTGTACCCACGATCTACCCAATTCTATAGTATAAGGCAAATAATCATTTATAAACTCTTCAGAAAACTGAAAATAATGAGATGTAGATAAGTGTAATACCCCTTCATTATCCATTGCTTGATCACAACGAATCACCCGATATCCCGCTATAATCTCTTCATCTTCGGTATTCCAAGCAATCAATTGATCGTAATTATTTACACATGTATCATTTTCATCAATATCGATTGACAATCCTGTTCCACCACCTGCATTACGAAATGTAACCTCTCTCAGTCTACCTATTTCCTGCATAATATTTGGTGCAGAATGATAGTTAACTAAGTAAACTTCATTATTACCATTATTGGTATATCGCAAAAAAGCATCTTTAGTTAACTCTGACTTTATCAGTTCTCTATCAACTGGAGCTATTATCTCTTCCATAAATTCCATTCTACTTCTTCAATTCATATACCAACTGCTTAACATCAGCAGCCCATTGTCTTTCATTCCTAGATGTGTCAAAGTGCGTATAAGGTATACGTTTGCCTATTCTAATAGTCACTCGTTGACCACGTTGAGCAAAAAGCTCATCTGCTAAATATAGCATTTCTAGATTAAATTTTATCCCTAATTTATTTCTCCATCTAGAAAGATTATAAAAAAAACTAGAATTCTTACCTTCTATATAAACAGGAACAACATCCTTTTCGTATTTTTTCGCTTTAGTGATAAAGCTTTTTTTCCATTCTAAATCTACAATTTTGTCGTCTATTTTTCGTGATACAAGCCCCGCTGGGAACACCAAAAGTGCATGCTCTCCCGCATATGCTTCATCTACAGCAGATATAGCGGATTTACTTTGTCCCCCTATTTTATTTACCCCAATAAATAATGGTTCCAAATTCACTATGTTCATTAAGAAATCATTTACGATGAATTTTACATCTCTACGATAACGACCTATTGCCTCCATAAAGGCAATACCATCCAATCCACCTAAAGGATGATTGGATGCAAAAATCACACTATCTGTCAATGGAATATTTTCTTCGCCCTCGATAACCACATCTATACCTAAATCTTTAATCAAGGCATCTACAAAATCTAAACCGCTAAGATCACGAAATCTATACATGATATCATTAATATCATCTTCGTGAATCGTACGTTCCAAATATTTTATTAAAATATTTGGAATCCATTTGGCAAATTTTGGGCTCTTTTTTCTAATAACTTCCCTTACTTGTATAAACTTCTTCCCTGTTTCTATCGACATAGTTATGATTTGTTATTTAACCCCAGTACAAATCAGTACGCGTAAAAATAAAAAAATATTAGCTCATTTAAGAGAAAAAACACAATTAAACCAATGTTTTTTACCTTTATTACATATATACACCGTATATTAAAACTATTTATCTATTCATCTGTATACAATTTAACGAAGTTCAATATGCTAACATCCAGCCACATAAGCGCGAATTACTATGACATTTCCTTGTCTAATAGAATATCATCAGTTTTAGATAAAATGAATGAATTATATAGTAAACAATTAGCCGTTGTAGACCAAGGAATCTATTATGGCTTAATAGATGAAGACCAACTATGTGATCAAGCGAATACGGATTTAAATCTTGAGGCACTAAAACACCTGTTTCAATTTATATATATATTCGATTATCAACACATTTACGATGCGTTGCCATTGATGGTATTGAATAACCTTTGCATCGTTCCGGTTGTAGATAAAAATCTTACTTACTTAGGTACGCTAACAAGAGAAAGTCTATTAGCAGATCTAAATAGTAAAATAGGTAAACCAGATGCTGCTATTATCTGTATTGAATTAGGCGCATATGACCATTCATTGTCACATATATCACGAATTATAGAAGCTGAGAATACAGCGATCTACAGTAGTACCATACATCAGATCCCAAATTCAACAAAATTAGAACTGACGCTACAAGTTAATAAAGCAAATATATCAGCTGTAGTAGCTGCCTTATGGAGGCACGATTACCAAATAAAAGCCACCTTTGGTGAAAGCTATGATCAGTCAACTATCCAAAGTAGATATGATCATTTGATGAATTATTTAGATATGTAAGCAAATCTTTGCACATTTGTATTAGATTAAGCATACAAAAATGCCTCAGACAAAAATTGCAATATTCGGAAGGGTTTTCAATTCTTCGGTTACACCTTATGTTAATAACCTTATCAACTACTTGGTAGAAAGAAAAGTAGAGATTATCGTATTTGACGAATTTTACACTTTCTTAAAAAAAGAAAGCAACTGTCCAGCACATTTCAGTACATTCAACAATAACGAAGATCTACCCAAAGATATCAGTTTCATGCTTTGTCTTGGTGGTGATGGTACAATGTTAGCCGCAGTTTCGTTGATTAGAGATTCAGGGATTCCTATTGCAGGGATTAATTTTGGACGTTTAGGATTTTTAGCAAATATTCCAAAAAATGAAATTGAAGAGGCGCTTAATCAAATCTTATCTGGCAACTATGGTATTCAAGAAAGGGCCCTTCTGTCTGTAGAGTCAACCAATAAAACGCTGTTTGAGGGAGAAAACTTTGCCCTCAATGATATCACGGTATTTCGTCATGATACATCGTCGATGATAACAATTGATGCAAAAATAAATACGGAGTTATTAAATTCATATTGGGCAGATGGATTGATTATTGCGACGCCAACAGGATCTACTGCCTACTCCTTAAGTTGTGGTGGTCCAATTATCATGCCTGGCAGTGGTAACTTTGTCATCACTCCAATATCACCGCACAACTTGAATGTAAGACCACTCGTTGTTTCAGAAAACATTACCTTACGTTTGAAAATCGAAAGTCGCACCGAAAAATTTATTTTGAGTTGTGACTCCAAGAGTGAGACATTAAATACGGACACCGAGTTGACAATAAAGAAAGCACCATTTAAAGTACGATTGATACGTTTGGAGAACGATAGTTACTTTACTACGCTTCGCGAAAAACTATTATGGGGTATTGATGTGAGAAACTATTAGCAGAATTATTGTAGTAATCGTAAAATTTACGCTATACAATTCTTCTAAAAGCTTTATCTTTACATCCAAAACAAGTTAAGTTGATTATTCTCCGTGTATTAATATTAACCATTTGTATCCTAATTTGTAGGGATACTTCTGCTCAAAAATATGAGTTTGGAACAATTGGCTTCATGACTAGTTATATGGGAGATATTAATCCTAACAATCCATTTAACTACAATGGTTTTGGTGGTGGATTATTCGCTAAATATAATTTCAATAGCACTTGGGCTATTAGGTTAGGATTTGACTATTTAACATTATCGGGTAATGATAAAAACAGTAATAATTCTAATCAACAGCAAAGAAATTTATCTTTCAACAATCATTTATCTGAATTATCCCTTCTAACTGAATTTAATTTCTTTAAATTTAGCACTAAAAGAAAATTTAGACACTTTACTCCTTATTTATTAGGAGGATTGGGAATTATAAAACATGATCCGTTTGTATATTATTCAAATAATAAAATATATTTAAGAGAATTAAAAGTTGAAAGAAACAAACAAGATCAACCTATTAATTATAGCGCATTAGCGTTTGTAATTCCATTTGGATTAGGGTTTAAATACAAATGGAAAAGAAATTGGGGTATTGGAATTGAAATGAATTATAGAGTTGCATTAACTGATAATATCGATAATGTAAGTGGTTATTATCCACTGACTATGTCAAACAGTAACACTACGCTCCCTCGTATTGACATAATAAATGAGGATGGTACTAAAAGAGCTTTTGACAATAGCGATTGGTTAAGAATAGCCGACCCGAGTACCCCCAACCTCAGCAATAAAGGAACCTTACGTGGGGATGGTAAAAAATGGGACGGATACATGACTACAGGCATTACATTAATCTATTCCATACAAAACACTAAATGTACATGGTAAAAATAGATTTGAATCGAATATAAAATGAACATAAAGGATAAAATAGATCGTGCTAAATTACCTCAACATATTGCTATCATTATGGACGGTAACGGTAGATGGGCAAAAGGATTAGGAAAATTAAGAGTATTCGGACACAAAAATGGAGTTTCTGCTGTTAGAGAAGTACTAGAAGGTGCTATAGAAATAGGTGTACCTTACTTGACATTATACGCATTTTCGTCAGAGAATTGGAATAGGCCAAAATTAGAGGTCCGCGCTTTGATGGAACTATTAATATCATCACTAACGAAAGAATTGAAGACATTTCAACAGAATGGCGTTAAGCTGAAAGCTATAGGTAATCTTAATGATTTGCCAGATAATATCCAAAAGACGCTTAATGACACCATGGAAGCTACAAAAGAAAATTCAAAATGTACTTTAACTTTAGCATTAAGCTATGGTTCACGTACAGAGATATTAGATGCTACAAAAAGAATAGCAGACCAAGTAGCTCAAGGTACCCTTAAACCGGAAGACATTACCGAAGATTTATTTTCACAATATCTATATACCGCAGATATACCAGATCCTGATTTGATGATTCGAACAAGTGGAGAGCAACGTATCAGCAACTTTTTACTATGGCAATTAGCCTATACTGAATTATGGTTTTCTGCAAAAATGTGGCCTGAATTTACTAGAAATGATTTATTTGAAGCTATATTTGACTATCAATCAAGAGAAAGAAGATTTGGAAAAACGAGTGAACAGCTCTAAAAACACTACTAAAACACTGATATACAGTCGTGTGTTCAAAAATTTCTTTTAACAAAAATTAACAAGAGTTTGATGTACTTTAGCATCCATAATAAAAAATAAATGAAGCAATTACTTATACTGACCACATTTTTATTGTTAAATTGGACTTCCTCTATTGGACAAGTTGGTAATCCAGGTGCTATAAACCTATCAGATCCTGATGAAATAAGTTTTCTTGCTCCCAAAGATTATATAATTGGTGGCGTTACTGTCACAGGTGCTAAATACCTTGACGCAGATGTATTAATTACAATTTCTAAATTAGTGGTAGGTCAATACATTCAAGTTCCTAGTGAGGCGACTTCTAATGTAATCAAGGATTTAATGGCACAAAATCTTTTCGAGAGCGTTGAACTATGGGCTACTCGTATAGATGGTGAAAATATATACTTTGAAATCCGTGTAAAAGAGCGTCCACGTTTAAGCCGTATTGAACTTAATGGTTTGAGTAAATCACAAACAACAGAAGTAAACAAACGATTGAATGCTAACGCAGGTAAAATTGTGAATGACAATTTAATACAGTCAACGCAAGCAACCATAAAAAAATACTTACGTGAGAAATCATATATGTATCCTGATATTAAGATCGATACTAAAAAAGATTCTGCACAAACAAACAATGAAATTGTCATTGTTGATGTTAATAAGAACAATAAAATTAAAGTCAATAGTGTAACATTTGAAGGTAATGAGGTATTCTCTAATGCGGAATTAACGAAATATCTGAAAGGTGTAAAACCACGTAAATGGTTTAGAATATTTGGTCCTGGAAAATTTAAGGATGACAAATATACTGAAGCACAAGAGAAATTAATTGCTAAGTTACACGACAAAGGATATCGTGATGCGCAAATCATAACTGATAGCGTGTATAGATATGGTGACAAAGAAGTACGTATCAAACTTGATATTTATGAGGGTCCCAAATATTATGTAGGTAATATTGATTGGACAGGTAATACGAGATATAAAGATTCTATCTTAAACATATTATTAGGTATTCAAAAGGGAGATGTATATAGTGAGGAAAAATTAAATACCAAATTAATGGGACCAACACGTAATAGTGATGATATATCATCATTATATCAAAATGATGGTTACTTAACATTTAACATTACCCCTATTATTAAAAAAATACATAATGATTCTATTGACATAGAAATTCAAGTAAGTGAGGGTAAGCAATACAACATTAATAATGTAATCGTAAAAGGTAATGATGTCACTAATGAACGTGTCATCTTACGCTCTATTTATACTAAACCGGGTCAAAAATATTCAAGAGAATTAATCATGCGAAGCATACGTGAGATCTCTCAATTGGGTATGTTTGATGAACAAAAAATAACACCTGATATTCCTTCATCTTCCATGAATCATGAAGATGGAACAACAGATATCGTATTCAATGTCGTTGAAAAGCCTTCTGATCAGGTAGAATTATCTGGTGGATATGGAGCTGGACAAATTATAGGTACATTGGGATTAACATTCAATAACTTCTCCACTAGTAACTTCTTTAAGAAAGATGCTTGGCGCCCTCTTCCACGTGGTGATGGACAAAAACTAAGTATTAGAGGACAAACTTCAGGTAAAAGATACCAATCGTATAGTTTCTCTTTTACGGAGCCTTGGTTAGGTGGTAAAAAACCTATTTACTTTGGATTAAGTGCATATACATCAAACTCATCTTACGGTGGATTTAACTATTATACTGGGGAGCAAACGGTTTCCGATGCACAATTGAACCGTATTTGGATGACAGG
Organism: Sphingobacterium rhinopitheci; assembly: GCF_022627575.1. Classification (GTDB taxonomy): domain Bacteria; phylum Bacteroidota; class Bacteroidia; order Sphingobacteriales; family Sphingobacteriaceae; genus Sphingobacterium; species Sphingobacterium rhinopitheci. Next base: position 368,914 of record NZ_JADEYQ010000001.1, read on the forward strand.
GGTTACTGCTTCTTTAGGTAAGCGTTTACAATGGCCTGACAACTATTTCCAAATTAATAGTTCTTTATCATTTCAACGTTACAAATTACAGAACTATGGTAATTACTTCTTATTCTCTGACGGAACAGCGTACAACGTAAACTTTACACAAGAGATCAGTCGTAACTCAGTAGATGCACCGATCTATCCTACATCAGGATCTAACTTCAAGCTTTCGGCATCATTTACGCCTCCTTATTCAGCGTGGAATGATATTAATTATGAGACAGCACCAGATAATGAGCGTTATAAATGGACAGAGTACTACAAGATTAAATTTGATGGTCAGTGGTTCACAAAAATAGCTGGTAAATTAATCTTAAAAACACAAGCACAATTCGGTTATTTAGGAAACTATACGAATAGAACACAAACATCCACATTCGAACGTTTCAAATTGGGTGGTGATGGTATGCAAGGTTTTGACTTTTTACAGGGATCTGAGATTATCGCTATGCGTGGTTATGCAAATGGTACTATCATCCCAGAATCTACAGGTAATGGTTTCCAAAATATAGCGATCAATTCAGGTAGCCCGATTTATTCGAAATATCAAATTGAGTTGCGTCATCCCATCATGTTAAATGATCAAGCTACAGTATTTGCGTTAGCATTCGCTGAAGCTGGTAATACATGGAACAAATTCTCAGAGGTAAATCCATTTAAAGTTCGTCGTTCGGCAGGTGTTGGTGCTCGTATATTTTTACCTATATTTGGTATGTTAGGTATTGATTATGGTCATGCATTTGATCCTATTCCAGGATTATCAACATCACAATGGAGACAAAACTTTACATTTAGTATTATTCAAAACATGGGAGGTTTTTAATAATTTAAACTTTTTAGTATAATTATTGTCTTAATAAAAAAGAAAAATTTTATGAAAAAGATATTTTTAGTTTTAGCACTTTTAACATTTAGTATTAGCACTATCTTTGCACAGCAACGCATAGCTTATGTAGACTCAGAATATATTTTGAAGCATATTCCAGCATACATTACGGCACAAAAACAATTGGATGATCTATCTACTCAATGGCAACAAGAAGTAGATAAGCAATACGCGCAAATTGAAAAATTGTACCAAGCTTATCAAAATGATCAATCTTTATTGAACGAAAACATGCGTAAAAGAAGAGAAGATGAAATTGTAAATAAAGAAAAACAAGTAAAAGACTTTCAGAAACAAAAATTTGGGTATGAAGGAGAGTTATTTCAAACAACAGCTACCTTAATGAACCCTATCAAAGATCGCGTTTCAAAAGCGATTCAAGATGTTGCTAAAGCACAATCATTAGATCTTATATTAGATAAAGGAACAGAATTAACGTTTCTATTTGCTAATCCTAACATTGATAAGAGCAATGATATTATTATAAAATTAGGTTTAAAACCAAATCCTGCATTAGCAGACAATAAAAAGTAAAACAAATTATTAACATATTATTTTAATTATAGAGAATTACATTTGTAATTGCATTGTCAACACATGAAAAGAATGAAAAATTTAGTAAAGGGTGCGATTTTAGCAGTAGGTTTATTTGCAACAGCAAGTGTTGCTCAAGCTCAACAAAAAATTGGTTATGTAAATGCTGATGAGGTTTTTCAACAAACAACCGAATTCAAAACAGCAACAGATCAATTAAAAACGTTAAGCGATGCTAAACAAAAAGAACTTGAAAGTATGGTAAAAGTACTTCAAGACAAAAATGCTGCCGCTGAGGAAAAATATAAAAATCGTAGTGAAGCAAATAAAACAACTGTAGATGCTGAATTAGCAACTTTAGGTCAAGAGATTCAACAAATGCAACAACGTCTTCAAGATGTTCAAAAAGTAGCACAAGAAGAAGTTGGTAAAAAACAACAAGAATTAATGGCTCCTATTCAAACGAAAGTTATGAATGCTATCAATGCTGTAGCTAAGGAAAAGAACTTCGCTTATATCTTAGATATCGGTACAGGTGCTGTTATTTACTACCAAGGTGGTGAAGATATCACTCCAGATGTTAAAGTAAAATTAGGTATCAAATAAGAATTATAATTTTTCCAAAAAAAGCCGGCTTATTAAATATATTTAATAAGCCGGCTTTTTTTGTGCGTCAATATATGGATATATTGACGCACAAATAATAGCATAGAATTCAAATAGCTAAGGATTCGGCCAATCGAAGTTATATGCTTTACTATTTGGTAAAAGGTTGCTTCGTACCTCGCAATGACGGTATAGTCGCAACGACGATTATTATTTCGTCATTGCGAGAAGGAACGACGTGGCAATCTGAAGTTCACCAAGTATAATAGGTATTAATAGCACATCTACTATGATAATTATTCCTCCAAGGGCTACTTAACGTACTATTCCATAAAGACAATTATTTTTAATTACTCTAAATAGTTATTATGCATGCATAATATTAGCTGAATTTATATATTTGTATATAACCACATTAAACAGCTTATGATTAGTCAATTAGTATTTGCTATTCTACTATTAGGTGCAGGCTATTACTTTTACCTAAATGCAGCTAAAATTTATCGTAATATTAAATTAGGCAAAAAAATAGATCGATTTGATAATCCTTCAGAACGCCTAAAAACAATGTTACTCGTTGCTTTTGGACAAAAAAAAATGTTTAAAAAGCCAATTCCTGCCCTTCTTCATTTATTAGTATATGTTGGATTCTGTATTATCAATATCGAAATGATAGAGATCCTAATAGATGGCATATTCGGAACACATCGTATTCTCTCATTCTTAGGTGACCTTTATGCTATTTTGATTGGTTCTTTCGAAATACTAGCCTTTGCGGTATTAATATCGTGTTTGATATTTTTGATTCGAAGAAATATATTGAAAGTAAATCGACTTAATCAAGCCGAATTAAATAAATGGCCAAAAACTGATGCCAATCTAATATTGATTGTTGAAATATTATTAATGACAGCATTTTTAATGATGAATGCTGCCGATTACAAATTGCAACAATTGGGTGTTGCCGGCTACCATACAGTGGGATCCTTCCCTATTAGTTCACATTTATTTGCGATGTTGCCCGATAACAGCAGTAGTTTAATAAGTATAGAGCGGTTTTGTTGGTGGTTTCATATCATTGGTGTATTAGCATTCTTAAATTATCTTCCCTTTTCCAAACACCTTCATATCATACTGGCATTTCCGAATACCTACTTCAGTAAACTAGAGCCTAAAGGAAAATTTGAGAATATGCCTGCGGTAACAGCTGAAGTAAAATCAATGCTCGATCCCAGTATACCTCCGCCAATAGGTGAAGTATCACGATTTGGGGTCAAGGATGTACAAGATCTTACGTGGAAAAACCTTCTCGATGCCTATACCTGTACCGAATGTGGTAGATGTACTGCAGCATGTCCCGCAAATATAACTGGCAAACTATTGTCACCACGGAAAATCATGATGGACACAAGGAGTCGTCTAGATGAAGTGGGGAAGAACATAGATGCTAATAAGAGCTTCATAGACGATAGTAAAACATTATTGGACACATACATTAGAAGGGAAGAAATATGGGCTTGCACAAGCTGCAATGCTTGTGTAGAACAATGTCCCGTAAACATCAATCCGCTTGAAATAATAATGGGCATACGTCAATATATTGTAATGGAAGAATCTCAAGCCCCAAGCACCATCAACAATATGTTGAGTAACCTCGAAAATAATGGCGCACCTTGGAAATATGCACAAGCAGATAGAGCGAATTGGTCACAACAATAAACAAACGCAATATGGAAAACCAACTATATATACCTACTGTAGCCGAATTGATTAGCAAAGGCGAAACACCAGATTTATTATTTTGGGTTGGCTGTTCGGGTTCATTTGATGAGCGAGCACAACGTATCACTAGAGATATTTGTAAGATTTTAAATCATGTAGGCATTAAATATGCGATTTTAGGAACCGAAGAAAGTTGCACAGGTGATCCGGCCAAACGTTCGGGAAACGAATTCCTCTTCCAGATGCAAGCGATGATGAATATCCAAGTATTGGATGGATATGAAATCAAAAAAATAGTAACAGCCTGTCCACATTGCTTCAATACAATTAAAAATGAATATCCCAATCTAGGTGGACATTATGAAGTAATTCATCATACCCAATTGATACAAGCATTGATTGATGAAGGACGTTTGAAACCAGCGGATGGGCATGAATTTAAAGGTAAAAAAATAACCTACCACGATCCCTGTTATCTAGGCCGTGCCAATGAAGTATATGAAGCACCACGTAAGGTGTTAGAATCACTAGATGCTGACCTTATTGAATTGAAACGATGCAAAAGCAATGGTCTATGTTGTGGTGCGGGCGGTGCCCAAATGTTTAAAGAGCCTGAAGCAGGAAATAAAGATATCAATATAGAACGAATGGATGATGTAATAGCATCACAAGCTACTGTAGTGGCCTCTGCATGTCCCTTCTGTATGACCATGCTTAGTGATGGGGTCAAGATCAAAGAAAAAGAACAACAAATAACTGTTCTAGATATCGCTGAAATAACAGTCAGATCTAATAAAATATAAGATTATAAATAGCGGCAAAAACAAAAAAGGATCGCTATAAATTTGCGATCCTTTACTTTGTTATGTACCTAGAAGCAGATTCGAACTGCCACGCCCTTGCAAGCGCCACCCCCTCAAGATGGTGCGTCTACCAATTTCGCCACCTAGGTATTAATACGAACAAAAATATATCTTTTTTTTGAAGGTACAAGAGTTTTTGAGCAGATTATTTAATAAAATTTTTATTTATTAGTGTTTGAATAATACCATCAACCATACCTACTCTAGGAGCGACTATATTTTTGAGATGTCCAACTTTCATTATAGTCAAAAAAATCTCAGATGCTGGGATAATAACATCTGCACGATCCGAACGCAATCCTAAATTCTGAATACGATCTTTCATCGAAAATGAATTTAGGTAAAGATATATAGCATTCAACTTTGCGTATGTAATAGGCATATCATCCTTTGCATTAGCAATTCTTGAGAGCTTATTTATATTACCACCAGTACCAATACCATATATATTTTTATACCCTTTAGTTATCTCTTTCACCCATATACGCATGTCATCCCAAGTTTCAGGGTTATCTTGATTATCAAGGATACGAATCGTACCTAGATTAAAAGAACGCGATGACACAAGAGTTCCATTTGCAAATAGTGAAATCTCTGTACTACCACCACCTACATCAATATATAAATACACCTTATCTTTATCTATTTTATCCGATAGATTCGAATTAAAGATAATTTTTGCTTCTTCGGAGCCATCAATAATTTGGATATCAATACCCGATTCTTTACATGCCTTAACTATCTCTCCCCCATTTTCAGCATCACGCATTGCTGAGGTAGCGCAAGCGATATAATCAGATACTTTATAAACATCCATCAGACTACGAAAAGCACTCATAGTCTTGACCATATCCTCAAACTTACCCTTAGAAATACGCTTATCAATAAATGCGTCGTCCCCAAGTCGGAGCGGTACTCGTAAGAGTGTATTTTTAGTATAAATTACCTCACTACCTTTGTCAATAATGTCTGCAATCAAAAGCCTAACCGCATTTGAGCCAATATCTATCGCTGCGTATCTCACTATGATAATATAAATTAATTAATAATTACAAGTATACTACTGTCCTATTATACTTGTATTAATAAATTGTAAACTTACAATTTGCTTTACAATTTAATAAAAAAAGCATCCTTTTGAGATGCTTTTTTTATATTAAGATTATTTTTTTCTTTTAATGGTGAGCGTGTGCTTCTGCTTTACCACCAATTTGCGTGTATAGTTCTTCTGCTTTAGCTAATTGCTCTTTACCAAACTTTTGTAATGTCGGATTTGTATTTTTTGTAAGTCGACCTAGTTGTAGCTTTACAAAAGCAATTTCTTCTTGTGCACGATGCACATAATCAATGTGCTCCTGGGCTAAAAATGCATTTCCTGTTGTATCAACAGAAGGCGTAATAGTAGATGGTACAGGATTCAATATAACATCAAATTCCGTAGAAACACTATCTAACTGTGGTAAAAATTGTGTGTAGAAATCTTTTACCTTAACAGCTACGTCCTTTGACTCTGCCGCATTTTCTGCATTCTCTGCATACTTAGTACCTTCTATAGCAACCTCATTTACATGTTGAATAATTACATAAGCATCTCCATCCACTAATGATGTATGTGTATATTGTAATTGATTTTCTTGAGCAGTCTTGAAAACACAAGAATTAAGCAAAGTACTTGCACAAATGGCTGCTACGAATAAAGTATTTAATTTCATTTCTATTCTTTTTTACGTCTACAAAAGTATAAAATATCTATTAGAATTCCGCATTATGCTAAATTTCTTCCTGCATTTACTACACCATATAGCGTTCTACTAATCAATTTTCTATAAATCTGTTCTTGTTTTTCGTCTAGATTTTCTTTTTCTAGTGATCGTGTTGCGTACTGTTGAATAATTAATAGCGGTAGAACGATTTTTTCCCTTTGCAAGATTGATTCTCTTTCAACCGGATAATTCTCCATTAACACCGAAAAACCTGTCAACTTCTTTAGGTATTTTTTAGTCTTCTCAAACTCTTCATTCAAGTTCATCCAGAATTCACCGAATACAGCATCATCTTTCATATACGATGTAATATCAAAATTAGATTTTGTCATAGACATCATACAATTATCTAATAATGTATTAAAGAAGCCTGAATTTTGATATAAATTATGAACGTATGACCATAAGTTGTTTTCCTCTGCCCATTGCAAAGCTGTACCTACACCATAGAATCCTGGGATATTCTGTTTCAATTGGCTCCATGCTGTAACAAATGATATAGCGCGTAAATCTTCTAAACGAAGCTCTTTATCTGAATTACGTTTTACAGGACGACTACTGATATTGATGGATGATAGGGACTTCAACGGGCTCAATGTTTCCAAATATTTAAGAAATTGCGGGTGATTACGCAAACTCATAAATTTATTATAGCTCACTAAAGCAATATCATTAATAATTTCCTTTTGTTTTTTTGTTAATGTATCACCTTCATTTTGCTTCAATTCGGAGATTAATCCGGCGTGTACCAGCTGTTCAATATTGTATTGAGCAGTATCCAGAGAACCATATTGGCTACTGATTGTCTGTCCTTGTATTGTCAATTGAATATGCTTATTTTCAATATCTTTACCCATTGAAGCATAGAATCGCTGTGTCTTACCTCCACCACGTGCTGGAGGGCCACCACGACCATCAAAAAATACTAAATCTACATCATATTCACGCGCCAAGGCTGTTAATTCAATCTTAGCCTTATAAATAGACCAATTGGCCATCAAATAACCACCATCTTTGGTACTATCCGAAAAGCCTAACATAATCGTTTGCTTATTTCCTCTTTTCTTTAGATGACTAGCATAATTTGTATTTGTATATAATGTACGCATTACATCTGACGCTCTAGATAAATCATCTACCGTCTCAAACAATGGGACAAAATCAATAGTAAGATCCTCTTTCGTCCATCCTTGCCATAAAAACAATTGCATCAAAGCTAATATATCTGATGCTTGTTGGCAGTTAGAAATGATAAATCGCTGTGCTGCGCGCTCACTTCCTGAGGCTTGAATATTTTTTAGGTGGCGAATTACGCCAATTGTATCTTGAACCAAAGCTTCGGCATCTTCTTTACAATCGAGTGTAGCTTCAGTAAATTTTAGCGATGCTTGTTTATTCTCTTCAGATCCGTTTAAATCAGCAATATTGATTCTCGTTTCATCCGGATAATGTTTAGCCAAATAGGTTGTCGTTTCACGTAACACAGAACTATCTTGGCGGATATCTAATGTTGCAAAGAAGCAACCAAATGTTTTCACTTTATGTATTAAATCCTCTACCAACTCGATGAATAAACCATTATGAAGATCATTCAAAACTGATTTAATAGCTTCAAGATTTGTCAAAATCTCCTCTGTATCATTCGTTGGGTTATCTATCGGATTAAAACTATTTTCATAAAACAGATTTTGAAGATTATCCAAGTATTGCTCTGCCCCTCTGAAAGTAATTCTTCTTTTTACGATTCTAAAATCACGATAATAACAACGGAAAAGTATCGTTCTAAGCATTGAAGCTACACGTTTAGTACTTTCAACAGTCACGTTAGGATTTCCATCTCTATCACCTCCTGGCCAAAAGCCTAATTCTACAAGTTGCTTCACTTCTTTACCATCAACATCCAATTCGCTATCTATTTTTGATTGAATACCAGAGGTAACTTTATAAAATACATTCTCCAAGTACCAAGCTAAGCTAATTGCTTCATCAACAGGTGTTGGCTTTTGCTTTTTAATAAATGGTGTTTTACCCAATTGTTGTAATAACAAATTGATATTAGAAATATCATTTGCTTTAATAGCTTCAATCAAATCATTTATAATCCCTAATACAGGACCAGGATAAAACTGCGTAGGGTGTGCTGTTAGTACTAATCTTACAGAGAAATCCTTTAATTTTTCGACGATACGACCTTTTAATTTATCATCATTCCTTACTAAAGAGAACAATGCATCCAAACCAACACTTTCATCGGAACGACCCACCGCTTGAAATGCAGAATCTTCGATAGCATCAAATAAAACAACCTGTCTCTCGATATATTGTACGATTCTAAAAAGCAAATCTATACGATCTTCAGCAAGAACATATTGTTCGTATTGCCCAAAGAAACTATCAATAATAACCTCAGGTGAAAGATGCTTCTCTACCCCTTCTTCACAATGGGTCGTAAAGAAAGGTAATAATGTACCAGTATGCTTAACACGCTGGAATGGCAGGGTTAAGAATAAACTTTTAAATAAATCAAAACGTGTTAAAACCTCTGATTCGAAAAGCGCCTGTTTCTGACTTAATTTCATTAATAATGAATAATTAGTATCTGTAATTTGTTAAAACTCTTAACCAAATATACGACATTAATATAATTTAGTGTCTATTATTATCATTTTTATATTTTTAATATTATTTTTTTACAAATCGTACAAAAATAAACTATATAATTCTACATAACTACCATAATAACGAATTACATACCGTCTGTTAATCAAAATACCCTCAAAAGTATTGATATGTTAAGCGTATTGATATTCAAAAAATAAGAGGAAGTGCCAATGGTATAGCCTACTTATTCGAGGATAAACAAGACCAACGTAAAAAACGAGGTTATCAGCTTGATCAAAATAAGCTGATAAGGAAAGCTCCAAGTGAGCTTTTTTCGGAAATCAAACAATGGAATTAAGACAATCCGAAAGAATTAATTAATGAAGTATTTTTCCATGGTTTTAGCTCCTGCAGGTGATGACGGCTAGTAATTAACTAACAAGGAACTTCGTAAATTATCAAAAAAAATTATTGCAAAAACATTGAATATTGACCCCAATAAATAGCCTTACTATATGCATGTTCATGATGATAAAGAAAACAAGCATGTGTATATATACTTACCTCGAACCGATTATAATGATAAGACTATAAATGATAAACATAGTATGTATAGAGCTATTAATTCAACTGATGAAATAGCAAAAAACAATCTAACCAGGGCAAAATATGGTATATTTAGGCACATTTGGAATAAAATATGGTTCAGGTTTTGAGCAAGAGAAAAAAAATACCAAGCTGTAAATTGCACTAATTGTCCGTTAAAAAGAGCTTATCATCAAAGTACAGGAAATAGAATTATTCAAGTAAATGAAATCCTGAACCGACACAAAGAAATAGCACATGAACTGCTCAATAGCGAAGAAGGAATTGCTAAACGCAAAAAGTGATGTTGTGATGTGGAACGGGTCTTCGGAAACATAAAAAAAATCAAAAATTCCGCCGCTTTATGCTTCGCGGTAAAACCAAAGTGTCCATAGAATGGGGTTATTGGCAATAGCACCAAACATTAATAAGAAAGCGGTCTGAAAAGACCATTTTCATACCTGTTTTTTCTAAATATTGAAAGGATGATCAACTTAAAGCTCACACAAGTAGCTATACGCTGACAGATTCATTTAAAACTAAAAAAGGCCGCCTCAATTATTTTGAGACAGCCTCTTATTTCCTAAAAAAGTATGAATTAACCTCTACTATTGTAATTAGGTGCCTCTTTAGTAATTTGAATATTATGTGGATGAGATTCTCTCAAACCTGCACCTGTAATACGTACAAATTGGGCTTCTTGAAGTTTTTCTATCGTCGCAGCACCACAGTAGCCCATTGAAGCACGAAGACCACCAATATATTGGTATACTACTTCAGCAAGCGTACCTTTATAAGGTACACGACCTACGATACCTTCGGGCACTAATTTTTTGATATCATCTTCAACATCTTGGAAATAACGATCTTTAGAGCCTTTTTCCATTGCCTCTACAGAACCCATCCCACGGTAAGATTTAAACTTACGCCCTTCTAATAATATGGTTTCGCCTGGTGCTTCTTCGACACCTGCAAACAAAGAGCCAGCCATAATCGTACTTGCCCCTGCTGCAATTGCTTTAGCAAAATCACCTGTCTGTTTGATACCACCATCCGCAATTAAAGGAACACCCGTTCCTTTTAAGGCTTTGGCTACTTCATATACAGCATACAACTGAGGTACGCCTACACCTGCTATAATACGAGTAGTACAAATTGAACCTGGACCAATACCTACTTTTACGGCATCAGCACCCGCTTCAGCTAACATTGTAGCTGCTGCTGCTGTCGCTATATTTCCAACGATAACCTGAAGTTCAGGATATTTTGCTTTTACTTCTTTTAACTTATTAACAACACCCAAAGAATGACCATGAGCAGTATCAATAGTGATTACATCGACTCCTGCTTTTACTAGCGCATCAACACGCTCTACAGTATCAGCAGTTACTCCTACAGCTGCACCTACTAAAAGACGCCCGTGTTCATCTTTAGCTGCATTAGGATAATGTTTATATTTTTGAATATCTTTAAAAGTAATTAAGCCTTTAAGTATATAATTGCCATCGACAACAGGTAATTTTTCGATTTTTTCATTTTGCAATATCTCTTCAGCCATTACTAAATCAGTACCTTCTGGAGCTACGACTAAATTATCTTTAGTCATCAAATCACTAATCGGTCTAGTCATATCCTTTTGGAATCGCAAGTCACGATTGGTCACGATACCGACTAATTTACCTGCATTATCAATAACAGGAATACCGCCGATTTTGTGTTCTCTCATAATACTGAAAGCATCTCCTACAGTTGCAGATTCTAATAAAGTAACAGGATCCTGAATCATCCCACTCTCCGAACGTTTTACTTTACGTACCTCAGCTGCCTGTTCATCGATAGTCATATTCTTATGCAACATACCAATTCCGCCCGCTTGAGCAATAGCAATTGCTAAATCAGCACCTGTAACCGTATCCATCGCTGCAGATACTAAAGGAATATTGAGTTTAATTTTTTTCGTTAAATATGTACTTGTATCTACGTCTCTAGGTAGAATCTCTGAATAAGCTGGTATTAATAATACATCGTCGTATGTAAGACCTTCAGCTACGAATTTTTGTGGATCTAATTGCATGGCAAATACCTTTGTGGGTTTTCTATTTGCCAGACAAAATTACAAAAAAAAAATCGAATTACAAATTCCTATGCAACAAAACAGCATCCAAAACTATGAATTACGATAAAAAATCTTTATAATTGTTGCCAATGCTCTAAATCATGGCAAGAACTTTGCTGTTGATTTAGACAACAAAACAATTTTATAATACAAATTCTATGAAAAAATTATTCTTACCATTATTAGCTGCTGTATCTTTCTGTGTACTTTCGCAAGAGGCAAAAGCACAGACGCCTTTCAAATCTGCCTTAGGTATTGTTTTTGATGGAAATGATGGATCGAATGTAGGTATTCAATACAAGACAGCATTAAAAGGCCCTCAAGCTTTACAAATTCAAGCAGCTTTCCGTAACAATTGGGTTAGTGTTGGCGCGGATTGGCAGTACGAAAAAGCAATCAACGGTGCTGAAGGTTTGGCATGGTATGCAGGTATCGGTGCTCAATTAGGTTTTTGGAATTATGATGGACACTCTGAAACATATATAGGCTTACGTCCTCAAATCGGTTTAGAGTACAAAATCCCTACTATTCCTATCGCAATGCACTTAGATTACAAACCATTATTAGGTGTAAACCACAATACAGGTTTCCAAGGTGATGGTTTCACATTTGGTGTTAAATACATCTTAAAATAAAAAATTATAAAGGGACGTTATTAAATTAATGTCCCTTTTTTTTCAATCTATACTATTGTTAGCTCCCACAGCAACAGACAATCTTGCTTCGGTAGGATTAATCCATTTTTATAGTATTTAGATAAACCTCCTACAGATATAAAAAACAATTAAGTAAATTAAGAAGAAATAAATCGCTATAAATCGATATATTCTTTATACATTTTTTTTATACCTTTGCGATTCTTGGTAAATTATGTTATCATTACAGCGCAATAAAATATAAACTATATCAAACTAATAGAAACAATAAGAAAATGCAGAGTAAAGGGCTGATTAAATTTTTGGTAGTAATAGTGACATTAGCTTGTCTCTATGCGCTATCATTCACTTTTTTCACTAGAAAAGTGGAACGTGATGCTGCATCATACGCAGGAGGTGATATTGCAAAAGAAAAATCTTACTTAGATTCTATCGCAGGTGAACCAATTTACAATTTAGGTTTTGCTAAGTTTACGTACAGAGAGGCTAAAGCTCAAGAATTAGCTTTGGGTCTAGACCTTAAAGGTGGTATGAACGTAACTATGGAAATTTCGTTAGATGAGTTAATATCAAATCTAGCAAACAAACCTAAGGATGAAAAGTTCAACCTTGCATTAGCTAATGCAATTCAAAAAAGTAAATCGGTAAATAAATCCGTTGTTGATTTATTTATTGAAGAATACAAAACATCAGGAGCGTCTACTCCATTAGCTTCATTCTTTGCAACAAATGATAACTCAAATTTCATTAAATCTACTAGTTCAGATAGTGATGTTAGAAATTTCTTAGCTAAAGAAGCAGATAATGCTATCCAAAACTCCTATAAGGTACTACGTACACGTATTGATAAATTTGGTGTAACTTCTCCAAATATTCAAATTCAACAAGGTACAAATCGTATCTTAATCGAATTGCCAGGCGTAAATGATGAAAGTCGTGTTCGTAAGTTATTACAAGGTTCCGCAAAATTAGAATTTTACGAAACATTTGATAATGGACAGATCTATCCTTTATTGGACAATGTTAATAAAACATTAGTATCCTCTTTAAAATCGACTACTAAGCCCAGCACAGATTCTACGAAAGTTGATTCTACGAAAAATGAAAAAAGCTTATTAGCTAATCTATCTGGAGATAAAAAAGACTCTACAGCTTTAGCAAGTAATCTAGCCGCTGAGAATCCGCTTTTTGCGGTTCTAATGCCTTCTACTTATCAAGCAGAAAATGGTCAACAACAATTAGCACCTGGCCCTCAAGTCGGTATTGCTAATCTAAAAGATACAGCTAAAGTTAATGCTTATTTGGCAAGACCAGAGGTTAAAAATCAAATCCCAGCCAATTTAAAGTTAATGTGGGCGGTTAAGCCAGAGCAAAACTCACCTAACTTCTTATCGTTATACGCGATCAAATTAGCACCGGGAGAAAATCCTTCTGTCTTGACAGGAGATGTAATCACTGATGCTAAAGATAATTTTGATCAGCAAACAAATGCGCCTGTTGTAAACATGCAAATGAACTCTTATGGTTCAAAAGAATGGCGTAAAATCACTGCAAAAGCAGCACAAAATAGAGAAGCTATTGCTATCGTATTAGATGGTGTTGTTTATTCTGCACCTTCGGTAAATCAAGAAATTCCAGGTGGTAGTTCAGTAATCTCTGGTAGCTTCACTATTGAAGACACGAAAGATTTAGCGAATGTATTGAAAGCAGGTCGTCTACCTACTACCGCAAAAATCGTTGAAGAAGCTATCGTAGGTCCATCATTAGGACAAGCAGCTATCGATGCAGGAGTTAACTCTGCTATCATCGGTATCATCGTAGTAATGATTTTCATGGTTACTTACTACAATAGAGCTGGTTGGGCTGCAAACATCGCTGTATTATTCAACGTATTTTTCTTAATGGGTATATTAGCGTCATTAAACGCTGTATTAACATTACCTGGTATTGCCGGTATTGTATTGACAATGGGTACCGCTGTAGATGCCAACGTCCTCATATACGAACGTATCCGTGAGGAGCTACGTAATGGAAAAAGTATGCGTCAAGCTATTGCTGACGGTTACAAACATGCATTACCATCAATCCTTGACTCTCAGATCACTACATTCTTAGTAGGTGTTGTATTATTCTTCTTCGGAACAGGTCCGATATTAGGTTTTGCAACGACATTAATGATAGGTATTATAACGTCATTATTTACGTCGATCTTTATCTCTCGCTTGATTTTCGAATTCATGTTGGATAGAGATATCAAGATTAGTGTTTCTTTCCCTTGGTCAGCAAACACATTATTGAATGCAAATTTCCAATTCATTAATAAGCGTAAAATATTCTATATAATTTCTGGAATAGCGGTTATTATTTCAATTGCAAGTATTGCTATTAAAGGTTTCTCTTATGGTGTTGATTTCCAAGGAGGACGTACTTATACAGTAAGCTATGATGAAGCTGTAAATGTAGAAGATGTAAGAAAACACCTAGATGATGTATTCCAATCAACTACAGAGGTGAAAACTTTTGGTAATTCGAATCAAGTACGTGTAACAACAACTTACCATATCCAAGAAACAACAGATGAAGCCGATGCAGAGGTATTAGCGAAATTAAATGATGGACTATCAAAAATTGAAGGTAACAAATACGAGATCTTATCATCCCAAAAAGTAGGGCCTTCAATCGCTACAGATATTAAAGAAAGAGCAATCTGGTCATCAGTATTATCTATTGCAATCATAGCGATATATATCTTAATTCGTTTCCGTAAATGGCAATATTCAGCAGGTGCTGCAGTAGCAACAATCCATGATGGTATCATCTTATTAGGTCTATTCTCTATATTAGATGGATTAGTACCTTTCTCTTTAGATATTGACCAACACTTTGTTGCAGCCTTCCTGACGGTATTAGGCTACTCCGTAAATGATACTGTAGTTGTTTTTGACCGTATCCGTGAAGATGTAAGCAAAGCAAAAGGACAACATAAAAATTTCGGAGATGTAGTTAACCATGCGATCAATACTACATTAAGTCGTACAGTTATTACATCGTTAACCATAATATTTGTATTAGTTGTATTATTTATATTCGGTGGAGAAGTAATTAGAGGTTTCTCTTTCGCGATTTTAGTAGGTATTATAGTAGGTACATACTCTTCTATCATCTTAGCTTCACCTGTAGTTTACGACTTAGGTAAAAATAGCTTATTAGAAGATGCTGAAAAGGAAGGAAATAAAGTTAAAGTGGTAACACCTTAATCGTAAATCTATTCTTTAACAAAAAAGAGGCTTATCTAACTATAGATAAGCCTCTTTTTTGTGCTATAGCAGATAACATAGCATAATTATGACGTAAAGCAGTTATTATTTTTTATAGATTTGCATATATTCAAAACTATAAAAGTATGAAGAAAATATTAACTCCAGCTTGCTTTGTTATAGCATCAGCATTAGCTCTATCAAGCTGCTCAAATGCACAAAGTAATAATACCTCAGCGGCAACAGAACAAGCAGCTCAAGATCCACATGCAGGCCATGATCACAGTGCGCATAGTGCTTCAGAAGATCATGCTTCAGCACCTACATCAGCTGCTCAAACAGCACCGGCACAAGCTATACCTGCCTTCACATTTTACAAAGTAAAATCAGGCATGTCTTTTAGCAATAATGATATTCCTCAAGGGAAAAAGACAGTTTTTATATTATTTGATCCAGGCTGTTCACATTGCCAAACAGAAGCTGCAGCATTAGGTAAAAACTATAATAAGATAAAAGATATAAATATCTATTTCGTATCGATGAATGACCCTGCAATGCAAGCTTCATTCTTAGAAACATTTGGTAAAGAATTAGTAGGTAAGCCCAATATTGAGGTTTTATATGACAAGAACCAAGATTTCATTCAGAAATTTCATATTCCTAAACAATTCCCAGCAAACTATGTCTATGGTGCAGATATGAAATTACAAACCTCATGGGATGGCGAACGCGATATCAACCAAATTATAGAAGCATATACTAAATAGCAGCTATACAATGAGATTAGCGATAAACGGGTTTGGAAGGATTGGCAGACATACCCTAAGAAATATAGTAACACGCGCATTGAAAGATGTCGAAATCGTTGCTATAAATGATTTAACGGATGCTAGCACCCTTGCTCATTTATTAAAATATGATTCCGTTCACGGACCATTCCCTGGCGAAATCAGTAGTACAAAAGATTCCATCATTGTAAATGGGAAAACTATAAAAATTATTCAAGAGAAAGACCCTGTAGATTTACCTTGGGATGATCTAAGTATTGATGTCGTAATTGAATCTACAGGACTTTTCACAAGCAAAGAAAAAGCCAACAGACACTTAATCGCTGGCGCTAAACAAGTGATCATCTCTGCTCCTTCAGCAGATAAAGAAATACCTACTGTAGTATTAGGTATCAATGATAAAGATTTTGATTGGCAAGCGCCAATCTTTTCTAATGCTTCTTGTACGACAAATAATGTCGCACCTTTAGTAAAAATATTAGATGAAAACTGGGGTATTCAAGATGGTTATATCACTACTGTACATTCAATGACAGGAGATCAAAATCTGCATGATTCACCACACAGAGATTTACGCAGAGCACGTGCAGCCTCGTCCTCTATCATCCCTACTACAACAGGTGCCGCAAAAGCAATCACAAATGTTTTTCCACATCTTGAAGGTAAGCTCGGCGGTGCAGGTATTCGTGTACCAGTATTGAACGGTTCGCTTACGGATTTCACATGTACATTAACAAAAAAAACAACGGTAGCGGAAATCAATCTTAAATTTAAAGAAGCTGCTGCAAAGGAGTTAAAACAAGTTCTTTATTATACCGAGGATCCCATTGTATCTATTGATATCATCAACAATCCATATTCATGCGTATTCGATGCGCAGCTGACATCTATTGTTGGAGGATTAGTAAAAGTAGTAGGATGGTATGATAATGAATTTGGTTATTCTAACCGTTTAGTAGATATCATAGAAAAAATAAGTAAATAATGATCCGTTTTATTCCTGCTGAACAGACATTGGCATTGCGCTCCCTGGTATTACGTAACGGATTGGCAGAGCAAGAATGTTTATTTGACCATGACCATTTACCAAGTACTTTTCATTTAGGGTATTTTGATGATACTAATACCCTTCGATGCGTACTTACCTGCATGCGCGAAAAACATGGTAAATTGGCCAAAGAAGCCTATCGTTTGCGTGGGCTGGCAACGCATCCTGAAGCGCGTCGCAAAGGCTATGCTAAAGCGCTACTAAACGCCGCTATAGCGCACCTAAAACTACAATTGGAGGTAGAATATCTATGGTTTAATGCGCGCACTGTAGCCTTTCCATTTTACGAATCTTTAGGCTTTGAATTTATGTCCGACGAATTTGATATTCCAGGAATAGGTCCACATCGTGAAATGTTTAAATACCTGTAGTATTCTTACATTTCACGTTCAACACCAAGTCCAAAGAGCGCAAAATCATACTTTACAGGATCTCTAGCATCTAATAGGGCGAGATTTGCGGTCAACTCAACAGCCGTTTTCCAATTGACCTTATCCAATGTTATGAGTTGAAATTTGCGGGCTACCCGCTCTACATGCACATCACAGGGGCATATCAATTGAGAAGGTGCAATTCTATTCCATATTCCAAAATCTACGCCATTATCATCTACACGCACCATCCATCTCAAAAACATATTCAATCTCTTACAGCTCGACTTTTGCATGGGCGAGCTCACATGCTTTCGGGTTCGAATAGGATAATCTGGTAAAGAGAAAAAATAACTTTTAAAATTATCCAATGCTTTCTCTATCGCTATCGCTTTGGGTTTTACCTTCTCTTGACCTATCAAAAAAGCATCTTCTAAGGAGTCGAATCGTTCATAATGATACCTAAAGAAAGCTACAAAATAAAGTAAATCAGTATCGTTGAAAGTACGATGCTTGAAGCCTAGGAGATTTTTCAAATCATCGTCATTATGGTTCATAACAAAAAAATAGGGAGTCCCTCCCATCCTATCGATTAGTTCCTTACATTTATTGATGATAGTCTTACGCTGCCCCCATGCCAATATAGAAGCAATAAATCCCATTATCTCTATATCCTGCTTTTGGGTAAAAAGATGTGGTATACAAACTGGATCATTAGCAATGAAACTGGTTTGATTATACTCTTTTACCTTTTTATCTAAAAATTTCTTGATATTAAAATCTGACATATACAAAGATAACGGCGTACATTGGATTTTGTGTTATAAGCAGGTAAATAAAGAAAGCGCCACACTAACGAGTAGCTGTATTTTTAGCATTTTCCTTACCTTTGCACTTTAATCGCTAACAATCAACCGACGAGAGCATATAAATGCCGAAAACGTTATTTTTTATGAAACATATTTTTATCATTCTAGCACTACTCCTTTCCTACAGTTTTAAAATAAAAGCTCAAGACAGCAAATTGCTCATCACAGAATCTAAATTAATTCAATTAGTAAGTCACCCCGTTAATATACAGAACCATCTGCTTAATATGGCTTATCGTAAACAGAATGATAGTTCTTACACGATGATACAAAGCAATACATTCGGCCAACGTATTTCCAAAATAACCATACCCAAAAACAATCAAAATATTTCGTTCATATTAGAAGAAAATGTTGATGCTGTTTCAGAAATATTAAAAATATTGCAAAAAAATAATTTCCTAGCCAAAGAGAAGTCCACAAAAAAATTTGAGTTTATCACCTCCAGATATCCCATGCTAATAAAATTAGATATCGGTGATAAAACGTTTAGACTGACGGCGACAAATATCCGTCAAAATATGAATACGCTATACGCGAGTTTCCCAAAAACTATAGAAAGTAATACTAAAATATATAACAATATAAAATTGTTGTCAGAAGAAGAAGTGCAAAAGATGCTGGAAATAAAAAAGAAAACAGCCAAACAAAATGAATTATTAAGGGAAAAATACTATTACCTACAAATGCCTTTTAATTTGGAAACATTGTGCACATATTTTGGCTCGACAACGCAACATTTATCTGACAATCTTATCTACAAAAATAGCTATAATGCGACTTCAGACAATAGCACGGCCAATTTAAGTAGCATATACTTCAATTACCTTTCGACACAGAATAATAAAAAGTATACAGAATTTTGTTATACTAAAAAATTAAACCGCAACCAACCTATTTATACCGTTGTAGATCCTTTCAATAAATTAGTAGCTATACAATATAATATTCTTTCCAGCAATTCAATTGCTTACCTAGCGGAATGGGAAAGGATGGGCGCCAAAAAAGTAGGTAATAATGATAAATTTGAATTTTACGAATACGACTACACAAAAAAAAGGGAGACTAATTTTCGTAGTGAATATATCACATTAACTATTGTAGCTGAGAAGCCTATTGCCAATAGTATAGAAACTACAGTAAGAATATTCTTGAAGAATATCAAAGGAAACTAAAATATAATACGAAAGATCAGTAATGCAAACCACGAAAGGTAAATGTACTACTGATCTTGATTTATATTAACATCGAAGCCCAGCTAACGCTTGAAAACTATTCGATAATGCATATTTAAAATAGTAATGGATCAGCGTATAGGAAGCTGTAATCCAATTCTTGGGTTATCCGCGTACCATGGACTAATTTTTGGAACGAATCGTTAGGCTCCCAGGCCAAAGGCACTTGATAACCATGCTTCATGGCTGAAGCTATTATAACATCTTTCTTTTTCGGATGTAAAGGCGCTACAATATTATATATAGTACATTTCAGATCAACTTGAAAACCTTGACATATCAATTGTACAACATCATCGACATGCACAAAATTAGACAACTGATCACCTGTAGTACATATCCTATTTTCAAAATACTTAGCAAAAATACGGTTCTTACCAAATAAACCTCCCAAGCGATAAATTACCGTACTATCCAACGACAGCATAATATCTTCGGCAACGATCAATCGTTCATTCATGATATCATCATAATCTTCATCAAAAATATAGTCAATATTTGGATAAACACCGATAGAACTTAAGTATATATTTTTGGTATAATTAATACGCTGCAAATAGGCCTTAACATTTTCAAATCTCGCTTTCGTTTGTTGAAGATCTATCTTTGATGAAGCGGGTACAGAAGTCAGTACATAATCAAATGATACTGGTATAGATGGAAGATCATTGTCAGTATCAAAATTAACCCTTATAGCATTGATGCCTAGATCATAAAGGCGTGAAGCCTTTTCTTCCTGTGTAGTAGTAGCCCATACCTGATGGCCGTCAGCTAATAGTTTGGTCGCTAAATCTTCAGCTACCCAACCGCAACCTAAAATCAATACTTTTTTCATTCATCTAAAGATAAAAAACAAAAGAAGGAATAAAAGCTAAACTTTTATTCCTTCTTCTATTTATAGTAGTAATAATGTATATACTAGTATGCTCTAGCAAATAGAACACGCTTATTCGTTGCTTTACCGGTAAAGATACAAACACCCTCTTGGTCTTCCGTATAATCTAAAGGAATACAACGTGTTGTAGCTTTCGTTTCTTCTTTAACGCGTTTCTCCGTATCTACTTCACCATCCCAGAAACAAGATACAAACCCACCTTTAGTATCCAATACCTCTTTGAATTCATCATATGAAGCTACCTCAGTAATATGAGAATCACGGAAATTAAGCGCTTTTTGGAAGATATTCTCCTGAATAGCATCTAATAAAGACTCTATATTATCTGCTAATCCTTCTTGAGAAACGGTTTCTTTGGTTTGTGTATCACGGCGGGCCAATTCAACTGTACCATTCTGCAAGTCACGTGCACCGATAGCTAAGCGCAAAGGCACTCCTTTCAATTCCCACTCCGCAAATTTGAAGCCTGGACGTTGGGTATCACGGTCATCATATTTTACAGAGATACCTTTAGCTTTCAATTCTGTATTCAAATTGTCTACAAAAGTATCAATATTAGCTTTCTCTTCTTCCGTTTTAAAGATAGGAACGATAACAACTTGAATGGGTGCCAACTTTGGAGGAAGTACCAAACCTTGATCATCCGAATGCGCCATGATTAACGCACCCATCAGACGTGTAGATACACCCCATGAAGTAGCCCAAACATACTCTTGCTTACCTTCTTTAGATGTAAATTTAACATCAAAAGCCTTAGCAAAATTTTGACCCAAGAAGTGAGAAGTACCTGCTTGTAAAGCTTTACCATCTTGCATCAATGCCTCGATAGTGAACGTATCTAAAGCACCCGCAAAACGCTCATTCTCCGTTTTACGGCCACGAATCACAGGAACAGCCAATGTGCCTTCCGCAAAATCAGCGTATACATTTAGCATTTGCTCCGCTTCAGCAATTGCTTCAGCGCTAGTAGCGTGTGCTGTATGTCCTTCTTGCCACAAAAACTCCGCTGTACGCAGGAATAAACGCGTACGCATCTCCCAACGTACTACATTCGCCCATTGGTTTACCAAAATTGGAAGATCACGATAGGATTCAATCCACCCTCTATATGTATTCCAAATAATAGTTTCAGAAGTCGGTCTTACGATCAACTCTTCTTCCAATTTAGCATCTTCGTCCACAACAATATTACCATTGCCATCATTTTTAAGACGGTAGTGCGTCACTACAGCACATTCTGTAGCAAAACCTTCTACGTGCGAAGCTTCTTTGGAGAAGAATGATTTGGGGATAAACAAAGGGAAATAAGCATTACTATGTCCTGTTTCTTTAAAGCGCTTGTCCAAGATAGCTTGCATACGCTCCCAAATACCATATCCATATGGCTTAATCACCATACACCCGCGCACTGCAGAATATTCTGCAAGATCTGCCTTAATAACTAGGTCATTGTACCATTGTGAATAATCTTCACTACGACTTGTTATTCCTTTGCTCATCGATTATTTAACTATTTAATATTAAAAACTTTATCCCAAAATGGGCTATATATATCTTTTCATTGGTCAAATCATAATATTATTTATAATTTTGATACTACGATTAAACCTTTGTAAAAAACTGCGTCTAAGATAGTAAAAAGACACTGGATTATCTAAACACTTAGAGATAAAGATATATGAAAACGAATAGATTATTAGTTGGAGGATGGGCATTAGCAGCGATACTATCGCTTGGCGCTTGTTCTACAAGTCAGCAAATAGCTACTAAGGATGATATGTATAATAATAAAACCCCACAACGCGTAAGCAATGTGTACCAAAGTCCTGATTATTATTACACTGACAACAGTAAGTTAGCAGAGCCACAAGATAACAATAAATATTATAACGACGATTATTCGGATCAAGAATACTATGAAGGAAATGAATATGAAGATCTAGAATACGCAAACCGTATCAATAGATTCTACTACTCATCTCCAGGCATGACATACTTTGATCCATTCTTTAACCCTTGGTATGGTTATGGTGGTTTTGGAATGGGATTTGGATGGAATAATTGGGGCTGGGGCAATGGATTTGGATTTGGCTTCGGATGGAATAGTCCATATTACGGATTTGGTGGTGGCTGGGGCTACCCATATTATGGCTACGGTTACGGCGGTGGCTATTGGGGAGGTAACCCATACTACAACTCCTGGGGACATCCATACTATGGTGGCGGCGGCTACTATGGTGGTGGATACTACGGTGGCGGAGGCTACTATGGTGGCGGATATGCATACAACCCTAGGGTAAATCGTACTTCCGTGCGTTCGGAAAGCAGAGACCGATTCAATGCTAGAGTTGGAAACAACGGTAACACGATCAATAGAGGTACTAATACTACCGTAACTAGAGATAACAATGGTCGTATTGTAACAGGCACAAGAGCAGCCGCAGCGAATGTAGTAGATCGTACTTCTACAACGACGACATCAGGCAATAGAGTTTCTTCACCTGATTCACGTAGAGGAGCTGTAGGTACAATTACACGTTCAAACACCAATACTACAGGTGATAGAAATTCAAATAATGCAATTAACAATAGTCGTCCTGCGACTGGCAACACCAGCATGACAAATAGAGCTACTACAACAGAAAGATCATCATCTGCTGCAAATAGCTCCCGTAGATCGACAAGCTCGCCAATAACGAGTAGAGGTCAATCATATACACCTCCAAGCAGTAATAACTCAAACTCGTCATCAAATAGAGCGTCATCGAATTCTTCAAACTCGACAATATCTAGAGGATCAACAAGTAGTTCATCTTCAGGTATGTCTAGATCATCAGGAAGTTCTTCAGGCGGTGCCTCAAGATCATCAGGATCATCGAGAAGATAATTTTAAATCATTAGCTATACAAATATTAGCTACCCTATGGTAGCTAATATTTTCACATAAATATTCTACTTATTATGCAACTAAAATATATTGTACTTTCTGTTTTTATCTCTAGCATTTATTGGGGTTCTGTACAAGCACAATCAATAGATGATGCTGTAAAATTTTCAAAAGATGACAACCCTGGATCTGCTCGCATCAAGGCTATGGGTAATGTACAGACTGCAGTGGGTGGGGATATATCTTCAATCAATGGCAACCCTGCAGGCTTAGGATTTTACTCTAGATCGGATGTTTCGGCTACTTTTAATCTATTAGGCAACAAAAATAAAACGGATTATTTTGGTACAAAAAGCAACAGTAACAAGACTAATTTTGGAGTAGATCAAGCAGGTGCTGTATTCAACTTCCCTACGTATAACAATTCAGGTTGGCACAATTTCAATATGGGGATAAGCTATAATAAAACGCAAAATTACAATAGCAACCTTATCTATGACGGAAATAACAACACATCAACTATCGTAAATACACTAACAGACTTGATGGCAAATGACAATACTTTTGCTAATGATTTTTACTTAGGATCAGGTCTTGTAGAAAAATTTGCGAATACTAATGATGGTTTTTTTCCTATCACATCTGAAAAAGATACTAAAAACCAATATAACGAAATATTAACAAGAGGCAACAAAAGCAAAACAGCGCTATCATTTGGTACAAACTATAATGACAAGTTATATTTAGGTGCTAGCTTTGGGATAACTACCTTTAACTACGAAAAAAGAACTAAATTCATAGAGAATGGTTTCACAAAAACCCCAGACCAAATAAAAGTAGACAACCCAAATTCTAACTTCGCCAATCCAGACAGTGCCGATTATCAATTTGCCAATAAAAGCTACGAACTGTTTGATAATTTCATTCAAAATACTGCCGGAACAGGTGTTGATCTCAAGATAGGTGCTATATATAAACCTACAGCGGATTGGAATCTTGGTATTACAGTCACTACCCCAACATGGATGACTGTTCAAGATGATACTAGAGCATTCACAGATGTTTATTATTATGAAACGTCAACATCCTCAAATCCTTTTTATGTATATGAGCAACCAGCTTATTACGATAGTTCTTCAGATTATAATATGACTACACCCTGGAAATTTAGTGTGGGTGCTACGAAATTATTCTCTAGAGGGTTATTATCTGCAGATGTAGAATATGTAACATACAATACGATACGCTATTCTTCAACAAATGGCACGCCTGTACAAAGGTATAAAAACACCAACGAATCCATAAAGAATAATCTACAAGGAGTAGTCAATGTACGTTTAGGCGGAGAGTACTTAATCAATAATATCCTTAGTGGACGTGCAGGATTTAATTACTTTGGTAATCCCTACAAATATGCCAATGACACCAATTACAGTGGCAGTTTAGGCTTAGGTGTAAAGCTAACAAATACAGTATACCTAGACTTAGCGGTGGTACATCAAGTAAATAAATACAATGA
This sequence comes from Sphingobacterium rhinopitheci, assembly GCF_022627575.1. Lineage (GTDB taxonomy): Bacteria > Bacteroidota > Bacteroidia > Sphingobacteriales > Sphingobacteriaceae > Sphingobacterium > Sphingobacterium rhinopitheci. The sequence goes on from NZ_JADEYQ010000001.1 coordinate 394,160, forward strand.
TGCGCCATATGTATTAAGTGATTTCTGGATTAATAGAGGTATTAATCAACCAGTGGCTAAAATAACTAATCAACGTACATCAGGTATTTTAACTATAGGAGCAAAATTTTAATTTAATACTAGTTAGATAAAATAATAGGGTTACTTTTAAGAAGTAGCCCTATTATTTTTTACATACAATAGTTTCAATACCTAAAGAATTAAAATGCTCTAAAAAATTTTTAGGTATTTCATCCGATATAATAACATCGACATTAGCAAAATCTGCTATTTTCCCAAAGCCTTTGCGGCCAAATTTACTAGAGTCAGCGAGAACAATTACTTTTTGTGCAACATCGATCATTTTCTGATTTAATATAGCTTCTTGAGCACTCGTAGTAGATATTCCATACTCCAAATCAATACCATCTACACCCAAAAAAAATTTAGAACAGAAGAAATTATCTAAGATACTATTCGCATACTGCCCAACTACAGAAGAAGATGTCCTTCTTACAGAGCCTCCTAATTGAATAACTTCGACATTTTGATGCTTGAGTAATTCAAGCGTCACGTTGAGTGCTGAAGTAACAACAGTAAGATTTCCTTGAGGGTTAATTTCCCGTGCCAAAAACTGTGTCGTTGTTCCTGATCCTATGATTATAGAATCATTATTGTCCACAAGCAAGGCTCCTGCCCTACCAATCAACACTTTCTCTGATTCATAAATTTTCGCCTTTTCATTGACAGGTCTATCTGTTTGATAAGGATTAGTACTCGTTGCCCCACCGTGTGTACGGTACAATAATCTACTATCTTCCAAAAATTGAAGATCCTTTCTAATTGTTACAGAAGAAACATGAAGGCTTTCACATAATTCTATTACAGAAACATGACCTTTATCATTTATTTCTTTTATTATATATTGGTGACGCTCTACGTTATTCATATTTGAAAGTTACAAACTTATTCACAAATACATAAAATTTAGAATTATTTTTTTTCATAACCTTTCGTTTGTTTACGTTTTTTATTATTTTTATAAAACAAAACTAATTAAATAAAGCAAATCACAATGAATTTCAATAGAAACGAAGCGTTAAAAAACTTATCCACTATTCCAGAATGGGATATTGTGATTATTGGCGGAGGAGCTACAGGACTCGGTACCGCATTGGATGCTGCATCTAGAGGATACAAAACTCTTTTAATTGAAAAATATGATTTTGCAAAAGGCACCTCAAGTAAAAGTACAAAGTTAGTTCACGGCGGTGTGAGATACTTAGCAAATGGAGATATTAAATTGGTTTTATCAGCGTTAAAAGAGCGTGGATTAATTTTTAAGAATGCGCCACATGTTTCCTTTGTGCAAAGTTTTGTTATTCCTTCTTACAGTATTTTCAATAAGCTAAAATTCTTAATAGGATTAAAGCTATACGATTGGATGGCAGGAAAACTGCGTATCGGTAAATCAACACTCCTTAGTAAGGAAACGGTTATAGAGAAGTTACCTAAAATAAAAACTAAAGGTCTTATAGGTGGTGTTCAATATTATGACGGTCAATTTGATGATGCTAGATTAGCATTAAATTTAGGTCAAACAGCAGCAGAACAAGGCGCAACAATCCTCAATTATACAGAGGCAAAATCTATAGAAAAGGATGTCAATGGCAAAGTAATAGGCTTAACATTTGTAGATACTGAAACTAATGAATCTTATAGTGTTAAATCTAAAGCCATCATCAATGCTACAGGCATATTTGTGGATGACATTTTAAAATTAGATACGCCTACACACAAAAATTTAGTCCGCCCAAGTCAAGGAGCACATATTGTTATAGATAAGAAATTTTTAGGCAACGAAGATGCATTGATGATTCCTGAAACTAGTGATGGTCGTGTATTATTTGGTGTACCATGGCACGGTAAAGTTTTATTAGGTACTACAGACACACCACTTAACGCGCATCAAATAGAACCTAGACCTTTGGAAGAGGAGATTGCCTTTATACTATCTACAGCTAATGATTATCTGGAGCATGCGCCAACACGTAAAGATGTATTAAGTATATTTGCTGGTCTACGCCCCCTAGCTGCCCCTACTGCAGGGAATGAAAATAGTACGAAAGAAATTTCTAGAGATCATAAGCTTATAAAGAGTGATTCCAATTTGGTAACCATAACAGGTGGTAAATGGACTACCTACCGAAAAATGGCTGAGGAAACTGTTGACATGGCGATTAAAGCAGGTAAACTTGCTCCTAGCCCTTGTCGAACTACAGATTTACACATCCATGGCTTCACGCATGATAAAAGAGAAGGACATTGGCAGATGTATGGTACTGACACGGATAAAATTCAAGCCTTAGCCAAAGAATCCCCTGCATTAGCAGAAAAATTACACCAAGACCATGAATATATAGCTGCCGAAGTAATCTGGGCTTGCCGCCACGAGATGGTCGTAAAAGTAGAAGATTTTTTAGCACGTCGTATTCGACTATTACTTTTAGATGCGGAAGCATCACTAGCAGTAGCTCCTAAAGTTGCTGAATTGATGGCTACAGAATTAGATAAAGATCAAACATGGATTGACGAAGAATTACTGAGTTATCAAAAATTAGTAGCGAATTATATGTTATAAGAAGAATCCAAAATAAACAATTATGAGAAAAGAATATATATTATCGATAGATCAAGGAACTACTAGCTCACGTGCGATTCTATTTAATCCCAAAGGAGAAATTGTAGAGGTAGCACAAAAGGAATTTAAGCAGATTTATCCAAAATCAGGATGGGTAGAACATGATGCTTTGGAAATTTGGGCGACACAATTTTCTGTAATTACAGAAGTGATAACAAAAGCTAACGTTAAGTTAGACACTATAAAAGGTATTGGTATTACCAACCAACGCGAGACAACGATTGTATGGAACCGTAAAACAGGACAGCCGATTTACAATGCTATTGTATGGCAAGATAGACGGACATCAGAATATTGCCAAGAACTCGTCAAAAAAGGTTTAGCAAAAACCATCCAAGAAAAAACTGGATTACCGATAGATTCTTACTTCTCGGCATCTAAGATCAATTGGATCCTAAATAATGTCAAAGGAGCAAGAAAATTAGCCGAAAAAGGAGAACTAGCATTTGGTACGGTAGACTCATGGTTAGTATATAACCTTACAGATGGAAAGACACATGTAACAGATGTTTCTAATGCTTCACGTACATTACTCCTAAACATTCATACCTTAGAATGGGATAAGGAATTGTTAGATATATTTGAAATACCCGAATCCATGCTTCCTAAAGTATGTAGTAGCTCAGAAGTATATGCACATACCTCCGTAGAAATCGGCAATGTACAAATCCCTATTGCCGGTATTGCGGGAGACCAACAAGCAGCCTTATTTGGACAGTTGTGTACAAAAAAAGGAATGGTTAAAAACACCTATGGCACTGGCTGTTTCTTATTGATGAATATCGGCAATAAACCTGTTATCTCTACCAATAAACTTGTAACTACAGTGGGTTGGAAAATTGGCAATGAAGTGGCCTATGCTTTGGAAGGCAGTATATTTATCGGTGGAGCCGTAGTACAATGGTTAAGAGACGAGCTTGGTATCATCAAAAAATCTAGTGATGTGGAAAAACTAGCTACAAGTGTTCCAGATACCAATGGTGTATACTTAGTACCTGCATTCTCTGGATTAGGAGCCCCACACTGGAATGCGGATGCACGAGGTACACTCGTAGGATTGTCCCGTGGTGCTAATGATGCCCATATTGCCAGAGCATCATTGGAAAGCATTGCATTTCAGACCTATGATATCCTGAAAGCAATGGAGATAGATTCTAACTCTAAGATAAAGGAATTAAGAGTAGATGGTGGAGCTACACAAAATACATTCTTAATGCAATTTCAATCAGATTTATTAAAAACGAAAGTAATTAGACCATCCGTTACAGAGACTACTGCATTAGGAGCTGCTTTCTTAGCAGGCCTCGCTGTTGGATTCTGGAAAGATATTAAAGAACTAGAGGAATTATGGACGGAGGATAGAACATTTATAGGTACAAAATCATCAAAACTTCCTCAACAGTTACATGAATGGAAACGAGCAACCGAAACAGCTAAGTTTTGGGCTAACTACAAATAAATATTAACTAAGAAACCAAACATTATGACACCATTTTTAGCTGAATACATCGGTACAGCCATTATGATACTACTAGGGGGAGGTGTAGTAGCCAATGTTGTACTAAACAAAACTAACGGAAATAACTCCGGATGGATAGTTATTACTACAGCATGGGCGCTCGCTGTATTTGTAGGCGTTACCATAGCAGGCCCATATAGCGGAGCACACTTAAATTGTGCTGTTACTGTGGCCAATTTGATCATAGGGAAGATGGATACACCAACTTCATTATCCTATATAACTGCGCAATTATTAGGTGCCATGACTGGCGCTGGATTAGTATGGTTATTTTATAAAGATCATTTTGCTGCTACCGAAGACCCGGGACCAAAACAAGCGGTATTCTGTACAAGTCCATCCATCAAAAATTTACCTATCAATTTATTTAGTGAAACACTTGGTACGTTTGTATTGATATTTACCATCTTGCACTTTAAAGATGCTACTATGGCTGACAACACAACGATAGGATTAGGTAGTATTGGCGCTATTCCCGTAGCATTATTAGTATGGGCAATAGGATTATCTTTGGGTGGAACAACGGGTTATGCTATTAATCCTGCTCGTGATCTAGGACCTAGAATAATGCATGCAATATTACCTATTAAGAACAAAGCTTCATTCAACGCTAGCTACGCTTGGGTACCTGTATTAGGTCCTATTTTGGGAGCATCATTAGCAGCAATAGCATACCTTTTGATTTATTAATAAAGCAAAAATATATTGTAATGATATCGTATATGTAGTAATAGACTATATCATTACCTACCACACTTCGCTATCCAGCATAAAAGATTCTAGGTAACCCCAAACCTAGAAAAATAAAACTATTCTATTAAATAATGCACTAAAGTGCGCATTTTGAATTTCCCAATATGTAAAATACCAACATATTGGGAATTTATTTGGCACAATAATAAGCTTTTATGCAGTTATTAAGTGTAGAAACGCAAAAAACATCATAAGTTAATATTCTGTTAACATTACTTTAGCAATTTAGCACCAATTTATTATACATCACATATGTTAAAACCAATAGAAGAAAAGTGTATTAATCCAAAAATCACCTCAAAGGTTCTTTGGATTACTTTGGCTATTGCTTGTTATTCACCAAACCAAATATATGCTAACACATATCATACGGTTGAAAAACACATTAGTCAGCAGCAAACAATTAAAATCAAAGGTAAAATTGTAGATAGTACTACAAAAAAAGCATTAAGCGGAGTATCAATAAGAAGTAATAACAAGGTATTAACACAATCAACAAATGACGGATCCTTCGATATCACTATTCCAGTAGATGATAAAATCACGTTCAATCTAATCGGATATCAAGAAATATCGCGACAATTTAGTACATCCAACAATAATGTACAAATTGCATTAGAAGAAAGTGCTCAAGATATCGATGAAGTCGTTGTAACAGCATTAGGCATCAAGAGAGATCAAAAAGCATTGGGTTATGCATCTACTACAGTGGGTGGAGAAGAATTAACGAATGCTATATCAAACAATTGGTCTGATGCTTTAACAGGTAAAGTAGCAGGATTAAATGTCGTAAAATCAGGTGGTGGACCACTTGGGTCAAACAATATAATCCTTAGAGGAGAGACATCACTTTCGGGAGATAATACAGCTCTTATTGTAATTGATGGAATAGTAATGGAAGCTGGTCGCAAAATGACAACTAGCGGAAGCTCGAATTACTTGGATGGAGATTCTCCTGTTGACTTTGGAAGTTCATTATCTGATTTAAACCCAGATGATATTGAATCTATCACTGTATTAAAAGGTCCAGCTGCGGCAGCACTTTATGGATCTAGAGGAAGTCGTGGTGCAATCATTATAACAACAAAAATTGCAGATAAAAATAAAGGTAAAGTTGGTGTTTCTATAAATTCAAATACTGCTATAGGCACCATTAATAGATGGCCGGAGTATCAATATGAATATGGCCAGGGTGACGAGGGCCAAGACTTATATTATTCCTACGGACAAAGTGAAGACGGTCCTTCTACATTAAGTACCTCCTCTGCATGGGGTGCAAAATTTAACGATCAAATGTTCTATCAATACAATCCTGAATACTATAGAGTATTAGCTCCAGAAAGAACATTATGGCGTCCTTACAAAAACAATAGAAAAGAGTTATTCACTAACGATTTCACGTCTACGAATAGCATTTCATTATCTGGAGCCAGTGAAAAAACATCAGCTCGTTTTTCGTACACCAATGTATACAATTCATGGATTATTCCAAATACAGGATACAAAAGAAACTCTATTGCCGCTAATCTAAACAATCAGATTACCAACAAACTAAGCATTGCTACAAAAATAAATTACAATAACCGTAGTTCGGATAACTTACCTAATACAGGCTATAACAACCAAAGCTACATGTACTTTATTCGTGGTATGACACCGAATATGGATGCTGCCTGGTTTGATAACAACTGGCGTCCTGATAAATATGGTATAGAACAGACAACACCATTTTCTAATCTATTGGATAATCCTAAAACCATGTCTTATGATATGTTGAATGGTCAAAACAAAAATCATATTATTGGAAATATCCAAGCGAACTATAAATTCAATGATGAATTAAATGTAATGGTACGTACAGGTATTGATTTGAGTTACGATAAGCGAACACAGCAAAGGCCTTTCGATACCTATAAATATGCGTATGGCTACTACAAAGAGCAGGGAATCAATGCGCAAGAAACAAATGCTGATTTCTTAATTACTTACAACAATAATAGACATCAAGATATCAAATTTGGCGTAAATGTAGGTGGTTCAATGATGAATAATAAATATTCTAGAGAAGATGCATCAACGAACAAGCTGTCATATCCTAATGTATACTCTTTTGCCAATTCGGCAACGACCGTTGTTTATAAACCACTGCGTGAAGAATATGCTGTTCACAGTTTATATGGTTTAGCAAACTTTAGCTACAAAGAGACATTCTTTATCGATGGAACATTACGCGTTGATTGGTCTAGTACCCTTGCTTCTCCCCTCAAGAATGAGGTATCACCATTTTTCTATCCTTCCGTAAACGGAAGTGTTCTACTATCCCAATTGTTTGAATTACCGACACAAATATCATTTTGGAAATTTAGAGCTTCGATAGCTGGAGTAGGTGGTGGCGGTAAGAACCCTTACCTTAATAGTTATACGTACCAAAGATTAGCCCAATTTTCGGGAGGAACATCTAATCCTACAACCATTCCTGATTTAAACTTGAAATACGAAAACACTGTTTCCTATGAGTTAGGTACGGATTTTCGTATGTTCAAAAATAGATTGAAAATAGATCTTACAGCTTATAAGAACTTTTCATACAATCAAATCTTAAAAACACCAATCGATCCGTCAAGCGGTTATCAAACACAGATCATCAATGCTGGTAAAGTTCAGAATACAGGATTTGAGTTAGAAGCGAATTTTGATATTCTCAAAAATAAAGATGCCTTTAACTGGTCATTATTTGGTAATTATACCAAATACAACACCCGCATCAATGAATTACCAAATATGGTAGACAACTTAGTGCTATCTACAATCTATGGATCTAGAGGTACGGTTGAAGCGCGAGTTGGTGGACGTTTTGGGGATATGTACGGCTTAGGCTACCTACGTAATGAGGAAGGACAGATAATCTATAAAAATGGATTACCCGAATATACCGAAGACTTAATCTACATAGGCAATGCTAATGCGACCTCAAAATTTGGTATTGGAAGTCAATTTAGATATAAAAACATAGGCTTAAACTTCTTAGTCGATGGCCAATTTGGTGGTGTAGGATATTCCCTAACGCATGCTGTATTAATGGAAGAAGGAAAATTGACCAAAACAATTCCCGGAAGAACAAATGGTATAATAGGTGTAGGTGTTGTTGATAATGGTGATGGTACATTCTCCCCAAATACCACGATTGTTACCGCACCGAGCTACTATAGAAAACATTTCAACAGAGATAATATTGAATCTAATACTTTTTCTACTGATTACATCAAATTAAGGGAAGTAAGAATTGACTATACCATACCAAAATATGTGTTATCAAAAATGAAATTGCAAAGAGCAACAATAGGCTTATATGGTCGCGACCTATTTGTATTTTCTAAATGGCCTTCTTTTGACCCTGAATTTGGATCTTTAAATAGTAGTGGTGTTGAAAAAGGAGCTGAAATAGCACAATTCCCTTCTACACGCAACTATGGTATCAACCTATCCCTATCTTTTTAAGCATTAGATTATGAAAGCATTTATTAAATCAACTATACTATGTACCGCTTTAAGTATAAGCTTATCTAGCTGTACCAAGGATTTTGTTAAAATCAATACAAATCCCAATGAAAGCACTGCCGTAGCACCTCAAAGTCTATTAGGTCCTGCAATATATAGTGTTATCACGGCGAATCTAGATCGTAATTTCCGTATAAACAATGAGTTTATGCAAGTAACGGTTACCCGAAATGATAACCGCGAATTTCATAGATATGAAGTTAGAGCTACAGAAACAGAGTATATGTGGAAAAATTGGTACTTACAATTGACTAATATCCGTGATATCTATAACAAAGCAGAAATCGGTCGTCAAACTGGATACCAAACTTACCAAGGGATCTCTTTAATATTGGATGCCTGGGTAACATCACTTTTGACAGACACCTATGGAGATATTCCTTATTTTGAAAGTAATCTAGGCTATACAAACAATAATACAACGCCTTATTTTGATAATCAAATAGATATATACCGCGATATATTATTAAAGTTAGAACGCGCAAATGAATTACTTAAAGAAAATGTTGCTGTTGAGTCAGGCAATAATGGTTTTGACCCTATATATGGTAGTGATCCAACAAAATGGAGGAAACTAGGCAATTCATTATATCTACGTCTTTTATTGAGAACTTCTCATAAGCCAGAACTAAACTCCGTCGAGAAAATTAAAGAAATAGTAGACAATAATCCTGCAGAGTATCCAATAATGAATTCAAATGATGAGTCTGCGATTCTAAAATTCATTTCTCAAGAGCCTTATTTAAATCCTTTTTACAATGCTAGAGATTTAGATTTCAATGGTGATAAAGGATATTCGGAATTCTTTATTAACAATTTATTAGAGTTGGGTGATCCTAGGTTAAGCATTTGGGCGACAGAAGCTACTTTAGGCGTATATGGAGGTATAGAATCAGGATACCCTAAAGGAAGTATCCCCGAACTTCAATCTAGATTTCAACTCACATTGAAAGGACCATTATTGCCCGGAATAATAATGAGTTATCCGGAGTTACTATTCATATTAGCAGAATTGGGAGAAAGAGGAATAATACAAAAAAATGCTATCGATTATTACAATAAAGGAGTACAATCCTCAATTGAAATGTGGGGAGCAACTGTACCTGTCAACTACTTTGACAATCCCAAAGTAGCTATACAGCAGTCCGATTCTCAAACAACAATATTAAAGAAAATACATCTACAGAAGTACTATACGCTAATGTTTACAGATTTTCAACAATGGTTTGAATACCGTAGAACAGGCTTTCTAGATCTATATACTGGTGTTTCCTTACAAAATGATGGCAAAATGCCCGTACGCTTGAGCTATCCATTAATCACGCAGTCCTTAAACAAAGCTAATTATGAAACGGCTATCAGCCGAATTGGTGGTGACAAAATTAGCAGTCAAATGTGGTGGCAAGTAGGAATAAATTAATAGAAAGACAATGAAAAAATTCAAAAACATATCATTAATAGCGCTTATATCGAGCACGCTATTAACATCCTGTTTAAAGGAGGATGAGAACTATGCTATAGGAATAAGCAATCCTGAGACATCGCTATTTACGATAAGAAACCTATACAAAGGATCTGACGTAAAATTAGAAGCACAAAAACTAAATGAGGCTAAATATTTCAAGGGTGTAGTTATCTCAAATAGTACAGAGAATAATATGCCTAAAAATTACCTTGCCGTACAGAATACTTGGCGTGGACAAACAAGAGGTATATTAATAGATTTAAATGATGCTTATCCTACGGGAACGAATACCTACAAATTTGGTGATTCGGTATATGTAAATATTGATAATACGACACTTACTACGCAGGATGAATTATTAGTATTGAAAAATTTTAACAGTGAAAATATCAAAGTCATAAACTCTGGAAATCAAGTAGAATCTAGGTCTATATCGATAGCATCATTAATTAATAATTTCTCAGATTATGAATCTACCTATGTAAACATAACATCAGATCTAGAAACGGAGCCTTCCAATGGTACACCACTAAAAGGTAATAAAATCCTTTCCGATGGGGAGAATGCTATAAATCTATTTACCGAAGATGAGGCAAAATTTGCAAATAATCCAGTCGCTCCAAGTGCTACATTTGTAGGCATCGCCTTCAAAAAAAACAAAGAGATTCAACTGAGACTTCAATCTTATGACGGCATGATGTACCCTAGTGGTCGCATATATGCTGGATGGCCCGAAACCTTTGAAAATCCTGACACCGCAAAAGGTAGCTACAACATGACAGCCATCAATAATAATGTAGGTTTTCAAACTGGACAATGGCACCTATTCCAATCTATAATTGGTGACACACAAGGTAGAGATCGAATTGTATCAGGAAAAAATGCAATCCGTTTTCAGCAAAATCTTGCTGTACCTGCCTATCTACAGATGAATTTTGATTTACCTAATGGAGCGTCAAAAGTAACATTTTGGTATGGTGCATACTATACTGATAGATCAAGCTCCTTCAAACTAGAGTACTCTACAGACCAAGGGACTACATGGACACAATTAGGCGAAATCATAAACGATGCACATAAAACATCGGAGAGTCTAAGCGCTAAACAAGCTGTTTTCTTAATGAATATCCAAGAGCCAGTTCGGTTTAGAGTACATAAATTAGGATTAGGAACAAGTTCTAATACGATTGAGAATGGTCGCTTAGGAATCGATGATATATCGATTTTCAGAAGTTACTAAACTTTAAGAGGGCAACAATCACAAACAATATTGCCATTATATCTATGCTCCTGACGTAACCGTCAGGAGCATAGATATTCAAAAAAGCAAGAAGCAGTTTTTCAAACAAACGTAAGTTTATGACTGCACGAGATCATCAACTAAGAAATATCTTTTGGAAACGGATTATTCTTAATGGACATTTCTGTTTGTGGATATGGAATTGAAATTCCTTGCTCATCTAAGGCGATCTTAATTTTCTCGCGTAAATTATTTACCGTCAACCAATATACTTCACGTTTAACCCAACCTCTAATGGTTAAATTAATAGAACTATCAGCCAAATCACCTACAAAAACATCTGGCGCAGGCTCTTGATTCATATTGGGATCATTTTTCAAAACCTCAAGAATAGCTTCCTTAGCTATCTTGATGTTATCATCATAACTAATACCTACTATAAACTGAAATCTTCGTGAAGAAACCTTAGTAAAATTACGTATTACAGAATTAGCTAACGTACCATTCGGGCTAAATACACGTATGCCATTATCATCGGTAATGGCGGTATATAACAAATCTATTTTGTCAACAGTACCTGTAGAACCATTTGCTGAATCTATATAATCTCCTACCTCAAACGGTCTAAATATTAAAATTAATACGCCTCCAGCAAAATTAGCCAAACTCCCCTGAAGGGAAAGACCTATAGCTAAACCAAATGCAGATAAAACAGCAATAAATGAAGTCGTCTGTATACCTACAGTACTCGCCACTGTCAATATCAATAAACCATAAAAGATAAATCTTATCAAACTAAGAATAAAACCAGAAACTGACTTATCAAAATTTCTTCGCTCAAACCTACGTTGTATTAAACTAATAGCAAATCTAATTACATACTTACCGATGATAAGAATTACAATGGCAGCCACCACTTCTGGCACCTTTAATACAACTAAATCAATTAATTTCTCTATCCTTGTTTGTATATCAAATTGTTCCATAACGATTATTCTTTATACTCAAATGTATAAAATTAAACCTTGAATACCCTATTTAATATATTTTAAATAACTTTAGCTGATGATTTATTTAGATAATAACGCTACGACAAGAATTGATGACACTGTACTAGAGACAATGTTACCTTATCTAAAAGAAGAGTATGGAAATGCAGCGAGTATACAGCATAAACTAGGAAGAAATGCTCATCAAGCTATAGAAAAGGCACGTAATAATATAGCTCGCCACCTACAGGTACAAGCTAAAGAAATCTTCTTTACAAGTGGTTCCACGGAATCTATATCAACTGTCCTTAAGGGGATATGTGAAAGGTATAACTCAATTGGCAATCACATTATCACATGCCAAACAGAACACAAAGCTGTGTTATCAACCTGCGAAGCATTATCAAAAAAAGGAGCTAACATTACTTACCTCGCTGTAGATGATCAAGGCAATATTAACTTAGAAGAGCTCCGTAATCATATCACTAAAGATACTATTCTAATATGCCTGATGGCAGCGAATAATGAAACTGGTATAATACATCCTATAGCTGAAATAGCAACAATATGCCAAGAAAAAGGTATTCTTTTCTTTTGTGACGGCACACAATACATTGGAAAGGAAAACATTAACTTAAGTGCCACACCGATAGATATATTTTGCTTCAGTGCACACAAATTTCATGGCCCAAAAGGAATTGGTGCTGTTTATATCCGTAGAAAAACTAAACCTATCCAAATAGCCCCACTAATAATGGGTGGAAAACAAGAAAATAGCTTCCGAGCAGGCACGCATAACGTACCCAATATTGTAGGAATTGGCACTGCAATTGAGGTACTTTCAAATGCAGATAAAGAACAAATAGCGGAATTACGTAATTATTTTGAAAAACGTATCGAAACAGAGATTGACGAATGTATTGTTTTAGCAAAAAAAGCAAATCGTATTGCTAACACAAGTAATATACTTTTCAAGTATGTACCAAATAGTCAGTTAATAGCAAAGCTACCAAATATAGCATTATCTTCAGGTTCAGCATGTGTTTCCGGGGATCGTAACCCTTCCCATGTACTCAAGGCTATGCATCTTTCGGATAATGATGCTTTAAGTTGTATACGATTTTCATTATCTAAATACACTAAAAAAATAGAATTAGATACTGTTATCGACGAACTAAAAAAAACAATACATAAAATAAGAATGGAATCCCCTATATGGCAAATGTACAAAAGCGGACTGTTACACTAATTTATGACAGTATATAAACTCTTTTAGTATTGCTATTGGAAAATTAATTACGAACTTTGTAAGGAATAAATATAATATTACACCATGGTAACGATAACTGATAAAGCAAAAGAACGTATTCTTCATATTATGGAAACGGAAAAATACGATGAACATTATTTTGTACGTGTCGCTGTTGAAAGTGGCGGTTGCTCGGGTTTATCGTATAAACTAAATTTTGATAACGAAGAAAAAAAAGGAGATCAATTTTGTGAAGATAAAGGGATAAAAGTATGTCTCGATATTAAATCATACTTATACCTTGCGGGAACAGAATTAGATTATTCAGACGGATTAAATGGTAAAGGCTTCGAATTTCATAATCCCAATGCTTCAAGAACTTGTGCTTGTGGAGAAAGCTTCTCTGTATAAAGTAATAGATTAATCTTTTACAAAATAAATAGTCGGAGTAAATCCTAAATCTTTATTTTTTCAGATAATCCTTTTATTATTTAATAAATAAAAATACGATAAATACATAATTGGCCAATGATTCTTAGGATCGTTGGCCAATTATGTAGTATATACATTCAAATGCATCTTTATCGGTTTAGAACAATTCTAAATTGCATCTTTTTTATTGGTTTAAAGTCATTTTTATAAATGATTTAGATATTTTTGTAGAAATAAATTTTAAACGATAATGAGTAGTAAATCAAAGCCGCTATTTAGTTCCTCACTAGGAAAGAAACTAATCATGAGCTTAACAGGACTATTTTTATGTATGTTCTTGTTAATTCATTTGATTGGTAACTTGCAGTTATTTAATAATGACGCAGGCTACGCTTTCAACAAGTACGCTGTCTTCATGACAACCTTCCCTCCTATTAAAGTAGTATCGTATCTACTTTACGCTTCTGTTATCATTCACGCAATCTACGCACTTGTATTAACGTTGAAAAACAAGTCAGCTAGGCCAGTAGGTTATAATCAAAGCGCTGGTAGCGCAAACAGCAAGTGGAATTCTCGTAATATGGGTATCTTAGGTACTGTATTATTAGTTTTTATTGCAACTCACATGTCTAACTTTTGGTGGAAGTACCACAACGACCAAGTTCCTTACATTGAGTACAAAACTGATTTAAAAACAGGTCAACAATTAGAAGTAAGAGAGCTTACAGCAAATGAGTTTACCGTTTATTCTGTTCAAGTAGAAAATGGAATTGAAACTGTACAAGCAAGAGATTTGTACAAACAAGTAGATTTCGCTTTTCAAAGTTTACCATTAGTGGCATTATATGTTATTGCTATGGCTGCATTAGCATTCCACTTAATTCACGGATTCCAATCGGCTTTCCAAACAGTGGGTTTTAACCACAAAAGATACATAGGCTGCATCAGAACTATTGGTGTATGGTTATTTGGCGTTATAATCCCTGTATTATTTGCTTTAATGCCGTTATATTTCTTTTTCAAAGGTTAGTAATCTCTATTTAAAAATAAAGATATGTTAGATTCTAAAGTACCAGCAGGCCCATTAGCCGAAAAATGGTCAAAACATAAATTCAATATGAAGTTGGTGAATCCTGCCAACAAACGTAAATTTACTATTATCGTAGTAGGTACAGGTTTAGCAGGAGCTTCAGCAGCAGCTTCATTAGCAGAATTAGGTTACAATGTAAAAACATTCTGTTACCAAGATTCACCTCGTCGTGCACACTCTATTGCAGCTCAAGGTGGTATCAATGCTGCTAAAAACTATCAAAATGACGGTGACTCTGTTTTCCGTTTATTCTATGATACAATCAAAGGTGGTGATTACCGTGCACGTGAAGCCAACGTATACCGTTTGGCTGAAGTTTCTGTAAACATCATCGATCAATGTGTTGCTCAAGGTGTTCCTTTTGCTCGTGAGTACGGTGGTTTATTGGATAACCGTTCATTCGGTGGTTCTCAAGTATCACGTACATTCTATGCTCGTGGTCAAACTGGACAACAATTATTATTAGGTGCTTATTCGGCATTAAACCGTCAAATCCACAAAGGTAAAGTTAAATCTTACACACGTCACGAGATGTTAGATTTAGTGAAAATCGACGGACAAGCGAAAGGTATCATTACACGTGATTTGGTAACAGGTAAAATTGAATCGCACGAAGCACATGCGGTATTGTTATGTACTGGTGGTTACGGAAACGTATTCTTCTTATCGACAAATGCGATGGGATGTAACGTAACAGCTTCTTGGAGAGCACACAAACGTGGCGCTTTATTCGCGAACCCTTGTTATACACAAATCCACCCTACATGTATCCCTGTAACTGGTGACCACCAATCAAAATTAACATTGATGTCAGAGTCATTACGTAATGATGGTCGTGTATGGGTTCCAAAAACAAAAGAATTAGCGGCTAAACTTCGTAAAGGAGAATTAACAGCTGCAGATATCAAAGAAGACGATAGAGATTATTTCTTAGAGCGTAAGTACCCATCATTCGGTAACTTAGTGCCTCGTGACGTTGCTTCTCGTAACGCGAAAGAAATGGTTGATGACGGCCGTGGTGTTGGTAAAACAGGTGTTGCTGTATACTTAGACTTTGCTGAAGCAATTGAGCGTTTGGGTGAAGATACAGTACGTGCTAAATATGGTAACTTATTTGACATGTATGCTAAGATTACAGATGAGAATCCGTACAAACAACCAATGCGTATATACCCTGCTGTTCACTATACAATGGGTGGTGTATGGGTTGATTACAACTTGATGACTACTATCCCAGGTTTATACTGTTTAGGTGAAGCTAACTTCTCGGATCACGGTGCTAACCGTTTAGGTGCTTCTGCATTGATGCAAGGTCTATCGGATGGTTACTTTGTTATCCCTTACACTGTAGGTGATTACTTAGCAAACTTAGGATCATTTGCGCCAGTTGACAAAAACCACCCTGCTTTCGAACAAACTCGTAAAGAAGTAGAAGAGAATGTGAATAAATTATTAGCTCTTCGTGGTACTAAGACTGTAGATGATATTCATAAAGAATTAGGTCTTATCATGTGGGAATACTGTGGTATGGCACGTACAGCTGAAGGCTTAACAAAAGCTAAAGGATTGATTCAAAACTTGAAGAAAGATTTCTGGACTAATGCGAATGTATTAGGCGAGAACGAAGAGATGAATATGTCTTTAGAAAAAGCTGGTCGTGTGGCTGACTTTATTGAGTTAGGAGAATTAATGGTTGACGATGCATTGAACCGTGCGGAATCATGTGGTGGTCACTTCCGTTTGGAATCACAAACTGAAGAAGGTGAAGCAAAACGTAATGACGAAGAATACGCTTACGTAGCTGCATGGGAATACAAAGGTGAAAACCAACCAGAAGTTCTTCATAAAGAAGAATTAATATTCGAAAACGTTAAGTTAACACAAAGAAGTTATAAATAGATTTAAAAATACAGCTATTAGATTTACTAATAGCTGTACTTTCAAATCTCAAATCATATATAGATATGAGTAATCACATGAATTTAACGCTAAAAGTATGGCGTCAAAAAAATGATAAATCAACTGGTCAATTCGTGACTATTCAAGCAAAAGACATCGCTGATGATATGTCTTTCTTAGAAATGCTTGATATTGTAAACGACGATTTGACACGTAAGGGTGAAGACCCTATATATTTCGACCACGATTGTCGTGAAGGTATCTGTGGTATGTGTTCATTGGTAATCAATGGTCGTGCACACGGTCCTAACCAAGGAACTACAACATGTCAATTGCACATGCGTTCTTTCCATGACGGACAAACTATCGTAATCGAACCTTGGAGAGCAGCGGCATTTCCAGTATTAAAAGATTTAGCGGTAGATCGTACGGCATTCGATCGTATCCAACATGCTGGTGGTTATGTAAATATCAATACTGGTGGTGTACCTGATGCTAATACTATAGCTATCCCTAAGGTAATCGCTGACGAGGCTTTCGAATCTGCTACTTGTATCGGTTGTGGTGCTTGTGTGGCAGCTTGTAAAAATGCTTCTGCTATGTTATTCGTATCAGCTAAAGTATCTCAATTTGCATTATTACCTCAAGGTCAAACAGAGCGTTACGAGCGTGCTCAAGCAATGGTTGATCAAATGGATGCTGAAGGCTTTGGTAACTGTACAAATACAGGTGCTTGTGAAGCTGAATGTCCAGTAGGTATCAAATTGACAAATATCGCTAGGTTAAATAGAGAATATTTAAGCGCTAAAGTTTTATCTCAAAGAGATATTCACGCTTAACATTTATTCTTATAAATAAAAAAGGGCTTATTCTTTTAAAGAGTAAGCCCTTTTTTATTTATAAGAATAATATACATTAAATAATGAAAAAATATATAATATCATTATATTTATCATTACAAATCACTTTATACCTACACAGATGCTTTTTAAAAGTCTCTTAAGAGTATTTATTATACTTTTTATGTATGTTTTTCACTTAGGAAACATCATAGGCCAAACTATGCAAACCGATAGTTTACTTAAACTTATTAGTCCACAAAACCCTGACTCTATAAATGCCAACATTTATTATGAATTAGCAAAACAAAATTATGCTAGTGACACAAAAAATGCAATATTATGGGCACAACAGGGGGCTACATATTTTAAGAAAATAGAATCATACGCTAAAATGTCAAGCTGTATGAATATTGAAGCTGTTTGTTTACTTATATTAGATAAACCCGATGAGAGTATAAAAATGCATTATGAGATTCTCAAATTAAGAGAGAATCTAAACGATTCCAATTTAATAGCTGAAACATTAATCAACATAGGAAATATATTCTATAAAGGTCAAGATAAAGAACAAGCATTAGAATTTTACCAGCGAAGTAAACAATTAGTCCTTCAAAACAACAACACTAACCTTTTAGCAAGAATTTATAATAATATAGCGAATTATTATAAAGATAAGTACTACGATCATAAAAATATAAAAGATAAAGATGCCGCTATAAAATATGCAAAAATAGCCATCCAATATAAAGAAAAACTAAAAACAGACAAAACACTAGAAAATTCATATTTAACCTTAGCAAGGTTATATTTTGATGCTAGGGAATTTAATTATGCAGCTAACTATGCTTTAAAAGGAGAGAAAATAGCCCTTCAAAATCGAAATGATGAATCAGTAGCAACAAGTAAACTCCTACTATCAGAATTAGCATTAACAAAGAACAATTTTGAGGAAGCACAAAATAAAATAAACGAACTATATACCTATATAACAACAAACAAGGCATTTCATCTCTTAAATACAAATGATAAAAATATCATTGTGATAAGTAATAAAATTAGAAATTCTAATGCCAACCATACGAATCAACCTAGTATAGAATCTCAAATAGATAATAATACACTTTTAGCGTCCAGGGAAAAATTAAGAGAAGAGCTAAAAATAAAATATGAATCCGAGAAAAAAGGACTTGATAATATAAATCTGATGCTCAAAAATAAGATTGAACAGAATAGAGCAGAAAAAAATAAAGTTATCAGCATCATATCTATAATTTTCTCATTGGTACTGATCATGTTAGTCGTAGATCTTGTAAAGAAAAATAGATCCATACTAAGATCAAAGGATTCCATGCAAGCTAAAGCTAACCAGTTGTATAATCAAAATAGCTTTTTAAAACAATCAGAAACCTTCAAAACTAAACTATTTTCTATTATTTCGCATGATTTAAAATCACCTATATCAAATTTAAAATCTATAGTTGAATTATCTTCTGAAGTTCAATTGAGTCCTGAACAAAACTCATTTTTAATGAAAGAGATCAAGCAAGAATTAGACATAACGTCAAATTTATTAAACGATCTACTATTTTGGTCAAAAGTGCAAATGAAAACAAATTCAATCGCATGGTCATCATTCAATATACATACAGTCACAGTCAAATGTTTTAACACTTTACGCTCTAATATTAAAGTAAAACATTTAAAAATAATTAACAATATCCCTACAAATACATTTGTATGGGGAGATGAAATGCGAACAGAGTTTATAATCCGTAATATTCTACACAATGCTATAAAGTATAGTGAATTTTATCAACGCATAGAAATTGGTATTATTGAAAACAATGATTCTTGGGATTTATATATTAAAGATAATGGTGTAGGTATGGGAGAAGAACATGTAAAAAGAATATTTTATACAGATAAATCGAAGATCAGTTCAAAAGGTACATTAAATGAACAAGGAGCTGGTATAGGACTTTTACTATGTTATAATTTTGCTGAAAGTCTAAACTGGAAATTACAGGTAGAATCAAAAATTAGGATAGGCACTACTTTCCATATCCATATTAACAAGAAAAATCAAGACATTAAAACAAGCGATAACGCAAGTTTAGAGAACACTAAAAAACAAATTCATAAGCCAATTCACTCCGATATATAAAGAGTATAACTTATATTTGCGTCTATGGATATAGATAAAGAAATTATAGTAAATATAGCGTTAGTAATTCATATGGCTTTGACAGGAATTGCGTTAATTCGTCTTTTCAAAGTTAAAAATGCTACAGGAGGGTTAGTTATTCTTTCACTGCTATCTATGATGATCCCTGTATTAGGGCCATCAGCCTTAATCGTTTATCTTAATAACTTAATAAAAAAACAAGAGCAAGAAAAAAAGAATACTAAGCAGTATTCTTTTTCTCCTAAACCAAAAATAAAAAACGGTAATAAAAAATAATATTTTAATATTGAGCTATTAAGATTTTGATAGTTCAATATTATCCCTAAAATTCCCTTCCTTATCCACAATAAAAGTCATTGGATTTTCAGGATCTTTTATTATCTCAAACAATAGATAGCCCCAAGGTTTCCAGAAACTCTCCAACACTTGGCCGTATGTCTTTCCATTCCAATTGTCAAAAATAGGTTTCAGCGTCCAGTCATTCAACGGCATAGGTTCTACAAATACTTTTGTAGGAGTTTCCATTATCGTATATTCAGGTAATCTATTAAATAAATAAGCTGAATAAAAATAACGTGCACATATCTCTTCAAACTGAATAGGATGTAATTTTTTATTGACAATTTTGGCTAATAATTCATCGTGAAAGATAGCATTTGTACCATTATCCTGAAGTGTAGCAATGATGGCAAAATCTTTCATTCGTAATGAAAATATCAACGTATTAATTTCATCGCGGTACATAAAAGTATCCGCATCATTATCAACCTCAAAAATCTCTATCGTAAATGGGTTTCTTTCTTCAAACTCCATTGTTACCAATAAAGACTGCAACATAGCATGTAAGTTTCTAAACTTATGAACCAGCGATTGAGAAAAATTCATTTCCTCACCAGACAGGACAGCTTGTCGCATACCCGCTTGAATTTCATTAAATACAACACCGTACAAGATCTTTGAAACCCATTGAAACAAACTCAGCTGATCTAAATCCTTTACTGCAGCATAGCCTTCGTTCATAGCTTTTTCAACCTTCAACTCAAGCTCTTCTATTACCGCAGAAACTTCAGGAGAACAAGGTAATTGAAGTTTTTTATAGGTAGAGAAGCTCTCATCTAACATTTTGAAAGGCTTTTCTTCTAAATCAAAAGCACGCATCATCCAAACCGGAAAAACTGGAATACGCTCTTCCTCTGACATTAACTGATGACCCGTCAAAAAGCAAGATTTATTATCAAATTTGAAATCCAAAAAAGGATTATAAAGTTTCGTTGTCATAGATGACAAAGTTAATTTTTTTATCTACTAATCACGAGATAGATTAGTAGATTGACTAAAATTTGACGCTTCAATATAAAGGCTATTCATTTATAATTTGAGATCAAATACTACATTTACTGAAATACTAATCCGTATTAAATTAAATATAAATTATAACACCTAAATTTAAGTATGAAAAAACTAATTAAATCTCTTTATTTCCAAGTCATTATAGCTATATTAATAGGTATTGCATTAGGGCACTATTATCCAAACATAGGTGTTTCATTAAAGCCCTTTGGAGATGGCTTTATCCGCCTTATAAAAATGATAATCGCTCCACTAATTTTCTGTAGTATCGTACTCGGTATATCGGGGATGGAAGATGTTCGTAAAGTAGGAAAAATTGGAATCCGCTCGATGATGTATTTCCAATGTACTACATTCGTAGCTATGTTTATTGCTTTAGCGGTTATAAATATAGCAGAACCAGGCGTAGGTATGAATATAAACCTCGAAAATATCGATACCTCCCAGGTTGGTACTATCATTGAAAATACGAAGGAACAAAAAGGTATTACACAATTTTTGTTAGATATCATCCCGCATAATGTCATTGGATCCCTAGCAGAAGGAAATATCCTTCAAGTTTTATTCTTTGCTGTGTTAATAGGTTTTGCATTCGCTAGAATGGGTGAAAAAGCCGAACCTGTTAAGATTGTGTTGCAATCCTTTTTAGATGGTATATTTATCGTCATAAAGATGATTATGAAAGTAGCACCACTCGGTGCGATGGGTGCTATAGGCTTCACTGTAGGAAGATTTGGGCTAGAGATATTGAAATCATTGGGTTTAATGATGTTTTGGTTTTACATGGCATGTTTGATATACATATTTGTATTTATAGGATTGATATTATATAGAAACAAAATAAGTCTGTGGAAATTTTTGGGGTACATAAAAGATGAACTGCTAATAGTGTTAGGTACCTCCTCATCAGAATCAGTGCTACCTGCTATCATGGAAAAATTAGAAAAAGCAGGCTGCAGTAAATCTGTAGTACGTTTAGTTATCCCTACAGGATATTCCTTCAATCTCGATGGAACGGCTATATACCTTACGATGGCTGCCATTTTCTTAGCACAGGCGATCAATCAACCCATGGACCTAGGGGATCAACTATTCTTATTACTTGTTTTGACATTTACGTCAAATGGTGCTGCAGGGGTAACGGGATCAGGCTTCATTATATTGGCGGCGACGTTGCCTGTGGTAGGTCATATCCCAGTAGAATCCATTGCTATAGTATTTGGTATTGATAGGTTTATGAGTGAAGCACGTGCCTTGACAAATATTATAGGTAATGCGACGGCCGGCTTGGTATTATCCAAATGGGAAAATGAACTAGATATGAACCAATTAGAGCGTGTATTAAATGAGAAAGACGCTGCATAATTGAGGTGTAAAAACAACAGCTAAATTTTAATAAAAAAGGAGTACTGATAATTATTAGTACTCCTTTTTTATTAATTAACAAAACGATTACACTAAATGATTACATTTTTGTTTACATTTGATGAATTTTATTAAAATATTAGTAATTTAAAATTTTACAAGCTTAATAATATAAAGCTAAAACATTTACATGGGACGTAACTTATTAAAAAGAGAACAAGCGATTACTTTTGTTAAAGAAACATTTTCGAGTAATCTAAAAAATATATTAAAACTTATCCCCGTATCGTCACCACTGATTGTATTAGATGGGACAGGAATTAATGATGACTTAAATGGTATTGAAAGGCCAGTGGCTTTCCCTATTAAATCTTTGGACGAGCAACGTGCTGTAGTAGTACATTCACTAGCAAAGTGGAAAAGAGTACGTCTTAAAGAATTAGAAATTGAACCTCACGAAGGAATTATTACAGATATGCGTGCCTTGCGTCCTGACGAAGATTACTCCCCTATTCACTCGATCTATGTGGATCAATGGGATTGGGAAAAAGTAATATTACCTCAAGACCGCAACTTGCAATATCTTAAAGATACCGTTTCAAATATTTATGCTGCATTAGTAGCTACAGAAAAAAGTGTCGAAGCACAGTACCCTGATAAAAAGGCTATTCTTCCTGCACAGATTACATTTTTATCTTCTCAGGAAGTATTAACAATGTATCCGGATAAAACCCCGAAAGAACGAGAAAATATCATCGCTAAAGAATACGGTGCGGTATTCTTATACGGTATTGGAGGGGAGCTATCTAATGGATTTACGCATGATGGTAGAGCAGCTGACTATGATGATTGGAGTACCGAAAATGAAGCCGGATGGCATGGTCTAAATGGAGACATCTTGGTATGGAATCCGCTTATAAATAGCGCTTTTGAACTATCTTCTATGGGAATCCGTGTCGATAAAAAAGCACTCCTGAGACAATTGGAAATCAGAAATTGTACGGAGAGAGCAGAATTATCATTCCATAAAATGTTATTAAATGACGAACTACCTGAAGCTATTGGCGGTGGTATCGGTCAATCTCGTGTTTGTATGTTCATGCTTAAATTAGCACACATCGGTGAAGTGCAAGTAAGTATTTGGGATCAACAAAGAAAAGATAATCTAGCAAAAGAGAATATCTTCTTATTGTAATAGAATATCATCTTCATAAATATAAAGGGGATAATAAAAAAATTATCCCCTTTATGTTTTATACTATTTAAGAAGATTGACCTCGTATAAATCTTTCCTTCTATCTTTCATTACTTTTACTGTACCATATTCATGGAGATCACGAAGGGCATATAAATCAACATCAGCGATTAATACCATTTCCGTATTCGGTGTAGCTTCTGCTTTAATGGCATTATTAGGAAAAGCAAAATCCGATGGCGTAAATACAGCAGATTGCGAATATTGAATATCCATATTATTGACGCGTGGCAAGTTACCAACAGACCCAGCTATAGCGACATAACATTCATTTTCTATAGCACGTGCTTGGGCACAATGCCGGACACGAATATATCCATTTTGCGTATCTGTCATAAAAGGAACAAATAATATCTGCATTCCTTGATCAGCCAATATTCTACTCAACTCTGGAAATTCAACATCATAACATATAAGTAGTCCTATTTTTCCACAATCGGTATCAAATACTTTAACCTCACTCCCGCCGACCATACCATAGTATTTGAATTCGTTGGGTGTGATATGAACCTTACGATAGGAATCTACATGCCCATTGCGATGGCAAAGATAAGTTACATTATAGAGCTTACCACGCTCCACCAAAGGCATCGACCCGGCTATAATATTAACATTATAAGAAACCGCAAACTGTTGTATACGTTGACAGATCTCTTTGGTATGTTCGGCCAATTTCTCCATCGCTAAGCGCTCAGGAAGATCATTATAAGGTTTCATCAATGGGGAATTGAAGAACTCTGGAAACATGATAAAGTCAGTGCCATAATCACTTACGGTATCCACGAAAAACTCTATTTGATCATAAAATTCGTCTATATCCGTAAATAAGCGCATTTGCCATTGTACTAATCCCAAACGAATCGTCTGTTTACTTGCAGAATTTGATCTTGCATCAGGATCGTAATAAATATTGTTCCATTCCAACAATGTCGCAAACTGCGCTGACTCTTTATCTTCAGGAAGGTAATTTTTAAGGATTTTTTTTACGTGAAAATCATTCGACAGCTGGAACGTTAAGGTAGGATCATAGATTTCCTTTCTTTTTACTTTCTCGATATATACACGAGGACTCATTTCATTCACGTAATTATAATAATTAGGAATTCGTCCTCCCGCAACAATACTTTTTAAATTCATCTCCTCACAGAGTTCCTTGCGCGCATCGTACAATCTACGTCCCAGTCTTAGTGCTCTAAAATCAGGATGAACAAATACTTCTATGCCATACAAAATATCACCTTCATAGTCATGGTTCAAAAATTTGCCATCGTCAATTATCTGATAATAATTATTATAGATATTCGTATTTTTTGAATTGATCATTAGTGACAAAGCACAAGCAACGACATGGCCATTAGCTTCGACACAAAGCTGCCCCTCAGGAAACATGTCTATCAAATCAACAATATTCTCCCGTGTCCATACATCACCTATTCCATCATAGGCTTCCGTCATGGTTTTTTTGAGATCTTTATAATCTTGCTTGGTTAATAATCTAACATTAATATCCATAATTGGTTGTTCTATAATTAGAATTAAGAATACTCAAAAGTAATACCAAAGTAGAAAAGAAAAAGCTCTATCAAAATATGATAGAGCTTTTTAAGAAATTATGCTTCTCCTTTAGAGTTCCCAAAATCTAATGGATATGGGATATCTATAGGACCATTGGCAACTTCAGTTTTACCTTGACTATCAAAACGGTCGATATTATCTTTTAATACGGTCAATAAAGCCTTAGCATGATCTGGAGTCAATACGATTCTAGATTTAACTTTCGCCTTAGGTACACCTGGCATCACGCGGATAAAATCTAAAACGAATTCTGTATTTGAATGCGTAACTATAGCTAGGTTAGCATATACTCCTTCTGCAATTTCCTCACTTAACTCAATGCTAATTTCGTTTTTTTCTGTGTTGTTTTTATTAATGTCGCTCATATCTAATTACTATTTGTTTTTATTTTGTGAAAGTTCTAAAATCTTGACCATCTTGAATAGTTAATACCGTTTCGTAAATCAAACGAATCACATTATCTACATCTTCTTTATGTATCATCTCTACGGTCGTATGCATATAGCGCAATGGTAATGATATTAATGCGGAAGGCACACCACCATTAGAATAGGCAAAAGCATCCGTATCTGTACCTGTATAACGGGATGATGCCTGGCGCTGAAAAGGGATATTATTCGCCTCCGCTACCGCGATCAATTGTTTATTAAGATTAATTTGCACAGCTGGAGCATACGATACTACAGGTCCTTTGCCACAAGCTAAATCACCTTGTGTGATCTTATTGATCATCGGTGTTTGCGTATCATGTGTAACGTCCGTCACAATGGCTACATTTGGCTTGATATAATTAGCAATCATTTCAGCACCACGAAGACCAATTTCCTCTTGTACCGAATTTACAATATATAAACCAAAAGGAAGCTCTTTTTTATTTTCTTTTAATAAACGTGCTACCTCAGCTATCATAAAACCACCTGCACGGTTGTCCATAGCACGACCAACAAAATAACGATCATTTAGCACCATGAATTCGTCTTCATAGGTCACTACCGAACCTACATGAATACCCAATTCTTCAACTTCTTCTTTGGTTGTACAGCCACAATCCAAAAAGATATTCTTAAGTGTTGGTGCTTCTTCTTTCTCCCCGGAGCGCGTATGAATAGCAGGCCATCCAAATACGGCTTTCACAATACCTTTATCAGTATGAATATTTACGCGTTTGGAAGGTGCTATTTGATGATCAGAGCCACCATTACGAATCACATAGATCAATCCATCTTTTGTAATATAATTTACAAACCATGAAATCTCATCTGCATGAGCTTCAATTACTACTTTATAATTAGCCTCAGGGTTAATAATCCCTACTGCAGTACCATAATTATCGATATATGTTTCATCAACATAAGGTTTTAGATAATCTAACCACAATCTTTGTCCTTGCCACTCAAAACCTGTCGGAGATGGGTTGTTAATATAATTTTCAAAAAACGCTAAGGAATCTTTCGTAACCACGGTTTGGTGATTTACAGCATTATTATTCTTCTCTGCCATTTCGTATTTTGTTTGGTCCCAAAATAAAAATAATTATCCTAATCCAAAAATTATAATCTATTCCTTTTAGAATATGAGTGTAAATAAAATTATGTGCTTATATTTACAGCACAAATATCAATTTATGGATTTAATTTTAGGTGCAATTCATTGGAACATATCCGAAGAGATTTTTAATATAGGCTCTTTTGGTATTCGATACTATTCACTATGTTGGTTGTTAGCATTTGTGGTCTCTTATATTTTGATGCTCAAAGTATTCAAAATAGCAGGCAAAACACAAGAAGATTTAGATAAATTTACGATTTACATATTTTTAGGAACATTTATCGGCGCTCGTTTAGGACATTGTTTCTTTTACGAATGGAGTGAATATTATAAATACCATTTCTTAGAGATTTTTATTCCTTTTAGAGAATTAAATGGTAGCTGGCAATTTACGGGATTCCAAGGGCTCGCTTCACATGGTGCAGCGATAGGTATTTTGACAGCACTATATCTATATGCTAAGAAAACAAAAATTGATTTTCTGTGGATTGCAGATCGATTGATGCTTGTTGTTCCGATTGCTGGAGCATTAATTAGATTGGGCAATTTTTTCAATTCTGAAATCATTGGTAAACCGACGGAATCAGACCTTCCATGGGCTGTAGTTTTTGAAAAAGCTAATCTACAACCACACGAATTAAATTTGTTACCTAGACATCCAGCTCAATTATACGAAGCATTAGGCTATTTTATTTTATTTATAATACTATGGTCTATGTTCCAGAAGAATAATAAACCTAAACCAGGGCTATTCTTTGGAATATTTTTGGTTGTTATGTTTTCCATTCGATTTGTAATGGAGTTTTTTAAAGAAAACCAAGTTGATTTTGAAAATGGAATGCTATTAAATATGGGGCAACTGCTAAGTATACCTTTTATTCTAGCCGGTCTATACTTGATAGTTAGAAAACCTACTACAACAAAATAATAAAAAGCTCCAATAGGAGCTTTTTTTAATGCTATTACCTTTTTATATATACCGTGAAAATAAATAAAACGACAATCCTTTTAATATTAGGTTTACTATCCGCTGTAGGTCCGTTTTCAATAGATATGTATCTTCCTGCTTTCGATACGATAGCCAGGGATTTTAATACATCAATAGATAAAGTCCAACTATCTTTAACAGCCTTTTTTATTGGAATCGCTATTGGGCAGATGTTTTATGGACCATTGTTAGATAGGTTTGGTCGCAAAAAACCATTAATAGTAGGCTTATGTATTTACCTTATCACTACGATATTTTGTGTTTTTACCAGAAACATTGATAGTCTAATCTTATTACGTTTTTTGCAAGCCCTCGGTAGTTGTGCTGGTATGGTAGCATCACGCGCAATGATTCAAGACTATTACGACAGCAAAGAAGCAGCAAGAGTATTTAGTTTACTGATGTTAGTTGTTGCTATATCACCAATTTTGGCTCCTTCAGCAGGTGCATTTCTATTAGCACATCTAGATTGGCATTATATTTTTATAAGTTTATTTATAATAGGTTTTATTATCCTTGTTGGAACTATCTTTTATCTGCCGGAAAGCTACAGCGGCGATAAAAATTTCTCACTTAGTCCCACATCTATTGTCAAAAATTATTGGTCAGTATTTGTGAACAAGACATTTATAGGCTATTGCTTAGTAGGCTCTATAGCAGCGGCCGGTCTATATGCCTATCTTGCAGGATCATCATTTATATTTCAAGAGATATATGGTTTGTCCCAAAAACAATATGGTTTAATCTTCGCATTTGCTGCCTCCGCACTGATAATTGCAACCCAATTGAACCGTTACTTTTTGAAGAAATGGTCGATGTCACAAATCAGTAAAATAGCCAATATTGGTCAATCATGCGTTGGTATTTCAATGTTAGTATTTGCTTTTACTGGCACTGTAAACCTTCCCGTATTAGTAGGCTTATTATTCTGTTATTTGCTATGTCAAGGTTTTATATTCCCTAATGCATCTGCGATGGCGCTGGCACCATTTAAAGCATCAGCAGGAAGTGCATCAGCATTATTAGGATTCCTACAGATGGGCTTAGGGGCCTTATCCTCTGGATTAGTCAGCATATTACACAACAAAACACAAGTACCGATGCTCGTAGTAATGTGCATCTGTGCTTGTGCTTCATTTGCTATTCATTTTCTTTCCTACAGAAAGAAAAACACGTATTAGATAAAACTCTCTATTGCTAGTCTATAACTATCGAGACCAAAGCCTAGAATCACACCTTTACAATTTTTGGACAGATAAGAGTGATGTCTAAATGCTTCTCGTTGGTGTACATTAGAAATATGCACTTCGATGACAGGCGTATTTATGGCAGCGATGGCATCTGCTATCGCTACAGAAGTATGCGTATAAGCACCTGCATTCAATACTACACCATCATAGCTAAATCCTACTTCATGTAATTTATCGATTATTGTACCTTCAGAATTGGATTGAAAATATTCCAATTCGAGGGTATCATACTTATTCTTTAGGTCACCAAAATATTGATCAAAAGACTGATCACCATATATACTTTTCTCCCTAACACCAAGAAGATTTAGATTTGGACCATTTAATACTAATATTTTTTTCATCGCTTATAGGCTTAGTCATGTAAATATAGGAAATCAACGATTAAATATCACCATTGAAGCTACGGAATGATGATCGCAAGCCTAATGAAATTACGCCTGATTTTTGGGTCTGTTGGCCTTCAATTGTATTGATACGATGTGTATATCCGGCTTCAATTCTAAGGTTATACTTAGGATTGAATACATATGCTGCTTTAAAATCTCCATAGTAAAGATTGTTCCTGATCCCTTGGCCTATTTTATTGCCATATATATTAGGATAATTCTCATATGATTTGAATATATCACCGCCATAATTTGTTTCCCTATCCGGATCTGTCCCATACAAAGTATACATACCTTGCAGCGAAAAATCAAATCTTTTGTAGGTGTAATTTACCAAGCCTACTAACTCTCTAAAGTTAGCTCCTTTTGGATGTGCCAAAGGCTCTCCATTATTACTGTAATTAGATGCCGATATAAAATGTTGATACGTATAAGGGCGTACCATATTATATTCGCCCAAGAAATTCAAATTCTTAATGCCGAATGCATCGTATCCACGCACACCAATTTGTGCTCCCCATTTATTGTGTACATAACCATTGTTAGCAAAGAATTCCTTGGCTGTAAATTCTCCCAATAAGAATTGTCCGTAAGCAGAAACATTTTTCAAAACTTTATACTTAGCATTCAACCCTAAAAACATTTTATCTGGAGAAGTCCTATTATTATTTTCTACAGGGCGAACGAAAATACCTGGGATAAAATAATTAAAATCTAATCCTCTGTATCCACCTTGGTTTCTATCAGCCCAAACTACAGCCTGAAAAAAACCTACAGACAATCTATTCGTAGCATTGTAATCTAAATATTGAAATGCCCCATATTTAGTACCATCACCATATCTTCCTTCGGTATTTAATCCATCCGTGCGCGGATTAACAGGGTCGTTCATAACACCCCATATAGACGTATAATGTACATTACCGATGGTACCTGTCAATTTCAAATTGGTATAATTGGAGGAGAAGTCTGATAATAATAAAGATCTATAACCATCACCGATATGATTTTTATCGTATGCTAAAGTAGCTTGAAAATAAGGGCTAAAATCATAAGTCATACTTGCAGATGCATACATCCAATCTTTCGTTCGCTGAGTTGCACCTTTAGCTGATGATTGACCAGGTACAACACCTGTCGCACTGATATAATCATCTAAATAGTTGGCAAAAACGGCTTGATTCTCATAGAAGCTAGATTTAAAGATAAACTTATCCTTTATAGTAAGGCCAATTTCTATACCGCGCGTATTCAAGGAAGTAGAACGCTTGTCGGAAGCCATTATTTCTTTACCAATTACCAAATCAGGAATAAAATCCAAATAAAAGGTATGATCTTCTTTTTCAACTTGTACAAGATGCTCGTTAAAAATTTTACGCATAAACCAATTTTTTGAATCTACATGATTTAAATTGGCTAAAGAATCCTTTTTCGCTAATAATTCTCCTCTAAATAAAAATGGCTTTGATGCCGTATGTAATCTTGTTTCAGGAGAATATAAAACATCATTAAATTTTTGATAATATTGATACGAATAAGGTTGACTACCTATTTGGGAATACAATCTTTGTGGATCAATAAGTAAAGCAGCAAAAGTCCCAATTATCAAAAAAGCAATGTTCTTACAATTCATATAAATATATTTTTTCTTTTAAAACAACAAATTTCAAGCCGTAATAGTAAATTACGTCAGAATAATCTTGTCATCCTTAGTTTTTTAAATGTTGATGTGCAAAGGTATCAAAAATAAAGTCCATCTTTGTTCATTAATAGCTTTTACAAGACTTTGATATGGACAAATTATCTCCAATAGGGATTTTTGATTCTGGATATGGTGGCTTAACTGTATTCAAAGAAATAAAAAAACTGTTACCGCAATACGACTATATTTACTTGGGCGATAATGCGCGTGTCCCTTATGGTACACGATCATTTGATGCTGTATATCAATTTACCAAGGAGTGCGTATTCAAACTATTTGACTTAGGTTGCAATTTAGTAATATTAGCCTGCAATACTGCATCAGCCAAAGCACTGCGTAGCATTCAACAAAATGATTTGCCGCCAGGCAAAAAAGTATTGGGTGTAATAAGACCTACAACAGAATCCATAAATAAATATACCAGTAGCCAAAATATCGGGATACTTGCTACCCAAGGAACAGTGATATCAGAATCCTACCCTATCGAGATCGCAAAATTCCATCCTAATATTCAAGTATTTCAACAGGCATGTCCATTTTGGGTACCTCTTGTGGAGAACAATGAAATTGAAAGCGAAGGAGCACAATATTTTATTGAGAAAGATATCATGGAGCTATTAAGTAAATCTCCTACAATAGATACTATTGTATTAGCATGCACCCATTATCCTATATTGCTTCCTATCATCAATACATTTATTCCTGAAGGAATTACTGTACTTTCACAAGGCAAATTAGTAGCCGAAAGCCTGATTGATTATTTAAAACGACATATTGAAGTGGAAGAAAAATGTTCTAAAAATGGCACTTTAGCATTCTATACAACAGACAACCCTACCGATTTTCAAGAAAAAGCAAGGATATTCTTCGGTAAGGAAATAATCGCCAAACACATAAAAGTATAACAAAAAAGGCTTGAATACTATTCAAGCCTTTTTTTATTATACTTTGCTCTGTAATGCTATAGCGTACATTTTCATTTGCTTCACCATTGATAGCAATCCATTAGCTCTAGTAGGTGACAAATGCTCTTTCAAACCAATCTGATCTATAAAGTACAAATCCGCATTGGCTATCTCTTTAGGTGAATGTCCTGAAAGAACCTTTACCATTAAACTAACCAATCCTTTGGTGATAATAGCATCTGAATCTGCTGTAAAAAGGATTTTCCCCTCTTTCAACTCTGGGTACAACCATACTCTAGATTGGCACCCTTTGATGATAAATTGGTCTTGCTTGTGTGCTTCATCGATCAAAGGAACCTCTTTACCCAACTGAATGATATATTCATATTTCTCCATCCAATCACCATAGAATGCAAAATCTTCTATTAGTTCGTCTTGTATTTCGTTTATTGTCATTATACTATTTTAACATCGTTACAGCACGCTGTAAACCTTTAATAAATGTATCTATATCTTCTTTGGTATTATACATCGCCAAGCTGGCGCGTACGGTGCCAGGAATTTCAAATTGTGCCATCACGGGTTGTGCACAATGATGCCCCGTTCTTACAGCTATACCTAATTTGTCCAAAATAACGCCTATATCATACGGATGAATACCATCCACAATAAAAGATAATACGGATGATTTTTTGTTTGCTGTTCCTATTATACGGACACCTTCGATTTTTAATATTTCGGCTGTAGCATAAGCTAATAAATCATCCTCATATTTCTGGATAGCATCAAGACCAATTTCATTGATATAGTCGATAGCATGAGCCAAACAAATACCTGCCTCAATATTAGGTGTACCCGCTTCAAATTTAAAGGGCAACTCATTATAAGTTGTTTTTTCAAAGGTAACATCTTTGATCATGTCTCCACCTCCTTGGTAGGGAGGCATCGCATTCAACCATTTTTCTTTACCATACAAAACTCCAACTCCTGTAGGAGCATACATCTTGTGGCCTGAAAAAACTAAGAAATCAGCATCTAACTTTTGAACATCCAGCGCGATATGTTGAACTGCTTGAGCAGCGTCAACCAATACAGGTGTATTATTGCTATGTGCAAGTGCAATAATCTCTTCAATAGGATTGATAGTTCCCAATGAATTCGATACATAAGTAACAGAAACAATTTTTGTCTTTGCAGATAATAGCGCTTTATAGGCTTCCATATCAAGATCACCGTGATCATTCATCGGTATAACTTTCAATACAGCCCCTTTGGCATCACAAAGCATCTGCCAAGGCACAATATTGGAGTGATGCTCCATAGCTGAGATGATTATTTCATCATCTTTATCGATAAATGCTTGACCAAAACATTGAGCCACTAAATTGATACTATCAGTAGTCCCTTTAGTAATAATAATTTCGTAATCATGCTCCGCATTGATAAATGATTGTACCTTTTGTCGTGTTACTTCAAAAGCATCTGTTGATATCTGACTCAAATAATGAACACCACGGTGTACGTTAGCATTCATATCAGTATAATAATTTACTAAGGCATCTATAACTACTTGGGGTTTTTGCGTTGTTGCGCCGTTATCCAAATACACAAGAGGTTTACCATTTACTTCTCTCTTTAATAGAGGAAAATCAGCACGTATATTATTAATATCGAAGTTTTTCAAAATTATTGTTTAAATATATATAGACAAAGTTACTATATAAATCAGCAAAAAGTATCAAAGTATTGTATTCTTTTCGATTTTATTGTCACGCTTTAATTAACATTTTTTAATAGTTATCGACAAAAATTACTATATTAAAAGAACATTATTTATTTATCTTTGTATCAATTATGCAAGAACAACCTTTAAATATTCCAGAAGGGTCAAGAAAAGAAGTAATGACTTATCTAGAGCCATTCATGTTGAATGAGATGAGTGAATACCTTAAGCCTGTTGAACAAATGTGGCAACCTGCGGATTTTCTTCCCGATTCTTCTAGAAGCACTTTTTTCGAAGAAGTACGTGATCTTCAAGAAAGCGCTAAAGAGTTACCTTATGATTTGGTCGCAGTATTAATTGGGGATACCATTACAGAGGAAGCTCTTCCTACCTATGAATCGTGGTTAATGATGGTCGATGATGTCGATAAAAATGAGCAAGGTGGCTGGATGAAATGGGTACGTGCGTGGACGGCAGAGGAAAACAGACATGGGGATTTATTAAACAAATATTTGTATCTATCGGGACGTGTAAACATGCGCGAATTCGAGATGAGTACACAATATTTGATTCAAGATGGATTTGATATCGGTACAGGAGCAGATCCTTACCGTAACTTTATATATACCTCTTTTCAAGAGATAGCAACAAATATATCGCACCGTCGTGTTTCAGGTATATCCAAGAAAAGTGGTGATAAACTATTGGCAAAAATGTGTGGGGTAATTGCTGCTGATGAAGCACGTCATGCTAAGGCCTATATGTCATTTATATCGAAAGCTTTTACGGTAGATCCGAGCGAAGTAATGTTAGCATTTGAAGATATGATGCGCAAGAAGATCGTTATGCCAGCGCACTTGTTACGTCAATCTGGTGAATTGCAAGGACAAACATTTGCACACTTCTCTGATGCAGCACAACGCCTAAATGTTTATACAGCTTTAGACTATGTAGATATTCTTAAAGAATTGATCGCAGATTGGAAGATAGACAAGGTATCAGGATTAAATGAGCAAGGCGAAAAAGCGCGTGATTATTTAATGAAATTACCTGATCGTTTGATTCGTTTGGCTGATCGTATAAAAATCCCTGAATTGGAATACAAATTCAAGTGGATTTATTAATACTACAAAAAAGAGGGTTTATATAATAAACCCTCTTTTTTGTGATTAAGGATCAATTCTTAAAAAATCACCCTCTCCATTAAATTCCAAATCCAAGCCATTTGTTAATTCTACATCAAAGTTAGACTTTTCTTTATCTATACTATTGATCAATGCCGGAGCATATTTTGTGTTCACGTAATCGACGATTTTAGGATTAATAAAAGCTGTTGGTATACCTTGACGATCATCTCTCGCATCTACCTCGTCCCAATCACCGTTGCTATCAAACTTGACTTCAATACCATTATTTAATAATACTTCATAAGTCGCACGTCCTACAATTTCATTTTCTTTTACAACAGAAAGGATTTGTGAACCATTAAAATTATCTTTCAGAAATAAAACCGCATTGCTTGGCAAATCATTGGAAGAGATAACCTCTTCTTTTTCACAAGCTGTAAATAACAATACTACAGCACTTAAAGCGGATAAATTAAAACCGATCTTTCTCTTCATTTTATTTTTCTCTTGTTATATGATTACAATTAAAAAGAATTAATGCTCAATTCCTATAAACTTCCCTTGTTTATTGAAAACTAATTCTAAACCATTAGTCAACTCGACTTCTATCTTTCTACCATCCAATGAAATCTGTACTATCTCATTATTAGGGAAGCTCTTTTTCACGTATGCTACTATTTTAGGGTTTACGATTTGATAAGGAACCGCTTTCTTTTTAGCATCTACTTCTGTCCAATTACCTTTGCTATCAAATTCTATTTCAACACCATTATTCAACTTAACATCATAAGATTTTGAAAATAGTTCTTTTTCCATTTTGATATAAGAAACCTGATTCACCGCATAATAAGTAGTTATAAAATTTTGGGCCACCTTTGGCAAATCTCCAAATTGAACCAATTTATCTTGCGCTTTAACGCCTACTGCTACAAAAGCTAAAGCTACTACTAGGAATAATTTTTTTATTGTATTCATCTGTTTATGTTTTTAATTTATACTACAAATAACAACAATGAATTAGGAAAGATTTGGGAATAATCTATTTTTTTATAGAAAAAGTATGTAAATCATCTACATACAAATACTGCAACGTTAAAAAGGGATATTTGTTCAAAATAGAACTCACTATTGATAAACCTAAACCATTAGATTGATTATCTTGTTTTCCTTTATAAAAACGCTCAAATATATAATCCGGATTTAGGGCTCCTGAATTTGAGGTATTTGATATACGTATCTCATTAACGGATATATCTACCATTATCTTACCCTCATCCATATTATATTTTATAGCATTACGGATAAGATTAGAGAACAAAATAGATGCTAGATTGGTATTCATATTTACGGTAAATTCTCCTTGGATATTAACATCAATAGAAAGACCTTTAAATTCAATAATCTCTTTCAACTCATTTATGATATCCAATAATAGCGTATTGCCATTCACTTGACCTACACTATTATACTGATCATTATCAATCCGGGACAGCAACAACAACGATTTATTTAGATTCACCATACGAAGCAATGATTTCTTAGCATCTGCTATTTTTATCATTTGCTCTTCACTCAGGGATTCATCTGACAATACTAATTCTAACTTATTAATGGTAATAGCTAGTGGTGTTTGCAACTCATGAGAAGCATTTTCCAAGAAAACTTTTTGATTGTCAAATGCTTTCTCATTCCGAGCAATCATGGATTCGATATTCGCATTCAACACCTCAAACTCCTTCACATTGGTAACAACAGGAATAAATGATGTTACTTCCCCAAATCTATATTCATTCAAATTATGCAAAATCCGAGTGAAAGGTTTCCAAGCCTTAGAAAGTACATAATAATTGACCATCAAAATACTCAATACAATGACAATATATAAGACAGTCAATGAAATTGCTAAATTGATTAAATAATCGTCTTCTTCGACAGTAGATGTTCTTATCTCGAGACTATATGGAGTACCATCTGCCGTATTAAAACTAGTCCTCAGAACTCTGTAGGGTTCATCTTCGCCGTCATACGGCATAAAAATAAACTCTCTAGAAAAAACATCCTTAACTGGTACATTCTTTTCAACAGAGGGGGTAATACGAAATTGATTGATACCGAAATCTTTAGTTTCTAACAACGTACTATCAGAATAAACAGCACGTATAATTTCAATTTTTTGATTCTTCAGGCCATCATCGATATTATCGTAAACCTCATCCATCATAAAGGCATAAAAAAGCAAAGCCCAAATTGCCATTACAATCAAAATAACGACTGCAATATAGCGGCTTGTATAATTTTTTACGGAAATAGACATTATATCAATTTATATCCTACACCATACACTGCTTGAATATCAAAATCTGCCTTTGCCTCTTTGAGCTTCTTTCGTAAATTCTTTACTTGCGAATAAATAAAATCTAAATTATCTGCTTGATCCGCATTGTCACCCCATACCGTTTCTGCTATAGTGGTTTTCTCTAATAATTTGGTAGGGCGAAGTATGAAATAATAAAATATATCAAATTCCTTACGATTCAATGTTACGATCTGATTATTAATCCTCACTTCTCTATTTTCAGGATTTAAAGTTGCATTTTTATAGGTAATAACTTGCTCACCACCTTGCTTACCTCTTCTAATAATAGATTTGATACGTGCTAAGAGTTCAGAAAAATGAAAAGGCTTTGCTAAGTAATCATCAGCACCAAGCTCTAACCCGGCAACTTTATCTTCAACAGAATCTTTAGCAGACAATATCAAAATAGATTGCTTTTTTCCCTCCTCCTTCAATCGTTGTAAGAGCTCTAAACCAGTACCTCCAGGCAACATTATGTCTAATAGAATACAATCATAATCATAAGTCAAAACTTTTTCCAAAGCCGCATCAAAAGACATAGCAGTTTCTATCAGAAAATTTTCTTTTTCTAAAAATTCCTTAATACTAGCTATTAATTCTATTTCGTCCTCTATTAGTAATATCTTCATAGTTGTATGAAAGTACAATTATAAGCAATGAATTAGGAAAATTTTAGGAATTTGCTATTTCTTAAAAAAAACAATTAATTTAATTTTAAAAAAAATATTGTTTTTCATTAGTATAATTGCTTTATAGCAAACATTTACCTTATTTTTACGTTAGAAATAATAGTGACAACTTAAATAAAAATACAAAAATTGAATAGATTCACGAAGTTTTTTTTACGTACTATACTATGGATAGTAGGCGTGGTTATAGCCTTCGTTCTATTATTAATATTTTTAATAAGACTGCCTAGTATACAAAACTATGTAGTCGGAAAAGTAACAGAATATGTAGAGCATAAAATTGGGACAACCGTAAAAATAGGTTACGTAAATATAGAGATTCCTAAAAAAATAGTGCTTGAGGATATTTATTTTGAAGATCAAAGCAAAGACACCTTATTAGCCGGAGAAAAGCTAAAAGTGGACATTGATATGTTTCAACTTCTAAAAAGCACTATAAAAATCCAAGAAATCGATTTTGAAGGAATTACGGCAAAAATAAACCGAGACACAACAGGAGATTTCAACTTTGACTATATTATTAAAGCATTTGTCACAGAAGACAAAAAAGAAACAACTACTTCTTCTACACCATTAATCTTTGATATAGACAAGGTAAATTTAGATCGTATATATTTTGTATATACAGATGATATGATTGGCACTGCAGCGACCATCTCCTTAAAGCATTTTGATACCCGAATCAAGACCTTCGATCTAGAAAAAAATATGTCTTTCAACTTACCTAATATCGCAATAGATGGGTTGACAGCTATTGTTAAACAATGGGCTCCAAGTACAGCAAGTCAAGCAATACAGCAGAGTAACTTTGGTATCACAGACAGTACCGCGAGCACTCTACTTCCTAATCTAGCTACAGAAAATATAGATTTAAAAAATATCTTGGTAAAATATCAAGAAACAACATCAGGCATTGACACCAAATTTGATATCAAAAATTTGTCCGCTACGGTTGAAGAAATCGATTTGAATAAAGAAATAGTACGATTGAATGAAGTAAAACTAGATCAATCAGATTCATACGTAGTAATTAATAAAACTTCAAAAATAGAAAAAAATAAGGAGCCTGCTACAGCAGTAAATTGGATTGTTTCGGCTAATAAAATACAGATAGACAAGACAAATTTACTTTACAAAGATAATAATGAAGCCCGTATGAAAGGGTTTGATTACTTTAATATAGGTATTAAAGACTTAGCTGGTACGCTTGATCAACTATATTATGCTAGTGATTCTATATCAGGATCATTAAAAAATTTGACAGCAAAGGATCATTCTGGCTTTTACTTAAAAAGAATAAAAGGTGATTTTGTATACACAAATAAAGGAGCAACAATCAACGGATTATTAGCAGAAACACCAAATACGGTAATTCGTGATTATATCGCCATCTCCTACCCTTCTTTGGATGCTATTACAAAGTATCCTAATCTATTAAAGATTGATGCTAACATAGTCAAGAGTCATGTAGATATGCGTGATATCTTATACTTCGCTCCATTTTTAGATCAAATGGATGTTATGCGTCCTTTATTGACCAATAAATTCTATATCGACGGTAAGGTAAAAGGAAATTTAAATGATTTAAACATATTAGCTTTAAATTTTCGAACGTTAGATAATACCGAAATATTAGCGTCTGCAAATATTAAAGGGTTGCCCGATGTAGACAAAATGCAAATTGATTTAACGCTAAAAAAACTTATTACTGGTAGAAAAGATTTAGATCGATTGGTAGATCGATCACTCCTTCCTGAAGGAATGGAAATTCAATATCCAAATTCAATATCGCTTACCGGGAACTTCAAAGGAGGTTTGAAAGGATTTGACACCAATCTAAAATTAGTAACCGAAAAAGGGGATGCTTCGGTAAATGGTTATTTAAATATGGCCGGCAAAGATACTACATATGACGCTACAGTATCTATTCAAAACTTCAACTTAGGCCATTTTATCAAACAAGATACGGTATTAGGGTTTATCTCTGCAGAAGCTAAAGTAAAGGGAACAGGACTAAACCCTAAAACAATGGTCGCAGAAGTAGCAGGAAATATTAATAGACTTGAAGCATTAGGCTATAACTATAACAGTATAAACTTAGATCTTAATGCTCAAAAAGGCGCTATTGATGGCAAGGTCAATAGTTTGGATCCAAATATCAAATTTGATGTGGATATGGCTGCCGATATGACGGCCCACTATCCAAAAGTATATTTCAATGTGAATATTGATTCTGTCAATCTTCAAAATTTGAATTTAATGAAGGATAACTTACGTTATCACGGTAAAATAAAAGGGAATTTCCAAACTGCAGATCTTAACCATTTAAATGGGGAAATTATCATTTCTGAATCATCTATAGCATACAATAAAGAGCGATATGCACTAGATAGCATATCATTGATCGCCTCAGCAGATACCAACAGAAATACCATTGTCCTCAAGTCAGAGTTAATTAATGCCCATTTAGTAGGCAAATTTATGCTTACGGAACTTAGTAATGCGGTACAAGATGTAGCCAAAATATACTACAATCCTAACAATGATCCTCCAAGCATTGTTAAATATGAAAATCAGAATTTTGAGTTTTCTGCTACCTTAACAAGTTCTAAGTTTATTAAGGATTTCTTCCCTGATCTGGAAAAAATGGATAATATATCACTCGATGGTACATTTAATAGTGGTCAAAAAAGTATAATGGCCAAATTGATAGCGCCAGAAGTTATTTATTCGGGAATACATATCAAAGATGTCGGTGTAGATATTATTACAGTAGATAGTACGATGTATTATTCTGCATTAATAAACAAAATCAAGATCAATAACATAGAGCTTAATAACACGACACTTAGTGGTCAAGTAATTGAAAACAATCTAGATATAGGACTATGGATTAAGGATAAAGAGCAAAAAGATAAATATCACCTCGGTGGAAAAGTCGCAATACATCAAAATAATTATGTGTTTAGCCTATTTGAAAATGGATTAATGCTAAATTACGACAAATGGGATATTTCTCCTGAAAACCAATTGTCCTTTGGTAAAGATGGGATCAGAGCAAATGATTTTAGATTATCCAAAAATGACCAGGTTCTACTCATACAATCTACGGATTCAACCCTGAATGCACCTATTCAAATGTCGTTTAACAATTTCAGAATCGAGACATTATCAAATATGTTGGAATCTGAAACATTTAATTTAGGCGGAGGAATTAATGGTGAAGCTACTATTTCTAGATTAGCTAGCAGTCCCGTTTTAGTTTCAGATATTGATATTGACAAAGTATACTTTGGAAAAGATACGATAGGTGATATTTGTATAAAAGTAAATAACCTTAAAGAAGATACCTACACAGCAGATATCTCCATCAGTGAAAATGGTAATGATGTGCGACTAGTAGGTGATTATTATGCCCCTACAACTGGTGCATCAAATATTAATGCTACATTAACATTAAACCCACTAAAAATAAAAACTATTGAAGCATTTAGTATGGGTTATTTAAAAGATAGCGAAGGAGATTTGAATGGTAAATTATCTATCACCGGCAATTTAGAAAAACCAAATATTACTGGAGATTTGACTTTCAACAAAGCGAATATAAATATCGCTATGCTTAATGCTAATTTATTGATCGATAATCAAAAAATAAACTTCAATGAAAAAGGCATTAATTTCAAACAATTTGCTTTAACAGATTTAAAAGGAAATCAGGCCAAACTAAATGGTAATATCCTTACTTCTACCTATACTGATTTCAATTTTAATCTCAACCTGACGACATACAACTTTGCTGTAGTAAATTCTACACGTGCTGATAATGATTTATTTTACGGAAAACTATATGTAACTTCAAATTTACGTATCAAAGGGGATCTTGATAAACCTATTATCGATGGTAATGTAAAAGCCAATGAGAATACAGATTTTGTATTTATCGTACCCAATGAAAATCCCGGTATCGCAGAAAGAGATGGCGTGGTAAAATTTGTCAATAAATCCGAAATAGATCAACCTAATGTATTTGCCAAATTAGATTCTTTGACAACAGTTACTAAACTTACGGGTTTCGATCTAGCGTTAAATCTAAGCACAGCACGCGAGGCAAAATTTAAAGTTATATTAAATGAAGGTTCTCAAGATGCTCTAAATATCCAAGGAATAGCTGAGCTTAATACAGCTATTGATGCGAGCGAAAAAATTACAATGTCAGGTACTTTTACCGTTGAAGATGGTAATTATTCCTTTAACTTTGGTCCTATCAAAAAGGAATTTGGCTTCCAAAAAGGAAGTACCATTACCTGGAATGGTGACCCATTGGATGCACGATTAGATATAACAGCACTCTACAGTAGACGCTTTTCTCCTTTAGAATTAGTCAGCAATCAGATAGGTCCAGAAAACCAAAATCTATATCGTCAAAAAATCCCCTTTAATGTCAAATTGATACTAACAGGTGAATTGTTTAAACCAGATATCCGTTTTGATATTGACGTTGACGACAATAATTCAATCGTTTCACAGGATGTTATTTCGAAAGTAGAGAATGCATTAACAGCGCTAAGAAATGATCCTGCCGAAATGAACAAGCAAGTATTCTCCCTTATTGTATTGGGGAATTTTATGTCTGCTAATCCATTTGGTAGTTTATCCGGATCTGGTGGTGTAGAGAGTTTTGCACGAAATTCAGTAAGTTCATTTTTATCAAATCAATTAAACAACCTTGCTTCAGATCTGATAAAAGGAATTGATTTAGATTTTAACTTACAGTCCGAGCAAGATTATTTGTCTGGAGCTGCCCAAGCTAGAACAGATCTAAATGTCAATGTTTCAAAGATGCTGTTTGATGATCGTTTAAAAATAACAATAGGGTCTAACTTTGAAGTAGAAGGTCAAAGTAGACCTGGAGAAAATCCAAATAATATCGCTGGCGACATCTCTATTGAATATCAATTGTCTGCTGACGGAAGGTATTTTATCCGTGCGTACCGCAAAAATGAATACCAAGCAACCCTACAGGGACAATTTGTAGAAACAGGTATAGGTTTTATTGTTAACATTAGTTACGACAAATTTAGAGAGATATTCATGAGCGAAAAAGCATTAGAAACCTATTATAATACCGAAAGTAATAGTTTCAGAAAACGTTTCAATGTAGAACGCATGGATACGGATTCTATCTACCGCGATAGCGTTCGTTTGGTTATTAGAGATAGCTTAATGAAACATAGCCCTCAATATCGCAAAAGAGTATTAGAGCGGGAAAAACAAGAACAGTTGAAAAAAGATCAAGATACGGTACCTTCCAGTGGAAATACAATTCAAAAAATAAATTCCACTACAGCTATCCGAAACGAAGAAGATGAAAGGAAACAAAATGAGAAGTAGATTATATTTCGTATTTCTTATTGCCTCTATGTGGAGTATATATTCATGTAATATCACTAAATATATACCCGAAGG
The DNA here is from genome assembly GCF_022627575.1 of Sphingobacterium rhinopitheci. Taxonomy (GTDB): domain Bacteria; phylum Bacteroidota; class Bacteroidia; order Sphingobacteriales; family Sphingobacteriaceae; genus Sphingobacterium; species Sphingobacterium rhinopitheci. The sequence goes on from NZ_JADEYQ010000001.1 coordinate 437,749, forward strand.
TGAAAAACTATATACTGGTGCAGAAGTTACACTAAAAATGGATACAATAAGAGATCCTGAAAAATTAAAAGCTTTCGAAGAGAATTTAAAAAGCCTAACCTTACCCAATCCCAATAAAAAAGCTTTTGGTGTACCATGGAAGCTCTTATTTTGGAATATAGGATATGGAGATAGTACCAATAATATTGTTAGAAATTGGTTCAAAAAAAGAGGTGAAGCTCCCGTACTGCTGAGCGATGTTAATAGAGAGTATAATGAAAATCTATTACGCAACCGATTGGAAAATCTAGGCTTCTTTAATGCTACTGTTAGTTCGGATACCATCGTCCAAGGCAAACGTGCTAAGGTGGTTTATACAGGAATACCAAAGAGCATATACCGCATCAATAAGGTCTTTTATGACCTTGATTCATTGGACGAAATTAGTAGAGATATATTCAGAACACGTAATGAATCCCTCCTGAAAGTAGGATCTAATTACAATCTAGATGTAATAATTTCGGAACGTGAACGTATCGATAACGACTTAAAAAATAAAGGATATTATTATTTTAATGCAGATAATCTGTTGATCGAAGTGGATAGTACTATAGGTAACCATAAGGTTAATATGTATATAACGATCAAACCACAAACAACGATTGAAGCAAAAAACCCACAGCATATTGGTAATATCTTTATTTACCCTAACTATACATTAAGCTCAGAGGGATATACTAGGCGAAGACCAACAAGTACAATGCAGTTGTACGATAATAATTTTTATATCATTGACCCCAAAAATATTATTAGAAAAAAGGTATTAGCTAATCATATTTTCTTTGATAGAGGCCAGCTCTATAACCGATATGATCATAACCAAACGATAAATCACCTCGTAAACTTAAACATGTTTAAGTTTGTGAAAAACAACTTTGAGAATAATCCTGATTCCACAAATGTCCTTGACGTCTACTACTATTTGACACCAATGGCGAAAAAATCATTACGCTTTGAGGTGCTAGCAAAGACAGCCAATGTATATAATGGATCAGAGGCAAACGTAACATGGACGCTAAGAAATGCATTCAAAGGAGCAGAAACCTTTACCGCCAATGTATTTGGAGGTTATGAGACGCAAACAGGTGGTAACGTGAATTTAAATTCTTCATATTATAGATATGGTGCCGAACTGGGTATTACGTGGCCGAGATTACTATCCCCATACAAATGGACTCCTTCACGACGATATATTCCACAGACATATCTTAGATTTAGGTATGAATTCTTAAACCGTAAATCTGCCTATGTTTTAAATTCTTCGACCTTAAACTTTGGTTACAAATGGAATGAAAGTGAGCGTAAAACACATGATCTTACACTGGCAGAAATTATATACGTACAACCACGTAATATTACAGATGCCTATAAAGCACAGATGGATACTGTACCGACACTTCGTCGTATCGTAGATAGACAGTTTTCAATTGGTCCCAACTACACATTTACCTCCACAAATAGTCTTGATGTAAACAAAAAAAGCACCTACTATTTCAAAGGAGGAATAAATCTATCAGGTAATATCCTCGGACTTATTCAAGGTGCTGATTATAATAAAGGAGAAATAAAAAAAATATTTGGTGCTGCATATAGCCAGTTCGTAAAAGTAGAGTTAGACGGTAGACACTACTTAAAATTAGGTGGTTACAATGAGTTAGCAACCCGTATAATGGTGGGAATGAGTTATTCTTATGGCAACTCCAATGGTTTACCTTATCTAAAACAATTTTATGCAGGGGGCCCATATGGCTTACGTGGTTTTAGGGCACGATCTGTCGGTCCAGGAATATCACCTCCGGAAAATGTCGGAGCGGGCAATTTCTTTGCCGATCAGACAGGAGATTATAAACTCGAATTGAATGCAGAATATAGAGGTAGAATTGTAGATTTTGGAATGGGGATATTAAACTGGGCCGCATTTATTGATGCTGGTAATATATGGACACAAAATCCAAATCCCGATAAGCCTGGTGCCAATATCACCAAAAACTTCTTAAATCAACTTGCCGTTGATGGTGGTGCAGGCTTACGTTTTGATTTCAGTTTCCTTATTATACGTACAGATTTGGGGATTCCCCTTCGTATTCCATATTACCCTAAAGGAGAAAGATGGGTATTTAAAGATATAGATTTCAAAAACTCTACTTGGCGTCAAAACAATCTTGTTTTCAACTTAGCAATTGGCTATCCATTTTAGGGTAAAATTTATATTCTCAATATGTTAAATAAAAAATTAACTATTTTCAATATGAACAAAATTAGTTAAATTAGAGAAACACTATAAACTAATAAACATATGAAAATAACAGTCATTGGTGCTGGAGCTGTGGGTTCTACTACTGCGGATAATATAGCTAGAGCAAATTTTGCTGAAGAGGTTATCCTATTAGATATCAAAGAAGGTGTTGCCGAAGGCAAGGCACAAGATATGATGCAAACAGCAGCTTTATTAGGTTTTGATACCAAAATAAAAGGCGTAACCAATGATTATGCGCAAACGGCAAATTCAACGGTAGCGGTTATTACGTCTGGCATACCACGGAAACCAGGGATGACACGAGAAGAACTAATCGGCACAAACGCTAATATTGTAAAATCTGTAGTCGAAAACCTTGTTAAATATTCCCCCGATGTAATCATTATCGTTGTTTCTAATCCTATGGATACTATGACCTATCTGGCATTAAAAGCTAGTGGTCTTCCAAAAAATAGAATTATTGGAATGGGTGGGGCACTAGATTCCTCTCGTTTTAAATACCAAATAGCGACCAAATTAAATGCCTCCCCTAGTGATTTAAATGCTATAGTCATCGGTGGGCATGGTGATACTACAATGATACCTTTAATAAGTAAAGCTACTTGGAATAGCATCCCTGTAACACAATTTTTAAATATTGAAGAGCAGGAAGATATAATTAAGAAAACCATGGTAGGTGGTGCTACATTGACTGCATTGATAGGTACATCAGCCTGGTATGCCCCAGGTGCAGCTACTGCGGCAATGGTAAGAAGTATTGCGCTCAATGAGAATAAGCTGTTTACGGCGTCAGTATATTTAGACGGTGAATATGGGGAGTCTGATATTAATATTGGTGTTCCTGTGATTATCAATAAAAATGGATGGGACAAAATTGTGCCAATCAATCTGACAGAAGAAGAAAAAATTAGCTTCAAAAAAAGTGCAGAAGCTGTAAGGGCTATGAACAATGTCCTTAGAGAAAACAAAAATATTTAATTAAAATAGATTCTTATTTTTCGGAAAGGGCTTTTAAAAGCCCTTTCTTTGTAAGTATTAAACACTATATATGCATATAATACCTTTTGAAATCTTAACCATCCAAAACGATGGTTTTCACATTATACTTAATGTAATACTCTTACAAAAGAAATTTAAAATGGTACTGGATACAGGAGCCTCAAAAACAGTATTAGACAAACAATTACTTATTGATATGGGACTTGCTCAAGAAGAATTGATATCTAGTAATATACTCTCAACTGGCTTAGGTACTAATGAAATGGAAAGTCACACACTATATTTAGAATCTCTTATGATTAGTGACTGGACTATCAAAAATATACAAGTAGCCGTATTGGATCTTTCTACTATAAACTATGCCTACCAACAAATGAATTTCCCCGCTGTAATAGGAGTTTTAGGCGGAGATATTTTGTATAAATATGGCGCTGTAATAGATTACAAAAAGAAAACGTTGAAACTAAATAGTCGAAAAATAAAAAGTCAATCATAAAATGATTGACTTTTTAATATCTATATCGTAATTAATTACTATCGTATTGATATACGTTTTACTATGGTCTCTGTACCTGAAGATACACGAACAAAATAAAAACCTGCTGATACCTTATCATCTTTATCGAAAGATAAATTGTGCGTCCCCGATTCTAAAGTCGAGTTAGAAAGATTTAATATTTCATTTCCTAAAGCATCCATCAATTTTATAACGACATTGCTCTGTTTATTTAATTTCAGGGATACTGTTATTTGAGAGACAACAGGATTGTAAGATACTTTAACATTAGTAATATTCTTTTCAGAATCCTCATCAGCATACAATAATGTGCTAGCATCAGCGTTATTAAATAAGTTACGGTTGATATCCTCGGCAAAAGTAGAAAACGCCATAGTGACCAACATTACTGTTAGCACCGATATATTGACGTATTTAAGGATATTTATATTCACGTTGACTTATATTATTACGATCAAGGAGGAGTTTAGAATTACATTTACTTTAAAACATAATACCTCTTAAACAAATATACTTTTTTTCATTGGTTTTGAAGCAGATATGTAAAAAAATATATGTTTTTAACAATTTTTAACAAGACATGTCGTTACCTCAATATTTTGCAATATCTTCGCATAATATTTTAAGGTATATCTTGATCTAAGAAACTATGAGTTCAGACTCTAAAAATGGGATAAACCGCTTAAGTGCAGCCGGTTTACTAATTTCATTAGGTATCATATTTGGTGATATTGGTACCTCTCCCCTTTATGTATTTAAAGCAATATTCAACCAAGGTCTTATCCAGAAGGATCTAGTATTTGGCGGATTATCGTGTGTATTTTGGACATTGACCCTTCAAACGACTATTAAATACGTATTGATAACATTGAATGCGGATAATAAGGGAGAAGGAGGTATTCTTTCCCTTTATTCCTTGGTAAAAAGAAAGTCCAAATGGCTAATCATTCCTGCCATCATTGGGGCTTCTACATTATTAGCTGATGGTATGATTACGCCAGCTATTACGATTTCATCAGCCATTGAAGGTTTGGCAATTTATAATCCAAATTTTCCTACCGTACCGATAGTAATAGCAATCATCTCTTTATTATTCTTGATTCAACGATTTGGCACCTCTATTGTAGGAAGATTATTCGGACCATTAATGTTGATTTGGTTTAGTACAATTGGGGTACTCGGATTTTCGTATATAGGACAAGCTCCTGAAGTACTAAAAGCTATAAATCCAATTTATGCCATTGAGACGCTAATCAATCACCCCAATGCGCTGTTACTAATAGGCGCAATTTTTCTGTGTACAACAGGCGCAGAGGCTTTATATTCGGATATGGGTCATGCGGGGAAGAAAAATATCCGTGTCAGCTGGATCTTTGTAAAGATTGCCCTAATATTAAATTACTTTGGTCAAGGAGCATGGTTGATTATACATGAAGGTCAAGCTATGGGTGAGCAAAACCCATTTTACGCTATAATGCCTGATTGGTTTTTATTTTGTGGTATTACCATTGCGAGTATCGCAGCCATCATAGCTAGTCAAGCCATGATTTCGGGTTCATTTACACTTATTGCGGAAGCCGTACGGTTAAATATATGGCCAAAAGTAACGATCAGATACCCTAGTGATCAAAAAGGCCAATTGTATGTTCCTTCGATAAATATTATCCTTTATATCGGTTGTCTAATAATTATTGCTATTTTTCAAAAATCAGTAAATATGGAAGCGGCTTATGGATTAGCCATAAACCTTACTTTCATTGCTACATCTACGCTTTTAATATTTTTTATGCTCAGAAAAAGAGTCAATAAGATTTGGATTTTTCTATTTGCATTAATTTATTTTAGTATTGAGCTAACCTTTTTATTAGGTAATATAGTAAAAATTAAACATGGAGGATGGGTAACATTACTTTTAGCAACTACTATTTTTGTCATTATGTTCGCTTGGTACAAAGCGCGGAAGATTAAAAATAAGCATGTCCGCTTTATTAATATTAAAGATTATTATCCTATAATTTCCGAATTAAGTGAGGATCGTTCTATCCCTACTTTTGCCTCACAATTAGTTTATCTCACTAGCGCTAATGCAATACATGAAATAGAGGCTAAAATCATCTATTCTATCCTTAATAAAAAACCTAAACGAGCAGATGTATATTGGTTTGTTCACGTAGATGTTACCGATTCACCACATGGTAGGAACTATGTGGTAAATCAATTAATCCCAAATAAACTGATTAGAATAGATTTTAAGCTTGGATTTAGAGAAGAGCAAAAAATAAGCCTATTATTTCGGAAAGTCGTCGAAGACATGGTAGCTAATGGTGAAATAGATATTACTAGTCAATATGAAACATTAAAAAAACATAAAATTCCTGGGGATTTTAACTTTGTTGTTTTAGAAAAGATATTTACCAAGACATCAGATTTAAGCTGGCGTGATAGGATTATTATGGAATGTTACCGACTCTTAAAATACTTTGGCCTCAGTGAGGAAAAGGGTTTTGGATTAGATAGTAGCTTTGTTACCTTAGAACGTGTTCCACTAAATATTCCAAATACAGAAAATATAAAAATAAATCGATTGAGCTAAAATCTATTTAAATAAAAAAGGCTAGTTAGACTAGCCTTTTTTATTTAAGAGTAAGTACATCTTTTTCAAAAGAAACCGCCTCCCATCCATGTAGTTGAAATTGGCGTATATTCTGATGATCTGTTCCCTCTGGAGTATTTAAAACAGAAGCATAATGTTCAGCAAACAATTCTAAGGTATCTTCTTTAGATAAGTTATTCAGCTTAGCGAAAAATAATACCCGAGCACTACCTTGATTTTCATTTTCGGCATTATTTTGGCTTCCATTAGTAAATGCGGAAGCGGTATATACATACATATTGTCAATATGATGTAACACTTCTTTAAAATCAGCTTGCTTTACACGCAATGATGTTAGTAAATTATTAGTTGTCATACAACAAAGATATTAAAACAAGAGATTAAAATAAATCAGTACTAAAAACAATATATATGAAAAAATTATTTATCCCTGCTATCCTATTGTTAGCAATTCAAATTCAATCATGTCAATCAAATAGTTCGAGTAACAGCAGCAGTACTACTGACAGCAGCTATGTAGATACTACGCACACTTCTCAAAATTCGCTAGATTGGGCAGGAACATATGACGGTATTGTACCGTGTGCTGATTGCTCAGGTATCAAAACTACGATTACCTTAAAAGATGACGACAGTTTTACGTATCAAGCAGAATACTTAGAAAAAAATACAAGTGTCCAAGATTCAGGCAAGTTTATGTGGCACGATAACGGCTCTATAGTTCATTTGATGGGCAAAGACCTGAATACTAAATATAAAGTTGGTGAAAACATTCTTATCCAATTAGATACTGAAGGTAAAGTAATCGAAGGTGCAATTGCCGAAAAATATTACCTTAATAAGGTTCAATAAGTACGTTAAGTAATATTCCATTTGAGGTCAACCATTACGGCTAAGTGATCAGAAAGATGAGCTTCATTATTGTCTAAAAAGATCTCTTCCTCAACTTTATATTTTAGAGGTTCCAATGTGATGTGTTCATTACTACGATATAGAATCTTATCAATAGTTTCGATATAATTATTGCAACTAAGGTCATCTAATATTACGAAATTATCCTGAACACTTGGGTATTTCCCTTGCAAGATAGTTGATACCCAACTATCTTGCAATTTTGTTTGTTCCAAAAAATCAATCATATTATCCAAATGATATTGATAATGAGCATTAAAATCCCCCATAACAATCAGTGCATTACCTACTGAATGCTGATCAATATAGTTTGCCAACTGTAAAAGATTATTTCTTCTGGCCTTTGCTGCCGACAGGGAATATCCGGATGTAGCATGTACGTTGTACGTGTCAATAATAACATTAGCAGCGATACAAATACGCGCTAGTGAAAACCCTTTAGGTGTCAAACAATCAGAACCATTACATTTTTTCCAAGCTACTCTTCTGAATTCTAGAATAGGATATTTTGACAAAGTATTCAAACCATCACCCCAAATAGCTTTGCCACGATGTGCAGATTTAAAAGAATGTAGGGTATTAGTATACAATTGTATATTGTAATTAAAATCTTCCTGAACATTTACGATATCATAGTTATTAATCTTCTCCCCGATAAGCAGCATACTATCATATCTTTTTGTCTTGGCACTAGATATTTTTTCTGGCAAACCTGCAACATTGTAGGTAAGTAACCGAATATGCCCTTCACTTTGAGACAATATTGAATGATCATGCGGATAAAATACAGCAATTAATCTACGCTTATTGAGTAAAAAAATAACGATACAAATCACCAAAATAATCCCTAAAAATGAAACAGTAATAACCATTTATATAAATTTAGTAATGTAAACATCTAGGATAGCCTAAGAAAAATTTATTAAAAATATTTATTTATAATTAAATAAACAAAGTAAAAATGTAAGTTTTTTATATTAAAAAAATAATATAATCATATGAAATTTAATTAAGATAAACTATTATAAAGAAAAACATTCCATGATCTATGCTAGATCAAATCATATCGCGCAGATTAATTTATTAAAAAAGCGAAGTCCAATTGCTTGAACTTCGCTTTTATTAATTACGTATATAAATAGAGAAACTAAATTACCAGCCTGGATTTTGTATTAATTTATCATTCAAGACTAATTCACTCTCAGGGATAGAATTAAGATAATCACGATCTATTTTGAAACCGTATCCATTCACCATTGCTTTCCTAAATGGATCCAAGAAACCAGCATCGTCAACAGTACCCGTTAAATCCAAATTATTATTCTTGATTTGTGAAGCTTTAAAACCTTTGGGTCTCTTGCCAACGATCAATTCATCCGCAGCAGCCCATCTAGCGATATCATCCCAACGGAAACCCTCAGCTACTAACTCTACACGACGCTCTCTTCTTATTTCATTAATCAAAGAAGACAAATTTGAAAAACTCCAATTCACATCAGTTGAAATGGCATTCAATTGGAGATTAGGCATTGCTACTCGATCTCTTAAAAGTTTAATAGTATTATCAATATCTACTTGCGTAACTGTTCCTAACTCTGCTTTGGCTTCGATATAATTAAGTAAAACTTCGGCATACCTAAATAATATAGAAGGTGTCTCTTCAGATTGAGTGACGTGATTATTCACGTCAGGATCATATCCTTTTTGAATTATATAACCTGTAGGTGCAGTGTAATCCGAATTTTGATTTATTTTATCATAAACTTCAGACCAATTTTGGATAGTACCATTAGCTAATATTTTCCAAGTTTGACTCGGAGTGGCAACAGTCTGCATAAATCTACCATCTCTATTCACCGCTTCTTTTTCTACATTATCGTAGCCTTGAAATAAAGAGCTTGAAGAAATAGGCTTACCGTCGATACATAGGTAACTATCAACAAACTCTTTGGTTAGAGTTTTACCAGATGGTGTTACCATTCTAAAGTTTCGGTCATTCACAAATCCAGCATCCCCTTTAATGATATCATTATCATATTTCCGCCAAAACATAACCTCCATATTATTGGTATAATCTGTCAAAGAGAATAAGTCCCTATAGTCTTTTGTTGGATTTCCTGTAGTATAAATTCCATATTTACCTGAATCCATTATTTTTTTTGATGCCTCCACAGCCTTATTAAAATATTTGTTAGGATCGGCATTTACTACGCCAAAATCAGTACCATTATGATATTTTTGCCATGAACCTTCATAAAGTGCTACCCTACTTTGCATCAATAACGCAATCCATTTATTAAGACGCCCAGCCCCAGTTCCCTTATCTTCAGAAAGATAGGTAGCGGCAGTATCCAAACAAGCGATGATACGATCGGCAACAATATTTCGGGGCGTGCGCGCAGCATACAATTCTGGTGACATAGTTCCTAAGTCTTTATCCAACCATTGAATATCACCATAGGTTTTTAATAGATTAAAATAGGCCACAGCTTTAAAGTAATAAGCTTCACCTACAAATTGTTTATAGCTATCAAAGGCATTATTATCAGCTACTTTTTGATAATTATTCAAAAAATAATTGATACTTCGCACATTTGTAAAAGATATTGTACCTGAACCCACTATAACACGAGTCCCCTGCAAACGTTCATCTATTACCTGTCCATTGACTTGGTCATCACTGTTAAAATCATTGCCATGATTCGCATATTTAGGAAAAAAAGTTTGATTATAGTATTGATTTACATACGTTTCAAGATCTTTGGGTTTCTTAAAATATACTTCAGCAGTAACCTCATCTAAAGGTGCTCTATCCAAAAATTTATCATTGCAGGATGTAGTAAGCAAACTAATACCCACTAATCCGTATATATGTAGTTTCGAAAATTTCATAATTTTTATTTAAATGTTAAGTTAACACCAAAGGAGTAAGTCTTAGTGGATGGGTAAATAACTCCACTCGCGGTAGATCCACCATTAGCAGGGTCAGAAGCTACAGCAGTTTCAGGATCAAAAACTTTAGGTAAACTAGTAAATGTCAATAAATTTTCACCAGAGAAATAAATCCTCGCTTTCGCAAACACCTTCTCCAATACAGTATTTGGTAAAGTATAACCTACTTGCACATTTTTCATCCTGAAGTAAGCAGCATTCAAAATATATTTAGACTGTACTTGTCTATTCTTATTTGTTTCAACAGTAAAATAAGGTTTAGCAAAATAAGCATCCGTATTAGCGCCCAAGATACTAGCTTCATTACTCGGTCTCCAGTAATCTAAACCTGGTGAGTCTTTATATAAACCCGAATTTTGCCATGAGGCATTCATCCCCCAGAATAAAGAAGATCCTGCATCAGGTTGAAATTCTTGCTTACCTATCCCCTGCCAAAACATATTAAAATCAAAGTTATCAAACCTAAATCCTCCGGTAAAGCCTATATTATAGCGTGGCGAGCGATTGCCAATCACCTTCAAGTCACCATGATTATCAAGTGTCCGTGAACCATCATTGATCTTTCCATCCGCATTTACATCTACATACTTCATATCACCGGGGCCCCATGTGCTATAATATTTAGACTGATCAGCTATCGATTCTCCCGCATTTTGTATTAAACCATCAGTGGTTAATCCCCATATCTCTCCATACATTTTACCTGCATACCAGGTATCAATTAATCCATTAACATTTCTATACTCCAAAATCTTTGATTTACTATCTCCTAAAGTGAATTTAAGATTATAAGAGAATCTATCACTTAATCTATCGTTCCAAGAAATAACAACTTCATAGCCTTTAGTTTCCATTTTAGCATTATTTGCCAATGGTGTTACAGCCCCTAATACATAAGGTAATGTCACTGCAGGGCCGAGCATATCATTGGTCGTACGGTTGTACCAATCAAATGTTACGCCTAATCGAGATCTCAAAAGGGAAGCGTCTAATCCAAAATTTACTGTAGTAATAGTTTCCCAAGTTATTTCATCACTGATCAATGCAGGCACGGTAGCATATTGTGGTCTGGCATTATTAATAATCCAATTCAGGTTAGGAGATACATTAAGTCTAGAATAGTATAAATAGTTATTTACGTTTTGATTACCTAGGGCACCATATGAAGCTCTAACTTTCAAATTATTAATATAAGGTAAAGCAGCTTGAAAAAAATCTTCTTTAGAAATCACATAGCCAATTGATCCCGAAGGAAAGAATCCAAATCTATTGTGCTTAGGAAAACGGGAAGAGCCATTATATCGCGCACTTAGTTCAACCAAGTATTTTTCTTGATAATTGTAATTAATACGTCCAAAAACACCGCGTGTAGCCCAATGATTAAGATGATCGTCTACAGATTTATCACCTAATGATGTACTTATAGAAGGCAGATCATCCGTAATCAGACCTGTACTATTAGCTAATAATGCGGAATATTCATTTTCTTCTTGTTCAAAACCCAGCATTCCTTTGAAGTAATGATCTGCCCAATTCGTCTCATAGGAAGTAACAGCATTAAACAACTTGTACCTAGTTTCTTGTCTTTCATCCGTATAGCTTGATTGAGCCTTACCAATATTTCCAAAAGTCCCATTTCCTAATTCTACCATTACAGGTTTAGGATTGGACCATAGTTTAGAATTTTTAGCATTGTAATTATAGTTAACAATTGTTTTCCAACCTTTTATAGGTTCTAATTCAGCACCTATAGAAGCCATAAAATCACTATGATCAGCTTTATCTCTACCTGATTTCTCTAAAAGATTTATCAATGGACTTTGTATTGTACCATTGATATTATAATAAGGCATCATTGGAGCAAATGTTTGCATCTCCCTAAATGTATGCTCTCGACCAACAGTAGTCTCTCCTAGGGGAAAATCTGTCCCCGAATTAGCATACTTTATACTGGTATTAAATTTCAACCATTTGGTGACTTGAGAACTTAAATTAGATAAGAAATTATAACGTTGAAAATAATCATATCCAAAAGCATAAGTACCATTTTGCTTGGTGTATCCGCCAGACATATAATACTGCGTAGTATTAGATCCTCCGGAAACGTTAACGTTGTGCTTCTGACTAAATGCTTTATTACCCATTAAAATATGAGGCCAGTCGTAATTTGCATTACCATTTCTTCGCCCGTGAAATACATTTGCTATAGGATTATTGGGATCATACTCATACTCAAATGTACCATCTATGTACCCTTTGATCCTTTGCATCTGCTCATCACTATATAGAGGAGCAAGGCCTGAATTAACATTTGCTTGGTTGTATGCTGTTGCCCAAGTATACGAATCTATAAAACTGGGTAAGTTTAATGCAGAAGAACTCGATAAGTTATTGCTATACGAAATCTGTGCCGAATCACCTGCCTTGCCCTTTTTTGTGGTAATTAATACGACTCCAAAAGGAGCTCTTGATCCATATACAGCTGATGCAGAAGCATCCTTCAATATAGATACACTTTCTACAGATTCAGGATCTAAGCTACTTAAATCCATCTCTACACCATCTACCAATACTAAAGGAGATGAATTACCATTAATAGAACCAACCCCACGTAAATTCCACGAACTTTTAGCACCAGGCTCGCCACCACGCATTCCCATGCTGATATTCATATTGGGTGAAGCACCTTTTATTAGATCCGCAATATTATTTGCAGGTCTATCAGCTAACGCTTTACCTGATAATACATCTACAGACCCTGTAAGATTTTCTTTTTTCTGCGTACCATAACCTACTACTACTACCTCATCCAATTCTGATGAATCCTCATCTAAGATTACATTTATTGCCTGATTTGCCTTAACTGGTACGGATTGGTTTTTAAACCCTACATACGAAACTGCTATCTTTGCATTAGCGGGCAATGTTGCTACATCTAATTCAAAAAAACCATCCGTATTGGATTCCGTTTGGTATTTTGTTCCTAATAATTTTATGGAAGCGCCAGATACTGGTTTACCATTTTGATCAAGAATACGTCCTGTCAATTTTGCCTGAAAATCAGTGTTACTAGCTGTCATATTTAAATGTACAGCATGAGCAGCCCTCGACTCGGTAACGTTACCACAATATAGCCCAAAAATAAGAGGCAATACTAATGACAACTTAACTTTTCCTCTTCGAGCTTGTTTAAAATGAGAAATATCATCATAAACAGCATTTTTAGAAAATACTTTGTGTTTCATAAAATAGGTTATTTGTAAATTGATACTTCGATACAAGTATATCGATAAATAAAGATATTAAATTATAATAACATCTTCATACATATATGTAATAAAAAAAACCGAAATAACTAATTATTTCGGTTTTCAATCTGCTAAATATATAATCTATTTTAAAAGATCTCTATATACTTTAGCTTTTTTCAATTCTGTTTGAATATCCTTACGTGCCGTATCGTAAGATAATACTTTTTCGAAATCAGTAATCGCTTTATTATACGCTTCGGTAGCAGCTACTTTATTATATGTATTTCCGCCTTCAGTACTTCTAATAATTCCTAAATCACGATATGCAATAGCTCTATTTTGATATAACTTAGCATCCGTTTTGTTAATTGAAATCGCTTTAGTATAATCTGCGATAGCAGATTGTAACAATTCCAATCTCTTAGCATCTGTCATCGTGCTACTAGGCGTAATCGCTAAAGTATTATTAGCTTTTGCTTTATAATAATACGCATTTGCGTTTGTTGGTGCCAATGCAATTACTTTTCCAAAAGTATTAGAAGCTTTTAAAAAATCTCCAGATTGAAATTGAGAATAGCCTAATAAATATAAAACAGAAGGGTCTTTTTCTTCTGCTGGAAGTGCTTTTTCAAGATAAGTAACGGCAGACTTAAAATCACCATCTAACAATGCTTTTTGTCCTAATCGCACATTTGCATTACTATGCTCCTCTTGTTGAGCTTGCACAGTCATTGTAGTCAAAGCCAATGCTAAAACTGAAAAACCTATTCTAATTGATTTGAAGTTCATATCTATTTATTAATTATTTCAACAATATATTATTTATTTATACTAAGTAAATATCCCAATATAAATTTTACAGGTCAACAAATACTTATAAACATTTCCACAAAATGGTATACTATTTACCTTTTATGAAGTGTATTTGTCAGCTAATACTGACTATTTAGCAGTACCTATGTATACACCGCACAAATAATACCAAATTTTAATCTTGGCATTTGAGTTGCAATATTACTAGTATAATACTAAAAATAGACATAAGCACATAAAATCTGACATTATGTCGGATTTTGAACGAAATTATATATGAGCAAATTTGATACATTCGATTTTCATCAAGCAATACCAATTATTAGCGAAGATACTGAATTTTTTCCGCTGTTGAGTCCACAAGATGAAGACGAAATGCGTAAAGAAGATATCCCGGAAATCCTTTCTATATTACCATTGCGCAATACGGTATTATTTCCTGGCGTGGTAATTCCTATCACTGTAGGTAGAGATAAGTCTATCAAATTAGTAAAGGAATCATACAAAGGAAATAAAACAATAGGAGTTGTATCTCAAAAAGATATGACTGTTGAAGACCCTACTTTTGATCAATTAAACAGTATAGGAACGGTTGCAAATATCATCAAGATCTTACAGATGCCTGATGGAAATACAACAGTTATAATCCAAGGAAAGCAGCGTTTTAAACTTATTGAAGAGACACAAAGCGAACCGTATCTCAAAGCTAAAGTAGAGCGTTTTTCGGAAGAAAAACCTAAGACAAGTAGTAAAGAGTTCAAAGCTTTAATTTCTTCGATAAAAGAAATGGCCCTTCAGATTATTCAATTATCGCCTAATCTACCTTCAGAAGCAGGTATTGCGATAAAGAATATCGAGAGTCCTACCTTCTTAGTAAATTTTATTTCTTCGAACCTAGCCTTAGAGCTAGAAGCTAAGCAAGATTTACTAGAGCTAAAGGATTTTGTGAAAAGAGCAAAATTGCTTTTAGAGCATCTGACTACAGAGATTCAAATGCTGGAGTTGAAAAACCAAATCCAGAATAAAGTCCGTATTGACTTAGACAAGCAACAACGTGATTATTATTTGAATCAACAATTAAAGACTATCCAAGAAGAATTAGGCGGTAGTACGCCAGATTTAGAGATGGATGATCTCAAGAAAAGAGCACGTACAAAAAAATGGTCCGCTGACGTAAAAGCACATTTTGATAAAGAGATCGAAAAATTGGCACGCATAAATCCTGCTGCTGCTGATTATTCTGTTCAAATAAATTATTTAGAGCTATTACTGGACTTACCATGGGGAGAACTTACCAAAGATAAGTTTGACCTCAACCGTGCTGTGAAAGTATTAGATAAAGATCACTATGGCTTAGATAAAGTAAAGCAACGTATTATCGAGTATTTGGCTGTACTGAAGTTGAAGAATGATATGAAAGCCCCTATCTTATGTCTTGTAGGCCCTCCAGGAGTAGGTAAAACATCTCTTGGTAAATCAATAGCAAAAGCTTTGGGCAGAAAATATACAAGGATGGCATTGGGAGGTGTACGTGATGAGGCCGAGATCCGTGGGCACCGTAAAACGTATATTGGTGCTATGCCAGGTCGCATAATACAATCCTTAAAAAAAGCAGGTACATCGAACCCTGTATTTGTATTAGATGAGATAGACAAAATATCATCAGACTTTAAAGGAGATCCATCATCAGCATTACTAGAAGTTCTAGATCCAGAACAAAACACGAACTTCTATGACCACTACGTAGAAATGGAGTATGACCTTTCTAAGGTTATGTTTATCGCTACCGCAAACTCATTAGGTTCTATACAACCCGCATTATTGGATCGTATGGAAATAATAGAGGTAAATGGTTATACCATAGAAGAAAAGATCGAGATTGCAAAGAAGCATTTATTACCTAAGCAGCGCGAAATGCATGGCTTACAACATAAAGATGTTACCCTAACCAATAAGGTGATCGAAAAGGTAATTGAGGAATATACGCGAGAATCCGGTGTACGTGGATTGGAAAAGAAAATAGGTTCTATCGTACGTGGTATTGCTACCAAAATAGTAATGGAAACACCACATGCCACAAGTGTAAGTAATGACAATGTGGAAGAAATATTGGGAGCTCCTATTTTCGATAAAGATATATATGAGAATAATAATGTCGCAGGTGTAGTTACTGGTTTGGCATGGACATCAGTAGGTGGCGACATCTTATTTATTGAATCAAGCCTAAGTCCAGGTAAGGGAAAATTGAGCCTTACAGGTAATCTTGGCGATGTAATGAAAGAATCGGCAGCTTTGGCAATGGCTTATATTCGTGCCCATGCTGATGACTTTGGCATTGACTATAGAGTATTTGATACTTGGGATGTTAATATTCACGTTCCTGCTGGAGCTACTCCAAAAGATGGTCCATCAGCAGGTGTAACTATGTTGACTGCATTAACTTCTCTATTTACACAACGTAAAGTGAAGGAGAAATTAGCGATGACAGGCGAAATTACACTTCGTGGTAAAGTATTGCCTGTAGGCGGTATCAAAGAGAAAATATTAGCTGCTAAGCGCGCCAATATCAAAGAAATCATCCTTTGTAAATCCAATCAAAAAGACATCTTAGAGATAAAAGATGATTATATCAAAGACATGAATTTCCACTATGTAAGTGAGATGAATGAGGTGATCAATTTAGCACTTTTAAAAGATAAAGTTAAAGGAGCGAAAGATATAAATCGTTTTCTAACAGATAAAAAATAACATAAAAAAAGCAGGCTAGTAGCCTGCTTTTTTTATGTTATTTTATTTTAAATGTTGACTAAAGAATCCAATCATAGCTTTATAAAACTCAATGCTATTATCTTCTTTATGGAAACCATGACCTTCATCATATTTCACCATATAAGGTACATCAACACCTTTAGCTCGTAACGCTTTAACCACTTGGTCCGACTCTGCTATTTTTACGCGCGGATCATTAGCCCCTTGCACTACAAATAATGGCGCTTTGATTTTATCTAATTGATATACTGGAGAAACTTCCCTTGCAATAATTGCCTCCTCAGGATTATCCAAATCATACCATATTTCCTTCACCATTTCTTTGTAAGGTTTCCAATATTCGGGGAAAGATTCAAAAAATGTAAAAATACTAGACACACCGACATAGTCTACTCCGGCTTTGTACAATTCAGGCGTTTTTATCATGCCCATCAAGGTAGCATATCCCCCATGGCTACCGCCATATATACCTATATTATCCGGATCTACCCATCCCTGTTGGATAGCATATCGAACAGCATCTTCGACGTCATCCATCGCTTTACGTCCTATTTGCTTAAATCCAGCGCGTAAAAATTCTTTCCCATATCCGCCAGATATTCTAAAATTTACCTGCAAGGTAGCGTATCCTTGGCTAGCAAATAATTGCGCTTCAGGATTGAATCCCCAGCTATCGCGAACGCCTTGTGGACCACCATGTGGATTTACAATCAAAGGTACTTTCTTACCATCTAATGCTGCTTTAGGCAAAGTAATATAGCCATGAATCGTCAATCCATCTCTAGATTTAAAAGATATAGGCTTCATTACTGCCATATCATTTTCTTCCAATTGAGGCATTAGATCATATAACAATTCTGCTTTACCAGTAGAAGTAGAATAACTATAGTACTTACCGTATAACCTATCACTTTCTACCAATAGTAGGTAGCGGTCTTCATTATCCGTCTTAGCAACTATTGAGAATTGATAATTAGGAAATTGCTTAGTAAGATTATCATAAATACCTTTAAAGGTTCTACTTACGGGTTCTATCACTACTTTTTCACCTTCAAAGCCCAAATAATCAATTTCATAATTGCGCTTGCGGGACAATCCTAAAATAGAAGCATCATAATCTGCATTGGCATAAATCTCCTTAACGATCTTTCTATTTTTGAAGTCATATAATACAATACGAGTCTTGTCCGAATCCAGATTTGTTAAGACATACGCTTCATCGGGATTCTTAGAAGCATAATTGAAAGATAAGATAGCGAAAGTATCATCCCATTTATTGGTATGTAGTAAATCAAATTTATCAGTACCTATTGCTTTATAAAAGTATTGTTGGTTGATGCCATTAAGCATCTTAGCATAGCCTCTTAAATTACCGTCCTTATCAAAATCATATCCTGCAATAGGATTGGCAGGATCTTCATTGGTAAATAATTTTACAGACTCCCCTGTATTAACATTTATCTTATAAGGCTCAAATATTTGCTTATTGTCCTTATTCATAGAAACAATAATATAATCTTTTTGTTCCTTCAAAGAATTCAAAATACTAGCCTTCACCCCATCATAAGGTGTTAGATCTACGCTATTAGTTCCATCTAAGTTTACGGCAAATAAGTGATAGTTTTCGTCTCCACCTTTATCCATTACATAGATCAGTCTGTTGTCATTGATCCAGCCATAACCTCTAATAAGTTCATCTTTTTCTTCAATTGCTTTTACTACATTACCTGTAGCAATATCCTTGATCATTACATGACGCTTATTGTTATCATCTTTTTCCATGTATGACAAGTACTTTCCATTTGGCGACAATTGAAAACTTGACGATTTAGGTCTAGCAAAATAATCTTGGACCTTGTACTTTTGATCACCTTTGGCAGCATCTATTAGTTTTTGAAGATCAGCTTTTGAAGATACTAAAGTCGTATCTCCAGGTTTAGTAATCACTGTTTTCTCCAGTATCAAAGGTAACTCTAAACCACCTTGATAGAAAGTACCTTCTATCTTTGTAGCATTTAAAGTACCTATATATTTCAAATTCGCTTGTGCTTGCGCTACCTTCAATATATTATTATCAAAAGTAACATCAGATAATGGCAATCCCATAGCACCTTGGTCAGGAACATCTAATGTTCCTACAAGCTGGCCATCTTTTTCAGAAATATGAAAAATTAAAGCTAAAGAAGTACCCTGAACCTCTAATTTTCCTTTCCAGTCTCCAATTATTTGAGCAAATGTATATGTCATACCCAAAAATAAAGAAACAGTAAGAATTAAAAATCTTTTCATCGTTATTTTTTTTAGTTAAGTAATTAGTATATAAACCGAGTGATATGTTACATTAATTTTAAGAGAAATATTTAAAGCATAGCAGTATTTATGCTATTCCTTTATATTAAATAATCAATAAACAAGTCATCAGTGCATGAAAAACAGTTATTTATTATTCTAAATGATGAGTATATACCGATATCCTGATCTTAAATAAATCCTTGTATATTGCTATCAAAAAATAATCACATTTAACGTTCGCAAAATAGTACAACTATCCATAAAAAACAACTTTAAAGAAATAAAATTACACTTTTAGATAAAAAGTTTCTTATTTTTGACAAAAAAATTATAACAATGAATACATACGAATTAATAGCAATTGGACTTTACCTCTTATTAATGGTACTAATAGGCGTTTACTCATACCGCAAATCAAGCGACAATTCGGAAGATTTTCTTATTGGCGGACGCAAGATGGGGCCTGTGGTGACAGCATTATCAGCTGGAGCATCGGATATGAGTGGTTGGTTATTGATGGGTGTACCCGGAGCAGTCTATTTGTCAGGTATATCAGCTAGTTGGATTGCAATAGGCTTAACAATAGGTGCATATGTAAATTATTTGCTGGTAGCACCTAGGTTACGTATCTATACAGAAGTGGCAAAAAATGCCATTACACTACCCATATTCTTTGAAAATAGATTTCGCGACAAAACACAATTATTAAAAATTGTATCCAGTATTTTAATTTTAGTATTCTTTACGTTATATACCTCCGCAGGCATGGTTTCTGGGGGACGACTATTTGAATCTGCTTTTGGTATGGATTACTATACAGGACTGATTGCTACTAGTTTTGTAGTTGTACTATACACTTTCCTGGGTGGATTTTTAGCCGTTAGCTTGACTGATTTTATCCAAGGGACTATTATGGTGATCGCGTTAATCTTGGTCCCTACGGTTATTGTACTTCAATTGGATGGGCTCACGAATACGTTTGCTATAATAGAAGGTAAGAGTCCTAATTATTTGGATATATTCAAAGGAACAAGTACAATTGGTATCATATCCCTTCTAGCATGGGGATTAGGCTATTTTGGTCAACCGCATATATTGGTTCGTTTTATGGCTATTGAGAATCCCAAAGATTTGAAAAAGGCAAGACGTGTTGGTATCAGTTGGATGATATTAACAGTGGGTGGCGCATTATTAGTAGGCTTATTTGGTATTGCATTCATTAAAGATTTCTATCCAGATCAGATGTTGTCATTTGACAATTCTAAACCACAGGCAGAAACCATATTTATATTTGTATCACGGATATTATTTCATCCATTGATAGGAGGATTTTTACTTTCAGCGATATTAGCAGCAGTGATGTCTACTATTTCATCACAACTATTAGTGACATCTAGCTCCATGACAGAGGATATCTACAAAGCATTTATTAATAAAAAAGCTAGCCCAAAGAATCTACTATTCACAAGTAGAGCATCTGTACTAATTGTCGCAATAGTGGCACTATTGCTTTCACTAAATCCTCAAGACACCATATTGAACCTTGTCGGTAATGCTTGGGCAGGTTTTGCTGCAGCATTTGGTCCTGTCGTTATTTTGGCCTTGTTATGGAAAAGAACAACAAATCTAGGTGCACTAATGGGAATGATTGTCGGAGGTATTACTGTATTACTATGGGTATACATACCACATGATTATAAAGAACTATATGAGATTATACCAGGATTCTTTTTAGGCTTTATTACTATACTAATTGTATCACTATTAACACCTAAGCCATCAGCAGAAATAGAAGAAGAATTTGAATCTGTAGCGCAAAAAGTAAAAGCATTAGACTAAAAAAATAGCCTATAAAAAAACCTAGGACGCTAAAAAGAGTCCTAGGTTAAAAAAATCACCTCTTAACACCTCTAACACAGAAGCCTAAGTGCTGAATAAAGCATAGCACCTATTGCATATTCAAATGCATCTTCATCAATTTGAAAATTTGGTGTATGCAATTCGGCACTTATGCCCTTCTGCGTATTCGCTATTCCTACCAAAAAAAATAAGGAAGGAAAATGCTGAGTATAATATGAAAAATCTTCGGCAGCCATCCATACTGGTGCTTCTTCAACCGCCTCTTCCCCCAAAAATTCATTTAAATAACAACGTACTTTAACGGCTAAATCTGCATCATTATGCAAAACAGGATACCCTCTTCTGATTTCTACATCTGCTGATGCGCCATATATTTGGGGTAATTCATTAAGCTGTTTCTCTATTAATACTATTGCTTGCTCTCGCCACTGTTCATCCATTGTTCTAAAGGTACCTTCCAAGTACACCTCATCCGGTATTACATTCGTAGCACCATTAGCGATAAATTTTCCTACAGACAATACGGTAGGTATGGCAGGATTAGCACAGCGCGACACTAATTGCTGTAGCGAAATAACCAATTGAGAAGCTATAACTACAGGGTCTATATTAAGGTGAGGTTGAGCGCCATGACCACCTTTTCCTTTTATATGAACGAAAAACTCATCTGCTGACGCCATAAATTTACCCAATCTAAGCGCAACTTTACCAACTTCAAATTTAGGACTAACATGTAGACCCAATACTGCAGATATAGAACTATTCAACACGCCAGATTCAATTATCGCTTTGGCCCCACCGGGTATTTTTTCCTCTGCGGGTTGAAATACAGCAATTATAGTCCCTGTAAAGTCCTGATTATGCTCATTCAATATTTTGACAACAGCCAGCAAATTTGCAGTATGAAAATCATGGCCACAGGCATGCATCACATGTGGGTAGATAGAATCAAAATCACTATTGTTTATTTCTTGTATGGGCAAAGCATCAATATCTGCACGAAGTACAATAGTCTTAGCAGCATCAGTTTGTTTACCAGATATACGCGCAATAACACCTGTATCGGCAACAGAATCAAAAGAGATATTTAATGCTGTCAGATACTCTTTGATATATTTTGATGTCAAATACTCCTGAAAGGAAAGTTCCGGATGTTTATGAAAATGTCTTCTTAGACGAATTGCTTCCTCTTTCACTTCTTTTACGAGTACTTTAATCGCATTAACATCCATCATCTTTCTTTATTAATTATTTACAGTATAATTATTCAAAAACTCCTTTACGAAAGCATCATCATTAAGAGCAGGATAATCAGCATGTACACGTGTCAATTCATCCGCTTGTCCTTCAGATAATACTTCATCAGGGTTAAGACACCATATCCCTTTCATGAGCCCTTGTCTCACCAATATCTCATGAATCCCTGGTATACATCCATGAAAATCATTTGCTACATCAAACAAAGCAGCATTTACGTCTGTAGTTTGATTATTCAATACTTGCAGATGCTTCCAACCTTCTATTGTCGGATTCAATTTAAAATCCTTTATGCAATCTAATAGTTCTACTGCTTTACTCGTCCATACTGCCCAATGCCCCAACAGCCCACCTCTGAATTGCACCTCTTCTTCTTTGCCATTTACATTAAATCTATAAATAGAAATCAAATCAGCAACGATATTATCGTCATTACCAGTATATAAAGCAATATTATCTTTTCGTGGAGAATGAGCAATAGCACGTACTACATCCAAAGTTTGATAGCGATTGAACGAAGCACATTTTATAGCTTCTACATTATCAATATTAACAAACTTAGACCAAAAATCATAAGAAAAAATACGTCCACCTACGGAGGGCTGCAAATAGAATCCAAATACAGGGATGATATTAGCCACGGCTTGCGTACGTTCTAAGATTTGCTGTTCTGTTAAACTATGTAAGCCCCCCATACTTAGTAAGCCCATATCATATCCCAATGCCACAGCTAATTCGGCCTCTTTAATAGCTTGCTCTACCGGACCGCAGATACCGGCTATTTTTATAAATGGTCGTTCTAAATTTGCTTTATCCACCTCTTCTGCAGATATACGCAATACTTTCTCGTATAGATTATATTCGGGCAATCGTATTTCAAACTGCGTGGAGTGCACACCAACAGCTACTCCACCAGCACCACTTTGGATATAGTAATTTGTTAATAATCGTTGGTTATCTTCATCAAAATTACGATTCTGATCTAAGCACAACGGATGTGCAGGAAATACCGTACCATTAAATAACAGTTCTCTTTTTTCTATAGCTAGTCTTTTCATTTAAAACTTACCTTTCCTTTCTTGAAAATGCGTATCCTTACCAAATTCATCCCCACCATGGAGCATCCATTTAGCAGTAATATCTATAATTTCTAAAATGCTAACAGATGGATAGCCAAAAATTTTATGACACTCTGAGGCATTATTTAATAATGCTGATGTTTCGGGTACGCCAACAAATTCTACTTCTTTACCAAATGCTAGTGCTAACTTCTGCGCTATCCATTTTATAGATAGAATCTCAGGACCTGTTACGTTAAGTACTTTTGCCGGTGCTTCAGTATGTAGCAAACTACGTATAGCGATTTCATTGGCATCACTTTGCCAAATCACATTTACATTATTGGTCGTTATATCTATAGGTTGATTATTAAATACCTGCTTTGCTATCTCCCTAACGACACCATATCTAAAATCTACCGCATAATTCAAGCGATAAATAAGTATAGGAGTATTATTTTTCTTACTGAAATACGTAAATATACGCTCTCTACCTAGTGTACTTTGCGCATATTCACCAATAGGCTCGGGGCATACTGTTTCATCTACACCACCATCGGTAACATTAACGAAAGGTAATACATTGCCCGATGACAAGGCTACTATTCTAGAATTTTTGAATTTATCAGCTACTCTTCCTGGCAAGTATGAATTCATAGCCCATGTAAAATCTTCCTTACCTACAGCACCAAATTTGAACCCTGCCAAGTATATCACATTCTTTACTTCTGGAAGCTTTTGCAAAGCTTCATCATCTAATAAATCGCATGAAATAGTCTCTACGCCTAAGTCTTCCAAATATTGTCTACCTTCAGCATCAGAGAAACGAGATACACCATATACTTTTCTAGTGACACCAATTTTTTTCAAACCATCAATCAATAGTTTGGCCATACTAGGTCCCATCTTACCACCTATTCCTAAGAAAATAAAATCGCCATCAATTTTTGATAAATCTTCTAAAAATACACGTGATGGCAACGTGTATTTTTCTTCATAATCTCTTAAAATTTGGTTTTCCATATCTATTTCAAAAACATATCGTATATATTACTAAACATTAAAACGAAAATGACCACTAAGCCTAATGCGCCTACGACTTTATAGAACATATTATTAGCATTAGTCCCCATCACTTTCTTACTATTGGCAATCAGCAAAATAGATATACCTATAAATGGCACTAAAAATATAGTAACGCTTTGTGCCAATACAATTAATTCTAAAGGAAGCTTACCAAAAGATACCGCAACAATACAGCCCAATATCATGACTACAGAAATCAAAGCCTTAACCTTCTTAGACTCTAAACTACTACCAAAACCCAATGCGTCACCCAAAAGTGCACCACCAACAGTAGCGTTACCCACTAATGAGGAAAATGAAGCACCAAATAAGCCGATAAAAAATAATGAGCTAGCATAGGTCCCAAATAAAGGCTCTAAAGCTTTACCCATTTCTGCTGCACTACTCACATGTATACCTTTGGGAAATAATACCGCGGCAGCACATATCAATACGGAGGAGCTCATAAACCCTAATATAGCTACTCCTGTATAGGCACCTCTTGCAGATTGCTGGATACTAACCCCATTTGGGTTTACTTTTTTGCGTTCTTGTATCAAGTAGGTTTGATAAAATGCACCTACTAAAGAAAAGCAGGATGCTGTAAATGCAATCACTAATCCTAAAGATCCCTTTGGCAACTGCGGTACGAAACCAGCGGCAAGCTTAGTTACATTAATTTCGGTCAAAAACAAGGTCGCTATAAAACAGAATAACATTATTAATACCAAACCGATCATAAGTTTTTCCATCACTTTGTAAAATGAAGGAAAGAATAACAATGCTATCCCCAGAATAGTAAAGGTGATAATCCATAGATCCTTAGAAGTACCTGTAGATTCACCTATCGCAATACCTACACCAATACTATTTCCGGCTTGAAAAGAAGTAGCTACCAAAAAGATACCTATTCCGATAGCGATACCTATATTTTTATTAAAATTTTCCTTTATTAAGGTCAACAACGATTTATCCTGCACCACACCTATACGTGAACACATCGCTGTAAATGTTCCCATAAAAAATAAAGCAATGATAACGATCCACATCAATCCAAACTCGTAATCTGCTCCCATTTTTGACGTAATCGTCATTTTACTAGGCCCAAATACCAATGCAGCGGTAATGATTCCTGGACCTAGGATATTTAAAATCTTCTTCATATTTAGGCTTGTATACTATTATTTATTTCTATAATTGGCTATTTTGGTACTGTCTATTGCAGGATAATTATTGGTAAAATTAGATCTAATATAAGTCAATATCTTTGCTACTTGTCCATCAGACAAAAATTGAAAAGAAGGCATAGGTTGATTATAATTTACATTATTAACGGTTATTTCCTCATTGAGGCCATTTAATACCGTCTTGATCAGTTTATCATCCTGCTGAACTGTCGCTGTATTTATTAAAGGAGGAAAATTGCCCTCGATCCCTTTACCATCGGTCTTATGACAGGATGCACAATACGATTCGTACAATTGCTTTCCAGTTAATGACTGCGTATTATCATATTTGTATGCTGATAAGTAATGATCGGGAACAAAATCAATCTTAGATAATTTAAGAATGCGATCATCGCCTTTCAAAGGGAACCCTTTTTGAGGATTCCAATCTCTATTGCTGGTAGCGATATAAACATTACCTTTATTATCCGTGGTAACTGCTCTTATTCTTCCGTAATAATCCTTGAGATAAATATCTTCCTTTACTATCGAGGTTTGTCCAACATTCATTTTCAATACACGCAAGGATTGACTCTTTAGCGTGGTTAGCAAAAGGCTATTATTCCATTCAGGAATGGTTGTATTGGCATAATACTTCAATCCAGCAGGAGCGATAACGGGAGTCCATGCTTTAATAGGCTCCGTCCTTGGGCTTTTTGAGGCAATTTCAATTTCTTTGGGTGTATCATGATATCCTTCAATATCAATCCAACCATAATTATGAATTGGTCGTACCCAATTAATTTCGTCCTCTATAGCATCACCATGCTCTGAAGTCATTAAATTACCATTGGGAGTAAAAGTCATTCCCTGAATATTCCTAAAGCCCCAAGCATAGACATAAGAATTATGGATAGGATTGTCTTTAGGAATCGCACCATCAGCAGTTAGACGAAGCACCTTACCATTCAATGTTGTTGAATCTTGTGCATGTGTTTTAGAATGCGCATCGCCAGTAGCCCAATACAAAATTTTATTGTTGTCAAATACCAAGCGGGAACCATTATGTCCTGAAGCACCTTCTATTTTCAATAATAACTGGCTATTAACAACTGTATCATTTTCATAAGTTAGCTTAGCCAACTCACTATATATAGCATCACCTTCTTTGGTAGTATACGCGACATAAATAAAAGGATTCGTGCTAAAATCGGGATGAAGAACCATGCCAAGAAGACCCAAAGTACGTTTGTGAAAAACATTAGGTATTGTAAATATCTGCTTCTTTATACCGGTTTCTATATCTATCCTACTTATCGCACCTTTAATTTCGGTAACAAATAAAGAATTCAACTCATCATTAAATTGAATATCCCAAGGCACATCTAACGCATTGGCCAGCTCAGAAACACCTAAATATGTCGCATCAGATATTTTTATATAATCAATAAAATGATCTTTTTGTTTTTGGCAACAAACAAAAAGAAATACTATTGCTGATAAGCATACAGCGGTATACTTATAATCTCTAGTTATATAAAATAATTTAATCACGTTAATAATATGCTATAATTTAGGTCTGCACTCCGCGTGCCGTTTACGTTACCGAAAATAAGATAAATAAATCAAAAAATAAAATAATTAACCTATAAAATTACTTTATTTTTTTCAAAATATATTCCTTTACCCGTTCCATTTGAATAGGATGATTTGCATGTTGCACATCGGCCATCAAATAATATTTCTTATCCGATGGTATAGCATTGTAAGCTGCGAAAATAGTGGTAGCAGGGGTTACATTATCAATCAAGCCAAAAGTCATAAATACAGGTACATTGATATCTTTAGCGAAGTTAACTACGTCATAATAAGGAATTACATTTTTCCAATTTTGGGTGCACTCCTCTTCCATCTTTACCCTTTTCATGGGTTGAGGCCATCCAGTAGCTTTACCAAAAAGAGTACCATTCGTTTGACACAAAGCAGGGCAAAAAACGGCCGTAGCTTTTACTCTTTTATCCAATGCTGTCACTATTAAACTAAGCGCTCCCCCTTGAGATGAACCTGTAGTCAGGATATTTTCACCATCAAATTGTTCTACTGTCTGTAAAAAGTCCAAAGCACGCAAGCTACCTTTTATAACTCTATTAAAATAATATAGCTCTTTTGATTGCAAATTAAAATATGGATATCCTTTTAATGCACCATTAGTTAATGAATTATATAGTTGTGCGGGTAAATCTATAGGAATACCATGTACCCCGACTTGCAAAGTAATAACACTATCAGCGACAAATCTAGTATCCGCGACATAACCTCTTACACCTGCACCTGGATAAATAACTAAAGCGGGATATTTCTTAGATGTGGCACCTTTGGGAATAGTCAATACCCCATAAAATCGAGAGCCATCTTTATCAACTTGATAATCTATATTATAAACATCATAATCTGCAGTGGACAAATTTGGCACTTGAACAACATTAGGATTTAGTCCAATATCATCTAAATTCATAATTTGCTCCTGCCAAAAAGTATTAAAGTCATGTGGCTTAATAACTGTGGTAGCAATCCTTTCTGGATCAATTGCTATTCCGATTTCCTTTGTTAGCAAGCTTTTATCATACATTAATGAAGTTTTAATACGTAATATTTGCGCAGCGGAAATTTTATTAATTTTGATAACTTCTACATTATTCTTCATTAGAAAATTAAAGGAAATAGGCTCCTTATCAGTGTCACCTTCAACAGCATATGAAATTGTAAGTTCTTTATTTTTTAATTTAGAAAACGTAACATCATTGACTTCAACTTTGAAATAAATATCTTCATTTACACTAAATGCAACTTTATCATTAATGACATTAACTTGCAATATATCTTGAGCTATAGCATTGCTATAGCTCAAAAATACGATAATCGAAAAAATAAGATAGCGCATATACTATAATTCAGGTGTATAACTCCATAAATCTACTCCCTCTCTAAAATAAACTTTTCCATCCCCCTGCGTGATCAAACTGGCATTGTCCTTCAAATGTTTCAATTCTTTATTTTTAGGGTTGAAGCTATATAATTTATCCGTCAATGTAAAATAAATAAGCCCGTTCTTATGCGATACAGCCAATCCATTTCTCCAAATATGACTTGGATACGTATCGTATTTATACACCTCTTTTTTGTAAACAACTTTCTTGGAAGACAAATCATACTTAAACAAAGTACCGTCTGCAAAGCCCCATAAGCCATTATCAGGGCCTTTAAACAAGCCTGTGATAGACCAATGATTGTCAATAGAATCTGTCCATAAGACCTTTTTATTTTCACTATCCCATTCAAATATTTTCCCTCTTGATGCTGTTGGAATTGCACCTAAACCACCCGAAATCGTAGAACCACCAATCACTTTACCATCAATTTCGATCAAAGACACGATGGATTGATTAGGAATAATATTAGTGTAGGTAACAAATGTATCTGTAGCTACGTCCAAATGAGTAATAGCTCCCCCCAACTGCCCATATGCTGGCACCGTACCAAAGAGTACCTCTTTTTCATTAGCCAATGGCAACACTGCAAAAGGACGATCTTGACCTTTGATAGCACCCAAGAATTTAGGATTTCCTTTTGACGTACTCCACGATTGCGTGACATCATAAGAAAAAAGCTCCGCATGGGTATAATTACCAAAATATATTTTATCACCTAGGCTATTCATCCCTTCAGTCTGATGAAGTCCTAAATAATCCTTATGTTCATCAGTAGCGGGATCATATGTACCATGGTTTCCTGCTAAATAACCAGAAACCCACACCTTATCATCAGGCCCCCAAAATATGGTTTGAATACTAATAGGAGCTTTGGGAATATCCAAAAGTATCTCATTACGTATTTTACCTGATTTTGTATCTATCGTAAATACTTTATGACTATTGGTCAAGACTTTATAATTTCCATCCTTATCCATATAACCAGCGCGTCCACGACCTTCGATTGAAGCCAAAATCTTTGGCTCTAAATCCTTATCAGCAAAATCTAACGTATAAATCTTGCCACCTGAAGTATAGTAGATAACATCAGATCCATCTTTCTTAGCGATTGATTTGACCTCAACAGAAGAAAATCGCTTTTCGTATTTTTTGGTTTTTAAATTATAAATAATTGTTTCTACACCTTTAGCACTATTTAACCAAGCAATTATTCGATCACCACCTTTCACATCAGCAATTAGTTCCATATCATATACAAACTCATGATCCTTGTCTTGATCTGCAAGAATATTGATCTTAGCCTTAGTCTTCAAATCCAACTCTACAAATGCAGCATGTGAACCAATACCTGAATATATTTTATCCTTCTTGGCATCGTAAGCGACACTCCTTACATAATTCTCCCCCGCCTGGATAGCGCCACCTCCAATATCTTTGAATCCAGTCTTTGGATCATATTCATAAACTTGACAATCGGGATAGGTACCTCCATATATTTTCCCATTCTTACCAGCTACAAGATCCCAAACAACCTTTTGATTGGGTAAAGTAAGCCCTAAATCTTTGACTTCCGTATCACCTAATGTGTAAGCATACATCTTACCATTACCCGTCATATAAACAATATTGTCGCTCGATACTTCCATATCCCAAGAACCATCAGTACCATTAAGCGGCGAGTTAACTATATTTTTACCTGTCTCCACCTCATAGCCTACCAAACGCGCAGGAACTCCCCTTACTACAGTAAAAACATAGTCTTTACCATCAGTACCTTTCAAAAAATGACTTCCTTGAATAGCAGCAGCAAAAACTTGAGGTCCATGATTTTTGAACTGTGCCTTTACAATAACACTAAAGCCCAATGCTAGAGCTAAAAATAAAATTCTTTTTATCATACAAATTTCTATTATTTCAAATCTTAATATTCTATATTTTTCAATTTGCTAAATACTTAAACAACCGCATTCCAAGCCAATACTATGCTATTAGATAGTCTTAGATTCATAATTATTAG
The DNA here is from genome assembly GCF_022627575.1 of Sphingobacterium rhinopitheci. GTDB lineage: Bacteria > Bacteroidota > Bacteroidia > Sphingobacteriales > Sphingobacteriaceae > Sphingobacterium > Sphingobacterium rhinopitheci. Next base: position 468,577 of record NZ_JADEYQ010000001.1, read on the forward strand.
AAGGATAAAAATCTCTATCATCAATCATATATACAAATATGACATGAACAAGAATTCATAATTTGCCAAAGAATCTAATTACAACTATTTTCAAAAACTACTCACTGCACATTTCGTGAACGTTACCGAAAAAGTTTAGAATAAAAAGCTCACCTATCTGTATACTCATTAAATATGTAAAAACTAATGCTATATTATAATTCATATAGTATATTTTCAGGAAATTGGCTTTCGAATACTGAATCATTCAGTACTAATCATCATTCGATTGCTAACCTATAAAAATATTTTAATAGAATCAAGTTTATTAATTAATTTTCATAAAATAGATAATTTTCAATAGTCAGAATATCTATAGGCATAGATTTATGATCTATAGCTACCTCTTTCAGCAAGAAATATTTATATAAATAATGTAAAGCTAAATAACCTTGTTTGTCTGGTCGCTGACAGATTAAGAAATCTACTATTCCATTAGCCAAATAATCAACATTCACTTGTAAAAAATCAAAACCTATAATATGTGGTTTTTTTAGCGATGAATGATTAAAAAAGAATTCCCCAATAATACCTACACGAGAATTCGTCACGAAGATTAAATCAGGTTTTTCTTGTTCATACACCCTATACAATTCTGGAGCAACTTCATCATAGTCATTAAAAGGAATATCTTTGACTACTATTTCATAACCTCTGTCCAAATTGTCTAAATAGGATTTATAACCATCAATTTTAGTTTCTAAATACTTATAATTATTCAATCCTTTGGCCACATTCAATATAAGCAACTTAGAATTATTAGGTACTAAATAAGAAGTAAGATTGGCAGCTAACCGTCCAGTACTATATAAATCAGGACCAATATACCCTAATGAAGAAAGTCCTTTGACATCAGAATTAATAAATATAGTCTGAATATTACGCGATTTACATTCTGCTATAAATTCTTCGGTCTTCTCTGTAAAAATTGGGGCAATAACGACAGCGTTAAATTTTGACATGAAGATATCTTCCGTAGATTTTATAAAGGTATTTACATCTTCTTGATCGTAGAGAAATACTTGAATATTTATCCCAAAAGAGGAAAATTCTTGAATACCTTTGTTAATGCCCTCTAAACACAATTGCCAATAGCCTGTCTGAGAGGATGTACGTGGAATAATAACAGCAAAACTCAAATTATTTTTCACTGACAAAGCTCTAGCATAGAGGTTGGGCTGATAATTATTAGCTGCAATAATTTCTTTTATCTTAGCTCTGGTTTTATCGGAAACATCTTTACGATTATTCAACACCCTATCCACAGTAGCTATAGATACATTTGCTAAACGTGCTATATCTTTGATACCGAATTTTTTCTTTTCGTATTGCTCACTCATTTTTTATAATTAGATTAATCAAATATAATTTGTAAAATCAAATTCCCTCCAATTTTCACCAAATCAATTACTATTAGAAAGTATCTTGTTAAAAACAGAAATAAAGCACAAATATATGCCAATAATCATAAATATATGAATACAACTGATCCATATAGGTGATCAGCTATGATATATTGATGACTCGTATACGTAATTAATAATTAAAATGAAGTATGTAAAAGTATAAGAATATTATTTAAAATAATACTTTATAATATAAATAAGAATTAAAAGGAGATATCTTATGCATTCAATTTCAATAAATTCATACCCTCCTCTTTAGACAATGTTAATAGTGTTAAAGCTGAATTGTCTTGTACTATCTTGCGATAATTGCGTAGAGGCATACCTAACTGCGAAGTCATAAAAAACCTATTAATGCCATTGTGGCCTACAATAAGTATATTTTTATTATCATATTTTTCCAACAATTCCGAATAGAAAGAATTTAATCTATCAACTACTTGCGCAGCAGATTCACCACTTCTACCCGCTTTGTACAGCGCTGGATCTACCAACCAATTGTGCCATGACTCCGGATCCTCAGCTTGAAATTCGGCAGGACGCTTACCTTCCCAGCTTCCAAAATCTACTTCTATTAATCTGTCATCAATTTGTACAGATTCAGGCTTACCAGAAGCTATTTCGGCAGTAAGTTTGGCACGTTGCAAGGGAGAGCAAAATATAGCATCAAAGGTATAATCCTTTAACAATTCATTCATTCTCTTTGCCTGTTGTATTCCTTTTTCGGTAAGACCAATATCAGTTCTGCCGCAATATTTATTTCCATCTGCATTATAGGCAGTTTCGCCATGTCTCAATAAGCAAATTGTTAGCATCTATATATAATTTAATTGTTTAAGTTTTTCCTTAAAAAGAGAATATTGTAGCTCGTAGCTAGCTACGAAATCAGAATTTGGAAGGATTGTTTTTTCAATATGTGTCATCTGCTTTGCGGCCTCCGTCAATGAAGAGTAATACGTATTGGACGCCGCCATTATTGCAGCTCCTAAAGCACCACTTGCATCTTTACATTTATAAATCGGAACATTCAATACTGAAGCACGAATTTTCAACCAAAGGTCACTTTTACTAGCACCACCTGCAGTATATACAGCATCTACTTTTTCAGTTGACAATTGTTCAATTATTTCATATGCTAGCCTTTCGATAAAAGCTACGCCTTCCATATTTGCAGCAAACAGCTCAACATTTGATTCTACATCGGGGACTATTTCTCTTGCCTCAATGGACATAATGGGATATCGCTCTCCTTTTTGCTTCAAAGGCCAAGCAATTTTTCCGGTAGGAATTAATTTCTCAGCACTACTATTAAGAGCTTCTAAATCCGTTTTAAAATCCAATGACACCCAATCAGCGCCAGTATTACTCGCACCACCAGGCATCCAATATCCTTCGGGATGCCGATGACTGTATAGTCGCCCCAATTTGTCTACTACTTGATTCTTTGTTACGCCTTTTATTACTAAAGTGGTACCGATCGTTGTATTCCAATCACCAGGATTAACGGCGCCGGAAGCCATTTGACTAGCACAGCCATCTGTTATTCCTACTACGACATCAATTTGCCCTAGCCCCCATTTTTGGGCTAAATGAAGATCTAATTTTCCAATAACAGAGCCTGAAGGAACTACATCTTGCAGCCATTTATGTTTAATTCCTAATTCCCTTTCTATATAATCTGGCCACAATAATGATTCTAAATTATAGCCAGATTTTAAGACATTTGTATAATCCGTAGTTTTATAGTTGCCAGATAGTTTACCTACAATAAAATCCGAAGCATGAATAAATAGTGCTATTTCTTCTATCTTGCTAGGGAAATTTTCAATATACCAAAGCATTTTAGTGATACCACTAGAAGCATTAAATCCAGTATATCCATCAGGATTATATTGGCAAGCCAATTCTTTAATTCGTTTACCTTGATCAGCAGAACGAGGATCGCTATACATAATCGCCTTATGCAAAGGATTATTATTTTTATCTATGGGAATAATGGTTCCTGAGGTAGATGTTACAGACAATGCTTTGATCGCTGATTTATCAACCTGATCACTTAAATTGGAAATGATTTCATTAATTATGTCAAGACAATCACGCCACCATATTTCGGGCGACTGCTCCTCTCTAAATCCTTCATCCAAAGAAAATGTGCGCGTGCCACTTCCTATTAGCCTACCAGCTTGATCAACTAGAATAACACGTGCCCCCTGCGTACCTACATCAACACCAAAAAAATATGAATTTTCCATCTACGAAACTTGCTTAAAAGTCTTACGTGCTTTTTGCCATTCTAAGTACAACTGATGAAACTGCTCTTGATCCTGTGGAATAGTTTCTTCCAAAAGGTCAGGCGTAGTAGTAGTAACTCCTAAAGCATCATTACAAATAAAAACACCTCCCAAAACTGAGGCCTGTCTAAAAGTAGTCCGTATACGAATATTTTTCCCTAGTAGATTGGCCAAAAATTGGCGTAATTTTCGGCTTTCTACACCACCACCACAAGCCCAAATATAGCTTTCTTGGTGTTCAGAAACATCACATAAGAATTTATAATTTTCATATATTGAACAAGCTATATCCCACAATATTGAAAAAACAAAGCTACCACGTGTTAACTGATGTGAAACAGGAGCATTAAATATAAAGCCACCTTTGATCAGGGGTTCATCTTCATCAGCTATCAAAGACCCTAAAGATGCTATACACTGAATATAAGTTGTTTCTTCAAGTTCTTTTTCAATGACTTCGTACCCTTCATTGGGATAAAAAATCTCCTTTAAGCGTTGATAATTTAACCCCGTTACACCAGCATTAGCTTCAAGAATAAAATTACTTTGATCTATATGGCGGCTTGTCCATGTACGTTGATTAGCATCTTTTTCATACTGATCTACAATCTTAATAATTGGAGTAGTGGTACCAGAGACGATGACTACATCATTGGGAGAAGGCTCCATACTTCTAATCGCTAACTGCGTATCGCCACCACCAACAACGACTATGGCATCTGTATTTATTTGCAAATGCTGAGCCACAGAAGATAATATTGGTCCTAATATAGTTCCCGAATCCTTTAGTGGAGGTAAAATACTGCTAGAAAGATGAAATAAATCAGATAGCTCAGTGGACCATTTCTTCTTTTCCACATCATACAATAATGTTTCAGAAGCCTGCGAATGTTCATAGCCCTGGACAGCAGAAAATTTATATTGAATCCAATCTGAAATACTCATTACAGCAGCAATTCTTTCGAATATCAAAGGATATACTTCACGTATACCAATCAATTTGAATGCTGAGAATAAAGAAGTAGGATATCTACCGGACAATTCATACACTTTGTCTTTGTCTACTAAATTGCTTTCCCACTTGCGTCCACGGTGATCGATATTAGGCATACCCAATAGTGATCTTCCATCTTCATCTATTACGACAATTCCCTCACGCTGACTCGTCGCAGTAATAGCCAATATATCAACATCACCAGCTTCTGCTAATGCTACTTTTGAAAGCGAAAGTATTTGATTCCAAAGTACTTCGGGCTCAAAATAAATCGACTCTTCATATTTAGTATCAGTGATATAATGTACATTTTCACGTGTAATGCCTAATATATCACCATCAGGAGTAACAACAGCAACACGAGCATTCCCTGTGCCAATATCAATAATTAGATACGCTTTTCTAGACATAATTAATTCCCTTTAGTAGCTTCTAAAATCGTTTTATTCACCAACTGTTTAATAGTCTTGTTCCCAAGGTGGAAAAACTCTCTTAAATTGTTGTTCATAATAAAAGCATGATGATCTTCTACTTCATGTGTTGCACCAGCAATATGTGGAGTAGCAATAACATTTTTATGTAATATCATCTTATAATCAATTTCATCTGGAGGCTCATTATAAAATACATCCAGTACAGCCCCGCGAATTTTATCTCCCTCTATTACAGCTAATAAATCCTCTCTATTAACGACCACTGATCGTGCCGTATTAACGAATATTGCATCTGGTTTAAGTAATGAAAGATACTTTTGATCTATCATACCTTCGGTTTCTGTTGTCACAGGCAAATGAATACCAACGACATCACACACCGCGAATAATTCGGTAAGTTCAACTTTTTTAAAGTCTTTATTTGGATCGGTATAATAAGGGTCATAATAATAAATTTCAGCAGGGAAATTAACTAGCATACGCGCGATAAATTGTCCGACAGCGCCAAAACCTACCATTCCTACTTTCTTACCGGCCAATTCATTTCCTTTGAATTCAAGATAAGAAGTATGAGCCCCAGCCGCCCAGTTTTTACCTTCCAACCATTGTATTGCAGGAATAGTATTACGCAATAATGTAATCACATTAGCGATAAACATCTCTGCTACAGCTTGAGCATTTCTCGCAGGGGTATTGAAAACAGGTATCCCTAATTCAGTAGCAACAGCCAGATCAATATTGGAAGGAGTACCTCTGCATATACCAACAAATTTCAAGTTAGGAAAAGCATGTAAAACATCATTCGTTATCTCATCATGTTCCGAAATCAAAGCATCTGCTCCAGTCTCCTGCAACAACGATATTAATTCTGTAGGATTATAAGCCCTTCCATTGGGTTTCCATGGTTTATATATAATCTGATCAAATAACCCTTCCAGTTCTTCTAAAGCACTTTTATTCTCATAAGGAGCGGTAAGTAATACTTTCATAATATTCTTGTGATTTTCTTAAAATATAATTGGTTAATCTAATTTTGCTTTATCAATAGTTATAAACCTCGTTAAAACAGCACTTACTAAGTATAAGCCCGCTAATACCCAAATAACACCAGCGCTACCAATAGTACCTATTAATATCCCTACTAATGCTGGTCCAATAAAAACAGGTAATCCTGCACCAAGATTCAAAATAGCCATCGCAGCACCTTTATCCTCTTTTACCAAGGAGGGCACTAATGCAGAAAGAGGTACATATCCAGCTAATAAAGCTCCCCAAGCGATACCTGCAGCCATGACCGCCCAATAACTACCATCAAACCAAATCGGGGCATAATAAAATAAAACGGTGGTTATAGCACATCCAACACCACCAAACCATATAATAGTATTTTGCCAGCCTAATCGATCCCCGACAAAGCCGAATATGAGATTGAAAATAATATTACTCGTAAATATGGTACCCCAAATCTGTAACCACTCTTTGGTATCAAAACCATGTTCAGCCATATACAAAGGCAAAAAAACAGGAAAAGCAAACTGTGCTGTTGTATTAATAACCCGTACAATCCCCCCTAATAGTACTTTGGGTTCTTTCTTGACAATAGTCAGACCATTCAACCATTCACCAGATTTGGACGCATTTGCCGGCTTCGTTTCAAACTTATCTTTATTCATCACTAAAGCGAAGAAAGCACCAACCAAGACCCACAAAATAGAGCTCCATAGTGTATTTTCATAGCCAAATCTTTCTAAAGCCCAGCTCGAATAATAGGCACCTAATACATTTAAACCACCGGTAAATACAAACCAAAACCATCCAACAGCTCTACCCAGCATATTTTGTGGCGCTTTATAAGTAACCCAAACCATAAAAGAGTATGCGAATAAAGGATAACCAAATCCACGGATAGCATAAAATAGAAGCATGGAGCTATAATCAAGTTTGGCCATGCCCATACTTACGAATCCTATAGTTCCAATTATATACAACAATAAACCCATAAGCATGGATTTTCTAGGACCATAACTCTCTGCCAAAACACCCGAGAACCAGGATGATATAGCTATTGTAATGCCATAAACTGTAAATAATGTTGCTGATTGCTGAATTGACATCCCATGTTCTACGAGATATGGACTCAGCCAGCCCTGCTCAACACCATCTCCCATCATGAATATTAAAATTCCTAGGTAGCCCCATTTGAGATTATTCGGCATCCCAATTCTTTGGGAAAATGTTAAATTGCTCATAATTGTATAATTGGTTTATACTACTAATGTAGTGTTATTTTACTAAAAAAAAGATTATTAAAGAAAAAAAAAGATAAATAAAAAAAGATGTAATACTAAGTATTACATCTTTTTTTATTTAAAAGGCAGTAAAAATTTAATAGCCTAGATTTTGACTCAAACGACCAGCACTAGCATCTATTTGTGCTTGAGGAACTGGGAACAATAAAAAACTATCTTTGAAAGTATAGGGTAGACCAGATGCTGAATTTTCACGTTGTCCACCAAAATTCTTCACCGACATCACTTGAGTAGCCATACCAGTACGCACTAAATCAAACCATCTTAAATTTTCGAAAGCAAACTCTATTCTTCTCTCATCCATCAATTTATCCTGAAACTGTTCCTTGCTAGCTAGATCGGTAAACATTAACTCATTGAGTCCACTCCTTTTCCGTACGGTATTCATCAATTGCAATGCATCGGTAGCAGGATAGCTCAAATTATTTAATGCTTCAGCTTTCATTAAGAGTACATCAGCATAGCGCAAAATAATAATTCTAACATTAATAGTATTATCATTATTTACTAATGTATTATGTATTTTTTTGCTATAAAATGTATTAATCGCTGTGGGTGCTACATTGAAATTAAGCCTTGGATCATTTTTATAGTAATTCATCAAATCATAAGAAGCAGTATTGTCATAATCATGGTTGACATTACTAAAAGGATAACCCTCCGAATTAGTTCCTGATTTGAAATTAATAACAAATATATTTTCTTGACTTACTTTCCTCGTATCAAAAAATGTTTCGTAATCCGTATCAAGTTGATACAAATTTGAATGAATAACCTTATCCGCATATTCAACGACATTAGTATATTCTTTAGTATGAAGATATATACGAGCCAACAGTGCTTGAGTAGCACCTTTGGTGGCTCTACCTTGGTCCGCAGCAGCATAGCTAAGTGGCAATAGAGCCTCAGCTATCTTTAGATCAGCGATAATTTGAGTTAATATCTCCGCTTTCTTATCTCTTACTTTTTCAATATGGGAAATAGGATTTTTTGTTTCATCCAAAATTAAGGGTACATCGCCCCAAATCTGAACCAGATAAAAATAAACTAACGATCTCAAAAATAAAGCTTCTCCTTTACGTTGATTTTTCTTTTCCTCCGGAATAGTCACTCCTTCCATACGGCTTAAAACAATATTTGCACGTTGTACAGCAGCATAAGAGGCTGTCCAAAACCTATTCAAATAGGTATTGTTTGTAGCTAAGTTAAAATTATCAAAATTAGCATTAGCTCCACCGTTAGGTGTTGTAGCAAAATTGTATGAGTTATCAGAAGTTATTTCACCAAATAAATCCAAATAAGCAGGGCGTACCAACGTTTGTACACCATCATATACAGCGACCACGGCTTGATCTATCTCTTGCTCTGTTTTATAAAAATTCTCCACACTATTATCTGACAAGGGAGTCACATCGATAAATGAAGAACAGGAAGAGAATAAAAATAATGCGATATATAATTGTATGTTTTTCATAATTTAAAAAGTTATATTAAATCCAAAATTGAATGATTTACTAACAGGGTAATTCCCAAACTCTTCCCCAGGAGTAAGTGCACTATTAAAATTGCTAGAAACTTCTGGATTATAGCCTGAATAATTAGTCCATGTAAAAGGATTTAACATGGCTACATACACCCTTAAATTGTTTATCTTCATTCTAGAAACCAATGATTTTGGCAACCTATAGCCTAATGTAATATCGCGAACACGCACAAATGATGCATCTTCCAGCTGCCAACTAGAGGCTCTAGTATGTGTTGCCGAACCAACAGCCCAAACAGGACGCGGAGCACTTTCATCTAGATATACAGACAGATTATTGCCCCATGCTTCAGCTAAATAACGGTGCATGGTATTAATAACATGGAATTTTTGTTTAGAATAAAGACTTACATTCAAATCAAAATCAGTGTATTGATACCCTACATTAAATCCAAATTCAAATTTGGGAAGATTAGAACCTAATATTACCCGATCCGATGCATTCACCACCCCATCATTATTAGTATCTTGATAAATAAAATCACCAACTTTTTGATTTCCAAACTTAGCTAAATCAGCTACTTCTTGTTCATTTTGAAATTTACCTATAACCTTATATCCAAAAAAAGAACCTATAGCATGTCCTATTCTCGTAATATGAGAATCCGTAAGACCTCCTGAAGAAATAATTTGCTGCTGACCAGGCCCCAATTCTAACACTTCATTTATATTCTTTGAAATATTAAAACTCAAGCTAAGCTTACTTTTTTCTGTAAATTCGTGCTTATAGCTTAGTCCAAGTTCTATCCCTTTATTAGATAATGAGCCTATATTCTGTAATGACTCTGTATATCCCGAACTGGACGGAACAGGTACATTTAGTAGTAAATCAGTCGTCTTAGAAGTATAGTAATCCATGTTTATGGTTAAGGAATTCCACAATTGTGCGTCAAAGCCAAAATTGTATGTACTTGTAGTCTCCCAAGACAATTCTTCATTAGGGGAGCTCGAAGGATACAAGCCTGCCAATACATTATCACCGATAGTATATTTACCATTTGTACTCAACAAAGACATAGATCCATAATAAGGAATATCATTATTTCCAGCTACTCCATAACTAGCTCGCACCTTTAAATCATTGATCAAGTCCTTTGCAAAGAAATCTTCTTCGGATATACGCCATGCTGCTGAAGCAGATGGAAAGACCCCCCATTTAGATTTCTTACCAAATTTTGAAGAACCATCTGCTCGCAATGTAGCCATAAATAAATAACGACTATCGTAGGCATATGAAACACGAGAAAAGTAAGACAGCATCTTCCATTCACGCATTTGTTCGTTGGAGTAACGATCTTGAGAAGTATTAATCGTGGTCACATTATCAGTAGCAAAATTACGTCCTTCAGCAGTACTATTTTTATTAATTTCACGTTGAACAGAATTACCAATTACGACATTTAGGTCATTCTTACCAAAGTCAGCAGTATACTCCAAAGAATTGTCCCATAATATATTAGATATAGTAGAGTTAAAAACTTCACCAAAGTTAAAATAACTCGTTGGAGCCTTTTCTGTACGATAACTCAAAGATTTAGGTCTATAATATTTTCTGTTAGTATATCCAAAATTACCACCAACAATAGATTTGAACTTCAAATTTTTCAATAATGAGATCTCGAGATCAGTATTAAAAATCATATTATACTGATTCATTCTATTCTGTACCATATTAGCCAGAGCAAGTGGATTTTGGAATTGCACTACATTAGATTCACCAGACCACAAAGTTTCATACAACTTGTCAACAGCAAAAGAACCATCTTCATTGTATGCGGGTATATTTGGAAGCGACATTAATACACCTATCACGAGTCCTTCGTCACCCCAATTTTTTTCAGACCTTGCTAAATTATTATTAATATAGGTTGGGTTCAAATTAACACCCAATTTGACATAGTCACTTAATTTAAAATCTACATTAACCCTAGCACTATAACGTTCAATTCCTGAATTGGGGATAATACCTTGTTGATTTAAATAACCCAATGAAGTATAATAGTTGGCTTTCTCACTGTTACCACCTATAGATACATCATAATTCTGAGAAAAGGCATCACGGTAAAATTCATCTTGCCAATCGGTATTTACGAGCCCTTGCTCCCCCTGCACATAGGGAAGCATAAACAAAGGATAACGATCATCTATAGTACGAATAGAAAGCGGGTCAGTCACTTTATTGCGCAAAGGATCTTTGCTTACCCATCCTATATCGCGAGCATTGACCATATAATTAGCTAATTCGTAAGCATCCATTACGTCTACTTTTTTTGCCAATTTGGAAGTGCCTAGGTAAGCATTCAAATTTACCGTAGGCTGTTCACCTTTACCTTTTTTTGTTGTTATAATAACGACACCATTTGCACCTCGAGAACCATATATAGCAGTTGCTGCAGCATCTTTCAATATCTGAATATCCAATATATCAGCAGGATTGATATTATTGAGCGGATTGACGGTATAATTAAAGTTATTCCCCCCTTGATTAAATCTATCGCTTGAATTCGTTGACAATGGCAAACCATCTACTACATATAATGGAGAAGTTCCCCCTGTAATAGAACCTACACCACGAATATTAATAGCTACCCCACCTCCTGGAGCACCATTGCTCTGACTAATATTAACACCTGCTACTTTTCCAGCTATAGCTTGATCAAAACTAACGACAGGTTTATCTTCTAATTCTGCAGCACCTACAGTAGTAATAGAACTGGTCAAATTTTTTCTTTTTAGTGAACCATATCCGACAACAACAACCTCATCAATATTTTTATTGTCTGCCGCCAAATGAATACTCAAGGACTTCTGCTGTCCGAGTTCCACGGTTTTAGAACTATAGCCTACGCTACTGATAACAATAAATTGACCGGGCAAACCTTCAATAGAAAATTGACCTGCTTTATCTGTCGTTGTATTTTTAGTAGGAATATCACGAAAACTCACCGTCGCTCCCGTAATTGGGATTTGAGATTCATTCATTACTGTTCCTCTAAAAATTATTGCAGATTGTCCAAAGGCATTACATGACAATAATGCCATACATAGGTAAAATAATATTTTCCTCATAATAATTGGTTAAAAAACGAAACCTAATTTAACAAATAAAAAGAATATAAAAGAAAATAAAATTTTAATAAAAGATAATTTAGATAAAAAGCAATTAAATTTAATTATCAATATATATTGATATATATTTGATTACTAAATAAACAATGGAATGAAAAATATTACAGAGCGGCACGAATACATTTTAAACAAAATTAAAGAGCACAATAAAGTATCTATCCAAGAATTATGTGACGAGATGAATGTTTCAAGTGTAACAATCCGCAAAGATTTAAAGTTACTAGAAGACAAACACTTAATATTTCGTACCAAAGGAGGAGCTTCAAGTAATAACCCATACGCTACAGATAAACCACTAATCATAAAAGAATCAATCAATTATGATGAAAAAAATAAAATTGCTAAAAAAGCTATCGAACTAATAAAAGATAATGATTCTATTTTGATAGGCTCAGGAACTACAGCTAGTGCATTGGCCCGTTTCCTTAATCCCAGTGATAATAAGTTGACCGTTATTACACCTGCACTGAGGGTAGCAATAGAGCTCTGTAATAAACCGAACATTGAGGTTCTGCAATTGGGTGGCCTTATTCGCCCAAACTCATCATCGGTAGCAGGACAATATGCTATGCGTATACTAGATGAAATATCCTGCGGTATTGTATTTTTAGGTGTAGATGGTATTGATTTAGATTTTGGTATCACTATTAGTAATCTTACAGAAGCTACTTTAAATCAAAAAATGATAGCTACCTCACAAAAAGTTGTCATATTAGCAGACAGTTCAAAATTTGGTAGACGCGGCTTAGGAAAGATCTGTAATATTGAAGATGTAGACTATATCGTAACAGATAGCAATATATCTAGCAAATATATAAATGCTTTGGAGGAAAGTGGCCTAAAAGTAGTGATTGCTTAACTATAGCAAGTGTGGATGTGCCAGCAAATAAAGGATGTATATAACATAAAAAAAAAGGAACTCTTACGAGTTCCTTTTTAATATCTAACAAATTGATAGCGGTTTAAAACTAAATTATTTAACTACGTCAATAACTGCTTTGAAAGCATCAGGATTGTTCATCGCTAAATCAGCTAAAACTTTACGGTTTAAGCCAATGTTTTTAGCGTTTAATTTACCAATCAATTGAGAATAAGAAATTCCGTATTGACGTGCTCCAGCGTTAATACGTTGGATCCATAAAGCTCTAAACTCGCGTTTTTTAGTTTTACGGTCGCGGTAAGCGTACTGTAAACCTTTTTCTACTGTATTTTTAGCAATAGTATATACTTTGCTACGTGAACCGAAATAGCCTTTAGCTAATTTCAAGATTCTTTTTCTTCTTCTTCTAGAAGCAACTGCGTTAACCGAACGTGGCATATTTTTGAAAATTAAATTTGGTAAAAGGTGTTACGTATTTCAGTAATCTTACAACCCGATACCCGGTTAAAAAATATTGTTATTTAAGGATAGGAAAACTATTTACCAATAGCTAACATACGTTTTACATTACCTAAATCTCCATTGGAAACATAAGCTGTATTCGTTAAGTTACGTTTTTGTTTTGTAGTTTTCTTAGTCAAGATGTGGCTTTTGTAAGCGCTTTTTCTTGCGATTTTACCTGTTCCAGTCAATTTGAAACGTTTCTTTGCGCTGGAATTGGTTTTAACTTTTGGCATAATACTTAATATTTTATATCAATCTGTTAGAATCTCTTAATTATTTTTTCGTTCCTTTTGAAGCGATTGTTAAGAACATACGTTTACCTTCCAATTTAGGTAGCAACTCTACTTTACCGTAGTCTTCCAAAGCTTGAGCAAATTTTAATAATAAAATCTCACCTTGCTCTTTGAAAACAATTGCACGCCCTTTGAAGTGTACATAAGCTCTCACTTTTTCACCAGCTTCCAAGAAACGCATAGCATGCTTCAATTTAAAATCAAAATCGTGTTCACTCGTATTAGGACCGAAACGAATCTCTTTTATGATTGTTTGCTTAGCATTAGCTTTAATTTCTTTTTGCTTTTTCTTTTGCTCGTAAATAAATTTACTGTAATCTACGATTTTACAAACCGGTGGAACAGCATTGGGAGAGATCTCCACTAAATCTAATTCCAATTCATCAGCCAATTCCAATGCTTTACGCGTAGGATATACTCCTGGCTCAACATTATCACCCACTAAACGTACCTCAGGCACACGTATAAACTCATTTATACGGTGTTCTGGTTCTTTCTTTCTCATCGGTGGTCTAGGACCACTAGGTCTTTTTAATGCCAAATGTTTAAATTTTTAAACGGTTATTTCTTTTATTAATAAATCTCTAAATTCTGCTGCTGTCATAGAGCCTAACTCTACACCACCATGTTTACGAACAGAAATTGTGCCACTTTCCATTTCTTTTTCACCTACCACTAACATGTAAGGTAATTTTTTAACTTCAGCGTCACGAATTTTACGTCCTACTTTTTCATCACGAAGATCGATCAGACCGCGAATATCGGAATTATTTAGCGATTCTAAAAGATTTTGTGCATATTCTTCATATTTTTCTGACACAGGCAAGATGATAAATTGCTCAGGAGCAAGCCACAATGGAAATTGTCCCCCACAGTGCTCAATCAAAACAGCAACAAATCTTTCTAAAGAACCAAACGGCGCACGGTGAATCATCACCGGACGGTGCTTTTGATTATCAGAGCCTGTATACTCTAATTCGAAGCGCTCAGGTAAGTTATAATCTACCTGTATGGTCCCCAGCTGCCATTTACGACCCAATGCATCTTTCACCATGAAGTCCAATTTGGGACCGTAGAAAGCCGCCTCACCATACTCCACTACTGTATTAAGTCCTTTTTCTGCAGCTGCTTCAATAATAGCTGATTCTGCTAATGCCCAATTTTCATCAGTACCGATATATTTTGTACGATTCTCTGGATCTCTTAACGATACCTGTGCTGTATACTCTTCAAAACCTAAAGCTCCAAACACATACAATACAAGATCAATTACTTTTTTGAACTCTTCTTTTACTTGATCAGGACGACAGAATAAATGGGCGTCATCTTGCGTAAACCCTCTCACACGTGTCAAACCATGCAACTCACCAGATTGCTCATAACGGTAAACAGTTCCAAATTCCGCAAAGCGAACAGGTAAGTCTTTGTATGAACGAGGTTTTGTTTTATAAATCTCACAGTGATGTGGACAGTTCATCGGTTTAAGGAAGAACTCCTCCCCTTCTACTGGGGTATGTATCGGCTGAAAAGCATCAGCACCATATTTCTCATAGTGACCTGAAGTAATATATAATTGCTTATTACCAATATGTGGAGTTATCACAGGCTCATATCCTGCTTTCAACTGCGCTTTTTGTAAAAAGTCTTGTAACTTTTGACGTAATGCAGTTCCCTTCGGTAACCACAATGGTAATCCTGCACCTACTTTTTCAGAAAAAGCAAATAGCTCTAATTCTTTACCCAATTTACGGTGATCACGTTTTTTAGCTTCTTCGATAAATTTCAAATAATCTGTCAATTCTGAAGCTTTAGGGAATGTAACCCCATAGATACGTGTCAATTGTTTGCGCGACTCATCACCTCTCCAGTAAGCACCAGCTACATTTGTTAATTTGATAGCTTTGATAAAACCAGTATGCGGAATATGAGGACCGCGGCACAAGTCCGTAAATTCACCTTGTTTATAAAACGTGATCTTTCCATCTTCCAGATCTTTGATAAGATCTAATTTGTACTCATCACCTTTTTCTTCGAAAAATGCCAGAGCATCTGCTTTAGATACAGAAGTACGTTCAAAAACTTCTTTTTGCTTAGCTAATGCTAACATTTTGTCTTCTATCTGCTTGAAATCGTCAGAAGAAAATTCTCTATCTCCAAAATCAACATCATAATAGAATCCCGTCTCAATAGAAGGACCTATACCAAATTTTATGCCTGGATATAGCGATTCTAAAGCTTCAGCTAATAAGTGAGCGGAAGAGTGCCAAAAAGTAGATTTACCTTTGTCATCATTCCATGTCAAAAGCTTTACCGCGGCATCACTTTCGATAGCACGGTTTGCGTCCCACACTTCACCATTAACTTCTGCTGCTAATACATTTCTAGCTAATCCTTCTGAGATAGAAAGCGCTACTTGCATGGCTGTTGTACCATTTTCATACTGACGCACTGAACCGTCAGGAAGCGTAATATTAATCATTTACAAATATGATATTAGTTTATTAAAATTTCTGGTTCAATCAGATACAGTGTGTACAATTACACTGTTGTATTTCTGAGCACCCAATTTTTATTCTATTGCAAAGGTATTCATTATTTAGCAGTAATAGAAAATAATTGCAATCTATATGATGCTTTGTAAGTGTGCACTTGTAGATAAAACGTACCTTTGTACAAATATAATATCATAATGCCAGTAAATAAGCAAACAAACTCTTCGTTGCATCCGAGAAATAAACACCTCAATGGATACGACCTTCAAAAATTAAAAAAGAGCAATCCTAAACTGAAGGAATTCGTATTCATCAATGATTGGAAAAAAGAAACAATAGACTTTGCTAATCCTACAGCAGTGTTTGAATTAAACAAAGCTATTTTATTTGCGGATTACAAAATCAAACATTGGGAACTAAACAAGAACAGCCTATGTCCTGCTATCCCCGGTCGTGTGGATTACATACACCACCTTGCAGATTTAATCAGTGAAGATAAAAACAATATAGCCAAAGGATATAAGATCAAGGTTCTTGACATCGGTACAGGCTCCAGCCTCATCTACCCTATACTAGGAGCACAAGAGTATGAATGGGATTTTGTGGCGACAGAGATCGACAGAAATTCTATTTTCCATGCAGAGATGAATATCAATAAGAATGTATGGTTAAAGAAAAAAATCCAGCTAAGATTTCAAGAAAATAGTGACCAAATATTGAAAGGTATACTCTTTGATACCGACAAATTTGACGCTATCATCTGTAATCCTCCATTTTTCAAATCACGTGAGGATAACTGGAAAAGTAGCACTAAGAAATTCCAAAATCTAAGCAAAAACAAAGAAGCCACTACAGTACAAAATTTTGCGGGACATGCAAATGAATTATGGTGCCCAGGAGGGGAGAAAGCTTTTATCACGAAATTGATCTACGAAAGTAAGGAGTTCAAAAATCAACTGAAATGGATCACTACATTAGTATCTAGCAAAGACACTCTAAAACCATTAATTTCAGTTTTAGAATATCATAAAGCGGCACAAATTGAAATCATAGAGATGAAACACGGCCAAAAAGCGACTCGTATATTAGCCTGGAAATGGGATTAATTTAAGTAAGAGTAAAACAAAAAAGCAGCAAAAATAATTTGCTGCTTTTTTTATGTATCCTCCAAATTAGATTAAACAAAAAAAGCTTTCAATAAATTGAAAGCTTTACTTTTGCTCCTCCTCTTGGGCTCGAACCAAGGACCCTCTGATTAACAGTCAGATGCTCTAACCAGCTGAGCTAAGGAGGAATTTTGAGACTTAAAAAAGTCTCTGGTTAAATCATTAAATAAAGTCTTTACGACTTCAGAAATCTTACGACCTTAGATTTCTATTTTGCTCCTCCTCTTGGGCTCGAACCAAGGACCCTCTGATTAACAGTCAGATGCTCTAACCAGCTGAGCTAAGGAGGAATCAAACCGACTCCGTTACCGTTTTGGTGATGCAATTATCGGAACTTTTAAAGAGTTCTGCAAATATTTTTTACAAAAAAAACACAAGTCATTCATTGCCAATTATTTTATTTTACAATAAAATACCGCGCAATATCAAAGTAGCTACTGTAAAATAAATAATAAGCCCTGTTACATCCACTAAAGTAGATACAAATGGTGCGGAAGAACTTGCTGGATCTGCGCCGAGGCGTCTCAATAAGAAAGGAAGCATCGATCCTGTAAGCGAACCCCACAGCACTACCCCAACTAATGATATACTAACTACTAGGGCTACAAGAATCCAATACTCGCCATAAGAGTCTAAGAAAACCTGCATTCCTGCGATACGCAGAAAACCAAGCGCGCCAAGTATTAATCCAAGAAACAAACCAGAGAGAATCTCTCGTTTCATTACGCGCCACCAATCTGAAATATTCACCTCTCCCATAGCCATTGCTTGAATAACCAAGGTAGAAGCCTGTGACCCTGAGTTACCACCACTAGACATAATCAATGGCATCAATGCCATCAAGTAAATCACCTTTTCCATTTGTCCTTGAAAATGCTCAATAACTGTAGCTGTCAAAAGCTGCCCCAAGAAAAGTACAATCAACCAACCACCACGTTTCTTGACCAAGTGAAAAATAGAAACATCAAGATAAGGTTCATCTAAAGCTTCGGTACCACCAAAGCGCTGCATATCTTCGGTATATTCTTCATTGGCTACCCACAAAATATCATCAATAGTAACAATACCTAACATGATCCCTTGTTCATCAACAACAGGTAAGGCTACTCTATTGTTCATACGGAATATAGTAACTGCTTCCTCCTGAGGATCATTAGCATTTAGCGCAATAATACGATTATCAATTAAATCACCTACTTGCGTGTCCGGATGAGCCAATAAGATATCCTTAATTCGAATATCATCCACTAACTTTCCTTCTGTATCTATGACATACAATACATCGATCGTCTCAGAACCACTACCATATCGACGAATATGATCTAAGATACGTGTAATCGTCCAATGCGCCTTGACTGTAATATAGTCTGGTGTCATCAAACGACCTACGCTGTCCTCTGGATACCCCAATAGTGAAAGTGCTTCACGGCGCTCCTCAGGAGCTAGAAGAATGATTAAGCGTTTTACAACATCACCTTTCAATTCGCCGAAAAAAGAAGTACGGTCATCGGGAGGCATTTCATTTAGAATCTCGCGGACTTTACTTGCAGAAAGTTTTTTAAAAATACGTTCTTGGGTAGGAAAATCTAAAATACGAAATACATTAACTGCACGATTTAGATTCAAAATTTCTAGAAATAAAGAACCAGAATCTGGCAATTCATCGATTAACTCTTCAACATCAGAAATATTTAATTCATTAAGATACTCAGCAAGCTCATCAAGATTATTATCTTTAATAAGCTGTTCGATATAGGCTACCTTCTCTTCCAATTCATTCATAACTATCTCCGAAAATTAACATTCCTACATAAGGGTATACTTTTTTATTCTTCTTGCAAAAGTCGTTTTTTTCTATTAAAAAATAGAATCTTTTTATTGTTAATAATAAAAGTAAAAATAGACCTAAATAAATAAACTTATAAGCACTAAGTAAAACCAAGAAAAGAGCTTAAAATACAAATGTAAATTATGTAGCGAATCCTTTATGTTTACTAAAATACCCAAAAGCGAGCAAGGCTATAATAACGACAAGATACCACCACTAACCTTTAGCAGAAAACAGGAATGATTATACCGGTGTAAACCTACTGAAAATACAGCTAAGATACCGTAAAAGAAAAGTATAAATACTATACGTTGAATTAAGAATATAAACTAAAATCTGTAGCTTAGCCTTAAATAAACCAACGATTTTCTAAGCAAAAATTATATTGTTAAATTGATAAATCAACATTCCAGTAATAATTAAATTATATACTAAAATATTCAGCTTAAATAAAAAGTCGTAGTTTTTGAAAACTCAACAAAATGAAAATAAAAATATTAAGTATAATACTATTAATAATAAATACATTTCAAGGAAAAGCGCAGATTTTTGACCATGAGCAAGCTAATTCTAACATAAAATGGAAGCAGATAAATACAGAAAAATTTCAACTAATCTTTCCCGAACAATTCACCCCTTCCGCAAATAAACTAGCCCATACTATTGACATTCAACTAAATCAAGCGAATGGCAATCTTGTTAGAAAAGCACGAAAAATAAGCATCGTAATTCAAGAAAATACGTTGGAACAAAATGGTTTTGTACAACTAGCACCTCGTAAATCAGAGTATTATTCTACGCCTTCAGGAATAGCAGACAACCAATCATGGCTCACTAACCTAAGTGTTCATGAGTTGCGGCATGTAGCACAGTTTGATAATTTGACCGGCAATCTACGTAAGCCGTATGGCCAGCAATTAGCCTTAGCACTGTTCTCCCTCAACCTACCTTCATGGTACTTTGAAGGAGATGCAGTCCTCCACGAGACATTATATTCAGCCGGTGGAAGAGGTCGTTTGTCATCATGGCAAATGCCTATACGTGCAAATATACAGTCAAACGTGAACTTCAATTTTAACAAATATACCCATGGCTCTTTCAAAGATATAGTACCTAGTTACTATACAATTGGATACTTTATGAATAGTGAATTGTATGAAAAAGACATATTAAACACAAGTAATATATACACAAATATGAGAGGAAAATTGCTAAGACCTTTCAACTTTCAAAGAGCACTTAAAAAATATTACGGTCATAATTCAAACACCTTATTCAAACAAACTATAGCCAATTTAGCACAGATATGGGAGGTAAAAACAGAGAATATATACCCTAATCGAATAGACGCTAAAGACAAATATCCTACTGATTATATATTACCCCAAGTGAATGGAGGTCATATCTACGCTTTACAACAAGGACCACAGCGCACGTCACGCATCATTAGTATAGATAATAATACATTAGCAACTCCAAAAGAAATAGTAAAAACAGGAATTCAATTGATGCCATATTTTGACAGCAAAGGCGATATTATAGTATGGGATGAAGTACGTAGAAATGCAAGATTTAGCAAGGAAACATTCAATGTAATAAATACGTATAATACAAAGACAAAGCAAAAGAAAACCATCACCTACGAGACTAGATACTATACGCCTACACTCTCTCCAGATCTGCAACACATAGCATGTGTAGAAGTAGATGAAGCCAACAACAGCTACCTAACCATCGTAGATACATACCATGGTACGAAAATAAAAAGTATAAAATCTCCAATAGGCATACATATCCAGCAACCACAATATCATACTAGTGGAGAAAAAATAGTGGCTATAGGAGTCTCCGAAAATGGAACAACCTTAGTAGAAATAGATCTTAAAAACGAAAAGTTAGAGCTCTTACTTCCTTGGGGCAATCAACAGATTGAGCGCCCTATATATTACGATGATACAATATTTTTTAAAACAAACATTGACAATAAAGATGATATCTTTAGCTTAAATAAAGGTCAAATAGTAAGAATCACAGATACTCAATTTGGTGCTTTTAATCCTTATGTACATCAAAACAAAGTATACTTCAATGACTATACACTAAAAGGGTTAAAAATAAACCATTTGACACTAAACGATTCTACAGCACAAACAGTCCGTATCGACAAGATAAAAACTTTATACCCTAACCAGAATACATTCCAAATACCAGCAGTCGCGACAAATGGAGACACGACATATAGCATTTCAAAATACAATACTATAGCACATGCCATTAACTTCCATAGTATTAGTTTGAGTGGTAGTGATTTTGAAAGTTTCGACAACCTCAAACCGGGTATTTTTATACTTTCAAATGATGTACTAAATACTACACAGACAAAAATAGGCTATGAATATGATACCGATATTAGGAAATCAATTTATTCTGCCCAGATTTCTTATCAAAAATATTATCCAAAACTTACTATTGGCTATAAAAACAGAGGTCAAATAGCTTCCGCTTCAGTACCAAATAAACCTGACTCTACGCTAAATTTTGATTATAGAGAAAGTCTAATTTCGGCAGATATCCAATTACCTTTTGTAAAATACAGAGGAAACAAAGTGTATTCATACGGTATCAACGTAGGTACTTCGTACCAACATAGATACAATACCAGTATTTCATTATCCAACTTCAATACGGACATTAAATTACCATTGAACTACCAATTTTATTTCAACAAAAACTCCTTACGGAGTAGAATGGATATCTTCCCAAGATGGGGACAAAATTTCAACTTTATCTATAGACATTTACCTTTCGAGCAGGAATTGAAAGGATCATCATGGTCATTTCGAGCAAATTTATATTTCCCAGGTTTTGTGATTAATCATGGTATACAATTGAGGTATTCAATGCAAGAAAACACAGGAAGATTCACCTCTACCAATGATATACCGCTCTTTAGTGGTATTGCATATATCCCTTACAAAACGATTAAAAACACCTTATTAATAGACTATAGACTTCCTTTGAGTTATCCGGATTGGTCATTAGGACAACTCGCCTACCTTAGACGTATATATGCTAGTGTCGCAGCAAACTATCTCAATATTCAAGAATCTAGTGCAACACCACAAGCTATAAGCGGAAGTTTATTTTTTGACTTTAGACTATTCAAATACACATTACCTAATTTTGTATTAGAGACAAAAGCAAGTTATATTACAGTGAATAATGCTAGAAAAAAAATATTCCCGGAATTATCTTTAAGCTATAACTATTAAGAAGAGATAAAGCATAGGTAATATAACTACCTAAAACAAAAGTGTTTAAAAATTGTTTACATAAAAAAAAAGAACAATTTACACTCATGCCCATAATCTCAAAGGAAGATGAAGTACAAGAAAATTTGGCTTCACTCTATCAAACATTCCTTGATAAAAAGGAAAAAATAAAAACAGAACTAACTGTATATAGAAATGATTTTGACAAAGCGTGCAATACGCATATCAGCAATGGATTTTGTGATGAAGATGATTGGCTAATTTCAAAAAACAACCATCACAAAAAATTTGTTGAGTATGAGATTTATTGCCAAGTAACTGAGGTCATTAATGATTACAAAGATTTACATGGCAGATTTCCTGAATACAAAGAGATGCATTGCACATTACAACAAATCATGGTAAGATTTGCTCATAATGAAAACTATGAATTGGCTGCTATTTTAAAACCTTGGGTAGATAAAATACATAAAGCTATCGTCATTAAATAGCGTTAAGTATTTTTAAGTTCCCAATCTCTATTTCCCCTTCTCAGAAGCGAAATGTAAATACGAAAACACCAGATATAAAATAAAAATTACTGGCACTGCTATGAGTTTGAAAATCAATATTAATAGCAAAGAGGTCAGTAAAAATATATATTTAAACTTATTATCTCTCCATGCAAGCGAACTCAATTTCATAGAAAAAAGCTTCAACTCGCTAACCAAAAGCAAACTCGTGATAACAGAAATTGCAATCAAAGT
Organism: Sphingobacterium rhinopitheci; assembly: GCF_022627575.1. GTDB lineage: Bacteria > Bacteroidota > Bacteroidia > Sphingobacteriales > Sphingobacteriaceae > Sphingobacterium > Sphingobacterium rhinopitheci. Next base: position 491,903 of record NZ_JADEYQ010000001.1, read on the forward strand.
GTATGTCGAATAAATTAAATTCGGATAGATTTCCCCAATAAAAGGTATTGAGAAGATCAAAAATGTATTCATTGGCGTATTCACACCTATAAAATCAGACGTTTGTCTTTCATCAATATTAAACTTAGCTAAACGTAGAGCTGAAAAAATAGCTATTAAGAATCCGAGATAAGGAAGATACGCATGCGTAGTCACATCTTTCAAGAGCATATACATCAACATAGCTGGCTGCAAGCCAAAACTAATCACATCTGCTAAAGAATCTAATTCTTTACCTATGAGAGATTTAACATGCAATATGCGCGCTACAAAACCATCAAAAAAGTCAAAAATACCAGAAGCTATTACACAGTAAAATGCAGATAAATAGTCACCTTTCAATACCAATAAAATACCGATACATCCACTTAACAAGTTAAGGCAAGTAATAAAATTAGGGATATGTTTTTTCATTAAAAAAATAAAAGCCATCTAAAATTAGATGGCTCAAAATTATCAATTAAATATGAATTATCCATTCATACTTGTCAAAAACTCTTCATTTGAACGTGTACCACGCATTTGTTGTAGTAAAAACTCCATTGCTTCTGTAGAATTCATATCAGCTAAGTGGTTACGTAGTACCCACAGACGCTGTAATGCTTCTTTATCCATCAATAGATCGTCACGACGTGTACTCGAGGCTGTCAAGTCAATCGCAGGGAATAAACGTTTATTCGCTAACTTGCGATCTAATTGTAACTCCATATTACCTGTACCTTTGAATTCTTCAAAAATAACATCATCCATTTTGGAGCCTGTTTCAGTCAATGCAGTTGCTAATATAGTCAATGAACCACCATTTTCAATATTACGTGCCGCACCAAAGAAACGCTTAGGCTTATGTAAAGCATTAGCATCAACACCACCAGACAATATTTTACCTGATGCCGGAGCTACAGTATTGTAAGCGCGCGCTAAACGCGTGATAGAATCTAATAAAACGACTACATCATGACCACACTCCACCATTCTCTTTGCTTTCTCCAATACGATATTAGCAATTTTCACATGTCTTTCTGCAGGTTCATCAAAAGTAGAAGAAACGACCTCAGCACGTACCGATCTAGCCATATCTGTTACCTCTTCAGGACGCTCATCGATTAACAATATAATCAAATAAACTTCAGGGTGATTTTTAGCAATTGCGTTAGCGACTTCTTTCAACAAGTTAGTTTTACCTGTTTTAGGTTGTGCTACGATTAATCCACGCTGACCTTTACCGATAGGTGTAAAAAGATCCATGATACGCGTAGAATAGTTATTAGAGCCTAAATCTAAGTTTAATTTTTCGTCCGGGAATAATGGTGTTAAAAAATCGAAAGGTACACGATCTCTAACCTCGGCAGGGTTTTGACCGTTTATCGATTCTATACGCACCAAAGGGAAATATTTCTCCCCTTCTTTAGGCGGGCGAATACTACCTCTTACATTATCACCCGTTTTTAGGCCAAATAATTTTATTTGAGACTGAGATACATAAATATCATCAGGTGATGTTAAGTAATTGTAATCAGAAGAGCGTAAAAAACCGTAGCCATCAGGCATTATTTCCAATACACCTTCATTAACGATAACATTATCAAAATCTGTATTTGAGGAACTAACTTCTGGTTTTTTGGCTTCAATCGGCGCTGCTTGTTCTGCAGCTTTTACTTCTTCGTTAGGAGTTGAAGTTCTACTGAATAAATGTGCATCAGTATCATCATCTAATTTGTGAGATTTTGAAACCGCAATAGGTTCAGATTTAACTGTTCGTGTTCTACTACGTTTGCCTTTTTCTTCTGAATCACTTTCTACGGAAACTAATTCGGGTTCATTTGTAACATCAGCAGACTGTTGAGCAACTTCTGCAATCTTGTCGATTAATTCTTGTTTGCGAAGTTTATCAACATCTACAATACCTAATACCTTCGCTATCTCGCGCAATTCTGACACGAGTTTTGAATTCAATTCGTTGATATTCATTAATATTGAATTATGATTATTTCTTTTGGATCTTAAAAGTTTGAAATTTAACCAGAACTTAAGTTTAATACTAATTTGAAAACTTAAATCCTTATACACAAAACATAAACTTTAAACAAATGTTTTGCAGCAGGATAAATTTGAGAATATACAAAGAAAACTATAAGATTTGGAAAAACAAAAAAAAAATAAAAATATATGTTAACATATGACACATCTGCAGTACTAAAACGTTTTAGGAAAAAAAAGAATATAATGAAAAATATTAATTTTCTGTATATTTAACATAAGAAAACCTAAAATCGTTATGAATAATAATAAAGAGACCAACTATCCTGCCCTTTATACTTTAATTATAGTATTTTTCTTTTGGGGCTTTATCGCTGCAGGGAATAGCATTTTTATCCCATTTTGTAAGAACTATTTCCATTTGGATCAATTTCAATCTCAATTGATCGATTTTGCCTTTTACAGTGCTTACTATATAGGCGCCTTAGTATTATTTGTAAGCGGTACCCTGACGGGCAGAGATATCATAGGAAAATGGGGGTATAAAAAAAGTATCGTCTATGGCCTACTCTTTTCTGCATTAGGTGCTGGAGCTATGATAGTAGCGGTAGAAGTTAATATGTATTTGGGCATGCTAATCGGATTATTTATTGTGGCATTAGGTTTTTCATTACAGCAAACTGCAGCCAATCCATTTGCTGTATTATTAGGAGACCCAAAAACGGGTGCGTCCCGTGTCAATCTTGGTGGCGCAGTAAATTCATTTGGTACTACTATCGGCCCACTAGTAATTGGTTATGCCTTATTTGGAACATTTGAAACTATTTCTGATTCAGAAATATCCAATTTACCACTCAATAAAGTCGTTTACTTATATATAGGCGTTGGATTACTTTTTATCCTTGCAGCAGCTCTTTTTTATTTTTCTAAAAAAGTACCATTGGGGATAAATAATGAACCCATGGAGTCTTCAAATAAGGCCAAAAATACACTTATTATCATGACCGTATTACTGCTTTGCATGTTTATACCTGTATTTTTAAGTTATAAGAGCGATGTAGCTTTAGAGCTAACGTCATTGCAAGAACAACTAAGCACCCTGCACAATCCAACAGATATACAAGCACTAAAAATTCAAATAAAAGACATTGCTCATCCATTAGAATTAAAGAGAATGGGCTTACTCTTTGGTGCACTTATCGTAATAGTAGGTTCTTTATTATTTGCATATAGTAAAGCAAATAAGCAACCGGAAGGTTGGGGCGCTATGCGCTATCCACAGCTTGTATTAGGCATGTTGGCTTTATTTATTTACGTGGGCGTAGAAGTTGCTATAGGTAGTAATTTAGGAGAATTATTGAGCTTACAAGAATTTGGAAGCCTGCAATCATCAGAAATTACCCCCTATATATCTATGTATTGGGGAGGCATGATGATTGGCCGATGGGCCGGAGCATTGACCGCATTTAATTTCAAAAAATCAACCAAACAAATCCTTTTGGGTACAGTTCCATTTATAGCGTTTGGTATTATTTTAGCGGTAAATTCTATTGCAGGATTCAATATGTCACACCTATACTTTTTTATAATTTGTGTAATTGTTCAAGTCATAGCCTTTTTTATTAGTAAAGATAAACCCGTAAGGACATTAATAATCTTTGGTTCACTAGGTGCATTAGCCATGCTAATTGGACTGATGACATCTGGTACGGTTGCTATTTACTCCTTTTTAACAGGCGGCCTAGCCTGCTCCATTATGTGGGGATCTATCTTCTCCCTATCTATCGTAGGCATAGGTAAATACACGGAGCAGGGATCAGCTTTTTTAGTAATGATGATTTTGGGAGGTGGGATCATCCCTCCTATCCAAGGGAAATTAGCGGATATAATTGGTGTTCACAATTCATATATACTTCCTTTACTAGGATTTATATATATCATTGCATTCGCTTTTCTAGCCAAGCAATTTTTGAAAAAGCAGAACATAGACATTGACAATTTAGAGAGTACAAGTAGCCATTAGCAGCCTACTAATTGTATTTTTTACACTAAGTGTTTATAAAAAAAACAGTCTCTATATATTAATAGAGGCTGTTTTTTTAATTATATCAAAAATAATATAAAAATTAAGCATTGTTTTTATCAATAATAATGTATCTTCGAAAAGCTTATTATATAGAATTACTGAACTAAAACAAACCATAATGATTATTATTGCAGATGGAGGTTCAACCAAAACCAATTGGTGCCTGTTAGATGATAACCAAAAGAAGATCTATTTTAACACAGAAGGATATAACCCTTACTTTGTAGATAGCGATTACATCGTTAGTTCCTTGAAAAAAGGACTACCTCATGATTTACCTTTAGCGAAAATTAAAGAGGTAAATTACTATGGTGCTGGTGTGCACAATCAAGAAAAAGCAAAGATCGTAGAAGATGCATTCCGTGAACTGTTTCCTAATGCTCAAATAGAAATTGGCCATGATTTATTGGCTGCAGCACGAGCCTTATTAGGTAAAGAAGCAGGTTTCGCAGCGATATTAGGTACAGGTACAAACTCCTGCATTTACGATGGAGAAGAAATCACACACAACATCAGCTCTGCCGCTTACATCCTAGGTGATGAAGGCTCTGGTTCATACATTGGTAAAAAATTATTAACAGATTTCGTCCGTAATTTAATGCCAGAAGATGTTGCTAAAGCATTCTACAATACGTACAAAATGACTGGAGATGAAATCATGGACACTGTTTACACTAAACCATTAGCAAATCGCTTCTGTGCTAGCTTTAGTAAATTTGTCTATGACAACAATGTAAACATTGAGTACACCCGTAAAATTGTAGACGATTCATTTGAAGCTTTCTTTGCTAATTTGGTGTCTAAGTACCCTAATTATCAAGATTATACTTTTAACTGTATCGGGTCTGTAGGTTACAACTTCCGTAACGTATTAGAGGAAAAAGCTATACAATATGGCATGAAAGTAGGCAAGATCTTACGTTCACCAATCGATGATTTAGTAAAATTCCATATCGAAAGATCTTTGGGTCAATAAATAAAAAAGCCAGATTTACTAAAATCTGGCTTTTTTATTTGATGTACTATAATGAAATAGATTCTTCTAGTTGTAACAATTTAAGATTCAAATCAGCGTCTTCAAATATTCTCTTCGTTATATCTATATCAATAGTAACAGGTGAAAAAGTATCATAGTGCATACCTATGACATTCCTACACTTCACAAAATGCGCAGCTTTTACCGCATCAAGAGCATCCATCGTATAATGTCCTCCTATTGGTAAAATAGCCCAATCAAGTTCTAAATCATCTAGAAGCTTCATTTCTAAAGTCAATGCCGTATCGCCAGCATAATAGATTGTTTTATCACCTATATAGAATACAAATCCACAAGGAGCACCAGCATAAGCACCATCAGGCGTAGAATTGGTATGCAAAGCATAAACCATCTTCACTTTTCCAAATGGTAAGGTCAATGTACCCCCAAAATTAAATTCAATAACCTTATCAGCACTAATTCCTTGTCTTCTCACCCAACCAGCTGTTTCGACGATCGCCGCTACTGTTGCATTAGATTGGGCTTGAATCGTTGCTAAATCAGCGACATGATCTTCATGGCCATGGCTCAAAAATATATAGTCGGGTTTTAATTCCTCTACATTAATATTTTTCGCTAGAGGATTATAAGAGATAAAAGGATCTAATAGCACCTTAATTCCATTAAAGTCAAATTCAAAGCACGCATGCCCCAAATAACGAACAGATATTTGATTAGCCATATTATTTACCAAATAAATTTCCTAAACCACCTAAACCACCAAGTCCACTTAACATATCTTGCGATGCTGCTGCCATCTCGGTCTGGCTAATATTTTCGGCTTGAACTAATGCCTTATTTAAGGCTACTATTAATAAGTCCTCAATTTGCTCTTTATCGCCCTCAGCAAATAACTCATCACTGATGTGAACTTCTTTAATCTCCTTATTTGCAGAAGCTACAACACGAACTTTACCACCTTCAGCTTCACCAGATACTGAAATATTATTCAATCTTGCTTTAATCTCTTCTGCCTTTTGTTGAGCCTGGAATAATTTATCAAACATAATATTATTGTTATTTGTACTTTACTAAAGTACGAAATCAAGAATTTAGCTCAAAATCGATTCTTTAATTAGGTTTATAAAAAATGCCTCATTAAATTTGTAGCATGACAAAATATGAAGAGATAATTGCCAACTTAAGAAGTCTGAATCCTAATCAAGCAGAACAAATGGAAGAAGAAATAGATATCATAATCCATAAGTTAAAGTTTCTTCCTAAAGATAGTTTTCCGACCGTGGTAATTCTAAATCAGAAAAACAACTTCACTCCAGTATACAATAGTCTACTCGCAGAAAAAGTGAAAATAGCGGGAGGCAATTTAACGGATAATATGGAAGATAATCCGCAAGTTATAATCATAATTCAAGATTCTAATACCCTGTATCAAGTTCTCCCTACGTACTTATCAGAACTTAAGAGTCAAAAAATAAGAGCTTTAATAGAGAATAAAATATATATTATCCAAGGGAATGATTTTTCAGATCTAGCAGAGAACTATGTTCGAGATACAGAGATATTAGCCGAAATAATTCAATCTAAATATTTTTTCTATGGAAGAGATGGAGAAGATTGGGTCAAATTTGATTTATTATAAAATAAAAAAAGGGACTAAAGTCCCTTTTTTTATTAGTTGAATTTTTTCCTTAATAAAGCATAAAACTTATCCACTGTCTGTGGCTTATCAGCCCATCCATTTTTCAAAGCATAGTTAGTCTGCAAGAAAGCATCTGCTTCCGCATAATTATCAAATCTATTTAGTAATTCCAATGCTTCACTATACGCTAAGCTATAGCCATTAAAAAGATCCTTAATAAACAACAATTTATCATTTAGACTAATAGCAACTTTTAAATCTATTGCTTTTTCTTGACTAGAGGCTGTTTGAAACTGCTGCGTCATATTAACACCCGCTTGCTTCTGCTGTTGTATTAACTCATTTATCGTTAAAGGTCTTTCAGAAGTAACTTTTTCTTGTGTATTTAGGGCAGGAACTTCCTCGTTAGAAGTCATTACCACCTCTTTTACAGGCTCAACAACAGGCTCTGGTTCAGGTATTTTAGCAGGTTCATGCACATAAACAGGTTCTTCGATTCGTGGAACGAAATCGGATACCGTATTATGCTGGGTATTTATCGTCTGTACCTCCTCCAATGTTTGTTCTACAGCAGCAACGACTATAGGTTGCTCTACGATTTCTTCAAAAGTCTCTTGCTCATCAGCTTCATACTCCAATTTAATAGAAGGGGTAAACAATTCAACTTCTTCACTTACATTAGATTCTTTTACAGTAGGTTGTTGAAAATAAGACAAAGCTTTTACTTGAGAAGACAAATAATCTATATTACTAGACAATAGTGCTATTTCTATTCCTTCCAATTGATTACTACTTTTCAAATCTGCATATTGCGAATTTATTTCTACAAGGAGATTATCTATCTTTGTCAACAATTGTTCTTTAGATTTAGCCATGTGTAAAGTAATTTATATTTTGTTTAAAATTTGATTATCGTAGATAAAGCAAACATTTGATAATGAAATGTTTCTAAAATACCGACGGATTTATACTTCAAAAATAAGATATAATTTCGATATTCGTGCAGCTTATACGGAGTATTTGATATTTCTTAACACTTATCAAAAAATAGTTTTAGTTGTGTAATTATGCTTTTTTCAGAACAATATTTTAATCAAAAAGACAGAAAAATAGGTAGCATCGAAGTCATCTGCGGATCAATGTTCTCTGGTAAAACAGAGGAATTAATTCGACGTATGAAACGTGCTCAGTTTGCAAAACTACCTGTAGAAATCTTTAAGCCAGCACTTGATGTCCGTTACTCAGAAAATCAAGTCGTTTCTCATGATAGCAATAGTATTCCTTCGACACCGGTTAACCATTCCTCTGCTATACTTTTATTAAGTAATGATATCAAAGTAGTAGGCATCGATGAAGCTCAATTTTTTGACAATGAGCTCCCTAACGTATGTATTCAATTGGCAAATAAAGGTATTCGTGTTATAGTAGCTGGGTTAGATATGGATTTTCAAGGTAATCCATTTGGACCTATGCCAGCATTAATGGCGGTGGCTGAAGATGTTACTAAAGTACATGCTGTATGTATGCAATGTGGTGCACCAGCGAATTATTCATATCGTACAGACAAAAGTGAGCATGTACTTTTATTGGGGGAGAAAGAAAGCTACGAGCCTAGATGCAGGTACTGTTATTATATTGCAAGCGATAAAATTTAACATAACCTTAAACATACTATAACATAATTTAACACCATTCGACTGTACATTTGTATAGTTACTTTTTTAGGAAGTAGAATTCATAAAATTTAGTTTAAATTGGTTAGTTTTAAAAAAGGCTTCTGAAAATTTCAGAAGCCTTTTTTAATTATAATTGCGCCGTTATTATAGGATCTAACGGACTAACCTGAGAGCGATATCTATGCATTAACTTTCCATCTTCATTAATCAAGAATTTTTCAAAATTCCATTTAATATCTCCCGAAAAATCAGGGTTATCCTGTGTTGTTAAAAACTTAAATAACGGATTGATCTTATCACCCTTAACATCCACTTTCTCCGCCATCAAAAATGTAACGCCATAATTTTCTTCACAAAAAGTACTAATATCTTCATTAGATCCAGGTTCCTGACTGCCAAAATTATTCGCCGGAAAACCTATAATTACAAGTTGCTCACCATACATTTCATGCAATTTTTGAAGATCTTTATATTGCTTTGTAAACCCACATTTTGAAGCCGTATTTACGACTAAAATTTTCTTCCCTTTAAAATCAGCTAGGCTTTTATCTTCACCATTGATCGTTTTAAAAGAGTAATCATAGATTGTATTACTCGGTGTGAATATATTCAACACCATAATTAATGCTAATGTTATCATTTTTTGTGTATTAAGTTATCAATTATCTACACTTTGTGTCTCTCTTTCTACTACATAATGAAAAAGCTCTTCTATAGGTGACCTTAGTATTTTACCTACCTGTACACCATGTAACTTACATACTGCCTGAAGGTGAAGGTCAAATGTATAGGCAATACGACCAACAAAATTACATTTGTAATCCCAATAATTAGGGAAAGTCATAATATTTGTACGCACAAATTCATCAAATCCATCTGTCAACAATTTATCAATAAACGGATTATTTCTTTGCTCATCCATAAACATAGCAAAAGAAGCTAGATAAGAATTAGGTCTTTCTTTTTGGTATACGTTTTTAATAACGGCATCTTTCGTTAAAGCGTATTTTTCTGAAAATTTATTCTCTAAATCCTTAGGCATTTTTCCATATAGAAAACTTGTTATCAACCGCTTGCCAAACCAAGCACCTGAACCTTCATCCCCCAATACATAACCAATACCATGCACACTAGGTTTGAGATCATTGCCATCATAAAAACTGATATCTGAGCCAGTGCCCAAAGTTGCTATTAAACCAGGTGTACTTCCACATGTTGCATATCCAGCACCCAATAAATCTGATTCTACGGCTATAAATGCTTTTGGAAATAGCGCTGTCAATGCATTGGAAACGATCTCTCTGCGATCAGGCGTTATACTGCCAGCCCCGAAAAAATATACTTCTCTTATTTCATCAATATAAGGGATTATTTCAGGTACATCGGTCATTACATTTTGTATTTCCTTTTCATTGACAAAAAAAGGATTCAACCCCTTAGTTTTGAAAAAAAGAGGTTTACTATCAGGGACATTTAACATCCAGTCTGAGCTTGAGGAACCACTATCTGCGACTAAAATCATTCGTAATTTGTTGTTATTTTACCATATTTAGTATCCCAAATATACTAAATATGATTAGTACTTTATTCATTGTTTGTGCACAATAATATTTTGAACTCCTTGACAATACCCCTACCTTTACGTATTATTTTGATTAGAAAAAGATTAAATACTGCTCATGTTGACTCCATCCGTATATTTCAAACTTTCATTTCCTGAACCACAAACCCACTATGTTGAAGTATTGATGCATATCAATAACATAACCAACAAACAATTTATAGATATAAAAATGCCTGTTTGGGCACCTGGATCATACTTAATCCGCGAATACAGTAAAAATGTAGAACGTCTTTCGGCTCATACTGTCGACAAAAGGCCTATCGAGGTAGACAAACTAAATAAAAATACCTGGCGTATTTATAATAATTACGAAGCTGTCCATATACATTATGGTATATATGCATTTGAAACCTCAGTACGTACAAGCTTTATTGATAATAGCAGAGCATTCTTAAGTCCTGTGGGGATATTTATGCATATTGAAGATCACATACATTTGCCTACTACTGTTGAGGTAGAATTACCTATTCATTGGAACAAGATATCAACAGGCCTTGCACTTCATGGAGATGAAAATATATTCTTTGCCGAGAACTTTGATGTTTTATACGATAGTCCATTTGAAATAGGTAATCAAGATACATGGTCTTTCGATGTAGATGGCATATTGCACGAATGTGCGATGGTAGGAGATGCGGATTATGATAAAGACCAATTAAGCCGCGATATTACTAAAATTGTACAAGAGGAAAATAGAATTTGGGGTAGCAACCCCAACAAATATTACTTAATCGTCACACACAATTATCAACATGCATATGGTGGACTAGAACACTTAAACTCTACTATTCTAGCAACTTCACGCTTCGCCTACAAGCAAGCGTTCTCATATAAGAATTATTTAAGTTTAGTTGCTCACGAATATTTTCATTTATGGAATGTGAAGCGCTTACGTCCAAAAGCTTTAGGCCCATTCAATTACAACGAGGAGAATTACACTACAGGCTTGTGGATCATGGAAGGTATTACGTCTTATTACGATAATATGATCGTGCAAAGGTGTGGCTTTTATAATGAACAGGAATACCTACATCAATTGGCGAATGACTTCAATACGGTATACAACAGACCTGGCTATGAATTACAAAGTGCAGCACGCTCAAGCTTTGACACTTGGATAAAGCATTATCGTCCGGATGAAAACTCCCAAAATGTAAGTATTTCCTACTACAATAAAGGCGCTATGCATGCTGTTGCTTTAGATTTAAAGATCATTGCCGAAACAGATGGAAAATACAAACTAGATGATGTCTTAAGAAAAGCATATGAACAATTTTATCTAATAGAAAATAGAGGTTTTGAAGAGCATGAATTTCAACAATTAGCAGAAGATCTGACTGGTGTAACGTTAAAAGAGATATTTGAGGCTGCGCATACTACAGAAGAGTTAGATTACAATTCTTATTTCAATCGTGTGGGCTATGAACTTATCGATACCCTTGCGAATCAAGTAAGCCCATCGATAGGTGTAAAAACAGCATACCAAGAAGGTAAGACAATAGTAAAAAATATAGATCGTGATTCTGGCGCTTGGATTGGAGGATTGAATGTTAATGATGAAATAATTGCAGTCAACAGTCACCGCTTAGAAGAGAATGGTAAAGTTTTAGATTACTTTTTAATGCATACATTAATCGGTGATAATCTATCTTTATTGATTTCCAGAGATGGTTTGATTCATACATTAGAAATACCTTTATTGCCCGCTACTAAAAAAGCTTATATCATTCAACGCAAAGACGATGCTACCTTGGCAGAGCGAGCATTGGGAAATATATGGCTATCGATATAAACAAAAAGCGGGATGAAAAATAATTTCATCCCGCTTATATATTTTTAGAATTTGTATCTAATGGAGAGCCCAATAGGGTCAAATACTCGAATACTAGACTCTTGAATAAAATCAAAATAAGGCTTTATATCCAAAGATAAAGCTATAGGTGCATTGGGAACATTGTATTCTATCCCAACAATACCATCTATACTCAATGACAATTCACCATTAGAATTATGATAAGCACCATTGGCATCCGTAAAAGCTTTATAGGTATAACTACCTATACTTCCACCAAAACCATAATACCAAGAAAAATCATTCGTAATAGGTTTAAAATATTCATATAAACCTACCAATCTAACACGATTCGATATAGAATTACTTTGAATACTCAAAATACCCTCTACCGCCCGATCTTGAGCTAATGTATAGCGATAGTTAATTCCTGTTGCTGATCCAAATCGTGCACCGATAGCTTGTTGACTTGACAGCTGTGCAAATGAACTGTTTGCAAAACCCAAGCTAATAACCACTAAAATAAAACTTTGTAAAATATGCTTCATATATAATCTATTTCAATACGTTTCAAAAGTAATATAATTTACTATTAAAACGTAAAAATGATCTTATAGGTATATAGATATAATAAAATAATACTTATTTAATCAAGTCAAATTATTATATTTATAATGCTAACATAGTAATTTACACTAAATTATAAACTATTCAAAGATGAACTATACTAACTTAAGATTATTTGACTTTCTTAAACAAGATATAAATACATCAGGAAGAAAGTTAAAACTTGCTAAACGTGAAGGAAATGGATGGAAAGAATACAGCAAAGAAGAGATAATTGTTGTTGTAGATAATTTATCTAAAGCCTTACTACATAAAGGCCTTAAAAAAGGTGATAAAGTAGCTATCATGTCAGGAAATAGACCCGAATGGAATTTTGTTGACTTTGCATGCAACCAATTAGGTATTGCTCTAGTACCACTCTATCCAACTTTATCTGCACAGGATCTGTCCTACATCATGAATGATTCTGAAGCTAAATTTATTTTCGTTAGTAATAAAGAACTAACAGAAAAAGCAGAAAAAGCAATACAACAAAATGAACTTAGCGTAGAAGTAATAACATTAGATGCAGTAGATGATTATGCAAATATATTGGATTTAATCGCTATTGGAGAATTTATCAATTTAGATTTAAAGCCCTATAATGATGCTGTAACACCCGATGATTTATTAACACTAATTTATACATCAGGCACTACAGGTAGACCTAAAGGTGTTTGTTTGACACATAAAAATTTAACTAGTAATGTACAAGCAAGTACGCATTTACTACAAGAGCACATCACTAAATCGTTAAGTTTTTTACCATTATGTCATATTTTCGAACGAATGGTCGTTTATCTATATATATCAAACGGTGTACAAGTTTATTATGCTGAAAGCCTAGATAATATAGTTGCTGACATCAACGAAGTTAAGCCTCAAGTATTCACCACAGTACCACGAGTAATGGAAAAAGTATACGATAAGGTTATTGAAAAAGGAAACGCATTGACAGGGGTCAAAAAGACACTCTTCTTTTGGGCTGTAGATTTGGCATTTCAATATAAAGAGCCAGCACACAATAGTATCTGGTACAATTTCAAATTAGCAATTGCAAGAAAGTTAATTTTCTCCAAATGGCAACAAGCATTGGGAGGCAATATAGAACTGATAATCTCTGGGGGAGCTGCTCTTCAAGAAAGATTGGCACGCATTTTTTGGGCCGCTGGAATTAAGGTATTAGAGGGATATGGGTTGACGGAGACATCTCCAGTAATCGCTGTTAATTCATGGAATGAAAAAGATGTAAAATTTGGTACAGTAGGACGTGTACTACATAATCTAGATGTCAAAATCGCTGCTGATGGTGAGGTACTCGTCAAAGGTCCATCTATCACAGTAGGATATTATAAAAATGATAATGCTACAAAAGAATGTATTGACAAAGAGGGCTATTTCTACACGGGAGATATAGGTGAACTAACAGCAGATGGTTTTTTAAAAATCACTGACCGCAAAAAGGAAATATTCAAAACTGCAGGCGGTAAATACATAGCACCACAAATAATGGAGAACAAATTAATGGAATCTACCTTTATAGCACAAGTAATGATTATAGGAGATAATCAACGTTTTCCGTCAGCATTAATTGTTCCTGCTTATGAGGTATTAGAAAAATATGCGCAATATAAAGATCTAAAATATGAAAGTCGTGAAGACCTCATAAAAGCAGAATTGGTCTTAAAAAAATACAACCAAGAAATAGAAATAGCGAATTCTGAATTTGGACAGTGGGAAAAAGTTAAAAAATTTGTACTATTGGAAAAAGAATGGACAATTGAAAATGGTGAATTAACACCAAAACTGTCCCTAAAAAGAAAAATAATCGCACAACATTGCGATGATTTGATAAAAGCAATATATGCAGAGTAAAAATAAGATAACTAAAGAAAGAGAACCGTTTCTTCAAAAGATGAAAGGCTTTGGTCAATTATTAATTAAAGCAGGCTTAGCTTTTGCAGAAGACAAATGCATGAAAATGAGCGCTTCACTAGCTTATTACACTGTATTTTCTATTGGCCCATTAATTATTATTATTATTTGGGCTTTAGGATTTTTATATGGTGATCTATCAGAAGGTACAGATGCGGCAAAAAATACTGTTTTCAATGAATTGAATGAATTTGTAGGACCAGAAATAGGCAAACTACTAGAACAGACTATACAGCAAATAACACTGGAGAACAAATCAAATATTGGTTTAATAATAGGTACAGTAACACTAATAATTACTTCAACGACCATCTTTGTAGATATACAACACTCTATTAATACTATCTGGAAGATTAAAGTAAAACCAAAAAAAGACTGGTTAAAAATGCTAATCAATCGATTAATATCCTTCTCAATGATCGTTGGATTAAGTTTTTTATTGATGGCTTCCCTCCTAATCAGTAGTATAATAGGAATTATTACTAAAAATATAGAAAAAATATTTCACACTTGGAATATTCAAGAGCTCGATATACAATTTTGGGACTGGGTAAATACCGGTATAACATTTACGGTAATCGCTGTACTTTTTGGTTTTATATTTGCCTTTTTACCTGATGCCAAAGTACGCTTTAAAGATATTCTTGGCGGCTCCATATTCACCGCATCATTATTTATGATAGGTAAATATGGAATTTCAGTATATCTATCTGTAAATGCTACAGCAACAGCTTATGGTGCTGCAGGATCCATTATAATCCTCTTAGCATGGGTTTATTACTCAGCTGCCATATTATATTTCGGGGCACAATTTACAAAAGAGTATGCCATTAAATACGGTAATGGTATTAAGCCAAATTCATTCGCCGTATTGATTCAACAAATTGAAGTTGAAGTAAATGACGATAGTGAATTAATAATAAGAGAGGATAAAAACGACAATAAATAGTGCGCGACAAGAGTGTTGAATATATGTTACTGGCGGGGATATTTTTCGCCTTAATGAATATCTGTGTAAAATACGTTTCTCATTTACCTACTTTAGAAGTCGTATTATTCCGTTCTGTATTTAGTTTAGTTGTTACCTATTATTTGTTGAGAAAGCATAATATCCCTCCTTTAGGTAACCAAATTGGTACCCTGACATTACGTGGTATCGCAGGATGCTTGGGGTTGATTGGGTCTTTCTATACCTTACAGCACATCCCACTAGCTTCGGCTGTCACCATCAATTACCTATCGCCTTTTTTCACAGCGATACTTGGAATATTTATAGCAAAGCAAAAAGTAAGACCTATTCAATTTCTCTATTTTTTCATTTCTATATTAGGGGTTGTACTATTAAAAGGCTTTGACTTTAGGATATCCACCATTGATATACTAATTGGCTTGGGTGCTGCATTCTTTGCAGGAATAGCCTACAATATGATATCCAAAAGTAAAGGTAAAGATCATCCGTTGGTCATCATTTTTTATTTCCCTTTATTGACAATTCCTTTTGTGGGTATATATAGTATTTTCCATTGGGAAACACCTATTGGAATGGATTGGTTTTACTTGCTATTGATTGGAATATTCACACAAATAGCACAATATTACATGACTTTATCCTATCAAAATGCTAACCTCGCAAAAGTAGCTAGCCTCAATTACTTAGGTGTAATCTATGCATTAGGATTTGGTTACATACTATTTGATGAATCCTTCAATTTGATGAGTATTGTAGCTATTGGAATAATTTTGTTGGGCGTTGTTTTGAATTTATTCGACACAAAAATATGGGCAAAAATAAAGCCTAAATAAAATTATCTAGGCTTTATTCTATAGTACTTAATTAGTTCTATTTTACGTCATAATAGTAGACTGTCCTTCCTACTTTACCATTAGCATCCATCCCTTCTACTACGACTTTATATTTACCATTGCCATCAGCATTATAAAATTCTATTATAGAGTTGCCACTTTCATCCAATTCAACGTCAGGTTTCCATAATATGGTAGATCTATAATCATTAATCTCCTTACTTTGTGCTGTTTCATATTTTGGCGTGTAAAATGTACGTTCTTTAATGTAACCTAATGGGAATAAATCTATGACATTTGATTTCGGCAACATCGCTTCAATTTGCGCTAAGCTCATTCTTGGTCCTTTGGGTTTTTCCTTTTTAGTAATAATGGAAACAACCCCATTATTTTGATAAAGTCTACTTACTGTTCCCAAATCATCTTTTGTGAAAATCTCTATCGCTTCGACTTCATTTGGATTAATGGAATTTAACGTATTTTCATCAATAGGCATACCATTCAAGAAAAACTGAACCGGTGTCCTAGCGCCTTGATTGTAACTCCGTGTCAAAAAATATTTTTGGGTATTAGAATCGAATGTAACGCCTGTCAACAATGTATTCAAACACATACTTAATACATTACAACCACTCAAGCGCTCCCCTTCTATCCTATGATCAGCCATAGAAAGACCAGATAGTGCTGAGAACTCTTTACTTGTTCGGATGATCTTACGATTAGCAGTAACCGTTACTTCGTCTATCAAATAAGATTTTCTAAATTCATTTTTGCTATTGACAAGATATTCACTAATGTGCTTGTCAATATTCAAAACCTCATTAGCTTTATATGGATTGTCTAAGTCAATAGCCGGATAATATGTTTGATCTAAATTTATAATTAGATTTCTATAATTATCATTTCCACGGGCATTAATAGTTACTTTAACAGAGTCAGGGAAATTTAAATCCTCAAATACAAAACGTCCATTGTTGTCCGTATATACATCCTTACGAATTGCCTTTTCAGGAATAGATAATAATAAACCACCATTAGGGTATTGTTTACCTGTATTGAGACGCAATGTCCCAGACAAATTTATCCCTTGCTCCGGCAAAAAATCTACTTTAGGATATTTTTGTGCTATTAAATCATCATACGAAAAACGTCTAAAACCTTGGGTCATTAATAAAGCATCTAAGGCTTCCTCACGATTAGCTACCTGCTTATCAAAATAATAATTAGGCTTTTCGATATATCCTTTAAGGTCAGAGGTCAATAACAAATTGCTCAAGATTGAATTTTCATGATGATCGTCAAAAGGAACTTTTGACTCATCAATAACAGCAACTGACAAAGTCGACAATGCTTTTTCTGACGTCACATTTGATATATTCAATTTTACTTTTTCCTTCTGGGCATAATTACTCTTATCAGATTTTACCTGAATAGCTAAATTCTCCGCTGCTTCATTGAATACTAATCTTTCACTCAATGCTTTCCCCTGCGGGGAAACTAAGCTAAACTGAATAATTCCATTCGGTAAATCTTTTATTGGTACGCTGATAGATACATTAGTACTCTTAATCGTTACTTGAGCGCCATATATCAAATGACCATTTAGCTGACCAAAGATATAATAAGGTTGATTTTGAACTTTAGCAAAGAAAGCTTCACTCATAACAAGAGAGATATTGATACTTTCATTATTTTTGATTGTAGCCACTAAATTAACACCATCATCTTTCACAGCAGGTAATTCAAATGTACGTTCGGTACCGTTGGGCAGAGTAGCGACTGCTTTATATAATTCGCCCATCGTCGGAGTAAATTCAAATGTCCCCATTCCTAATCCCAAGTCACTGAATTCAGCTACTGTTTTCTTCTTACTATCGATAATTTTACCTTTAAGACGTACGGATTTCCCATCAATACCTATGCCTTTAAAAGCTACTTTTTTGGATACATTAGCTAATAAATCACCTCCTTCAGGAAAAAACTGTAGATCTACTTCCTCCAGTGCATGACGAAGCGGAAAATCACCTACCTGGGTCGTTTCGCCGTCAATCTTGACAACCAGATGTCCCTTCTTTAAGAGTTCTTTATCTTTAGACGAAAAAGAAAGACTCACACTTCCCATGGCATCAGTTTCACCCTTACCTTTATCAAAAGCATCCCATCCGTCACTTGCTTCCCAGCTTACTTTCTTACGTGCTAAGATATTTCCATTACCATCTCTAAATTGAATAGTAGCTTTGGTCTTATTACCATCAGGTGTATAGGTAATATCCGTACCTAATTTTTTATTAATGGCATCACCAATAGGGATAACTTTATTATAAAAATTGTCCATTGAAAAATTCATCATCCATTTGGTATAAGCTCTAAAGCGATAGTTATCCTGTTTGATAACCTGAGGATCTAATACATAGAAGCCTTCTCCAGCTCCATTTTTGAGCGGTATACGCAATGTTTGAATCAGCGAATCTCTACTATTAACGATGTCTACATAAGCAATTTTGCTTGGTGTATATTCGATTTGATTGTGCTGCAAATAACTTTTGAACCACAAGGTATCCCCTACTGCATAATAAGGTTTATCAAAATGTAGGTGCAATTTCTCGACGGGATATACCCCTAAATATTTTTGCAAACGCTCCACAACGGTATTAATTGGAATCTTTGGTACCTCTTGGGCCTGTATTGGCAAATAAAATAGAACGAATAGAAATACGTAATAAATAGGTCTAATAGTTTTCATTAAATCAGTATTTAGCTAAAGATAAAAATTATATCTTTTATCACTTATAAAAGGTATAATTTACAATAGAATTTAACATATTATAACAATGGAGCCAATAATCTACAAACAGAATCTATTGCTTTTTCTAGACGAGACCTAGCTTCCCAAGTACTTAAATTTAATAAAGTACTTTCCTTTTTGTCTTGTTCAAATTGATTTTGCAATTGGATGCATAGCGGAGGATCTGAAATAATAGCCGCAATCTCATAATTGATATAAAAACTACGTATATCAAGATTAACAGTCCCCACAAAGGACAGCTTGTCGTCTATCGTAACCGTCTTAGCATGTAAGAATCCTTTATTGTATAAATATACTTTTACATTACGTTGCAATAATGGTTTCAAAAATGACAAAGAAGCGTGTCTTACCAAGAAAGAGTCCGAAGTATTCGGAATCATCAGCTCTACATTGACCCCCGAAGAAGCAGCCACTATCAAAGCACGTTCTAACTCCTGACTAGGGATATAATAAGGCGTACACAACCGGACACTGGTATGCGCTTCACCAATTGCTAATAATAAAGCTTCCATATTAAACGGACCAATGGAAGCAGGGTCACTGGAGACGAAACCTACTCCTGCAGCACCACTACCCATTTCCTTGTCTCGATTAATTTTCAAATAACCATCTTCCAATAGAAAAGGGATTCCTTCAGTCTGGTTCCAAGAGCTCCAAAAGCTTAATTGCAACATATTAACCGCATTTCCTTCAAAGCGAACAGCAGTATCTCTCCAATAAACTTGTTTAGTATTTTTAGGATCGTTTATATACTTATCAGAAATATTAATTCCGCCAATATATCCTACAGCGCCATCAATTACGGCTATCTTTCGATGATTTCTATAATTTGAGTTGGCCAAAGAGGTAAATGTTACCGGTAAAAAAGCATAGAACAGAATTTTACTATCTTGCTTCTTACGCATATATTTAACCAATTGAGGAGACCCAAAATTATCTACCAATAAACGTACGATAATTCCTTCACGTGCCTTATTTTCTAGAATATCAAGTATCTGTGTGCCAATACTATCTGTTTCAAAAATATAATATTCCATATGTATAGAATGCTTCGCATTCAATAAGTCTGCTATAAATAGAGGGAATTTTTGTTCTCCATTTATCAAAAGCTGGACATTATTATTTAACGTAGGCAAAGAAAGTCTTTCTTTCTTCATCAGACGATACACTTTGGATAAGTCACCAATCTTTTCGTGAATGTCTTGAATAAAAGAATCCATAATAGGATCCAATTCACGCCATTTCTTTTCCAACTTGACAGTCTGTTGTCGATTAATTCTTTTTATTTTTTGTACTTTAACATATTTCTGTCCAAAAAAATAATATAAAATTAAACCTACCAAAGGCAGAAAAACAATAACCAAAATCCATGCAATGGTCTTTGTCGGATTTCCATTTTCAATTAGTATTGTACTAATCACCCCCGCATAAAGAAGTAATAATGGTATCCAATACCAATTCCTTGCAAAATCCCAGAATGGTTCTAAGGCCTCAAATATCTCCATACTGTATCAATATAAACAAAATGTTCGACACAAAAAAGAAGTCTATGATGACTCATAGACTTCTTTTATTTTATACTTAAACCTAAATTTCTCTGTCTTTATCCCATTTTTCAAGGTAATCACCTACACGTCTTAAAAAAGACCCTCCTAATGCACCATCAATGACACGGTGATCATAAGACATCGTAAGATACATCATATGACGTATAGCGATAACATCACCATCTGCTGTTTCTAATACAGCAGGTTTTTTTGTAATGGTACCTACAGCAAGTATCGCTGCTTGTGGTTGATTAATAATAGGCATCCCAAAGATATTACCAAATGCTCCGATATTGGTAAATGTAAAAGTACCATCCTGCGTGTCATCAGGTTTTAACTTGTTGCCCCTCGCTCTAACTGCTAAATCGTTCACTGCTTTACTCAAACCTACTAAACTCAATTGATCAGCATCTTTGATAACAGGAACTATAAGATTACCTGTTGGCAGCGCTGCTGCCATACCAATATTGATATGTTTTCTTATGATGATATTATTACCATCTACAGAAACATTAATCATTGGAAAATCTTTAAGCGCTTTACTAATAGCTTCGATAATCAATGGCGTAAATGTTATATTTTCGCCTTCACGCTTCTTATAACTATCTTTAACTTTATTTCGCCAATTGACCAAATTCGTAACATCAGCTTCAACTACAGAAAATACATGCGGTGAAGTACGTATACTATTAACCATATGATCAGCAATCAATCTGCGCATACGATCCATTTCTATTATTTCGTCACCATTAGAAGATTTAACCACCATAGCAGGTGCTGTGGCAGGTATATTCGCCGTAGAAGACTGGCTTTGTATGTTAGTAACTGTTTGTTTATTTACGACAGTATTAGCTCGTGTAGCGAGATAATCAAGCACATCTTGTTTTGTCACTCTACCTTCACTTCCAGAACCTACAATACATTCTAATTCAGACGATTCCAACCCTTCTTTATATGCGATATTTCTTACTAAAGGAGAATAAAACCTACCTTGTCCATCAAGATTGCTATGCGAAACAGTAGGTTGTTCTGTAGTTTGTAAAAGTTCAGTACCCGGAATTTCGAAATCTACCTCCACTTCTTCTGCAACTTCCTTTGCCGTATTATTTGATACTAACGTGGTCGTATCTACTTTATCGTCACCTTCAATTTCCAAAATAGCTATTGGTTCTCCTACTTGAATAACTGACCCTTCTGCGAATAAAAGTTCTTTGATAATACCAGATACAGATGAGGGTACTTCAGAATCTACTTTATCGGTCGCTATTTCGGCTAATGTTTCGTCTTCTTGGATATGCTCCCCTACTGACTTTAACCATTTAGTTAACGTCGCTTCAGAAACACTTTCTCCCATTTTTGGAAGTACCAATTTGAAAAATCCCATAGTTATATCGTAATTAAGGATACTAAGTTAAAAAAATATGAATTAAAACGCTAAGGACAATATATAATAATTGATTTTATATATATACCAAAATTATATTTCGAAATTAGGACAATTCTTTTTTAAACAATTTCCAAAGCATGATCAATGCTTGGGCTATTGTTCTTTCTATATTTATTCGACGATCATTTCGGAATTCAAATTTCTTTGTGACAACCTCATATTTGCCCTGCACCGCAATCCAAACCGTACCTACAGGTTTCTCTGTAGTGCCACCACCAGGTCCCGCTATGCCACTTGTAGCAACCGTATAATCGGCATTACTTATTTTTTGAATACCTGCTGCCATTTGTATTACCGTCTGCTCACTGACCGCGCCATATTCAGTAAGCACAGATTCTTCAACCCCAAGAATATTCGTTTTTATTGAATTGGAATATGCTATTATTCCACAGTCAAATATTTGAGATGCTCCTGGCACCAAAGTTATAGCCCCAGCCAAATTACCGCCAGTACAACTTTCAGCAAAAGCTACTTTTAACTTATTTGCAGCAAATGTCTGAACAATCACCTCTTCAAAGGAAATATCTTTGTCAGCTACAACATAATCCTGCAAACGTAAAATAATCTCTTGTGCAAATAAATCAGTATCCTTTTTCAAACTATCGTAATCCTCTCCTTGAGAAGTAAGGCGAAGACGTACTAAACCTAATTTGGGTAAATAGGCAAGTTTAATATGTGTAGGTAATCGATCTTCGATATCTTTAATTCTTTCTGCCAAAAAAGATTCTCCCAAACCTACAGTTATAATATGTGCATGGTACACCTTTGTACTACTAATCTTGTCAATTAGCTTAGGAAAAACACGTTGTTCCATCAGGAATTTCATTTCAAAAGGCACGCCAGGTAAGAAGACATATATCTTTCCTTCATATTCTATCCACATCCCTGGCGCCGTACCGACATCATTGAAAAGAACTTCCGCACAAGCTAATACTTCGGCTTGAGCATAGTTCGAGGTAGGTATTTCCTGACCTGGACGATTTTTTGAAAAAATTTTCTTTACATGTAGTAATACTTTTTCATCAAGTACTAAGGGAGATTGAAAATAAGATGATATCGTTTCTTTTGTTACATCATCTTTGGTCGGGCCAAGCCCACCTGTAACGATAATTAAATCTGCTCTATTAGACGCTAGTTTCAAGCTCGAATATATCGCGTCTTTTCTATCCGAAATAGACGTTATTTGTTTGACAGATATATTTTTCAAATCCAATTGTTGTCCTATCCATGCGGAATTGGAATCGACAATCTGACCTAATAATATTTCATCTCCGATGGTTATTATTTCAGCTTTCATAACAAAAAGTTAGCAAATAATTAATACGTATAATGACTATTACGCTTTGTAAGTTTAAGATCTTGTAAGATCGAAGCTTTCGCGCGAATAGTAATGTTGTAACTTTGATATCTTCCAAATGGAACCCATCCCATCGACATATCCCAACAATGAAGATCACGATAAATAGAGAAACGAGTTAAGGACAATTCTTTTTGTTTAAAATCGTATCCCGAATTAAATTGAATTTTCCATTTGGGAGTAAGATTAAAATCACCATGAAAATTTAAGGCTGCAGAATAATCCGAACGCTCTCTTCGTTGATCGAGATCAAAACGGGTGAAGTACTGAAAATTGAAAGATCCCGCCAAATTCCAAGGAATATTAAAGTCAACAAAAGCATTGGGGTCTTGACTGATACGTGCTAATGCCTGCGCCTGCTCCGGCGTCATATTAGGCATATTATTGCGCAACGAATCAATATTACCGCTACGGCTTTTAGATGCATTAGGATTAAAACTATAATCAAATGATAAGCCAAAATTAGTAAGACGAGCCAATTTACCATCTTGAATAGTATATTTATCTACACGCTGCCCTCTATAATCTAGCTCATATGGATCTAATGTACCATTGAAGTTTAAGTTTATTTTTTGATTAAATAAGGCCGTTCTTCCTGAAAAACTAATAGTAGAAAGCTTTAGTGAATCCGCAGCAAAATTATAATTACCACTAAAAGATAATCCTTGTAAAATTGGAATTTTCTTAAAGCCATTACCTGTAGAATCTTTGGAGTCGCGAATCTTAGCTTCAATATTATTATCTACAGAAAAACCTATACCCATTGATTTTCCTGCTGATGGACTACCATATATACCATTCTGAAAAATCGAATATTGCGAAACAGCACCATTTTGATTAATAAAATCACGGTAGAAACCATATCTAGCATCAGCAAAATCAGGTCTATAGTTGAAGTTCACAGAAGGTGTAACAATATGACGTATAGCTTCGATTTTACCAATTTTCGGATACATACCATATATCTTGGTCGACAATCCTGTAGAAAAAGAATAATCATAAGCACGACGAAAACCAGGAACGGTATCGGTAACATCTTTGATTCCATTCAATTCATTTTCTAAGCCTTTGCGGATGGTTTGCAGATACCACCTTTCTGTATAATTGACAGAAGTATTAAATTGAAAATGCTTGAAAGCATTTAAGCTCAAACTAACAGGAATATTATGTTGAAAACCGTTGGTAAACTCTTTTAATGTTTGCTTCGTGAATAACGTCGAATCGCCTGTCGACAAGGTATTACTTCCTTGCAAGCTATAACCAACCGTAATACGTTGATACCATTTTTGCTCTCCTACTCGATCCTTAGAATCAAAAGGATTAAATGTAGCTACGTTTAGGGAGAATGTAGGTAATTGCAAATAGATATTACCAGAAGCCATATCTTGGCGATGGCTCAAACTGGATGTAAAATTCACCTTACCATCCGCAAATACTTTTCCGTAACTAATAGAAGATGACATATTATTACGAATCAACTGATCGTAATCATACGTACTATTAGCTCCTGTATTTTGAAAATAAGAAGATGTACCAAAGTTTACAGATGCAGAGAATGATGTTCCTGGATTTGCTTCTTGACGCTGCGTATGATTCCAAGTAACATTAAAATCTCGATTACTGCCATAATTCGTCGCACCCTCGACCCCCACTTTAGTAGATGCAAAACGTATATTGAATCCACCACTATATTTGTAATTTACTAAATAATTCGTCCTTATCGATGACTCCCACGAACCTTTAGAATAAAAACTACCTCTAATCTCAGAATCCCAATAATCATTAAAATTCAAATACCAACCCAAATCACGTAACCCAAATCCTCTATTGACATCATCGCCAAAAGAAGGAAACAAAAAACCAGACTGTCCTTTATCTTGTTTCGGAAAGAAGGCAAATGGTACCGCTAAAAATTTAATAGGAATATGTTCAACAACAAGATACGATGGTCCAGCTATAATTTTCTTATCCGTAATAAGTCCTTTTGAAATGTGAATACCAAAATGTGTGTGTGGCTCTGGTAGGTTACATGTACTATATAAGCCCTTAAAAATGGATAACTCATCATACAAATTCTTTCGTAAAACCTGCGCTTGAATATACGCGCCATCTACTTCAGTCATTACCCCAAAGGTCTTACCTTCCAATGTTTTATAATTATATCGCAAAGAATCGACCGCCTTCGGTGTATCATTAGGAAACAACACAACAGGCCTACCTATGTATTTACCTTTACTATCTGTAACACCACTAGCAAATAACATATTATTATTACGATCTAACCGAATATAATCAGCGGAAAGTTCAAAATCTTGATACTTTACTTTTGCGCCACTATATAAATGAATAATATTTCTTTGAACTTCATTCCAAGCAGAATCATTAGCCACAATTAGAACTTGTGTTTCCAAACCACTTTCATCTTTCATCATTACTGTATCTTGACCTGTAGATGATTTTAAATAATTTTTAGTAGTATCAGTTTGGGCACTATCAGAAATAACCGCAGCTGAGGTGCGGGGATTTACAACTTGAGAAATAGCATTAACCATCCCTATAAACAGGAATATAAATACACATGTAATACGTATCAACGTCTTCAAGGGGGCGGATAAATTGTTAAAAATAGCGTGTTAAGTATAAAAATACAACTACAAAAATAGTCAAAAATAGCAATAAACGATTCTTATTTTAATTATATACGTTAGAATCCATTATCTTTGTTGTTGAGTGAAAATTAAACACAACAAATTTGTAAAAAAAATATAGATGAAACTTTTAAATATTGTTAAAAAAATAAATTCCTCAGCTATAGCTATTTCTATTTTATTTGTAACATCATCTTTTAATATATCATCCACAAAACCACATAATAATCCCCCTATCAATTCACTCTCCAAAGTAAAGGTTATATGTTTAGATGCAGGACATGGTGGTCATGATTTTGGTGCTGTAGGAAGAAAATCAAATGAAAAAGACCTTAATTTAGAGGTCGTTCTTAAATTAGGTAAACGTATAGAGGAAGAGTTACCTGGGGTAAAAGTAATATATACTAGAACCACAGATGTATACCCCAAACTATACGAAAGACCAGCATTAGCTAACAAGCACAAAGCTGACCTTTTTATATCTGTACACTGTAACTCTGCCGACAGAGATGTGCGCGTAAGAAATTCGAGAGGAAAATATGTAAACTCTGTCAAAAGAAACCCACAAGTACGCGGAACTGAAACATTAGTATGTGGTATAAATAGAACAAACGAACAAGATGTCGCTATTCGTGAAAATGCTTCTATTTTATTAGAGGAAAATTACCAAGACAACTATAATGGTTTTGATCCAAAAGATCCTTCTAGCTATATTGTTTTCAAATTGATGAAAAGACAATACCGTGATCAAAGTATTCGATTAGCAACATATATTCAAAATCAATATGCAGCTTCCGCACGCGGAAATAGAGGCGTTAAAGAACAGGGTCTTGCTGTATTGGCGACAGCTGCCATGCCTGCTGTACTTACGGAGCTCGGTTTTATTAGTAGCCCTGAGGAAGAAGAATTCATGATGTCAACAGAAGGACAGCGTGAAATTGTAGACAATCTTTTTCAAGCAATAAAAACATACAAAAATAACGTAGAAAAATAAACTTTTTCACTATTAGTTTGTTACTTACTAATAGGAAATTTAACGCTAAATAAACTATTTTGAAATTATCTAACGAAACTAAGGTTGGTGCAATTACTACTCTAGCGATTGCTGTACTATTTATTGGTTATAGTTTTTTACGAGGAAATGATGTATTCAGCACGGATAACATGTTTTACACGGACTATGACAATGTTGATGGCCTGACGACCTCAAAACCAGTATTAGTAAACGGCTATCAAATAGGTCATGTTTCCAAAATGTATCTTCTAGAAAATGGAAAAATACGTACTGAATTCAAGATTAAAAATGAATATGAAATCCCTTCAAATACGATAGCACGTATTGTAAATGAAAGTATATTGGGAAGCAAAGTAATAGTATTTAATTTGGGAAACAGTAAAACATATGCCAACAGTGGCGACCCACTTCAATCTGATGTACAAGCAAATTTAATGGAGAAAGTAGAACCCCTACAAAAGAAGGTTGAGAATCTCGTTGTTAAATTAGATTCTGTATTATCAGGTGTAAATACGGCATTAGATGAAGAATTTCAAAGAGACTTTAAAAGTAGCTTACGTAGTATATCTATTTCTTTAAATAATATGGAAAAGATTACGAATAACGTTGAAAGCTTAATGGGGTCAGAAAAAATTAGATTGGCAAAAATTATGTATAATCTAGAATCTATCACTGACAATTTTAAGAATAACAATAAAAAGCTTAACAGTATATTAGCCAACTTGGACAATTTATCTGATGACTTGGCAAAATCTGAAATTAAAGCTACCATAGAGAACGCAAACCAAGCTATGAAAGATGTTCAATCGATAACCGATAAAATAAATAATGGCGAAGGCTCTCTAGGTTTATTGGTTAATGACGACAAATTGTATAATAATTTATCTAATGCATCAGAAAATTTAGACCAATTAATATACGATGTTAAAACAAATCCTGCTAAATATTTAAAGATTTCAATATTCGGTAAAAAAGATACTAAGTAAAAAATATATTATAAAAAGAAAGGCTGAATCAAATGATTCAGCCTTTCTTTTTATAATATTAAAGTGTTTCTTTCAACCAATTAAAAAACTCTCGTTGCCATACTAATGCATTCTGTCCCGAAAGCACCCAGTGATTTTCATCAGGCATATATACAAGCCTACTTTTGATACCTTTTAATTGTGCTACTTGAAAAGCGCCTAATCCTTGACCTACAGGCACACGGTAATCCTTAGCACCTTGATAAATCATAATCGGCGTATTCCACTTGTCAATATGTTTGAGTGGATTAAACTCATTGTATGTTTTTGAATTCTTATCCTCCCAATATGGGCCTCCTAAATCATGATTAGCAAAGAATAATTCTTCTGTTGTATTGTACCAAGAGGTCATATCAAACAAGCCATTATGGGAGATAAACGTTTTGAAACGATTCTCGTGAATACCCGCCAACATAAAAACAGAATAACCGCCATAGCTTGCACCTATTGCTCCTATTCGATCGTTATCCACATACGGTTCTTTTTTGAAATCATCTATTGCCGATAAGTAATCACGGATCGCTTGACCACCCCAATCTTTGGAGATGTCGGCATTCCATTTTACTCCCCAACCCGGCATACCTCTACGATTAGGTAATATAACGATATATCCTTGAGATGCCATCAATTGGAAACTCCATCGAAAGGAGTAGCTTTGTGTTGTTGCCGATTGTGGTCCACCTTGACAGAATAATAAAGTAGGATACTTTTTGCTTGGATCAAAATCTGGCGGATATATTACCCAAGAGAATAAATCTTGACCATCTGAAGCTTTTGTAAATCTTCCTTCTACCTTAGTATCTTTAAAACCAGCATACATCTTCTCATTGACCTGCGTTATTGGTTTTAGCGTTTTCGATTTCAGGTTAAATAGAAATACTTCTGCAGCACGCGTCATTTTAGTTGAAGTAACTACGATACCGTCTTTTGTTTCTCCAACAATACTTGCAATATCAAATTGTCCTTCAGACAATTGTTCTATAGCGGGCAAAGCACGATTGTTCCAATTAGATGGGATATGTACCACAAATAACTGTACTGTACCACGTGTCGCTGCTGTGAAATAAATCTTCTTATTATCATTGCTCCACTTAAATGAACTTACCGTTTCATCCCAATGTCCAGTTAAGTTCAACTTTTGACCCGTTACAGAATTCTGTAAAATGATATCATTTTTATCTGCTTCGTATCCATCGGTTTTCATGCTCGTCCAAGCCAACACCTTTCCATCAGGACTAAATACAGGATTGGTATCGTACCCCATCATTCCTTCCGTTATATTGGTAGTTTGTTTGGAAGCTAGTTCATATTTATAGATATCAGTATTTGTACTTGTAGCATACTCTTTACCAAATTTTTTCTTGCACACATACAAAACAGACTTACTATCTGGAGACCATACAAAATCCTCTGCTCCCCCAAAAGGTGCTTGTGGACTGTAAAAAGGTTGATCACCTAATAAATCAATAGGTTCTCCTATTTTACCATTATCGTAGGTTGCTACAAAAGGGTGATTAAATTTACCATCATTAAAAGTATCCCAATGACGATATTCGAGATCATCGTAGATAAACATATTAGATTTGGGTAAATCCTCAAACTTATTAGGACTATGGTATGTTTTCAATAATACTGCCTTACTAAACAATATATATTTACCATCGGGCGAAAAAACTACATTTTCTAAACCATCAGGTACATCCGTCAATTGCACGGCATCAGTACCGTTAACATTCTTTTTCCATAACTGACCTTTATGCGAATATATAACATCACCATTAGCCTCAATCTTAACAACAGATTCACCGCCCAAGTCATGAGTCAACTGACTCGTTTTTCCGGACTGCATATTTACGGTGAATAAGTTCTTTTCCGACTTATTACTTTCTAGTGAATAATTAGAAACACCATAAACTAATGTACGTCCATCATTTGTAATCCCTTCAGCAGAAACTCTACTTAGGTTCCATAAATCCATTGGAGTCATGTTTTTCTTTGCAAAAGATTGTTCAATCTTACTATCTATTAAACTTTTGTCCATTTGACGCTCTGGTTTCTTTTGCGCTATAGCAGAAGAGCTTAACATCAATGCTATTGCCAAAATCGATATTTTATTCATAATCTATCCCTATTTACTGAATGCAAGATAACAAAATCATATAAGTTACTATAATTTACTGCCCCGGCAACAATAGTAAGTAGGAGAATATTCATCTTTTATAATCAAGCGTAAATCTATAATATAGGATCATTCATTAAATAAAGCTGATATAATAGTAAAGGGACATTATATACTACAATTGAAAAAACTTATCAATAGGTAAGAACTAAGTTATACCTATAGCAATAGGTAGTGAAAACATATTTTATATACTAAATTGATTCTTTTAGCTCTCTAAGAAAAACAGATAATGACGAAAAATCACCTACTGAAATAATTTTTCAGCTATTTTTTCCACTATCCTAATGCTTATTAAACCTCCTTGAGTAGCTAAAACGTCATTTTAACCTCCAAATAGCTCTCGTTTCTTTCATCATGAAAAAAAAATGAAAATTTTTTAAAATTGATAATAAGGCATTTAGCTAAAAACAAAATAAAAACAATCAATATTTATTAAAAAACACTTGACAGATGTCAATTAGTATACTATCTTTGTATCACAAAAGAAATCCTAACTGCGGAAGTGGCGTAATTGGTAGCCGCACCAGACTTAGGATCTGGCGCCGCGAGGCGTGGGGGTTCGAGTCCCTTCTTCCGCACTTGATATCCTCCCGAACAAAATGAATCGGGAGGATTTTTTTTTATATTGCGAATATAACGCTAAGAAAGTATGAATATTTCACATAAGAAAATTGATGATATCAACGCTAAAATTACCGTTGATTTAGCACCAGAAGATTATAACCCTGCTGTTGACAAAACGATCAAAGAACAGGCTAAGAAAGCTAAATTACCTGGATTCCGTCCGGGTTTAGTTCCTGTAGGTCACATCAGACGTACATTAGGTAAATCTATCCTTTTGGATGAGATCAACCGTGTAATAAATGAAAAAATATCTGCTTATATCACTGAACAAAAACTTGAAGTATTAGGTCAACCACTTCCTGTTGAAGGCGAAGATGAAGCGAAATACAACTGGGATTATAAAGATAATTTCTCCTTTAACTATGAAATTGGTTTAGCGCCAGAATTCGCTATTCCTTTTACAGCAGAGACAGAATTTACAGAATACGATATCAAAGCTGACGATGCTACATTAGCTGAGCGCATCAAAAACTTGCGCCGTAGTTATGGTAAAATGACTAATCCTGAAGTATCAGAAGAAGGTGATGTATTATACGCTGTCTTGAAACAAGATAAAGAAGGAGGTTTAGAAAATACGACTTCAATACGTACAGATATCATCGAAGATGCTAAGATTAAGAAATCTTTAGTAGGTATCAAGAATGATGACACCGTTAAAATTGATGTTAAAAAAGCATTCAAAGTAGCTGACTTAGCCCGTATCTTAGGTATCACTGAAGAAGAAGCTGAGAACTTAGACGTTACAAAATTCGAATTAACAGTTAAAAACATTAATCGTCTTGAAGAATCAGAATTAGATCAAGATTTCTTCGACAAATTGTTCCCTGCAGGTGAAGTTACTTCAGAAGAACAATTTAATGTTAAAGTTAAAGAAGAAGTAGAGAACTTATTTAAACAAAATGCTGCTCAAAAACTACGTAACGATCTATACACATTCGGTATGGATGCAGTTAACGCTACTTTCCCTGAAGCATTCTTAAAAAGATGGTTAAAAGCTACAAACCCTAACCTTTCTACTGAAGAAATCGAAGAAGGTTTTGCTGACTTTATCTCTAACTTGAAATGGACGATCATCGAGAACCGTATCGTTACTGCTAATAACTTAGAAGTAAAATACGATGAGGTTGTAGACTTAGCAAAGGAACGTATCTATGCGCAAATCAAGATGTACAACATCAATGAGGAGCCTACAGATGAGCAATTAGGTCAATTCGCTTTACAATTATTATCTGATAGAGAGCAAGCAAACCGTTTGTTTGAAGAGGTAAAAGCATTGAAAGTTTTCGATTATTTGAAAACAACAATTAAAATTAACTCTGTAGAGATTGACTACGATAAATTTGAAAGTTTAGACAAATAAGCTAAATTTTAAACAATATATAAAAGAGTCGATCTTCAGATCGGCTCTTTTTTTGTTTATATTGTATAATACCCAACAACACTATGATTATAAGACCTGCACAACCGAGTGACGCTCCTGCACTAGCGAAGCTCATCAATATGGCAATGCTAGAGATTACCTACCAATTTATCGGTAAAGAAGACCAAAACGAAGCTAATGCTTTTATAGAATCTTTAGTGATGCAAAAGAACAATCAATATTCATACGAAAATATATTTGTACTGCAAGAACTCGATCAGATAATTGGGCATATTTGTATTTATGATGGTTCCAACTTTGAGCTATTGCGACAAAATGTACTAGATAATATAAAACAAAAATATGGACATGATTACATGGCCGAAGCGGAAACCGGAGCTGGAGAGATGTATATTGATACTTTTGCCATTTCTCCCACCGTCAGAGGCAAAGGTTTAGGTAAACAACTCTTACAGTTTGCAATAGATCATTATGTCAACCAACAACATAAAGTATTAGGCTTATTGGTTGATAATGAAAATCCTACTGCTAAGAAATTATACCTCGGTATGGGATTTAAGGTAGTAGAAGAACGTGATATCTTTGGAAAAAAAATGGAGCATATGCACTATGCATAAGCTCCATTTTTTAGATTAGATAAGGCTTAAAGACCGACTCTATTTAGAACGATATATTGTATGCTAAGGAAACCCTACCAAAAGGATACTTCTTAGTGAAATCTGCATATTGAGGATCTTTATAATTTGACTCCAACACAAAATAACCTGTAGAAATATTTAAGGAAAATTTACTTACCAACCTTACACTAGCATCTAATGACGCCGTATGTAACAAGTAATAAGAATCGTTACCACTAATAGTATGGAAATAACCTCCATTGTAATTACCAGAAATCAACAATCGCTGAAAAACACTAAGCTCACCTCGAAAACGATACGATACCCCAGAGCCGTAATTGTAATTCCTAGCATCACCATATAGAAGATAAGGATCCGGTACTGCAGCTAGTAGTACTGCCCCCGCACCAACACTTATATTAAATTTATTGTCATTCTTATATTTAAATTTTGAGTTCCAGTTGTATACAATACTTTGTGCCCCATAAAAGAAAGCATCATTATTATATACATCATAATGGGCATTCAATGTACCAAAATGTTCGCCTGTTTTTGTTTTAAAGAACTCCGCACCACTCAACAGCGCGTGTACGTTAATAGCATTGACAAATGTACTATCACCATTACCAACTTCTAAATTAACAGAGAACTCATCGAATGGTCTTTTATAATTGTGATCACCATTATTATAGAAAAATCGTAATCTACCAAATATAGAATTCTTTCCTGTTTGTATATATTCATTGTCCTGAGCATCAAACCTTCTTACCCCAAGCTCAACTACAGCATGTATCACAGAAGAATCTACCGCATAATACTTGTCGACAGGCTTTCCCCATTTACCATCTAAAATCCTATTCAATCCATTTAAAGGGTTAACTAATAAAGCTACAATTTCATTACCCAAATTATAACCTCCTTTGCGGTTACGTGCCAAAATATTGCGTGATACTCTATGTGTCATCTCCCCCAATATAATACCTCCAAAAGTAGTATTTACTAAATCATTGATCGAAGGAGCTTGTGTCTCCCCCGCTGTTTCCCAAATATAACTTCCAGCTAATGTTGCAAGACTTGATTGGTAAAAATTATAACCATTGCTACGAAAGGCATTAAAATACAATTGTCCATGATAAGGGTGGTCAATCTGGTTGGTACTAAATTGATTATCATCCCACTGCCAAGCACCTAAGCCCTGATGTTTTATAAAATTCTTAAAACTAATATAGGAGTACGGATCCCTACGAATAAATCTATTGAAGGTAGCAGGTACAGCTTGTATTAATAACCATTCCGTTCCTGCACGCCAAAAGTGCTTTGGACGCGTAACAGAAGCATCAGAAAAATCAAATAAAGTATCTTTATCTATGGGTTTCCATAAATTAGGTCCTTCTTGAGAATCAATAGTAATAGGAATAGAATCTACTGGCAATAATAAACTATCTTGCCCACTTACATGACCTATAAGGCCCGTTAAAAATAAAAATAATGTTAAAGTAATTCGCATAAACGAAAAAAGTAAAGAATATGATATTAAATTTAATAATTAACAATAAAAATGGAATAATGTTTTGAACCCATACATAATATTATTTTCAATTGAGAACAACAAAAGACCATAATTAATTATGGTCTTTTGTTGTTCTCAATTGAATTATAATTATACGTTTGCAATACCACTAATACATAGGTACTTCCATCAATAATAAAGATGTAGCCGTAGTAGCTTTAATAATGATATCGCTTACATCAGTAATACCTATAGCGTCACGTCTAGACAAGGTATGATCAAGGACATCTACCTCCCCTTCTAATACGAATAGATATAATCCAGTACCTTCACCTTTAAAAGAATACTTCAATTCTTTATCTTGATCTATATCTGCCAAATGAAACCACGCATCTTGGTGAATCCAAGTACCTGCATCTTCGGGATTAGGCGATACTATTTGTTGAAACTTATTTTTGCGATCTTGCGGATCAATTTGGATTTGATCATATCTAGGCGTTACATTATCTTTATTCGGAAATAACCAAATTTGTAAAAACTTAACCGCATCAGTATCACTGCCATTAAATTCGCTATGCTCCACACCTGATCCCGCACTCATCACTTGGATTTCATTAGGACGAATTACCCCATTATTCCCCATACTATCTTTATGTGCCAAGACACCTTCCAACGGTATTGAAATAATCTCCATATTACTATGTGGATGAGTACCAAATCCATTGCCTGCAGCTACATAGTCATCATTCAAAAC
The DNA here is from genome assembly GCF_022627575.1 of Sphingobacterium rhinopitheci. Lineage (GTDB taxonomy): Bacteria > Bacteroidota > Bacteroidia > Sphingobacteriales > Sphingobacteriaceae > Sphingobacterium > Sphingobacterium rhinopitheci. The sequence continues at coordinate 526,990 of NZ_JADEYQ010000001.1, forward strand.
ACGCAATGCACCAAAATGCATTCTATTAGGATTATGATATCCAGCAAAACTAAATGTATGAAAGCTTTTTAACCAACCGTGATCTGCACGCCCTCTACTATCTGCTTTAAATAAAATTGTATTTGCCATTTTTGTCCTTATTTGTTAGCACAAAGATAAGGTAAATAAGCTCCTGTAATTATTAACCTATATTAATAATTATAAAGAAAATATGCTTTTATGTTCTTTCAGCTCTCAACTTACTTAAGAATTCGGGTGTGATACCAATATAAGAAGCTACGGATTTCTGCGGTATTGTATTAATAATGGTAGGGTACAAATTGCAAAATTTCTCATACCGTTGCTTGGCTGTCAACGTTAAATAATCTATTGTACGATGATTGCTTGCTGCTAAAGCATTTTCTGTCAGAATACGAAAATACCTCTCCAACTTAGGTATTCGGTCAAATAAACTGAGCTGACATGTACGTTGCAAGATCAAAACTTTTGTATCTAATAATGCATCTATATTCAGCTCACTAGGCACTTGTTTTACCGCGCTATACATATCCGATATCCACCAATTTTCAGGTGCAAATTGTAAGATATGTTCATAGCCATCCTTATCTATCGCATAGGAGCGCAAACATCCCTCGACTACAAAAGCAGAATAATTGGCAAATTCTCCGGAACGCAATAAAAATGTTTTACGTGGAATCACCTTTTCTTTAAACAACTCTCTTATCACATTTTCCTCCTCACTGTTCAAAGCTGTTACACCATTGATATGCTGTATTAATTTTTCAATCATAATAAAAAAGGACGGTTTAAAACCGTCCTTACTAAATTACTACTTAATTTCTGTATAGCCAAGTCCCATATTTTGGAACATAAAGGCCCACCTGTCCGTATGCTCGGAGATGACCATAGAAGTAGATTTGCCAGCACCATGCCCAGCATTGGTATCAATTCGAATCAGCACTGGATTAGATCCTGTATTATACTCTTGTAGTCTCGCCGCAAATTTGAATGAATGAGCAGGTACGACACGATCATCATGATCTGCTGTCAATACCAATGTTGCTGGATAAGCTGTATTAGGCTTTAGTGCATGATAAGGTGAATACTTATATAAGTATTCAAACATTTCTTTGCTATCGTCTGCTGTACCATAATCAAAAGCCCAGCCGGCACCAGCTGTGAATTTGTGATAACGCAACATATCCAATACGCCTACTGCTGGAAACGCTACTTTGAACAGGTCAGGTCTTTGTGTCATTACCGCACCCACTAAAAGTCCGCCATTAGAACCACCAGAAATTGCTAATTTTGGCGAAGATGTGTACTTTTCTGCGATCAAGTATTCTGCAGCAGCAATAAAATCATCAAACACATTTTGTTTCTTCATCTTAGTTCCTGCCACATGCCAATTCTCACCGTACTCACCACCGCCACGCAAATTGGCGACAGCATACACACCACCTTGCTCCAATAGAATAATAGTAGATACACTAAATGAAGGCGTCAAACTAATATTAAAACCACCATAACCATACAACATAGTCGGATTAGTTCCATCTAATTTAATACCCTTTTTATACGTTATAATCATAGGAACTTTCGTTCCGTCTTTAGAGGAATAAAATACTTGTTTCGATTCGTATTGAGTAGGATCAAATTGAACTGTAGACTGCTTATATATTTCAGATTTACCAGATGCAATATCATAGGTATAAATCGTACCTGGATTGATATATGAGGTAAAAGTATAATACAATTCTTTATCATCATCTTTTGCACCAAAACCAGCCACCGTACCTACACCAGGTAACTCCACTTCACGTTCCAATTTACCTGTTCTATCATATTGCTTGACCAAAGAAGTTGCGTCTTTGAGGTAATTAGCAAATATCTTCCCTCCACCAGTCGAAGGGGATAATACTTGATCAGTTTCAGCAATTAATGTTTTCCAGCTTGTGGTTCCAGGATTAGAAAAATCAGCTGTTACCACACGTCCATTAGGGGCATCCAACTCCGTGTAGATAAATAATTTTTCACCATCATTATCTATAATAGCGTGATTTTTATCAAAATTATTTACTAGACAAATAAATTTAGCATTGGGATCATGGAGATCTTTCATCCAAATCTCATTCCCAGAAGTCGTATTCGCAGCAGAGATAATCAAAAAGCGCTCATCATTTGTCAAATAAGCACCGAGATAACGACGTGGTATTTCCTGACCTCCGAATATCAGTTGATCTGTACTTTGTGCTGTATTTAATTTATGATAATATACCTTATGTTGGTCAGTCATTGCTGATAAGGCCGAAGCTTGCTTGGGTTTATCATATGAGCTATAATAAAAACCTTCATTGCCTTGCCAGGCCAAGCCTGAGAATTTTACATCAATCAATGTGTCCCCGATAACAGATTTATCTGCAGCATTCAGTACAATGACTTTACGCCAATCAGAACCACCTTCAGATATCTGATACGCTACTCTTGAACCATCTTTACTAAAAGAAATACCTGCTAAAGAAGTGGTACCATCTTTAGAAAATTGATTAGGGTCTAAAAATACTTCTTCGTTACCACTATCCCCTTTTTTACGGTACAAAACAGATTGATTTTGTAAACCATCATTTTTATAAAAATAAGTATAATCACCTTCTACAAATGGCGCGGAGAATTTCGCATAATTCCACAAGTGTTCCAACCGAGATTTTATCGCATTACGATAGGGAATTTGAGACAAATAGTCTTCTGTAACCTCATTTTCTAATTTTACCCATTCTTTGGTATTTGTAGCCAAATCATCTTCCAACCAACGGTATGGATCGTCCACTTCAACACCAAAATACACCTCTTTATGTGATATTTTTTCTGTTTGTGGATAAGGTTTTAATGTAATGTCTTTCACAGGGTCAAGATGTTTTGTATGCTGACACCCAACAATAGTTAATGCCAACAAGATGAAACTCATATTTCTTTTCATAACCATTCAAATTATAAAACAAACTTAACGATTTAAAATACCAAAATAGAAGACCTTTTGTTAACTGCTTCAATTTTGGTAATTTTACAGCGCTATGCAAATAAGAGATAAGATTTACTTCGCTTCTGACTTCCATTTAGGATCTTACCCATTGACGGATTCCGAAAAACGCGAAAAAAAAATCATACAATGGCTAGATTACATCAAAAATGATGCGAAGGAGTTATTTCTGGTAGGTGATATTTTTGACTTTTGGTTTGAATATAGTACCGTTGTCCCAAAAGGTTATATCCGTTTTTTAGGTAAGCTTGCAGAGTTATCTGATTTAGGCATCAAGATTACACTATTCAAAGGTAATCACGACATGTGGATGTTTGGTTATTTCAAAAAGGAATTAAATGCCACTATCGTTAACGATGAACTTGAACTACAATTGGATGGAAAAACCTTCTATATCCATCATGGTGATGGTTTAGGTGCTGGCGACACGAAATACAAATTCTTAAAAAAAATATTCAGAAGTTCCTTTTGCCAATGGCTATTTGCCCGACTGCATCCAAATCTAGGAATTGGCATCGCTACACGTTGGTCCAAGCATAGTCGCGTTTCTAATAATGAAGATGAAAAATTCTTAGGAGAAGACAAAGAATGGTTAATTCAATATTCGAAAGAAGTAGTAGAACAAAAGCACTACGATTATTTTATATTCGGACATCGACATTTCCCCTATCAATTGCCATTAACAACCGACGCCGAGATTATAAATCTTGGTGAATGGATTAAATATCAAACGTATGCTGTTTGGGATGGCACAAAATTAAAACTTGAGAAATGGAACTAAAAGATGGTATTCTAAAAATTTATCCTTTAGCGGAAACAGAAATAAACAAATTAATTGCTATCGCCGAAATAGTTGAGTTTCCAAAACAAACTACTTTTATTGCGCAGAACACAACAAATAAGTATATCTATTTTCTTGAAAAGGGAATCTGTAGAATTTACTACCCCAAACAAGATAAAGAGGTAATATTAGATTTTTGCTTTCCAGGAAATATTATTCTACCACTAAATAGTTACGTCTACGGCAAACCTACATACGAAATTGTAGATAGTATAACGGGTTGTATAGTACATCGCATATCAATCATTAAATTACAAGAGCTCTACGAAACATCTCTTCCTATTGCAAACTGGGGCAGAAAACTAGCAGAAATCGAAACTATTAAGATTGAAGAAAGGCTCATGCAAAGTTTATTTAAATCTGCAGCAGAGCGTTATCAAGATTTACTAACCAAAGAACCTACCTTGTTACAGCACATCAAACTCGGCTATATAGCAACTTATCTAGGGGTATCACAAGTTACTTTATCACGAATAAGATCTGAAATAAAGTAGCTTATAATTGACACCTTCCCTACAGTATTTGTATTTTTTAACATTTGTAAAAAAATATCTATCTAATTTGTTGGACATTTGTATCAATAAATAACATACATTATGAATTGGATATTTTTAATACTAGGTGGCCTATTTGAAATTGGCTTTACGACTTGTCTTGGTAAAGCAAAAGAAGCTACAGGATCAACAACATATATGTGGTACGGTGGTTTTATCCTTTGCTTATTTGCCTCCATGGCGCTTCTTATAAAAGCCACACAGACCCTTCCTTTGGGCACTGCATATGCTGTATGGACCGGAATTGGTGCAGTAGGAACCGTACTAATAGGTATATTATTCTTTAAGGAACCAGCTGATTTTTGGCGTGTATTCTTCATCTTCACCTTGATAGCTTCGATAGTAGGTCTAAAAGCAGTTTCGAGTCATTAATAATTACTGTTAATTATAAAATAAATTTTCAGTATTTTTGCAGTTCCGAAGAGATAAAATAACGATTCGGAAAATAGAATTATGTTAGAAAAATTACAAGCAATCAAAGAAAGATGGGAAGAAGTGGAAGCTGAATTAAGCAATCCAGATACCATCAAAGATATGAAGCGTTTTGCAAAATTAAACAAGGAATATAAAGACCTTGGTAAAATTGTAGACCAATACCACATTTATAGAAATATCGTTAGCAATATGGATGCTAACAAAGATATTCTTAATAATGAAAAAGATCAGGAATTGCGTGAGATGGCTAAGGAAGAACAAGACTTACTTTATGCGCAAAAAGAGGAGAAAGAAGAAGAAATTCGTCTAATGCTTATCCCTAAAGATCCGGAAGACGCTAAAAATGCAATCTTAGAGATTCGTGGTGGTTCGGGTGGAGATGAGGCTGCGATATTTGCAGGTGATCTTTATCGTATGTATACACGTTATTTTGAAACTAAAGGATGGCGTAATGAAGTAATGGATGTTACGGAAGGTACTTCTGGCGGTTATAAAGAGGTTATCTTAAAAGTAATCGGTGAGGATGCATATGGTCAATTGAAATATGAATCAGGAGTACACCGTGTTCAACGTGTCCCAGATACAGAAACACAAGGTCGTGTACATACTTCAGCTGCCTCTGTTGCTGTATTACCTGAAGCAGAAGAAGTCGATGTAGAATTAAACCCTGGAGATATCGAATTACAAACATCACGCTCTGGTGGTGCTGGTGGACAGAACGTAAACAAAGTAGAAACTAAAGTACAATTGACGCACAAACCATCCGGTATTGTTGTCGTTTGTCAGGTTGAGCGTTCTCAATTAGCGAACCGTGAGTTAGCAATGGAGATGTTAAGAAACAAACTTTACGAAATAGAATTGAACAAAAAGAACGGTGATATTGCTGCTAAACGTAAAACTTTAGTATCATCTGGTGACCGTTCGGCAAAAATCCGTACGTACAACTACCCTCAAGGTCGTGTCACTGAACATAGAATTGGATTAACGATGTATAATCTTACGGCAGTTATGGACGGTGATATTCAAGGAATTATCGATGCATTGCAGTTTGCTGAGAATGCAGAAAAGATGAAAGACGGCTCATCAGACTAACTTTTTTCGTAAAAAAGTTGGTTTTTTGATAAATCAACGCTATATTTGCACACCTTCTTAAGGGAAGGTATTAGGTCTGGTAGTTCAGCTGGTTAGAATACATGCCTGTCACGCATGGGGTCGCGGGTTCGAGTCCCGTCCAGACCGCAAAATGAAAGAAAGACGTTCTTTCATCGGAATTGAAAATATTTAAAAAGCTTTGGTCTGGTAGTTCAGCTGGTTAGAATACATGCCTGTCACGCATGGGGTCGCGGGTTCGAGTCCCGTCCAGACCGCTTTTAAAAATTGAAAGAGAAAATATTCTTTCCGACGTTCTATAATAATATTGAAAAGCTTTGGTCTGGTAGTTCAGCTGGTTAGAATACATGCCTGTCACGCATGGGGTCGCGGGTTCGAGTCCCGTCCAGACCGCTAAATTTTAAAACTTATTTTTCAATTTGTTCTTTAAAGAGATTAAAATATTTTAGGTCTGGTAGTTCAGCTGGTTAGAATACATGCCTGTCACGCATGGGGTCGCGGGTTCGAGTCCCGTCCAGACCGCTAAGTACAAAAAGGTCCACTTTAAAGAAAGTGGACCTTTTTTGTTTAATATACTTTCCTATATGAACATTGAATATCTGTTGTCATCCTGATCACAGGAAGAATCTTAAAAGATGTTGTTTTTAGATGTTTCACTCTGTTCAACATGACATCTATACCTTTCTTGTCATCCTGATCGGAGGAAGGATCTAAACATAGGTTTCATGCTGCATAGATGTTTCACTACGTTCAACATGACATCTATACCTTTCTTGTTATCCTGATCGGAGGAAGGATCTAAACATAGGTTTCATGCTGTATAGATGTTTCACTACGTTCAACATGACAGTCTAAACAAATAACCTTTCTTGTCATCCTGATCGGAGGAAGGATAACAAAAGATGTTGTTTTTAGATGTTTCATTACATTCAACATGACATCTTACTTATGTTGTCATCCTGATCGGAGGAAGGATCTAAACATAGGTTTCATGCTGCATAGATGTTTCATTACATTCAACATGACATCTTACTTATGTTGTCATCCTCATCGGAGGAAGGATCTAAACATAGGTTTCATGCTGTATAGCTGTTTCATTTCATTCAACACGACATCTATACTTATGTTGTCATCCTGATCACAAGAACATACGATATCAACTAATAGTTCATAAACAAAAAAAGGCTTTGATCAAATCAAAGCCCCTTGCTTAAATAACATTTAAAATTTAGTTAAATGAACCTGTGTAAGTCATTTCTTGTCTATTGTCAGATGTTACAACCAACTTAGCATATCCTGTATTTTTATTCAAGTTAAATACAAATCTAATACCATCATTAAGTAAACTAGTTATATCATTTGATGAAGGAATGATAGTAACTTGAATATTAATTCCGTCTGTAGAATGTACTGAATATAAGAATTGGCTACAAGTTAGATTGATCGGTACATTTTCTGGATTCATTGGTGTTACATAAAAACGACCGATGTAAGGTAAATTCATATAAAAATTTGTCTTATCAACAGTGAAGTAGTAATCACCCATACCTGTAAGTGGATTAGAAACACCAAATTCAGGCTCTAAAGAATTAGGATAAAAAGAGAAATTTAAGCTTTCGATGTTCGCTACATTTTTTTGCGCTTGTTTAATAGCAGCTGTTTTGTCGCGTTTTTCACGTACTTCTTTTTTCTCTTGTCTGGTTTCTTTCGTTTGTGCTGACACATTTACTGTCGAAAGAAAGAATACACCACATAGGCCAAGTGTAAATAATAATTTTTTCATAAACCCCATTTTATAATTTAAAATATTTTTTATTAATAAAACAGATTTGGTTTAAAAAAGTTTTAGCAATTGAAAAATAATTTATCATTTTATAATAAACTATTATTAACAACACAGCCTGGGAATAAAAGTTATGTATCAATGGATTATTAACACTATGCATCACCACAAGGAAAGCTGTACCTTAAAAAAATAACTGATACAGATAGTATACGATAATCGTTAGTGAAGTACAAAGAATAAAATGCACAAAAAAACCTGAGCAAACTGCTCAGGCTTTAATACATAATAGAAAACTGTCTTACTTAACCATTATATTAAACTCTGCACCAGAGGCAAAATCATGACCATCTTGTGAGCTCAATGCTGTAAAACGAACATATCTACCTTTGACAGGTTTATCAAAACGAATAGTTTGTAAACGAGAACCTCTTTCAAATTTCCCTTCTACTATAGGATCAGACCACGTCTTACCATCCGTACTTACTTGGATTCGGTAATCTTTGATATGACCATTAGTACCGTCTGTACGTGGCAAGAAACTGAAACCCGTTATCATTTGCTCTTGCGCAGCATCAAAATCTACCCAGTGAGGATATTGCGCTACAGTAACAGAGTACATTGTATGCCAAATACTATTGGGGTTGTTATCAACCAAATGATCCGGATTACCTTCACCTGTTTCCTGGCTAGAAGCAAATACGACACGCAAAGGTACAGACTCGATCTTAGGAAAATCAACAGCCACTTTTGCTTTATCATTATTCTTATCCCAAGCAACGACTTTACCACCATTACGCAGCTCTAGCATTTTGGTATAAGCAGCTGGCTTACTATTGTCCACTGTATACAACAACAGAGCATCTTTCTTTTCAGATGCTATCGTCACCTCACCTACTCGGTTTCTAGTAATAGAAATAGGCATATCACCGGCTACCGTTACCGCAGCTTTAGCACTATAGTCCTTATTTTTGATAGGGCGAATAATAAATCCTACAGCCGTAGAAGAAGCTTTCACTCTATCTTGTAGCAATGGAGGCCCTTGGCCACAGCTATTGCCCCCTAAGCCAGTCACACCAGCGTCTAAGTGCAAATGTGTACCTGAGCTCTTTGGTAATTTATATGGATGCGTCGCTAGTGTCACTTCCATCTCAGACCATGGTAAAGCAGAAGTAGACATCATATCTTTAGCAATAAAGGCAACACCATCACCTTGCTTATCTGTCAATGCTGCCCAACGTACTTCTTCATTATTACTCATACTTTGAGGATTAGGCCAAGGCACAAATTGATCTTTCACAGTACTCTCGTGTAGCTCCACATTTTGCGCCGTCTTACGGTCAGCATAATTGTTGATAGGCCCTCTACCATAATATGTATAATCAGCATATATATCTGGCAATTGCATCGCATAGCCTAGCCGTGCTAATGTAACAGCTTCATCATTTGAAGTCACATTTGCTTCCAACTCAATAGAACCATCTTTATAAACTGTCCACAATTGGTTTGTTGTAAATTTGAAATCATCTTTACCAAAAGGGCGATCTTTTTGTTCTTTTACTATATACGTGCCTGAAGTTCCCCCCAGCAATGAAGCACCATTCGGTGCCTGTGATTCGACAACAAAAGATAATACAATAGCGCCATCAGCTCTAGTATAGATACTATTAGATAGTGCTTTATGCTTCAAGTTATGAAGACCTTTTTGGAACCATTGCTGGTAGGCCCAGTTGTCATTATCGACAGGAGCACGATAAGGGTCTAATTTAGGACCTTCACCATCACGGATAATAGTTTTACCATTGTAAGATAAACTATAAATAGTCCCCATCTCCATATCGAATTTAGCGACAAAACCATCATTACTAACGACTTTAAATTTGCCATCAGTAGAAAGAATTAATATTCCTTCATTTTGTACATCAGCAATAGTTGGTCTTTGTTCCAATCCTTTGACAAAGATTTGCTCTTCCATCTGCACATATCCTTTTGGAGCCCAAGGTTGTTCTTCTTTTTGTAAAAATTGTACTTTCAAGAAATATTCAGAAGAAGGCTTCAATTTGCTATAATCAAAAGGAACTGTATAAATAGCAGATTTGCGTGCTGCTAAAGGTTGCTCTGCTCCTACAAAAGTATTTGAACGTTGGATTTCTATACCATCTTCATACAATGCCCACTGCATTTCATAATCAGACAATGGTACGAAATAATTTTTGTTGAATACTGCTATCTTACCCGCCTTGAGGTCCACAGGCTTGACACTTACATTTTGATGTACCTTTTTAATTTCAAAATATTGCGGTTTGGGTGTTAAGTCAGCAAATATCAACCCATTATTAACAAATGTTCCATCATTAGGCTTATCGCCAAAATCACCACCATAAGCTAAAAACTGTTGACCAGTATGCTTATCATAGTAATACATAGCTTGGTCCATCCAATCCCAAGAAGCTGCCCCCATAAAGAAATTTGTAGATTCCATGGCTTCCCAGTAATCGATTAGATTACCCGAAGCATTCCCCATAGAATGCGCATACTCGGAGATATGAAAAGGATATTTAAGCTTATATTTTCCTTTTACGGCACCGCGTACCCATTCGATGGAAGGATATTGATTAGACCCCATATCTACGATACTATTGTTACGTTCGTATTGTACAGGTCTGGATTTGTCAATTTCTTTTATAGCGTCATACGCCGCAACAAAATTATTGCCTGGCCCAGCTTCATTACCCAATGACCAAATAACAATAGATGGATGATTGATATGTGCACGTACCATTTCCACGCTACGTGCTACGTGTGCAGGCTTCCATTCTATAGGATGTGATAGTGATTCTTTACCATAGTAATATTGATGGCTCTCTAAGTTAGCCTCATCTTCCAAATAGATACCATATTTATTACATAAATAATACCAATACGGATCATCTGGATAGTGTGAATTTCTAACATGATTGATGTTTGCACGCTTCATCAGCATAATTTCTTTTTCCATCTGATCGTGCGAAACCACTTTCCCTGTTGACGGATTTGACTCGTGCCTATTTACACCTTTTAGCTTTACAGTTTTCCCGTTTATATAAAAATATCTACCTGCTAATCCGAATTCATCATCCAGGGCTTTGGTATTTTTTATTTCTACTTTACGGAAACCTATAGAAGTCGATATGATTTCGACTGTTTTATTTTTACTGTCCTTCAATTCTGCAACTAACGTATATAAATAAGGACGCTCTGCAGACCAAAGGTTAGGATTGTTGACCGCTATGGTAGTTTCTACATCTCTAGTTGCATTGACCGGAACAGTCCCCACCGTAGCTTCACCTTTTATATTAGGTACTAAAGAATTAACATCTTTGTACAATTCATTAGCATACAAAGAATATACTACTTTATAATTGTCCACTTTTTTCTTGTCCAGGTTACGTATTGCCGACTTGATATTGATTGTTCCATTTTTATAATCAGCATCTAAATCTGTTAGTGTGGCAATATCACGGATCTGTACTTTTGGTGTAGATGTCAAGGATACAGTTCGAAATATTCCTGGTAGTCTAAACATATCTTGCGCTTCGATAAATGAAGCATCCGAATTGCGATATACTTCTACAGCAACAGTATTTTCACCATTTTTATTTAAGTACTTCGATATATTAAAAGAAGCCAGGTTACGTGAGTTCTTCGAAAACCCTACATATTTACCATTAATCCACAGATAGAAGAAAGAATCTACACCATCGAAATTGATAAATATCTCGCGTCCCTCCCAATCCTTAGGAACATCAAAAGATCGACGGTATGAACCTACTTCATTTCTATAAATATAAGTCGTCCAATCTTTAGGTGGCGTACGCATCACTCCACCTCTCCAATCATCTACTTTTACTTGATGTTGAAAGATTACACGTTGGTTGACATAGATTGGCACGCCATATTTTAATGCGCCATCCTTTTGAATACCATATATATTCCAGCTCATTGGTACAGGCACTGCGTCCCAATTAGTGTCATTATAATTGGTTTCATAAAAATTCTTTGGACGTTCATCAGGATGCTTTACCCAGTTAAATTTCCAGGTACCATTCAAAGATTTCCAATAAGAACTATTGTCAGGTAACACTGTTCTCGCTTGCTCTACTGTTTTATAATTAAAAAAATAAGCATGTGGCAATTCCTTATTAAGAGATAAATCCTCAGGGGACTCCCATTCCTTTCCAGATGGTGCAGCCTCGGTGCCATTCCGAAAGCGCTGAAGGGGTTTATTCATCTCTTGCGCATCAATATGAGAAGATCCCAAAATCAAAAGACAAGAAATAAATAACGTGTTAATATTAAGTCTATTCATGTTAGTTATATCTAGTCTTAACAAATATAAGATACCATCCAGCAATTCCAAATTTCCAAAATAACGCACTCGTTTGCGAAAAAAAGAAAGTAGCTTTGAAACAAAATTTTGACAAACAACTTATATCTTTGTTTAGGAGGACCAACAACATATTAAACCCTCCTAGAGAAGTATTATCACAAAAAATAAAAACTAACATAGTAATTGTTTGAAATAACTATTATGTTTAACAAACATTATAGTTATATTAATTTTTCTTACTATAGGCGGGTTACTATTTGAAATTTAAGGTATTAATAATTGAGTAGCGTAAAACACATATTGCCAATCGAAGCATCGGATCATGATATTATTCAAGGCATAGTCATTGGTGACAATCGTACTATCAGCAGAATATATAAGTTATATTATCCAGCTATTGCTAGAATGATAATAAATAACAATGGTACAGAAGATGAAGCTAAAGATATCTTTCAAGAATCTGTATTGGTACTTTATAATAAAGTTACTCAAAAACAATTTGAGCTGAGTAGTAAACTAAGTACATTCTTGTATGCTGTCTCACGAAGATTGTGGTTGAAACAATTAACACGAAAAGGTAGTGTAGCTAATAGTTCAGATATATCCGATTACGAAGATATTCTTCAGGTTGAAGAAGATATGGATAAACACCAAGAGAATGAAGCTAAATTCGATAAAATGAATTTAGCCTTACAAGAACTTGGAGAACCGTGTAAAACACTATTGAAAGATTTTTATATTAAAAATCTTTCCATGAAAGATATCCAAGAAAAATTTGGTTATACGAATACAGACAATGCAAAAACACAGAAATATAAATGTTTGCAACGTCTCAAAAAAATATATTTCAACATTAATATTTAAAAAGTAATAATAGTAAATGAGCATAATGCAAAGACATGAGTTTATCGATTGGGCTGACCAATATTTAAGAGGAGAGTTACCCGAAGATGAAGCTTTTGCTTTCGAATCATTTTGTAATCAAAACCCTGATTTTGCTGAGTTATTAGAACAGCATACTTCATTTTTGAATCAATGGAAAGAAACTGAAAATCTTAATGCATTCAAGAAAGCATTAGCCCAAGAAAGTGAAAAAGTAGAACCTATTTCCATCAAAAAATCGAAAATTATTTCGAATTGGAATAAGTTACAAATAAATATTAGCGTAGCCGCAGCGGTAGCATTAATATCTGTTTTTTCTTCATTATGGCTTACAGGATACTTTAGTAGTCTTAAAAAAGCAACCACAGATTATAGTGCTTTGCGTAGAGAAGTAAATTCTGTAAAAAGAAATGTTAATGAACAAAATAAAGCAATCCAAAATATAAATAATAAGTCTACTAATGACGAAAACACCATACATTTTGGAGCTACTGGATTTATGCTTACCAAAGATGGTTATGTTGTCACAAATTACCATGTTGTAAATGGAGCAGACTCTATTCAGTTGCAAAACAGTAAAGGACAGACGTATAAAGCGCAAATCATACATTCAGATAGAGAAAAAGATTTAGCGATTTTATATATAAATGACAGCAATTTCAAGTCACTTAAATCTGTGCCTTATACCTTTAAAAAGTCTAAATCTGATCTAGGAGAAGATATTTATACCATTGGATTCCCACGAGATGAAGCTGTATATGGACAAGGATATTTGAGCTCAAACACAGGATATGCTGGTGATACAATAGCTTATCAAATATCTATCCCTGTCAATCCTGGCAATAGTGGAGGTCCTGTCTTGGATAATCAAGGTAATATAATAGGTATTATTTCAGGTAAACAAAAAGGAATTGATGGTGCAGCATTTGCCATAAAAACAAAAGAATTAATAGAAACACTTAATAGAATTCCTGCGGATTCATTGAAAGGTAACATTGTGTTAAACAATAAAAACAACCTTGGAAACTTATCACGCACAGAACAAATTAAGAGATTACAAGAATATGTTTACATTGTAAAGGTCTATTAGAATTAAAATATTTTTACAATATAAAAAGAGAGCTCAATTATTAAATTGAGCTCTCTTTTTATATTGTAAATTTTTGAAACATACATCATTTAAGTAAATTTTCAATTCAGCTATAAAATTGTTTTTTGGGAACCATTATCAAAAAATAGAATCTACCAATAGGTATTATATTCATAAATATTTAGCTATAAATAACATCACATAGAACTATTCAAAAAAAACACATATACATTATACTATCTTTTAATCTATACTACCCTAGTCGAAACTTTCTATCACTAAAATCATATCAGTACGAAAAATAAAGTATAAAAATATGCCACCTTTTTTATGACCATTATCATACATTATAAACAGTAAAAATAACTATCTTAGTATTAGTGATTATGAAGACATTCTGGACATATTTTATAATTTTTCTAATTCTAGCTATTGCTACGCAATGCTTTCTATATTTTTCAGCTGGCGGATTATATTCTTTAAGCCTAAAAAATAGCCTTGTAGAGTTAGTAATAATATGTATAATAGCATTACTCGTGTCTTATATATTGAGAAAACCGAAAAATGGATATCATAAAAAAACCGACTAAAAAAGTCGGTTTTTTTATGATATTTATATAAGCCCCCAATATTACTCCTTACTTATTAGGCTGCGGAGTAACTCTCAAATAAGGTTTAATTTCTGTAAAACCTTTTGGAAACTTAGCTGGAATGTCTTCTGTTTTAATAGCTGGAACAACAATTACGTCATCCCCATCTTTCCAATCTGCAGGTGTTGCAACTGAATATTCAGCTGTTAATTGTAATGAATCAATAACACGTAAGATTTCATTAAAATTACGACCTGTTGAAGCTGGATATGTTAAAGTCAACTTTACTTTACGATCTGGTCCGATAACAAAAACAGAACGTACTGTTGCTGTTGCAGATGCATTAGGGTGAATCATATCATACAATTCTGCAACTACACGATCCTTGTCTGCTATAATAGGAAAATTTACTTCTGTATTTTGAGTTTCATTTATATCTTTAATCCACTCCAAATGCTCATCCACGGGATCAACACTCAAGGCTAATACTTTTACATTACGTTTGTCAAACTCAGCTTTTAATTGAGCCGTACGTCCTAATTCTGTTGTACACACAGGTGTAAAATCAGATGGGTGAGAATACAAAACTACCCAACTTCCTGAAGAATAATCGTAAAAATCAATATCTCCAATAGTTGTTTGCGCTTGAAAGTTTGGCGCATCATCTCCTAATCTTAAGCTCATTTTTCCTCCTTTTATTAAATTAATTCACTAACTCTACAAATATAGTAGACTTTTTCTATTTAGCGACAACAATTCAAAAAAAATATATTACAATAATATGCTCGCATAGTATTAATTTGCTATATTTGATTGATAACCATATAGACTGCTTATGAATTTCGAACTATCAGAAGAGCATAAAATGATCCGCGAAGCTGCACGTGCATTTGCGCAAGAACTAAAACCAGGTGTAATATTACGTGATGAAGGAGCTGTATTTCCATTTGATTTTATGCCGTCTATGGCTGATTTAGGATTTATGGGGATCATGGTTCCTATTCAGTATGGAGGTGCCGGGATGGATACATTAGCCTATGTACTGGTATTGGAAGAGATTGCAAAGATCGATGCTTCTACAGCAGTAATCCTATCTGCGCATAATTCCCTTGTCCTATGGGGTTTGAATGAATATGGTTCTGAGGAGCAGAAGCTTAAATACTTGATTCCCCTAGCCAAAGGCAAAAAACTAGGTGCCTTTGCACTATCGGAACCTGAAGCAGGATCCGATGCTTCTTCACAGCATACTACCGCGGAGGATAAAGGCGATTATTATTTATTAAATGGCACAAAAAATTGGATTACAAATGGTGGTAATGCGGATATATATTTGGTTATTGCACAAACCCATTCCAAATTAGGGCATCGAGGTATCAATGTATTAATTGTAGAGAAAGGAATGGAAGGTTTTACTATCGGACCAAAAGAAAATAAACTAGGCATTAGAAGTTCAGATACACATTCATTGATGTTTGATGATGTCAAAGTCCCCAAGGAAAATAGAATCGGTCCGGATGGTTTTGGTTTCAAATTCGCGATGAAAACATTAGATGGCGGACGTATTGGTATTGCAGCTCAAGCTTTGGGTATTGCGGCAGGATCATACGATCTAGCACTAGCCTACTCCAAAGAAAGAAAAACATTTGGCAAAAGTATTTCCAATCACCAAGCTATTCAATTCAAATTGGCAGACATGGAAGTAGATATTGAGGCCGCACGATTATTGACATACAAAGCAGCTTGGACAAAAGATCAAGGCTTGCCCTACGGTAAAGAAGCAGCTATGGCAAAGCTACATGCTTCAGAAGTAGCCATGAAGCACAGCGTCGAAGCCGTACAAATACATGGTGGCTATGGTTATGTAAAAGAATACCATGTTGAGCGATTAATGCGAGATGCTAAAATCACTCAGATATACGAAGGCACCTCAGAGATTCAGCGCTTAATAATCGCACGAGATATATTGAAATAAATCCCTTATGATACATAAGGGATCTACCAGTTAACGAGTGTATATTACTTCAATTCTTTATCTATTTGTGCTAATAAACCATAATCATCAAAAGAAAAACTCCCTGAAGATTTCATATGGTATTCAAATAAAGCTTTAGCCTTTTGTAAGATACCTTTATCTTTATTTATTAATCCATCATAAATCAATAAATGTGCTAACGGCCTAATTTGTTCGGGCTCTAATGAAGCAGCATAGGTAATTAATTCATTTTCATTCAAGGCAACTAACGTATTGCGCTCCTTAGCAAAAAACTCTTTGTAAGCAGGTTCAATTTCTAAATCTATTAATTTACCTTCCCATTTATCTACTACCAAACGTAGAAACTTACCCATTTCCTGAAGCCAATTTAGGATTGTATCCTTCTCATATCGTATACCCATTATCTATCTTATTTGTCCTTCTCCAGTTATAAACCATTTTTCCGTTACCAATTTTTCTAATGCAAAAGGGCCTCTAGCATGCAGCTTTTGAGTAGAAATACCGATTTCCGCCCCTAATCCAAATTCACCACCATCCGTAAATCGGGTTGATGCATTGGAATAAACCGCAGCGGCATCTACGGTATTCATAAAAATAGCAATTTTATCGAGATCCGCAGAAACAATACATTCTGAGTGCTTCGAAGAATAGGTTGCTATATAATCTAATGCTGTAGAAAAATCCCCAACAGCGCGAATAGAACATTTCAAATCCAAAAACTCACGTCCAAAATCGGCTTCTTCTGCTTCTACTAGGAAAGGATAATCCAATGCTTTAAAAGCATCATAGATATTTTTATCTGCAAATACCTCTACTTTCGCTTCTAAGAAATAAGGAATTAAATGAGAAACAAAACCTTTAGCAATAGCTGTATCGACAAGAATAGTATCCAAAGCATTACAAACAGAAGGTCTTGAAATCTTTGCATTAGCCACAATTTTTGCTGCCATCTCCAAATCAGCCGACTGTTCAACATAAGTATGGCACACTCCAGCTCCGGTTTCTATAACGGGTACTTTTGCATGCTCCCTTACATAGTCAATCAAAGATTGAGAACCTCGAGGAATAATAATATCTACATATTTTGTTGCTGTTAATAATTCAGCTACGAAAGCACGATCAGTAGGTAATAATTGAACAATATCAATATTGACATTTGCCTTTGCTAATTCTTCACGTATCAATTGAACAAGATAGCTATTGGTAAACCAAGCATCCGAACCACCACGTAGCAAACAAACATTACCGGACTGTATACACAATGCAGCCACATCAACAGTTACATTAGGACGTGCTTCGTAGATAACAGCCACTACACCTAAAGCCACCGATTTCTTCTCTATCTTAAGCCCATTAGCCAATATACCTTCAGTAAGCACTATTCCTGTAGGATCAGGTAATTCGGCTACATCACGCAAGCTTTTTGCTAATCCATGAATACGTTCTTCGGTAAGCTTCAACCGATCATATTTTGCATCAGTAGGATCCATTTGATCCAAATCTTTACTGTTCTCAATAATAATATCAGAAATATTATTCTCCAATGCTATTGCGATATTTCGCAACAATTCACTTTTTTGTTCAATAGCTAATGTGGATATATTCCCTTTTGCTTTACTCGCTTTTTTTAGTTGATCTGTGATTCCAGTCATATCTTTTCTATAATAGCACAATATCATCTACATGTGCAATTTCTAAATTCTTTACTTTCTTATCTTTTACTATTTGCGAAGCGTCAACCTTAGCTTTGGCGACGGCGAAAATCAAACCCGTATTATCGGCAATTTGAAAAACCTCCCCGGCTTCAAAATCTGCTACAATATCTATAACACCCACCGCAAGTAAGCTTTTACGATTTTGTAACGCTTCAAGAGCTCCTTTATCCACCTTTACTAAACCAACAATCAAGCTACCACTTGCCATCCATTTATTGCGAGAAGATACCTTTTTCTCCTGTGCTCTACAGATAGTGCCCGTCTCCCCTTTCTCCGCATATAAAATCCCATCCGCACCATGCATACTAAATATTGTTACTTCAATCCCCATTTGCGTTGCTAAGCGCGCAAAATTCAACTTTGATGTCATTCCACCTAATCCAACTGATGATTTATCTTTTCGTGCTAAAGATAAAGCCGATTTATCAATAACTTTAATTTCAGAAATCACCTTTCCGTCAGCATCTAACACCCCTGGTACCGAAGTACACAGCAACAATTTTTTCGCTCCGAATCCGACAGCAATCAATGTTGCCAATTCATCATTATCCGAAAATTTAAGCTCTTTATTACTAACTACATCATTCTCATTAGCAACAGGAATAATATTGCTTTTCCACAAAGTTTCATAAGTACTTTTCAATTGTAAAAACTGCTCCCTATTCGAAAAATGATGACGCTCGCATAAACTTTGCGCCAAGGCTATTTTATAAGGTTTGAAATAGGTAGAATACTTACGTATCAGCAAAGGATTGCCTATAGCTGCTGCTGCTTTACGTTGCTCAAGCATACCTTTATAATTGGTGATATATTTCTTACCCGCTGCTACTGCACCTGACGAAACCAGTACAATATTGTATCTGGGTTGCAAAAGAGAAACTTGACGTGCTATTTCTAAAATAATACGCTCATCAATTTCGCCATTGGAGGTCACAGAAGCTGATCCAAATTTGATCACTAAAACAGGTTTTTTCATACGGGAATATTATAATTGTTTGCAAACAATTTTGTTACAACTCTAAGATATTATTCTTTCATCAGATTCCATATTTTATTGTCATAAATAATTAATTTTACCTATTTTTATTAGTTAATAACCAAATTATGAACTATTTATTAACCATTATCGTATTCCTCATAGGATGTGGAATTACGCATGCTCAAACCTATCTCCCCAATTGGGAATCATTAGATCAACGTGAAACACCACAATGGTGGAAAGAGGCTAAATTTGGAATTTTTATTCATTGGGGCCCTTATTCCGTTCCAGCTTATGCGCCTGTGGATGAAGTCGAAGGAATCTACGAAAAATATGCCGAGCATTATGAAAATCGACTGCTTCAAAAGAATAAGCTATTTCAAGATTACCATACAAAAACATATGGCCGTAAATTTACCTATCAAGATTTTGCACCTTTATTCAAAGCAGAACATTTTAATCCAAATAACTGGGCACAACTTTTTAAAGATGCAGGTGCAAAATATGTCGTATTAACCTCCAAACATCACGATGGTTTTTGTCTTTGGCCTAGTGAATACAGTCCGAGATGGAATAGTTATGAAATTGGATCTAATCGTGACTTAGCAGGAGAACTAACGCAAGCGGTCCGTGATAATGGATTACATATGGGCTTTTATTACTCCCTATTGGAATGGAATCATCCTTTATACAAAAAAGAAACTATTGACACATGGGTAGATCAACATATGATTCCACAAATGAAGGAACTTGTAACTAAATATAAGCCCGAGATTATATTTTCGGATGGAGAATGGGATTATAATAGTGATACACTAAAGAGTGAATCCTTCTTGGCATGGCTGTATAATGAATCAGCAGTGAAAGATGTTGTCGTCGTAAATGACAGATGGGGAAAAGAAACTCGTAGCCTTCATGGAGATTACTATACCACAGAATATGACCTAGTACATAATAATAAAGGAATAGGTGATAAATCAAATCATGCATGGGAAGAAAGCCGTGGAATTGGTACTTCATATGGATTCAATAAGTTTGAAACCAACAAACATTATTTTTCATCAAAGCAATTGATAGATTTGTTAATTGATAAAGTCAGTAATGGAGGAAATCTATTACTTAATGTGGGGCCGCAGGCTGATGGTCTTATCCCTGTAGTCATGCAAGAACGGTTATTAGCAATCGGGAAATGGTTAAATGTAAATGGCGAATCTATTTACGGGACTACAACCACGCAAGTAAAAAAAGAATTACTCAGCAAAGAGGAAAATATATCTTTTACACAAAAAGGAAAGGATCTCTACGTAATATGTAAAAAATGGCCTTCTGGGGAATTAATAATTGACGGTATCAAACACACAAACAATATCAGTTTACTGGGTACAGATCATAAGATAAAGAGTAAAATAAAAAATAAAAAACTACATATTACTGTTCCTACGATAAACATCAATGATATGCCCTGTGAGTATGCTTGGGTATTTAAAATAAGTGATGCCTTTTAGCACACAAGATCTAAGAGCGATTTGGTTAAAGTTTTCCAAACCGCTCTTCAAAAGATTTTTCCAACGAAAACATTTCATCACGCAACTTTGCGGCCTGCAAGAAGTCCATATCTTTCGCTGCTTTTTCCATACGTTTTCGTACAGTATCTACTGCTTTCTTCAATTCTTTCTCCCCCATATATTGCAATAATGGGTCAGCAGCATAGGCTACCCCACCATCTGCTTCTACATAAGGCTTCTCTTCGATCGTTTTGAAATCAGCAACAGATGTTTGCTCTATTATTTCTTCACGAGATTTACCCACTGTGGTTGGGGTGATACCATGTTCCAAATTATAAGCAATCTGCTTTTCTCGGCGTCGATTTGTTTCCTCTATGGTGACATTCATACTTTTGGTCATCCTATCGGCATACATAATAACACGGCCTTTTTCATTCCTTGCTGCACGGCCTATGGTTTGTATTAAAGATCGTTCAGACCGTAAAAAACCTTCCTTATCGGCATCAAGGATAGCTACTAAAGTAACTTCAGGAAGATCTAATCCCTCACGCAACAAATTGACACCTACTAATACATCAAACTCCCCTAATCGCAGTCCTCTTAATATTTCTACACGTTCTAGCGTTTTTACTTCCGAGTGGATATAACGCACTTTAATATTTAGGCGAGTCATATATTTCGTAAGCTCCTCAGCCATACGCTTAGTCAGGGTTGTAGCAAGCACTCTGCCACCTTCTTTGATCGCCTTAGCCACTTCCTCCAAGAAATCATCCACTTGATTAATAGCCGGCTTAACTTCTATTATCGGGTCTAACAATCCTGTAGGACGAATTACTTGCTCTACAACAACGCCTTCAGTTTGTTGCAGTTCATAATCGCCTGGTGTTGCCGAAACGTAGATTGTTTGATTTGTTAAAGACTCAAATTCAGGGAAATTCAAAGGTCTATTGTCTAATGCTGCAGGCAATCTAAATCCATATTCTACAAGTGATAACTTACGTGATCTATCGCCACCATACATAGCTCGTAGCTGAGGCAAAGTAACATGACTTTCATCGATCACTAACAAGTAATCCTCTGGAAAATAATCTAACAAACAGAAAGGACGTGTTCCCGGTTCTCTACCGTCAAAAAAACGTGAATAATTTTCAATACCAGAGCAATACCCCAACTCCCGCATCATCTCTAGATCATAATTTACACGCTCTTCAAGACGTTTTGCTTCCAGCATTTTGCCTTCTTCCTCCAATTGCTTGGTACGCTGAGACAATTCTGCCTGAATAGCCCATATAGAATCTGTAAACTTATCTTTTGGGGTAACAAAAAGATTAGCCGGAAATAAGGAAAGGGCTTCATGCTTTATAATAGTCTTGCCTGTTACTGGATCTATTTCACTAAGCTCATCAATATCGTCACCAAAGAAGGATACACGATAAGCATTATCCAAATATGCAGGGTAAATATCTACGGTATCCCCTTTCACTCTAAAAGTACCACGTTTAAAATCTGTCGTAGTACGTGCGTACAATATCTCCACTAATTTGTGGAGAAAAGCATTCCTAGAAATAGTTGTGCCAACAGCAAATCTAAATATCGAGCGAGAGAAGTCCTCTGGATTTCCCATACCATAAATACAAGATACCGAAGAAACAATAATAACATCACGCCTGCCTGACATTAATGCCGAAGTACTTGCTAGACGCAACTTCTCTATCTCTTCATTTATCGCTAAATCTTTCTCTATATAGGTATTCGTTGAAGCTATAAAAGCCTCAGGTTGATAATAATCGTAATAAGAGACAAAATAATTGACCGAATTATTAGGAAAAAATTGCTTAAACTCACCATATAACTGTGCTGCCAAAGTCTTATTATGACTGAGTATTAAGGTAGGTTTTTGTGTTTGTTGAATAACATTGGCTATTGAAAAAGTCTTTCCAGAGCCTGTTACCCCCAATAATGTTTGATACTGTTCTCCCCCATTTACACCTGCCACCAATTCCTTAATAGCTGTTGGCTGATCTCCAGTAGGTTTATATTCTGATGTTAATTGAAATTTCATTACATGAGCTTATTTGTAAAAATACCAATTAAAATTCTATTCTCATTCTACGTTGAAAGTATTATGACTATAAATAAACTTTAATGGCTATTAATTGTTAATTTTGTGAAAGAATAATTAAAATATGGTTACCATCCTAACACAACGCAATAGCATTGCCAATCATTACATTGCAGAATTACGTAATGTACATGTACAGAACGACAGAATGAGATTTCGTAAGAATATAGAAAGAATAGGAGAAACTATTGCCTATAAAATATCAGAAACTCTTACATACTTACCCCAACAAATAGAAACTCCACTAGGAATTGCGAACACAAATTTAATCGATGATCAACCCGTTATCATCAGTATCATGCGTGCAGGATTACCCTTCCATCAAGGTTTTCTTAATATTTTTGATCAAGCAGATTCTGGTTTTATTGCTGCTTACAGACATACCAAGAAAAGTGGAGAATTCGAAATACACAAAAAATATGAATCTGTTCCTAATTTAGATACTAAAATAGTCATTATAGTAGATCCTATGTTAGCTACAGGGAAAAGCTTAGCGATGTGTTGCCAAGATCTATTAATAAATTATAACATAAAGGAGTTACATGTGGCTGCAATCATAGCTTCTGAAGAAGGCTTGTCCTATGTCAAAGAAGCTCTTCCAGAAGCTATTATTTGGATTGGAGATTTAGACAAAGAACTAACAAATAAAGCTTATATCGTACCTGGTTTAGGTGATGCTGGTGATTTAGCATACGGAAAAAAATATTAATACTTAACATTCAAGAAACTTATAATGAACACTATACTTATAAATTTATTACTAAAATCATTAAATTATGGAATGGCAAAAATTCAATGGCGAATTTATTCGCACCTCATTAATCGATGCTGTTGAAGCAACGATAATTAAAGAAAAAAAAATCGGTAATAACCTAAAAGTTTATATAGGCACCGATTCACAAGTAAAACGTGGAATTGTAGAATTTGCTACGGTAATCGTTTTTCTGCGAGAACATAAGGGCGGCTTTATGTTTGTACGCAAAGACAAAAAAACACATAACATGAGTATCAAAGAACGCATGTTATTGGAGGTCCAAAACTCCATAGAAACCGCCTATCACCTATGTCCTTTACTTGATCTTTACGATGTAGATTTGGAGGTGCATGCTGACATTAATACAAATCCACATTTTAAATCTAATACAGCGCTCAAAGAAGCAATGGGTTATATATTGGGGATGGGATTTATTTTCAAGGCAAAGCCCGAGTCATTTGCAAGTACCAATTGTGCGAACAAATTAGTACAGTAAACACCAATTAATTATTATAACATACATGAAGTAGGCAACGAGTAAAATTTTTACTAATATTGCCACTATGGATGTAAAGAATAAAAATCTAATAAAGATTGCTATTGTAGGTCCCGAGTCTACAGGAAAATCAACGATGGCTAAATTTCTTGCTAAAGAATTTAATACGTATTGTGTACCTGAATACGCTAGATATTATTGCAAGAACTTAAACAACAATTACACCTTGCAAGATGAAGTGAACATGATGTATGGCCAGATCGCTCTAGAAGAGGCACTGCTAGACACGATGGACAACAATATTGTTTTTTTTGATACCACTATACTTACCGTAAAAGTATGGTCAGACCACCTATTTGATTATACGCCTGAGAACGTCTTAATGGAAATAAAAAATAGAAAGTACGACTTGTACCTATTGATGGATATTGATTTAGCATGGGAAAATGATCCACTTCGGGATTTCCCAGATAAAAGAGAGCATTTCAAAGAAATATGGTTAAAAGAATTAGAGTCAATTGATGCTAATTATGTAATAATATCCAATACAAATGAGGAAAGACTAAAAAATGGTTTAGAGTATTGTAAAAAATTTATCAAATATAGCTATGAATAGCTATATAATAAATAATCAATCCACCTTAACTTTGCCGATACCAAACCAATCTATATATTGTTCTTTTAATTACTTATAAGCTATTGTTTATTCAACAAAGTTTATAAGTATTAAAGGATATTCCATCCTTAAAATATCTTAATTAGTCTAAAACATAATCCTAATCTCGTTGTAGGTACGATAGAGATAGATGTATACTAAATTGATTCTATTTTGACATAGTCTCCTTTTTAATACCCCTTATGTTTATTATTTTTGTAAAAATAAAGAATATAAATTATGTATCCAGAATATTTAGTAGCTCCAATGCGTCAAGAATTAGTTGATGCGGGATTTCAAGAATTAAAAACTGCAGACGAAGTTAATGCAGTAATTCCTTCAGAAGGAACAGTATTTGTGGTTGTAAACTCTGTATGTGGTTGTGCAGCTGCTAATGCACGTCCTGCTGCAAAATTTGCAGTTCAGAATGGCAAAAAACCAACTAAATTGGTTACTGTATTTGCTGGTATGGAAAAAGAAGCTGTAGATCAAGCACGTTCTTTAATGTTACCTTTCCCTCCATCATCACCATCGATGGCATTATTTAAAGATGGTAAATTAGTACACATGATCGAGAGACACATGATCGAAGGTCGTCCTGCACAAATGATTGCAGACAACTTAATCGCTGCATTTGACGAATATTGTTAATTCAATCAATAGGTCTTAAAAATATAAAAGGCTATTCCGAATGGAATAGCCTTTTTATTTAAAATCTTATTTTTGAGATTATTGCATATCAAATAAATGTTTTTCGGCATGATATGATGATCTAACAAGTGGACCTGATTCTACATATTTAAAGCCCATTTCCAAACCTATCTTTTGGTATTTCTCGAATTGAGCTGGTGTAATCCAATCAATTACGGGGTGATGTGCTTTTGTAGGCTGTAAGTATTGGCCCAAAGTCAAAATATGAACCCCTACATTATATAAATCTTGCATTGCTTCAATTACATCTTCTTCGGTCTCACCTAATCCAAGCATGATACCTGATTTTGTACGTAATCCAGCTTCCGATATCAATCGTAAACATTCCAATGAGCGATCATATTTAGCTTGAATACGAACTTCTTTGGTCAAGCGACGCACGGTTTCCAAATTGTGAGATACTACTTCGGGACGAACAGCAATAACACGAGCTAAATTATCCCATTGACCTTTAAAATCAGGCAACAAAGTTTCTAAAGTAGTTTCAGGACTTTCACGACGAATAGCTTGAATAGTTTCTGCCCAAATCGTAGAACCGCCATCTTTCAAATCATCACGATCTACAGACGTGATAACACAGTGCTTTACTTGCATCAACTTCACAGAATTAGCAACACGATTAGGTTCATCCAAATCTACAGCAAGGGGTCTACCAGTCGCTACAGCACAGAAAGAACATGAGCGGGTGCAGATATTTCCTAAAATCATAAAAGTAGCGGTACCAGCTCCCCAGCACTCCCCCATATTTGGACAATTACCACTTTCACATATAGTATGCAACTTATGCTCATCTACTAAACTACGTACATGACGATATTCTTTCCCTACAGGAAGTTTAACACGCAACCAATCGGGTTTGCGTTGTGTTTGTGATACAGGTATAACAGGTAGTTCTATCATAGTCACAAATGTAAGGATTATTCTATGAATAGTGAATGCTAATTTTGTATAGTAAATATCATTTTACAACAAAAAAATACCCCCAACTGTCGCCGGGGGTATCTCATATTTAAGTTTATAGAGTAATCTTAGAATTGGAAGCCTACACCAAATTGCCAAACACGATTAGAAACAATCTTATCGGATCCTGCTACAATATTAGTTAAGCCTAAATTATAACCCGCATTTAACAAAAATCCATTGCTAAATTTATAGCCTAACATAAAGTTAGCACCAGCATCAATTACGTTAAGATCTTTATTGCTTCCGGACAATTTTAATTTATAATCATCAGAGATATTTAATGATCCTGTTACCGCTTTAGCTTTGTCTCTTCCCGATACATTAAAACCAATGTAAGGACCTGCACCTACAAAGAATTTACCTGACTCACCTGTTGGAATATAATAAACAGCATTTACAGGAATTTCGATAGACATTACATTACGTGTAATCTCTGCAGATGAACTTCCATCTTTAAAATCATATTTCGTACCTTTTCCTTGTAATGAAATACCAGGTTGAATAGAGAAATTGGAAGCTACTGGTAAATCTGCATACCCTGTAACATAAAAAGAAGTATTCACAGATTGCCCTGAAGGCATATTAGAATATTCACCTAAATTAACACCAGCTTTTATACCGTATCCCGTTTGCGCTTGAACTCCTGTAGCTATTGCCATAGCTACTCCTAATGATAGTAAAACTTTTTTCATATTAAATCCTTTAAATAATAAATGAATATTAGTTATTAGAACAACATCCAAACATCATACCAAAACGTAGGAAAAAATCAACAAATAAGTTAAACAACTATCATTCAGTAGATAACAAACCTGCATAACTGACCATAAAATATCCGTAAAAAAGTATTCAAAAAAATAGGTATTTTTTTTGTCTATAAATTTTGCATTTTCAAAATTAAGAGTTACTTTTGCATTCCCTCAAAGGGGAAAAGGTCGGATGGCCGAGTGGCTAGGCTGAGGTCTGCAAAACCTCCTACAGCGGTTCGAATCCGCTTCCGACCTCATTTTTAATTTAGAAAATATAAAAATATTAGAATAAAATGGGAGTTACACGTTTAAAAAGAAAAGACAGAAGAAACAAAACTGTTTCACGTGTTGAAGTTCAGTTTTTGAAATTAGGACGTAACATTGAAATCGGTTCTCGTTCTCAAATGTCTAAAAAAAGCCAAATCGTTAAAAACGATGAAATTTTAAATCAATTAGCTGCTCAAGCTAAATAATTTACAATTTACAACATATAAAAAAGGATCTATACTATGTATAGATCCTTTTTTATGCGCCATAAATTGTAAAGCACAAAAAATGTGGTTTAACGATATAACATCAAACCACATTTTAATATAAAAAATATTATTTAGTCTTGAATAGCAGCTACTCCAGGTAAAATTTTACCTTCCATATACTCTAATAAAGCCCCACCGCCAGTACTTACATAACTTACTTGTGAACTCATTCCAAATTTAGCTACTGCAGCTGCAGAATCACCACCACCGATTAAAGAGAAAGCACCCTTACTAGTTGCTTCTACTACCGCATCAGCAACAACTTTAGTTCCCGTAGCGAAGGTATCAAACTCAAATACCCCCATTGGGCCATTCCATAAAAGTGTTTTAGATTTCAAGATAACATCAGCAAAATCCTTAGCAGATACAGCTCCGATATCTAAGCCCTCAAGATCAGCTGGAATTTGATCATTAGGACCATCGTATACATTAGCATCGTTTGAGAATTTATCAGCAATCTGTGCATCGGTAGGAAGTATTAAATTAACACCTTTAGCAGCAGCTTTCTTCACTAGCTCATTTGCTAAATCCAATTTATCCAATTCTACTAATGATTTACCAATCTCACCACCACGTGCTTTAACGAAAGTATAAGCCATACCTCCGCCGATAATAAGGTTATCTACTTTGTCTAATAAAGCTTCGATCAACTGAATTTTATCAGATACCTTAGCTCCTCCCATAATCGCTGTAAACGGTCTTTCTGGGTTGTTTAATACTTTCTCTGCATTCTTCAACTCAGCCCCCATTAAATAACCAAAGTATTTGGCGTCAGGAAAGAATTGAGCGATCACAGCGGTAGAAGCATGTGCACGGTGAGCTGTACCAAAAGCGTCATTCACATATACATCAGCTAATTTAGAAAGTTTTTCTGCAAAGTCTTTATCTCCTTTTTCTTCCTCTTTGTAAAAACGAAGATTTTCTAACAATAATACTTGACCAGATTGAAGAGCAGCAGCTTTAGCTACAGCTTCTTCTCCAATACAATCATTAGCAAATTGTACATCGACACCCAATACCTTTGAAAGATGAGCCACGATATGTTTTAATGAGTATTTATCTGTAGGGCCATCTTTTGGTCTACCTAGGTGGGACATCAAAACAACAGAACCGCCATCGTTTAAAATTTTCTTAATGGAAGGTGTAGCCCCCTGAATTCTATTATCATCGGTAATATTAAAGTTTTCATCCAAAGGCACGTTAAAATCAACACGAACCAATGCCTTTTTACCAGCAAAATCTAAATTGTCTATTGTTTTCATATATTTATTTCTAAAACAGAACCGACTTAGCCGGCTCTAAAGTTTATTAAAGTTTAGTTGAATATAAGATGTAAATATAAAAAAAGGCTCAGAATTAATATCATCTGAGCCTTTAATAATTAATAAATTTCTTCGTTGTAAGGAAGTCTTGCTTGAATACCAGATTGCTGCAATACTTTTTTAACGTCTATAATATACCGTTTATAAATACCTAACTCCTCTTCCAAAAACATCATTTTTATTTGATCTTTGGTGGAAGATAAAAACCCAAAGAAGGTATCTTCTTTGACAGGGTACTCGGCAACTTTGTAATCTTTTATTCCTGCTTTACTAGCAGCAGCATTAATTGCGGATGCCGTATTACCGATTTTGTCAACAAGACCTAGCGATAAAGCTTGCTTACCAGTCCACACACGCCCTTGTCCAATACTGTCTACTGCAGCAACAGAAATATGACGTCCTGCAGCTACACGATTCATAAAAGTATTATACGTACTATTTACTTGAACTTGTATAATTGATCTTTCTTCAGCAGTTAATGGATCTGCAACTGAAGACATCAAACCGGAGAATCTTCCGGTGTTTACTTCCTCAATATGAACACCTAACTTATTGTTCAACAAATCTTTCATATTGGGGATCAAACCAAATACACCTATTGACCCTGTCAATGTACTCTCCTCAGCAAAAATAGAATCTGCCGCAGCCGCAATATAATATCCCCCAGAGGCTGCGTAATCCCCCATTGACACCATTATAGGTTTCACCTTTTTAGTTAATTCTACTTCTCTCCAGATGATTTCAGAAGCTAATGCAGAACCACCACCTGAATTCACTCTTAAAACTACAGCTTTAACATTATCATCTTGTCTCAGCTTACGTAGTTCTTTGGAGATTTTATCGCCACCAATCTGACCTACTTTACCTTCACCGTCGACAATATCACCATACGCGTACAATACTGCCACCTCATCTTTAGCTGTAGGGATAGTTGAATTCCCACTGTATTTTAAGATAGATACAGAAGATATATCATCATCTTCCTTAATATTTAAACGCTTCTTTATTTCACTTAACAATTCATCTTTATACAATTTACCATCGATAAATTTATATTTTAATGCATCATCGGCATTTCTGATCAAATAATTATCAGCAATACTACGAAGTGAATCAACCGTTATCTTCCGATCAACAGATATATCCGCTAGAAAAGTAGTATAAATACTATTGATGTACGAGTTAACTTGCTCTCGATTTGCTGGACTCATCTCATTAAGTATAAATGGTTCGACAGCCGATTTATAAGTTCCGACCTTAATCACTTGCATCTCAATCCCCAGCTTATCCAAAGCTTCTTTCATGAATACAACAGATGAGCTAATACCTTTGAAATCTAAACTACCTTCTGGATTCAGGTATATTTTATCTGCTACAGAGGCTAAGTAATAGGCTTTCTGTGAATACACATCGCTATAAGCGACAATAAATTTTTTAGTAGCTTTAAAATCTAGTAAGGCAGTACGAATAGCTTCTAAACTAGCATAGCCCAATCCTACTGTAGAAGTATTCAGATATATCCCTTTGATATTATCATCTGATTTAGCAGATTTAATACGTGCAAGAATATCGTTCAATCCTATTGATTTTTCAGAATTATAAAAAGGAACATCAATATCTTCTAACGGATTAGATTCTGTTTTTTCAACTATATTATAATCTAAACTAATATAAAGAATAGAATTTGGGGAGGCAGATATTACTGCATCTTTGGTACTTTGTTGGACCAATACGCCAACTAGAAAAATAAGACCAATAAAAAGAAGTACAGTTGACACTATAATCCCTGTTACTGTAGCAAGCACTTGTTTAATAAAATTCATACATACAAATAATTTATACCCTAAAATTAGTAGAATAAATTTGATTTTATGAAATATTAAATCCATTATTGCAATATATCAATGATGAATACGATTTACATACTATTAGGCGCTAATTTAGGAGATCCTTTAAAACAAATGAGAAGTGCCTATCATTTGTTAAATAAGAAACTTGGCAAAGTTATTGTAAGTTCTTCAAATTATGAATCTGCAGCTTGGGGTATAGAAGATCAACCCATTTATTACAATCAAGTACTATGCATAGAAACACAGTATACAGCTATAGAAAGCCTTTCTATTTGTCAAGAAATAGAACATGAATTAGGGCGTGTAAGAAAAGAAAAATGGGGCGCAAGAATTATTGATGTCGATATATTATATTATAACAATGCTATAATATCTACCGCAACATTGACTGTACCACATCCCTACATTCATTTGCGTAATTTCACATTATTACCCCTAATAGAGATAGCTCCAGATTATATACATCCTAATTTTAACAAGACTAATAAACAACTTTCAATAGACTCTGTGGATAAATTATTTGTAAAAAAAATTAACAGCTATGAAAAATTATAAAATTATCAACCCAACTGTCATACATGAGTCTATGATGAATAATGATAGTATGGTTAAGCAATTTGTTGAATTATATATAGCACAATGCCCATTAGATTTTGAAGCATTAGCACAGACTATAAAGCAGGGGGATCATAAAGCGATCAGTTCTGCGGCACACCATATCAAGCCTACAATGGAATATATAGGCGCTTCTAATTTAAGAGCCCATTTTCAAGAACTTGAAAAATTAGGTTCTAAAGAGTCGGATATAGCAGATATAATTAAAAAATTCGAAGAGATAAAACCAAAATTTGAATTGATGTTAGAAGAGCTAAGGTATTTTAATACCTAAAAAGGAAGAATTAAATTCTTCCTTTTTAGGTATTAGTTATCGTTGAAATTGAGTTCAAATTTATATCCTACTCCTTTAACAGTATATACATAATTATCTCCAATTTTTTCACGCAATTTTCTGATATGAACATCTATTGTTCGATTGGTTACGATAACCGAATCTTCCCAAATAGCTTTTAGAATTTGTTCTCTAGTAAAGACTTTATTAGGTTTAGAAGCTAAAAGATATAATAATTCAAATTCCTTTTTCGCTAGTACAATTTTTTCATTGCCTCTAAACACTAAAAATGAATCTCGATCAATGACTAAGTCAGCAATTTCAAACTTATCGGCAACTTCTTCCACATTATCTTGCGCATTACGTCTTAGAATAGCGTTGATACGCGACATTAAAGCTCGAGGTTTTATTGGTTTAGCGATATAATCATCAGCACCAACATTAAAACCTGCAATTTCAGAATATTCTTCACTTCTCGCCGTTAAGAATACCATAAATGTATTCTTAAATTCGGGCATGGCCCGCATAATACGACATGCTTCAATACCGTCCATAACAGGCATCATAACATCAAGAATAATCAAATCAGGATTTACTTCTTTGGCTTTTTCAATAGCTATCTTACCATTAGGAGCAGTGTAAACCTGATAACCTTCTTTAGTTAAATTATAGGAAATCAAATCCGAAATATCTTGCTCGTCATCTACTACGAGAATTTTTTGATTAGCACTCATGGTTGTTTTTTTACTAAAGTATATACTTTATGGTAATATAAAGTTAATCAAATGTTATGAAATTGTTAACAAGACCAAATACATTAACAATTACGTAAACTATATTACTTTAAAGTCTTCTTTAGAAACTCCTCCAATTGAGCACTTCGTAAATTCTTAGCAATTATAATTCCATTTGGATCTACTAATACAGAAGAAGGAATGGCTTTTATACGATAATCAATTATCAAGTTTGAAGTCCAAGCTTTCAAATCAGAAATATTAGTCCATGGCAATTTATCATCTTCAATAGCACGCATCCAAGAGCCAGGATTATTATCTAACGATACCCCCAATATAGTGAAGTTCTTGTCTTTAAACTCATTATAAATACGTACTAAATTAGGATTTTCTTTACGACAGGGCACGCACCATGAAGCCCAAAAATCAACCAATGTATATTTGCCTTTATAATCTGCTAATCTAACAGTCTTATTATCTGGCGTATAAGCTTCAAATAATGGAGCAGGTTGTCCAACAGCAAGCTTACGTAACTTATCAACTTCTTCTTTGAATTGAATTACAGCTCTATTATCTACAAATTGATCTTTGATCTGATCAGCATAATTAATCAATTCCGTTTCTGCGACTTCCGGATCTAATGTGCTCATAGCATAAAAACCAGCTAAATTAGATTGATTAGCGGCATATGCACTCGCTTGGCTCGTATAATAGCTCATTGTCTCTCTATATTTAGCCAAATACTCCGCGCGCATACTCTCAATCTCAGGTTCTGATTTATTAGCTATTCGTTTCATAAAATCATTCTGTAAAGAATCTTCTAGGAAATCTTTGCGCTGTTTGATCTGTGCAAATAACTGTAAAGCGGTCGATAGCTCAGATCCTTCAACATTATATTTCTCTGGATCATTTTGCAAGTCAGCAGTAAACACCAGTTTCTCACCTGGCGTCAAGATAATAGGGTATTTATTATTCCCTATTTGAACGGTCATTAATCTTGGTTGTGTAGCTTGACGTTCAAATTTGAATTTATTTTGGTCACTTAAAAAGACAGAGTCTAATTTCCGTTCACCTTCATAAAAAGCTACAACCTTAACATTACCGGGATTACTAATCTCCCCGGAAATAGAAATTAAATCCTTATTTGAACAACTGATTGTTCCCAACAACACCAATCCGGCAATAATAGATTGTAGCTTTTTCATTATATCTTACTTATTTTGTTAAAAAATCTTTCGCTCTAGCAATCGCTTTATCTAATCCTGAAGCATCTTTACCACCTGCCGTAGCGAAAAATGGTTGGCCACCGCCACCGCCTTGGATATCTTTTGCTAGATCCCGAATTATAGTTCCTGCATTCAAACCTTTGTCTTTTACTAAAGCATCAGAAATAACAACCGTCAGACTTGGTTTACCATCTATCTCTGCTCCTAATACTAGGAAAGTATGTGGGTTAGATCCTTTCAAGGCAAACCCCAAGGCTTTAACAGCATCAGTACTTGGTAAATCTACTTTTGTTGCTAAGAAATTAACCCCGTCAATATTTTCAATTTTTGCTTCTAACTCTTTCTTAATAGCTCCTGATTTCTCACGTATCGCTTCTTCTACTTCTTTTTTCAAAGCACCATTTTCTTCCATAATCTTAGCGATAGCAGAAACGAAATCTTTAGGACTATTAAGGATATCTTTCAAGCTTTGAGCTAGCTCAAAGTGCTCACGTATTACAGCAGCAGCTTTGGTGCCCGTAATGGCCTCAATACGTCTTACCCCGGCTGCTACAGCAGATTCTGAAATAATTTTAAAGAATCCAATTTCACCAGTCGCCTTAACATGTGTACCACCACAAAGCTCTTTTGAATAACTATCTTCAAATGTAATTACACGTACATTGTCGCCGTATTTCTCGCCAAATAAAGCAGTAACACCAGATTCTATAGCTTGCTGATAAGGGACTTCTCTTTCCTCTTTTAAAGAAATGTTTTCACGGATTTTAGTATTTACGATATCTTCAACAGCTTTGATTTCTTCATAGGTCATTTTTGAAAAATGAGAGATATCGAAACGAAGAACATCTGCATTTACTAATGATCCTTTTTGGTTTACATGACTTCCTAATACCTGTTTCAATGCGGCATGCAGCAAGTGAGTAGCGGAGTGATTACTTTCTGTATCTTTACGCTTAGCGCTATTTACCTTAGCTTCAAAAGTTCCTTGTAATGAATATGGCAAATGATCGATATAATGAATGAATAATCCATTTTCTTTTTTCGTATCCGTAACCTGGATTTTTTCACCAGACTCAGCTACTAGTACTCCTGTATCACCTACCTGACCACCGCCTTCGGCATAGAAAGGTGTCGAAGACAATACCAATTGATATTGATCTTTACCTTTAGCAGATACTTTACGGTATTTTACAACTTCAGTTTTTGAGGTTAAAGCATCATACCCTACAAATTCGGTATCGTCACTATCATTTATAATAATCCAATCTCCAGTATCTGTTGCTGTTGCAGCTCTAGAACGTTCTTTTTGAACAAGCAAAGCTTTGTCAAAAGCATCCATATCCACATTCAATCCCTTTTCTCTGGCCAACAACTCAGTTAAGTCAATAGGGAAACCATAGGTGTCAAATAATTCGAAAGCAAATTCGCCATCAATTATTTGATTATTTAAAGCGTAATTTTCAAAACGTTGAATACCTGTCGTCAACGTACGCAAGAAAGAAACCTCTTCCTCTAAAATTACCTTCTGTACAAAATCTTGTTGTTGGATCAATTCATCAAAAACACCCTTAAATTGTTCGGCTAATACAGGAACCAATTCATTAAAGAAAGGAGTTTTAAAGTTCAAGAAGGTATAAGCATAACGTACAGCACGACGTAAAATACGACGTATTACATAACCTGCTTTGTTATTAGAAGGCAATTGTCCATCTGCAATAGCAAAACTTACCGCACGTATATGATCCGAAATAACACGCATAGCAATATCCGTCTTCTCATCTGTACCGTATTTAACACCAGATTTATCGGCAATAAATGAAATCAATGGCTGGAATACATCTGTATCATAATTTGACGTTTTCCCTTGGATGCAACGCACCAAACGTTCAAACCCCATTCCGGTGTCCACATGCTTTGCAGGTAACGACTCTAAAGTACCATTTTTTAAACGATTGAATTGCATAAATACAAGATTCCAAATCTCAATCACCTGAGGATGATCAGCATTTACTAAATCTTGCCCTTTTACTTGTGCACGCTCTTCAGCAGAACGCATATCAAAATGTATCTCGGAACAAGGTCCACAAGGCCCCATATCGCCCATCTCCCAGAAATTATCTTTTTTATTGCCTAATAATATTCTGTCTTCAGCAATAAAATCTTTCCAAAAACCATATGCTTCCATATCACGCTCTAAACCTTCAGATTCATCACCTTCGAAAATCGTAACATACAAACGGTCTTTATCCAATTTATAGACTTCGGTCAATAATTCCCAAGCCCAAGAGATGGCTTCTTTCTTAAAATAATCGCCAAAAGACCAGTTTCCTAACATTTCGAATAAAGTATGGTGATAGGTATCAATACCTACTTCCTCTAAATCATTATGTTTACCAGAAACACGAAGACATCGTTGCGTATCGGCGACTCTATTATATTTAACGGCAGCCTCACCTAAGAACAAATCTTTAAATTGATTCATACCGGCATTAGTAAACATTAATGTAGGGTCGTTCTTTACTACAACAGGTGCAGAAGGCACAATATGATGTGATTTACTTTTGAAATAATCCAAAAATGCTTCGCGTATTTCTCTACTGGTCATTGAAAATATATTTATATAAAGGCACAAATTTACTCAAAATCACGCTCTAATACAATCAAAAAAAACATAAGTTATGGATATTTAAAATACTTGCATTGTGATTACAATCTATTCAAAAGGTGACAAAAACAATTATTTAGTAGTTAATAATTAGTATTTTTAGAAATTGAAAAATAAATCTCTAATGAAAAAAAAAATAATAGTCCCTACCGATTTTTCGGAAAATGCACTTCTTGCGGCAAAATATGCTTGTCAATTAGCTATAGATAAAGGATATCACGTACAGTTAGTACACTGCTATAATTCAGATACAAGTATTTTTGACGAAAAATTAAATAATAACGAAGAAATAACACCCTTATTAAAGGGAGATTTCATCATGACTGAATGGAAGGACTCTTTACAATTGGAATACCCTGAAATATCATTAGAAGGGGAATGCACTAAAGGATTAGTTTCAGAGATAATACCAAAAATAGCTATAGCACCTAATTATTCCTTATTGATCATGGGTAGCAATGGCTTAGAAGAAAATGATTCTCCATTATTCGGAAGCACGACAAGTCAAGTTGCATCTTCAAGTCGTATTCCAGTAATTGCTGTCCCATATTATACAAACATCACGCCTTTAAAAAAAGCTGCTATTTTAACAAATTTTAAAGATGATGAATTAGATTCGCTAAAAGACTATGTGGATTTATTGGGAATGCCTCATGAATTGGATATCATTCATGTCTACCAAAATTCAGATGACATCAATGAGGTAACAATAAAAATAAAAAATTGGGCTACCAAAATCCAAGAAATTACGCCTAATATTACAGTAAATACTATCTTAAAGCCTATCAATTACAGCAGTGAATCACAAGATACAATAGCTGAAGTTGTAAACAATACCATTGAAGACAACAAATACAATATTGTCATTGTTACAAAAACACGTAAATCTTTCTTTGACAAATTATTTTCTAAATCAATTTCCAAAGAAGTTATTTTAAAATTAGAAACGGCAATATTTTTTGACAACAACTAAACTACATCATATGAGAAACAAAATATTAATCCCTGTTGATTTCACTGATCATGCTCAACAAGCTATTGATTACGCCTGTCAACTAGCAGTCGAAACTGCACATGACATAGATTTAATACATGTTTTTACGGATCACAATAATATATATCACAATTCCTTAACGAATCCAGATTTAATAGATCCACGTGTAGCTTTTGCCAAACGTGATGCCGAAAAAATTATCATTGAATACCAAGAAAAATTTCCTTCGATACAATTCAATATTATCTTTAAGGATGGAATTCTCTTCGAAAGGTTACGCGAAACGGTAACAAATAATACATACGATGCTATTATAATGGGTACAAAAGGAGCATCAGGATTAGAAGCTATGTTGATCGGGTCCAATATGTTTGAAGTATTTCAAAACACGAAGGTACCTGTCGTAGCCATTCCAAAATCTGAAAAGCCCTTTAAAACACATAAAATAGGATTGTTATGTAATTTTAAAGATGGAGAAATTGATGTTTTAAAACAGGCGATTAAATTATATGGAATAAAATTTGAATTAACATTGATTCATATCAATAATTCTAATGATAACATATCTATAATTGACAAGAAGTTTAAAACCTTTATTGAAAAAATAATTTCAGAAACTGGTATTGATGATATTTCTTATGTAGTGAAAGCACAATCTTTTTTCATTCAATACAAAGAAGATATTTCCTCGGCTATCAACTCTGTAATAACAGACGAACAATTAAACCTACTACTAGTTACTAAAAGTAAAAAAGGTTTTTTACGTAAGGTAATAGAAGAGAATGTAGTAAAGAGAATGGCGTACGATATTCAGATCCCAAAATTTTTCGGCAAATCATAATATACTGAGCTGTTGGACTACAAATAAAGCAATTAATGAATTAATCAAACATTTTGGACATATCTTTGCTTTACCAAATAAAGACAAAAAATACATGAAAAGAAATTTACAAGTAAGTTCGTTAATGGTAGCCTTAGGTTTTCTATCTACTGCAGCCTTTGCACAAGTTAAAAATGTGCCTACAATAGCGGGAACAACCCCATTTGGCTCAACAACGGAGTACAACACTTGGTCAATTGGAGTCAATGCTGGTGTATTAAACCAAACTAATATTTTCGGTTTTAACCGTCAAGGGTTTAATAAATTAAAAAACAATGTAGGTTATTCTGCGTATGTTAAAAAGCAGCTTTCACCATCTTTTGGTTTAAAAGCACAATATATGGGCGGTAAAGTTGGCGGTATCAATGAAAATGCATCAATTGGTGCTGTTCAAGAATTTGAAGCCAAAACTCCTTGGTCAGCTGCTGTATCTGCTGAGTTCCTATTAGCAAATACCAATTGGAGATTTATCAACAGTATTGTAAAACCTTATGTTTCGATTGGTTTAGGTGCCTTAAATTTTGAAACAACAACGACTACTTCAGTAGTAAGTACCACTGCTAAATCACAAACTAAATTGTATGTACCCTTAGATTTAGGTTTCAAATTTGCAGTTACTAAAGGTATTAATATTGATTTAGGCTACCAACTAAATTGGGCTAATCAACATTTTGATGGCGTTCCTGCGGGTCAATATAAAAGTGACTTATTCTCTTATGCACATGCTGGTTTAGAATTTGCACTTGGAGCTAAAGAAAAACCATCATTATCAAACAGTAACCCAGTAGCTACATTAGTGAATGATTATACTGCTAAATACGATGAATTAAAAGCAGAACGTAATGCTTTAATTGCTGCTAACAATGAATTGAAAGGACAAATAGAAGCAATAAATAACGACTTAAAAGATGATGATGGTGACGGTGTTGCTAACAAATATGATAAATGTCCAGGTACTCCAGTTGGTGTACAAGTAGATGGTGCAGGTTGTCCAATCGTTGTAAAGAACGAAACGAAAATCATAGAAAAAATAATCATTACAGAAGAGGATAAAAAAGTAGTAGCTGAAGCTATTAAAAATTTAGAATTTGACTTAAGCAAAGCAACTATCCGTCCTTCTTCTTTCGCCTCTTTAGACCGTGTAGCAGCTTTATTAATTGAGAAAAACTTCAAATTAAAGTTAGCTGGATACACCGACAATACAGGATCATTACAATTGAATATGCGTCTTTCAAAAGAACGTGCAGAAGCTGTAAAACATTATCTAGTATCTAAGGGCGCTAACCCTAACAATATCGAAGCATATGGCTACGGTCCTAATGACCCTATTGCTACAAATGCAACGCCAGAAGGACGTCAATTAAACCGTCGTGTTGAATTCACTTTATTTTAGACAACAAATCTAATAAACGAGAGAGCCCTATATTTTAAAAATATAGGGCTCTCTCGTTTATATTATTTTATCTCTCGATTATATTATTTTAAATGCTTCTTTGCCTACCGCTATTTCCTTTCGCAGTACATAATTCGTCTTCCCGTGGAGGAAATAAATAACAAACCCTACGTTCACCACAGCAAGAATAAGATTCACAAAAGAAGACGCTTGTGTCTCTCTAATGAATAATAGGAACATTAAAAAACAATAACGATAACTGCAAGACGTACAATTCTACCAGTAAACAATGTCACATCAGAAAGATATTGTGCTAGATCTGGAAAAAAATGAAAATTTTAATCCAAATAAAAATACCTTAAAGAACATACATTATGCTACCAAGGTGAAAAATTAGATTGTACAGGTTTAGTTAAATCAAATTGAACCGTAAAAACACGGTCAGAACCAATTCTTCGAAGGTTATATGTAAAAATATTGCCGTCCATAGTTATCCACCATACATTTTGGCATGCATAATCAATCAACTCACAAGTTTCATTATCTGCAGGAAAGATTTGGATGGTATCACTACCTTCATTTGGAGAAGTACCACCATAAAAGGTGATCTTATCTGGTGAACCGTCTTCATGACGATGATCATGTTTCAAAGTAAGCACATTATTAGAGTAGCTCAATATCCATGTACGCGATTTGTTCTCCCCTACATAGAAAGGAATACGAACCTCTCTATCAGAAAAACTCATCACCTGCATAAGCAATTTATTACCAACAAAACCATCACCATCTTTACCACCAGCAATTATCTCTCCTTCATAATAATTGCCTAAATGAGGTTTAAATTTTTCTAAAAAAATCTGAGATTTATTTTTTTCTTGTGCAAATAAAGTGTTGGAAACCAATAATAATAGCAGCAATAAAGTTGCCCCAAAGTTGTGTAAAATCATTTGAATATCATTTTAATTATATTAGCTAAAGATACTATTAAAAATCAAGAGGTTAAGCTATAGGATTATTAAAATATTTTACTTATCTTTGCAACGCCTTAGGCAATAGAGCCTATTGTATAATTTAATTCATGAACCCATTTTTAGAACTGGGAATCCGTGAGGAAGTTGTTAAAGCCATCTCAGAAATAGGTTTCGAAAAACCTTCTGAAATACAGGAAAAAGCCATTCCTGTATTATTGACTGGTAGCGACGATTTTGTCGGATTAGCCCAAACCGGCACAGGTAAGACAGCGGCATTTGGTCTTCCATTATTAGAACAGCTAGACTTTTCTCAAAGACACCCACAGGCATTAATTTTATGTCCTACACGTGAGTTGTGTTTACAAATCTCTAAAGATTTAGAAAAATTTGCTAAATACATGGACAACGTAAATGTTGTGGCTGTTTATGGAGGTGCAAATATCTCAGACCAATTACGTCAAATCAGACGTGGTGTGCAAATTGTAGTAGCGACCCCAGGTCGTATGTTAGATATCATTGGTAGAAATGCTATTGATTTTTCTAGCGTAAATTATGTTGTATTAGATGAAGCGGACGAAATGTTAAACATGGGTTTCCAAGAAGACATCAACAACATCTTGTCAGAAACTCCTGACACTAAAAAAACATGGTTATTCTCGGCTACAATGCCTAAAGAAGTACGTCGTATTGCTCAAAAATATATGACTGACCCTGTGGAGTTAACTGTAGGTACAAAAAACACAGGTAATGCAAACATTGAGCATCAATATTTTTTGATTAAAGCAAAAGATAAATATGCTGCCTTCAAACGTATCGTGGATTCAAATCCTGATATCTTTGGTATTGTATTTTGTCGTACAAAAATTGAAACGCAAGAAATTGCTGAAGCATTA
Organism: Sphingobacterium rhinopitheci; assembly: GCF_022627575.1. Taxonomy (GTDB): domain Bacteria; phylum Bacteroidota; class Bacteroidia; order Sphingobacteriales; family Sphingobacteriaceae; genus Sphingobacterium; species Sphingobacterium rhinopitheci. The sequence continues at coordinate 568,676 of NZ_JADEYQ010000001.1, forward strand.
ATCAAAGATGGTTATAATGCAGATGCATTACACGGAGATTTATCTCAACAACAGCGTGACAAAGTAATGAAACGTTACCGTGACCGTAGTTTACAAATGTTAATTGCAACAGATGTAGCTGCTCGTGGTATTGATGTTAATGACGTGACACACGTTATCAACTTCTCGTTACCTGATGAAATTGAAAACTATACACACCGTTCGGGCCGTACAGCTCGTGCTGGTAAAACAGGTATTTCAATCTCTCTAATTAACATTAAAGAACAAAGCAAAATTCGTCAACTTGAAAAAGTTATCGGTAAAGCTTTTGAACGCAAACAAGTACCTCAAGGTGAAGAAGTTGTTGCAAGACAATTATTAACTATCATTGATAAAGTTAATCAAGTAGAGGTAAATGATGATCAGATGAACGCTTTCTTACCGGCTATAATGGAAGGTTTTGAATCGTTATCAAAAGAAGAAATTGTTAAAAGATTTGCATCTTTAGAATTCAACCGTTTCTTAGATTATTACAAAAATGCTCCAGATTTAAATATTGAAGCTAGAGATATTAGTAATACACGTGAAAGAGGTGAAAGAGGCGAACGTGGTGAAAGAAGTGAGCGTGGTTCTCGTATGGGATCTAAAGGCTACACTCGTTTATTCATGAACTTAGGTGCTGTAGATGAATTTAGCCGTGGAGACATGTTAGGATTTATCTGCAATAACTCTAAAATATCTGGAAAATCAATCGGTAAAATTGATATGAAAGGTGTTTTCACATTCTTTGAAGTACAAGACGAAGAAGTTAACAAAGTATTTGAAGGCTTTAAAGGCGTAGATTACAATGGTCGTCAAGTAAGAATCGAAGTATCTGGCGACGGCGGTGGCTCTGGCGAACGTAGTCACTCAGGTGGTGATCGCGGAAGTAGAGGACGTAGCGGCGGATTCGGTGGCGAAAGAAGAGATCGCGGTGGATTCGGTGGTGAAAGAAAAGATCGTGGTGGATTCGGTGGCGAAAGAAAAGATCGTGGTGGATTTGGTGGTGAAAGAAAAGATCGTGCTGGTTTCGGAGGCGAAAGAAAAAGTCGCAGTGGAGATAATGGCGGATTCCGTGATTTCTCTGGCAAACGTAGTGAATCTAAAAGCAAATATTAATATCATTAATATTACGTAATTTTGTAAGGCTATCTATTTTTAGATAGCCTTATTTTTTTTAGTAATATGCAAGTTACACCTACCCGTATTTTTGATTTAGTATACTATCATGACCATGTTTACCCTGAGGTCCCAATTTATTCGTACAAAAAAAATGAAGAATGGATAAATCTTTACAGTAAAGATTATATTAATTTAATCAATACTGTTTCAAAAGGGTTGCTATCTTTAGATATACAACCAAATGACAAAATAGGCTTAATATCCGAAAATCGCTACGAATGGAATGTACTGGATTTCGCTTTACAGCAAATCGGAGCAGTTGTAGTAGCCGTCTACCCCAATATATCAGACAAAGACTATATCCATATATTCAACCATGCTGAAGTTAAATTAACTTTTATCAGTAATAAGGACCTTTTCGATAGAATCGATCAACTAAAAAATAGTATCCCTACATTACAGTCATTGTATTTATTTGATGAAATAGACAATTATCCTAATTGGCAATCGATAAAAACAAATAGTGTAAATGTCAGTGATGAAGAATTAGAATTTCGCAAAGCGGAGGTAACAACAGATAACTTAGCAACCTTAATCTATACCTCTGGTACTACTGGTACCCCAAAAGGAGTAATGCTATCACATAAAAACTTATTAGCTGATACAATGAGTAGCGAATGCTCTTTCCCTGTTACGTCACATCAAAGAGCATTATCATTTCTGCCTGTCTGCCATGCTTATGAGCGTGTATTTCACTATGTATACATATACAAAGGTCTTTCTATTTACTATGCTCAATCGATGGACAGCATAGGTCATGATATGAAAGAAGTAAAGCCACATATATTCTCTGCTGTACCGCGAGTTTTAGAAAAAGTATATGAGAAAATAATGCTCACAGGTGAAAGTCTTACTGGTATCAAGCGTAAATTATTTTTCTGGGCTTTAAACCTTGGCGAGAGATACGATTTAGAAAATAGAACATTGTGGTACGATATTCAATTAAGCATCGCTAGAAAACTAATTTTCTCAAAATGGCAAGCTGCTCTTGGAGGGGAAATTCTGGGTATTGCTTCAGGATCAGCAGCATTGCAAGAGAAATTAATCCGTATATATATGGCTGCTGGTATAAATATATATGAAGGATATGGCCTTACAGAAGCCGGTCCATGCCTATCTGTAAATGATTTTAAAAGAGGTATGAAAATTGGAACAGTTGGACTTCCTCTTATAAATATACAGATTAAATTAGCTGAAGATGGTGAAATATTAGCCAAAGGAGATAATATCATGCTTGGTTATTATAAGGATGAAGAATCTACGAAAGAAGTTCTTCGTGATGGATGGTTGTCTACAGGAGATATAGGGAGATGGGTGGACAATAAATATCTAAAAATAATTGACCGTAAAAAAGAGATGTTTAAGACATCTGGTGGGAAATACGTAGTTCCTCAAGCTATCGAATCCAAAATGACGGAATCACCATTTATTGAACAACTAATGGTTGTTGGTGAAGGACAAAAATATCCTGCAGCTTTTATAGTACCTTCCTATTCAAACCTATTGAAATGGGCTATGAAAACCGATCCACAAGTAGAAAACTTAGATAAAAAAGAGTTCTTGCGTACATTACTTGTAGAAAATAAGATAAAATCTGAAATTGAAAAAGTAAATATACTTTTTGGGAATTGGGAACAAATTAAAAAATATGTTATCATTCCAGATGAATTTACTATTGAAGGCGGCGAACTAACTCCTACTCTCAAGATGAAACGTAAACTCATAATAGCAAAATATCAAGAGCTATATGACTCTTTATTTTAAAAACAAAGACTTCTATAACTATAGAAGTCTTTGTTTTTAAAAATCATTTCTTTTTAAGGATAGGTAACAGATCTTTATCAAAATTTATTTTTCTTATTAATTTATTCTATCATCAAGAAGTACATCTGTAGTCTTTGGGTTATAATTAGAAAAGTTCTTAATCAACTGATACGTATTGGGAATAGATTTTTCAAACCTCAGCAATGTTTCGCCAGAGATATTTGTCTTATCAAATGGTACCACTTTTATATATTCTTGGATATTATTAGCAGATCTACCGTATTTATAATCATATGTAAATCTACCATGTTCATCTAATACAATATCACTATTCATTTTATTGGGAACCGAAATGAAGAATTCAGACTGCTTATTCATATCAGCTTCTGTGTTTAACAAATCATTATCCTTTAATGCAACATATAATTCTTGAGCTACATAAATCGAGGGGTCAATTATATGTACATTTTTGTGGATTAAATGTTGATAAACATAATCACCTTTTTCATCTTTATAATCTCTAAGCTCACCAAGTACCTGATTGATTTCATCCATCAAATAAGGATAATGTGTACATCCCAAAATTAATGCCTTCAAAGGTTGTGCATCTTTTGTGTTGCGCATCTTTTCTAATAAGGAAACAAGATGATAACGAATATAATTCTCGGCATCATTCAATTGCATCACAGTACAATCTTCCGCATCCTCGGTATCACAAAGCATCTTATTTTTATCAAAATTGAAATTGTAAACATCTAATAAAGCCTTATCAATTTTATAGTTATCATTACTTAAAGAAGGACCTCTGTAGCCATCTCTCGGCGCTACAATAGCAGAACCTATATAATCAGCTTCCTCGTCAACCGCTTCGGCGACACCATGTCCTCCTTGATTAAAAATTTGAATATTACCGCTGTAATTCCCTTTATCTATTTGCGCTAACAAAGTTCTTTCATAGCCCTTGGAGGCAATTGTTCCAACTGTAGCGAACACAGCAATACTACCATCCTCCTCTTTATCAAAGAAAGATAATGTACCATTTGCGGCAGCATTAATAACACCTATAACAGGGATTTTTAAACCAGACCTATTCAAAAATAAAACCGCATCATTATATCCATACGCTGTAGCAGTATTACAGGCTATAACAATTGCTTTAACTTGTTGTTTATTGTCCTGCGGAACCTTAGAAATTGGGGAAGTATAATATTTAGTACCCAGCAAAAATTGAAAATCCTTAATAATATGCTCTTTTAATAAATCATCTTTACCTACAGCATTATAGTTGCCATAAGGCATATTAGCTTGATCAGCTAAATAAATAAATTTTTCTGTCGAGAAATCAAGTATCCCATCAGCATTTTTTTTATTGGTCTTATTGTCATTTTGATCAAAGTTCACCAATGCATCTAACACAGTAAGTCCACCAGTCCCCGAATCAAATACGCCTATAGGAAGTCCCTTTAAAGGGCTTGAGTATTTAGCAAAATCAATATGATAAAAACTATTCTTATCTTTTACAATGGCTTCTTCTATAAGTAGCCTTTCCTGGCCATAAGAGAATTTAAAAACCGAGCTAACCGTAATAAACGTAATACAAGTACGTAGTAATCCATTCATAATATATAGGTTTAAGCAACAAAATAAGGAATTTCACATCTTTTACACAAAAAAATGCAAAATAGATAAAGATCTAGCATAAAAAAAACGTAAAACTTTAAGGTTTTACGTTTTATATAGTGAACAGAATAAATAGTATTCTATTTCAAATTTCGTTGACGAATAGCTTCATAAATAACTACAGCAGCTGATACCGATACGTTCAATGACCCTATTTCACCAAACATAGGTATCTTGGCCAATTTATCTGCAATACGTATCAAATCATCAGAAACACCAACATCCTCGGCGCCCATGATAATACAAGTAGGTACGGAATAATCAACTTCATATACCGAATCTTGTGTTTTCTCTGTACTAACAACGAGCTGAATACCTGATTCAATTAAAAAACGACCTGTTTTGCCTAAAGAATCTTGACGACAAACAGGTATTTTGTATAAAGCACCTGCAGACGTTTTTATGGCATCAGGATTGATCTCAGCGGAACCTTTCTTCGGAACAATTATAGCGTGTACACCTGCACATTCTGCGGTACGTGCTATCGCACCCATATTACGTACATCGGTAACACCATCTAACATTAATAACAAAGGTGTTTCCCCTTTTTCATAAATCGTGGGTAAAATATCCTCTATATTATGGTAAATAATAGGCGAAATAACAGCGATTACCCCTTGGTGATTTTTACGTGTTATACGGTTAAGTTTTTCAACAGGTACTTGTTGAAATCCCATGTTATGTTCTTTCAACAACGTTTTTAATTCCAACAAAAGACTTCCACTTAAGCCTCTTTGAACAAAAAGTGATTCAATTTCTTTTCCACTATCTATAGCTTCAATGACAGCACGAATACCAAAGACCATTTGATTTGTCTCTCTTTTGTCTTCTCTATCTCTACGTTGGAAATTATTTTGCATATGTAATATTATATAAGTCGAGTCATTAATTTTGAGCACATCCAAATCGTCTCAAAATTTGACACAAAGATACTAAAGTATTATTTAACTAAGTTTCAATTAGTATTTTAAATATAAAAACTAGCTCAACCCGAGGTTGAATGTTTTTCTAAGGTTATCAAGAGCAGGATTTTTTGTAACCATTGCCTGATATTTTTCTTGAGAGGTATATGCTTTTCTTACGACAGACTGCTCTATTTGACAGGTTTCAATATCTAAAGCAAAATTGTGCAATTGAACACGCAAGAAATTCAACAAATCGATTTTCCCCTCCTTTAATTGATCCGATTGAACAGCATTCTCTACATCAATCTCAATAGTATTTCCTTTCAATCGTGGTGCATTAGCAGTCATAATGGTATAAATGGTAATACGACTCTCGGCCTTCATTATTTCAGCCAACTCATTCCATTTACCTATAAATGTATTGAAAGTAATCTCTCTAAATTCAGAACCTTCTACCAAATCAATTTCTTCAGCTACGGTATCCGCTTTTTTTTCAAATACGGTAGATAAGCTAGGTAATTCTACGGATGTTTTGATAGCTCCCCATCCTTTTCCGGAAGAAAAAGTCTTTTTAACTTCTTTTTCTTCAACTTTAGGGATGTCAGAAACAGGATGTACCGTTGTCGATTCAGGTATATTCTGTGTAGCAGGTATAGTTACTTTAGCTGCAGAAGCAACAGGATTTGATACCGGTTTTACAGATTCAGGAAGTTTTTTTTTTATTTCAACTTGTGTAGTTGATACGCCATTAACAGCTAATTTTATGGCTGACGAAAGGTGACACATTTTAAGCAATGCGAGCTCCACTTGCAAGCGTTGATTTTTGCTAGTCTTGTAAGCTATCTCACACTGATTCGCAATATTCAAAGCTGATAACAATAGGCCAGCGCTTAGCAGCGTCGATTGTTCAATATACTTCTTTTTAATATTCTCACTTACCTCCAATAACTTCAAAGTCTTAGGCTCTTTGGTTATCAACAGATTACGCAAGTGATTTGATAATCCTGCAATAAAATGACCACCATCAAAACCGCTATTCAATACATTATCCAAGATCAATAGGGCCTCTGCCGCATCTTCTTGCGCAATAGCGGACATTAGTTGAAAATAATAATCATAATCAAGAATATTTAAATTCTCAATTACCGCCTTATAGGTTAAATTACGATTAGAGAAACTAACAATTTGGTCAAACATTGATAATGCATCACGTAGTCCACCATCTGCTTTTTGTGCAATTAGATGTAAACCATCTTGTTCAAAAGAAATATCTTCTTTTTGAGCAATAGACGCCAAATGATTAGACATATCTTCTACCCTGATTCTATTGAAATCAAATATTTGACATCGTGACAAAATTGTAGGTAGTATTTTATGCTTCTCTGTGGTGGCAAGAATAAATATTGCATAGGAAGGTGGTTCTTCTAATGTCTTCAAAAAGGCATTAAAAGCTGCTTGTGAAAGCATATGTACCTCATCTATAATATAGATTTTATACTTACCGGTTTGCGGAGGGATTCGGACTTGATCAATCAGGCTACGAATATCATCTACAGAGTTGTTTGAAGCAGCATCCAACTCATGAATACTAAAAGAAGCGCCATTTGCAAAAGATTTACAGCTATCACATACACCACATGCTTCTGTAGACTCCGAAATATTTTCACAATTAATTGTCTTTGCCAATATACGTGCACAAGTAGTCTTACCAACACCACGCGGACCACAAAACAAAAAAGCCTGAGCTAGTTGATTATTATGAATTGCATTTTTTAAAGTGTTGGTAATATGCTGCTGACCAACGACAGAATCGAAGGTAACAGGACGATATTTACGGGCTGAGACAATGAAGTTATCCATTAACACAAAGATAGATAATTTGTAACGCTATAACAACATTGAAACTTAATCTACCCGTTAATAATCACAAATCCACTGCTTCAAAATGGTATCACCTATTACCACTATTAATTAAAAAGTCCTCCCGTCGTAACGTTACAACAGCATAGTTGCTAGACGGAGCCTGCCCCTATACTTAACTTTAAATTAACCATAGGATGCGGAAAACCCATCTTATTATAGTAAGTCGGCTACAAAACTAAATAAATATCACAGCCAATAATATTTTTGGACGAAATTAAATTTAATTTAAAGAAATAAAACATACCTTCATTTTAATTTATGGTTAAATATAAGCGGTCAAAAATGACACTTACAGCTATAATTATTATAATTTTTTTACTAAACACCTAAAATATGCAATTCAAAAAAAGCATAGTAACATTATTAATAGGTTTATGCGCACTTAGCAAACCCCTATTCGCACAAGACAATTTAAATATGTGGTATCAATATACCATGAATGCAAAACTTGACAAAAAAAACCTGACTTTTTTCACGCAATACAGGTCTTTTGATTATGCCCCAGACCCTAGATTATTTCTAGTAGCAACAGCCCTGAACTTTGAATTGAAAAACAATATTACGCCGGGATTTGGACTTATGTATCTAAATCTACAATCTTACATAGGCGATACAGATAACAAAAGAATAAGAAATGAAATTAGACCCTACCAACAGATCTCCATTAACAATAAGATAAATAACCTATCTATATCCAATAGGTTAATCATCGAAGAACGTATTCTTAACAATCCAGATATATTCATTGTCCGTCTTCGCTATCGACTAGCCTTACGTGTACCCCTAAACAAAAGCAACAAATTCTATGCGAACCTTAGCAATGAATTAATGGTGAATGCCTACAACGCTGATTTTTATGACAGAGATAGAGTAACTGCCGTTTTAGGCTATCGTATTAAAAAATCTACTGTTATAGAATTAGGATACATTAATGAGTTGCGCAAAAATAACAACAGCGCACAATATGCTTTCGTAGGGGTTCGACAAAGTGTTGATTGGAGAAAAATAAAATAATTTACAAACGTAGTATACCACATTATAAATTTTAAATAAACACATTATGCTATCACTATTAGGATTCGGAATGATTACCATCTTTATGGTTCTCATCATGAATAAAAAAATGACCCCCTTAACTGCGCTCGTTCTTATCCCTATTATTGTCGCTACCTTGGCAGGGTTTGGTCCAGAGCTAGGCGACATGATGACAAAAGGTGTAAGGCAAATCTCCTTAACAGGGATAATGCTAATCTTTGCTATTTTATACTTTAGCTTAATGATTGACACAGGCCTCTTCGAGCCCTTAGTCAACATTATATTAAAATATGTTGGCGATAATCCTGTCAAAACAACGGTAGGAACAGCCATTTTAACAGCGATTGTATCATTAGATGGAGATGGCTCTTCAACCTACTTGATTGTAGTAGCCGCATTTTTGCCTCTATACAAAAGACAAAAAATCAATCCTTTAGTACTAACTTGTATAGTAATGCTTACAGGTGGTATAATGAATATTATACCCTGGGGAGGTCCAACAGCCAGAGCGATGAGCACGCTTTCATTAGGTCACTCTGAGTTATTTGTACCCTTAATTCCTGTTATGGCATTTGGTATTGTATGGGTGCTCATTGTATCTTATATACTTGGAAAAAAAGAAGCCAAACGAATAAGAGAGAATGTTGTCCACATAAAATACAATACTTCAGATATATTAGGAGAAGTAGATGAAACCTTAAAAAGACCTAAACTAATATTTGTGAATTTGGGTTTGACTATTGCTTTATTAGTGGTAATGATTTTAGATATTCTACCCCTATCTATATGCTTTATGATAGCGTATTGTATCGCTGCATTGATAAACTATCCACAGATAAAAGATCAAACTAAAATAATCTCTCGTCATGCAGGAAATGCATTATCTGTGGCAGGGATGATATTTGGTGCGGGAATATTCACCGGTATACTGAATGGAACAGGAATAATGCATGCAATGGGTAGCTCTGTTATAGATATAGTTCCTGATCACTTAGGAAACTATTTCACTATTATTACCGCAGTATTCAGTGGACCTTTGACATTCTTTTTAAGTAATGATGCATACTATTTCGGTATATTACCTATCATCGCAACAACAGGAGAACATCTAGGTATATCCTCTGAGCTATTAGGAAGAGCAAGTTTAATAGGACAAGCAACACACTTACTAAGCCCTCTTGTACCTTCGACCTATCTATTGGTAGCTTTAGCTGGAGTAGAATTTGGTGACCATCTTAAATTTACGTTAAAATGGGCCATTGGTTCAGGGATTGTAATGTTATTAGCTGCGATAGGATTGGGTGTAATATAAAGTATTCCAAGCCATCAGGATTACCTGTATCTTCTCAGCCTTAATGAACTCGATTTATTAACTAGAACAAAAGAGAAGGTAAGAATAATTATTACATTGAAATAAAAGAATTCGAAACACATTATAGTGAATGACCATGCCATCACAAGCACACTATTGATAAATTCTTAATAAAAAAGAAGAACCGGTTTAAAACAGGTTCTTCTTTTTTATTAAGATAAATTATATCTCTAGAAAGAGAATTTAGTCCAAGCAAATACCGACGTATTAGCACCTGTCGATGTTGTATTTCTAATTATACCACTAGCATCTGCAGGATTAATTTTTGCTGTTAACTCCGCTGGTAATAAAGTATAACTAATTGTAGCACTACCTACTCCTTTACCATCAGTAAAGTCAATCATATCACCCACTAACGAGTTTTCACCTACTTTTACCAATAGATTAGTAGTACTAGCAGTAGCTCCCCTTCTAACTTTGATGACATCTTGCATTGTCCCTGCTACTCCTGGAGTCTTAGAATTTTGTACAATAGTAATATCTTGCATCTTGAAGTTAGATTGATTTATATGATTAGAACCATTACCATCATGATTACCATCCGCTTCAACTCCTCTAGGATCAGCTTCGTTGGTCGAAAAATTAGCTGTCCATATACCATAGGCATTGGTTAATGTTCCAGTGTAGCCCTGCGTAAAATCAAACATATCATCTTCAGAATCTACAGCTAATAAATTAGTTACATCAACTGATCCTCCAAAAAATTCTATGGCATCATCTGCACTGCTTAAAATAAAGATATTACTAATTTTAGTACCATTACCTACACCATTCAAAGTCAATCCATTATGTTCTTTATCATCCGAAATATTAGATCCAGTATATTCTAAAATAACATAATCCAACACACCAGAATTATCGGCAACATCATCACCACCATATTGAATTTGATCATTAATTTCAGTACCAAAAGTACTAGGATCAGTTATATTAGCTCTTGAAAGTGGTGCTCTACCATTAATGATTAAGCCACCCCAAGCACCTGACGTTTTATCATTTGATGTAAATGTAATTGGTTTTTCTGAGGTTCCTACTGCTATTATTTTAGCGCCTCTTTCTACCAATAAGTAAGAACCTTTATCCTTAGCAACGATTGTTGTACCTGCAGGGATAGTTAATACAGCCCCTTCGCGTACAATTGTAGCCCCTTCTAAGGTAACTGTCCCAGCTTTTAGGGATTGACTCGTATTAATACTTCCTACCAAAGTCGTTAACTCCTCAGGTTGTGGCGTTAAATTAGTATCATCACTGTCTGATGAACAAGCAGTAAAGCTCAATAATGATACTGCAAAAATTCCAAATAATTTACTTTTCATCTTTATAGTTGTTAAATGATTAATTTATCTATTTCGTTACGCAATAATAGAGTTATAATATAACCTTATTATTAGGGTACTATTACTAAAATATTAAAACTTATATGACACCCCGACGCGCATGTCTACTCCTTTTTTTATGGCTTGCAGGGTAATATTATCGCCCTTGTCAGACACTCTTTCTAAACGAATATTAGGGTTCAAGATATTACGTGCTCTCAAGTTTATGCCCCAATGTTTACCGAAACTAGCATTAGAGACAAAATCTAATACAGGGATCCCTTTTTCTATTACATTCTGAAAACCATTCGTACCAATTGCATAAACGCGATCAGAGAAATAATTAAAGACAACAGTAGATGTCCATTTCACATTTTTCCCATTTAATAAATAACTAACATCAGCATTTACTAGTAAAGGAGAAGCCCCTTGTAGCTTGGAACTCCCATTATTATCGGTAAAAATAGCTTTAGGATTTTGAAGTTTTTGGGTACTATATAAGTAAGAAATATTCGCTCCTGCAGACAGTATATTTTCACCATTAGCAGTAGCGGTCGTTAACAAGTTCTTTTTGACTTCGATCTCTGCCCCTGCAATTTGCGCGGAAGAACCTACATTAAAGTAAGTCATCACATTATTACTGGACTCTACACGGGCAATTGGATTTTTTAGTTTTTTATAAAATGCGCCTACGGAGAATAATTCACCCGCAGAAGGGAATAATTCCCATTTAAGGTCAAAATTAGTATTCTCTACGGGCACAAGGTCTTTATTACCAATAATACTCCCTGTAGAAAATGTATTTCTAAAATATGCAGTCTCCACAAATTGAGGCATAGTATAGCTCAAACTTGCTGAAGCCCTTAAACTACTTTTATCTGTCAGCGCATATTTTAAATTAGCACTTGGTAAAAAATAATTCTTTTTTATTTCAGAAGGACCATCAAGTGCTGTATTGGACATATTTGTATTGTACTCGATATTTTGATATACGTTATCATAACGTAAACCTACAATTGAAGTAAGTTTCTCAGAGAACTGGTAGGTAGTCGATAAAATCCCTGAGTGCACATTTTTTTTGCCGAGATACCAATATGGTGTAAAATCAGAACCACGCCCCGTACTTAATTCAAAGCCACCATTGGCGAATGCATCCTTACCATAAATACCATCTACATCCTCAATATCGACACCGTTCAATTCGAAAGAACCATTTTTTGAATGTCCATAAATAATAGCATTAAAATCTCTTTCTACAATATTTCCATTATAACCAAATTCTACTTTTCGTGCCAGATTATTAGCATTATCAAAGTTATAAGTGGCCATCACCTTTGCATTCCATCCCTTTTCAGTAAGATCAGAATAATATCTTTCATTGAAATTCTGTGTATCATAAAGGCGATAAACTCCTGTTTGCCCCTGATCAAGCATTTCAATAGTACGACGATCAGGCTCATTACCTTTAACCAAATTGTAAGCAAGCCCTAGATCTAATTGCCACTTTTCAGTAAAATTCAATTTCGACAACAACTGATTGACAAATAAATTGTTATCTACCACTTGACTACGTCTAAAAAAACCATTATCAGAAACATCAAAAAGTTTGAACCCTATATTTCTTTCATAACTTTGAACTTGATCATTAATAAATAAAGAATTATAGGTCAATGCATGTTTTCCAAAAGAATACTTCAAATTAGCCATTGCCGTTTTTGAAATATTATATTCTGAGCGGGTAGTATTTTGGTCCAGGGAGATGGTACCGTCATTCGTCGTTTGACGAATAATACCTTCAGCATACTTATATTCGGAGTTCATAGTCCCAATTAAAAGTACATTTAAATTATTTGCCCCAACACGAAATTTCTTACCACCCAGGACAGAGAAACTTGAGTTAATTGGGGTTTCCATTTTCTGAGGATTCCAATTATTACTGAAGTCATAACTGTTTAAACTGTTAATTGGGGAAGTTCGCTCTTTCAAAGAACCGAACCAATTGGTTCCATCAACACGTTGAAAATTATCAGCTTGTATAGCTTGTGTATTAGCTCCTATTGATGCAGACACTTCCAATACGGAATTATCGTGCAATTCTTTAGATACTATATCAATATTCGCACCGCCAACATCGGCATTCAATAATGGATTAAAAGTTTTATTTACGCCTATACTTTGTATAATACCTGATCCAAAAAATTCTAATGATACATTTTTATTAATAGGATTTTCGGATGGTAGTGTCAGACCATTCAGCGTTGTACTATTATATCTATCCCCTAATCCACGTACAAAAACATTTGCACTAGATGCTGATTTTGTAACGCCACTCAACTTTGTCAATGCGCCCTGTGCATCACTTACCCCTTTACGTGAAAGTTCTTGCGCGCCTATTTTTTCAACGATCAGACTTGAGGCTTTACGCTCATTCAACAAAGCCAATTCACTTATTAAAGCACGATTGCGGGTCACTACAACCTCTTCCAGTGTGGACGATTCACGCTCTAAAATTATATTAACACTTACTGATTGTTTATTAGCTCCTTCGACAATAGTTATATCGCTATTATAGCCTAAAAAACTAGTCACAAGTTTATATTCCCCTAATTGAGGTAAAGAAATAGTAAATTCGCCATTAGCATTAGTAGAGGTAACTATATTCGTGTTAGCAACAGAAATAGTAACTCCAGCCATAGGCTTCATCGTTTCTACATCAATAACTCTACCGATAATATCAAATGAGGTCGAAAGACTCTCGCTTACTACCTTCTCTGAAACATTATGGATGGAATTGGTAGATATATCTGCCTCAACCATAGTTATACCTTGAGCCGTTTGAGCGATAGTAACCAAATTCATTAATACACATGGTATTATCAAATTTGTCTTTTTCTTATCTAGTTTTAGTTTCAACTTGTATTAATTTTAATTTAACACAAAGCTAATTGAGCAGGGTTAACTAATTATTATATAGGCATTACTAAATATTAAAGCTAATGTTAAAGAGATGTTAATAGAATAAATTTAAAAACTGAAACCGCTTAAAATTTAAGTTAAAATTAAATGAACGAAGATTTAAAATTAACTCTACATTACGTCAACACATAGGCGTAACATAAACACTACATTTTATTAATCACAAGAATTCAACTACTATTTCAAAGAAGAATAATTAAATTGCGGTATTATATTAAAATCGAAACATAATGTCAGAAATTATTGTTCAAGCAAAGAACTTAACATTCCAGTATCAGAACAGTGATCAATATTTCTCTTTTAAAGATATCAAGATAAAGAAAGGAGATCATACATTATTAAGCCCTCTTGTACCTTCGACCTATCTATTGGTAGCTTTAGCTGGAGTAGAGTTTGGAGACCATCTTAAATTTACGTTAAAATCGGCCATTGGTTCAGGGATTGTAATGTTATTAGCTGCGATAGGATTGGGTGTAATATAAACTGATACGACATAAATAACCCTACATTATTTATAACTGTAGGGTTATTTATTATGAAACTACAATCTGATAACTATCCTTAAAATCATTTTTATCTAAAAAAAATTATTGCTTGAAACTTCCTATTAAAAAAAATGACTATAATTCATAAATAAATATTGAAGTATCAACAATTATTATAACTACTACAAGTCAACACATTAACTACAAACCGCAATTACATCTATAGTGCTTTATTGAATATATAGTACCTCTCCATTAAAAAAAAAGTAAAAGTATTTATCAAAAATATATTACTTACATGACCATAACCTCTAACATGTAAACTACAATATTAGAGTTATTAAAATGTATATCCTTCAGATAATCATGTCCAAAAAAATTAAAAACTAAACTGCCCAAACAGAAAGCAATCATGAGAAAAGTCTAAAAGCATAAAAAATCAACTTTTCAACCGTTTATAAACTTCAAGTTAACGCATGTTAACATTTAAATAATATAATTAACCAAAAGTATTAATAACAACTTCATATATAGCTAACACTACATACTTATATTGTAGTGAATAATTTAAATATATGAAATCTATAAAATCAAGATTAACACTAAATACAATATTATTTCTTTTTGTGGTAACAACTGTTTACGGGCAAACTGGAGTAATAAATGGAACCATTAAAAATAATCTATCTCAAGAGGTTATTAATGGAGTCACTATAAGAATTGTAGGAACATCTCAAGCCGTATCATCAAATCATTTAGGAAATTTTGAAATCCAAAAAATTGAACCAGGCATTTATAATTTACAAATTTCTTCCCTTACCTATCAAACTCTATTGATAGAAGATTTGAAAGTAGAGGCAGATAAAATACAAACCCTACATTTAGAACTCAGCCCCAAAGCCGAATCCAGCATTGAAGAGGTGGTTATCAGTGCTACTAGGCTCCACAATACGAATATGGCAGTACTTACAGAGATTAAAGCTGCACATCAAGTAGTGAGTGGAATTTCACAACAACAAATAAAAATGTCACAAGATAGGGATGCTGCCCAAGTAATGAGTCGTATTCCCGGACTTACTATTATAGACAATCGATTCGCAATGATTCGTGGCATTCCGGAACGCTACAATCAAGTAATGCTTAATAATGCTATTGCTCCCAGTACAGAAATAGATATACGTACATTTTCATTTGATTTAATTCCTAGTGCTGTCCTCGAGCGAATGATGATATACAAATCTGGTTCTCCAGAAAACCCAGGTGATTTTTCGGGAGGGCTAATTAAAGTATATACAAATAGTGCTTCAAGTGAAAACTTTACTACCTTTTCTATAGGTTCAAATTATAGAGTAAATACCACCTTTAAGCCTTATGTATACAATAGAACATCATCTACTGATTTTTTAGGATTCGATGATGGTTCGCGCAAATTGCCCAAAGGATTTCCTACGGAAAATATTCGTAGCCTTCCCAATAGCTCTACTGTCCGAACTGAAGCACCAAAGCTATTAAACAACGATCTGTCCTACAATACGACCAGCACAATACCTGACATTAATTTTGGTTTCAATATGGGTCGCAGCTGGAACATCAGCAAATCAAAGCGCTTAAGTATGCTTTCGGCTATAAATTATGCCCAATCTTACCAATATTATACCCGCGATTTTTTACGTTATGAAAAGCAAGATCCTTCAGATTTTGGGATGATTGCACCGCCACGTTTCAAATATATTGACGAACGTTATGAAAAAGAAAATCGTATAGGCTTATTAAGCAATTGGGCCCTTATTATTGATCCCTTTAATAAAATCGAATTTAAAAACCTATTTAATCAAATAGGTGAAAATATCACTATTCTACGCAATGGGCGCGACTTTGTACAACATGGCAACCAAGATCGTCGCAATTATATGTACGAATATAGAGCACGTTCTATTTATTCGGGGCAACTAGAAGGGATCCATCGCTTTGATGGAGGATTGACAAGTATAAACTGGGTGGTTGGGAGTAACTATTTGAAAGAAAATCAGCCTGATTTACGTCGTTTCCGAACAACCCAACTTAACGAGGAGTCAAATCAGTATAACATGGAGTTACCACCGAGTTCCAACCTATTTGATACGGGGCGATATTTCGGCAGATTGAAAGAGATAGGGGTTAATAATAGTACTAGCGTCGAGCATCAATTTGGCGGTAGCCTAGAAAATCCTATCCTATTAAAAACGGGTTACCTTGTAGAATACCGAAAGAGAGATTTTGGATCACGATATTTTAGCTACAAAGCTGGTAGTGATGCTATGTCAGATGACTTAAACAGACTAATCATTTTACCTTTAAATCAGATATTTGCGGATAACAATTTTAGACAAGATGGTTTTATAACAGAAGAAGGTACTAATCCCATAGACAGCTATAATGGAACCAGCCTATTATCAGCCGTTTTCTTTGGTGCCACAGTCCCTGTAGGCAATTTTACTTTGGTCGGTGGATTTCGAGGAGAATACAATAACTTAAAACTAAGTTCACATGATGCAGCTGGTAATCCTATAGAAGTAAATAATAAATTATTTACTCCCCTAGCATACTTGAATATTGACTATTCAATAGGAGATCTTCAAAAAATAAGATTTGCTTATGGCCGCTCGGTAAATCGGCCTGAATTCAGAGAGGTTGCTCCTTTCTTATTTTATGATTTTGAACTTGATGCCAATAGAAATGGTAACCCAAACCTAAAAACTGCTACAATAAATAATTTCGATGCCCGTTACGAGATTTATCCTCGTAGAGGAGAAACGATAAGTATTGGAGGTTTTTACAAAAGTTTTAAAGATCCCATTGAAACTGTTGTCATTCTTCAGAGTGAAAGTCAAGCTTTCACACTGACCAATGCAGACCAAGCATTTAGTTATGGTGCAGAACTAGAAATACGCAAATCATTTCGTGGTTATACAGAAAGTAAATTTATTGACAAATTGAGCATTAACTTAAATGCTTCCTATATACAGTCAGAAGTTAACTATGGCAATACGGTAAATGAAACCGTCCAAGACGCGAGGCGACCTCTACAAGGTCAGTCTCCATATATTGCGAATGCCATTCTTCATTACCACGATGAAAAAAAAGGATGGAATATTAGCGCAGCATACAATACTATAGGTCCACGCATATATGCTATCGGTAATGTAGATTTCCCAACAGTCTATGAACTTCCTAGACATGCTTTAGATCTCACAATAAGTAAGAATATCAACAAGACCATGACGTTGAAGCTAGGCATTCAAGACGTATTAAATTCGCCATACATATTCTATCAAGATACAAATAGAGATAGAAAAATAGATAAAAACAATGACGACTTAATCATGAGATACAATCGAGGCACTTTGTTTACAACAACATTCACATATAGCCTAAAATAATAAGTTAAAGAACAGTAAACCAAAAACGAAAATGAAAAAATCACAGAAAATTACTAAAAAAATGATTACTGGTAGTGCATTAGCCATTGGCATACTGCTATCAAGCTGTAACAGCAATAGTATTATTGAACCTGATAATAATGGCGAAAATAATGCCAATGACGTAACGGTACTCCAAGGAAATATTTCTACTCGTACATTGACTGCTACAAATAAATACCTAGTAAAAGGACAGGTATTTGTACGTGAAGGGCAAACATTGACAATAGAGCCCGGAACAGTTATACTAGGTGAAAAAGCTTCAAAAGGCACTTTAGTTATAGATCGTGGTGCCAAGATCATGGCCCAAGGAACAAGGGAAAGACCTATTATTATGACCTCAAATCAAGCCCCTGGTGACCGTGACAAGGGAGATTGGGGCGGTCTTGTTATACTTGGCTATGCACGTGTTAACCTAGTTGAACCTGCTATTGAAGGAATCACACCTGCAGTTATTTATGGTGGTGAAGATGATACAGACAACAGTGGCGTAATGGAATATCTTCGTGTTGAATTTGCAGGTATTGAACTAACAGCAAATAATGAAACAAATGGTATTACATTAGGAGGAGTTGGTAATGGGACAAAGTTTGAAAACATCCAAGTATCATATGGCGGTGACGATGGTATTGAATGGTTTGGGGGCTCAGTAAACGGCAAAAATATGGTTGTTTTTGCAACATGGGATGACTGTTTCGATATTGACAATGGTTTCTCTGGAAAATTACAATTCGGACTAGCGATTCGTTATCCAAGTCATGCCGATCAATCTGAATCTAATGGTCTAGAATGGGATACGGATGGACAGAATGACCTTTCACGCTTTAAGACACGGGCTGTAGCTACAAACTTCACCGTTATAGGACCTGCGATTGATGGCAATAGCTACAGTGGTAATTTCAAACAATCTATAGATTTACGCCGCAATATCTCAGGATCAATATTTAACTCTGTATTCGTAGGCTATCCTACCGCCTTTAGATTTAATCACCAATCAGCAGCTAACAATTATTTAGGATCAACCCCAACAGGCGTTATTGAAAATAACATCTTCTATGCGAGAACGACAGCCGTAGCAATTGGCTCTAATGTAAGCACAACTACAGTTTCAGATATTACAACCTACCTCACGGATAATGGCAATACACTAAGGTTAACAGATGCCTCGGCTGATTATAGTGCTTTGGGCATAAATCCAAATTTATTTTTCAATACAAGATTAAGAACAGAATATCAAAAAAATCCAAATTTCGCTGTTACCACAGGTTCCATTACTTCAGGGGCAAGGTTTACAAACACTAAATTTACAGAGGCAGAAGCCGCAGACAATTGGAGGTTTGATAGAACTGTAGCCTACCTAGGTGCATTTGGTACAACGGACTGGACACAGGGATGGACTAATTTTGACCCTATCAATCAAGTTTACTAATTAAATAATGATGCAGGGATACTAGCAATTAGTATCCTTGCTTTTTTTATCAAAAACGATATTAATAAAAAGGCATGAAGCATATATTTCTATTAGCAGTACTTTCCTTTTTAGTAGCAAGCTGCGCAAACACAGATAAGTACTCTCCAGACAACAACATTTCAATCATCAAACAAGATTCTTTCAAATACGAAATTGTCAGATTTGTGGGCAAACTCCCTAAAAGAGCTACCCATGAAAATAAATTTGAACAGAAGTATGATGAAGCCTATAGTATGATGGCAAACTCAATGACACTAACCAAATACTATGTGAACCCAAAAGACAACTATATATACTTTGAAATAAGCCGTATTGCACCAAGTATTCACGAACGTTATGTTGCTACAGGAGGTCGCCTCAAAAAAAATAGTAATGGTACTATTATTACATATGAGGAAATCTATCGTACATGGAAATTAGATAAATCAAAGCTGAAAAAGAAAAGCGATATTTTCTTTGACTATATCGTTAATGGTAAAGATCTTTCCGAATTCTATACCGCAAAAATTGGCGACACAGAGCATATTGAATTTCCTGACGAACAGACATTTTTCAATATAAATACCAGACGATGGGAAATGAAAGCATCCAAGATATTATAATATAAAAAGTAATACA
The DNA here is from genome assembly GCF_022627575.1 of Sphingobacterium rhinopitheci. GTDB lineage: Bacteria > Bacteroidota > Bacteroidia > Sphingobacteriales > Sphingobacteriaceae > Sphingobacterium > Sphingobacterium rhinopitheci. Next base: position 588,879 of record NZ_JADEYQ010000001.1, read on the forward strand.
ATAGATAATTTTACCAAAGACAGCTTTAATCTATTATAGTTGTCTTTGTTTGTAATGCCTTTTTGACTAAAAATATTCTTTTTAAAACACAATTTATGGTATTTTGGCATAAATCTTTGTACATGGATAATCTATTACTAAAAACAGAAAATTTAAGCTTTGGCTATTCCAAATCCATACCACCTATTGTATTTAAAGACCTTCAAATAGCTGTCGGTAACCATTTACTCTTATTAGGTAATTCGGGGACAGGAAAAACTACGCTTCTTAATCTTCTCAGTGGTTTATCAAAGCCTACACAAGGAAAAGTATGGATAAACAATATTGATATATACGAACTTCAATCGAGTAAATTAGATACTTTCCGTGGCCAACATATAGGGTTTATATTTCAGGAGGCACACCTTATCAAAAATCTTACGATTGAGGAAAATATCCGCTTAGCACAGAATCTTGCTAAGAAAAAAGAAAACAAAGAAGCCGTCTTAGAAGTATTAGAAAAGGTTCAACTAAAAGATAAAGCCAATAGTTATCCTGACGAATTAAGTCGAGGTCAACTACAACGTGCTGCCATAGCAAGGGCAGTAATCAATGGCCCAATGCTATTAGTTGCAGACGAACCCACAGCAGCACTAGATGATACCAACACCCAGCTCGTGTTAGATTTATTATTACAGACAGCATCGACATATGGCGCTACACTCTTGATAGCAACACATGACAAAAGAATTAAAGATCATTTTGCTAACACTTACCAACTATAATCCATGAATACTTTATCTTTAGTTTGGAAAAATATAATACGTGAATTTGGCTCAACCATTTTAAGTGTTTTGCTTACAGCATTTGGTATTGCTATACTAATTGTTATTTATATATCCGGAGACACCTTTGAGAAACAGCTTACAAATAACACAAAAAATATAGATTTGGTAGTTGGAGCAAAAGGAAGCCCCCTTCAACTTATTCTGAGCTCACTTTATCATGTAGATAATCCTACGGGAAATATCCCTCTAACCGAAGCCAATAAGATAGCAGACAATCCTTTAATAGATTTAGCTGTTCCTATATCTTTAGGGGACAATTACAAAGGGCATAGAATCATCGGTACAGATGCTAATTATCTAGCGCTATATGATCTTAAAATAAAAGATGGTCATATTTGGAAAGCGTCATTTGAGGTTGTAATAGGTGCTGAGGTGGCACGAAAAAACAACTTAAAATTGGGAGATGAAATACATAGTGCACATGGTCTATCTCCTGAAGCACATCTGCATGAAGAACATCCTTTTAAAGTGGTAGGTATACTCGCTCCCTCAAATTCCGTAGTAGACAACTTAATCTTAACAAATTTAGCTAGCGTTTGGGATGTCCATGGAATCGAACACGATGATGAGCATATACATGACGATCATTCGGACCATGACCATGACCACCCACATCCTCATACTCATACTCCAATCGTAGGAGCGCCTCATGACCACAGTGACCACAGTGACCATGTAGGCGAAGCGAAGGATACAACACTAGGATCAGCTCATGTACATGAACATGAGGAACAGCATGATTCCCATGATCATGATACTACATTAGTAGCGAACAATGGCCATGCGGATCATATTGTGGCTAAAGATAGTAATACGAATACGGAAGAATTTGTAAGTGAAAAACCAATGGCTAGTGGATTTATCAAAACTATTGGCCAAGATATGCTAGCAGACCAAGGACTAGAAATCACCGCATTACTGATAAGATACGCCTCCCCAGCAGCCATTAGTGTTATCCCAAGATTAGTAAATCAGAGCACCAATATGCAAGCAGCATCACCTGCAATAGAAAGCTCTCGAATATTCTCTTTATTAGGGGTAGGTTTAGATTCATTAGAAATATTGGCTTATGCCATCATGGTTATCGCAGCACTTAGTGTATTTATTAGTTTGTACAATGCATTGAAAAAACGCAAACACGATTTAGCCATCATGCGTACTATGGGTGCTAGCCAAACTAAACTTTTCACTTTAATCATAGTCGAAGGATTAATAATTACCTTAATCGGAGGAATAATAGGCTTAGTATTAGGCCACCTTATATTAGCTTATATAAGTACACAAACAAGTCAAAGTGCAGATTTTATTAATGCATTTACATTCTATCCCTTTGAGTTAATCATATTACTAGGCGCAATTTCAATAGGTATAATAGCGGCATTAATACCGGCATTTAAAGCTTATAATACAACAATTTCAAAAACGTTATCTTCAAAATAATGAAAAAACTAATATTACTATTTACGCTTACATTCAGCTATGCCTTATCAAATGCACAAATTGGAAGTAACTTAAATTTTTCGAATACACCTGATCATACCCCCATGATGAATAGCACTTGGGAGGCTATTGATAAAATGATGTATAAAGTCACAACCGAAGGAAATAAGAAAGTATATACACCACACTACCCTGCAGAATTAAAGAAATTAGAGAATAAAATAGTGCAATTACCAGGGTATTTGGTCCCACTTAATAGCGGAAGAAATCATAGTACGTTTATGTTATCTGTCTTACCAGTTGCACAATGTCAATTTTGTGGAACAAATGGAATTCCACCAATGGTAGAAATATTCTTAAAAAAAGGGACGATAAAATTTACGGAAGAACCTATAAAAATTAAGGGGAAAATGGTTTTCAATCCTCAACCCCTAAAAGGCAATTCTGAAATACAAATAGTTGATGCTGAAGTTATAAAATAACAGCCTAACGATTTAATAAAGCCACTTCTAAGACAGCAGCTAGCGCTGCTGTTTCTGTTCTAAGACGAGATTCTCCTAATGATAAGGGTATAAATCCGGCCTGTAAAGCTTGTGCTATCTCATTATCAGAGAAATCACCTTCTGGGCCGATCAATATTAAGTACTTCTCCCCTTTTTGGAAAGAGGTATTAATAAATTTCTTATCCGCATCTACACAATGTGCAATACCTTTGTTCACATCCAAATTTTCAATTGAGGATATAAATTTAGAAAAAGTAACTGCAGGATTAATTTTGGGAATATATGCTTTCAACGATTGTTTAGCAGCGGCAATAGCTACTTTTTCTAATCGTTCTACTTTGACCTCTTTACGTTCAGAGCGGGCACATATAACCGGCGTAAATTCGTGTAAACCAATCTCAGTAGCTTTCTCCAAGAACCATTCTATACGTTCAATATTTTTAGTTGGAGCGACCGCCATATGCACTTGAAAAGATGTTTGTCCATATTGCTGGGTAACTTCTAAAACTTTCAAGCTCGTACGCTTAGGGTGCGGTTCAATGATCTCCGTCTTATACAAACCACCGCGCCCATCGATCAAATGAATAATATCATTCGCCTGAAGGCGTAATACACGTACAGCATGCTTACTTTCTTCTTCACTTAATAAAAAAGAGCTATGATGTGCTTCTATTTCAGGAGTATAAAATAATAACATTAATTAGATTTTGGATCGTGTGGAGTTTCAATCAAATCAAATTTGACGAACTCGATATTTTGTTGTGTTTTCTTCATGACGATCAGGTTATACCCAAATGCTTCCATAGAATCACCCACATCAGGGATCTTCTCAAAGACATCACTTACTAAACCAGCAATAGTATCATAATCAGAGCTCTCTGGCAACTCTAAAGGTAAAAAACCATTAGCATCATGGATATTAGCCCCTGCATCGACCATATATTCCGTTTCAGATATACGTTCTACCAAAGGTACTTCTTCGTCATACTCATCTTGAATCTCCCCTACTAATTCTTCAACAATATCTTCCAGCGTAACCATACCTGAAGTTCCACCAAACTCATCCAATACAAAAGCAATTTGAATGCGCTTCAATTGAAACTCCGTCATCAAATCGTTAATCTTCTTAGTTTCCGGAACAAAATAAGGCTTACGCATTATTTTCTTAAGAACAACCTCTTCACCTTTAAAAAGCAACGGTAATACATCTTTAGTATGTACTACACCAACAATCTGATCTATATTATCTTCATAAAGGGGTATTCTAGAATAACCTTCTTCAGTAACTGTTTTTATAAACTCATCAGCTTTATCTGTAACCTCCACTGCTACAATTTTTGTACGTGGCACCATTATATTCTTTACGATACGCTCGTTGAAGTCAAAAACATTTTTGATCAATTCATGCTCTGAAGTATTTAAAGCTCCAGACTCCTTGCCTTTTTCTAATAAATATTGTAACTCTTCAGAAGAATGGGCAGATTCACTAGGGTGTGGTTCTATACCTATTAATTTTAACAGAAAATTAGCTAAACCATTAAATATAAAAATTAAAGGCATTAGTAAGTAATAAAAAATACGCAGTGGTACTGCGATTTTCATTGTTGTCGCTACAGGCTTTTGGATAGCAATTGATTTAGGTGCCAATTCACCTAATACTACGTGCAATAGCGTAATAGTACCAAAAGCGATAGCAAATCCTAATCCCTTCGACCAACTTGTAGTGATATCAACGTCAAAGTAAGAAAAAGCGGAAAAAATAATTTTGCCCATAGCTTTCTCACCTATCCACCCTAAACCTAATGAAGCTAATGTAATACCTAGCTGCGTAGCAGCTAGGTATTTATCCAAATGGTCCGTGATATTTTTGGCTATTTTAGCGACTTTGCCTCCAGATTTAGCTTGCAACTCTATTTGAGATGCTCTAACTTTTACAATAGCAAATTCTGCAGCTACGAAAAAACCATTAGCAAATACGAGTAATAAGGTCCAAAATATATCAAGTGCCATATAGGTTATTTATTTCTAATTTCTGTGTTATAAAGTTCAATGCTCTCTTTAAGGATATTTTGCGCATATTCACGACCATGTAATCCTTCGATAATAACACTTTTTCCTTCTAAAGCTTTATATGATTCAAAAAATTGAACGATTTCCTTCATTGTATGAGGAGGCAATTCAGAGATATCATTAATATAATTAACAGACATATCATTTTTTGCAACAGCGATAATTTTATCGTCTTGCTCGCCACCATCAACCATATGCATAACGCCAATGATTTTAGCCTCGATCATTGTCATTGGATATACGTCCGCTGAACAGATTACTAATATATCTAATGGATCTTTATCATCACAATAAGTTTGCGGGATAAATCCATAGTTAGCGGGGTACATAACAGACGAATATAATACGCGATCTAATTTCACTAAACCACTTTCTTTATCTATTTCATATTTTGCTTTTGATCCGTTAGGGATTTCAATAATAGCATTCACTGTATTTGGCAAATCCTCACCTGGAGATACCTGATGCCAAGGATGTTGTGTACTCATTAATTTTAAACTGTTTATTTTGTTTTTTGTTTTCTATTGTTCATCGTGCGCTTCAATACGCCAATTACGATAGGTAAAAATGCAACGGCAATTAAACCTATTATAATATACTCTACATAATCTATAATTCCGGGAAAAAACTCTCCCAAGAAATAACCTGTTAATGTTAATCCAGAAACCCATATTAAAGCCCCTACAACATTATAAACAAGAAATTTCTTAAAATCTAATTTTACTACCCCTGCAAATATTGGCGCAAATGTACGAATAATAGGAACAAAGCGACCAATCACAAGAGCTCTTCCACCATATTTCTGATAAAATTCTTCCGCCATCATCACGTATTCTTTCTTAAATATCAAAGAATCTTGTTTCTTAAATAACATAGGGCCAGTTCGATACCCAAACCAATAGCCTACTAAATTACCTAGAATACCTGACACTAAGATTCCAGAAAACATTTCTACAATAGTCACATCAATTTTTCCTAATGCACAAAATAATCCTGCAAGGAATAGCAAATAATCACCTGGTAAAAAAAAACCAAAAAAAAGTCCTGTTTCAGCAAATACAATCAAACAAACAATATAGAATCCACCGTGGCTAAGTAAATACTCAGGATCCATTAATTGTTGGAAAGTCATTAAAAAATCATGCATGTTTTAATCTTAAGGTAAGCGAATAATAGTTACATTTTAGCACTAGTAGTAATAACCAAAATAGCATTACGAATTTCTGTGGCTATTTTATCCATTTCTATTGCAGAAAGCGACAATTTAGGTTTTTCAAAATTCATATCACTAACGGTATTCAAAGGTATTAGATGGATATGTGCATGAGCAACTTCTAATCCAACGACAGCGACGCCTACTTTAGGACAAGACATCACCTTTTTAATACCCTGAGAAACAATTTTAGCAAAGATCCACATACTTTGATATTCCTCATCATCAATATCAAATATATAATCTGTTTCTTTCTTAGGAATTACCAATACATGCCCACGAGTAAGTGGAGCTATATCTAAAAAAGCCAAAAAATCGTTACTCTCAGCAACTTTATATGCTGGAATTTCTCCTGAAATAATTTTACTAAATATTGTAGACATAAATCTATCAATTTGAATATGGGCAAATATAATAAAAAGTTGCAAGACTGCCTCTTAATATCTCTTACGTTTTCTTATTAAAACAAAAGGAACTTACACTTTAGTGCAAGCTCCTTTTATAATATATTTTTGTATGAGCGGTTATGGCATACCGCTCATAACCTATTCATAAATTATCGTGAAATATCTAAAATTTCTAATTCAATTTGACCAGCAGGTACTGTTACCACTGCTATATCACCTACAGACTTACCTAACAAACCTTGCGCTATTGGAGATTTAACGGATATTTTTCCAGACTTCAAATCAGCTTCCGTTTCAGACACTAATTGATAGGTCATCTCCGCTCCACTTTTCACATTTTTGATCTTAACGATAGAAAGAGCTAATACTTTTGACAAATCTAATTTCGATTCATCGATCAAACGTGCACTAGCGTAAACCCCTTCTAATTTTGAGATTTTAGCTTCGTGTAATCCCTGCGCCTCTTTTGCAGCATCATATTCTGCATTTTCTGACAAGTCACCCTTATCTCTCGCTTCAGCAATAGCATTTGCGATCTTAAGTCTACCTTCAGTTTTTAAATACTGTAATTCTTCCTTTAGCTTAGCTAATCCTTCTTCTGTGTAATAAGTTACTTCTGCCATAATTTTAATATTAACTTAAATTTTTAACACTAATTATTATTAAAAAAGAACAAGACCACTTTTCCCTATTTTGGGAAAAATGGTCTTGCTCGTTACTTACGAAGATAATTTAAAAAATCAATAATTCCAAATTATTCTTCATCAACAAATTTATACCCCAATCCGCGTACTGTTTGTAAGTAATTAGGCTTATCGGGATTATGTTCGATCTTCTTTCGCAATCTTACTACGTGCATATCCAACGTTCGTGTATTGACATTAGAGCTATATCCCCACACTACCTCCATCAATTCTTCACGCGTAATCTCTCTACCCATATTTTGCAGAAAGTGAAGTAATATTCTATTCTCAAGAATTGTTAATTCTATTTTCTTGCCGTCACGAATAAGTGAATGTATTTGCGGATGATGTTCTGTTTTTCCAAAAACAAGAATGTCTTTATTGACGGTTTTAGGCACAAAAAAACGCACCTTATTTTCGATCATAGCTACAAGCACATCCATATTGAAGGGCTTAGTAATATAATCAGAGATTCCATAACTGTAGGCATCAATTTTATCTACATCTTGTGACTTTGCTGTCATCATAATAATGATATTTTCAAATCCATTTTTACGAACAGCTTCACAAACATCTATACCTTCTTTACCTGGCAACATCCAATCTAATAATACGATATCGGGATTAGATTCCAATATCAATGCTTCAGCATCAAGACCATTACCTGATTGAACAACTTTATAGCCTTCAGTTTGTAAACGGTGACTAACCAAAAATCTAAGATTCTCGTCGTCTTCAACAACTGCAACTGTAATGTCTTTTTCCATACTTTATATCTTTTTAACGTCTACTGGAAAAATCAATGTAAATGTAGTGCCTACGTTAAGTTGACTATCTACTTTAATATCTCCTCCCATAAATTCAGTTATTTCCTTACAAAATGCTAACCCTAATCCAATACTACCTTGCTGGTTAAACTGATTTTTAACTCTATAAAATTTCTTAAAAATACTATTAAATTCTCGTTTATCTATACCAATCCCTTTATCCTTAAAAAAAATAGTGAAATATTTTTTATTTTGTTCTACTGTTACCGCCAAAAACTTGCGATCTATAGGAGAATATTTATATGCATTGTCAACTAAATTTTGACAAACACTTGTTAATAACACTGGATCAGTGTAAAGCATACTTTTAACATCTATTTTAAAATCCAATTTCAAATCAGGATATTTTAATTGTATACTATCAAAAAATTGAGATAAAAAAACTTTTAAATCAATGTCTTCACCATGAAATTTAATAGATTTATTTTCAATTTGTGCAAATGACAATAATTTATTCATCAAATTATTCAATTTATCTGCTTCTTGATCCAATATTCTACCATACATTTGCCTTTCAACTTCAGATATGTTATCCGCACTTTTAATATTATTACCTGCTATTTTTATCACACTAACAGGTGTTTTAAATTCATGTGTAAGATTATTGATAAAATCATATTGAAGCTGGTACAGCCTACTATTAATGGCCGCATTGCGATAGATTAAGTAACCCGTCAAGATTAAGAATAAATAAACAAGAGAAATACCTACCATTACAGGAAAAAACCTTTTATTGATATCCTTTACAATAAACTCTCTCGAAGTATCAAATTGCAATTTATAATCAGACAAAGCACCAGGTAATGGTAATTCAGTTCGTAAATAAGACTCATCGTTGGTTACATATTGGTCTACTACAGCTTTAATAGAGATCTCTTCATATAAGTTGGGATATTTATTTTGAATATGTATTTTGGTAGGATCAATAGAAAACACAAATAAATCTTGTTCATAAGAAGATTCGGGTAGATCAACATCATTCATCATAGTCTGATAATTCATAATATCAGACATCCTTGGAATATTTAGATAAGACACCATGCCGGGCTGTAAAGCATAGAAAACCTTAAAAATATCATTATCTGTTAAGCGTGTTGAATCCTTTGCACCTTCAATAAAACCGACGAATTTCAACATCATATTATTGAATTCGGAGGTAGCATTAAGATATTCTTTAAATGACTGTTCTCCCCCTAACAAACGATTGTCTTTATCTAGTTTGTAAAGGTAACTCACTTTGGAATATACAGTAAGGTTATTAAAACGTACGCCATTACCTACACTATCACGATTGGTCAACACAACATCAAAAAACCTAACTTCATTGACAAAAGGAAAACTACGAAGAACAGTATTTGAGAAATCAGACGCTTGATCATCGCTCATATACCCTTGAAAATAGGATATTTCAGGTATTTTCTCAGTAAAGAAAGTATTAAATGGCTTTATAGACTCGTCAAAAACTTCAACTTTTTTATTATTAAACTCAGCTTCTACAAAATTTGTAGTCATGGTTCGTGCAAAAAATGTAGAAGCGACAAATAGTATGGTTACTAAAACAAAAAATGCAATTAGCAATCCAAAGTTCTTACGATATCGAAGATTTATAGAATTCATATTATAGATTTCTACTTAAAAAATCCTCTACTTGTTGATAATAGAGTATAATATTTTCTTCTTTACGTATTCGGCGACCTTCTTCTTCAAAAAAGGTATACTTAATATTACCGCCGTTATTTTTCACTTTCTGCACAAATTGATTAATATCCGTAATACTATTATATCGATCACGTCCACCTTGAAACATCAAAATAGGCATTTTAATTTTCTCTGCATGAAACAAAGGAGATATTGCTTTAAACAAATCAGACTCTTTTGAAGGGTCCCCAATGATCTTATAATACATCTGCAAATATTGCTGATAAAAAGGCGGTATCTCTTTAAGATAGGTAAATAGATTGGTATATCCAGAGGATGAAATAGCACATTTATAAAGCGTAGGATTAAAACAAGCAGCATACAAAGCTGAATACCCCCCAAATCCTGTACCCATGATAGCTACACGATCTTTGTCCGCTATACCTTGGTGGATAAGCCAAGAAACACCATCGCTAATATCATTTTGAATCTCCCCACCCCATTGTTTATACCCCTCTTTTACAAACTCTTTTCCAAAACCAGTAGAGCCACGGTAATTGACTTGAAAAACGGCATAACCTCTATTTGCCAAAAACTGAACTTCTTGGTTAAAACCCCAATTATCTCTACTATTAGGACCATCATGTACCAATACAACTACTGGATATTTATCTTTCTTTATTAGTGGATAAGTCAAAAAACCATTAATCAATTTGCCATCTCTCGAGAAATAACTGACAGCTTGCATTGGGGATAACTCTATATTCTTTAGACTAGGATTTATCGCTACAAGTTCTTTAATTTCACCTGATTTGGCTGAGTAATATAATACTTGTCCCGGGTCAACGTCGGTATATATTTTAAAAACGACAAGATTGAAATTTTCATCTACATCGATCAGATCTATATTATAATCCGCATACTTTCTTTGAATTTCTTGATAGATACTTTTCAACTTGTCATTTAAGACATTGATCTCTTTTCTATCCTCCGTAGAAACCGAAGTATATATCATTTCTCCTTTGGAAAAAAGATACCCTTCTTTGTTTAGATCTGCTTTTTCATTATCTACCAATACTTGCTGATCGCCTGTTTTGAAATCCATTAATACTAAGCCGGATTTATCTTTACCAATATTACTTAATCCATAGAAAGACGAATTACTCCCTTTGGCAGGACCTAGCGGGATGATAGTGGATATAAAATCAGTATTAAGCACATTTCTAAAAGGCTCTCCTTCATTGTCCCTATACCATATTTTATCCTGAATACTATCACTAGAAATCGCTAATCGTACCTGTCCATCCATCGAAGCTACCCAAGTCCCCATGCGTTGGGTATTTAACTCTACCAACTCAGGACCTTTACCATTCAATGGAATTCTATATAAATCAAAAATAGTTGAATCACGGACATTTAATTGCGCCAATATTTTACCATCTATAGCATGTGTTGGCGACACCCATCTCAACTCATGTTGGGCTGGAGGAATTAAATAAGTAGATTTTTCGGTATGAATATCGATAATAAATAGACGGAGGCTATCCTTATTGGAATGACTATTAGAATAAACAATACTATCTGAGGTAGCCCAAAAGAAGTATTGCACATTAATATGCTTTTCGTAGGTCAACTGCTTTGAAGAATCTGGTATTTCGGTATCAAGAATAAAAATATTACGGCAGTGATCTTCTACACCAATATAAGCTATACGTCTGCCATCTGGCGATACCTTAAAACTCGTACGCTCAGGTTTGACAAAAAAATCTTGAATAGGGATGGTCTTCACCTTATCTCTGTCTCCGCAATTGCAGAAAGAAATGATGACTACACATAAAAACATTAAATTTACTATTACCTTCATTAATTTTAATCCCCCTCGACTCTTATCCTCAAATATTAAAATTTTATTACACTTATTCACAATTGCAACTTTAATTTTACAGCGTAAATTTAATATTTATTAACTTTGCAGTATGTACTTATATAACATATCCATTATTGTTGAAGATAGTCAACACGACACATTATTAAATTGGTTAGAAAAAGAGTGGTTACCTAGTCTTGTTCAAGAGATCAAATTCTTGAAAATGATTAATACGCCACACGAAGGGCATACCTATTGTGTTCAGATGACCGTTAATAATCAAGAAGATATAGTAAATTTTCAACAAACTACCTTAAACGATCTACAATATCACTTGCAACTTAATCATAAAGAGAAAGCTTTTATTTTTGATAGTATAATGCAATATTTATAAGCTAATTATACTTTATTGCAAGCAAGATTTGGATTATAAGATACTTTAGGGGAAAGAAAATGCAACAGCACTAGCCTAGAGTATCTTAGATTGAAAGGTGCGAATACCAAAATAGCACCAAATAAAACACCTACATATATCCATGGCGATTCACTATGCGTAAAATATGCTGTTACTAATGCTAGGGTAACTACTTGCGCTACCGAAAAAGCATAACTAACATACATAGCGGCATAAAAATAACCGGGTTCAATTTCAAATTTGAATCCACAACAAGGACATAGCTCATTCATTTTTTGTTTCTTGAGCCCATATATGCGTCCTTCAAACATGTTGCCCTCTCTACATCGAGGACATCTGGATTGCGCTACAGCTAATAATTTAGATCTACCCATCCTTAAAACCATTAAAAGTTATAACAGAGGTGACTTTTCTTCTTTTTTTCGAAATTTAGTATACCAAAGTATAGCTACTCCGCTTCCAATCAAAAATGGCATACCTAGCAAAAACAAAATACCATTGTTCAACCCTTTACCCTGTGTATTTCCATGTTGTGTACTATTTTCGGCATTCAACGAACACATAGCACATTGCGCACTAACCGCAACAGGTGTAACAAATAGACAAGCACACACTAAAGAAAGTGAGACAAAAAGACGTTTGAATATTTTCATGCTACAAAGTTAAAGAATTATTTAGCATTAAATTGTCACAAACTATATTTACAACAAGACATTGAATCTTTCCCAGAAACCATCTACCGGCAACGGAGCTTCGATCAACATTTGCTCTTCTTTCACAGGATGTTCAAATGCTAAAGATCGAGAATGTAAACATATGGTTCGTTTGAGAGATCCGCGAGGATAGCCATATTTGTTGTCGCCAACGATAGGACAACCCATATATGCCAACTGGCTTCTGATCTGATGTGTACGTCCTGTGAGCGGATTTATCTTCAATAGGTAATAACCTTCGAGATGACCTACAATTTCATAATCCAACTCAGCATAACTACCATTCTTTACCTCACGATCGTAAGCTTTGGTAATCATTTTCTTGCGATCACGGAGCAACCAATTCGTCAATTTCCCGGCTCTATGTGGCGGACGTTCTTTAACTACAGCCAAGTACGTTTTTTGAACTTTACGATCATGAAAGAAACGATTCATACGATCTAAGCCTTTACTAGTTTTAGCCATCAAAATCATACCACTCACAGGTCGATCAAGACGGTGTATAACCCCTATAAAGGCACCATTGGGTTTATTATATTTAATGGTCAAATAATCTTTGACCATTTCTTCTAGAGATTTATCTCCTGTTGTATCTACTTGAACAATATCACCACCACGCTTATTAATAGCGATAAGATGATTATCCTCAAAAAGGATATCCTTATCTGTAATTTTTGACATTAGAAAACAAAAATTAGTTTTTTAGTGAATCTTTCGCTGCTTTAGCTTTCTTTTTAAAGAAACCTTTCAAGAGAAAATTACTTTGTAAAGCTTCCATATTTTCATCCAATTTCTCCGTACTTGTATTCAAGTTTTTCAAGATTTGTTTGATCTCAGTAGCGGCCGCAGGATCATTAGTTAACACACCTAATGCATTATCTTTATCATTCAATCTCGCGGATGTTTTGTTCAGATTCTCCATCAAAGCATTAGCAGTCTGCGTAACACCTTGTAATTGCGCTGCCGACTCACGCAAACTAGCGAACACCTCTTTATCTGTTGTCAAATCATGAAGTAACCCTTCATTATTGTTCAGTTTTTGCGTTAAATCAACCAAATTATTTACCGCAAGACTAGCATCAGTCATTACTTTAGTTAAAGAACCTACAGAGGACTTCAGATTAGTGGCAATCTCATCATCTGTCAACAAAGCACCAACTGTACCTTTGCCATCGACCATATGCTGCGATAAAGTAGCGAAGTTTTTAGTGATTACAGATAGATTGTCTCCATTTTCTTGCAACAATCCTATCATTTGCTCCATACCAACGCTGGCACCAGATTTCAATACATCATCATTTTCTATTTGCGGAAATTTTGAAGAACCACCCACTAAACTAATAATGGAATTACCAATAAGACCATCAGATCCTAAAATAGCAACGACATCTTTGCGTATAAATTGGCTATCTTTTTCTTGAATAGTCATTACAACACGTACTTTTTCAATACTTTCAAATGCTATTTCCTTAATTATACCTACTTTAACCCCCGAAAACCAAACGTTATTTCCAACTTTCAAACCCTTAACATCGTTGAAATATGTTTTTACAACAAGGTTCTTACTAAATTTATTTTGTTGAGAGCTTAATACTAAGATACCAACTACCAATATAATTAGACCTATAAGCGTAAATAGTCCAACTATAAGCGATCTTTTATTTTCTTGTGTACTCATCTGTATATTATACTATAAAATTATAATCATAAAAAGGTTTAACACGGACATCATCTGTTGCAAAAATTTCATCAAATGTACCTTGTCTTTCAAACTTGCCATCTAACAACATTACCATCCTATCCCCTACCATTTTGGCACATGCCAAATCATGTGTAATAATAATAGAAGATGTTTTATATCTTTCTTGCACATCATTGATCAATCCATTAATATCCAAGCAAGTAATAGGATCCAAACCAGCCGTAGGCTCATCATACAACATAATATCGGGGCGCAAAATCAATGTACGTGCGATTCCAATACGTTTACGTTGACCACCGGATAATTCAGAAGGCATTTGATTGATGGTCTGTAAAAGACCAACCCCCTCCAATACCTCTTCCACTTCACGATCAATCTCCATCCGAGTTAAATTTCTTTTATTACGAACGAGTGGAAATTCTAAATTTTCACGAACAGTCATACTATCATATAATGCACTATTCTGAAAAGAAAAGCCGATTTTCAAGCGTAATAATCGAAGTGCCTTCTCATCTAAATGATTCACGACTTGTCCTAAAACATTTATATCACCTGAATCCGGCATCAATAATCCAGAAATCAATTTTATCAAAACAGACTTACCTGTCCCAGAACGACCTAAAACGACTAGATTTTCACCATTATAAAGTTTTAAATCAACATTCCGCAAGACATGCAAATTACCAAATGATTTACTGACATCATTTACATGAATGACACAATCATCATAATCTATATATACATTCTTATTAGACATAGTTAAGAGAATAAAGACAATACTTGAACGATCAATAACTCTTCGATAAATACGGCAAACATAGAAGCCACTACGGCACTATTAGCGGCTTTACCTACCCCCTCTGTTCCCTTAGACGAATAATAACCTACATACGTACTAATAAAACCAATTGTAAAACCAAATACAACAGAACGTATCACCATAGCAAATACATCAACAAAGCCTATTTTATCAAAAACTTGAGTAAAGAAGCTAAGCATGCTCAATTGATCTTTAGAAATAATACTTAAATACCCTCCAAATAAACCTATTCCAGCAACATAAAATGTCAAAATAGGGATCATTGTCGTCGTAGCCAAGATTCGTGTAGCGATTAAGAACTTATGCGGATTCGTACCCGAAACCTCCATCGCATCAATTTGCTCTGTCACATTCATGGAGCTTAACTCTGCACCAATTTGTGAGCCCACCTTACCCGAGGCAATTAAAGCAGTCACCAGTGGAGCTAATGCTCTAACAATAGCAATTGAAATCATTGCTGGTAACCAAGAAGAAGCCCCAAATTCTTCTAATGAAGGCCTTGATTGTTTTGTAAACACAAAGCCTACAATAAATCCTGTTAAAGAAATTAAAGGAAACGATCGCCATCCAATTTCATAACATTGTCTTATAAATTCTTTGAATTCAAATGGTGGGGTCACCATTTCACGAAAAAAACGCATTAAAAAGCGATGTAACCGAGCAAATTCAAGAAGTAAATTACTAAATTTCTTACCCATTAATAATTATTACACTTAATATAAAGTAAATATCTCAAACGTCATTTAACTTGTGCAAAGGTACAAATTTTTAAATTCCATTCTCATAATAAGAGCATCTACTTTAATAGAAATAAAAAAACAACCAAATTGTTTGATATATCAATCAAAATATTGAATTACATCAAAAACAATAGGGATTAATATTTATTAAATTTCAGTAACCTAGTTAAACCTTGATTCCATTGATGAAGTCATATAACGAAATAGTAATTAACAAAGATACATTCACCGTTAAAGGCAGGTAATATGATAAACAAAGGCAAAACATTGATACTATCATTAATAGCAATATCTATTATAAGTTTATTCACTGTTAATGGTGCAAAGGCGCAGGGAAATGTACACGTATCATTAGATATGTTTTACGATGAGTTATCTCCATACGGCTATTGGGACTATGACCCTAATTATGGTGGTGATATATGGTACCCGCAGGCAGGACATGATTTTAGACCTTATAGCTCTAATGGCTATTGGACAATGACGCAATATGGCAATACCTGGGTTTCAAATTACCCTTGGGGATGGGCGACGTTTCATTATGGTAGATGGATAAATACACCTAGAAATGGATGGGGATGGATTCCTGACTATGAATGGGGACCTGCATGGGTAGATTGGAGATCGGGAAATGGTTATTATGGTTGGGCACCGATGGCACCTCGATTGAGTGTAAACATTTCGGTAGGCTTACCAATTAACTTATGGATATTTTCTCCGTCAAAACGGATCTATGACAGAAATATACATAGATATAGCACCTATGGCAGACCTAACATATATAATAATACAACGATCATAAACAATACTTATATCGTCAATAACAATCATTATTATGGAGGGCCTTCACGAAGGGATGTAGAACGTACAACAGGACGAAAAGTTACCGTACGTGATGTACGCAATGCAGATAGACCTGGTAGTTCGCGTATAGACAATAAATCGGTATCAATCTATAGACCACAAAATAATACTAGAGCGCAATCTACATCGAGAGATAGTCGTACTAATACTGCCAATCGTAGCGCTACTAATAGTAATACGACGAATAGAGCTCGTCAAGAAATGTATATTGGAAGAGATGGTAATGCGATTATTCGGGATAGAAGTGATAATAGTCGCGTAATCACAAATGATAGAAAAACTGAATCTAGAAATAGTACGTTGTCAACTAACAGAGGTAATGATCGGTCGACAAGTAATAGAAATACTACGGAAAACAAAAGTCCTATCAACAGAGGTGAATCTTCTAGGGTAAGACGTGAAGTACAGCAAATACCACAACGAGATAATACACCTTCACGAGAAAGACAACGTAGTACTATACCCGTGCAACAAGCAAGCACGACACGAGCGAGTAACAACAGTAGTACAGTATCTAGAAATAATACGCCTAGAGTAGAGCGTACTACTTCATCTTCGTCACGTAACGACGCTTCTTCACCATCAAGAACTAGTACAGATCGCTCGTCTAACTCGCGCAGATAACACTTTAAGAATCACTAAATAACAAAAAGCGTGGCGAATATTCGCCACGCTTTTATTATTTTTGAGTAATATTACATATTATTAAATCAGGCATTCTACACCAGAATCCTATTAACCCGTTTTAAAATATGGCGAAATTGATTTCCATATTGGATAATGACTTTTACAAATTTACGATGCAATATGCTGTAGTAAAGTTATTTCCAAAAGCAAAAGCGAGATATCAATTTATCAATAGAGGTAAACATGAATTTCCGGAAGGTTTTGCTGCTAAATTAACTGAATCTATTCAAGCACTTAGCAAGTTAAAACTTACTAAGGAAGAAAAGATCTTTTTCGCAGAAAGTTGCCCCTATATGGATCCTACCTATTTTGACTTTTTGCAAGGTTACAGATATGACCCTGAAGAAGTAAAAATAGAGCAAACTGGCTGTGAATTGTCCGTTAAAATAGAAGGATATTGGTACCGAACGATTTTATGGGAAGTCCCAATTATGTCCTTAATATGTGAGATCTACTATGAAATGACAGGACTTCAACGTGTGGCAGACGAGGAAGTGATGCATATTGTAGAATCTAAAATGGACAAATACGATAAATTAGATATTACCATAGCTGATTTTGGAACACGAAGAAGACATTCTTTTGACGTACATGATTTAGTCATTAAAACATTAATAAATCATCCTTCAAAAACATTCATAGGTACAAGTAACCTATTTCTTGCTATGAAATATAATACCAAACAGATCGGTACACATGCACACGAGTGGTTTATGTTTCATGCGGCTAAGTATGGCTATAAAATGGCTAACCTATTAGGATTAGAAAATTGGGCCGATGTATACTTAGGAGATTTAGGTATTGCGCTATCAGACACCTATACTACAGAAGCTTTTTTCAAACAGTTCAACAAAAAATTAACGAAGCTATTTGATGGCGTAAGACATGACAGTGGCGATGCTATTGAATTTGCACAGAAGACAATAAATCATTACCTAAGCCTAGGCATCAATCCATTATCTAAATCTATTATTTTTTCGGATGGTTTAGATTATGATAAAGTTGAAAAAATATCCAACTATTGTAAGGGTAAAATAGGCTATTCCTTTGGTATAGGAACGGATTTCACTAATGATGTTGGGCTACCCCGAATGAATATTGTTCTCAAGATGACTGAAGCATTACCTGAAAATGGAGAATGGACGCCTGTAATAAAATTATCCGATGAGCCCATGAAACACACGGGTGATTCGAAAGAAATAGAGATGGCTAAAAGATATTTGCATATAGATGACTAATTACAAAGATGTGTACGGTGATGCATTACTAGAATATCACCAAACTGGAGCATTAAAAGAACCATTGCTATTACATAGCACCTATGGTGATATCGAAGAAATGCCTGTAGAAGTATTTTTTCGTGAAGATGAAGACTTTCCAGAATTAGAATTCATCGCGTTGTCACTTTGCGATGGCACTGTTCTTGATGTGGGTGCTGGTGTTGGTTCGCATGCCTTATATCTACAAGAAAAAGAATTTGCTGTTACAGCATTAGAAATATCTCCTTCTGCTTGTACCATCATGAAAGAGCGAGGTGTAAAAGACATCATTCAAGGAGATTTTTTCCACTTGAACGACCAACAATATGACACCTTACTATTTTTGATGAATGGAATAGGTTTAGCGAAAACACTAGAGGGATTTCGTCACTTACTAGCACATGCTAAAACTTTATTAACAGACAAAGGACAATTGTTGTTTGATAGCTCCAATATATCCTATTTATATGATGAATACAAAATCCAACGACCTGACTATTATTTTGGAGAGATTGGATTTCAATATGAATTCAATGGTATAAAAGGAGAACCTTTTAATTGGCTATATCTAGATCAAGATGCATTAATCAAGATTGCGCATGAAGAGAATTGGGTAGTACAAGTATTGTATGAAGATGAAAATGATCAATACTTGGTGCGTATGGAACCCCGAAAATAGAATAAATAGGGAAGTTATCTACGGGTAGCTTCCCATTTATTCTATATTTTCTATATTGAATTCTTGAAGAGAAAATTAAGTAACAAGCACTATATCCTCCACGTGTCCAACACGAACAATAATATATCCTAAGTTGCTTACACGAGATAAGCCTATTTATACCCAAGACTTCTCAACGATACTAAAATCTAATATATTATTCTTGCTTTTCATATCACGTAAATGAATATCCTGAAAAGTAATGAGCCCACAATTCTACGATGCTACATTCAAATCCATCATTCCAGATATCAATACAAGAATATAATAAAATGTAGCAATAATCAGATTGCAATACTCGGTTATAAAAAAGACCTTTGTATATGGAAGAGGATCAAAAATCAATCAACTACAATCGTATTGCTAAAGCAATAGCCTACATTATAGCACATCATGATCAACAGCCAAGTCTGGAAGAGATTGCTGACCATGTACACCTCAGTTCCTTTCATTTTCAGCGAATATTTCAAGAATGGGCGGGTACTACGCCGAAGAAATTTCTGCAATATATTAGCTTGTCGCAGGCAAAGAAAATACTAGATAATCAACAGTCATTGTTTATGACAAGTGATACATTAGGTCTAAGTAGTCCTAGTAGATTGCATGATTTATTTGTCAATATAGAAGCTATGACACCAAACGAATACCGCAATAAAGGACAATATTTGACAATTCACTATTCACTTCAATATAGTCCATTTGGGAAAATACTAATTGCTTCCACATCAAAAGGTATCTGTCAAATAAGTTTTATAGATATAATAGAAGATGTTAGTACAATTTTAAAAAAACAATTTACAAATGCTACCTATCTTCATCAAGTAGAAGAATGCCACCTGAACGTATTGAAAATATTTGAATTATCTTCCAAACAACCCAATCCCATTAATGTACACCTGAAGGGCACAGCTTTTCAACTGAAAGTATGGGAAGCTTTATTGCAGATCCCTTTAGGTAAGTTAGATACCTACGGCAATATTGCGCAAGCAATAAATCAACCCACCGCATCACGTGCTGTAGGCACAGCTATTGGAAATAATCCACTAGCATACCTTATCCCCTGCCACCGTATTATTCAGGCATCAGGTGTCATCGGCGGGTACCGCTGGGACCCCATTCGAAAGACAGCTATTATAGGCTGGGAAAATACACAAACAAATAGCATACATGATGAAACTTTTTGACGAGCCTATCCCGAGCAACAACTTATTACCCTATGATGGAATCGTAGAATATTATGGTGTTGTATTTGGTAATCCCGAGGTATACTATAAATCTCTTATCGAAGAAATAAATTGGCAACACGACCAAGCGCTTATTTTTGGTAAACTGATCACGACAAAAAGAAAAGTAGCATGGCATGGCGATGAACCATTCGAATACAAATACTCGGGTATAGAAAAGATAGCTTCCCCGTGGAACAGTACTTTATTGCACTTGAAACAACGAATAGAACAGCTCTCTGGTGATAGTTATAATTCCTGTTTATTGAATCTATATCATGATGGTAGTGAAGGGATGTCATGGCATTCGGACGCAGAGAGAGATTTAAAAAAACAGGGTAGTATAGCTTCTGTTACATTTGGTGCCCCCCGAAAATTTTCGTTTAAACACAAATATTCGAAGCAAAGAATAGATATTTTGTTAGAAGATGGCTCCTTACTAATCATGAAAGGTACAACACAGGATTATTGGTTGCACCAACTACCTCCTACTACAAAGGTAAGTAGCCCTCGTATCAATCTCACTTTTAGAACTATCGAAAACTCGAATAAGCTAAGTAAAAATAATAAATAGATAAGATATTTACTATTACTTCGTTATCTTTAGGCAACTAATCTAACCTAACTCATGAAGTACCTATTTACTATTATTGCTTTGATGACATGCTATATTCAAAGTAATAGCCAAATTACAACTCCAAAAAGTCATTTTGGTTTTAATATTGGTGACGATTATCAATTGGCTAATTTCACTCAAACAGAAACCTATTTAAAAAAAATAGCCCATGAATCTGACCGGATTAAATACACTGTAATTGGTAAAACTGAAGAAGGTAGGGACCAACCTATGTTGATCATATCATCACCCGAAAATTTAAAAAATCTAACTAAATACCAGTCAATTGCTCAAACCCTTGCACGAGCAGAAATAACCGAGGCTGAAGCCCAAAAATTATCCAAACAAGGGAAAGCTGTAGTTTGGATTGATGGCGGCTTGCATGCAAATGAAACAGTAGGTACCCATCAACTGATTGAAATGGCTTACTTATTAGCATCAAACAATGATGAAGACACAAAATCTATATTAGACAACACGATTATATTATTGACACATGCTAATCCTGATGGCCAAGAATTGGTGAGCAATTGGTACATGCGTGAATCAGATCCTCAAAAAAGATCATTAGCATATATTCCTAAACTCTATCAAAAATATGCAGGACACGATAACAACAGGGATTTTTTTATGCTGAACTTAAAAGAATCACAAAATATCGCCAAGCAATTGTTCATAGAATGGAATCCTCAGATCATGTACAACCATCACCAAACAGCCCCTGCGGGTGCCGTTGTAGCAGGTGCCCCATATCGAGATCCTTTCAATTATGTATTTGATCCATTAGTAATCACAGGTATCGAATCTTTAGGAGCGGCTATGGCTTCACGCTTATATGCAGAAAATAAACCTGGTTATACACAACGCGGAGGATCAGTATTCTCAACATGGTACAATGGAGGCTTACGTACTACGACGTATTTTCATAATACCATAGGCCTATTAACTGAAATCATCGGAGGACCCAATCCATTTGATATTCCCTTAGTACCATCACGGTTACTTCCTAATAGTAATACACATTATCCTGTTCTTCCACAAACATGGCATTTCAAACAATCTATAGATTACTCGACCTCCCTCAACTATGCTGTCCTAAATTATGCAGCAAAGTATAAGCCTGAATTACTTTACAACATTTACCGAATGGGAAAAAACTCTATTGAGAAGGGCAATAAAGACACTTACAGCTTATCTCCAAGCAAAATAGCAGTTATAGATTCGGCGATTGCAAAGTTGAATAAAGAGGATAAAAATGTACATAGTCAAAGGAGAAATCCTATACAAGCACTAGATTCATTATTTAGCAATCCTGCATATAGAGACCCTAGAGCTTATATAATCACAGCTAATCAAAAGAATCCAGCTACCACCAATAGATTCCTAAGTGCACTATCGGCCAACGGGATTAAAATAGAACAAGCGACAGAAGCATTTCAAGTGAGCGGAAAACTATTCCCTGCTAATAGTTATATTATAAAAACAAATCAAGCATTCAGGCCGCATATATTAGATATGTTTGAAGCGCAAGATCATCCAAATGATTTTGAATATCCAGGCGGTCCTCCTATAGCACCATATGATGCTGCGGGATGGACATTAGCATACCTGATGCATATTAATTTTGAGCGTATTTACGAGCCTATCACTGTAGAAAGCATGTTATTACCATTTGGAGAGCCTATTAAAAGTATAAAAGCAACTATCTCTAACTCTAAATATATAGGCTTATCTATTCAAGAAAATGAAAGCTTTAAGATCGTAAACCAACTATTAGCCGATAATGTAAAAGTATATAGGTTATCATCAGGTGATTTTGCGGTATTAAACAATGAAAAGAATAAAGCCATACTGACGAAAAGCACTGTACCTACATATGGTTTACAAAAAATAGATAAGAAATCAACTATTGTTAAACCTTCGCGCATAGCGCTTTGGGACAGCTATGGTGGCAGTATGCCTTCGGGATGGACGAGGTTTCTGTTTGACGAATATGGCTATGACTACAATGTCATATTTGCAACAGATATAGACAAAGGGAAATTAATAGATAAATATGATATTATTGTATTACCTAGCAATGCACTGTTTAGAAACAACAATAATGCTAAACCTAATAATATACCTGAACCTTATGCTTCGCAATGGGGAAATATCTCAATAGAAAAATCATTACCTGCACTAGAGGAATTTATTAAACAAGGAGGCCAGGTAATTGCTATCGGAGGTGCCTCAAAAATAGCCGAGCACTTGAAATTGGGCATCAGTAATCATTTGGTAGACCTTAATTCGAATCCATTAAGCAGAGAAGTTTTCTATACACCTGGTTCTGTATTAGCCACACAAGTAGATAATACGCAACTATCAACCATGGGCTACCCTCCTACTATTGACATCTATTTCAATAATAATAATGTATATACAATAAACGATGCTACAATCCAACCATTATTGTGGTTTGCGGGAGATAAATTCTTAAAAAGCGGCTGGTCATGGGGTGAACAATATCTCAAAGATGGGGTTATTGGCTTTGAGAAAAATATAGACAATGGTAAGCTAACCGTATTTACAACGGATATAACATTTCGAGCACAGACACATGGAACATTTAGATTACTGTTTAGCAATCTATACAAATAAAAGGATTATTTTAGATAGCAAAGCCTGCCATGAGAATGGCAGGCTTCGCTATCTAAAATATATATAAGCTACGAGATTAAGGCAGCTTCAATTAATTCACCATAAAAATCAGTTTCTTTCATCCCAAAAGCTCTTACCTGCTGTGGAATAAAACTTTGAGCGGTTTGCCCAGGGATAGTATTAATCTCAATAAAGAAAAATTTATCTGTATCATTCTCCAAAAAGAAATCCACACGAACCATACCTTTACAATTCAATCGTATATATATTTCCTTAATTATACGAGCGGCACGATCTTGTTGCTCTTGCGTCAAATCTGCTGGCGTAATTTCTTCTGTTAATCCAGGAATATATTTGGCTTCGAAATCAAAAAACTCTCTCGTAGTTTTCACTTCTGTAGCAGGCAAAACAATAAGCTCACCATTGGTATTTCTAAAAATACCTTGCGAAAATTCACGGCCAGACACAAATTCCTCCACAAGCACTTGATTACCTGTATTCTCAGCATCATACGCTTTGTGCAAAGCTTCATTTAGCTGTTCCATTTCCTTTACTTTGGTCATACCAATACTAGAACCACCAGCATTAGGTTTTACAAAATAAGGTAAAGCTAATTTTGAAGTCACTAATTCATAAGCATTCGTTCTGTGATTTTCGAATAACAATACAGATTTAGCGACATTGATTTCAGGAATATCAGCTATAATAGCTTTTGTATATCCTTTATTCATCGTAAGGGAAGAAGTCAATGCATTACAAGAAGTGTAAGGTAAATTAATCATATCAAAATACCCCTGCAAACGGCCATCTTCACCAGGTGATCCATGCAATATTATAAAAGCAACATCAAAAATTATTTTATCCCCTTTGATTATTACAGAGAAGTCTTCTTTAGATACAGGATATCTTTTTCCATCTTGGTCATCGTAGTACCACCCTTCGGTAGTAATATCAATCATATATACATCATACTTGTTTTTATCAATTTGACTATATACAAATTTAGAACTTTTGTAAGATACCTCTGCTTCTCCTGTATAACCTCCGGTAATTAATGCTACTTTTGTTTTCATATTATTAGTTTGTATATCACAAATATAATTTGAGATACGCTTAAAAACGAATATTTTTGCCTAATAAAATTTTATACTAAAGAACAGATTAATTCGTATTAGTGATTTAACGAAATTAACATAAAAAAAAGCTACATGTCAAAACTATTACTGTATTTAAAGACAAATGAGTTCCGTAAAAATCTAATTTATGCGCTAATAGCAATATTTGGATTATTTTTAATAATTTATTTCGGTCTAAAGACATACACCAAACATGGTGATTCGCAAGAAGTACCTGTATTGAAAGGTCTTCATATCCGTGAAGCCATAAAAATATTAGATGAAGCTGGATTAGCTTATCAAATCGATTCTGTCTATCAATTAGATGCACAGCCTGGATTAGTTATAGAGCAAGATCCGGAAGCATCATCTTTAGTAAAAAGTGGAAGAACCGTATATTTGACTATCATAACCCAGGTAGCTCCAGAAGTAGATTTCCCTAATATAATTGAGAAAAATCTTATTGAAGCAACGGCTATAATTAAAAATCTATCCCTAAAAGTAGGCGACACAATTTATATCAATGATATTGCTAAAGATGTAGTCCTAGATGCTAAATTTGCAGGTCAATCGATAAAAACAGGAAGAAAAATTTCAAAAGGATCTTCTATTACTCTAGTTTTAGGTAATGGCAAGGGTGCAGACGATGTCGAAGTTCCCGTATTAATTAATCTAACCTTATCGGAAGCTAAATTTGCACTACAAGGATTAGGCTTAACCATCGGGTCAATATCAGGGAATATCACTGATACACTTACAGCACGCATAATCGCACAACATCCTGATTCAACAGCTCGAATTATTCCAATTGGCACGCCAATAAATTTAACTTTTTCAAACGATTAAATATATGTCAACAAATAAAAAATTTCCTAAGTGGGTAGGCATCATACTTCTAGTAATAGTACTTATTGCAGGAGTAATAGGATGGAAAGGCTATCAAGCATTTTTAGGATCTTCCGTAACAGATGCTGCACCTTACTTATATGTTCACACCAATGACACCTATATAGACGTCTTGAATCGCATAAAAACAGATAAAATTGTCAAAGACCCTGAAACATTTGACTACGTTGCTAAATTGATGAAATATCCGGAAAGCATAAAATCAGGTAAATATAAATTGACACCAGGAATGAGCAACCGTACATTGATCGGCAATCTTCGTGGAGGCTATCAAGAAGCTGTTAAGCTTAGATTTTCAAACATTAGATTGAAGGAAAATCTTGCTGCTGTGTTGGGTGAAAATTTTCAAGCTGATTCAGCACAGTTTAGTGCACTATTAAACAATGAAGCGCTAGCGGAGCAATATGGTTTTACAAAAGATAATTTCTACGCCATGTTTATTCCAAACACCTACGAAATATATTGGAATACTTCGCCAGAAAAAGTAATAGAACGTCTAAATGAAGAATACAAGAAGTTTTGGACAGCCGAACGACTGGAGAAAGCTAAGGCGCTGAATATGACTCCTGCTGAAGTTTCTATATTAGCTTCTATCGTGCGTGGTGAAGCATTACACAATGACGAGATGCCTATGATCGCAGGTTTATATTTGAATAGATTAAAAAAAGGAATGTTATTACAGGCTGATCCTACTGTTATATTTGCAAATAATGATTTCACGATTAGACGTGTGTTAAATAAACACCTAACTATTGACAATCCATATAATACATATCGCTTTAAAGGATTACCTCCAGGACCGATCAATATGCCACCTATTGTGGCAATCGACGCCGTATTAAATCCAGCGAACCATGATTATATATATATGTGCGCTAAGGAAGATTTTTCAGGATACCATGCTTTTGCAACAACAGTAACTGAACACCTTGTAAATGCAAGGAAATTCCAAAAAGCATTAGATGATAGAAACATAAAAAAATAATTCTTATGTATGTATATGAACATAAACTAAGAGTGAGATATGCCGAGACGGACCAAATGGGCTATGTTTACTACGGAAATTATGCTGCTTATTACGAAGTAGCACGAACAGAAATGCTTCGGGTGACAGGTATTTCATACAAAGAACTAGAAGAAATGGGGGTAATGATGCCTGTTGTAGAAATGCAAACAAAATATCATACGCCGGCAAAATATGACGAATTAATAACCATTAGAATTACAATAAAAGAGCATCCAAGTGTACGTATAAAATTTGAGTATGAATTATTTGATGAAGCTGGTAAACTACTTAATACAGGTATGACACAGTTAGTTTTTGTTGATATGCTAAAAAATAGACCCTGCAAACCACCTCAAATATTTGTAGACAAATTACAATCATACTACCTGAAATGAAAAAAATACAGCGAAGTTTGCTAAAATTAAAAATAGTAAATGAAATAGTTGAATGGTCAAAAACTGCAATTTTACCAGGTTTCAACAAACTTCCGCTGTTTACAGTTATCACTTTCTTTTTTCAAGAAATAAAAAAAGAATCTATTCTGAATAAGGCTTCGTCCTTATCATACAACTTTATGCTCGCTATATTCCCGAGTATAATATTTCTTTTCACCCTAATACCATATATCCCGATAGCTAATTTTCAACAAAATCTACTCGAATTCTTAGCTATCATTATGCCGGAGGAATCCTTTAAGGCAGTAAAATCTACACTGGAGGATATTATAAATACACAAAACAGTGGCTTACTATCTTTTGGTTTTATTTTGGCTACCTTCTTTGCAACCAATGGGATGACCAATCTAATGATGGCATTCAATAAAGCATCACTAACCAAAGAAAATAGAACTTGGCTGCAACGCCGACTTACTGCTTTGGCGTTATCTTTCGCTACAATAATAGCATTAAGTTTAGGAATTGCTATATTCACGATTACAGGACTGACCATCAATTACTTGAAAGACAAAATAGATCTAGATATTTCATGGCTTTGGACATCTATTATCAAATTAGCAAGATGGATAATATTTTTTGCTATTTATTTTTTCACCGTAAGTTTACTCTATAAATATGGTCCATCAGTGTCAAAACGATGGAAGCTTATCAACCCTGGAGCATCATTAGCGACTATTTTGGCGATATTAACTTTTTCTGGATTTGCTTTTTACATAAATAATTTTAATGCCTATAACAAGTTATATGGATCAATTGGTACAATGATTGTAATAATGATTTGGATGTATCTCAATTCATTAATTCTATTGATAGGATTTGAGCTAAATGCAAGTATT
This sequence comes from Sphingobacterium rhinopitheci, assembly GCF_022627575.1. Taxonomy (GTDB): domain Bacteria; phylum Bacteroidota; class Bacteroidia; order Sphingobacteriales; family Sphingobacteriaceae; genus Sphingobacterium; species Sphingobacterium rhinopitheci. Next base: position 617,069 of record NZ_JADEYQ010000001.1, read on the forward strand.
ACTTTGTCAAAGCAAAGTGTCAAACCAATTATAATAAAAAACACCAACACTTTTAAAATAACCTAAAAATGATAGAAAGTAAAGGTTTCAATATTAGTCGAATTACTAGAGTATTATTGTTAATCACTACTTTCATCCTATTCATAGCTTTCTTCTTTCTTTTTAATTCTTCATATCACCAATATGAAAACATAGAGGATAAAACGAAAAACATCTTACAAACATTTAAAGAAAGTCAAGAAAATATTGATACCATTTACAATAAATTTAATGAAGCACAACAGCACTTTGTAATCTTTAGTAAAAGTCTAAATCCCAAAGACTATAGTGAATACGAAAAAAGGCTATATAATTTCAAAACTGTTATTGATTCTTTAGTCACAACACGAAAAGAAATTATTAAAAAAGAAGAACAAAAGAACCTTAAGATAGAACAGGATAAGAAAATCCTAAATTACTTCCTTCTCATAAGTTCAAACCTCGATAGTACAATTATTTTTAAAGAAACACTAGAGAAGAATTCAATAGCGAATCCATCTTTGGCTACATTCAATACTATTAAAAATATATTGCTTTCCTATAATGTCAATGTACTTTATAAAATAAACCAAGTAATAAGAACCCTAAATCATGATCTCTTACAGTTAAAAAGAGATATTATAGAAAATGAGTCAAAAGTGATATTTGAGGAATCTAACCAATTTAGGGTAAAAACATTCCTATGTTTAATATTTATATTTATCCTAATATGTATTATCATTTATTATCAATTCTTTTCCTCGTATTATAAGCGCAAACTAACGAACGAAAAACTATACGCCCGCAAGCTTGCAGAAAAAAAATCTGATATTTTTACCGAAATAGCACATGAGATAAGAACGCCAATAAACTCGTTGATAGGAATCATAGAAATCCTTAAGAAGAAAAAAAACTTATACAACGAAGAAGATCGACTGTTAGTAGAATCAGCCTATACGAGTATTACCAATACATCCAACATAATTAATGATATTTTAAACCAAAACACGAAAAAAGATGCTAGCAACAATTACCATTCCTTTGATATCGAAGAGATTGTATCTGACATCATTGAGTTACACCAAAGTGAAGCAAAAATTAAGCACCTCAAATTAGAATATTCCTTAGACAATGATAGTCCAACGATCATCTTCACTGATGAATTTAAAATACGACAAATCATTAATAACATGATAGCAAATGCCATAAAATATTCTAATGAAGGTACTGTAAGTTGTGGTATAGAAATCTTAGACACGAGCATACTTAAGATTCGAATTAAAGATGAAGGTATTGGAATTCCTATTGATGTACAGCAGAATATCTTTAAAAGATATTTTACAGCAGAAATAGACGATAAATATAGTAGTGGATTAGGTTTAGGACTTTATATAACCAAAAAACTAGTTAATTCCCTTAATGGTAAAATCGCCATCCAAAGCATCATTGCTAAAGGAACCGTATTTACGGTAGAAATCCCTATTCCAATCGCCAAACATAAAGCTTCGGAACCGCATCAATACACGACATTAAATGATCTCCCATATCAATTATCATGGCTTATCGTAGATGATAATGCGTTAAACCTTTTGTACTTAAAACAATTCTTCGCTAAATTTCCAAATACGTATAGTGCAAACAATGGAATGGAAGCATTAGAAATAATATCTAAACAAAAAATAGATATCATAATCACTGACATCAATATGCCGATAATGACTGGAGATGAATTATTAGTCAAAATAAAGGAAAATGTCATTTATAACCATATAAAAGTAATAGCAACATCATCTGACAATCAACAAGTTAAAAAACTAGAAGTAATCAACAATTGTTACTTTGACGGCATATTAACAAAGCCATTTAATGAAAAAGACCTACTTAAAACTATCGTAAACACCTTAAATATGAAATAAAGGGTTAAACTATAATAGCATCAAATATATTTTCACATAAAATATTGTAAATAAAAGATTTTCGTATCTTTGCACTTCCTACTTAAGTAGGAAAAAGGAGAAATTAATTAATGGCAAAAAAACAAGAAGCAGAAAAAGAGTTAGCGGCGAAAAACGCAGAGCTACAGGGTGCTGACACTAAAGTAGTGAAAGACACAGAGACAATTGAGTCTGAAGCAGATTCAAATTTAATCGACCAAATCAAATCAAACACTTGGAGTACTCCAGCTGGTGATTTCGATTGGGATGCTGATGAGAAAGCTTTCGGTAACTATAGCGAAGCTGAGCGTACTAAATTAGAAGAGCAATACGCAGGTACTTTCAACCAAATCAATCAAGGTGAAATTATCGAAGGTGTTGTTGTTTCAATTAACAACAAAGACGTTGTATTAAACGTAGGTTTCAAATCAGACGGTCTTGTAGCAAAAACTGAGTTTCGTGATTTACCTGAGTTAAAAATCGGGGATACTGTTGATGTATTTGTTGAATCTCAAGAGGATGCAAATGGTCAGTTAGTATTGTCACGTAAGCGTGCAAAAACTCAAAGATCATGGGAAGCTATCAATGAGGCATTAGAAAATGATGCTATCATCGATGGTTACGTTAAATCTCGTACTAAAGGTGGTTTAATCGTTGACATCAAAGGTGTAGAAGCATTCTTACCTGGATCTCAAATCGATATCAAACCTATCCGTGACTACGATATTTATGTAGGTAAAACTATGGAATTCAAAGTTGTAAAAATCAACCACGAATTCAAAAACGTAGTCGTATCACACAAAGTATTAATTGAAGACGATTTAGAGAACCAAAAATCTGAAATCGTTGCTAAATTAGAAAAAGGTCAAGTATTAGAAGGAACAGTTAAAAATATCACTGACTTCGGTGTGTTCATCGATTTAGGTGGTGTTGATGGTTTACTTCACATTACTGATATCTCTTGGGGCCGTATCGAGCATCCAAAAGAAGTTTTAGCTTTAGATCAAACGATCAACGTAGTTGTATTAGATTTTGATGATGAGAAAAAACGTATCGCCTTAGGTTTAAAACAATTATCAGCTCACCCTTGGGAATCTTTAGACACAGCTTTAGAGATTGGTTCAAAAGTTAAAGGTAAAATCGTAACAGTTGCTGATTACGGTGCTTTCTTAGAAATCATCCCAGGTGTTGAAGGATTAATCCACGTTTCAGAAATGTCTTGGTCACAAAACTTACGTTCTCCACAAGAGTTCTTAAAAGTAGGTGATGAGATCGAAGCTCAAATCTTAACATTAGATCGCGAAGAGCGTAAAATGAGCTTAGGTATCAAACAATTGACTCCTGATCCATGGAAAAACATCACTGAGCGTTACCCTGTAGGTTCAAAACAAACAGCAGTAGTTAAAAACATGACTAACTTTGGTGTTTTTGTTGAATTAGAAGACGGTATCGATGGTTTGATCCACATCTCTGATTTATCATGGTCTAAAAAAATCAACCACCCTAACGAATTCACTAAAGTAGGTGAAACATTAGACGTAGTTGTTTTAGAATTAGACGAAGAAAACCGCAAGTTATCTTTAGGTCACAAACAATTAGAAGAAAACCCTTGGGATACTTTCGAAACAATCTTCACTGAAGGTTCGTTACACGAAGGTACAGTTATCAAAGTTGGTGACAAAGGTGATATCGTAGCTTTACAATACGGTGTTGAAGGATTCTGTCCATCTAAACACTCTGTTAAAGAAGACGGTAATTCTTTAAAAGTTGATGACGTTGTTGAATTCAAAATCATTGAATTTAATAAAGAAAACAAACGTTTAGTTATCTCTCACTCACGTATTTGGGAAGATGCTAAAGAAGAAGTTCGTAAAGAAGAATCAAATGCTCGCAAGAAAGATGCTAAAGCATCATCTAATGCAGTTAAAAAAGTAAAAGATTCTGTTGAGAAATCTACTTTAGGTGACTTAGACGTTTTAGCTCAATTAAAAGAGCAAATGGAAGGTAAATAATTCTAACGCGTTTAGAATCTTTCAAATAATAAAAGCTCCAACCATCTGGTTGGAGCTTTTTTATTTTAAGTTAGTTGCATCACAAGAAAGAATAGAGTATTTTTAAAATAATATTAATAGGTAACTGTTATCTATACCGATTTATAATGAAAACTAACATTCGCGTATTACTGCTTATACTTACCCTCCTATTTTTGGGCACAGCATTAACAATACGCCATACTGTTACTGACACAGATATATTAGAATTAGATACAAAATATCTTAATAAGAACCTCCTTAAGAAAGAAAATCTAGTAAACGAAATATTTAGTGATTCATTACTATTAAAAACATTTGATAATAGCGAAAACTATCCATTACATGTAAAAGACATTGCAAAAAAATATCTAGACCAGCATGTCTATTTATATATTTATAAAAACAATACACCTATTTTTTGGGCAACAAATAGTTATGTTCCTACAAAATTATCCACGTTTTCAAAACAAACCAGTTATATTCAGGAAGAGAACTCTTCTTATGTAGCAAAGGAAAAAGAATTATCCAATGGTAAAAAGCTATTAGCCTTAATACCCATAGAACAAGAATTTATCAGTCTTAAAAATAGCAAAAAGAAAAAACTATTAGATTATTTACAAGCTGATAATATAGAAATAGCACAATTTAGTGACTCAGAAAATATTAGAAATATCTATTCACCAGATGATTCGCTATTATTCTCAGTAAAATTAAAATCAGGAAAACATGATAATATATACATACGTCTGCAGTTATTGTGTTGGTTTTTTGCAAGCATATGTTTTATTATTATAGTAACAAATATTTGCCATCATTTGGCTAAAAGAAAGAAGCCATTAAAATCTATATTACTACTCGGTATTACGTTATTTCTGATCCGCATATTTGACTTAGAAACGAATTGGATTTCTTCGCTTTCTAACTTAGATATATTTCTTCCAGAAAAATATTCATACAACTATTTTTCACCTAATATATGGGCATACTTGATTAACACCTTAAGCATATTTTGGCTTATTGTATATACATTAAGTATAAAGAAATACATTAAAGTATCAAATAAGTTAAAACATCCCGTACTATCAATACTAATATATTACATTCTACTCTCTTTCTTATATATATTTTACACTTATATATTTGATCAATTAGCTACGCTAATTACCTACTCTTCTGATTACCAAAAAGATTTAGCAAAATTTTTATATAGCAATTCATTAACCTATATACATATCATTATATATTCGATAAGTATCGTATCGTTAATACTACTAACAGATTTTATCTTAAGGATAGTTGAACAATTAAATTTAAAAAATATCACCGCATTAAACATTCAACTAGTCGTTCTGATACAATTTATAATAATATTCTCTACCAGCGGAAATCTTAGTATCATATCCATACTAATTGGTATTTTGATCATGGCTAGATTATTTGATAATATCGTCTCGCCTGAGATAAACAAATACATACATGTTGTAACCCTCATTATAATAGCATTAATTACGAATATAAAATTCAGTGAAGCTAATAAACAAACATTATTAGAGCAGATGAAAATTACTATTTCTGCTATTCAATCAGAGGATGATATTCAAGCGATTAGTAATTTTAAGAAACTCGAAAAAGATATACTCCAGGACAAGCAATTAAAGCTACTTTTAGGCTATGCTAAGCGTCATGAAAATGATGAGATCATAAATGAGTATATAAGGAAAAAATACCTTAATGATTACATTTCCAAATATCATTTTAAAGGATATTATTTTGAAAATGATATTCCACTAGGTAATTATAATTCCCAAATAATAGATATTTTCAGAGAGAAAGTAATAGGTCAGTCAATAAAAGTAGATGAGACAGATCTTTTTTATAAGTCACAAATAACAGGAATAGGTATTTATGAGTATTTTTCTATTATTCGTATTCCAATTTCATATAACACCAATGCAACCCTAATATTAGACTTTACGAATAAAAATTCGAATGATATTATATATAATCTAACAGGAGGGAAATCCGTATTAACAAACTTTCAAAATTCCAATGAGGACAGCTATGCTATCTATAGAGGTAACAATTTAGTCGCACAAAAAGGAAGCTATATTTATTCAAATAGAGATAGAAATATTCCAAAAGTAAAGAATGAATTTATTAAATATGATAGTCAGGATGGTTATTACCATTTGATATATCGTAATAATGAAGATGAAACCATAATAGTTAGTAAACCCGATCAACCCTATTGGCAATTTATAGCATTTACATCCGTTATTTTTCTATTATTATATGTGCTATCGTTCCTTACGAAATTGGTTTTACATATTATTCCTCGTTATTCAAAAAGAGAATTTAGATTACGCTATCTTAACTATCAAATAAGAGAAATTTACAATACCATAAGATATAGTACACGTATACAGACATTAGTTATTTCATCCGTACTAGTCGCTATTCTCATATCAGGATTGATCACATTTTTTAGCATACGTATCCAAACAAAACAAACTAGAGAAAACACGCGTTTAAAATATATAGCTGAAGTAGCTAATAAATTAGAGTTAAAAATACTAACAGAAAACAATAATGACCAAATAAGCCATCTTCAAGAATTGATGAAGAGTATTGCGGATGTAGTTGTTACAGACTTCAATCTATTTGACAACAGTGGAAAACTAGTTTATACAACGCAACCAAAAATATTCGAACAAAACTTCTTGTCCATTTATATGAATCCTACTGCATTTATAGAATTAAATGTACTAAAAAAGACAGAAACACATAATGAGGTTGTCATGGCAAATTATAGTTATGAATCTATCTATGCAACTATTAAAAACAGTAATTATAATACAGTAGCCTATTTAGGCATACCGTATTATGATTCGCAAGAAATAGATCTTGAAAGTCGAGACATTTTATTAAATACGATATTCAACATTTATACTATTATTATCATAGTATTTGCATTCCTGTCCTTATATATTGCAAATAAGATTACAGAGCCTTTGCAATTAATCCGTAAAAAATTATCAACTACGAATTTGAATGACAAATTAAATGAACCTTTGTATTGGAAAAAGAAAGATGAGATCGGTCTTTTGATTAAGGATTACAATTATATGTTAATCAAGCTAGAAGAAAATGCCAAACAATTACGTAATGCAGAACGTGAAAGTGCTTGGCGAGAAATGGCAAAACAAGTAGCTCATGAGATCAAAAATCCATTGACGCCCATGAAACTAGGGATTCAACATTTGAGACGTTCATTTAATGAAAATGATCCACGTTTGAAAGAACGCTTTGAAAAAATAACAAGGTCATTTATTGAACAAATTGATGCATTAGCACATATTGCAAACGAATTCTCGACATTTGCAAAGCTTCCAGACACACGTCTAATTCCTATTGATGTAAACAAAGAGATCAATGAATCTATAGAAACATTCAAACACAGTACTAACACGACGATAGATTTTAAAAATCTTACCGGTATAGATTTATTAATCATACTTGGTGATAGAGATCAAGCATTACGGGCCTTTAATAATTTGTTAAAAAATGCTATAGAAGCTACTTCCGTTAAAAGAAAGCATCAGATAAGTATTAGTATTGAAAAAATTGATGTTGATTGGATTAAAATAAGTGTAAAAGATAATGGTGATGGTATACCTCATGAATTAAGAAGCAATATTTTTAAGCCAAATTTCACTACTAAATCATCGGGAACAGGATTGGGATTAGCTTTTGTAAAACAAACTGTAGATGCAATGGGTGGACGAATTTACTACGAATCACACATTAATGTTGGCACCACATTCTTCATTGAATTACCAATCTACAAAGAAAATAAAACATTACAATAGTATTTTTACATGATTCATATGTACGAAAAAAAATAAAGCACTATATTCGTTCAAAAAAACACTAATTAATATGAATTGGAGAAAATCTCTATTTGTTGCAGCTGCACTATTAGCTACAAGCGCGCAAACATTTGCTCAAGACAATTTAATAAATGCACTTAATAACAATGTAAGTGATAAAAGTAAAGAAGGCTTTGTCTTTACAGAATTAATTAATTTAGGTAATACATCGATTAAAGATCAAGGTTCTTCGGGTACATGTTGGGCATATTCTGGAAATTCATTCCTAGAGTCTGAGATGATTCGCCAAGGCAAAAAACCTGTAGAAATATCACCAATCTTTACGGCCTACTATACCTACTTAGAAAAGTCTAAAAATTATGTTAGACTACACGGTAACCAAGCGCAAGGTGAAGGAGGTCAATTGCATGATGTATTGACAATATTCCGCAAATTTGGAGCTGTACCTCAAGAAACATATACAGGATTACGCGAAGGACAAACTAGAAATAATTTCGCTGAAATGTCTTCTATCTTACAGGGGATGAATGCAAATATTGTTAAAAACAAAAAGTTAACTCCAGAGTGGCAAAATGCTGTTAAAGGTGTAATGAATGCTTATTTAGGTGAAATACCTGAGACATTCGAATATAATGGCAAAACATATACTCCACGTACTTGGGCAGACCAAGTAGTAGGCATCAACCCTGACGAATATATAGGTATCAGTTCCTTTAAAGAATATCCATACTACAAACCATTTGTATTATTAATTCCTGACAACTGGTCTTTCGAGAGCTTTTACAATGTAAAAATGAATGAATTGACAGAAGTAATTGACCATGCTTTAGAAAATGGTTTTACCGTTGCTTGGGCTACAGATGTTTCCGAAAAATACTTTAGTTGGAAAAATGGTATTGCTTTTGTTCCTGAAAAAGATTTCGATAAAATGAGCAAAGAGGAACAAGCTAATTTATTCAATGGTCCAAAACCAGAGGCTCAAATAACAGAAGAGTTACGCCAATTAGCATTTGATGATTATTCAACAACGGATGACCATGGTATGCATATCGTAGGTCTTGTTAAAGATCAAAATGGTAAAGAATACTATATTGTTAAAAACTCTTGGGGAGCATCCAATGATTACAAAGGATACATGTATGTTACCAAAGAATTTGTAAAATATAAAACTCTTACTATCCTTTTGAATAAAAATGGCTTATCAAAAGAAATAACAAAAAAATTAGGATTAAAATAAAAGTAAATAAAAACGGCATCTAAAATTAGGTGCCGTTCTTTATTTATTCCCCATCAATTCCAAATAAGGATATCAATTTTTTGAGCTTGGGCGCATCTTTAGGGCTTAATTTGCCTGCCAATATCAACCGCATCTCTCTACGTCGAAGTGCTGCTTCAAACAATTGTATTTCCTGCTCTGTTTCAGGTACTAATTCAGGAACTTGCTTAGGCTTCCCTACAGGATCTATAGCTACAAAAGTATAATAAGCTTCATTGGTCTTGACCTTAGTTGCCTGTGGCAAATTTTGAGCAAATATCTCCATACGTACTTCTACAGAAGAATTAAACGCACGGGTTACTTGTGCTTGTATCGTTACTACCTCGCCTAATTTTATAGAGCGACTGAATGAAACATTATCTACAGATACGGTTACTACGACATTACTGCAATGCTTTTGAGCAGCCATAGCTGAGCAAATATCCATCCAGTACAATAATCGGCCACCCATAAGATTACCAAATGTATTGGTATCATTGGGAAGTACCAACTCATTCATCTCCGTATAAGACTCTTTTGCAAATTTACCTGCCATATCTTTTTAATTGATCACAAATATACGTCAAAGATTCCACAAAGGGTGTTGGTTGATACTTTAACACTATTTTTGATTTCTTTAAATTAAAACCAGTCATCCGAGGTCTATTATTTTCCTGCCCTAATTCCTTAGCCGTAATAGGCGAAATTAATTCCTTTTTAAGAGATAAAGCATCAGCAATTTTATACACCGACTCTTCTATGGTCATTAACTCATCTCCTGAAATATGAAAAATTCCCTTAGCATGCATATTCATCGCTAACAAACAGGACTGAGCGAGATCATCCACCCAAGTAGGCATACGCCATTGATCAGAAACTACTTTAATAGGCTTGTTTTGTTCTAACTGCCCTTTTGCCCACAACACTAAATTTCCTCTGCTACGATCGGGAATAGCACCATATACCAGAATAGTTCGCAAAATTGCTGCTGTAGCACCTGAAGCAAGCACTGCATTTTCAGCTAATATCTTTGACTGACCATAATAGTTTACAGCTTTGGTACTATCCTCTTCCGAATATGGGCCTTCTGTGCCATCAAATACAAAATCAGTACTTATAAAAGTGAAATGGCTATTGTTATCTTTAGCATACTGACTTAAATACTCCGTCAATGCTACATTGATAAGATCAGCATATTGTTTATCTTCCTCACAAGCTTCGACAGCTGTTACAGCGGCAGTATGCAGGATATGGGTAGGCTTAAATTTAGTAATCTCCTGTTTTAAAACTTCAAAATCCACAAGATCCAATCTCACAAATTCATCATCATTCAAATAAATGTTTCTATTAGCGGATTTAGAAACCCCCAATACATTGTATGGTAACTGTTCATCCTTAATTAACTCACAAAACTTTTGAGCTAGAAAACCATTAGACCCAGTAATAAAAATTCGCATATATTAGTTTGTCCAAATAAATTTCATTTTCCCTTCCTTCATAGAATTATTAATCACCGCGATCTCTAATTCTAAAATTGACTTCAATGCCATATAATTAATCTTATCCGCATCATCTCCTATTTTGTGGTAATCATCATGCCCTCCAGTATGGAAAAATAAAACAGGAATATCCTTTTTATAGAATGACGTTTGATCGGAACCGCCATTCCCATCTTTACTGAGGTTGAATTTGATATCAGAGGTAATATCTTTAAATATAATGGGAAAACTAGGACTAGTACCATAACCAATAATTGCTAAACCATTGTCCTTGTTATAGCGACCTATCATATCCATATTCAACATCCAATCGATCGTAGATAAGGGAATAGTTGGATGATTAGTCCAATATTTTGACCCTAATAATCCCAACTCTTCCGCACTAAAAGCAATAAATAAAAAATTATAATTTTCTACAATACCATTAGTAGCATACACACGAGCCAGCTCAAGCAATCCTGCTACACCAGAGGCGTTATCATCTGCACCATTATGAATGTGCCCTATATTGGTTATTGTATCTCTAGAGCCACCAAAATCACCTAATCCTAAGTGATCATAATGAGCACCTATTACAATAGTGTATGGAGCTCCATTGTCAATAAAACCTATGATATTTTGTGCTGTACGAATACTATCTAGTACTGGAACACGGCTAACTTTAGCTTCAAATTGTTGTCGATATCCGATTTCGCCTTTTGGAACAAGTTTATATTTTTTAAAATAGCTTTCAATATAATCAGCCGCCTTTTCAAGTTCGGCGCTACCAGTAGCTCTTCCTTTCATTTTATCATCTGCAAGGTGATAAATATGCTTTTTTAGATTTTTTATTTCTATTTGCTGTGCAAAAGAAGGTGCAATGATAAAAAGCAAATAAAACAGAAAAAATAGGTTTCTCATTGTTTATAACTATTAGTTGAATTCAAATTTAATATTAAAAAATAAGAGCGAGAATAATTTCTCGCTCTTATTTTTTAATATTAATCTTCTCTAATTTCGTCGTGTAAATTATTACTTTCCTGGTGCTCTTCTTTGAAGTATCTTTTTTGAAAAATCAATATAAGCGCAACTCCTACAGATATGGCTGAATCAGCAACATTGAATACAGGTCGGAAGAACAGGAAATGTTCACTCCCCCATATCGGAAACCATGAAGGAAAATGACCTTCTATCAATGGAAAATATAACATATCAACTACGTAGCCATGCAAAAATGTTGCATATCCTTGCGCTGGAAATAAAGTAGCCTTTTCAAAGTATGTACTTTCACTGAAGATCATTCCATAAAAAGCAGAATCTAATATATTACCTAATGCGCCAGCAAAGATCAATGCTACATTGAGAATAAAACCTCTATTGTATTTGTTTTTGATCATATAATGTAGACCATAACCAATACCACATACAGCGATAATTCTAAATACACTTAAGAATAATTTACCATATTCACCACCAAATTCCATCCCATACGCCATCCCTGGATTTTCGATAAAATGAATAAGAACCTTATTCCCTATCACATTGAAACTTTCGCCGATAGTCATATTCAATTTGACCCATATCTTAGAGATTTGGTCTATAAGCAATATAATCACAATTAATGTAATAGGCTTTGTATATCCTTTCATAATGATTTCATAAAATAGCCTTTACAACATATATTGCAAAGGCTACTAAACTATTTTAAATAATTTTTAATATTGTTTATTTTTTGCCTCTATACTCAATGTAGTATGTGGCACAGCTTTAAGACGTTCTTTTTGAATTAACTTACCTGTCTCACGACAAACACCATAAGTTTTATTTTCAATACGTACCAAAGCAGCCTCTAGATTGTCAATAAATTTCTTTTGACGTGCTGCCAATTGATTTGTTTGCTCTTTCTCCAAAGTTGCAGAACCATCCTCTAATGTTTTGTATGTACCCGCAGTATCATCCGTTCCATTAGCATTGCTGTTACTTAGTGTTCTTGTTAGCGCACCTAATTCTTCTTTAGCAATAGCAATTTTATCGAGTATGATAGTTTTGAATTCTTGTAATTCGGCATCACTATAACGTGTTTTTTCTGTGTTTTCTCCCATAATTAATTTTTTACAATTAATACTTTAAGTTTAATATCATTGATTTCGATAATGTCATCTGCAATCAATGTGTTAGTAAATTCAAATGAATCAGCTAATATTTCTGCGCAAATATAAGATAAATTATTGTTTGCAGCTTCTTCAATTTCATTATTTTCAGTCAGTTGTACTTTAATACGATCTGTTACTTCAAAACCCTTTTCTTTTCTTAAGTTTTGAAGACGATTTATCAACTCACGTGCTATACCTTCTTTCTTTAACTCCGCTGTAATCTGTACATCTAATGCTACAGTAAGGTTAGCCAAGTTAGCCACTTGCCATCCAGCTACATCCTCCGCAATAATCTCTACATCTTCAAGCCCAATCGTATAAGGCGTACCTTCTAAAGCTAAAGCGCCTTCTTTTTCTAAAATAGAAATATGCTCCGCTCCTAACGCTTGAATAGCAGTACTTACCAATTTCATGTCTTTACCTACTTTAGCTCCTAAAGCTTTGAAGTTAGGTTTTATTTTCTTCTTGATTATACCTGCAGTATCGGTGATGAACTCAATTTCTTTGATGTTCGTCTCTGACAAGATTAAATCCTTTACCTTTTCTACTTTCTCTTGGAATGCAGAATCTAGTACAGGAACCAATATTTTACTTAATGGCTGACGTACATTGATACTTACTTTCTTACGTAGGGACAATGTCAATGAAGAAATATCTTGCGCCAATGCCATTCTTTCTTCTAAGGCTTTGTCTACTAAATCTTCCTTGTACGTAGGGAAATCTGCTAAGTGAACAGATTCAAAACTTTCTTTATTAGATACTGTATTCAAATCTAAATACAATTGATCAGCAAAGAATGGAGATACTGGCGACATCAATTTTGCGATGGTATCCAAACATGTATATAATGTTTGATACGCTGATATTTTATCTTCAGTATACTCGCCTTTCCAGAAACGACGACGACATAAACGTACATACCAGTTACTCAAATGCTCATCCACAAAATTTTGAATAGCACGAGCAGCTTTTGTAGGTTCGTAATCGGCATAGAAAGCATCTACTTCTTTTGTCAAGCTATTCAACAAAGAAATAATCCATCTATCGATTTCTGGACGACTCTCGATTGCGATCTCTGCTTCCGAATAATTGAAGTTGTCAATATTGGCATATAATGCAAAGAATGCATATGTATTATACAAGGTACCAAAAAATTTGCGACGAACCTCATCTAATCCTTCTTCGTTGAATTTTAAATTGTCCCACGGAGAAGCATTACTGATCATATACCAACGTGTAGCATCTGCAGAGTACTTTTCTATCGTGGCAAATGGATCAACACCATTACCTAGGCGTTTAGACATTTTGTTACCATTCTTGTCTAATACCAATCCGTTAGATACGACATTCTTGAAAGCTACCGAACCCCGAACCATCGTGGAGATAGCGTGCAATGTAAAGAACCAACCACGCGTTTGATCTACTCCTTCGGCGATAAAGTCTGCCGGGAATGCAGCATCAAAACCTTCTTTGAAAGGTAGTGGATCTCCCGCTGCCATCTTATCATAGTCTAGCCCCCACTGCGCATAAGGCATTGCACCAGAATCAAACCAAACGTCAATTAGATCTGGCTCGCGGAACAATTTCTGCCCCGTCTCGGATACCAATACGATATGATCTACATATGGACGATGCAAGTCTAATTTGTCAGTACCGAATTTCTCTAGATATTCTTTATTTAAAGCTTTTTCTTCATTTGACAACTGATCAGATACCAAAGAAGCTTCTAATAGAGATTTCAACTCAGACATCGAACCTATACAAATCTCCTCTGCCTGATCTTCGGAGCGCCAAATAGGAAGTGGCGTACCCCAATATCTAGAACGAGAAAGGTTCCAGTCCACTAAATTCTCCAACCAATTACCAAAACGACCCGAACCTGTGGATTCAGGTTTCCAGTTGATTGTTTTATTCAATTCTACCAACTGCTCTTTTACAGCAGTAGATTTGATAAACCAGCTATCCAATGGATAGTATAATACCGGCTTATCTGTACGCCAACAGTGAGGATACGTGTGTTCGTATTTCTTCACATCAAAGGCTTTGTTATCTTCTTTCAGCTTGATAGCGATCAATACATCCGTAGGACGGAATTCATTATCAGCACGCTCTTCAGCAGAATAGTATTCTTCTTTTACAAAACGACCAGAAAAATCAATTACCTCTTTCACAAAACGACCTGTACGATCTACTGTAGGCACATCTTTACCATTTTCGTCTTTTACCATGATCGCAGGTACACCAGCATCCTTGGCTACTCTAAAGTCATCAGCACCATATGTAGGCGCTATATGCACGATACCAGTACCATCTTCCGTAGTCACAAAATCCCCAGGAATCAGGCGGAAAGCTTTTTCCAATAACTCTTCAGAAGTGATATAAGGCATTAATTGGTGGTAGCGTAAACCTACTAATGCTTCACCTTTAAATTCAGCTACTTGTTTCCAAGGAACAATCTTATCCCCTACTTTAAAATCTTCAAATGAAGCATCTTGACCTTCAGCTTTAAAGTGTTTGGCGATTAAGTTTTTTGCCAATACAACAGATACAGGGGCACCTGTATACTGATTGAAAGTTTTTATTTTTACGTAATCAATCTTTGGTCCTACCGCCAATGCAGAGTTGCTCGGCAATGTCCACGGCGTAGTTGTCCATGCGATAAAAGCAACATCCTCATCTGCAGATTCTACTAAAGAATCCAGCAAAGGATGAGATTGTGTTTTATCCAAACGAAACTGAGCTACGATAGTAGTATCTTTTACATCTTTGTACGTACCGGGTTGATTCAATTCATGAGAGCTCAAGCCTGTACCTGCAGCAGGTGAATACGGTTGAATAGTGTATCCTTTATACAAAAGGCCTTTTTTATAAAGGTCTTTCAATAAGAACCACAATGTTTCGATATATTCATTTTGATAGGTAATATATGGGTTTTCTAAGTCTACCCAATAGCCCATCTTCTCTGTCAAGTCATTCCACACATCCGTGTATTTCATAACCTCTTTACGACAGGCATCATTGTATTCTTCTACCGTTATTTTGACACCGATATCCTCTTTGGTAATGCCCATAGATTTTTCTACAGCCAATTCAATAGGAAGACCATGCGTATCCCAACCACCTTTACGTTTCACTTGATAGCCTTTCAAGGTTTTATAACGACAGAAAATATCCTTAATCGCTCGAGCCATCACGTGGTGAATCCCAGGCATACCATTTGCTGAAGGAGGTCCTTCGTAAAATGTATATGGCTTGCTCGCAGGACGGTTTGAAATACTTTTCTCAAAGATGTTGTCTGCACCCCACCGTTTTAATACTTCTTTGCCGATTTCCGGTAAATTTAACTGCTTATATTCCTTGTACATCGCGTATTTTTATCTATTTTTAAAGGTCGCTAATTTAACCAATAATCCTCAAAAAAGGAAGCTCTAAATTTCACAATGACAAAACACAGATTTTACACAATAAATTCAATATTATTTCCCCTTTTCTAGGCAAAAGGAAAATATATAATATAACTACAAAAAATACACATAAAAACCTGACAAACAATATCCATAATATTTCTAAGGGCAGTATTTATATTTTAAAGAAATAAACCTATACATTGATGAATTCCTATCAAACAAACAAATTCCATTAAGTATTATCCTTTCACATGTAATTACATAAGAAAAGCCTGCAGAAAAAAAACTTATCAAGACAAAGTAGTCATAAAGCTTCAAATCGGTTGTAATTTTGTCCAAACGATGGTAAGCACCTCATCTTGAAATGCTACTTTTAAGTTAAAAATCAAAGAGGAGATAATTGAATTATCTCCTCTTTGATTTTTATAAAACTTGTATCACAATATCACTTGGATGCTCCTTGTCAAAATATAGACGGTGTTTATTTTTAATAAAATCAGTTGATTTAGCCTGAAAAACATCTATAAATTGATTAGGATTCTGCTCTACCAATGGGAACCATGAATGTTGAACCTGTACCATCAGACGATGTCCTTTCTTGAAGGTATGCGCTACATCTGGCAACACAACAGATACAGGGGTTATCGTATTGGGCGTAAAAGGTTCTGGCTTGGAAAAACTATTTCTAAATCTCCCGCGCAACACTTCACCACGAACCAACATTTGATACCCCGGCATCACCACCTTATCATTGACGGCAGATACAGCAGTTGAACTATCCGGATATACATCAATCACTTTCACCACAAAATCAGCATCCGAACCACTCATGCTAATATGTAGATTGGCTGTAATAGGCCCCGTGAGTATTAAGTCCTCTTCTAAGGGCTCCGTTTCAAATACCAACACATCAGGGCGATTGGCTACAAAACGTTGATCTGCGATCATATATTCGCGTGTACGTTCCGTTATAATACCTTCTTGGAAAGGTACCGGATTATTAGGGTCACTTTCATAATCCACAAATGCTTCTTTTGCTAAAGGAGCTGTAGTTGTTAATCTATTATTAGTATTGAAATAGTATTTCTTTGCTGTAGATTCCTTAGGTGGCCATTGATCAAAAGAATACCATTTATTTGCTCCCGTCACATAGACATTGGCTTCAGCAGGTTTAAAAGAACCTTTGCCTTTTAAGTAAAAATCGAAAAATGGAAGCTCAAATTTTTCTTGATAATACAGACTCGTTTTTTCGCCAAAACGTATATCCCCAAATGAACTACCATCCGATCGCACCCAGCCCCCGTGATACCAAGGACCTACCACGAGTATATTGTTATTATTTTTATTTTGTTTTTCGATTTGACGGTAAGTCTCAAAAGTACCATATACATCTTCAGCATCAAAAGTTCCTCCTACTATCATCACAGCAGGCTTCACTTGATCGAGATGATGTGTTATATTTCTATTATACCAAAAAGTATCCAATGTTTGATGTTTCTGCAAATCATTCCAAAATTTCACCGTATGTCCAAGATAATTTTTCTTAAGATCACCTATATTTTTATTGTTTAAGAAAAATTTATAATAATCTTTCCCTTCCAAAGAAAATCCTTTTGGGCCTTTGGTATTGTCTACAGGATGTGATCTAGCTGCATCAAATGTATACATAAAACGAAAAGCATCGAATAATAATAACGCACCTCCATGACGAAAATCATCTCCCACAAACCAATCTGTTACTGGCGCTTGTGGAGATACGGCTTTCAATGCAGGATGTGAACCTACTAAAGCTGCAGAAGCATAAAAACCAGGGTATGAGATTCCATACATCCCTACTTTATTATTATTATTCTTTACATTTTTGACTAACCAATCAATCGTATCATAGGTATCGGTACTTTCATCGATACCTTTTTTGTCTGTTGGGGATTTCGTAGGTCTCACATTTTCAAAAACTCCTTCGCTCATCCACTTACCACGTACGTCTTGGTATACAAAAATATACCCTTCTTTGGCCATCTCCTTAAAATTACCAAGGGAACTTTTATAGTTATCTTCACCATACGGCGCCACTGCATAGGGGGTTCTATTCAACAATATTGGATAACTTCGAGAAATATCTTTTGGAGTATAAATGGCAGTAAATAGTTTTATCCCATCTCGCATTGGGATATTTACTTCAATCTTATTATAATTTGCTTTAATATAATTCTCATCTATTTCTTGCGCAGTAATAGTACATAAAATAAGAAATGAAAAAATTAGGGTAACTATTCTTTTATGCATAAAAAAGGTAAATAGGTTTAATGAATTATAAATATATAAGTATTTATGCAATAACGACCTAAGCAATAACTATGTAAAACAAAAAAAAGAGGCTTAGAGCCTCTTTTTAATATAATGTTTAAAAAATTACTTAGCTAGTTCTTCAGCCATTGCCTTTCCAATTTCTGCTGGAGATTCAACAACACGAATACCACACTCACGCATGATAGCCATTTTTGCAGCTGCTGTATCTTCAGCACCACCTACGATAGCTCCAGCGTGGCCCATACGGCGTCCCGGAGGCGCTGTTTGACCTGCGATAAAACCAACAACTGGTTTAGTACCATTTTCTTTAATCCAACGTGCCGCTTCGGCTTCCATACCACCACCGATTTCACCGATCATGATAATACCTTCCGTTTCAGGGTCATTCATTAATAATTCAACAGCCTCTTTCGTAGTTGTTCCAATGATAGGGTCACCACCAATACCAATAGCCGTAGAAATTCCTAATCCTGCTTTCACTGTTTGATCTACAGCTTCATAAGTCAATGTACCTGATTTAGAAACAACACCTACTTTACCAGTTTTGAAGATAAATCCTGGCATAATACCAATTTTAGCTTCTTCTGCTGTAATAATACCTGGACAGTTAGGGCCGATCAAACGAGAATCCTTATCGCTCAAGTAAGATTTTACTTGAATCATATCTTTAGTTGGAATACCTTCCGTAATACATACAATCAAAGCAATACCCGCAGCAGCAGCTTCCATAATAGCATCAGCAGCAAATGCTGGTGGTACGAAAATGATAGATACATTTGCGCCTGTAGTATTAACGGCATCTTGCACTGTATTGAATACAGGACGGTCTAAGTGAGATTGACCACCTTTTCCTGGAGTTACTCCACCAACAACTTGAGTTCCATACTCAATCATTTGAGAAGCATGGTAAGTACCTTCTGTTCCAGTGAATCCTTGGACGATAACTTTTGAATCTTTATTTACTAATACGCTCATTGTTCTTATTTTTTGCAGAGCAAATCTACCATTTTGTTATGACTTACAGAAAAAAAGCTTACTCTATTCGGACTTTTTTTTATTAAAAGCGCGTTTTACGTACTATGTCCCACAAAACAATTCCGATTGTAACTGATACATTAAAAGAATGTTTGGTACCAAATTGAGGAATTTCAATACAGCCATTTACTAAGGACATCACTTCTTCGTCTACGCCGTGAACTTCATTACCAAATACAAGGGCGATTTTTTCATTCGGTAGAGCAGTAAAATCATTTAAAAATATAGCACCCTCCGCTTGTTCTACAGCGTATACTTTATAGCCCTCTTGTTTCAATAATTTAACAGCCTCCGTATTATCTTTTACATGCACCCATTCGACAGACTGAGTAGCTCCTAGGGCTGTTTTTTCAATTTCACGGTGTGGAGGAGTAGCAGTTATACCACACAAAACAATTTTTTCTATAGCAAATCCATCCGCTGTACGAAAAGCAGAACCCACATTGTGCATACTACGCACATTGTCTAATACTAATACTATAGGTGTTTTTTGCTGAGCTTTAAAAGAATCTACGTCTACGCGATTCAATTGATCCATGGATAATTTTTGCATGCACAAAATTAAAGATTAAAAGGAGAATAAGAAAATGAACTGTTTTTCGTATATTTGCAGGCAAGGATATAAATTTAATGGTTTAACAAAATAATATTCAAAATAGATTTTGAATATTAAATAAAACTATTTATTTTTGCAGTCCGAATTTAGTATAAAAAAATATAAAATATAGCTAAGAGAAATGGCAAATCATAAATCAGCGATTAAAAGAATTAGAGCTAACGCTGCGAAGCGTTTAAGAAACCGTTACCAAGCAAAAACTACGCGTAACGCAATCAAGAAATTACGTAACACTACAGATGCTACAGAAGCTAAAGCATTGTTACCAACTGTTGTTTCTATGCTAGATCGTTTAGCTAAGAAAAACGTTATTCACAAGAAAAAAGCATCTAACAACAAATCTAAATTGACTAAATTTGTTAACAAATTAGGTTAATTAGACTGTTTGATTAAAATATAAAGGGATACCTAGCTGTATCCCTTTTCTTGTTTTTAAATTTTAATCAAAAAAAAACTCGAATTTAATTCGAGTTTTTTTGGTTTATTACCTTCTCAATGATCGTATTAAGAACTTGTGGTTTATCTTTATACTTCTCTAAATCATACAATTCGACTTTTCTAAAATCTATTGGATGACTTTCAGATTGTAAATAAATATATCCGCTAGTCAATGCTTGACCATCATTTTTATATTTTGGATCATAGTTTTCGACATTCCCACCACCTATTTGAGGCTTAGCATATTGCAATACTACTTCGCCATCCAATACATGCTTGATAACAGAATCGCCTAAAACAACAAAATCAGCTGTTACCCATTGATCACCATGATAAGTCTTAGATGTAGAGTTAACACAATGTGGTGTAAAAAATTCATCTTTATATACTACATTGGTCCCTGGAGTACATAGATTAGATGTAGTTCTAATTGAAGTTGCTGTATTATCACCGCCTAATAATTGACCTTCTATTGAAATAGGAAAATCTTGATTTTTCAACATCGTTGATGGCTTTTGTCCATGAAGCATAGCCCCACTATTGCGCCAAGCCCAGCCTTCACCGCCTTTAGATTGATCACCAACAAAACGATATTCTACTCTCAATATATAATAACCATAAGGCTTATTATAAGCTAAGTGGCCATATTGCTGATCAAAATCGTCATATTGATCATATCTGACTTTCAGTAATCCATCCTCTACGCGGAAAGTATTACCAAAATTTTCTCCTACTTCATGTAATCTTATTTTTGGTGTCCAATTATTAATGTCTTTACCATTAAATAATTGGATAGGTTTTGGAATAGGATCTTTACGCGTAGTTTGATTACTTAATCCACAAGCTAATAATGTAGTACTTGCAATCAATAAGGTTAAGGTTGATTTGATTTTCATTTTAAATTTATAAAAGCGTATGCTGGTGTTTTACGTAATCGCTAGGTCTGACACCAATTACTTTGTTAAAGGTATTACTAAAAGTAGGTAAACTACTATATCCAACTTTCAAAGCGACTTCATTAACACTTAACTTTTCGTCCAATAACAATTTCAAGGCTGTCAACATTCTCAAAATTGTATAATACTGTATGAATGACATACTTAACTCTTTCTGAAACAACCTAGCAAGTGTACGCTCACTTACATCAAATTTTTGAGATAGGTTTTTAAAATTTACATTCTCAGAAATATTCTCTTCTAAAAAAGAAACAATACCTTTTAATTTAGGATGTTGTGGATAAGGTAAAGCCAAAGGCAATTCAGACTGCGAAAGTTCGGGCAATAAAAGTTTAAATGCTTTAGCTATAGAATACTTGGGCTCCTCTACTGGAAATATATTCCCATTCCAGCGATTCGTGAACATAATTAACTCTATAAGCAAATCATTCACAGGATAAATATTAATCTTATTAAAGAAATCCGTATCCGTTTCATACTCAGGAAAATAAAGATTCCTCATAATAACATGAGTTGAACTTGGATGAATACTGTGTTTTACGCCTGCTGGAATCCAAATATAGTGCCTTGCAGGTAAAAAGTATGACTTTGTAGAAGTCTTTAAAAATACAACCCCTCCCTCAGTATACAGAAATTGCCCCTTCTTATGAACGTGATCTCCTATATAACTGTCGCCCATCATGGCGTGATGACAATATATGCTATCTTCGAAAGCATCCACCTCTGTTACGTAATACTTATTTACATATTCCTTTTCCATATTGTACTATTTACATGCAAATTTCACCTTTTTTGATTACAATACCAAAAAGTAAGTGTTTAATCACTTTACAATCACCTGTAATTCAATCATTCTGACCAATTAATTAAAAAAACAAAATTTATATCCAACTGTACACCAGCCACTTACATTGCAATCAATTGTAATCTATATATGACGAAATATTTTTTATCCCTGATTATTAAACAGTTATCATTTTTTTGTGTTTTATTGATAATTTGATGTCTGTTTACGATAAAGTATGATTTTAAATTATATCTAATATTGCACAGTTAAAGTGACTAGTATTATATCACTGTTTAGATTAAATAGAATGGGTTACGAAAGAATTGGATTAGAAGCATTACGCGACAAAGTGATGACTGCACAAGAGGCTGCAGCCTTAATCAATAATGGAATGATTGTTGGCTCTAGTGGCTTTACTAGAGGCGGAGACACAAAAGTAGTTTTGAAGGCATTTGCACAACGTGCTAAAAATGAAGATCTAAAAATCACTTTAGTAACAGGTGCATCTTTAGGACATGACACAGATGCTGAATTGGCAGAAAGCGGAGCTTTAAAAAAGCGCTTACCCTTTCAAGTTGATACCGTATTACGAAAAAATATTAATACTGGCAATGTATTATTCATTGACCAACATTTAGGTGAAACAGCAGAACACATTTTAAATGGTGAGTTCAAAATTGATGTTGCTATTTTAGAAGTTACAGAAATATTAGAAGACGGTTCAATAATTCCAACTACTTCTGTAGGTAATAATGTTGATATAGCGAAAAGCGCAGATAAAATCATCTTAGAAATTAACACTTCTATTCCTACCGCGATTCGTGGTATACATGACATCTATAAAGTGGAGGATTACGGATCTCGCACAGCAATAAACATTACATCTTGCGACACCAAAATCGGCACAGAATATATCAAAATCGACCCTTCGAAAATTGCAGGTATCGTATTTCATGATATACAAGATATGGCTGGTGACATAGTACCTGCTGATGAAGCTACATCGGCTATCGCCAAGAATATTGTTACTTTCTTTGAAGAAGAAGTTGAAGCAGGTCGTTTGACAAAAGAATTAAAGCCATTACAATGTGGTATTGGCAAAGTAGCTAATGCTGTATTAGGCGGATTAGAGCATTCTAATTTTGAAAATTTAGTAATGTATTCTGAAGTATTACAGGATTCGACTTTTGATTTGATCGATTCAGGTAAGATGAACTTTGCTTCTGCATCATCGATGACCGTATCACAAGAATGTTATGACCGTGTAATCAACAATATCGAGAAATATAAAGACAAAATAGTATTGCGTCCACAAGCGATATCAAACTCTTGTGAAGTAATCCGTCGTCTAGGTATTATTGGTATCAATACATCAATTGAATGCGACATCTATGGTAATGTAAACTCTACACACGTATCTGGTACACACATGATGAATGGTATCGGTGGTTCAGGAGATTTCGCGCGTAATGCGTACATTTCTATTTTCGTAACTGCTTCGATTGCTAAAGGTGGTAATATTTCTTCAATCGTACCAATGGTATCCCATGTTGACCATACAGAGCACGATGTAGATATAATTGTAACAGAGCAAGGATTGGCAGATTTGAGAGGTTTAGCACCTCGCGAAAGAGCATTAGAGATTATCAAAAACTGTGTTCATCCAGATTACAAAGAAGAGTTATTATCTTATTTCGAAAGAGCATGTGAATTAAGAGGTGGCCAAACCCCACATATCTTAGAAGAAGCATTCTCTTGGCATACAAGATTAAAAGAGACTGGATCAATGAAAAAATAAGAATATTATTATTCCATCATAAAAAAGCTGTAGGTACTAATCTACGGCTTTTTTTATAGGCCACCTAATTGGTCACAAATGACTTCTTGTATTTACGCTTCCGTAAATATTGCTGGCCAGCACCTACCAACAATAAAATCACAATAGGACATACTACATTTACCATTTGCCACATCAATCTATCTTGTTTAACAAGGGCTTTATCTAACAATCGAAGCTTCACTTCTCTATTGCGTAGAGCAATTAATTGTTCATCGTTCATCAGATAATCAATAACATTTTCTAATAGAATTTTATTTGCATATTGCTTTTCTGTATAACGATCCCATCCCAATGGAAAAGGAGATTGATCTTTGGCATTTACCTGATTTATCAACCAATCACCATCAGCGATAACAAACATTTTTGCTGCTTTCGAAATGAGCGAAAGATCAACTGTTTCAAATATATTCTCAGGCGTAGGTCTATTTTCATACAAATAAGGGAATTTACCTGTCAAAAGTACAGCTATTGGATAAGGTTGGCTTTTAAATTTGGTAGGATCGGGGATTTCTTCTACCATTTGTAAAGAAATAGTGGAGGGAGTTTTTAATACTCTAGCGAATGGGGAGCTTGTTAATAATACTTCCTTTTGGATACCTTCACTAGCAATTGTATCAATAGTACCTACAAATTCGGATCTAATACCATCTAAGTTTCTGATGATAGGATGAGTAGAATTAGGCATTATAATAGGAAAAAAATACCATGGAGCTAACTCTATTTGAGCTTGTCCTCCTACATTTCCCATAGATAAAGGTATCTGTGAACAATTTAAATCAGCTATAATTTCATACTTTAGTCGCGCACCATATAAAAATAACTGATCATCAAGATTCAGTTCCCTACCGATCAGCGTTTGTGCCCCAGATTCACGTATATAATCCATCGAAGCATCTATTTGGTCTATCGCCCAAATAATTGAACCTCCATTACGGACATAGAAATCGATTTTATATTTATCGGATTCGGAGAATTTTTCCTGCGGTTTGGCAATGATGAGCACCTGAATTTTCTTTAAGTCCTCTAATTTAATAGAATCCAAGTTTAACCTCCCAACTTGGTTTGCAACAGCTAAGCTATGCATAGCATCATAAAGCTGTAAATCTGAAGCTTCACCATGCCCCTCTGTAAAGGCAATAAAAGGAGAGGTATTATTACTAGCCTTAGTAATAGCAGATACAAAAGCATATTCCAAATTTTGAATAGAATTATTCAAAATTTGATCTGGTGTTTGCCCTGTACGATTCTGCAAAAAATTAACATTTATCTCTTTGTCACCACGATTAATTATGGCATAGGGAAATATCAACTTTTGAGAGTAACCATCCGCTGACTTTACATTCAAATTAGTAGGAAAAAGACCTCGCTCTATCAATGCTGTCTTAAACTTTCCTTGCTCTTCTACAGAACCAGACGAAGGATCAATTAAATTCACATGAATTTTTCCCTTAGCATAAGATCTCAAGTCATTAGCCATATTAATAGACGCTTCCCTTAACCGCTTAAAACCACTAGGCAAATCCCCATCCAAAAATATGGTAATATAAATATCATCATCTAAAGAACTTACAATATCTTTAGAAGTACCAGTTAATGTAAAACGCTTGTCCTCAGAAAAATCAATACGATCTAAGTAACGGGTCACAAAATCTTGATTGATAAGGAGAATAACTGTTAGTGTCAGAAGATATAATGTAATTAACCTTTTTCGTACACTAAAAGAACGAGTTAAATGACCTATAGAAAAAATCAAAAATAAAATAACAACACTACAAAAATAAATACAATCTTTTGCCATTAACACCCCTCTACTAATCGCTAAATAATGTTCCTGTATTCCCAAATTCTTAATATAATATTCGAAGTCACCTAATGCCATAATCTGACTTGTAGCACCTATTCCGTAGAACATGAAAAAATTAACAAAGACCGCTAATAGAAAGGCGACAATTGGATTATTTACCAAAGAGGAACAAAATAAAGATATGGCCACAAAGCAACTCGCCAGAAATATTAAGCCTATATAGGAGCCTATAATAGTACCTATATCAATATTTCCGACAGGATAAGCTAATAAATAGATAGAAACACTATACAATAACGTAGGTACTATAGCTAGTATCACAATGGTCAAACCACCGAAAAACTTCCCTAGTACAATTTGTACCATACTCAACGGCCGACTTAATAGCAAATCATATGTACCATCCATCTTTTCACCAGCAATACTACGCATCATAATAGCGGGTATTAAAAAGATAAATAAATAAGGTGCTAAATTGAAGAATCCTTCCAAAGAGGCATATCCAGAATCAAGAATCGATGTATCAGGGAATACCCATAATACTAATCCTGCAATTAATAAAAAAAAAGCTATAGCCAAATAGCCAATTAATGAATTGAAATAACTTAATACTTCCTTTTTATATATACTAAACAATTTTTTAGGTACAATTAGATTACACTCTAAAATAGGAAAATATAAAACAGCATACAATAGCATAAAGCTTTATATGTCAATAAATTAATTGTAACCTAAAAATTATAATGTGATTGGCACTAAAAATATAGTAAGAAATCGCTATATGATAAAGATCTATACTTACTATTTAAGAACGCGTAAGTTGAACAAAAATATCTTCTGTTGTTAATCCTGCATACTTATAACTTTGTTCATTTTTCAGAAAATAGTCTTTTAGATGTCCTTTACTAATAATAATCACTTCGTCACAGATTGCATCCACTTCTTGCATAATATGCGTAGACAGCAAAACTGTCTTATCCATAGCCAAAGTTTTAATAAGATTTCTTATTTCTAAAATTTGATTTGGATCTAATCCAGATGTGGGTTCATCAAGAATAAGTACTTCAGGATTATGGATTATGGCCATCGCTAATCCTACGCGCTGCTTATATCCTTTGGACAATTGGCCTACTTTCTTATGTTGCTCCTCCATCAGCCCCGTCCTATGGATAACTTCATTTATACGATTATTTTTATCCTTTATAGCATGTACATCGGCTTCATAGCTTAATATTTCACGCACATACATATCTAGGTATAAGGGATTATTTTCTGGGAGATAACCGATTTTACTTTTCATCAATAAAGGATCTTTTTTGATATCCAAACCATTAATAAAAATATCCCCTTCATCTGCTGCCAAGATACCTGTAACAATTTTCATCATCGTAGATTTCCCTGCGCCATTAGGTCCCAGAAAACCTATAATATGGTTAGAGCCAGTCTTAAAAGTTATATGATCTAATGCTTTTTGCGAAGCATACATTTTAGTAAGATTTATAACTTCTATAGCCATAGTATTAGTTATTAATATAAGGTGAGGACAATTTTCTTTTTCGAATATAATAATCGAGTGCTTTTTTTGCTTCCAAAGGATAATCGGTACTTATTACATCTGCTCCCTTATCTATAAAATCTGCGTATAGTTGATAACCATCAGCTTGTGCTTTCTTATCCAAATTGCCCAATGTCCCGACAATAGTTTTGATCCCATGGCTATGCAGTAGTACCACTAAATCATCATCCGGTAAACTTGTTCCCACAAAAGCGATAAGTCTATTATCAGGAATACCAAACTCTGTCAAACGTCTTAAATCTTTATCGGATTGGATCGATGCCGAAATTACCAACTCGGGATTAATACTGTATAAAGCTCTAGCTTGATTAGCGCTATAGGTTATAACGACAGCATAATGCTCCGCATTCGCTTTTTCTATTACATTAGAAAGCAAATTATAAGGTACATCTTTTTTTACATCCAAGGTATAAACAACCTTATTTTTACCCCATAATAATGCTTGTTGCAATGTAGGAATTTTATAATTTGTTACTTTTCCATAAGGGTCTTTAAGCTGGAGACGCTTCAGCTCTTCCCATGTATAATCACTCACTTTGCCGGTTCCTGTTGTGGTACGATCTAATGTTTCATCATGCATCAAAACCAATATAGAATCTTTACTCAATCGTATATCGCATTCTATAATTACGGGTAAATGATTGGCGACATTTTGAAAAGTTTCAATTGCGTTCTCGGGATATCCTTTACTCGCACCACCTCTATGTGCACTAATTAAAGGATATCTATTGTCATCAAATGTTAATAACTGATATAAATCTTCAACAGTATTTAATTTAAAATTACCATTCTGAAAAATATCTTTTTTTGACTTATTACTATTATTATTAGCGGTAGAAACATCGTTAAAACAACCAACTATTCCTACTATAAAGGAAATACCGATAACTAAAAAAACATACTGAGGGATCTTTCTATACATCTTAATATGCTTTAATTATATTGACAATCTGCTCAAGCGGTGTATTTATTTGTTCTACTTTTATATGCGCTTGACTATAATATGGTTCACGCTCTACTAATTTGGATTCTATAAAAGAAAGCAACTCCTCACCTGTCAAACCTTTGAGAACAGGTCTTTTATTGACATCAGATTGACTCAATCGAGACCATAGCGACTTGGGTGTATGATACAGGTACAAAGCTAATCCATTAGCTTTAATCCATTCCATATTATCATAATAACATGGCGTACCTCCACCGGTTGAAATAATTGCTTTTTTAGTAGCTTGTTTTTTCAAAAATTCATTTTCTAATCTTCGAAAACTATCCTCGCCATGCGCTTCGAAATATTCAGGAATAGTCATTCCTATATAGTTGACGATCTCATGATCCAAATCAATAAAAGGCAATTGTAACGCAGCAGCTATTTTTTTTCCCCAGGTCGTCTTACCACTCCCCATAAAGCCGATCAAGAATACAGGTTTATCCATAATTATTTATTAAGATAAGTATTTATTAGGTTTTCTTTATCTGGGAAAGAAAGTTTTGACCATTTATTAATAATATTACCATTTTGAAGTAACATAATTCCAGGATTTGATCGTACCATACTCTTCAACGGTATAGCATCTACATAAAATATTTCGAAAACTAAATCCAATTGCTCGCTGATATATTTTACATCGTCAGCAGAACTAGCTGTTAACAAAACAGCTCTAATATTATTTTCCGTACCTATATCATGTATAGTTTGATTCATTTTATCTAAAGCAAGAAGATCCACAGGGCTCATTTTTGTAACATCAACACTCGTTACCACAAAATTGTAATAAGGATTAGTAATTATTTCTTGCGTCACATCATTTCCATCTGCATCCGAAATTATAAGGTCAGAAATTGGCACTTGATAACCTTTTTTCAACAGTTTAGAGATGGGCTCCCCTACAATCTCCCAATTCTCATCTTCCCATATTTTTTGGTCCATGTACTCCTTATCTGTTACCTTTTGCTCCTCATTACTTTGCTTGTGTTTTAAAGTATATATAATTTCATATTCATCCATTTCAGCTCCTTCGGGCAGTTGCATTAATTGAGGAATATTAGCACCTACTTTGTAGGGTAAAAAATCTACAAAAGGAAGGAAACACATCGTGTAAATACCTATCCCAAAAGCAACAACAATGGTAAGAAAAGTAAATAAATTATTGGTAAAAGAACTCGCAATCAAGGGTTTAATTTTATCTCTCTTAATAAAGATAACCAATATAAATGCCAACAAAACTAAGTCTTTACCAAAAGATTCCCATGGTGTAAGTGGAATAGCATCACCAAAACAACCACAAGAAGTGACTACTTCAAAAAATGCAGAATAAAACGTTAAGAACGTAAAAAATATAATCAATAATAATAAGCCCCAAGCTACTTTACGTCCGGCAATACCTAATATTAATAAAACACCAAATATAATCTCTAATGCACAGATCGCTATAGCTATATAAGTACTGTAATCGTTTAAAAAGCTTGTCTTGAAAACATGAAAATATTCTTGCAGTTTAAAGCCAAATCCCATCGGATCATTAGCTTTAATCAAACCAGAAAAAATAAATAGAAGACCTACAAAAATTCTAGATATCCACAATAAAATCTCTGGACTATCTTTTTTCGTTTGCAATGGACTATAGAATGATGTCGTACTCATGATTAATTATTTTTTGAAGCGTAACCTAATTTTATTAAACAAAAAACAGCATAGTTAAGCATATCTTGATAATTGCCTACAAAGCCTTCAGAAGCAATTGTCTTACCACCATTGTCTTCCATTTGCTTTACACGATGCAACTTCATTAAGATCATATCTGTCATCGATGACACGCGCATATCACGCCAAGCTTCACCATAATCATGGTTTTTCGCAAACATCAAATCTCTGGTCTCATTAACCTTATTCGTATATTCAGTATCTACTATTGCTAGAGGTAAATTCTCTTCCCCATCTTCTCCCAAATCTAATTGCATCAATGCTATCACACAATAATTAACAATAGCTACAAACTCGTCTGCAATATCATCCCCTACTTTAGAAACTTTTTTTACTTCCAATGTACGGATACGCTTCGCTTTAATATATAGTTGATCTGTAATAGAACTCAAACGCATGATACGCCATGAGGTACCATAGTCCTTGGATTTCTTGATAAATAAATCTTTACAATATTTTATAACGGCATTATATTCTGTAGTAGTATCCATTTTTAGATATATTAAATAGAAAATTTCTTTCACAAATATAATCACAATTAGGCATTTGTTGTTAGTCACAAAAGCGTAGCTTTTTACTTTTTATCTAAAAAGTAGCTGCATTTCAGTTAATTTAGTATAAAATACTATATCCTATAAAATGATGAATTCATAGAAACAATAAATATTGTTTTAAATGTTATAAAATGCAAGAACAATCAATCCTAATATGTCCTTGATATATTATACCAGTAAGAATTCGAGATTATATAGTATATACTTAATAGTAGGTAAAGAATGAAATTGAATAAACCCGAAATAAGAGAAGTAAATATCATTAGATATATACAACCTTTCAGAGAAGGTGGCTCCCTTCCAGGTTTGGTAGATGCTGATGATGGATTTAGCTATGTCATCAAATTTAGAGGTGCAGGCCAAGGGAAAAAAGCACTAGTAGCAGAGTTGATAGGTGGTGAATTGGCCCGTATATTAGGGCTTCGCATGCCTGAGTTAGTATTTGCTAACTTAGATGGATCTTTTGCCCGCTTAGAACCAGACGAAGAGATTCAAGATTTACTCAAATTCTCCGTTGGTAAAAATTTAGGTGTTCATTTTTTAAATGGCGCTATAACATTTGATGCCAATGTAGACGATATTCAAGAAGTCGAAGCTTCCAAAATCGTATGGCTCGATGCCTTACTCATGAATGTCGATAGGACAGCTAGAAACACAAATATGCTTATTTGGCATAAAGAGCTATGGCTTATTGACCATGGTGCATCCTTGTATTTCCATCATTCATGGGATAATTGGCAAGAACAAATGGTTAAGCCTTTTGTACAAATAAAAGATCATGTCTTACTAAAAAAAGCTAGCCAAGTACGTGAAATAGATAGCTCGTATAAAGATAAGTTTAGCACAGAAAATATCCAGAACATATTGGATACAATTCCTGACGAATGGTTAATAGAAGAAGGGCGTGATTTAACAGCTAACGAAGTGCGGGAGGTATATCTTCAATTTTTAATAGGTAGAATAGCACATACCGAATTATTTATCCAACAGATTGAACATGAGCGAAAGAACTGTATATGAATATGCTGTAGTGAGGGCTGTACCTCGTGTAGAAAGAGAGGAATTTATTAATGTAGGAGTTGCATTATTCTGTCGTAAGCAACGTTATGCATGTTTAAAATTTCATATAGATGAAGCCAAATTAAGAATGCTTTATCAAGATGTTGATATTGATTCGTTAAAAGCGCATTTATTATCCTTTCAACGTATATGTAATGGCGATAAAACAGCAGGTAAAATTGCTAATTTAGAACAGGATGAACGTTTTCGTTGGCTTACAGCAAATCGCAGTACCATCATTCAATCTTCACCTACACACATAGGTATGTGTTTCTCGGCAGAAGAGATACATGAAGAATTATTTAATAAATTAATTCTATAATATTGGTCGTATTTATAGTACTTTTGAGTATATGCATCTAAGTGACAAAAACAGTTTTTACAACGATTTGTTTTTAAAACATCTTGAAGCCCAAGATATGCCTTCCAATAAGCGTATTGCTGATTGGGCTAGAAATATTCTATACCTACTATTTCCTGAAAGGAATACAACAGGTATAAAGAGTGTAACACAATTAGAAGAATCATTTCAGCTTTCCGAAGCCGAATTATATGAACTTTTATTAAAGACAAAAGCATGCTCTGAATGTAATAATGCCCTAATAGCGGATACTTTTTACAAAAGAATACCAGAATTGTATCGTATTATGCTTACGGATGCACAAGCAATAATGGATGGTGATCCTGCAGCGAACAGCATACGGGAAATAATTAGAACTTATCCTGGATTTACGGCAATATGCATATATCGCTTAGCCCATGAGTTATTTAATTTAGGGGTTCCCCTATTGCCTCGTATATTAACCGAATATGCACATTCAAAAACAGGTATAGATATACATCCTGGAGCACAAATAGACGAATATCTATATATAGATCACGGTACGGGTCTAGTCATCGGTGAAACCTGTATCATTGGCAAACATGTAAAATTATACCAAGGGGTAACATTAGGTGCCCTCAGTGTAGATAAAATATTAGCCGGAGTACAACGCCATCCAATTATAGAAGACCATGTAATAATCTATGCTGGAGCAACTATATTAGGTGGTAATACGACTGTAGGACATCATTCTATCATTGGAGGAAATGTATGGTTGACTTCCAGTGTGGAACCTTATACAACAGTCTATCATCAACCAAATTCAAAATTTATAGACACAAAGCCAATAAGCTAATGGGAAATATTATTGATTCAATAGGAAATACACCTTTGGTAGAAATAACAGCATTTCATACCAATCCAAAAGTTAAAATATTCGCTAAATTAGAAGGTAATAACCCTGGTGGATCCGTCAAAGACAGACCTGCATTGAACATGATACGCTCTGCTATTGAGCGTCATGAAATAAAAAAGGGTGATAAATTAATAGAAGCAACCTCAGGAAATACAGGTATTGCACTAGCAATGATTGCGTCAGCGTATGATGTAGAATTAGAACTAGTAATGCCAGCTTCGTCGACCCGTGAGCGCGTATTGACCATGGAAGCCTTTGGTGCACAAGTGACACTATTGGAAAGTATGGAAGCATGCCGCGATTATGCAGAGGAGAAAGCTGCTAAAGGAGAAGTGTTTATCTTAAATCAATTTTCTAATCCTGACAATTACGAATCCCATATAAAGACTACAGGTCCCGAAATATGGAACGATACTGAAGGTAAAATAACACATTTCGTAAGTGCAATGGGGACCACTGGTACTATTATGGGTAATTCCATATATCTAAAATCTAAGAATCCTAGCATTCAGATAATAGGTTGCCAACCAACAGAAGAATCTTCAATCCCCGGAATCAGAAGATGGCCAAAGGAATACTTACCAAAAATATTTGATCCATCCCGAGTAGATCGAGTTATAGATATTGCGCAAATAGACGCCGTAACAAAAACACGTGAGCTAGCAAAAAAAGAAGGAATATTCGTAGGGATGAGTACAGGAGGTGCCTTTCATGCTGCTTTGCAAGTAGCCAACGAAATAGAAGAAGGCATTATAGTATTTATAGCATGTGATAGAGGTGATCGCTATTTAAGCTCCGATTTATTTGGCTAAAATCATACAACAAAGGGTGCATTCCATTAGAAAATGCACCCTTTATTAAAATATATCAATGATAAGTATTATATTTTTTTAAATCTCATTACCGCAATATCTCCAATCAAAAGATTTAAGGTATCACCATTAGCACTAATACCGTTTACTTTAGCAAGAGTATTAAAAAATATTTGCTCAGCTTCCAAATTTGAACACATCATTTTTGTACTCATAATAGGACCTACATTAAAAGAATTGCCATTTAAAGTCATACTAGCATTAAAATTATTACATGATCCATTACCAGCTATTTTATTACCTTCTAGAAATGAAATAGTAGGTTTTTTCTCCGAATTAAATACTTTCTTATAGTCAATACCGGGATCAGATAGCAAATCCAATTGCCAAGAAGTCCCTACAATAGAAGAATCTATATATTTTTTCAATTTTACTAGAACAGTATTACCATCTTTAAGATAAAGGAAAGAACTATCCTCTTGAAAAGAATTAACCTTTGATAATATAGCTTTAAAACCGTCCTCTACAGACATATCCTCACAAAACATCATAGTAGAAATACCATTAGCAAACTTTATATTAGTATTAGTAACTGTCATAGCACCATGCAAAGTATTACAACCTGTAATAACAGTATAATTTTGGTCAGCCTTATCTAAAAGTAAATAAGGAGTTTTACCATTAACTTTATCTTTAATAGCCACGCCTTTTAATTCTACAATTTGCCATTTATTTTCAAATAGGCTAGAATTATTACTCATACTTTTTAAATCTTTTTTGGAAGCACAACTTGTTAATACCAATGTACAAACAATCATTACTAAATACTTAATATTCATATTACTAATTTAAATTTTGTCAATATAGATTAGACTATTTAAAGTGCGAAAAGTAAAACCCACATCGATAAAAAAGTCTATAAACGCAAAAAGCCTTAGATTTCTCTAAGGCTTCTGTTTAAAAAAAGGCACCGACCTACTCTCCCACCTGTTACGGCAATACCATCGGCTCGGGCGGGCTTAACTTCTCTGTTCGGAA